>CBDFML010000012.1:0-1743436 GCA_965249645.1 Alphaproteobacteria bacterium
TTCTCGGCGCACCCTTCTCGTTTGACACCATGACTCGCCCCGGATCTTACATGGGGCCCCGCAGCCTGCGGGCGGCGTCAGAGTTCATCAGTTCCTATCATCGTTTCTACGACGTCGACTATCTCGATGAATTCAAGGTCTGCGATATCGGCGATGTCGACCCGACCATGAATCCGGAGCGGGCCAGTGAGAACTTCGACTGGCTCGAGCAAACGGTTGATATGGTTCTCGATGCGGGCGCAAGGCCCATCGTCATGGGTGGCGATCATTCAATTCCACAGCCGATTCAAAAGGCGGTGTGCCGCAGAATCGAGGGGAATGTCGGCGTACTGCATTTCGATTCCCACCTCGACAACGAGGAGGAGTTGGAAGGCTGGAAACACGGAGACGCCTCCTGCGCCGCCCGCGCACTGGAGATTCCCAACATCCGGCCCGAGAACTACTGCACGATCGGGGTGGACAGCTATTTCAACCTGAAGCTCGAGATGGAACTGCTCGAAAAGCAGGGACACAATGCGTTTTTCCGCGAAGACATCTACGAACGAGGTATCGAGGACGTCGTGCAGGACGCGATCAACCGCGCAACCGATGGGACCGAAGCGGTGTATTTCACGTTTGACATCGACGTGATGGACGGGCCCTGGTGCCCGGCGTCTGAGATGGGACCAAACGTTGGTGGCCTGACATTCCGCGAAATGTTGAAGGCGATTCGGATGATCACAATGCAGTGCAAGATTCGCGGCTTCGACGTTAACTGCGTAGGTCATGAACTCAGTTTGAGCGGCGCGCCTGGAATTTCCGCCAATGTTGAAGTCGCGATGATTCACGAGTATTTGGCCGCCTGCGCGCACCGCAAGGTCAAAGGCGAAGCCTTCTGAACGCCTCGGTGTGACCTCGATGGGATTTGATTTTTCAGGAAAGCGGATCTTGGTGACCGGCGGCAGCCGTGGAATTGGCCGAGCTGCGGCTCGGGCGTTCTTCGATGCCGGGGCGCGCGTCGCGATCAACGGCCGTACAGCGCAATCCGTCGACGCTGCACTTTCCGCTCTGGGTGGAGACGATCGGATGGTTGGCGCGCCGGGCGACATCGCCACAGTGTCCGGTTGTCAAGCCGCCGTTGGATCCGCCACGGAGCAGCTTGGCGGCCTCGACGTTCTGATAAACAGTGCCGGCGTGGCCGACGACGCGTCGATAGAAAACAGCGACGAGGCGATGTGGGACAGGACGCTCGATGTGAACTTGAAGGGCACGTTCTTCTGTTGTCAGGCAGCGTTGACCGCCTTGCGTACGACGAGGGGGAATATCGTCAATGTTGCATCCGATGCAGGGCTGATTGGCGAGTCGAACCTCTCCGTTTACTGTGCGTCCAAGGGGGGCGTGGTTAATCTGACCCGCGCCATGGCGCTTGAACTGGCGCCGGTGGTCCGGGTCAATTGCGTCTGCCCCGGATATGTCGATACCGATATGGTTCGCCGTGATCTTATCGACGAAAGCAACGACCCCGCGGCGGCAGAGCAGAAGCTCATCGACTTTGCACCTTTAAAACGAATCGCGACCTCGGGCGAGATCGCCAGTGCAATTTTGTATCTGGCTTCGCAAGAGGCGCGCTTTGTTACAGGGGCCGCCTTGCAGATTGACGGCGGAACGACAGCAGGACACTTTTAGGCACACCCGTTCCTAGCAGTATCAAACTAAACTAGCGTGAGCTGGGTTGGGGAGATCCGTAGCCTCGGCAGGTGAATAATCCGATCCGTTATATCAACAGTTCACCCAAGGTGATCGGCCACGCGGAGATGACACACATCCGCCACCTGTTTTCATCGATGTTCGGTAAAGGTGGTTGCGTGCCCCCGCAACCACCGAGGTTTAATTTCTCCGGAACAGTCGATCCGGGAGTTGGCGGTTCTGGTGAGCGTCCTTACAGCCTTTTCACCCCGTCCGATTGACCCCCGGGGTGGCGTGGCCGGGACGCGGATGATTTGGCGGAGCAAAGTCGCGGGGCGAAGCGAACGGGATCGCCCGGCACGCGCCTGACCGCCCGATCGGCCGGCTGCAGCCTATCGCCGCGGACGCGGGCTCGCGGGTTCGGCGCGGCGGGTGCTGTCAGTCTAATGCGAAACAGTCTCCAAATTTGCGTTTCATGCGAACTTCATGCCGCGAGTTCCCGCCACTCGGCCAGCGCAGCCGAGCGGTTTTGCTTGAAGTCGTCGCGGCAGGTGAGGTGACGGTCGAGGTTGAAGTGATTGTGGAGTGACGCGTGAACGGCGGCGAACTTTTGCAGGGTCTTGATGTCCCTGAATTTCACCATCGCTCCTTCCCGTCGTCGAAACGGCTGGTGTGAGTTTTCGGCTCGGTTGTTGAGCCAGCGCCCACATTCCTGGTCGGCGGCGTTACCGATCATATTCATCGCCGCTCGATACGACCGAAGCCGATCTGTGACGATCACCTGAGGCCGGCCGTATCTTTTCATCGCGCGCTTTAGAAACTTGAGCGCGGCCTGGCGATCCCGGCGTTTCGTAGCAAAAACCTCGAGTACCTCTCCCTCGTGATCGACGGCGCGCCAGAGATAATGCGTCTCCCCATTGATCCGCACGAACACCTCGTCCAGATGCCAGCGCCAGCGGGAATACGAGGCATCATGAAGGCGCCGCTTCCTGATCTCTGCGGCGAACATCGGACCGAACCGGTTCCACCACATCCGTACGGTTTCATGGCAGATGTCGATACCGCGCTCGAACAGCAGATCTTCGACCTGTCTCAGTGACAACGGGTAGCGAACGTACATCATCACCGTGAGGCGAATCACCTCGGGCGAACTATTGAAATAGCGGAAGGGATTTTTCATCCGTCAACGCTACGGCGTGCTGCCGCCAGCCTCAACTGAATTTGCTCTGACAGAGCCCCCGTGGGCCCACAGGTCCCTCCCGCGCGCGCCGCTGCGTCGGCCTGTTGAGGGCACGCCGCGTCGCACGCGGGGCCCTCCCATGGACTACGGGGACAAGCCCGCAGCCGCCAAGTGGTCCCTTCTTACACCGCCACGGTGGTCCCTTTTTGCTCCGCCATTGACAGGTGATTCGGAAAATGCACATTTGGCCCGAATTCACGCGACAACACTTGCGCCGAGGGCACTGCCCGCACACTCAGGCTCAGCGCGGGCTCGCGCGCGGAATTCAAAAAAGATGTTGACACGTGTTATCCATAAGGGACATGTTTTCGTCAGCGTGAGTTGGTGTGCCCGCACCAGACCCCGTCCGGCATCATCGCCGCGGCGGGTTTTTTGTTGCCTGAAGGAGGCCGATCATGAGCCGTGCAACCTCATTGAAGGGTCTGTTGGACAATCTGCGCTTCATTATCGAGTGGAAGACCTGGGCGGTGCTCGTCGTGTTCGCGCTCGGGGTCGCTGTCGGCTCGGTCTGGTGTCTCGCGGACGCCCAAGCCGGCAAGCCGCGTGATGGCGCAGAACGTCTCGACAGCGGTGATGGCGCGGCGGCACGAGCCGCCGGACTCGCTCGACTACTTCCCGACACCGCCATGGGCGACGCGAGCGCTCTGCGAGCATCTCGATTATTGGGGCAAGATCGAGCCGGAGTCCGTATGGGACCCAGCGTGCGGCGAGGGTCACATGGTCCGCCCGCTGACCGAATACTTCGCCCGCGTCGAAGCGTCCGACGTTCACGATTACGGGCACGGCTACGCGGTCGACGATTTCCTGGCCGGCGGGCTGCTGTCACCGTGGGAACCAACCGAGCCGGTTGACTGGATCATCACTGACCCGCCATTCAACCAGGCCGTGGCATTCGCGCGCCGCGGCCTCGAGCTTGCCAATGTGGGCGTGTGCCTGCTGGTCCGCACGACCTTCCTGGAAGGGATCGGGCGGCACGCCACACTGTTCGAACCGCATCCGCCCGAGTGGATCTGTCAGTTCACGGAGCGGGTGCCGATGATCAAGAGCAGGCTCTCGCGAACCGCGGCCAGCGCCACCGCCTACTGCTGGATCGTCTGGGTTCAGCCGGCCAAACCCATCGGCCGGCCCGGCCCGGGGTTCGTGTGGCTGCCGCCCTGCCGCAAGCGGCTTGAGCGTGACGACGACTACTGAGGCCCGCCCTTGCATGACCTGGCTCCACATACCGCCGCCGGTGCTGACGCCGGCGGCGCGGGATCACAAGGACGGAGCGACGACGCTTGCCAACACGCCGGTGAACGGCCTGCTTGGCCGCCAGGTCCTGAAGACCGGGACGGCTGGGAGCGATTCCTCCGCTGCGCGCCGGACCTTGAACCCGCTGTTCGTCGAGACTCTGATGGGCTGGCCCACCGGGTGGACCGGCTTCGACTCTGCGGCAACGGCGTGGTCCCATTGGTTGCCGCGCATGCGTGGCGAACTCTCAAGGCTCGGTTCGACGAAGCCTGCGACTTGACAGAGCAAACCAGTTATTCCCTAAATGAGGAAGCGGGGAGAGGCTTCAAATGCGGCGATTGAGCTTGGTTGTTGTGGCCACCTTCGTTGTGGCTATCGTCGGCGCCTTGGGGGTTGCGGGGCCAACAGAGGCAGCCGAGACGCTTACCGCTGCTCAAGAAGAAAAAGTTCTCGATGGGCTTCGCAAGATTTTGAAAGATCCGAATTCGGCAATCCTTGGTCAAATAGAGGCCGGCCCGGAAGAGAGTGGAACTATCTATATTTGTGGTTTCGTGAATGCCAAGAATTCGTTTGGGGGATACACGGGCGACAAGCCATTCATCGGCATGTTGCCCCCCCCCCCCGACGGACGCTTTCATTGCACTTGGTATCGGCGGCACAGAATCAGACTCGATTGGCCTCAATAACACCTGCAAGAGCCATGGTTTGGGTTTGTGGTGAGCTGAATAATGGAGGGTTCCTGCCCGAGCCCTTTGGGCCCCTTGGGTTGCTACCCCATTTCAGCACGCAATGATCTTGATTTGAGCGTCTGTTCGCCGCCCGCGTCCGAGACGGCTTTCGATCTGATCGGCGCCGAATCAGTATTGGCGGGTCGTCCTCCCTTGCGAACTCTGGGGCCAGTTCCGACCGGTCCCGGAGTTCGTTGGAGGCAATGGACCCTACGCCGAGAATTGAAGCTTGATGCCGCAGGCCTCCGCCACCTTGGTTAGCGTGTCGAGGCGTGGGTTGCGCCGGCCGGACAGTGCGCGCGAGAGCGCCACACGGTCGAGATTGGCTTGACGCGCGAGCTCGGACACGCCGCCACGCGTTTCGGCGACGTTGCGAAACGCCTTCATGAGCAGACGCGGGTCGTCATCCATTTCCTCGATCGCGGCGTTCAGATAGGCGGCGATGTCCTCGGGCGTCTTCAGATAGTCGGTCGCCTTGTGGTCTCGTAATGGCATGTCATTTCTCCCGTCTATAGACTTTCCAGTTGGCCTGAGCGATTGCGATTTCGCGGTCCTGGTGTCGTTTGTCGCCACCGCCAAGAAGGATTACCAAAGTGTCTCCGTCGCGCCCGTAATAGACCCGGTAGCCGGGGCCGAAGTGGATTCTGAGTTCGGACACGCCCTGGCCGACGCTTTTGTGGTCTCCGAAGTTTCCGATCTCGACCCGGTCAATCCGGGTCTGGATGCGGGCGCGTGCTTTAGGGCTCAAACGGCGGAACCAAGCGTCAAAGCGGTCCTTGCCATCTTCTCCGATGTAATGCACGACCCTGATTGTCATGATCTAACTGTAGTCAATTGGCTACAGCTTGTCAAGAAGGAGAGTGCGCCCGGGCCATCGAGCTAGCCGATTCGGTCGACCGTGATCCTGCATCCGTTGGAGTTTCGCGACGCGGACCTGGAGCGGCTCGCCGCCGGTGTGATCTGTTGCCAGACGGCGAACGCAGCCATCAAAGCTAGTGCGGGCGGATAGACCACGGTCGGGTACCCCCCGATCGCGCCGGGGCAGATCCGGCAGCCCGCTCCAACTCCTATTGCCCGGGGGCGCCACCTGGCCGACCCGAGGTTTGGTAGGTGTTGCTGGGTTCGCGGCCTGCGAATCGGACCTGGCGGGGCTCTACGGGGTTTGTGGCAAGGTATTTCTGGAAAAGGGAGGTTCGGGATTGTGCCGATCAGTGCAGCAGGTCACCCAGCCCGAGGGACTTGAATCGGGCGATCATTGGCGCATTGGACCCGCCATCAATGCCGGTGAACTCATGTCCGTGGTCGGTATGCCAGCACATGATCACGCGGATGCCTTCGACGAACTCTTCGGCATTGTCGTACACGTCGGTGTCAACATCGCCCTCGCAATACGTAACGACCGTGAGGGTCCACGGGTTGCCCCAAATGCCGTAATAGGCGACGTCTTGGGAGGTGTCGAATTGCGCGAAGCCGTTTGACGATGAGCAGGCCGCGGCATCAAGTGTGTGCCGGTCGGCGTCCAGCATGAATTGACGCTGTGTCTTCATCGGTTTTCTCCTTGGGTGGGGTTGTTGGGTCTCGTGGCGGCGAGTTCCGCGATGTCCACGCCGAGTTTGTCGGCGAACCATTCGGCCACGATCCGGCGATGACACCAGTTCGCGGCGCTGAACGGCGGCTTTTCCCAACAGAGCAGAACCGGCTCGGCGTCGCCGGCCAGCTCGTGTAATTCGTCCCACACGACCCGGGCATCGAGGTGGCCGACGATGTCGCGGAAGTAGATTTTCCGATACTGAGCTCCGGACATGCGCATCATCTCACGGGTCGGCGCGAGCGTCGGGTATCGCCGGTATCCGGCCGGCGTCCCGCGCGGCTCCCAGCGGGCGATCGAGATTCGACCGGGGCCGGCGTAGGTCTTGAAGCTTGCAGTCTTCATTGGCTCATCTCCTGTTCGTATTCGCGCTCGTAGGCCTCGGTGTCTAGAGTCGGCTCATAGTGGTCTATGTGGCGGCCCTCGAAGACGGCGATGATCTCGATGTCGTCGGGGTTGCCGGGGTCTTCCGGATAGCTCGTGGTCATCTGCCGTTTGGCCTCACGCGCCGCCAAGGTCGGCGTCCCCGCTCTGACGACGTGAACGAACGTCGCGGCCCGGAGCCCGTCACTCCAGTCGGTGTCCGGGTGCAGGCCGATGACGGTGTAGATATTCAAGCTTGTAGGTCCCATCAGATTTCTCCCATGTGTACGATTTCTCCGAACGGCGGCTGGCTCACATATCCCGGCGCGGTCGTCGTTACCCAAAGGGTCGGATAGGCCGGCTCGTCGGGATAGCTCGAGCAGTACAAATCGGTCAGATAGACCACGCAGACGGGGTCGATATCGGCCTCGTCGAGCCACTCGAACGGCGGACGGAAGTCGGTCCCGCCGCCGCCGCGCGGATGCAGCTCGATCGGTAGGTCATGCGGTGAGAACGTCTCCGCGTTGCGCAGCCGCGAATCGCAATAGAGGACGTGGATTTCTTCCGGCGTGCAGTCCTCGAGGATGCTGGTGATCTCGGCCGCGAACTGGTTCATCTCGGACTGCGAGACGCTGCCGCTGGTGTCGATCGCAACCGCGATCGGCGGCATCTGCTCCGAGCGGCACGAGGGCAGGTACACGCCCTGATGCACGAAGCGCCGGTTGGGCGGGGTCCAGCGGTACTCCTGCTTCGCGGACATTTCCACGAAGCGGCGGAGGATTTCGCGCCAATCGGCCTTCGGGTGCAGCACTTCGTCGACCATGCGTGCAAGGTCGCCGGGCAGCTTGCCGGCGTTCTTGGCGATTGTCGCCGACTGCGCCATCGCCTGACGCCATTCGGCTTCGGCGGCCGCCAGTTCGGCCGGCGACGGGTTGCCCGCCTCTCCGGGGGCGTCCAGGATGCCGCCGCAGCGGCCCGGGTCCGGGTTGGGCTCGGTGCCGTCGTCTCCGTTGCCGCCCGACTGGTCCGGCGGCAACCGGTTGTAGATGGCTTCGGCGCTCATCCCCGAATAGGCCGGGTCGAGCAAGGCTTCCTCGGGCAGCGTGAAGCCGTTGTCGATCAGAACGGGGTTGATCGCGTAGTCAGCTGCGATGTTCCAGCGCTCGGCGTCGCGGCCGCCGCGGCGCGTATGGTGGTTGCAGGCCGGATGCATGACCTCGTGAGCGAGAACGCCCACGAGTTCGTCCATGCTGAGGCCGTCAACGAACGAGGGGTTGAAGTAGACGTCGCGGCCGTTCGTCGCCATGGTCTCGATGGCGGGGTTCTCGATCAGGCCCATGCGCAGCGCCAGCGAGCCGAAGAACGGCTGAGACAACACGAGGCGGGTCCGCGCCTTGGTGAGTTTCGTCTTGGTTTCCATGTCTCGTTCTCCTTAGCTCACGTAGCCGGACATCGCGTCGAGGATCCGTTCGGCGTCGTTCGATTGCTTCTCACGGGCGGCCTTGTCGAAGTCCTTCGAGTTCGGCCGCAGCACGGACGGATCGTTCGAGCAGAGCTTCGCGGCCACGTCCTGACGCATCCGCTCGAGCTGCGGGTCGTCCGCGATATTGAGCTTCGGCAGCAGGTCCACGAGATCGCGCAGGTTGCCGACCAGCGTGTCGTGGAAACGGTTGTCCGCGTCGGACAGCCGCTCGGTCATGTGCTCGACCGATTTGTAAAGCCGCTTCCAGCACTCGTCGGTCGCATCGTGCAGGATGTTGCGGGTTCGCGACTCGATGTCCGCCTGGATGCGCTGGACTTCGGAGGCGTTGAGACTGACCCGGAAGTCGTCGGAATCCGGCAGCGGACTGACGATGGTCTCGAAGTCGAACCGCGACCTGATCTCATAAACGTCGGGATAGTCGTCCGAGTCGAACATGCCGCCTAGCGCGGCCTTCGCATCGTTCACGTATTGGACGTAGTTGCGCTCGAACGCGTCCGCCGCCGCATCGAACTCGGTCTTGAAGCAGCGTTGCTCGTTCATGTAGTCGAAATACGCCGCCGCCGGCAGGATGCGGGCGCCCCAATCTTCCCACGACAGCGTGTGGTCGTAATGGTGCGTCCGGGCTTGGTTGGTGACCCGGTTCACGTCGGCCAACGCGGCCTTGGCGACCAGGCTCTTGTTCCAGCGGCCGGCGTCGGTGCTGGCCTTATGCTGATCCAGGACCTCTTGGGTCACCTTCTTGTCGAACTTGCGGCCCGACCAGACGTTGACCGCCTGGCGCACCAGCATGGCTTTTTCCGTAAGGTTGTTCATGGCCTCTCTCCTGACACTCTCGGTTACGACATGATCTCGTGATGCTCGGCCACCCATTCGATGTAGGCGCGGGTGTCGGCCACGGCCGGGTCGCGGTCGAGCGCGTCCTTGACCAGCAGAACGCTGAACTCGTCGGGCAACCGGTTCGCATATGTGACGACCCGGTCCATGTTGTTCTCGGTCGCCTTGCGGGCGAGTGCGGTCGAGATCGCGTAGAGCGTCGCGGCCTCTTCGGGGATGTCTCCCTTCTCCGGGTTCATCAAGATCGTGTCCGGGCTCTGGATCGAGCGGGCGATCTTGAGGAAGCCCATGAACTCGGCCGCCGCGCCTTCGCCGACGGCGCCGGCGATTAGCGGATACTCGATGCCGTTGGTGACCGAGCCGGAGCCGACGATGTTGCTCACGAACTCCCACGACCGGGGGGTCGGAAACGCCTTCTCCGACCGCTTCGGATCGAAGTCGTGCAGCAGCTCGTCACGGAAGCGCAGAAAGGCGATCACTTCGGTGGCGATACCGTGCTTCGTCGCCCACTTCGTCCAGTCGTCAAGATCGACGCCGAAGTCCAGATGCACGAACCGGTTAGTCAGCGGTGAGGGCATGCGGTGGACGACGCCGCGGTCGCTCTCGCGGTTCCCGGCCGCGATGATGGTCCAGCCCTCGGGCAGCTCGTATTCGCCGAGCTTGCGATCAAGGATCAGTTGATAGCAGGCCGCCTGGGTCAGCTGCGGCGCGGCCGTCAGCTCGTCCAGGAACAGGATGCCCTTGCCCTTGCGGGGCAGGAACTCGGGCACCGCCCAATGGGCACGCCCGTCGCCGTTGATGTGCGGCAGGCCGCGCAGGTCGACCGGGTCGAGCAGGATGGCCCGAACGTCGCGCAGCTCGAATTTGCCATCGTCCGCGACTTGCTTGACGATCGCTGACTTGCCGACGCCGGGTGGGCCCCAGATCATGATCGGCTGCTTGATGCCGACCAGGACGCCCAGGGCCTCGGACACCTGCGATGGTTTGAGTGTGTGGTTTGATGCTATGGTCACTTTGCTTCTCCTTTTGGGGGGTTGCATCGCCCCCGGCACCTGGTTTTCCAGCTTCGGTGTCGGGGGCTCCTTTCTAGCTGAGCACGTACAGGCAGGCGCATCCCTTCGGCGCCGCCGCTCGCGCCAGTCGGCACGCTTCCGTGAATGTGAGGTTATGGAACACGGCGACTTCGTCGCGGTTCGCGATCTGCTCACTGGTCGGGGCTCGGTGTGGACTGAAAAACCATGTCCCGCGTTCGCGAGGGCTTCGACCGTGAGCGGCCAGATAAACCGATTTGTCGATGCGGATTGTCATTTACTCGGCTCCTTTTGTTGGGGGGGGCAGGGCTCTTCGCTTCGATTACTCGTCGTCATCGTCGCAGGGAGCCTCTTCGAAACTGATCATTTCGATGATCGGCACTATGTGTTTGATGGCCCCGTAGAGCCGCTGAACGTGGCTCTCATTGACCTGTTCGATGTCGATGCCGAATTGCGTGACGCAGAGCGCCTTGAATTGATCGACCAGGGCTTCGAACTCACCGGCCGCCGCTACGAAATTGTGGGTGGTGGTCTTTTGTATTTCATTTTCGGAAGCAACCATTTTTTTCTCCTTTGCGGGGGGTCTTTTTGACAAGGTTTATTCTATAGAACTACTTCCCGGCGTCAAGTAAAAAGACAATAAAAACAACGACTTAGGAGGTTTTTTTTCATGTTCACGGGAGCGGTTCCGCGCGCCGTCGTCGAGCAGATTCTTCGCACGGTGGATTTCGGCGCTTGGGGCGACGTCCATGTGTGCTGCTCGGGGTCGTTTCGGGTTGATCGCGCCATCAAGGAACGCCACTCGAACGCCCGAATACACTCCAACGATGTCTCGCTGCTCAGCTGCGGGCTCGGCGCGTTGGCCACGGGCCAGACGTTCCCGCTCTCGTTTCGCGGGCGGCTCGACTTTGTCGAGGCCGAAGTCGGTTCGTTCGCGGAGCGCGTCGCCGCGGTCCTGGTTGCGTTGGAGATGGCGCAGCACAAGGGCGACAACGCGCACGCGATCACTCATTTCCGGCACTACCGGAAAAACTTCGAACGGTATCTCGAGAGCGCGGCGGCCAGACTCGCGAAGTTCCTCGATGGCCTGGAGATCGAGAGCTTCACGCCCGGCGACTTCCGGGTTCATGCGAAGCAGGCAGCGGAGGCGGGCGGCGGGATCGCGGCTTTCCCACCGACCTACAAGGGGGGCTATGAGCGGCTCTATCGCTTCGTCGACGACAACGTGGACTGGGCGGCGCCTGCTTACCGCGTCTGGGACCCGGACGATCTGGAGGGCTGGATCGTGGAACTCGACGGGCTCGGCGTTCGCTATTGCGTGATCGCGGACAAGGCGCTTCCTGGGCACACGCCCGCGACGGTCTACCGGAACATGACCAACAAGCCGGTCTATACCTACGCCGGCAACGCGGCCTCATCCGTGCGGCGGCACGGACACCGGTCCGAGCCGTTCCGCTACACACCCGTCGACGTTCACGCGCTGGGCCCGAAAGCCGAAGTCAAGATCGTCCCGACGACAGCGCAGCACATGAACTTTCTGAAGGACCGCTATCTGGCCAAGGGGATCATCCACGTCGCCGGGATGTTGAACTATCTGGTCTACCTCGACGGCCGCCTCGCCGGCGGCTTCATCTTCACCCGCGACAAGGGCGGGGGGCCCGACCGGGTCTACCTGCTTTCCGACTTCGCCATCGCACGCGGGCGCAAGCTCTCGAAGCTGATCGCCATGCTGGCGACCTGCCGGGCGGTGATCCGCGAGATCGAGCGCAGGCTGATCGTTCGCGTTGAGGGCATCTACACGACGGCCTTCACCGACCGACCGGTGTCGATGAAGTACCGCGGCATCTTCGATCTCGTAGGACGCAAGCCCGGAGCACTCAACTATGTCTCAATCGTCCGCGAGCGAACGCCCAACGACGTCTACCGCAACTGGTTCCGGCGCTACGCTGGTAACACGCAGTCGGCGCGTCAAGCTGCGTGAATTGGCGCTGCTGGAGAAGAACGCGCGCTACATGACCGATGCCATGTTCTCCCAGCTGGTCGAGAACATACGCCGCGATGGCTGTCTCACCAGCGTGCCGCTGGTCTGTGAGACAGACGACGGCAAGCTCGAGGTCTTGTCCGGCAACCACCGCGTCATGGCGGCGATCAAGGCCGGCCTCGAGGAGGCCGACGTCATGGAGATCACCACGCCGCTCGACCGCGAGCAGCGGATCGCCATTCAGCTCTCGCACAACGCCATTGAGGGGCAGGACGATCCGAACATGCTGGCTGAGCTGTGGGCCAATCTCGATTTTGCCTACAAGGAATATTCGGGGCTCACCGAGGAGGACCTCGCCGGCATCACCGAGATCGACGCAACCGGGATCAGCGTCGAGGCGCCGAAGTACGAGGAAATCAACCTGACCTTTCTGCCGGAGGAAAAGGAAGCCTTCGTCACGCTGCTCGATCGCATGCAGAAGGCCAAGACAGAAGCGCGCTGGATCGTCGCCCACTATGACGACTTCGCCCGTCTGTTCGACGCCATCATCGCGGTCAAATCTAAGCTCGACATCCACAACGGCGCCGTCGCGCTCCGCGTCATGGCGGATCTGGCGATGGAGCGGTTGTCAGAGGCCGAGAGCGCAAAAAGGGGGTCCTTACCAGGCCCGAAAGGTAAAGGGGTGGGCTGAGTGTGACGGTTTTCTAGTGTTAGGGCTCGATTTTGGGTGCGCAGTGCGCACTCAGGTGCGCACCCGTATCGCCAAAAAGTCCAGCAAAACCGCGGCCTTCAGCCCGCACGCGGGTGCGCACCTGTAACGCGGAACTTGGGGTGCGCACCTTGAACGGGGTGCGCACCTCGAGTGCGTCGCCGGGTACGCACCTTGGGGGTCCGACATGGGCGTTTCGATCCGTGAATATGCCCGCCACCGCGGCGTCGCCGAATCGACGGTGCGCAAGGCGCTTCGGAGCGCGCGCATCGCGGCCGAGGCCGACGGCACCATCGAGCCCGGGACGGCCGACGCCGCGTGGGCCCGGAACACCAACGCCGCCAAGCGGCGCAAGCGCAAGGCGGTGCCGAAGGCGGCGGTCAAGGCGGCGCGCGAGACCCTGCAGGAAAGCGGCCAGCGTCCCGCCGGCGCCGGCATGACCTTCATGGAGGCGCGCACCGCGAGCGAGGTGCTCAAGGTCCAGATCGCGCGCATCAATCTCCAGCGCTTGAAGGGCGAGGTCATCGATAGGGCCCGCGCCATCGCGCACGCGTTCCGCTTCGCCCGCGAGGTGCGCGATGCGTGGCTCAACTGGCCGGCGCGGGTCTCGGCGTTGATGGCGGCTGATCTCGGGGTCGATGCGCACACCATGCACACGGCGCTGGAAAAACATGTCCGACAACATCTCGACGAGCTCGCGGAGGTCGAGCCGCGCCTTTCCTGAGACCTACGACGGTGCGGAGGCGTTCGAAGGAGCTCTCCGCGGCGGGCTGACACCGGACCCTCTGCTGAGCGTCTCGGAGTGGGCCGACAGGCACCGGGTGCTGTCACAGCGCGCCGCATCGGAGCCCGGCCGCTGGCGCACCAGCCGCACGCCTTATCTCAAGGAGATCATGGACTGCCTCTCGCCCGCCTCGAAGGTCGAGCGGGTGGTGTTCATGAAGGGCTCGCAGATCGGCGGCACCGAATGCGGCAACAACTGGATCGGCTACGTGATCCACCAGGCGCCGGGGCCGATGATGGCGGTCGCGCCGACCGTCGAGCTCGCCAAGCGCAACTCGAAGCAGCGCATCGAGCCTCAGATCGAGGACAGCCCGGTCCTGCGCGACCGTGTGAAGCCGGCGCGCTCGCGCGATTCGGGCAACACGATCCTGTCGAAGGACTTTCCCGGCGGCGTCCTGGTGCTGACCGGGGCCAACTCGGCGGTGGGCCTGCGCTCGATGCCGGCCCGCTACCTGTTCCTCGACGAGGTCGACGGCTATCCGGGCGACGTCGAGGGCGAGGGCGATCCGATCCTGCTCGCCGAGCGGCGGGCCTCGACCTTTCAGCGGCGCAAGGTGCTTCTGGTGTCGACACCGAAGATCAAGGGCCTCTCTCGCATCGAGCACGAATACGAGGCCTCCGACCGGCGACGCTACTTCGTACCATGTCCCGAGTGCGGGGAGTATCAGACGCTCCGGTTCGAATGCCTCATCTGGCCGAAAGGCAAGCCGGAGCAGGCGGCCTACCGTTGCGCATACTGTGGCTCGTTGATTGAGGAGCACTGCAAGACCGCGATGTTGGAGGCCGGCGAGTGGCGGCCAACGGCGTCGGAGACGGACGGAGGCCCGAGCCCGGACGCCGTCGGGAACAGCGGCAGGACCGCCGGCTTTCATCTCTCGAGCCTCTACAGCCCCGTCGGCTGGTTCTCCTGGGCCGACGCGGCAGTGCTGTTCGAGGCGTCGAAGAAGAACCCGGAACAGCTGAAAGGCTTCGTCAACACGGTCCTCGGCGAGACCTGGGTCGAGAGCGGCGAGGCGCCGGACTGGCAGCGGCTCTACGACCGCCGCGAGCGTTGGGCGCCGGGCACGGTGCCCGCGGGTGGGCTGTTCCTGACCGCCGGCGCCGATATCCAGAAGGACCGCATCGAGGTCGATGTCTGGGCCTGGGGCCGGGGCCTGGAGAGCTGGCTGATCGACCACATCGTCATCGAAGGCGGGCCCGAGCGGGACGAATCGTGGGCCGCGCTCGACCGGCTGCTCTCTCGGGTCTGGCCGCACGAAGGAGGCGCGGCGCTGGGTCTGGCGAGGTTCGCCATCGACACCGGCTACGAGCCGATTCCGGTCTACGCCTGGGCGCGCCGCGCCGGCGTTCAGGTGGCACCGGTCAGGGGCAACAAATCCTTCGACCAGTCGAGCCCGGTCTCGGGTCCGTCATACGTGGACGCGAGCGACGGCGGCAAGAAGCTGCGCCGCGGCGCCCGGCGCTACAGCGTCGCGGTCTCGGCCTTCAAGATCGAGACCTACCGGTTTCTGAGACTGGAACGGCCGACCGAGGAAGAGCGCGCCGGTGGCCAGGCTTACCCGCCCGGCACCGTCCATCTGCCGCACTGGGTCGAGGACGAATGGCTCAAGCAGTTCGTCGCCGAGCAGCTGGTCACGGTGCGTACGCGGCGCGGCTCGCCGCGGCACGAATGGCGGAAGCTCAGGGAACGCAACGAGGCCTTGGACTGCCGGGTCTACGCCCGCGCCGCCGCCTGGATCGAAGGCGCCGACCGTTTCCCGGAACGCCGCTGGCGGCGCATGGAGGCAGCGCTGGAAATAGATGGCGAGACCGGGCAGGACGGCGCGAAGAACACAACGGCATCGAATCCCGGCTCCCGCCCGGCAAAACGCCGGCGCGTGACCCGCAGCAAGTGGATGGGCTGAGACATGGCGGACATGACCTACACCGAAGACCAGGTCCGCGCACTGCGCGAGGCGCTGACCTCGGGCGTGCTCACCGTCAGCTATGACGGCAAGAGCGTCACCTACCGCTCAATCGACGAGATCAAGGCAGCGCTGGCCGAGATCGAGAACGCCCGCGCCCGCGACGCCGGCAGGCAGGTGCGCCAGATCCGTATCGTCGGCAACAAGGGGTTTTGAGCATGGGCTGGCTCGCACGCACCGCCACCTCCTGGCGCGCGCTCCGCACCGGCGCCGGTCCATCCCGCCGGCCGATCCACGAGGCCGCGGGCTCGGGAAGGCGGGCGCTCGCCTGGTGGCCGGGCAACCCCGGTGCGATGACCGCCCTGTTCGCGACCGGCCACGACCTCCGGGTCAAGTCGCGCGATCTGGTGCGCCGCAACGCCTGGGCCGGCAGTGCCGTCGATGCCTTCGTCACCAACTGTATCGGCACCGGCATCAAGCCGCAGTCGATCGCGACGGATGCGGCGTTCCGGGAAGCGGTGCATGCGCTGTGGTGGGACTGGTGCGCCGAAGCGGACGCCGACGGCGTCACCGATTTCTACGGCCTCCAGGCGCTCGCCTGCCGGGCCATGCTGGAGGGCGGTGAGTGCTTCGTGCGGCTCAGGGTGCGCCGGCCCGAGGACGGTCTGGCGGTGCCGCTTCAGATCCAACTCCTGGAGGCCGAGCATGTACCGCTCACCTTCAACACGACATTGCCGAGCGGCAACCTGGTGCGGGGCGGCATCGAGTTCGACCGGTTGGGACGAAGGGTCGCCTACCACCTGACCCGCGCCCATCCCGGCGATCCGGCGATGCGCCCCCGCGACCACGATCTGGTGCGGGTACCGGCGGACCGCATCGCCCATCTCTACCGGCCGCTCCGTCCCGGCCAGATTCGGGGTGAACCCTGGCTCGCCCGGGCGCTGGTCAAGCTCGACGAGCTCGACCAGTTCGACGACGCGGCGCTGGTCAAGGCCAAGGTCGCGGCGCTGTTCACCGGCTTCGTCGTCTCGCCGGACCCCGAGGACGCCGTCATGAGCGGGGACGAGCCGGACGAGGACGGTGTCGTCGAGGCCAGCCTCGAGCCTGGCACCATGCAGCGGCTGAAGCCCGGCCAGGATGTGCGCTTCGCCGAGCCGGCCGACGCCGGGTCGAGCTACGAGGGGTTCTTCCGCAATCAGCTGCGCGCCGTCGCCACCGCCGCCGGGGTCACCTACGAGCAGCTGAGCGGCGATCTCACGCAGGTCAACTATTCCTCGATCCGCGCCGGGCTGCTCGAGTTCCGCCGCCGCTGCGAGACCATCCAGCACGCGGTGGTGGTGCACCAGCTGTGCCGGCCGGTGTGGCGCGAGTGGATGAGAACGGCGGTGCTTGCCGGCGCCCTCGAGGCACCCGGATTCGCGGCCGACCCGGCGCCCCATCTGACCGCCAAGTGGATTCCCCAGGGCTGGCAGTGGGTCGATCCGGAGAAGGAGTTCAAGGCGGTGGTGCTGGCTATCCGGGCCGGTCTCATGAGCCGGTCGGAAGCGATCTCGGCCTTCGGCTACGACGCCGAGGAGATCGACCGCGAGATCGCCGCCGACAACGCCCGCGCCGATGCGCTGGGACTGGTGCTCGACAGCGACCCGCGCAAGGTCGCGCGCACCGGCGCCGCCCAGCCCGACGCCGAGCGCGAGCCAGGGGCTGAGGAGAACGCGCCGATGGAAGAAGAGACGAGGAGGTCTGCATGACCATGCTGCCGCATATCGCGAGCCGGGTGCTGGATACGCCGCTGGTGATCGGCCAGGCGAAGCTCGAGGCGATCCTCGCCGTGATCGGCCCTCGCATCGGCATCGAGGCGCCGGCGCCCGCCGTCATGAACGGCGATACCCGCCGGCACGGGGCCTATCTGGTGACGCCCGAGGGCATCGCCGTCATCCCGGTGTTCGGCACGCTGGTCAAACGGGCCGGCGCCATCGACGCGGCCTCGGGCCTGACCTCCTACGGCCATCTCGAGGAGGAGATCATGGATGCCGCCACCGATCCGGGGGTGCGCGCCGTCCTGCTCGACATCGACAGCCCGGGCGGCGAGGCCGCCGGCGTGTTCGATCTCTCCGACCTCATCTACGAGGCACGCAGCCTCAAGCCGGTCTGGGCGGTCGCCGACGAGGAGGCGTTTTCCGGCGCCTACGCGATCGCGAGCGCGGCCGAGCGCCTGTTTGTGCCGCGCACCGGGGGCCTCGGCTCGATCGGCGTCGTCGCCGCCCATGTCGACCGCTCGGCGCGCGATGCCATGGAGGGGTTCCGCACGATTACCGTCTTCGCCAGCGCCCGAAAAAACGACCTCAACCCGCACGAGACCCTGACGGACGACGCGTGCCAGACGCTGCAGGCCGAGGTCGATCGCGTCTACGGCCTGTTCGTCGACACCGTCGCCCGCAACCGCGGCCTGACGGCCGATGCCATCCGTGCCACCGAGGCGCGGCTCTTCTTCGGCGAGGACGCGGTCCGCGCCGGTCTCGCCGACGAGGTCGGCACCATGCGCGACGCCCTCACGGCGCTCGCCGCGAGCCTGGTCCAACCGCAGACGCTTATCACCATGCCACGCAACCGAAAGGAGCACGTCATGACTAACGACACCGACACCGTGAAGACCGACGGCGAGGCGCCGCCGACATCGACCGCAGAGGACCTCACTCCTGTACCGGCCGATCCGGCACCTGCGCCCGAACCGGCGGAGGCGGCCGCGCAGCAGACTGCCGAGGTGGTCGACCTTGATGCGGTCCGGGCCGAAGGCACGGCCGAAGCCGGGCTGATCGCCGAGCTCTGTACGCTCGCCGGGATGCCCGAGCGCACCGCCGACATGCTCGCCAAGGGGCTTTCGGCCGACGCCGTTCGCCGCGAGCTCTTGACCCTCAAAGCGGCACAAGATGCCGAGGTGCACAACCACGTGCTCCCCGGCGCAGGGACCGGCGCTTCCGCCAATCTCGACGACAACCCGGTGGTGCGGGCGGCGACCGCCCGGGCCGCCGCAGCACAGGAGGTATGAACCATGAACGCTCACGCTGAACCCACCAACCTCGGCGACGTCCTCAAGTGTGAGGCGCCCAATTTCTACAGCCGCGAGGCCGTCACGGTGCTCGCCGGCGGCGGCGGCGAGCGCGTCCTCAAGGCCGGTGCGGTGATCGCCCGGCGAAGCCGGACCGAAGTCACCGTGACCGCCGGTGACGGCAACACCGGCGACGGCGAGGCCGCCCTGGCCGATCCCGCACTCGGCCAGCTTGCCGAGGCCGGGATCTACCGGCTCGCCTGCATCACCGCCGGGGCCGACGGCACATTCCAGGTGTTGAGCCCGAAGGGCTACGTTCTGCCCAACCTCACGGTCGGCACGGCCTATGCAGGCGGTCACCTCAACCTCACCGTTGCCGACGGCGCTGCCGACTTCGCCGTCGGCGATACGTTCGCGATCGAGGTCGCGGGCGACGGCAAGGTGGTCGCGCTCGATCCGGCGGCCGTCGACGGAACGGCCGAAGCCATCGGCATCGTTGCCTATGACGTCACCGCGCCCGACGGGACCGATGCCGAAGTCACCGCCATCCTGCGCGACGCCGTCCTCGCCGACCGGCCGATCGTCTGGCCCGCCGGCATCAACGAGGCCGCCAAGGCGGCCGCGATCGCCGACCTGGAGGCCCGCGGCGTTCTCGTTCGCAAGGCCGCCTGAGCCCCACCCCTCGACCATCCATCGTCTGAACCCACTTGATCGGCCCGGCTCCGCCGGCGCCGGAGGAGCTATTCCATGCCCATGAACAATCCCTTCGATACCCCCGCCTTCCACGTGACGGCGCTGACCGCGGCCATCAACATCCTGCCCAACAGCTATGGACGGCTCGAACGCATGATGCTGATGCCGCCCCGGCCGGTGCGCTTCCGCCAGATCGCCGTCGAGGAGAAGAACGGGGTTCTCAACCTGTTGCCGACCTTGCCGGTCGGGTCGCCCGGCACCGTCGGCGAGCGCGGCAAACGCAAGCTTCGCAGCTTCAACATCCCGCATATCCCGCACGACGACGTGGTGCTACCCGAGGAAGTCCAGGGCATTCGCGCCTTCAGCTCGGAGAACGAGTCCCAGGCGCTGGCCGACGTCATGGCCGATCACCTGCAGTCGATGCGCAACAAGCATGCGATCACCTTGGAGCATCTGCGCATGGGAGCGCTCAAGGGGGTGATCCTCGATTCCGACGGCTCCACCCTCTACGACCTCTACGCCGAATTCGGCATCGAAGCGAAAACCATCGCCTTCGGTCTCGACGACGACGACACCGACGTCAAGGGTCGGTGCATCTCGGTGCTGCGCCATATCGAGGACAATCTGCGCGGCGAGTTCATGACCCGGGTTCATGCCCTGGTGGCGCCTGAGTTCTTCGATGCGCTCACCAGTCACCCGAAGGTCGAGAGGGCCTATGAGCGCTGGATGGACGGGACGGCGCTGCGCGACGACATGCGCGCGGGCTTCACCTTCGGCGGCATCGCCTTCGAAGAGTACCGCGGCCAGGCCACCGACCCGGATGGCGTCGTGCGCCGGTTCATCGCCGAGAACGAAGGCCATGCCTTCCCCCTCGGTACGGTCGAGACCTTCGCGTCGTACTTCGCGCCGGCCGACTTCAACGAGACCGCCAACACGCTTGGCCAGCAGCTCTACGCCAAGCAGGAGCCGCGCAAGTTCGAACGCGGCACCGATCTCCATACCCAGTCCAACCCGCTCCCCATGTGCCATCGCCCCGGCGTGCTGGTGAAGCTCACGGCCGAGTGAGGTGGAAGGCCCCTTCGCCATCGCGGTGGACGACTGCTTCCGGCATCTCGGCCGCGATGCGGTCTACACGGCCGACGGCGGCGAGCCCGTCACGGTCCGGGTGATCGCCAAGCGGCCCGATGAGATCGTCGGCCTCGGCGAAACCCGCATCCATGCCGGCACCGCGCTGTTCGATGTGCGGGCCTCGGAGATCGCCGCGCCGCAGGCGGGCGATCGGCTGAGCGTCGGCGGCGAGGACTATCTCGTCCAGGGCGAGCCGGTGCGCGATGCCGAGCGGCTTATCTGGACCTTCGAGGCCTACCCGGCGGGGGCCTGCCCGGCATGAAGCTCGCTGCCACCATGGTCGGTTCGCTCAAAGCCGATATGCGGGCCGAGATGCGCCGCATCGAGCGTGCGGTGCCAGACGGCGTCAAGGCCGCCGGCGACGGCCTCAAGGGGAGCCTGCGCAAGCAGGTCATCGCCGCCGGTCTCGGCGCCCGATTGTCGCGCTCCTGGCGCGGCAAGACCTATGCGAACAAGGGTCACGACGCCGCGAGTTTCGTCTGGTCGAAGGCGCCGCAGATCGCGTTGGCCTTCGATAAGGGTGCGGTGATCAAGGGCAACGGCGGCAATTGGCTCGCCATTCCGACGCCGGCGGCGCCGAAGCGCGGCGTCGGCGGCAAGCGTATCACGCCCGCGACCTTCCCGACCGCCCGCCACGGGCCGCTTCGCATGGTCCGCCGCTCGGGCCGTGCGGCGCTGCTGGTGGTCGATGGTGTCCGCGTGAGTGCCCAGACCGGGCGCGTCGGCCGGCAGGCCAAGGGCGGCGGGCGCACCAAATCGGGAAGCTACAAACAAGGCATCGCCACGGTCGCGATGTTCGTGCTGGTGCCGCGGGTGAAGCTGCGCAAGCGGCTAGACATTGAGCGTGCGGTTCGGAGTTGGGCACGCAGGCTGCCGGGCCTGATCGAGCGGCAGGTGCGGGCACGGTGAAGCAGCGGGCGATGCGAGGGCGGGCAAAGCGGGCTGAGATGGGTATAACACCGGCTCGCGCACCGAGTTCCTTGCAATGGTCAACTCCAATCCTATGATCGTCTCGTGGAAACGTTGTGCCGTGATTGCGGCTGCCGGCCGCCCCCCAATGCCGCGACCTGTGCGGCCTGTGGATCGTCGCGCATCGCACGGCACGACGAGCTTCATCGACTTACCATCGCCCATCTGGACTGCGACGCGTTCTACGCCACCATCGAGAAGCGCGATCGGCCGGAGCTGCGCGATGTTCCGGTGATCGTCGGCGGCCGCCACCGGGGTGTGGTCGCCGCCTGCTGCTACATCGCCCGCACCTATGGCGTGCACTCGGCGATGCCAATGTACCAGGCCCTGAAAGCCTGTCCCAACGCCACCGTCGTTACGCCCGACATGAAGAAGTACACGGCTGTAGGACGCGAGGTGCGCGCGATGATGGGGAGCCTGACGCCCCTGCTAGAGCCGCTCTCCATTGACGAGGCGTTCATGGACCTCGCCGGCACCGAGTCCGTTCATCGCGCCAGCCCGGCCAAGAGCCTGGCGGGGCTGGCGCGGCGGGTGGAGAAGGAGCTTTCCATTACCGTCTCCATCGGCCTCAGCTACAACAAGTTCCTCGCCAAGATCGCCTCGGATCTGGACAAGCCTCGCGGATTCGCGGTGATCGGCCGGGCCGACGCCCCCGCCTTCCTCGCCGATAAGCCGGTCGGACTGTTGTGGGGCGTGGGCGAAGCCATGCGACGGCGCCTGGCCAACGACGGCATCACGCTGATCGGTGACTTGGGTTGCCTGGACGAGACCGAGCTCGTCGCTCGCTACGGTACGATCGGCCGTCGATTGTCGAAATACAGTCGGGGCGAGGACGATCGTCCCGTCGACCCTGAGAGCGAGGCCAAGAGCATGTCCTCGGAAGTCACGCTGGATACCGATATCGCCGAAGCCGAGCGGTTGCGCCCTATCCTCTGGCAGCTCTCCGAGACGCTGGCGCGGCGCATGAGGAAGGCCGGCATCGTCGGCCGGAGCGTGACTCTGAAACTCAAGACCGCCGACTTCCACGTCATTACCCGCAGCCGCCGTCTGAAGAACGCGACGCGTTCGGCGGAAGAGATGTACCAGACCGCCGAGCCCTTGCTCGCCCGCGAGGCCAACGGTCGCGCCTTCCGCCTGATCGGTATCGGCGCCCACGACCTCGTCGAGGCCGACCGGGTCGCCCAGGACGACCTCTTCGGCGGCGCGCGGGTCGGCGAGAACGAGATCGACAAGGCTATGGACGCGGTGCGCGACAAGTTCGGAGACGACGCCATCGTTAAGGGCCGCGGTTTCGGCACGAAGCTCGAGCGAAAGGGTCCGTCGAAGGTGGAGTGAGTCCGGGCAGCTTCGCCCGCCGGCAGCTGTCCCGCCAGCGGCCGGCCGAATCTCACGCCGCGTCACGCCGCTTCGCCGCCCGCCGGCATTTTGGTGACCACGAAAGTTATCCAGCTGCCAAAGCTAAAGCCGTCACCTGAAGACGGGCGCGGGAACGCTCCGGGAATATTCGCCATGTTCAGCAAGACCGAGCAGATCCTGACCGCGCTGGCGGACCGGCTGCGCGCGGTGCCGAAGGCCAAGGTCGAGCGTAACACCGCTGCGCCCGAGCGCATCCCGCGCGGCGGCCTGATCGTACTGCGCGACGGCGATCCGGGAGAGCCTGAGCGGACGCTGGGCGGCATCGGCGGCGTCTATTACAGCCACGCGGTCGAGATCGAGGTCTATGTCGAGACCGGCGAGGCGGCGGCCAGGGACGCGGCCTTCGACGCCCTGGTCCGGAACATCGGCACGGCGCTCGACGCCGATCCCACCCTCGGCGGGCTTGTCTTCGGCATGACCTATGCCCGCCCGGAGATCGACACCGAAGCGGTAATCGGCGCGCCCGCCATCAAGACCGGCACCCTCGAGTGCGTCATCGAGTACGAGAGCGAATCCCCGCTCGGCTGACCCGCCGACACCCACCAGACAGGAAGGAGACATCTCATGGCCCGAGCCTATGGTTCGAGCGCCACGCTGCTGCTCAAACGCGAGACCGCTTACGGGCAGGCGGCGGCCGGCGACTATATCCGTATTCCCTTCAACCGCTGCACGCTCGGCTCCGAGCAGGGCCTGATCGACGACCCGGTGCTGGGCCAGGGGCGCGACCCCTACGCGCCCTTGCAGGACGCGATCATGGACGAGGGCGAGATCGTCGTCCCTGTCGATCCGCGCTACCTCGGTATCTGGCTGACCGGACTGTTCGGCGATCCCGTGTCAAACACGGTCGCGGCGGTCGGATATATCAACTTCGCGGTCAATCCGTCCGATCAAGACACCATCACCCTGGGCGGCACGGTCTGGACGTTCGTCTCCGGGGCTTCCTCCGGCGATGAGACACAGATCCAGGCGACGGCGACCCAGACCATCGACCGGCTGGTCGCCGACTTGAATGCGTCCGCGGACGCCGACGTCTCCGACGCCACCTATAGCCGCCCGGCCGGTACCCAGCGGCTTCTGGTTGCCCATGATACGGCGGGCGCCACGGGCAACGCCTTCGCCCTCGCGGCGTCGGCGGCCATGGTCAGCGGCCCGACGCTCACCGGCGGCGGGGATTCCCACGTATTCGCCTCCGGGGATGACGTCCTGCCGAGCTACACCATCGAGGTGGGCCACCCCCAGGTGCCGGCTTACTTCCGGCACGCCGGCGTGGTGTTCGATTCTCTCGCGCTGGAGTTCACCCGCTCCGGCGCGGCGGCGGCCACTATCAGCTTCGTCGCGCAAGGAGAAGAGCGCTTCGCGGCGAGCCAGGGCGGCACGCCGTCGAAGCTCGACTTCAGGCGCATTAGCCAGTTCCAGGGCTCGATCAGTCGGGGCGGTACGGCGGTTGCCAACCTCACCGCCGGTTCGCTTACCTACGCGAACAACCTGGAGAAGATCGAGACCATCCGCTCCGACGGCCTCATCGACGGCGCCGACCCGACCGTCGCCGCGCTCACCGGTTCCATCGAGGTCCGCTTCGCCGACACAAACTTGATCGATCTGGCCTCCGACGGCACCGCGGTGGACCTCGAGTTCGCTTACCGGATCAGTGACGACCTCAAACTCACCTTCGAAGCCCATGAGGTCTATCTGCCGAAGCCCGCGCTCACGGTCGAGGGGCCGGGCGGGGTCTCGGCCCGCTTCGACTTCCAGGGCGCCCGCAACGACGCGGCGGGGAAGATGCTCACGGTGACGCTGGTCAACGATCTCGATGGAAGCGATTACGCATGATCTCACTCGAACGAAAGACCGAACCCTACGAGCTGACGCTGCCCTACGGCGTCACCGTCACCGTGACACCGCTCACCACCGCCGCCATGGCGGCGGCGCAAGCCGAGGCGCGCAAGCGTCTGGACGGGTTGCAGGCGCAGGCCAGAGAGCGGACGGAGGCCGGCCTGGCGCTCGACGGCCTGCCCGATCTCTCGGACGACGGCGCCCGCGAGGGCCAGTACCAGGCGCTCCTGATCCATAGCCTCGCGGCCCGCCACATCACCGCCTGGTCCGGCATCGAGGACGATCCGCCGGTGAGCCGCGAGAACGTCGCGGCGCTGATGGACCTCTATCCGGTGGGCGAGCGGTTTATTCAGGAGTTCACGCTGCGCCAGGTGCTGCTGGCGTCAGCAAAAAACGCATTCGGGCCCTCTGCCGATGGCACCTCCAGCCCGGCGGCGGGCCCGGATACTGCCAAACTTGCGAAGCGGAAGACCAAGACTGCGCAAAGGGCGGCGTCGGCTTGAACGGTGAGCCCTGCCCCTATCGCGAGCACGCGCCTCTCGCCCTCGAGGAACACCAGGCCTGGGAGGTGTTCACGGCCTCCCTCGGGCAGCTCCGCATCGTGGCGGCCGGCCGGGTTCTCGGGATCGACATGACCGCGGCGCTCGGTATCGCCCGGGCGCGCGGCTTCGATGAGAGCGTCATCTCAGAGCTGCTGCAGGCGGCCGAAGCCGGGCTGATCGAGGCGATGAACGACAAGGACACCCAATAATGGCCAAAGCCAAACATACCTACGCGGTCCGCCTTGCTGTCGAGGGCGGCAATCGGGTCAAGGCCGATTTGAGGTCTGTGGGCGCCAGCGGCGAGCGCTCGATCAAGAAGATCGACCGCGCCTCCGACAAGGCCTCGCGCGGGCTCGGCACGCTCAGTGACCGTGCCTCCGCTCTCCGCCGCCACATGCGCCTGTTGGGCGGTGCGATCGCCGCCGCCGCCGTCGGCCGCGGCTTGCAGCGAATGGTGAAGCTGTATGCGGATTTCGAGACCGGGCTGATCGGCGTCGGCAAGACAGCGGACCTGTCGGGGGCCGAACTCGAAGCCCTGGGCAAGGATATCGATGAGCTTTCCAAGCGCATGCCGGTGGCCACGGACGAGTTGCTCGCCATCGCCCAAAGCGCCGGCCAGCTCGGGGTCAAAGGCTCCGACAACATCCTGAAGTTTACCGAGACCGTCGCCAAGCTCGGGACGGCGACGGATCTCAGTGGCGACCAGGCGGCCATGGCGCTCGCCCGCATTCTCAATGTCACCGGCGAGGCGCTGGGCACGGTTGACGTACTCGGATCGGTCATCGTTGCTCTCGGCAATAACTTTGCCGCCACGGAAAGTCAGATCGCCGAGATGGCCACGGAGGTCGCGCGCGGCGCCGCCGTATTCGGGGTGGGCTCGGCTCAAGCTTCGGCCTTGGCCGCGGCGCTGGCCGCCGTCGGTGTCAAGTCGGAGGTCGCGGGCACGTCCATCGGCCGCATCCTCCGCATGATCGACGCCGCCATCCGTAGCGGAGGCGAACATCTGGCCATCCTTACGCAGATCACCGGCCGGACCGCGGAAGAGATCAAGGAGCTGTTCCAGAGGGATGCGATGGCTGCGTTCGCGTTGTTCATCGACGGTCTGAAGCGGATCGGCGACGCCGGCGGCTCGGTGGCCGATGCCATGGCGGCGCTGGGTTTGGCCGACCAGCGTCTGCTGAAGACCATCCCGGTGCTGGCGAATCGCGCCGATCTCCTTGCCCAGGCACTCGAAATCGCCAACCGTGAAACCGAGAACGCCACCGCGTTGAACGAGGAAGCGGCAAGGGCGTTCGAAAGCCTGAACAATCAGACCGAGGTGATGTGGAACAACATCAAATCTCTCGCACGGGCCATCGGTGCGGACCTGGCGCCTGGCGTTGCCGTTGCAGTCCAAGGGCTGTCCGATCTCGCCAGCGGGGCCGGAGACGCCTACGAGAAGCTCAAGCTCATCGCCGAAGGCGACTTCAACTTCGAGGGGCTCAGCCTCAGCGCCACGCGACGCCAAATGGAGGATCTCGATAAGGAGCTGAAGGAGCTCAAGGAGCGGATGCGGACGGCGCCCAGGGAGGCCGATGTGAATCCGTTGGAGGACCTGTTCACAAGCACCTACGAGGAGCTCGCCGCGGAATACCAGAGGCGGTGGGCCGTCTATATTCAGTGGAAGACGAAATACGAGTGGGAACTGGAGCAAGAGCGCAAGCGCCGCGAGGCGCTGGCGACCGAGGAATATCCCGCCGAGGGCGACGACCCGGCCAAGACCCCCGAGGACATCGCGGCGGCCCAAGAGCGGGCGCGGCGCCTCGTGCAGATCGAGCAGAGTCTGAACAACCAGCTGTTCCAGCTGCGCTACCAGGGCGCCGATCGCATCCGCGAGGAATACCGGAAACTCGACAACGAGCTGATGGAGCTGGGTAAGGCCGGTGCCGAGCCGGAAACGATCGAGCGTCTGCGCTTCGGCGCGGCGGCGGTGCGGGACGACAAGCTCGCCGAGCTCGCCCGGCGCGAGCAGGAGAGGAAGGACAGGCAGGTTCAGGCCAATCAACGGGTCGTCCAGAGTCTGGGTTTCGAGCTGGAAGCGCTTAAGAAGACCGAGCGCCAGCGCTTCGTCTCGGTGGCGCTCAGGCGGCTCTCGACGGAAGCGACCATTACGGAGCGCCAGGAGGTTGAGAGACTGGCCGGCGCGCTTTTCGACGAACAGGAGAAAATAGAGGAAGCGAACAAGGCCAGGGAAGAGGCCAACCGGCTGCGCGACGAGGGCAAGGCGTTCACCGAGAGCTTGCGCACCGCGCAGGAAGCCTACGCCGATGAGATCGAACGGCTCAATGAACTGCTCGAGGCTGGCGCTATCAACCAGGAAGCGTTCGGCCGGGCGTCGGAGGGCGCCTACGACCGCATGCTCGATGCGAGTCGCGAATGGTCGGACGGCGTGCGCCGTGCGATCCGTGACTATCTCGACGACGCCACCGACGCGGCCAAGACCTTCGAGCAGGCGACCACGCGGGAGCTCAAGGCGAGCGAGGACGCCTTCGTCGAATGGGCCCAGACCGGCAAGTTCTCCGCCAAGGACCTGTTCAACACCATCGCCGAGGAGGCCTTGAGGGCCGCCTACCGCATGGCGGTGGTGGCGCCGCTCAACAACATCCTCGGGAGCATCTTCGGCGCCATCGGCGGCAGCATCTTCGGTGGGACGGGTACCGTTGCTACGACGTCCTCCGGCACGCCGATGATAGGTGACTTCCCGGTGTCCTCGGGACCCACGGCGTTCGCCCATGGCGGCGGCGTGATCGGCCGCGACGCCTTCCCGGCCCGCATGGTCGACCCTGCCGTGTTCGATCGCGCGGCCCGCTACCACCGCGGCGGTATCGTTGCCGGCGAGATGCCGGTCGTGGCGCAGCGCGGCGAGGGCGTATTCACGCCCGGGCAGATGCAAGCGTTGGCCCCGGTCCCGGACGCTAGGCCTACGGTCAATGTCGCGGTCAATGTGCGCAACACCGCACCCGGCACCCGGGCTTCCGCCGATGTGCGGCGCGAGCCGGGCGGCGATCTCACCCTCGACATCATGATCGAGCAGATCGAGGGCGGCATGGCCCGCCATATCGGCCGCGGCGAGGGTTTGGCGCCGACGCTCGAGCGCCGCTACGGCCTCAATCCGGCCGCCGGTAGTTTGCGATGACCATCCGCTGGCCCGACCGCCTGCCGCTGCCGACCCTCGAGGGCTACGGCGTCCAGCCCGGCGAGGCGGTCCTGCGCACCGAGATGGAGGCGGGGCCGGCCCGCCAGCGCCGGCGCTTCACCGACGTGCCGAGCCGCATCGCCGTACGCTGGGTGCTGCGGCCCGATCGGTTCGCGCTCTTCGAGGCCTGGTACCGCTGGGTCGCGGCCGAGGGCGGCGCCTGGTTCGAGATGGACCTGCTGGGCGGTCTCGGCCTGTTGCCGCAGGAAGCCCGCTTCACCCGCCAGTTCGAAGCGCGGCCCCATCGCGGGCTGCTGTGGGAGATTACCAGCGAGCTCGAAGTCCGTGCCCGGCCGACCTTGAGCGAAGGCGGCCTGGCGTTGGTGCTCGTCGAGGATATTGACGGCCTGAACGCCGGCATCGAGGCGCTGCACACCCTCGTCCACGAGACCTTGCCGGCGCCTGACAACGCCTGGTAGCCGGCGGTCGCATCGACGGCGGCGGCGCCACGTACATCCGCGATGCGTCATCCCGGACGGGCACAGGCGCAACGAATCCCCCCTGGCGTGCAATCGACGCGGCGGGTCGTGCAACGAACACCCTTCAGGACGCATCAACACAGTGGAGCTAATCCATGACCATTGAAGCCGATCTCCGCGCGGCGGTATCGCGCGCGGATACCGACAGCCGTCTGCTGCACGACATCGTGCATGGCGATGCGACCGAAACCGTCACCACCGAGGGCGGCACGGTCAAGACCGTTGCCAAGGCGATCGACGATGTCGAGGCGAGCGTCGCCGCGGCCGCGAGCACTGTGACTGACGGCGTCGCGGACGCCGAAGCCGCACGGGACGAGGCTGTTACTGCCCGCGATGCCGCACAAGCTGCGGTCGGCAACGTCCTCGTCTCGGCGGACGACACCACGGCCGGAAAGCTCTCGGCCAAGCTCGAGGCCGGGCGCGGCCTCGAGGCCGCGACCGAGGACGCCGGGAGCGATGAGAGTCTCCGCTTCGCCGTCACTCCGCAAGTGAACGCCGGTGCGCTGATCGCACTCGCCGAAGCCTTCATCTGAATCGAGGAGCCCGCCCATGGCCAATCAACCGATCTTCGTTGCGTCCTACCGCCAGGACATCGCGTCCCTCGTCGCAGAACGCGCCAACCAGGCGCAGGACCTGATCACGCCGGGCGCCAACGGCACCCGCCTTCACGCCATTGCCCTCGCCAACGACGGCGAGGTGCCCGCGTTGGTCGAGTTCGGGACCTACGTCGTTGTCGGCGACGACGTTACGGTGGATATCGCGCCCGGGACGACGGCGGATGAGGACCCCTTCACCGTGACCCGGTCGACCGGCGCCTGGCCGGCGCTCGATGACGGTGTACTACTGACGCTCTCGAAGGGTGTCGCGGCGAACCGCGGCGATTACAGGCTCTCGAGCCGCACCGACACGGTGCTCACCTTCGAGAACACCCCCGGCAACGCAATTGCGAGCGCGACGGGAACCGACGTTACCGTCTACCGCTGGCAACCGCTGTGGTCGACCAAGGTACCCACGCGCGCAGGCTTGGACGGCTATCCGGCCCATCCCGGCCTCGATCCCGTCCAGATGCCCTGGCTCGATGCGACCGGCGACCGCTGGTTGCTGCTCACGCAAGCACTCGCCGCGCGCCTGCCGGAGAACGCCAATGCTACCGTCACCGGCAATGTCCACGTCACCCTCTTCGGGGGCGATTACTGATGGGCAATTCCACCATCACCGCCGATCTGCCGCGCCGCGTCCCGCCGCCGGTGGGCCACGCCCTGTCGGCGAGCCAGCGCTGCATCGGTCTCCTGAACGGCGAGGCCTCTTATCCGGGCAAGGGCTGCGCTTCCGACATCACCGGGTACTACATGGCTTTTCTCATGGCCGACGGCACCGTCCGCATGAGCGGGACCAACAACAGCAACGAGCTCGCCATGGAGGGCAACGCCTACAACCCCCAGCATCTCCACTACCTGGTCTGGGACAACCGTACCAATGCCGATCATCCGGTCACCGGGCGGCCCCGCTATGTGGTCGGTTCCTATAGCTCCGTCGCCATGCTGACGAACGACGGCGACGTCGTCACCTGGGGCTATAACGGCCACGGCCAGCAGGGCCGGGGGCATGCCACCGGTAACGGCATCGCGCGCTCCATCGATGCCACCGACATCGGCCGCGCCTCGGGCATCCCGGGGCCGCGACGTCATCAAGCTTGACCTGGTGCGGGGCTCTCCGGCCAACTCGTCGTCCCTCCATGCGCTCTGCCGGGACGGCAGCCTCTGGGCCTGGGGCCATGGCTCTTACGGCAATCTCGGCCAGGGCGACACGAGCCACAGTTACAAGCCGGTGCGCTGCAAGAAGACCGGCGATGTCCCGCTCGAGGACGTGATCGAGTTCTGGCCCGGCCACGGCGACCGCAACGCCTGCTTCGCGCTGACCCGGGACGGCACGCTGTGGGCCGCGGGCGACAACAGCTGGGGCAAGCTCGGCGTCGACGACGGCACCACCGACAAGAACCTCTTCACCGAGGTCGTCGGCCTGCCGGCCGGGACGCGGATCCGGAAAGTCGCGCCCTGCGGCTCGTCGCGCGGCGCGGCAACGGCCGTGCTCATGAAGGACGGCACCATCTGGACCGCCGGTTATGGCGGCCAAGGGTTCCACGGCGACGGCGCCACCGATCATCGCGAACTGTTCGAGCAGCTGCCGCTGCCGGCCGGGGTTGGCGCGGCGACCGATCTGTGGGCCGGCGGCGAGTACCCGCAGCTCTGGTTCAACGGCGACGACGGCAACACCTATGCCTGCGGCTATAACGGCCAGGGCCAGCTCGGCATCGGCAACACCACCTCGGCCATCACCGTGCCGACCCGGGTCGCGCTCCCGGACGGCGTCACCGCGCGCATGGTCTCGACCGGCGGCGCCTATGACGGCGCCCATCGCCATTCCACGGTCATGCTGGGCTCCGACGGCCGGGTTTACAGCTGTGGCTGTTACGGCCAATACGGCGCCTGGGGCGCCGGTCAGACATCGACGCCCCTGCAATGGCCGCTACCGGTCCCGCCCGATGAGTGGGACCCGGTCGAGGTGGTGGCGCACGGCTATGCCTCGGAGGTGGGCTTCTTCGTGCGCTTGGCCTGCGGCACCGTCTGGGCCGCCGGCCGCAATAGCAACAACAAGCTCGGCGTCGAGGGCGGCGCTTACGACCCGACGGTGATGGCCCGGGTCGAGCTCTATTAGGGGAACGTACATGTACATCATCAGCTACATGGAATCGAATGTGGGCGCGCACTTCCTGCCGCCGACCGGCTGGCTCGACGGCGCCTTCACCTGGCTCTGCCAACTCGACGGACGCCATTACGCCCGCGTCGCCTCGCTCGATTACGGCAAGCAGGACCCAGGCATCGATCTCACGGTCCACGATCTTGACGAGGAGACCGATCTCGCCGCTCGGCTCGGCACTCACGCCGTCGACCGTATCGAGGTGCGCACGCGCCGCGCCGAGCGCTACGCCCGCGAGATGCCGGTCACCGATCAGCTCGACGCCATCCTTAAAGCGCTGAACCAGCTGCGCCTCGCCGGCACCGGGCTGCCGAAGGACATGGACGCGCTCATCGGCACATGGCTCGCGGTCAAGCGCGCCTATCCCAAGCCCGATCTGCTGCCGGAGGCGATGCCGATGTCCGATAAGCCGGAATCCGAGCCGGGCCTGGAGCCCGGTGCGTCAGAGGCGCCTGAAGACGCCGCGTCCGATCGGGACCCACCCGGCGTCGGCGGGCGCTGAGATGCCCGATCCGGCGCTCGACCAGGCGATCCGCGAGGCCTATGCCTCGGCACCCTCCGACACCGTCATCCTGCATACCCTCGAGCTGCGCCATCCGGCCTTCATGGATGACGAGGGCGAGCCCACGGCAATCCGCGTAGTGCGGAACTTTGCCGACGAGGCAAGCTGGTTGAGCCTCGGGGGCGCGGAGGTGCAGGCGGTGCTTGACGCCATGCCGGCGCAAGCGCGCGACCTGGTCGGCCTGGTGGCCCGCCTGGAAGAGGACGCGCCCAAGGACGCCGGGCGGATGGTTCCCTTCATCGCGCTCGCCTTCGATCTCGAATTGCCCCCGGTCGACACCGCGCCGGTGCCCGAGATCGCCGTGACGCTCGACAATGTGAGCCGCGAGATCGTCCGCCATCTCGATGCCGCGGCAACGTCGCACGAGATCATCGAGGTCGCCTATCGGCCCTATCTCTCGACCGACATCGAGGGCCCGCAGATGGACCCGCCGATCACCTTGACGCTGACCGAGGTCGAGGTCGACGTCTTCCGCGCCACCGGCCGCGCGCGGATGCTCGATATCGGCAACAAGGCCTTCCCCGCCGAGCTCTACACCGCCAAGCGGTTCCCGGGGCTGACCCGCTAGATGCACTGGGCCGAAGACCTGATCGGCCGCCCGTGGGTCGCGGGCGGACGGGGGCCGCATGCGTTCGATTGCTGGGGCCTGGTGCGCTGGTGCTGGCGCACGCACTTCGCCATCGAGGTGCCGGAGATCCCGGTCGATGCCGCCGATTTGCGCGCTGTGCTCGCCGGCTTCCGCGATCACCCCGAACGGCAACGCTGGCGGCTGGTTGAGAACACCCGCGAGGGTGATGCGGTGTTTATGCGCCAGTCCCGCCATCCGGTGCATGTGGGGATCTGGCTCGCCGTCGACGGCGGCGGCGTGCTCCACGCCGCGCGCGATATCGGCGTCGTGTTTCAGAACGCGCGCGATCTCGCGACCCACGGCTGGCGGATCGAGGGGTTCTATCGTTTCACCGGAGATGCCTGATGCCCGGCACTGTCGTCATGCTGCGCAACCCGTTCCGCCCGGACCGGGACCGCGAAGTAATCACCGTCGCCGAGCCGCTCTCGATCCGTGAATGGCTCGGCGAGCAGGACATCGACGAGTTCGAGTGCCCGACCATCTGTCTGCGCAACGGTTCACCGCTGCCGCGCGGCTGCTGGGACGACACCTTCATCGGCGAGGGCGACCTGGTCGTGTTCGTGCCGCTGCCCCAGGGCGGAGGGGGTGGGGATGGCAAGAACCCGCTGCGCACCATCCTCATGCTCGCCGTCATGGTCGCCGCCATCTATTTCGCACCCATGCTCGCGCCCTCCCTCGTCAGCGCCTTCGGCGTCTCCTCGACCGTCGCCCTCGGGCTGGCCCAGGCGGGGATAGCCCTTGTCGGCGCCACCCTCGTCAACGTCTTGATCCCGCCGCCCAAGCCCTCCGCCATCACCGCCAACTTCGGCAGCGCGCCGGCGCCGAGCCCGACCTATTCCCTGCAGGCCCAGGGCAACCACGCCCGGCTCGCCCAGCCCATCCCCGTGGTCTACGGCCGCCACCGGGTCTATCCCGACCTCGCCGCCACGCCCTGGGTGGAATACAGCGGCAACGACCAGTACCTGCATCAGCTGCACTGCATCGGCCAGGGCGAATACGACCTCGAGCAGGTTCGCATCGAGGACACCCCGATCGCCTCGTTCGAGGAAATCGACACCGAGATCGTGCCACCCGGCGGCGCGGTCACATTGTTCGAGACCGACGTGGTCAACGCACCGGAGGTCGCCGGCCAGGAGTTGATCGGCGTCAACGACCGCGAGGCAGGCGAGGACGGCTGGATCGGTCCTTTCACCGCCAACCCGGCGGGCACGAGGGCGACCGGGATCGGCATCGATGTGGTGATGCCGCGCGGGCTCTATTACGCCACCGCCAGCGGCAGCTTCAGCGCCCGCACCGTCGAATGGGAGGTCGAGGCCCGCGCCATCGATGACAAGGGCGAGGCCGCCGGCGAATGGTTGGCGCTTGCCTCGGAGAGCGTGACCGCGGCCACCAACACGCCGCAACGCAAGAGTTACCGCTATACGGTTACCGCCGGACGTTACGAGGTCCGGCTCAGGCGCACCAATGACAAGAGCGGCGATGCGCGCGCCGGTCATGAGATTCGCTGGGGCGGCCTCAAGACCTTCCTCGAAGGCACGCCCGAGTTCGGCGCCGTGACGCTGCTCGCCGTCAGGATGCGCGCCACCGACAATCTCTCGCAGCGCTCGGCGCGACTCGTCAACGCCATCGTCACCCGCAGGCTTCCGGTCTGGGACCCGGCGACCGGCTGGTCCGCGCCGCAATCCACCCGCTCCCTCGCCTGGGCCTTCGCCGATGCAGCCCGCGCGCCCTATGGCGCCGGGCTCGCCGACGCTCGCATCGATCTTGCGGCACTCCATGCGCTTGACGCCATCTGGGAGGCCCGCGGCGACCGCTTCGATGCCGTGTTCGACCAGGGCCTCACGGTGTGGGAGGCGCTCACCCGAATCGCCCGCTGCGGCCGGGCGCTGCCGTTCCTGCAAGGCGGGATCTTGCGCATCGCCCGCGATGCGCCGCGCACCCTGCCGGTGGCGCTGTTCGGGCCGCGCAACATCGCCAAGGGCAGCTTCCGCGTCCAATATGTCATGCCCGGCGAGGACACCGCCGATGCGGTGACGGTGACCTACTTCTCGGAGCGCACCTGGGCGCCCGACGAGGTCACGGCAAGACTCCCGGACAGCGATGCCGAGGCCACCGGCAAACCCGCCACGGTCGAGCTGTTCGGCTGCACCGGCGCCGAGCAGGCGATGCGCGAGGGTCTCTACATGGCCGCCGCCAACCGTTACCGCCGGCGCATTATGACCTTCCGCACCGAGCTCGAAGGGCTGATCCCGACCTACGGCGATCTCGTCGCCATCACCCACGACCTGCCACGCTGGGGCCAGGGCGGCGAGGTAACGGCCGCCGACGGCCGCGCGCTCGTCTTGAGCGAGCCGCTGGAATGGGACGCGGGGGATGACCCGGCCACGCCGCCCGCCCATTACCTCGCCCTTCGCAAGCGCGACGGGAGCCTGAACGGGCCTTGGCCCGTCTCACCCGGTGCCGATGAACGATCCGTCGTGCTGAGCGACGACCTCGACTTCGAGCCCTACACCGGGGCCGACGAGGAGCGTACCCACTTCGCCTTCGGCCCGGGCGAGACCTGGGGCCTGCGCGCCCGGGTGCTGGTCGTGAGGCCGCGCGGCGAGCAGGTCGAGATCACCGCCGTCGGCGAGGACGCCCGCGTGCACGAGACCGATCAAGCCGCCTGAGTGGAGAGACGCCCGTGAACGAGACCCATATGATCGAGATCGAGCGGGTGCGCGCGGAGGCGGCACGGCATCTCGCGGAGCACGAGATCGCCTGCGAGCGCCGCTATGGCGATCTCCAGGCGCAGCTCACCAAGATCGAAGCGCTTCACATCCGTAACACGTGGCTGCTCGGTGTGATCCTCGTGGGAATGCTCACCGCCTTGGGCAAGGCCTTCTGGCCGGTGCTCGGCGGCTGACGTCCTTCGCGGCCGCCTTCCACCGCGCGCGCCACACACGCCGACCCCAACACCGACCGGGCCGTAATCCCGGCCAGGGTCGCGTCCACGCTCAATCCATACGGAGATTCGTCAATGCTGACCCTGCTCGGCAGTCTGCTGGGATTCGCCACCAGCGCCATTCCCGACATCATGAGCCTGTTCCGCGAGCGAGCGGACCGCAAGCACGAGCTCGCCGTCCTCGACCGACAGATGGAGCAGATGCGGCTCGGCCACAACCAGCGCCTCGAAGAGATCGAGGTCCAGGCTGACATTGCCGAAACGAAGGCGCTCTACAAGCATGATGCAGCGCTGGGCGGCAGTAGCCGATGGGTGGACGCCCTCCGGGCCTCGGTGCGCCCGCTGATCACCTACGCATTCTTCATCCTGTTCGCGGCCGTCAAGGGCTCCGGCCTCTATCTGCTGATCGTCGTCGAGGGCCTGCTCATCGCCGAGGCCCTGCCGCGTATCTGGGATGCCGAGACCCAGGCGCTGTTCGCCGCGGTGATGAGCTTCTGGTTTGGCAACCGGACGCTCTCGAAGCTCCGCGAGCGGCGCTGAGGCCATGCGTCATCTCACCGGCGAAGGTCTCGCGCTGATCAAGCGCTTCGAGGGCTTCGCGCCCGAAATTTATATCTGCCCCGGCGGCTGGCCCACCATCGGCTACGGCCATGTAGTGCGCGAACATGAGCGCGAGCGGTTCGCGGACGGCATCGACGAGGCGGCGGCCGAGGCGCTGCTGCGCCGTGATGTCGAGACCGCCGAACGGGCTGTGCTGCGGCTGATCAGGGTGCCGCTTGCGGACGGGCCGTTCGACGCGCTCGTCTCCTTCGCCTTCAACCTCGGCGCCGGCGCGCTGCAGCGCTCGACGCTCCGGCGCAAGGTGAACCGCGAGGAGCACGCAGCCGTGCCGGTCGAGTTCCGGCGCTGGGTCTGGGCCGGCGGGCGCAAGCTCAAGGGGCTGATGCGGCGGCGGGAAGCGGAGGCGGGGCTCTATGGCGGGAGCCGGTCCTAGCTAGACGATTTACAGGGCGTAGCCCTCCTGCCGAGATCGGACTCCCCCGGGAGCATCGAGCATTACCATTATGGTCAACTGTTAGGCAATTGCTCGATCAGGACAAATTACACCGGGAAAATCTCGAGAGAATATGAACCTGCTGAAATCCGCGCCTCATGAAACGTAACAGCGGGGTCACGGCCCTCACACCATTTGCGAATCAGTTGCTTGTGATCGTCTGTCATTTTGCAACCGAAGATAACCGACTTCAAAAAGTGCGGTAAAAAACAGCGTCGGCCTGGTCCGCTTAAATCCACCATTCGCCACTCTTTCTCATAGCTCCACCCTGAAGCCTTTGTAAGACACGCCTTTACGGCGATTTTATTATAGTCTTCCAAAACCCGATTAATTATTGGAAATTGATCAGAATACTTCACCTCCAGAGGCACTATACCCGTCTCTTTGAAATCACCAGAGGGCGCCGGAACAATAAACGGATCATTTTCGGCGTCCAGAAACTCTAGGCAGAAACCTCTGTGACTATCTGCATAGTGGGCCCACATTTGGATATTTTCGCATGTCTCCGACAAACAATAAACGCGCCATTTTTTTGTATCTATTTTCATATTTTCCTCCGGACATTCAAACGACACGCTTCCATTTGAGGGTTTGCACTTCTTCATGATTTTTTTAACTAAAATACCACGCTTCTTTCTGCTGAGGCGTGGCTTCTTCTCTTTAAGCAATTTTTTGAAATACTCTTGTACCTCTTTGCGAGTGCCACTTGGGCGCAACACGTGGGAACAATCGACGGGATCGTTAAATTTGTCGATCGTGGAGAAATACAGCTCGTTCGCCTCGAATATACGCTTTGTATGACAAATGCGTTCGTCGTCGACGCACCCGTATTTGTACAAATACCGCGGCTGTTCATTGGATGCTTGTGTGCTGCTCATGACTTGATCCACCGAAGGGCCGTCAATCGTCCTGCCATCGGTAGCGCTCCTTGAGGCTATTGAGATGGTCCCAGGGCACGACATCGGCATGCTGAAGCATCCCGACAACGATGCCCGGAGCAATTCCTTGCTCGTCGGCAAATGCACAGACAGCCGAGTTGCTACGCGGTGAACTCGCGACGAACTGCTTCCAGTCGGCACGAGCAACGAGCGCGTTGGCAGCCCACTCATTTGCCTCGGTCTCTACGTCGGCGCCGCCATCATTCGCACCGTCAATAAAGACGAACTTCTTGCTGTGAAGAAGAACGTGCGCGGCCTCGTGAAAAACGCTGAACCAGAGATGATCGTCCGACTTGTGCCGTGCACTCAACTGGATCACGGCTTTACGAGGTGAAAACCACCAAGCGGTAGCGCTGAGCGCGGTCTTTGGCAGCGGCTTGACGAGAGCCAGCGCGACACCCGCCTGATTGGTGATCTGGCGCGCACGCTCTAATGCCTCGTCAATGGGCTGGCGCGTCAAACCTCGGATTTCCCTCATCGCGCGCTTGAATGTGGTTTCGTTGTAATCGGCACATTCCTGACGTTCTGCTTCCAGCGCGCCTAGGCGAAGCCACGTTGCGAGCGCAATCTCGTCGCTCTTGATGCTTGATGAACACCGATAGGCCACGCTCGCTCGAGCGTACTTTGCGTTCCAGGCTTCGACCGAGCCGACCCCGAAGAATGCGAGCAGCTTGGAAACTACATCTACATCCGATACCGGCCGCTGGAAGCATCCACGTTTCACAAGTTCACGAACCGGAAAGGCTTGCAGCCACTCGACCGAAGCAGCCGCATCCGATGCCTCGGCCTCCCGAGCCTGATGCAGCTGGTATGCGGCCTCGATGCCAAGCCAGACGCTCGCATCCACGCCCAGCACCTTTTCATTTAACTGTACCCTTCGACAAAGCGGCCCTTTGATTTCTGCGAAGAAATCTGAGCGGCTTACAATGATATAGGGCGATGAGACTTTCCCCCATGGCCCCTATACCTATCTATCTAGCTTCAGCGTCGCACGGTCTACAGCCTTCTGGAGCTTATCCGCTCTGAAGCTGGCAATTGAAGCAAGGACAACAAGGACGAGCGTGCCAAGAACGATGGCTGCGAGACCACCCATGGGATGTCCCCACTCTCCTGAACCAAGTCCGCCGACGAACCCCCCTCCGACAAATCCAATCAAACCATATACGCGGCGCGAGTTTGCAGCCTCTTCCCGATGTCGGCGAAAGTTCCAGTTCATTTGAACAAGCGAATCAATCGCAGCATCGACGGCTGGTTTACCCTCCTGAGCCAGTTGCCGGACGTAAACGTTTCGCCATGCTGCACGTTCCTCATTACTCAGATCAACCATGGCTGTACTCCTTTGTAGCTTTATCCAACGGGCAGACATCCTCCAGCACTTGAACTTCATTGGCAAAGCTACATTCAAACTGGAGCGCCGTCCCCGGCTCCAGGGGCGCCTTTCCGGCCATAATCTCACTGATCAGCTTCGGAGAACGCCCGCACCGTCGAGCGAACTCCGCGTGCGAGATGCCTCGCGCTTCCAGGGGTTCGTCGAGGACCCGCCCCGGCGGAACCGCATAGTCCGGCGCGTACTGGTTGGTCGTTGTCGCTCCGCCCAAAGAGCCCCACACAGGCATATATTGGGGTTCGGATCATATCGGCGATTTCGCCGCCTGTGGCGCTCTCAGGGCGCTCCTAGGGCGGATCAGGTCGCGACCTCTCCCTCCAGCGCCGCCTCAATGCTGGCTGAAACATCCGCTGTCGCTTGCTTGATGGGATCGGTTGCGAGGTGGGCGTAGCGCGCCGTGGTCTGCACCTGGGTGTGCCCGAGCATCTTGCCGATCATGGGCAGGCCCTGGCCACCCGATACCGCCACGGACGCGAAAGTATGACGCAGATCGTGAATGCGTACGTTATCGAGACCGGCGCGGGCCCGGATGCGCCGCCATGGGCGTTGCGGCTCTTGCAAATGCGTATTTTCAAGCTTTCCCGTGATGACCCAAGGGTTTCCCTCGATCCTCTCGATTCCAATCAGGACCTTCGAGGCGGGCGGACCGAGATGCACGGTCTTAACGCCGGTCTTGGAGTCGGGCAGGCGGAGAACCTCGTTGTCGAGATCCACATACTCCCATTTGAGGGTCTGGATTTCCGAAAGCCGGCAGCCCGTGAGCACCAACAAGCGAATGAGGTTGATGGTCGACGCACTCTCTACGCTTTCCTGCTCGCATTCGCGCAGCACCTCGCCCAGCCGGGTTAATTCGTCGCCGCTCAGGTAGCGTTCGCGCTTTTCCTCCTTGTATTTCTTGACGTGCCGGCATGGATTGGAACCGTCCGGGCGCAGGCCCCATAGCTCAGCAAGGTTGAACATCTTCGAGACGATCTCGAGGTTGCGGTTTGATTTGTAAGGGGTGTCTCGGAATTCGTGATGAAGGCGGGCGATGTCGGTCCGCGTCACGTCAGCCACCTTGAGCCGGCCCAGCGCCGGCACGATGAAGAGTCGAAGGTTGCGTCGGTATTCCTTGGCCGTGCTTGGTTTGAGCCGCACGGCGATGTGCTCATCATCGAACCGTTTCGCGAGGTCCGCGACGGTGATCAGATGGCCACCGCCTTGTCGGCCGGCCGCCGGGTCTTCGCCATTCCTGACGCGCGCCAAAATGTTGATTGCGCTCGTTCGGGCCTGCTCGGGCGTGGTGACACCGTGGTGACCGAGAACCATGCGCCGGCGGCGACCGCCGGCGCGGTACATCACAACGTAAGTTCGCGTGCCTCCACGCATGATGCGGATGCCAAATCCTGGGATTTGGCTATCAGTGATGGTGTAATGTTTGCCTCGAATTTCGGCGGCTTCAACAAGATGTTTGGTGATCTTGGGCATAGTCGAGCCTGCTCTTCTGGGCGCTTGCCTGAAGGTTTGACGCGGGTTAATGTGGCTCCAATGTGGCTCCAAGCGGGCGGGAAATCAAGGGTATTGTCGGTGCATTCGCGTGAAGCCATCAGACAGAAAGTATAAAATATAACAGTTAGTTAATGACTTACGGTGTAATTGCGTGCAGCACCGAGAGCTAGACTAACTCAGGCTCATAACCTGAAGGTCGTTGGTTCAAATCCAACCCCCGCAACCAAATAAAGCCCGTAACTTCAAATAGTTACGGGCTTTTTCGTTTTGGCGCGCCAGCGCAATTTATGTCCGGGGGAGCACCGGGGGAGCAAGCGGGCGCATAATCCTGCACGTTTCTGCGCGACACCGCGCACGCCGCCCCGACTGAGATCGCGACGTTGGCGGCTTACCCGCCGACCTTGGCCAACGTTCAGAACCGCATCTGGCCGCGCAGCATCACAGCGTGCTCCGCGGCGGAATCTTTGGCCGGCTCACGGCGCTCGCCCTCGAGGCTGAGGTTGAGCGACGATCCGATCTCGAAGCGGCTGCCGATCCAGTAGCGTTGTGATCCTTCGCCCGCCAGCGAGAACCCGCCATAGGGCGTCAGCAGCCCCTGGCCGCCGAACGCGCCGAAGCCATAGCCGAGCTCGCCGTCCAGCCGCATCTGCGGGACGTTGTCATTGGCCGCCGTGTTATCGCTCGCCAGTTCGGCGACGTCCTGGTCCCACAGACGATCCACCCCGCTCGCCGTCTCGCCCCAGGCCGGGAAGAGGCTGAACGACAGTCCACGCCCGTCGGCGCCCGGGTCGAGGCGGAGCGAGCCGCCGAGGCCCCATTCCCGGTAATCGCTCTGCCCCGCCAGCACCCGGCCGTTGCCCTCGATCGTCAGGCCCGCGGCCGGGTCGCGATAACGCAAGCCGCCGCCGATCTCGATGCCGGTGCCGGTGATCCCGTCGCCCCCGTCATGGCGCAGACCCAGCTCCAGGGACGGCGTCAGCGAGGAGCCCGAGGCCAGCGCCTGCTCGTGGCTGCCCTCCAGCGCCAGCCGCAGACGGTTGGCGTTCACCGTCTGCTGCGCGATCAGGCCGTCGTCGCCCTCGCCCTCGACCTCGACCTGCGCCCACGAGGCCTCGCCCTTGAGCATGAGCGTCGTCGTGCCGCCCGCGATCGGCGACTCATCGGTCATCAAGGGACCGCTCGCGCCCGCCGCCGCCGTCTTGAGCGTCGTGTCGCTGCGCCTTACCGGGTAGTCGGGGTCGCCATCGCGCACCTGCGCGTCCTCGATCTCGATATCGCCCCACCCATAGCCCACCGTCGCCCAGAGACCGAGACCCTGTGGCGAGGTCCAGCCCAGATAGGGATGAACGCTGGTCATCCGGCTCTCATAGTCGCCGCGCACCGGCGACGATCCGGTACCGTCGCTATAGTCGAATTCGCCGATCGAGCGCGACAGCGCGAGCCCGGTCAGGAGATCCTCGCGCAGGCAGCCGTCGATGCCGAGCTGGCCGGTCAGCACCGTGCCGTCCCAGGCGAAGGCGGACTCCGTGCTCTCCAGCACCTGCCGCTCGCCCCGGCCCCACACCACCGGCCCGCCGGCGCCGGGTGCCATGCCGTCGTTCACCGCCGCGAGCGGCAGCCGGAAGGACGAGCCAGCCAGCACGTCGTCGAGGGTGAGCGTACCGTCCTCGATCGCCTGAGCGTTGGATCGCAGCGTGTCATAGAGTGTCGATCCACCGGCCAGCGTGTAGGCGGTCGCCTGTTTGCCGCACGCCTCGTCCATGCGCGCACCGATCGCCCGGTTGGTGACATCGGCGAGGGTCAGCGCGTGCTTGGAGAGAATCTCCTCGTTCAGGCGCCGGAAGCGCGCCTGGACCACGGCGCCTTCAGCGTCGATGATGGTCAGCGTGGCCGTGGCCGGCGCGCCTTTCGCCACGTCCGTGGGCAGCGTACCGAAGCCCAGCGCCACCCTCACGTCATGGAAATTGTCGTCTTGTTCGGCCTCTTCCGTGGCCTTGATGGTGAAGCTCTTGGTGGTGTCGCCCATCTCCTCGAAGGCGAGCTTGCCGGTCGATCCAAGGCATCCGGATCCACCTCGTATAGTCGGCCGCCACGGTCCGGCCCCGCGGGGTCACCGTGATCGGGATCTCCAGCGCGTCGGCCGCTTGCTTGCTCAGCGTCACCGTCACCCTGACCGGATCGCCGCCCTCTTCGACCGCATAGGCCGCGGCGCCGAAGCGCACCGAATACACCCGCACCACGTTAATGGCCATGGCGTACGCCACGCTGTCGCTCTCGCCGTCACTGACCTTGAACTCGAACGTCGCGAAAGGATCGCCGTGCGCGTTCTCCGGCGGAGTGTAGAGGAGGTTGCCCGCTTCGAGGTCGGCCGGCGTCACCTGCCGGGGTAGGGTGTCGCTGGTGATGGCCGCGCCGTTAAGCGACAGCGTCCCCCGGTCATTCCCCTCGTCATCCACGGGCGGCGAGGCGATCTTCACGTGGTGCAGCGTGTCCACTTCGTCGTCCGAATAGGCGAAGTCTTTCATCGTAAAGCGGTACGATTCGTTATCGTACGTGGACACCTCTTTGCTGGAACCCGTGGGGGGGTTGTTGAACGGCGTGGCGTTCGCGGCGGATGCGTCGCCCTCGCCGGCATCGTTCATCGCGCGCACTGCCAACGTGTACTCGGTGCCGTTTTTCAGGCCGGGAACGGTGTATCCGGTGGCATTGGTCTGGCGATGGGCGCTGTTGGGGATGTCGGTGAAGTTATCGTCACCGTTGATGCTGACCTGGTAGCCGGTGATGGTGCTGTCGTTCGGATCGGTCCAGGCAAGTGTAACCTTGCGGTAACCCGGCCCGACCGAGGAAATCTCCGGGGCGGCCGGCGGCGCAATCGGCCTGGCGGTCACGGTGGATGCCGGGCCGTTACCGGGATCGTTCACCGCGCGCACCGCAAAGGTGTACTCGGTGCCGTTGGTCAGGCCGGTCACGATGTATCCGGTGGGGGGCGCATTGGGGTCGGTTACGGGGATGTTCGCCCAATCAGTGTAGGTATTGTCGTCGCTGTTCCTCACCTTCGAGCGGACCTGGTACTTGGTGATCGATCTGTCGCTCGGATCGTTCCACGCAAGCACCACCTGGCCGTCGCCCGGCGTGGCCGAGGAAATCGTCGGGGCGTCCGGCACCGCAATCGGCGTGGCCCCCACGCTGGAGGCTTTGCCGTCACCGGAAGCGTTCACCGCGCGCAGCTCAAACCCGTACGGGCTGCCGTTAGTCAGGCCGGTCACGGTGTAGGTGGTGGTGGTCGCACTGCTGCCGACGATGTCGCTCCAGTCGCCGAAATCGGCGCCGCTCACCCTCTGCCGGTACTGATACTTGGTGATGCTGCTGTCGTTCGGATCGTCCCAGGTCAGCACAGCCTGCCCGTTAGCCGGCATGGCCGCGAGGTTCGCCGGGGCGGCCGGCACCGGCACCGGCGTGGCGTCCACGCTGCCCGCTCTGCCGGTGATCACGGTGTCGTCCCCGGACGTATCCACCGCCTGCACCGTGAAGGTGTAGTCGGTGCGATTGGTCAAGCCGGGAATGAGCAGGGTCGTCTGATCCCCCGAGCCGGGCGAGAGAAACGTTTCCAAGAGCGGGTCCACGGAGTTGATGGGCGTGTAGTAGGTGCTGACCTTATAACGGGCGATCCCGGGGTCGCCCCTGTCCCACGTCAGCATGACCTGGCCCTCGCCCGGCGCCGCCACCAGACCGGTCGGCGCGGGCCAGAGCGGCGTGGCGGTTTCGGGGGACGCCGCGCCGGCACCGGACAGATTCACCGCGCGCAGCTTGAACGTGTACGCGGTGCCGTTGGTCAGGCGGGTACCGGTGCCGTCGCTCAGGACGGTCACGGTGTGGGTGGTGGTGGCCGCACCGCTGCTCTCGATATCGATGAAGGTCGTGCCGCCGTCGGTGCTGTACTGGTATCCGCTGACCGTGTTGTTGTCCGGGTCGTCCCAGGACAGTGTGACCTGACGGTCCTCCCCCTCCGTGCCCATGAGGCCCGTCGGGGCGGCCGGAAGCGTCGGCGCGGTCACGGTAGACGCCGCGCCCACACCGGAAGCGTTCTTCGCGCGCAGCGCAAACGTGTACTCGGTGCCGTTGGTCAGGCCGGTCACGGTGTAGGCGAGAGTGTTGTCCGTATCGTTTTCGCTGATGTCGGTGCCGTCGATATCGGCGAACGTCTCGCCGCCGTCGGTGCTGACCTGGTACCCGGTGATCGTGTCGTCGTCCGGATCGTCCCAGGTCAGCGCAACCTCGGTGGCGCCCGCCGTGGCCGAGAGCGCCGTCGGGGCGGCCGGCACCGCAATCGGCGTGGCGGTTACGGTGGCTGCGAGACCTTTACCCGCATCGCTTTCTGCACGCACGGCAAACATGTGCTCGGTGCCGTTGGTCAGGCCCATGACCGTGTGTGCGGTGGTCTCCTTGTCGCTGTCGGGGATCGCGCTGTAGTTGTCGCCGCCGTCGGTGCTGACCTCATAGTTATAGTTGCCGATGGTTGCATCGTTGCTCGGCTTCTCCCAGGACAGCGCCACCTGGCCGTCGCCCGGCGCGGCCGAGAGGTTCTCCGGGGCGTCCGGGATCGCAATCGGCATGGCGTCCACGGTGGACGCCGGGCCCTCACCGGTACCGTTCCCCGCGCGCACCTCAAACGTGTAGGTCGTGCCGTTGGTCAGGCCGGTCGCGGTGTATGTGGTGGGGGGCGTGGGGGGCGTCGCAAAGGGGTTGGGGCTGGTGATGTCCGCCCAGGGGGTGTAGGTGCTGTCGTTGCTGTCCTTCTCCTTCCAGCGGACCTGGTACTTGGTGATCGTGATGTTGTCCGGATCGTCCCAGGACAGCGCGACCTGTTGGTCACCGGGCGTGGCCGAGGAAATCGTCGGGGCGGCTGGCAGCGGCGGCGCCACCGGTGTGGCTTCCACGCTGGCTTTCACGCTGGTTTGGGTGCCGTCGGCTGTGGTCGACCACACGGTGAAGGTGTATTTGTCGCCGTTGGTCAACGGATTATTGGGATCGAGGCCAATGGAATCGTCAACCTTCGACGGCGATGCGCCAAAGGCGAGGAAAGATGACCAATTTACTCCGGGGCCTTTGGTTGTGAGCGTATAGTCTTTGGCTCCGGGGACGCCCGTCCACTCCAGATGGACCCGGGTGTGGTCCGGCGTCGCCACAAGATTCGGCGCGGGCCAGAGCGGCGTGGCTTTATCGCTGGACGCCGCGCCCTCGCCGGAAGCGTTCACCGCCCGCAGCTCGACCGTGTGCTGCCTGCCGTTGCTCAGGCCGGTCACGGTGTGTGAGACGGTGGTCGCGCCGCTGCCGTCGATGTCGGTCCAGTCGCCGAAAGCGCGGTTGCCCCTCTTCTGCCGGTATTGGTACCCGGTGATCGGGATGTTGCCCGGATCGTCCCAGGTCAGCGCCACCTCGCCCCCGTCGCTGCCCCGCGTGGCCGCGAAGTTCGCCGGGGCGGCCGGTTTCGCAATCGGCGTGGCGGTCACGGTGGCCCACGGGCCTTTACCGGAAGCGTTCTCTGCGCGCACCGCCAAGGTGTACTGGGTACCGTTGATCACGATGTTACCGCCACCATCGCTCAGGAAGACTACGGTGTATTCGGTGGTGGTCGCGCTGCTGTCACCAATGGAGACGAAGGTCGTCACGCCGCCGTTGGTGCTGTAGTCGTACCCGCTGATCGTGAGGTTGTTCGGATCGTCCCAGGTAAGCAGAACCTCGCCGTCACCCGCCGTGGGCGTGAGGTCCGTCGGCGCGGCGGGCAGAGCCACCGCCGGTGTGGCGGTCGCGGTAGATGCCGCACCGGTGATCTGGAAATTGGTGAAGGTTCCCGACGCCGCCCGCACTGTGAAGGTGTAGTTGGTGCCGTCGGTCAACCCGCCAACGGATACGGTCGTCTTATTCCCCGATCCGGACTCGTGCGCATTATCCGAAACCTGAGTGTTGGTGCCGGTGAGCGTCGTCCGGACCGCATAACGGGCGATCCCGGAGCCGCCCGTGTCCCACTGCAGCACGACCCGGCCGCTGTCCGCCGCCGTCGTCACGACCGGCGCGGGCCACAGGGGCGTGGCGGTCACGCGGGGCGCCGCGCCGGGACCGGAATCGTTCACCGCGCGCACCGCCAACGTGTAAAGGGTGCCGTTGGTCAGGCCGGTCACGGTGGTGGTGGTGGTGGCCGCGCTGCTGCCCTCGATATCGATGAAGTTCGTGCCGCCGTTGGTGCTGACCTGGTATTTGGTGATCGTGCTGTCGGCCGAACCGTCCCAGGTGAGCGCAACCTCCTGGCTACGCGCCGTGGGCGAGAGATTCGCCGGGGGGTCCGGCACCGGCGCCGGCGTGGCGATCTTGCTGGAGGGCAGGCCGGTGATCACGGCGGTGCTGCCGGACGTATCCACCGCCCGCACCGTGAAGGTGTATTCGGTGCCGTTGGTCAAGGTGGAAATGGTGGTGGTCGTCGTGTTCCCCGATCCGGCCGGGACGTCCAAGATCTCAGGCGTCGCGCCGCTGCTGGTGGCCTGCCAATGGATCCGATAATGGGTGATCAAGGCGTCGCCCGTATCCCACTGCAATATGGTTTTGCGGTCGCCCGGATCCGCCGCCAGATCGGCCGGCGCGGGCCACAGTGGCGTGGCGGTGATGGCGGCGGCCGTGCCGCCAGCTAAATCGTTAGCCGCGCGCAGCGCCAACGTGTATGCGGTTCCGTTGGTCAGGCCGGTCACATCGTGTGTGGTGGTGGCCGCACTGCTGCCGATGATGTTAGTGTAGTTAACGCCGCCGTCGGTGCTCACCTGGTATTTGGCGATCGTGCTGTCGGCCGGATCGTCCCAGGTCAGAGTGGCCTTGCGGTCTTCACCCTGCGTGACCGAGAGGTTCGCCGGGGCGGGCCACAGGGGAATAGCATCGGCGTCGGCCGGATTGCCGTTTCCGGAAGCGTTCACCGCGCGCAGCGCCAACGTGTACGCGGTGCCGTTGCTCAGGCCGGTCACGATGTGTGTGGTGGTGGTGTAACTGCTGCCATTCATATGGTTGAAGGTACCGCCGCCGTCGGTGCTGTACTGGTACTTCCTGATGGTGTTGTCGCCCGGATTGGTCCAGGACAGCGTGACTTGGCCGTCACCCGCCGTAGCCGAGAGGCCCTCCGGGGCGGCCGGTGGCGCGCGCGGCGTCGCGGTCGCGGTGGATGCCTGGCCGGGACCGGAAGCGTTCCGCGCGCGCAGCTTGAACGTGTACTCGGTGCCGTTGTCCAGGCCGGTCACGGTGTGTTCGGTGGTGTCCGCACCGCTGCCGTCGATGTCCGTCCACGCAGTGTAGGTGCTGTCGTCGCTGTCCGTCACCTTCGAGCGGACCTGGTATCTGGCGATCGTGTCGCCGCCCGGATTGGACCAGGACAGCGTGACCGCGCCGTCACCCGGCACGGGCAAGAGGTTAGTCGGGGCGGCCGGAAGCGTCGCGGCGGTCACGGTGGCTGCTGCGCCGTTGCCGCCAACATTCTTCGCACGCACCGCAAACCTGTACGCGGTGCTGCTGGTGAGGCCGGTCACGGTGTATCCGGTGGGGGGCGCATCGGGGTCGGTGACGGCGATGTTCGCCCACGCAGTGTAGGTGCAGTCGTCGCAGTCCGTCACCTTCGAGCGGACCTGGTATCTGGTGATCGTGTTGTTGCCCGGATCGCCCCAGGTCAGCGTCACCTCGTCGGTTTCATCCGACGCGGCCGAGAGGTTCGGGGCGGCCGGAAGCGTCGCGGTGGTCACGGTGGCTGCTGCGCCGGTGCCGCCAACATTCTTCGCACGCACCGCAAACGTGTACGCGGTGCCGCTGGTGAGGCCGGTCACGGTGTAGCTGTCGGTGCTCGCATCACTGCCGTCGATGTCGGTCCAGTTGCCGTAGGCGCCGTCGCCTGTTTTCCAGCGATACTGGTACTTGGTGATCGTGTTGTTGGCCGGATCGTCCCAGGTCAGCGCCACCTGGGTTTCACCCGGCGCGGCCGAGAGGTTCGGGGCCGCCGGGGCCAAGGTGTTCCCCTGGACCCTGATTTGTATCGAAGTCGAGTACACACCGCCATCACCCTCCCAGCCCCCGGTTCCGTCAGACCGGCGCGTGTAGCGGTGATCGCCGATGCTCCACCCTATGGCCTTGCCGGAATCTTCGTTGTCGTTAGCCGTCAGGTTCCAACGAGGTCTGGTTCCGCTACCGTCAAACGTCATGTGCACGAAGTATTGGGTGTCTCGATTCAGACGGGCTCCGCCAGGGGCGGTGAATGTCTGGAGTCCCGTCCCCACGTTGGACGGGTTGGTCAAGGTGTATAAGACCGCGTTGCTCGGGCGACCCGATCCGGTGGCGGCTCTCACCGTGACCGTCAGGGTTCCACTACCCGGAGCCCCCTGCGTGTCCAACTGGATACTTGATAGGTCGTAGCCCCGCGTATTCTGGCCCGTAAAGAACCCCTGAGCGCAGTCTAGTTCTATTACTGGTTCAGAACCCAAGACACATGCTGTATGGCCGTGAGTGGTTTGCCCCGTGTTGCTCACGAGGGTCTGGGCGTGCGCCGGCGCCGAAAAGCCGAGCAGCAGCGCGGCGGCGGCGAGGAACGCGCCGATGAATGTCAGCCGTGGGAATGGTCTCGTGGGAACCGTCTGCTTGCGTGCGCCTGCCCGACCCGGCGCCGGGGGATTGGCGTTTTCGGTATCGACCGTGCCGTCAGTCATGTTCGTCTCTTGCTTGCAGTCACGCTGTCCTACTCGCTGGTTGCTGGGCCTCGCTATGTAGCCTTCGGTTTGTAATTATACCAAAGGGAGCATTCTCTGGACAGTTCCTAGTCGAACGCGGCTCCCTTGCCGAGCCGGCCGGGTCCGGCGACGGGGAGGAATTCGCCGGCGAGAGACGCGTTCGGCGGTGCGCCGCCAGAAATGCTCGGCCTCGCGTCTTCGCGGGAAGTGAATCGCACTGGGCCCAGGTTCGGTGAGCTTGAGGCGGGCGCGGCGCACATCCTTAGCCGCATAAGCGCCGATGACGAACCACCTGCAGGATCTTGCCTTCGTGGGTGCGGCTCGGCGGTCGGCGGAGGCCAGGCGGTTACTTCAGAACCGTATCCGTCCCCGCGGCATGACGCCGTGGTCCATGGCCGCGGCGTTGGCTGGCGCGCGGCGCTCGCCTTCAAGGCTGAGCTGGAGTGCAGCCTCGATCTCGTAGCGGCCGGCGAATGACGCGATACCGACGCTCAGACGCCGGGATTCAGTGTTCGTGGTCGGACTTCACTAGCCGCCCGCCGGCGGCGAAGACGATCACGTCGTCGACGCACCGGCCCCTGTCACGAGCGCACGCCCTCAAACACCGCCGCGCAGGGCCGCGGCAGGCTGGTCGAACGGAGACACTCTCCCTGCTCCGCGAGGACGTGACAAATGTCGGGTAGACCACTGCGCGGCCCGTAGGTCCGCATCAAGCTCTCGACCCGATAGCGGCCGCGACGGCCGCACGGCGTCGCAGACCAGCGTCAATGTCCCGCCGGGGTCTGGACAACTGACGTTCGGACAAATCTTGCCGGGCCTGTCGGCATACGGCACTCTTGGTTCATGTCGCGCGTCCAGAAGGAGCCACCGACACCCCACCCGGATGACCCAGACCCCACCGCCGCCATGCCTCGGCGGCAAGCGCGGGCAACGTCTTCGGGTGGCAATACGTCGCCGCGGCTTGCTTTGCCCTCCGACTTGTCCGGCTCCCTCCGGCAACTCGACGATGCCCAGCTCGACACCCTGCTGCACGCGGTCGAGGTGGAGACGCGGCGGCGAGGGCGCCGGATCGGGGATGACGATACGCAGGCCGCCCAGACCGGGAAGGCGCCGCCGGTGAAACCGACGCCACGACACAAGCCAAGGGCGAAGGGCCGCGCATCAAAGATAACTCCGGGCCAGACCAACATCATCCGGGCTGCGTTCGAAGCCGGTGTAAAGCCGTCGGCCCTCGCTCGCCAGTTTCGGACATCGCGCGCACAGATCGAGCGCATCGTGGGCGCGTCGAGGAAGGGCCGGTCCTGAAGGCGCCACTGCTCGCGCAATGCTGTCACGCTCCGAGACCGCTCTTCCACAGCCGCGAGACCTTCTTTCTGACGGTGCTCTCGTCCGGCGCGTCGTTGGAATAGCCGTCGAGCTCGTCCATCAGATTGCGCACCAGCGCCGCCTGGGTCTCGGGCCAGCCGTTGTCGTGGATGTAGGTGCAGACGGCAATCCAGAAGCCGTCCCAGTCATGGCGCGGCAAGCGGCCGGGACCGGTACGCCGCGAGACGGTCGGTGTTGCCGCAACCACGCCGTTCAGCCCATGCACCGCCTCGAAGCGCTCGCGTTCCTCGCGCGCGATCACCAGGTCGGCGAGGCCGATCTCCATGCCGCCGGCCGGCTCGTCGATCTCGATGAACGCGCCGGCCTCGTCCGCACGCAGGCGCCGAATGACCGTGCTTTCGCCCGTGAACACCGGCCAGGCGTCAAATCCGAAGACCCGATGGACGCCGGAGAGTCTGCGACGGCCGTCACAGACCCGAACCGTGTCTCCGTCTTCCCCCTCGACATAGCGCCCGATCTCGGCATCGACCCCGTTCACCACCGTGGAGAGACCAAGCACCTCCTCGATGGCGTAACAGCCGAGATCGTGCACGCCCACACCCCAACGCCGGGCGATCTCGGGAAGCGTGAACAGGGTTCGGGTCGGAAGTGGCATCACCGCGCCCTCAATCGTTCGGATTGACCGCCCGGAAGCGCCGGTAGGCGCGGACCACTCGCTTGACATCGCGTCGCATGTCGGGCGGGAAGCGCGCCGCCTCAACGAACAGCTCGTCGAGACGCACGCCGAGAACGGCGGCCGTCTTCTCGATCAGACCGTCACTCGGCGGCTTCTCCAACTCCCGCTCGATGCGCGACCAATAGGCCGGCGAGCAGCCGATGCGCCCGGCGAAGTCGTTGAGCCCGATGCCGAGCTCCAGGCGCTTCGCCCGGACGTAGTTGCCGAACGCCATTATCGCCTCCTCTGTTCGTAGCCGTGGAGCAGCCGGTACTTGACAAGGCGGCGCCAGATGAACGCCTCCGAGAGACCGAACTCGTCTGAGAGCGCATCGGCCACCGGCTGCAGGTCGGCGCCGTCGAGACCCCGGGCATCGATCACCGGATAGCCCGGCTTTCCCCGGTGCGGCCGGGACACGACGGGCAGGCCCGCTTGTCCGGCCAGGCGCAGTAGATGGCGATGCAGCGGATCGGGCGGCGCCAGGAAGGCGCCCATGAACTCGTTCGCCCGCCATTCCCGCCAGTCCATCGGTCCATCGGCGCTCCGGCTGTCGCGCAGGTGCTCCGGCCCCGGCGAGACGATGCGGAATGCCCGGCGCACCACCGGCCCCTCGCCCAAGTTCAGACGCAATTGCCGCTCGCCCTGCACCGCCGCCGGCATGTCGAACACCGCATGGCCCAACTCATGACCCGTGGTGCTGCGCAGCAGATCGGGACGGTCGCCCAGGATCCCCCGGTTGAGGCTGATCATCACCTGGTCGGGCTCCTCCGCATCGTGCTCGCACACGCCCATGACCTCCCGCCCGTCCTCGTCATGCACGGTCCCGGCGATGTCCCAGATCACGTCGAAGACGACACCGTTGACCGCGAGCCGGCGGGTGCGCTCGATCGCCGCCCGCGCATCCAGCCGCCGCCGGGCCGGCGTGAACGCGACCTGGCGGCGCATCTCGGCGGCGATGCGCCAGATCGCTTCGGTCTTCATCGGCCGCGGCTCGCCCGACCGATAGCGCGGATAACTCACCCGGATCGTGGTCATGAGGCCCTCCCTGATCGTTGTGTGTTTCGTTAACGTCTATGTTCCGATTATGTTCCAACCCATCCATCGAGTCGAGTCCTTTCTTGGGGGTGGCGGAAAGGGTCCGGTTTGTTTCCGCCTATTGCGCCCAAGATCAGTGGATAACTCTCTCTAACATACTGATATAGCGTAATGAAATATAGGCGGAATTGGTTTCCGCCGGTTTCCGCCGGTTTCCGCCTCCCCCCTGGCGAGCTCTCTGTGCTGCAATTCGTGCAGATGGCCACGAACCGGCAAGGACAGGAGGAATGACATGGAATCACTACAGGAACACGGCGCAGCAGCGGGCGGGATCCGGCTCGAGGGATTCCTCGGCCCGTCTCAACTGGCCGGGTGGTTCGGGGAGCGCATCGGGCCACCCCGCCCAATCCGCCTCGCAGCGCAGCACCAAGAGCCGCGGAGATAGGGATGGCATTACAACACCTGAACCAGACCCAGCTGGCGGCGCGCTGGAACATCTCGCCGCGCACGCTGGAGCGCTGGCGCTGGATGGGCGAGGGCCCGCGCTACCTCAAGCTCGGCGGCCGCGTCGCCTACCGGCTCGAGGATATCGAGGCCTACGAGGCCGCCCAGCTGCGGCTCGCCGAGCCAGAAACGGTCGGGCCCGCCGCTGCCGGCCGGGCGCGCGGCGCATGACCCTGATGGCGTGCAGCGCCCCGGAAGTGCCCGTGCCCGCCCCGGCGACGATGCCTCTCATCATCGACGTGCCCGGCTTCGAAGGATGGCTCCGCGCCGCCCATCCGGGAAGCCGCATCACCTACCACCGGGGCCATCTCTGCGTCGACCGGCAGCAGAAGCACCACGCTCCACACGACCCGGCCCGCGACGAGCTCAACCGTCTCGCGGACCGTGCCATGCGGGCCTCCGAGCAAGGCCTCGTTCATCTCGTCCAGCAGCGTCGCGGCGATGCGGATTACAGCTACCTCGCGATTCGGACCCGCACCCCCGCGAAGCGCCGCCGCGTCTCTCGCCTCTCTTCGAACCCTTGGAGGACAGCCTGATGTCGAACCGCATTCAACTCGAGGACATCCGCGCCATGCCGCTGGGCGAGATCGCGGCGCTGTCGGTCCAGCAGCTGGCTCTGCTGCAGGACGACGCCAAGACCGCACTCGCCGCCGCCCAATCTGTCAAGGACTGGCTCGACGGCGCCATCGGCCTGCGTTTCGGAGAACAAGCGCAGGCCGCCCGTCGGAACGCGGGCAAGGACACCGGCACCGTCAGGCTGGTCGAGGACGGCGTCGTCATCATCGCTGATCTGCCGAAGCGTATCGACTGGGATCAGACCAAGCTCGGGACTCTCGTCAAGCGCATCCGGGCCGAGGGCGACGATCCGGCCGACTACGTCGACATCGCCTTCAAGGTCCCCGAACGCAAGTTCACCGCCTGGCCGGGCACGATCCGCGCCGCTTTCGAGCGCGCGCGCACCGTCCGCGTCGGTAAGCCGACCTTCAAACTGCGCTTGGCGGAGAAGGGAGCGGAACAATGAGCGGCCTTCCCATCATCTCGGCCGACGAGCGGCTCGCCGAGCGCCGCGGCATCAAGGGCTGCATCTTCGGTAAGTCCGGGATCGGCAAAACCTCGCTCTTGTGGACGCTGGAGCCCGGCACCACGCTCTTCTTCGACCTCGAGGCCGGCGACCTCGCCATCGAGGGCTGGCCCGGCGACACCATCCGGCCGCGCACCTGGTCCGAGTGCCGCGATTTCGCGGTCTTCATCGGCGGGCCCAACCCGGCGCTCCGCGACGACCAGGTCTACAGCGGGGCTCACTACGAGGCGGTGGCCGAGCGCTTCGGCGACCCCGCCGCACTCGAGAAATACGAGACCGTGTTCATCGATTCGATCACGGTCGCCGGGCGGCTTTGCTTCCAGTGGTGCAAGGGCCAGCCCCAGGCGTTCTCGGACCGGAGCGGCAAGCCCGACATGCGCGGCGCCTACGGCCTGCATGGCCAGGAAATGATCGCCTGGCTCACCCACCTCCAGCACACCCGCGTCAAGAACGTCTGGTTCGTCGGCATCCTCGACGAAAAGCTCGACGACTTTAATCGCCGGGTCTTCTCCCCCCAGATCGAGGGCTCCAAGACCGGCAACGAGCTGCCCGGCATCGTCGACGAGGTCATCGTCATGGCCGAGATCGGCCAGACCGACGGCGATCCCTACCGGGCCTTCGTCTGCCGGACCCTGAACCCGTTCGGCTATCCCGCCAAGGACCGCAGCGGTCGCCTCGATCAAATCGAGGAGCCCCATCTCGGCCGTTTGATGACCAAGATCGGCGGCCCCGTCCGACCGGCGAGCGAGCGGCTGGTGTTCGGCTGTCCGACACCGCCCAAGGACACCGCCCCACCCGCCGAATCCCCCGTCACCCCGGAAGATGAAGGAGCATCCCGACCATGAGCGGAGCCTGGAACGATTTCAACGACGCGGACGAGCAGACGTCCTACGACATCATCCCCAAGGGCACCATCGCGCCCGTCCGCATGACCATCAAGCCGGGCGGCTACGACGATCCGGGCCAGGGCTGGACCGGCGGCTACGCCACCCGCAACGAGACCACGGGCTCGATCTATCTCAACGCCGAGTTCGTCCTCCTCGAGGGCCCGCATGCAAGGCGCCGGGTGTGGAGCTTGATCGGCTTCTCGAGCCCCAAGGGCCCCGAGTGGGCCAACATGGGCCGTTCGTTCGTGCGCGGCATCCTGAACTCGGCCCGCGGGCTCTCCGACAAGGACACCTCGCCCCCGTCGCAGACCGCGCGGCGCATCGACGGCCTCCATGTGCTCGACGGCATCGAGTTCCTGGCCAAGATCGACGTCGGCAAGGACCGGAACGGCGATCCGAGGAACGAGATCCGCTTCGCCGTCGCGCCGAACCACAAGGACTGGCAGGCCTTCCTTGAGGCGGGCGGACAGTGGCGCCCGGGTGCCTCTCACGCCGCCCACGCGGCAGAGGCCCAGCCCCATGCGGCCGCATCAGCGCCGCAGGGCCCGGCACAGGGGCCGGCCGCCGCACCGGATGGCCCGCAGCAGTCCGCGGTGGCTCCGGCGGCACAGCCGGCCAATCCGAACCGGCCCGCCTGGGCGCAGTAGAGGTCCGGGCCCTTGCTGCTTCGCCCCCGCCAGAAGACCTTCGTCGAGCGCAGCGTGCGTGCGCTCGACGAGCACGGCAACACCCTCGGCGTCGCTCCGACCGGCAGTGGGAAGACCCTGATGCTCTCCGGCGTCGTCGGCCAGATGCTGGCCGGCAGCGACGCCAAGGCCTGCGTGCTCGCCCACCGCGACGAGCTGACCGCGCAGAACGTCCTCAAGTTCGCCAAGGTCAACCCGGCGCTCTCGACATCGATCGTCGATGCCCGCACCAAGTCGTGGCGCGGGCGCGCCACCTTCGCCATGGTCCCGACGCTTGCCCGGGCGGCCAACCTCGAGGCCATGCCGGCGCTCGATCTGCTGGTCGTCGACGAGGCCCACCACGCCGCCGCCGACAGCTACCGGCGGATCATCGACCGGGCGCGCGAGCGCAACCCGGACGTCCGCATCTACGGCGTCACCGCGACCCCGAACCGGGGCGACCGCAAGGGCCTCCGGCCGGTGTTCTCCAACGTCGCCGACCAGATCCTGCTCGGCGAGCTGATCGGCTCGGGCCACCTGGTGCGGCCGCGCACCTTCGTCATCGACGTCGGCACCCAGGAAGCGCTCCGGCAGGTTCGCAGGACCGTCGACGATTTCGACATGAAGGCGGTCGACGCGATCATGAACCGGCGGCCGATCACCGAGGCCGTCATCCGCCATTGGAAAGAGAAAGCGGGCGACCGCCAGACCGTCGTCTTCTGCTCGACCGTCGATCACGCCCGCAACGTGCGCGATGTCTTTTCCGACGCCGGCGTTGCAGCGGGCATGGTCTGGCACGAGATGGGCTCCGCCGAGCGGCGCACCGCGCTCGCCGCCTATCGGCGCGGCGAGACCCGGGTGATGGTCAATGTCGCGGTGCTGACCGAGGGCTGGGACCATCCGCCGACGAGCTGCGTCGTGCTGCTCCGGCCCTCTTCCTACAAGTGCACCCTGATTCAGATGGTCGGACGCGGCTTGCGGGTCGTCGATCCGGCCGAGTTCCCCGGCGTCGTCAAGACCGACTGCATCGTCCTCGACTTCGGCACCTCGAGCCTCATTCACGGCTGCCTCGAACAGGACGTCGATCTCGACGGCCGGCGTGCCGGCGGCGAGGCGCCAATGAAGGAATGCCCCGAGTGCGGCGCAACCGTAGAGAACACACGCCGTGACGGTCCGTTCTCCGGGACAGACCAGTCGTCGCGGCGGTGCATTATCGGAGACATACCCGTGACCGAAACCCATCTCATCGAGATCGAGCGGGTCCGCTCGGAGGCGGCGCGGCACCTCGCGGAGCATGAGATCGCCTGCGAGCGCCGCTACGGCGAGCTCCAGGCGCAGCTCACCAAGATCGAGGCGCTCCACAACCGCAACACGCGCCTGCTCTACATCGTGCTCGGCGGCATGCTCGCCGTCGCCACACGCGCGTTCTGGCCGGCGCTCTTCGGCTGAGGCCGTTCGGCGGCTGACGCAGCGCCGACGTCACGCGCGGCCACCGGCGCCGCACCACTCCCCTCACACACCGATCCACACCGACCGGACCGTCGTCCGCACGGACCCCATCGTGCGTGCGCCGGGGGCCGGGATCGTCTTCACCCTCAACCCAATTGGAGGCTCACAATGCTGACCCTGCTCGGCAGTCTGCTGGGATTCGCCACCAGCGCCATTCCCGACATCATGGCCTTGTTCCGCGAGCGCGCGGACCGCCAACACGAGCTCGCCGTGCTCGACCGCCAGATGGAGCAGATGCGGCTCGGCCACACCCAGCGCCTCGAGGAGATCGAGGTCAACGCGGATATCGCCGAGAGCCAGGCGCTCTACAAGCACGATGCAGCGCTGGGCGGCAGCAGCCGATGGGTGGACGGACTCCGAGCCTCGGTCCGCCCGTTGATCACCTACGCCTTCTTCGTCTTGTTCGCGTCCGTCAAGGGCTCCGGCCTCTATCTGCTGATCGTCGTCGAGGGCCTGCTCATCGCCGAGGCCCTGCCGCGCATCTGGGACCCCGAGACCCAGGCGCTGTTCGCCGCCGTCATGAGCTTCTGGTTCGGCAACCGCACGCTCTCGAAGCTCCGGGAGCGGCGCTGAAGCCATGCGCCACCTCACCGACGAGGGCCTCGCCCTGATCAAGCGTTTCGAGGGCTTCGCGCCCGAGGTCTATGTCTGTTCGGGCGGCTGGCCGACCATCGGCTACGGCCATGTGGTGCGCGAAAACGAGCGCGATCGGTTCGCGGACGGCATCGATGAGACGGCGGCCGAGGAGCTGCTGCGCTGCGACGTCGAGACCGCGGAGCGGGCCGTGCTGCGCCTCATCCGCGTGCCGCTCGAGGACGGCCGGTTCGACGCACTCGTCTCCTTCACCTTCAACCTCGGCGCCGGCGCGCTGCAGCGTTCGATGCTCCGGCGCAAGGTCAACTGCGAGGAGCACGACGCCGTGCTGGCCGAGTTTGGGCGCTGGGTGTGGGCCGGCGGGCGCAAGCTTAAATGGCTGATGCGCTGGCGAGTGGCGGAGGCTGAACTATACGCCAGCCAACCAGTCGGATGCCGCCCAGACCGCACGCAGATCAGTCCAAGAAGTTCAAGACACCGTCTCACTTCCTGATGCGTTGCAGAATAGAAGCGCTGAGTTCTTGTGCCTCCACGATTTGCGCAGCGGTCATGCGCTGCCGGAAAACGCCTTTGGCTTTCTTGGCCTTCTCAACTCCTTGCGCGGCTGCAAGATCGAACCAGGCAAAGGCCCGGACATAATCCTCCGGCACGCCTTGGCCCTTGGCATACATGGCACCGAGGTTGAACTGGGCATCGGCGGCCCCCTGCTCGGCGGCCTTGCGGTACCACTTCACGGCTGCTGCATCGTCCTCCGGCACGCCCTCGCCGTCGGCATACATGAGCCCGAGATTGTTTTGGGCGCCGGCGTACCCCTGCTCGGCGGCCTTGCGGTACCACTTCACGGCCGCGGCATCGTCCTCCGGCACGCCCTCGCCGTCGGCATACATGTTACCGAGGTTGAACTGGGCGAGGGCTTGCCCCTGTTCGGCGGCCTTGCGGTACCACTTCACGGCCGCGGCATCGTCCTCCGGCACGCCCTCGCCGTCGGCATACATGAGCCCGAGATTGTTTTGGGCGCCGGCGTACCCCTGCTCGGCGGCCTTGCGGTACCACTTCACGGCCGCGGCATCGTCCTCCGGCACGCCCTCGCCGTCGGCATACATGTTACCGAGGTTGAACTGGGCGAGGGCTTGCCCCTGCTCGGCGGCCTTGCGGTACCACTTCACGGCCGTGGCATCGTCCTCCGGCACGCCCTCGCCGTCGGCATACATGACACCGAGGTTGAACTGGGCGCGGGCGTACCCCTGCTCGGCGGCATTGCGGTACCACTTCACGGCAGCGGCATCGTCCTCCGGCATGCCCTCTCCGTCGGCATACATGTTGCCAAGAAAGAATTGGGCATCGGCGTGCCCCAGCTCGGCAAGCGGCAACCACTCTTTGTAAGCAGTTGCGTAATCGCCGCTCTCATAAGCTTCCACACCCGCCCGAAAGTCGGCTGCGGCCACCGACGACCAGAGCAGGATCGGCACGATTAACAGCAGCTTGACGATTGGTTTCATTGCGTTGGCCGTGCCAAAAAAGCGGCCTGCCCCCATCAGATGGCCCACCGCTTATGAGAGAGTTGGGCGCGCGGATTGAGTTGAAGGGCCGACCGGAGCCCATCAACAGAGTAGGTCGATGCTTTAACGTCGGGCAATACAGTTTCTGGTGCCGGTGGTTGATACCCGAGTGAGCTGTGCGATCGGAGGGACTGATCCGGCGGCGAGCGGCGGAGGCGGGGCTTTACGCTGCCTAACACACAGGTGAACGGAATGTTGACCGCTCCCTTTGGTTTGATGGCCGCCGTTCTGGCGGCTTTTTTGTTGTCCGCTCTATCGCGGTGGCCAACGCCCGCCGCCGGACAGGTGCTGTGCGGGCCACAAAACAAGCTCGTTGACCTATTGGAGCAGCGGTTCGGGGAAACTCGGCAAGCGGTGGGGGCGTTGACCGACGCGCGGCGGATCGTCGAGTTGTTCATGGCGCCCGATGGATCTTGGACCATCGTCGTCACCGACACACACGGCCGGTCTTGCATTGTTCTCACTGGCGAGGGCTGGACACGCGCGCCTCGAATGTAAGGCACGCCTCTCAGAGCCCCAGGGAGCCCCACGCAAGCCCGTTCCTCCGGTTGAACCTTCCGCCCGCCAGCATTACAGAAGGTCGAGTAGGGGAAGATAATCGGGACCAGTCGGAAACGGCGGGGCTATCAATCGTATTTTTCGCCGAACCAGTCACGATTATCGACCTCATACTCTGTTTCCGCATAGCGGAGGTCCCACGGATTGTCGATGGGTAAGGTGATGTCACACCAGAAGGGGAAGGAATCCGGCAATTCAGCCCCATCGCCGCGCCGGCGATCAGAATTGGACCCCCACTGGAGGATGACAGAGATTGAGCCCGTCGCCCGGAACTTGACTGTCTGCGGGTCAATGTCTTTGACAACGACCTCGTCGACGCAGATATCTTCGATCGAGTGGTGGCTTGCGAGTAAGTCGACCTCCTGAATTGTCTCGCTCAGTAGTGTATCCACGGCAGCAGCATCCAGTTCTTTCGCAACGGGTAAAAGAACAGCCTCGCGACACGCGTGCATGGCATCCAGAAATGCCTCCATTTCATCGAGCGTAGCCTCAGCAAAGCGATCTTGTACGTCGTGCTCTGTGATGATTGTTGTCTCCTTGTCGTGAATGTGTTTGCTCAGGGCGTTGATTGCCGTCCGCAGGGTTTTCTTCAATGGCTCCGGGTCAACTTTCAGCTCATCATTGACGAAGGCATCGGTAAAGCCGCCCTGGATCGCATAGGTGATGCGTTGGCGGCGCGTAGGCCTGCCGCCGTCTTCCTTTTCGGTCTTAAACCAAGCGCATGTTTGAACTTTGCATCGCGGTGCCAGCGTATCCATGAGATGGTCAAACAGGATACGCATGGATGTGGCGAAGAAGGTGACTCGAAGAGGATTACCGTCGCACGAGAGTGCATGCCCCGCACCCTCGATCACCTGTTGCGAAAATGGGTCTGCGGCCTTAGTGCCCAACCTTTTGAGCCGGTCCTCGAGTGAGGAAGGCGTCGCCATCAGGTCGTAACCTCTCCCTCCAGCGCCGCCTCAAGGCTGGCCGAAACATCCGCCGTCGCTTGCTTGACCGGATCGGTCGCGAGGTGGGCGTAGCGGGCCGTGGTCTGCACCTGGGTGTGGCCGAGCATCTTACCGATCATGGGTAGGCCTTGGCCGTCCGACATGGCGACCGACGCGAAGGTATGGCGCAAGTCGTGGATGGGGGCGACGGCCGAGGAGCTGCTGCGCCGCGATGTCCGGGACCGCCGAGCGGGCCGTGTTGCGCCTCATCCGGCTACCGCTCGAGGACGGCCGGTTCGACGCTCTCGGCTCATTCGCGTTCAACCTTGGCGCCGGGAGGACAGGAACGTCAGACCGAACTGCGACAATTAGGAGGCGGGCCGCGATTGAGGAACCAGTGAATCCAATTCCATTCATCCAGAGATACCCCTTACCCCACTGAGTGCTTCACTGTGCCAAGGCAATGCCACTTCTATCCGACCATATAAATTATCATCGCTCTCGCAATGATCACTCCGACCTTCCCGCAGCTGGACTACTGGCTCCCATTCTTACCATTGACCGACGAGCAGCCAAGCCACCCCTGTCAACGGCGGCGGGAATATGTACCGGCGCGGCGGCGCAAAAATGTACCACGGGCTCGGTGGTAGCTTGTCCGCGTAGTCCATGGGAGGGCCCCGCGCGCGGGGCGACGCGCCCTCCGCGCGGCTGGCGGCGGCCCGCGCGTGGGAGGTCCCTGTGGGCCCACGGGGGCAAGCGGGGGGTTATTCGGACGGGCGTCGTCGGGATCGGCTCTGCTTGAGCCGATAGCTCTCGGCGTTCATCTCCAGGATATGAACATGGTGGGTGATGCGGTCGAGCAGGGCGCCGGTGAGGCGCTCGCTGGCGAAGACGGAGGTCCATTCCTGGAAGGGCAGGTTCGAGGTGACGATTGTGGCGCCGTTTTCGTAGCGCCGGCTGAAGACGTCGAACAGCAGCTCGCTTCCGGTCTGCGACAGGGGCACGTATCCGAGTTCGTCGACGATCAGGAGGCTGACCTTGGCGAGCTGGGCCTGGAGGCGGAGCAGTCTCTTCTCGTCGCGCGCCTCGATCAGCTCGTGGACCAGCTGGGAGGCGGTGGCGAAGCGGACGCCGAGGCCCTTCTGGCAGGCGGCGAGGCCGAGGGCGATATGAGTCTTGCCGACGCCTGATGGGCCCAACAGGATCACGTTCTCGCGACGGTCGATGTAATCGCCGCGCGCGAGATCCAGCACCAACATCTTGTTGAGGCTGGGGATGGCCTTGAAGTCGAAGCTCTCGAGCTGTTTGACGACGGGGAACCCGGCTTGCCTGATGCGCCGCTCGACCAGCCGGCGCTCGCGGTCGATCAGCTCCAGTTCCACCAGACGGGCCAGGAACTGGACATGATCCAGGCCCTCGGCCGCGCACTGTTGGGCGACTTTCTCGTATTCCCGCAGGAAGGTGGGCAGCTTCAGCCTCTTCAGGTGATGCTCGAGCAGGATGCGGGGGGCCTCAGCCATGGCCGGCCCCTCCGGCCAGCAGGGTGGCGTAGTCGGCGCTCCGCGTGGCGGCGACGAAGGGCTGGGGCAAATGCGGATAGCGCGACAGATCCAGATGCGCCGGCCGCTTCTCGATGCGGGCCAGCAGCAGGTGCTTGACGGCGTCGAAGCCGATCACGCGCCGCTTCACCGCGTCGCGCACCGCGGCCGCCACTTGGCGTGCCGGGAAGTCTTCGTGCAGGCGCAGCACCTGGATGTACTCGCGCTTGCCGCGCGGGCCGAAGCGCGCTTCGAGGAGACGGCGCAACGTATCGAAGGCCGGATCGAGCTTCCATCCGCGCAGCGGCGCCGCCTGGTCCAGGGCGCCCGGCTTCTTCTCCAGCAGCGAAAGATAGTGCAATGGGTCGTAGACGACGTCGCCGCGGACATAGGAGCGCCGATGGCGAGCGACGATCTCGGCGCCGAGCGCGATCTCGACCCGATCGACATAGCCCTTGACCATGACCTTCTTGTGGGCGTGCATCGTCGGCGCCGAGTAATCCACCAGCCGGTAGCGCACCAGGGCCGTCGACGAGACCTGGCCGGGCATGTGCTCGCAGGCCTCGAAGGGAGAAGCCGGCAGCGTGCGTAGGGCTTCCAGGTCGGCCAGCAGCGCCGCCGCCTGCTCGCCTTTCTCCAGCGCGTCGAGGCGCTCCAGGCAGCGCGCCATCAGCCGCTCGTTCAGAGTATCGAGGTCGTGCAGCTTCGGGATCGGCACCATGAACTTGCGCCGCGCCGTCTTCACCAGAGCCTCGACCTTGCCCTTGTCGTTGCCCTTGCCGGGCCGGCCGAAGCGGTCGCGGAACAGATAATGCGATTGCAGATGCGAAAACGCCTGGGTGCGCCGCCGCGTGCCGTCGCCCAGGATCCGCGCCACCGCAAGGGTGGTGTTGTCGTACAGGATCGATCGGGGGATACCGCCGAGGAAGGCGAAGGCGCTGACATGACCGTCCAGGAAGGCCTCCGTCGTCTCCCTCGGATAGGCCTTGACGAACCAGACGTTCGAATGGGGCAGGATCAGGCAGAAGAAGGCGACCTTCTCCCGCCTGCCCCCGACCTCCACCACCGCCTCGCCGAAGTCGACCTGGGCATGGCCCGGCGGGTGATGCAGCGGCACGAAGGCCTCGCGCGTCGATTGCCGCCGGGAACGGACATAGTCCTTCACGATCCAGACCGTGTGAAAACTCTGGGTGGCGGGGGATTCCGTCCGACTCATGGCGATGTTAGGGTCCGCCATGAGACACATTCCTGGCGTTGACCGCTCTCAGGTTCTGCTTCTGCCGGAAGCAGTGGACGATTACGTGGGCCGGGATAACCCGGTCCGTTTCATCGACGCCTTCGTGGATGGTTTGGACCTGGCGGCCGCTGGTTTCGAGCGCGCCGCGCCGAAGGCGATAGGTCGTCCCGGCTACGATCCGGCGGACCTGCTGAAGCTCTACATATACGGCTATCTCAATCGGGTACGTTCGAGCCGCCGGCTGGAGGCTGAGAGCAAGCGTAATCTCGAAGTGATCTGGCTATTGCGGCATTTGTCGCCGGACTTCAAGACGATCGCCGATTTCCGGCGGATCAATCGGGCGGCCTTCCGACAGGTGTTTCGGGAGTTCGTGAGGCTATGCCGCGAACTGGAGCTGTTCGGACGCGAGCTGGTGGCGGTTGACGGTACACGGATCAAGGCAGTGAACAGCCGGAAGCGGAACTTCACCAAAGCGAAGCTGGCGAAGGCGTTGGCCGAGAGCGACGAGAGGTTGTCGCGTTATCTCGACCGGCTCGACGAGGCCGACGGGCAAGACGAGGGCGGCACCGGCGGCGGCGAGGTGGAGCATATCCAGGAGAAGATCGCTGCGATCCAAGGGCGGCGTGAGCGGTTTGAGGAACATCGAGACGCGCTGGCTGCGAGTGGCGAGGACCAGCTCTCTTTGACGGATCCGGACAGCCGGGCGATGTACGCCGAGACCCGGGTCGGTGTCGGCTACAACATTCAGATCGCCGTGGACGCCAAACACAAACTGATCGCCGAGCAGCAGGTCCATAACAAGGTCAGCGATCTCGGTCTATTGGCCGAGACGGCGGTGGTGGCCCGTCGGAACCTGGCCGTCGATCGGATCGACGCGGTCGCCGACGCGGGCTACTTCAAGATCGAGGATATCGAGGCCTGCGAGAATGCCGGCGTCGTGCCGCATGTGCCCAAGCCCCAGCGCGGATCCACGGTGAGCCAGGGGCTCTTTCCCAAGGAACGCTTCCGCTATGACGGCGGCGAGGACATTTATATCTGCCCCGACGGCCAACGCCTGGCGCTACACAGCAAGCGCAAGCGCCGCGATCTCTTCTTCGCCAGTTACGCCAATCGCGCCGCGTGCAAGGAGTGCCAACTCAAGTCGAAGTGTACGAAAAGCGCCTTCCGTCGGGTCCTGCGCTATGTCGACGAAGCAATCCTGGAGCGCATGGCAGAACGATTGGCGGCCCGCCCGGAGCTGCTCGATGCGCGCCGTGAAAGCGTCGAGCATCCCTTCGGCTCAATCAAACAATGGATGGGCCAGGGTGCCTTCCTGACCCGGCGGCTGGAGAACGTGCGCGGCGAGTTCAGCATCACGGCGCTGGCTTACAACATCCGCCGCGCGATCTCGCTGGTAGGTGTTCCCGCCTTGATCGCCGCCGCGAGGGCATGAGACGGGAATCAGGCCAAAATCGAGCGCCGCACATCGATCCACGGCGGCCTGGAGCCCCTTCCACAGGGCTACCGGCGCCAAACCGCCAGATTACGTGGGATCGCCGCAAATCATGGTTACCTAAACCTCCATCCCCGCCACCGCCCGAGTTTTCACACGGTCTGGATCGTGTAGCCGCCGGAAAACCCGTGCTCGTCCCGCAGACGCTCGAAAATCCGATGCGCCGTGTGACGCTGCTTGCGCGGCACGTCCGGATCCGTGTCCGCCTCCAGGATCGCGTCGACGATGCCGGTGAACCCGTCCAGCTTCGGCCGCCGTACCGGCTTCGTCCGCCGATATCCCGGCGGCGCCGCATAGCTCAGCATCTTCTTCACAGTCCGGCGGTCGATGCCGAACCGCCGCCCCGCCTCGTGGTGGCTCAACCCCTCATCGACAACCGCCAGCCGAACCGCCGCATAGAGCTCCACGCCGTACATCCCCCGCCCCTCGCCAAAACAGACAAGGGACCATAGGTGGCGCATTTTTGCGCCGCCGCGACCGGACCGCCCGGCCGCCTCGCGTGGGGCATCTTTGCTCCGCCGTTAACACCAGCTTTCCGATCCCAAATTTACCGATCTGCTGTCGACCTCTCGGGAGTGCCGACAGCCTGCGTTTGTTGCTGATACCGATAAGCCAGTGGCGTTTGAGGCCCTCCTGATCCATCCCCTCGCCGTCGTCGAACACTGCAATTGTCGCGTCCTGATCGTGCAGGTTCGACGAGAGGAGTACATGGACTCTTCGGGCGCCGGCGTCGAAGGAATTGGCAACGAGCTCCTCGACGGCCTTGTTCGGACTCGTGTAGAGGCCCTCGGAGAATAGCTCGACGATTCGGTAGCTGAGACGGACCTCGATGTCGTCCGTCGCATCGCCGATAGCCGCGAAGATCGGTTCAGTGGTCATGGAAGTACCGTCATCGTATTTCGGTGCTGCATGCTGGTGCTCGGGGACCTACCACATTCGGTCACCCCTCGGACGTCAGAATGGAACCGATGCTCTCGTAGTGTGACCCAACGGGAGAGGGATGCCACCGGAACCACAACCATCGGCATGGCACGGCTGAGGAACGGCCGCGCCTGCGGCATTCGCTCCGTGTTAGGGCGAACCGCCGTCCTGTCCATCGTTGCGCTAATCCGGGTCGGGCAGCCGAGCAAGTCCATGCGGTGCAGGCAAAGGCGTAGCCCTATCCTGCGGGCGATGCTGCAGACGGCCAGTTTAGGCGCTGTGTCGCGCGCGCGTATCCGAGCCATCAATTTGCTTTGCCATTTACCACCCATGATGTCGGTCACGCACCGGTTTCCAACACGCGGGACATGAGGGCGGCGCTTAGCTCCGAGGCGGTCCTAGAGCCGGACTCTGCGACGGCGATTGTGGAGCGCGCTGTTTCGACGGTTTGGGCGTATTGGCTTTGCATCTCCAATGGTGGAACAGGAACGATGAGTTCTTTGAGAATTTTGAGGTTTATGTTGCGCTGAGCCGCTTTAGGCGCGTCTTCTTCAAGCTTATTCTGCATTAAATCGATGGCCGTTTGAATGTAAGAGATGGCAACGTTTTCACCGGGCGAAAATCCTACAACGCTGTCCGGAAAGCATGCATCGAAATCAAGGGTGGCAGTCATACCAATATTCGCTGCTATGGTGATGCAAAGTGTTCCAGAGGGCCATTTCTTGCTCTGATTTAGACCACATTCAGAATAGGTTTGTGAGTACTCCTTTACCATTCCATCAGAGTTGGCTATGTCCCCCGTTTGAACAAACGGATAAGGACCGCCGTATAGCTCCGGCGCATTTCGCGGCCGGTGACGTGACCGACCACGGTCGAGAGTGCCAAGTGAGCCCAGCTTTTCTGTTTGCCACCCCATCGGGTTTTTGACCGGATGCCCGAACATCTTGATGAACAGAGCGGGGATGAATTCCCTCAACCTCTCGGCTGCCTGCGCCCGCAGCCGTTCGATCTTCGCCGCCCGGTTCAGGATGCCGACGATCCTCCGCTGCTCGTCGAGCGGCGGGAGGGGAAATGGTTGTCGGTAAGCGTCTGCCCTGTTCAACCCTGGCACACCGGTCTCAGTTCGCAAGCGCGAAAGATCTATATGCTTCAAAGCATATGACGCATATGTAGTGTCAAGTTCAATGCCGGGCCTCGGGCGAACAAAATAGGTGGTGTCAATCGGGAACGACGGACTCGCAACCAAGTGGATTGCTCCGACCGATCCTTTTCTTCCAACAATGATCGTTGGTTCGCAAACAAGAGCTTCATTGTGCCACCCGACCACACCGTTCGATCCATAGACCGGAATTGATCCACCCTGTCGTGCTCTGACCGGGAGGCCCTTCCCGTAAGCGAGTTCGAGAACATCGCCTAGGGGCAAGCTTCTCAATTGCCCACTTCCCGCACCGCATCCGACAGTTCGTCGATTTCCCCCAGAAGCTCCGTCTCAATGGCCCTCAATTCATCGAGAATCTCCAGCGGGTCGCGGTGTTCGACCCTTGAACGGTTCTGCGGCCGGTGACGGCCGGCGCTGAGGTTGAAGTCGGCGGCGCGGATAGCGTCGGCGTCGGCATACCACCAGTTTTCGGTCCAGTCGGCGTCAGGATCGCGCGCCGTCCATACCGCCCACAGCGCTTCCCGGTCGTGGAACGCCGCGATCAGGCCGGGCAGATCGTCCTCCTCTATGGGCTGATCGTGGTTGGCATCGAGCTTGAAGCCGTCATTGTCGGCGTGCAGGAACATGACGCGTCGGGTCGCGCCGCCCTTGCGGAAGACCAGCAGTGAGGTTTTGACGCCGGAATAGGGGTTGAACACGCCGCCGGGAAGCGACAGCACGGCCTCGACGGTGTTGTTCTCGACCAGCCTGCGGCGCAGTTCGCGGTGCGCACCGGTGGAGCCGAACAGCACGCCCTCCGGCACCACGACGCCGCAGCGCCCGCCCTCCTTCAGATGATTGAGCATGTATTGCAGGAACAGCAGCTCCGTCTGCGCCGTGCGGCCGACCTTGACGTCCTCGACGATGCGGTCCCTGTCTAGCCGGCCGGAGAACGGCGGGTTGGCGAGGATGACGTCGAAGCCCGGCGCCGGCAGGCCGAACTCGGCCTTCGCCGCGCGGTCGAGGGATCGCGTGAGCGCATCGCGGCGCAGGATGCGCACCCGGTCCAATCCGCGCAGGGTCAGGTTCATGGTGGCGAGGCGGACCATCTGCGGGTCCACGTCGGCACCGTAGAGGGTCGCCTCGTGCAGCTGTTTCACGGCATCCCGGCCAAGCGCGTCGCCCAGACCACGCCTTATGGTCTTGCCTTCCGCCTCGATCTCCTCAATGCCTTCGGGCGACGAGTTCGCGAGCCGGATATGGTCGTAGGCGCCGACCAGGAAACCCGCCGTGCCGGCGGCCGGATCGTAGACGGTCTCGCCGATCCGGGGGTCTATGAGCCGGACCAGCGCGCGGATGACATGGCGCGGCGTGCGGAACTGGCCGAGTTCGCCGGCCTGCCGGATCTGGCGGAGCACATGCTCGAACAGGTCGCCCTTGGTGTCGGCGTCCACCCGGTCGAGACGCAGGTCGTTCAACTGGCTGACCACCTGAGTGAGCACGGTCGGCTCGTCGATGACCAGCCGGGCGCCGTCCATGAAATCGGTTACGCCGTCCGCCGCGAGTTCGGCGTGGAACGGAAATACCTCCTCGCGCACCCAGTTGACCAGCCGCTCGCCGTTCAGCGCATGCGCCCATGAGGACCAGCGCAACAGTTCGCGCGGCACTGTTGCTTCGTCCGGGTCGCGGGCGTTGCGCGGGTTGCGCAGGTCCCAGTCGCCGTCGTAGACGCTGGCATAGGGTGCCGCGCCCGGACGGCGCGCGGTACGCAGGCGCGCCGCATCGGCCGCCTCGTACATGTAGAAGTAGATCATGAAGCTGAGCTGTTCGGCGTTCTGGGCCGGGTTCGGGTAACCGCCGCCGAACAGATAGTCGCGGATACGGTCGATGCCGCGCCGGAGCTCGGGGGTCATGGGCATGGCGGGATACTCAAGGCGCTTCCCCTTGTCGGCTGTGCGGCTCATCGACAGCGCCGGCCCGCCCGAACACGGCCGCATTGAACCCGGCGATCAGCCTGCCGAGTGATTCCTCGCCGCCGAACACCCGCCTCGCCTGATCGTACCCGCCCAGGGCGCTGAACGGATGCTCGTCGAAATCGTAGTCCCCGAAGGCGTCGATGTTCATGGCGTCGGCCTTGACCCGGCTCCCTATCAGACCCGCCCAGCGCGCCTGTTCCGTATCGAACTCATGCTCTCCGCGCCATGCCTCGACGCGCAAGCCGATCTCGGCCGCCCGCGCCTCGTGCTCCGGCGTGCGCACGATCCGTCCGTTCTCGTCGAGTGACAGCCACTCCCGGGTCGCGGGATCAATCTGGTCGTTCACATCGAGCGTCAGCAGCATGCGCGGATCGTATGGACCCTTCCGCTTGCCGCCGTCGAGGATGCCGCCATCGATGTCCTCGTCGTCGTCGCCGTGGAACTCCGTCACGCCGACGAAATCGAATATCGTGAATCCCGTCTTTCCGATGTGGGGCGCCTTTCGCGTGCCGCGTCCGCGCATCTGGCGGTAGAGGATGGCGCTGCGGGTAAACCGGGCCATCACCAGATTGACCACCTCGGGGCAGTCGAAACCGGTATCGAGCATGTTCACGCTGACGAGAATCTGCGGGAACGCTTCTTCCTTGAAGCGCTTGATGACGGCGCCGGCGTCGGGAGCCGGACCGCCGCCCACATCGCTCACCACGAAATCGGCGTAGCGCACCGCCGGATGCGGCTTCAGGTCGGCGAAATGCTCGTCGAACATCTCCGCCAGCGTCTCCGCATGGCGTTTCGTCACCGCGAACACAATGGTCTTGCCCCGGTCCGGAGACCGCCTGACACCGTCCCTGCCCATGAACCCCTTCTCGAAGGCATCGCGGAATTCGCGGACGATGGCGCGGTTGCGCTCAGGGATCGTGAACTTCCGTTCAAGCGCGCGCGGGTCCACGGTGATGCTGTCCGACGCCGCGAACAGCTCCTCGAACTCCGCCCGCGTGGCCGCGTCCATCGCGGTCCAGTCGAGCTCGTCGCGCCGGACGGGAAAGCCGTCCTCGGCAGCGGTCTTGACCGTCATCGCCTTGTAGATGCGATAGGGAACGAGATGGCCGGCCTCGATGGCCTCGGGCAGGGTATAGCGGAAGGTCGGCCTCTCGAGGCCGAAGAAACGCAGCGTGTCGCGCACGAACAGCCCGTCCTCGGGATCGGGAAGCGCGTCCGTGTCGGCCGCCGTGCAGGGCGTCGCCGTCAGGCCGAGCTGGATGCCGTCGAAATGCCGCAGCACGCCGCTCCACTTGCCGTAGATCGAGCGGTGGCATTCGTCGGTGATCACCAGATCGAAATAGCCCGGCGAGAGATCGCGGTATTCCGCGATCATGGTCTGAAGGGTCGCGATCGTGACGAGCTTTGCTCTGTCGAAGCCGCGGCCCGGCCGCAACACATGACAGGGATAGTCGCGGAGGTGGTCCGTGAAGGCGTCCTCGGCCTGGCCGGCGAGCGCGATCCGGTCCACGAGGAACAGCACACGGGTGACGATGCCGGCTTCGAACAGGCGCTTGATGAAGGCTGCCGCCGTGCGGGTCTTGCCGCTTCCCGTCGCCATCTCGACCAGCAGCTTGCGGCGGCCGCGCGAGACCTCGGCGGACAGCGCCTCGATACAATCGATCTGGTAGTCGCGATCGACAATCCTCCGGTCGATGGCGACACCGGAGAGGTCGCGGCGAATCTTGCGCACGGCGATCCGCCGTTCGAGATCGTCCTGGGAGTAGAAGCCCGCGATCTGCCGGGCATGGGCGTCGGTCTCCCGGTCCAGGAACCGCACTTCCTCCCCGTTGGACAGGAAGACGAACGGGACATCCAGCTGTTCGGCGTAGTGGCGGCCCTGGTCCTGGGCGGCGATGGGGTCGATGCCGGCGCGCTTGGCTTCGAGCGCCGCCATCGGACGTCCCGAGCGGTCGCAGAGCGCGTAGTCGGCCTGCGTACCGTCCGGCAGTGCGTGCTCGAACAGGACGCTCACACCGTCGGTCAGATTCCAGCCTGCATCCTTCAGCAGCCCGTCTATCTTGACCCGCGCGAATGCTTCGGTGGTTGCGGTCATGCGGCCGTCCAGGGATCGACGACGTCGACGCCCGTACCTTCGAAATCCCGCATGTTCCGCGTCACCAGGACGGCGCCGCGCGAGCGGGATATGGCGGCAATCTGGCAATCGGCCTCGCCGATCGGCCGGCCGGCGCGGCGACGGCCTGACGCTATCTCCGCATAGGCGCGGGCGGCGGCACTGTCGAACGGCAGAATCCGTTCGGCGAAACCCTGGTTGAGCCACCGGGCCATGGAGGACTCTAGCATGGTGCGCCGTCTGCCTGCCGGCATGATCGCGACACCGTAGAGCAACTCTGCTTCACTGACCGCGGTCAGATAAAGCTCCTCCGCGTTCCGCTCCGCAATCCACGCCGCGACAGTGGGCGCCGGCTCGGGGCGCATGAGCTCGGAGGCCACATTCGTGTCAATGACGAACATCCTAAGCGGCTCAGGAGAAGTCCGGAGGTTCGCGCATCGGTCCGCGCGGCGGAAGCTCGAGCGCGACACCGCCAAGGGGCGCGAAGCACTCGCGGGTGAACTTCGCCAGGTCCCGGGGACCGGCCTTCCCGTCACTCACGGCCTCGCGCAGGATGATACGCACCTCCTCTTCCATCGAGCGGCTGTGCTCGGCGGCGCGTACGCGCAGGCGCGTCCTCACATCGTCATCGAGATTGCGGATCGTGATGCTCGCCATTGGCCGTACCTCTTCATGGTTCGGGACGTGCCCAAACTACTGTATGCTTGCAATGCAAGCAAGAGCACGTAGTCAGCGATGCGCTCGCGGCGGGGCAGGCGCATGATCGAAACCGCTGCCGATGCCGGCCAAGGCGGATGCGGTTTCTCAGTCGCATGCAGGGGCAGTGCGACCGCGCTCGCACGGCCGGCACTGGACCGGCAAACCCCTGCCCGAAATCCCGGCCAGGCGTAGCGGGCGCGCTCGGACTCGCGCCGCTTCTCGGCGCAGGGTTCGCAAAGGTTGTGCCCGGCCGCGGGTGGCGCCTTCCCGCACTTCGGGCACAGGTTCGATCCGGTGAATGACCGTCTGCCCATTGTGTCCGGCGCCGAAATCGACCGTCATCACGCGGTCAACGTGCGCGCCAGCGCGTTGATGATTGCGGAGTTCGCGAAGCGGTCGCTCGCACGCAACGCTCGCGGCGGACGCATCGTCGTGGTCAGCACCGATGCCGCCCATGGGCGAGCCCGGACGACGCTGACACCATAGACCGTCAAATCACCGCTGCATCGATGTCTTGGTTTTGCCCGCTGCCGAGGATGGACGCGATATTGGACGTCACCCGCTCGGCCGCGGCCTTGACCGGGTCGGCGGCGAGGTGAGCGTAGCGCACCGTGGTCTGCACCTGGGTGTGGCCCAGCATCTTGCCGATGATGGGCGGGCCCTTGCCGCTAGCCACAGCGACCGATGCGAAGCTGTGGCGGAGGTCGGTGAGGCCGACCGGCAAATCGAGATGCCGCCTTTGGGCCGCGATGAACAGAAACGTCATCCGCCAGTTTCCAACGGTCTGCCGTGCGCACGATCTCCCGGACACGCGCACGATTTCGCTCCCTCATGATTCCATAGTGATTCCATGGACCGATTTTGAGATGTTCGGCGCCAAAGCAAAAGCCCGCTAAGTCTTTGACTTAACGGGATTTTTTTGGTTGCGGGGGTAGGATTCGAACCTACGACCTTCAGGTTATGAGGTGACATCTCCGCCGCAGCGCATGCGAGCCGTTGGGTCTCGACCTGGGAGCGCCCCACCTTGGGCGGTTCCGACGATGTTGACCCCATGGACCGCTAAATCACCGCGGCATCGGTGGTGTCTTGATCTTGCCCGCTGCCGAGGATGGACGCGATATTGGATGTCACCCGCTCGGCCGCGGCCTTGACCGGGTCCGCGGCGAGGTGGGCGTAACGCGCCGTCGTCTGGACCTGGGTGTGGCCGAGCAGCTTGCCGATCATCGGCAGGCTTTCGCCGAGGGCCACGGCGCCCGAGGCGAAGCTGTGGCGGAGGTCGTGGATGCGAACGTCGACGAGACCGGTCGGCAAGTCGAGATGCCGCTCTTGGGTCGAGGCGAGGCACTCATCGTAAGTCGGCTCACGGCCGAGGTCGCGCTCGAGCCGCTTCACCAGGGCGGCCTCCTCGCTGCCCACGGCGCGGGCCCAGAGGAGGACCGTCGCGCGCTTGCGCATTCGCTGCCAGGGCGGCTGCAGGTCGGTCCGGCGCGAGCGCGGAATGCGGCCGCAGATGACCCAGGGGTTACCGAGCTGGCGGGTGATGCCCGCGAGCACATCGAGGGCGGGTTGGCCGAGATGAACCACCCGCGCTCCGGTCTTGGTGTCCGACAGCCGCAGGCAATGGCCGGCCTCATCGACATCGTCCCACCTCAGCGTCATGATCTCGTTGAGTCGGCAGCCGGTGAAGATCAGCAGCCGGATCGCGGCGACGGCGTATTCGTCCAAGACGCCTTCGCTCTCGGCCCGCGACAGCGCTTCGCCCAGTGCGGCGAGTTCCGCCACGCTCAAGTAGCGCTCGCGCTTCTCCTCGGGGTACTTCTTGATGTGCCGGCGCGGGTTCGATCCGTCCGGCCGCAGACCCCACATCTCCGCAAGGTTGAACATCTTGGAGATGATCTCGAGGTTTCGGTTGGCCTGGTAGGGGAGGTGGCGGAGCCCGTGGTGGAAACGGGCGATGTCGGCCCGGACCACGTCGGCCACCGTGAGCCGGCCCAGGGCCGGGAGGATGAAGCGGCGGAGGTTGCGGCGGTACTCCCGCGCCGTGCTGGGCTTGAGACGAACGGAGATATGCTCCTCGTCGAACCGCTTGGCGAGGTCGGCGACACTCAGCGCATCGCGATGGCCCCGCCTGTCGTGGGCCGGGTCCTCACCGCGCTCGACCGCCGCCAGGGCCTGGCGGGCCATCCGCCGTGCTTGCTCGGGCGCAAGGACGCCATGCCGGCCGAGAGTGAACTTGCGGGACTGCCGGCGCCCATTCCGGTACTGAATGACGTAGGCCTTTACGCCGCTGGGCTTGACTCGGATGCCGAAGCCCGGAAGGTCCTTGTCCCACACCCACAAATCCGTTCCGGCATCCGGGGTGAGGTCTTCGATGAGCCGCTTGGTGATCTTCGCCTTCATCGGTCTCCTCCACTTGGCCTGCTCCCCGGGGGAGCACTGGGGGAGCACGAGGGCGCGTTTCGGTGCGCAAAAGGGTGAAGATCAGAGTAAGGCGTTCAAAGAAAAAATCAAGTAAACATTTGTTATTTCATGTTATTTCTCATTTGTTCGTAGTAACGCGAAAGTAACTGGACACGACTCATAAACTGAAGGTCGTTGGTTCAAATCCAACCCCCGCAACCAAATAAAGCCCGTAACTTCACACAGTTACGGGCTTTTCTCTTTTCGCAGCCATGACGCGATTAGTGTCGTGGACGCACAGTGGACGCATGAGGGAGCATAATCCTGCACGTTTCTGCGCGACACCGCGCAGGCGGCCGACTGAGATCGCGACGTTGGCGGCTCACCCGCCTCGAGGCTGAGGTTGAGCGACGACCCGATCTCGAAGCGGCCGCCGATCCGGTAGCGTTGTGACTGTTAACGGCGGAGCAAAGATGCCCCACGCGATGCGGCCGGGCGGTCCGGTCGCGGCGGCGCAAAAATGCGCCACCTATGGTCCCTTGTCTGTTTTGGCGAGGGGCGGGGGATGTACGGCGTGGAGCTCTATGCGGCGGTTCGGCTGGCGGTTGTCGATGAGGGGTTGAGCCACCACGAGGCGGGGCGGCGGTTCGGCATCGAGCGCCGGACTGTGAAGAAGATGCTGAGCTATGCGGCGGCGCCGGGATATCGGCGGACGAAGCCGGTACGGCGGCCGAAGCTGGACGGGTTCACCGGCATCGTCGACGCGATCCTGGAGGCGGACACGGATCCGGACGTGCCGCGCAAGCAGCGGCACACGGCGCATCGGATTTTCGAGCGTCTGCGGGACGAGCACGGGTTTTCCGGCGGCTACACGATCGTGAAGGACTATGTCCGTTCCCGGCGGCAGTCGACGCGCGAGGCCTTCGTGCCGCTGCATCACCCGCCGGGCCATGCCCAGGTCGACTTCGGCGAGGCGGTGGTCGAGCTGCGGGGCTGTCGGGAGAAGGTCGCCTTCTTCTGCCTGATCCTGCCCCATTCGAACGTCTGGTTCGTCAAGGCCTATCCGAGGGAGACGACGGAGGCCTTCCTGGACGGTCATGTCAGCGCCTTCGCCTTCCTCGGCGGTATCCCCCGATCGATCCTGTACGACAACACCACCCTTGCGGTGGCGCGGATCCTGGGCGACGGCACGCGGCGGCGCACCCAGGCGTTTTCGCATCTGCAATCGCATTATCTGTTCCGCGACCGCTTCGGCCGGCCCGGCAAGGGCAACGACAAGGGCAAGGTCGAGGCCCTGGTGAAGACGGCGCGGCGCAAGTTCATGGTGCCGATCCCGAAGCTGCACGACCTCGATACTCTGAACGAGCGGCTGATGGCGCGCTGCCTGGAGCGCCTCGATGCGCTGGGGGAAGGCGAGCAGGCGGTGGCGCTGCTGGCCGACCTGGAAGCCCTACGCACGCTGCCGGCTTCTCCCTTCGAGGCCTGCGAGCACATGCCCGGCCAGGTCTCGTCGACGGCCCTGGTGCGCTACCGGCTGGTGGATTACTCGGCGCCGACGATGCACGCCCACAAGAAGGTCATGGTCAAGGGCTATGTCGATCGGGTCGAGATCGCGCTCGGCGCCGAGATCGTCGCTCGCCATCGCCGCTCCTATGTCCGCGGCGACGTCGTCTACGACCCATTGCACTATCTTTCGCTGCTGGAGAAGAAGCCGGGCGCCCTGGACCAGGCGGCGCCGCTGCGCGGATGGAAGCTCGATCCGGCCTTCGATACGTTGCCCCGTCTCCTCGAAGCGCGCTTCGGCCCGCGCGGCAAGCGCGAGTACATCCAGGTGCTGCGCCTGCTGGAGGACTTTCCGGAACGCCAGGTGACGGAAGCGGTGCGTGACGCGGTGAAGCGGCGCGTGATCGGCTTCGACGCCGTCAAGCACCTGCTGCTGGCCCGCATCGAGAAGCGGCCGGCGCATCTGGATCTGTCGCGCTATCCGCATTTGCCCCAGCCCTTCGTCGCCGCCACCCGCAGCGCCGACTACGCCACCCTGCTGGCCGCCGGCCATGGCTGAGGCCCCCCGCATCCTGCTCGAGCATCACCTGAAGAGGCTGAAGCTGCCCACCTTCCTGCGGGAATACGAGAAAGTCGCCCAACAGTGCGCGGCCGAGGGCCTGGATCATGTCCAGTTCCTGGCCCGTCTGGTGGAGCTGGAGCTGATCGACCGCGAGCGCCGGCTGGTCGAGCGGCGCATCAGGCAAGCCGGGTTCCCCGTCGTCAAACAGCTCGAGAGCTTCGACTTCAAGGCCATCCCCAGCCTCAACAAGATGTTGGTGCTGGATCTCGCGCGCGGCGATTACATCGACCGTCGCGAGAACGTGATCCTGTTGGGCCCATCAGGCGTCGGCAAGACTCATATCGCGCTCGCCCTCGGCCTCGCCGCCTGCCAGAAGGGCCTCGGCGTCCGCTTCGCCACCGCCTCCCAGCTGGTCCACGAGCTGATCGAGGCGCGCGACGAGAAGAGACTGCTCCGCCTCCAGGCCCAGCTCGCCAAGGTCAGCCTCCTGATCGTCGACGAACTCGGATACGTGCCCCTGTCGCAGACCGGAAGCGAGCTGCTGTTCGACGTCTTCAGCCGGCGCTACGAAAACGGCGCCACAATCGTCACCTCGAACCTGCCCTTCCAGGAATGGACCTCCGTCTTCGCCAGCGAGCGCCTCACCGGCGCCCTGCTCGACCGCATCACCCACCATGTTCATATCCTGGAGATGAACGCCGAGAGCTATCGGCTCAAGCACAGCCGATCCCGACGACGCCCGTCCGAATAACCCCCCGCTTGCCCCCGTGGGCCCACAGGAGGCTCCCACGCGCGGGCCGCCGCCAGCCGCGCGGAGGGCGCGTCGCCCCGCGCGCGGGCCCCTCCTGTGGGCTACCGGGACAAGCTACCGCCGAAGCCCTTGGTGCAATTTTACGCCGCCGCGCCGGTACATATTCTCTCCGCCGTTGACAGTCTCAACCGGATCGATAGGAATTTCGTCAGGGAGGATGAATTTCTGCATGCGATTGCCGTGTTCTTCGATGTACGAAAATGTTCGCATCTCAGAGTCGGAACTTCGCATCCGCCCTCCCCCTCGGTTCCGCGAACTTGTTCTCGATGTCGGAAACGGCGTCCTTGAGGGCCCTAATGATCTTCTTCAGTTCCGCGTCCTCCCACTCATAGAGCTGGCGGTTCGAAAGATTTCCGATGCGCGCAATGGCGGTGATAGCCTTGTTCGTTCTACCCTCCGCCAATTCCCGAAATTTCAGTCTCTTAGGCCCGAGATCCCTGTCCTGCGCCATGCCTATTCCCCACAGTATTTGCGCTTTCTGTGTCATACAGTGACAATATGGCTTTCTCACATATAGAAAGATATATCAATGGCTTTCTCACATATAGAAAGATATATCACAAACAGGGATGCCGTCAAGATGGCAACAGTATTTTCGTAATACTGAACTGGTCACACGTCCAAACAAGGCAAGCGTTGAGAGCATTTGCCGCAGAATGAGCGAGCTGACCCAGGCTCCTGGAGCCGCTACGCGGCTTGCCCTTGAGTGCATGCATCTGAACCCCACGGCGCAACAGCGACCTCAAGCACACCTTTGGTGAGTCGCCAGGTTGTCCGAAAGGGCAGCACCACCGCAGGGGGACCTCAAGGTGCCAAATGTAGGGGTTCCAATTCAATTCGATACCAGATATACTTGTCACACAAAAACCCCTGAGCTACTCTCATTCTGTGATACGGGAGGGATACATGCCTCGGCCGAGGACCGACAATCCAAGAAAGTCATTCGCCAACGTCCGCCTGACCGTCGAAGAGCGGACCGAAATGGAGCAGACCGCCGAGCGTCTGGGTTTCCGGTCCATCAGCGAATATCTCCGCCACCTACATGATCTCGCCACGGCAGAGATCAAAGAGTCGGCAGACGACAAGCCCTCGATCACAACGAAATATCCATTGAGCGGGATTCGGGCATACCACCAAACGGGCTTGGGTCAGATCCTGAGCGGCGATGCCCTCAGTTACCTCTTCAATGGGGTTGCCGAGAAATCGGTAGACCTCATCATGACGTCCCCACCCTTTGGACTCGTCCGCAAGAAGATCTATGGCAACGAGGATGCGCACCATTACTGCAAGTGGTTTCGGCCCTTTGCAGAGGGCTTCAAACGCGTCCTTAAGGATAGCGGCAGCGTGGTAATCGATATCGGCGGTGCGTGGAAGAAGGGTACTCCCACACGATCGCTTTATCACTTCGAACTCTTGCTGATGCTGTGCGAGGAGTACGGCTTCCATCTATGCCAAGAACATTATTGGTGGAATCCGTCGAAGCTTCCAACACCAGCCGAGTGGGTCAACGTGCGTCGGGTGCGCGTCAAGGACGCCGTGAACTGCATCTGGTGGTTGTCTCCTACGCCGTGGCCCAAAGCCAACAACCGCCGTGTCCTTGCTCCGTACAGCGCGTCCATGCGCCACCTCCTGAAGAATGGCTATCAAGCCAAGCTTCGGCCGTCAGGGCACGATATTTCGGATAAATTCGGCAAGGACAATGGCGGTTCGGTGCCGCCGAACCTGCTTGCCGTAGCCAACACGGAGTCCAACGGGCGCTATCAAGATTTTTGCAGACAAAATAACTACCCGATCCACCCGGCGCGCTACCCTGCGGAGGTACCAGAGTATTTCATCCGGATGCTGACTGATCCTGGTGATCTCGTGGTTGATCCTTTTGCCGGCTCTTGTGTTACCGGTGCCGTCGCCGAGGCGCTCCGGCGCAAATGGGTTTGTTGCGAGCTGGAAGAGGACTATCTCAAAGGCGCAATGTCACGTTTCCAGCCGGCCGTTTGCGGGATCAACCGGAGTAAGTCTGTTACCTATTCCATCAATCCACCTTGCTCACTTCCCGTAGACGAGAACGCAGTCCCGTTGGTTGGAAATGGTGGCAAGACACGTCCCAAAACTCCCGCCGATGGAGAACGCGGGAAAAGTCGGGATAAACAGATAGAACCAGAAATTGCGGCCGAAAAACTGACTTTGACCTAGCCTAGATTGGGTAATTCTTGCAACCGCAATCACATTACTAGGCCGGGATCTCTCGGACCTTTGGGAGGATATGCGGAGTTGAATGGGACTAAAGCCCAGGTTGTCGAGGCGATATCTTGCATGGGAATTTCGCCGCGCATCAATGGCGAGCGATAAGAAGCCGCTCTCTGACCCATGTCCGCAACCATCCCGAACGCATTCCAGAGAAGTCTACCGCGTGCGGCGCGGTGGCGCTGTCATCCAGCAAGGAGGGAGTTTGGCTGCTCAAAGCGATGAGCGAAGCTCGTACTAGACCATCGATCCTCGCTTCCGGCGCGTAGCCCCGTGCGTAGCGGATAATTTGCTCCCCGGCTTCGCGGAAGCGCGCTCTGGTGTCAACGGCGGAGAGAATATGTACCGGCGCGGCGGCGTAAAATTGCACCAAGGGCTTCGGCGGTAGCTTGTCCCGGTAGCCCACAGGAGGGACCCGCGCGCGGGGCGACGCGCCCTCCGCGCGGCTGGCGGCGGCCCGCGCGTGGGTCCCTCCTGTGGGCCCACGGGGGCAAGCGGGGGGTTATTCGGACGGGCGTCGTCGGGATCGGCTGTGCTTGAGCCGATAGCTCTCGGCGTTCATCTCCAGGATATGAACATGTTGGGTGATGCGGTCGAGCAGGGCGCCGGTGAGGCGCTCGCTGGCGAAGACGGAGGTCCATTCCTGGAAGGGCAGGTTCGAGGTGACGATTGTGGCGCCGTTTTCGTAGCGCCGGCTGAAGACGTCGAACAGCAGCTCGCTTCCGGTCTGCGACAGGGGCACGTATCCGAGTTCGTCGACGATCAGGAGGCTGACCTTGGCGAGCTGGGCCTGGAGGCGGAGCAGTCTCTTCTCGTCGCGCGCCTCGATCAGCTCGTGGACCAGCTCAGCCCGTCGGCGCCGTCTGATTCTCTGGTTCCCTGATTTGCAGGGGGATTTGCCGATGGCGATGGGACGGCAGAAGGATGGTCAGGGGGACCTGATGGTGAGCTGGTCGGAGATGCCGCGCTCTCCGGGTCATGTGTTTTATGACCGCTTGCAGTCGGTGCTGATCGAGGGCGGCTTCGACGCCTTTGCCGAGGCGAGCTGCCGGCCTTATTACGCGGCCCGGATGGGCGCGCCCTCGGTGCCGCCCGGGCGCTATTTCCGGATGCACCTGGTGGGCTACTTCGAGGGCATCGACAGCGAGCGCGGTCTGGAGTGGCGCTGCTCGGACTCGCTTTCGCTGCGGGCGTTCCTGCGACTGGGGAGCCGTGATCGGGTACCGGACCATTCCTGGCTGTCACGGAGCCGCACGCGCCTGCCCCATGAAGTCCACGCGGCGGTCTTCGACTGGGTTCTGGTGCTGATCGCCGAGGCGGGGCTGATCAAGGGCGAGCGCATCGGCGTCGATGCCTCGACCATGGAGGCCAACGCGGCGCTGCGGAACATCGTGCGGCGCGACAACGGCGAAGGCTACCGGGAGATGCTGGAGCGCCTGGCCCGGGAAAGCGGGGTCGAGACACCCACGGCCGAGGACCTGGCGCGTCTGGAGCGGAAGCGCAAGGGCAAGAAGCTTTCCAACACGGATTGGGTTTCGAAGAGCGACCCCGAGGCCAAGATCGCCAAGATGAAGGACGGCACGACGCATCTGGCCTACAAGCCCGAGCACGCGGTGGATCTGGACACCGGCGCGGTGGTGGCGGCCGAGCTGCACCCGGCCGATGAGGGCGACACCACGACGCTTTCCAAGACCCTGGCGAAGGCCGAGGCAAACCTCGAGGCGGTGGATGCGGCACCGACGTCGGAGAACCCGGCCGAATGCGTCGCCGACAAAGGTTATCACTCACGGGCGGTCTTGAGGGCTCTGAACGACAGTCCCTGGAAGACCCGGATCGCGGCGCCCAAGCAGACCGGCTTTTCGCGCTGGCACGGTGATGAGGCGGCGCGGCGCGCGGTCACCAACAACCGTGCGCGGCTCAAGTCCGGGGTCGCCCGCGAGGCCTTCAAGCTGCGCGCCGAGATCGTCGAGCGCTGCTTTGCCCACAACCTCGATCGTGGCGGCATGCGACGAACCTGGCTGCGCGGGCGAGAGAATGTGCACAAGCGATACCTGCTCCACGTCGCCGGCCACAATCTATCGTTACTGATGCGCCAGCTCATCGGCGCCGGCACCCCGCGGGAGGCCGTCGCGGGCGGATATGGCGGTATTTTCGTTCTGCTCACGCCCACCGGGGCCATGCTGGTGGCACGGCGGGTCTCGCAAAGCGGCCAGACGGCTTTCGCCGCCGCATTCCTCATCTGGGAGTGAGAGCCGGGAAAAGCCACTTAATCAACGGGCTGAGCTGGGAGGCGGTGGCGAAGCGGACGCCGAGGCCCTTCTGGCAGGCGGCGAGGCCGAGGGCGAGCGCGATATGAGTCTTGCCGACGCCTGATGGGCCCAACAGGATCACGTTCTCGCGACGGTCGATGTAATCGCCGCGCGCGAGATCCAGCACCAACATCTTGTTGAGGCTGGGGATGGCCTTGAAGTCGAAGCTCTCGAGCTGTTTGACGACGGGGAACCCGGCTTGCCTGATGCGCCGCTCGACCAGCCGGCGCTCGCGGTCGATCAGCTCCAGCTCCACCAGACGGGCCAGGAACTGGACATGATCCAGGCCCTCGGCCGCGCACTGTTGGGCGACTTTCTCGTATTCCCGCAGGAAGGTGGGCAGCTTCAGCCTCTTCAGGTGATGCTCGAGCAGGATGCGGGGGGCCTCAGCCATGGCCGGCGGCCAGCAGGGTGGCGTAGTCGGCGCTGCGGGTGGCGGCGACGAAGGGCTGGGGCAAATGCGGATAGCGCGACAGATCCAGATGCGCCGGCCGCTTCTCGATGCGGGCCAGCAGCAGGTGCTTGACGGCGTCGAAGCCGATCACGCGCCGCTTCACCGCGTCACGCACCGCTTCCGTCACCTGGCGTTCCGGAAAGTCCTCCAGCAGGCGCAGCACCTGGATGTACTCGCGCTTGCCGCGCGGGCCGAAGCGCGCTTCGAGGAGACGGGGCAACGTATCGAAGGCCGGATCGAGCTTCCATCCGCGCAGCGGCGCCGCCTGGTCCAGGGCGCCCGGCTTCTTCTCCAGCAGCGAAAGATAGTGCAATGGGTCGTAGACGACGTCGCCGCGGACATAGGAGCGGCGATGGCGAGCGACGATCTCGGCGCCGAGCGCGATCTCGACCCGATCGACATAGCCCTTGACCATGACCTTCTTGTGGGCGTGCATCGTCGGCGCCGAGTAATCCACCAGCCGGTAGCGCACCAGGGCCGTCGACGAGACCTGGCCGGGCATGTGCTCGCAGGCCTCGAAGGGAGAAGCCGGCAGCGTGCGTAGGGCTTCCAGGTCGGCCAGCAGCGCCACCGCCTGCTCGCCTTCCCCCAGCGCATCGAGGCGCTCCAGGCAGCGCGCCATCAGCCGCTCGTTCAGAGTATCGAGGTCGTGCAGCTTCGGGATCGGCACCATGAACTTGCGCCGCGCCGTCTTCACCAGGGCCTCGACCTTGCCCTTGTCGTTGCCCTTGCCGGGCCGGCCGAAGCGGTCGCGGAACAGATAATGCGATTGCAGATGCGAAAACGCCTGGGTGCGCCGCCGCGTGCCGTCGCCCAGGATCCGCGCCACCGCAAGGGTGGTGTTGTCGTACAGGATCGATCGGGGGATACCGCCGAGGAAGGCGAAGGCGCTGACATGACCGTCCAGGAAGGCCTCCGTCGTCTCCCTCGGATAGGCCTTGACGAACCAGACGTTCGAATGGGGCAGGATCAGGCAGAAGAAGGCGACCTTCTCCCGACAGCCCCGCAGCTCGACCACCGCCTCGCCGAAGTCGACCTGGGCATGGCCCGGCGGGTGATGCAGCGGCACGAAGGCCTCGCGCGTCGACTGCCGCCGGGAACGGACATAGTCCTTCACGATCGTGTAGCCGCCGGAAAACCCGTGCTCGTCCCGCAGACGCTCGAAAATCCGATGCGCCGTGTGCCGCTGCTTGCGCGGCACGTCCGGATCCGTGTCCGCCTCCAGGATCGCGTCGACGATGCCGGTGAACCCGTCCAGCTTCGGCCGCCGTACCGGCTTCGTCCGCCGATATCCCGGCGCCGCCGCATAGCTCAGCATCTTCTTCACAGTCCGGCGCTCGATGCCGAACCGCCGCCCCGCCTCGTGGTGGCTCAACCCCTCATCGACAACCGCCAGCCGAACCGCCGCATAGAGCTCCACGCCGTACATCCCCCGCCCCTCGCCAAAACAGACAAGGGACCATAGGTGGCGCATTTTTGCGCCGCCGCGACCGGACCGCCCGGCCGCATCGCGTGGGGCATCTTTGCTCCGCCGTTAACACCATGCCCGACATTACGCCGCCTGCCTTCTTCGAGGACCCCCTGGGCTTCCTCGCGAACATTCCGGCGCGGGTCGTGGGCGCGGACCGCGAGAGCAAGATCGAGGAGCTGAACGAGGTCGTCGCCAACTGGCGGCAGTGGAAGACGAAGCTCGAGTGGGAACTGGAGCAAGAGCGCAAGCGTCGCGAGAAGCGGGCTGCCGCCAAGACCGAAGACCCCTCCGAGGGCGACCCGGTCGAGTCCCCGGAAGACATCGCGGCGGCCCAAGAGCGGGCGCGGCGTCTGTTGCAGATCCAAAAGAGCCTTTAACCAGCAACTGTTCCAGCTGCGCTACCAGGGCGCCGATCGCATCCGCGCCGAATACGACAAGCTGGATGAGGAATTGAAGCGCCTGGGTGAGGCCGGCGCCGATCCAGAAATGATCGAGCGTCTGCGCTTCGGCGCGGCGGCGGTGCAGGACGACAAGCTCGCGGAGCTCGCCCGCCGCGAGGATGAGATCGCCGACCGGCGCGCCCAGGCTAATCAGCGCGTTGCCGAGAGTCTGGGCTTCGAGCTGGAGGCGCTCAGGAAGACCGAGCGTCAGCGCTTCGTCGACGTGGCACTCAGGCGGCTCTCCGCCGAGGCGACCCCCGAGCAGCGCAAGGAAGTCGAAAGACTGGCAGGTGCGCTCCATGACGAGCAGCAAGAACTAGAGAAAGCGAACAAAGCCAAGGAAAAGGACAACCAGCTGCGTGCCGAGGGCAGGGCGTTGACCGAGAGCTTGCGCACCGCGCAAGAGGCCTACGCCGACGAGCTTGAGAGGCTCAACGAGCTTCTGGAGGCCGGCGCCATCAATCAGGAGACCCTTAACCGGGCTTCGGATGATGCTTACGACCGCATGCTCGATGCGAGCCGCGAATGGTCGGACGGGGTGCGGCGGGCAATCCGCGATTACCTCGACGAATCCACCGATGCGGCCAAGACCTTCGAGCAGGCGACCACGCGGGCCCTGAAGGCGAGCGAGGACGCCTTCGTCGAATGGGCGATGACCGGCAAGTTCTCGGCCAAGGACCTGTTCAACACCATCGCCGAGGAGGCCATAAGGACGGCTTACCGCATGGCGGTGGTGGCGCCGCTCAACAGCATCCTCGGAAGCATCTTCGGCGCCATCGGCGGCAGCATCTTCGGTGGGACGGGCACTGTTGCTACGACGTCCTCGGGCACGCCGATGATTGGCGACTTCCCCGCCCCGGGGCCAGTGATGACTGCCCACACCGGCGGCGTGATCGGCCGCGATCACCTGCCCACGCGCGTCGTTGACCCCGCCGTGTTCAACGGCGCGTTCCGTTATCACCGCGGCGGCCTCGTTGCCGGCGAGGTGCCGATCATGGCCCGTAGTGGCGAGGGCGTATTCACGCCCGGGCAGATGCAAGCGTTGGCCCCGGTCTCGGACACCAGGCCTGTGGTCAATGTCGCGGTCAACGTGCGCAACACCGCACCCGGTACCCAGGCTTCCGCCGATGTGCGGCGCGAGCCGAGCGGCGATCTCAGCCTCGATATCGTCATCGAGCAGGTCGAGGGCGGCATGGCCCGGCATATCGGCCGCGGCGAGGGTCTCGCGCCGACGCTGGAGCGTCGCTACGGCCTCAACCCAGCCGCCGGGAGCTTGCGATGACCGAGGTCTGGCCCGAGCGGCTGCCGCTGCCCACCATCAGGGCTACGGCATCCAGCCCGGCGAGGCCATCCTGCGCACCGAGATGGAGGCGGGCCCGGCCCGCCAGCGCCGGCGTTTCACCAACGTGCCGAGCCGCATCACCGTTCGCTGGGTCATGAGCGCGGAGCAGTTTCTGTTGTTCGAGTCCTGGTACCGCTGGGCGGCGGCCGAGGGCGGCGCCTGGTTCGAGATCGACCTCCTGGGAGGTTTAGGCATGGTGCCGCAGGAAGCCCGCTTCACCCGCCAGTTCGAAGCGCGGCCCCATCGCGGGCTGCTGTGGGAGGTCACCAGCGAGCTCGAGGTTCGCGCCCGGCCGACCTTGAGCGATGGCGGCCTGGCGTTGGTGCTCGCCGAGGATATTGACGGCCTGAACACCGGCATCGAGGCGCTGCACACCCTCGTCCACGAGACCTTGCGGGCGCCTGACAACGCCTGGTAGCCGGCAGTCGCATCCGACGGTGGCGGGCCGACGCCGTCTCTGTCGTCATCAACATCTTGGAGAGCAGCATGACCATTGAAGCCGATCTCCGCGCCGCGGTATCGCGCGCGGATACCGACAGCCGCCTGCTGCACGACATCGTGCATGGCGATGCGACCGAAACCGTCACCACCGAGGGCGGCACGGTCAAGACCGTTGCCAAGGCCATCGACGATGTCGAAGTGAGCGTCGCCGTGGCCGCGAGCACCGTGACGGACGGCGTCGCGGACGCCGAAGCCGCACGGGACGAGGCCCTCGCCGCCCGCGACGCCGTGCTAGCCGCGGTCGGCAGCGTTCTCGTCTCGGCGGACGACACCACGGCCAGAAAGCTGTCGGTCAAGCTCGAGGCCGGTCGCGGCCTCGAGGCCGCGACCGAGGACGCCGGGAGCGATGAGAGTCTCCGCTTCGATGTCACTCCGCAAGTGAACGCCGGTGCGCTGATCGCACTCGCCGAAGCGTTCATCTGAATCGAGGAACCCGCTCATGGCCAATCAACCGATCTTCGTCGCTGCCTACCGCCAGGACATCGCGTCCCTCGTCGCGGAACGCGCCAACCAGGCGCAGGACCTGCTCACGCCGGGCGCCAATGGCATTCGCCTTCACGCCATTGCCCTCGCCAACGACGGCGACGTGCCTGCGTTGGTCGAGTTCGGGACCTACGTCGTTGTCGGCGACGACGTTACGGTGGATATCGCGCCCGGGACGACGGCGGACGAGGACCCCTTCACCGTGACCCGGTCGACCGGCGCCTGGCCGGCGCTCGATGACGGTGTACTACTGACGCTCTCGAAGGGCGTCGCGGCGAACCGCGGCGATTACAGGCTCTCGAGCCGCACCGACACGGTGCTCACTCTCGAGAACACCCCCGGCAACGCAATTGCGAGCGCGACGGGAACCGACGTTACCGTCTACCGCTGGCAACCGCTGTGGTCGACCAAGGTACCCGCGCGCGCAGGCTTGGACGGCTATCCGGCCCATCCCGGCCTCGATCCCGTCCAGATGCCTTGGCTCGACGCCACGGGTGATCGCTGGTTGCTGCTCACGCAAGCACTCGCGGCGCGCCTGCCGGAGAACGCCAATGCCACCGTCACCGGCAATGTCCACGTCACCCTCTTCGGGGGCGATTACTGATGGGTAATTCCACCATCACCGCCGATCTGCCCCGCCGCGTCCCGCCGCCGGTGGGCCACGCCCTGCCGGTGAGCCAGCGCTGCATCGGTCTCCTGAACGGCGAGGCCTCTTATCCGGGCAAGGGCTGCGCTTCCGACATCACCAATTACTACATGGCTTTTCTCATGGCCGACGGCACCGTGCGCATGAGCGGGACCAACAACAACAACGAGCTCGCCATGGAGGGCAACGCGTACACCCCCCAGCATCTGCACTACCTGGTCTGGGACAACCGCACCAATGCCGACCATCCGGTTCTGGGACGGCCCCGCTATGTGGTCGGCTCCTATAGCGCCGTCGCCATGCTGACCGATGACGGCGACGTCGTCACCTGGGGCTATAACGGCCACGGCCAGCAGGGCCGCGGGCATGCCACTGGCAACGGCATCGCGCGATCGATCGATGCGAGCGACATCGGCCGCGCCTCGGGCATCCCGGGCCGCGACGTCATCAAGCTCGACGTGACGCGGGGCTACCCCAATAACAGCTCGGCCCTCTACGCGCTGTGCCGGGACGGCAGCCTCTGGGCGTGGGGCCATGGTGGCTACGGCAATCTCGGCCAGGGCGACACGAACCACAGTTACAAGCCGGTGCGCTGCAAGAAGACCGGCGATGTGCCGGTCGCCGACGTCATCGACTTCTGGCCCGGCCACGGCGACCGCAACGCCTGCTTCGCGCTGACCCGAGACGGCACGCTGTGGGCCGCGGGTGATAACAGCTGGGGCAAGCTCGGCGTCGACGACGGCACCACCGACAAGCACCTCTTCACCGAGGTCGTGGGCCTGCCGGGCGGGGCCGTGATCCGGAAAGTCACGCCCTGCGGCTCGTCGCGCGGCGCGGCCACGGCCGTGCTCATTAGGGATGGCAGCATCTGGACCGCCGGTAATGGAGAGCACGGCTTCCACGGCAACGGCGCCACCGGCCACCGCGAGAGCTTCGAGGAGCTGCCGTTGCCGGCCGGGGTGGCCGCCGCCACCGATCTCTGGGCCGGCGGCGAATATGCCCAACTCTGGTTCAACGGCGACGACGGCAACACCTATGCCTGCGGCTGCAACGAGGTCGGCCAGCTCGGCATCGGCAACACCACCGGGACCATCACTACACCAACGCGGGTCACCCTGCCGGACGGCGTCACCGCGCGGATGATCTCCACCGGCGGCGCCTACGATGGCACCTATCATCGCCATTCCACCGTCATGCTGGGCTCCGACGGCCGGGTCTACAGCTGCGGCCATTACGGCCAATACGGCGCCTGGGGCACCGGTCAGACCGCGACCCTGCGGCAATGGCCGCTGCCGGTCTCGCCCGACGAGTGGCAACCGGTCGAGGTGGTGGCGCACGGCTATACCTCCGAGGTGGGCTTCTTCGTGCGCTCGGCCTGCGGCACCGTCTGGGCCGCCGGGCGCAACGCCAACAACAAGCTCGGCGTCGAGGGCGGCGGTCACTATCCCTCGGTGATGGCCCGGGTCGAGCTCTACTAGGGAAAGCTCATGCATCTCATCAGCTATGTGGAATCGGAGATCGGCGCGCACTTCCTGCCGCCCACTGACTGGCCCGACGGCGCCTTCACCTGGCTCTGCCAACTCGACGGACGCGACTATGCCCGCGTCGCCTCCCTCGACTACGGCGATCAGGCCACCGGCATCGATCTTACGGTCCATGATCTCTCCGAAGAACCCGAATTGGCGGGCCAGCTGGACGCTCACGCCGTCGACCGCATCGAGGCGCGCCGGCGGCGCGCCGAGCGCTACGCCCGGGAGATGCCGCTCGGCGATCAGCTCGACGCCATGCTCAAGGCGTTCAATCAGCTTCGCCTTGCCGGCACCGGGTTGCCCGCCGAGATGGACCGCCTCATCGGCGCCTGGCTCGCGGTAAAACGCGCCTACCCCAAGCCCGACCTGCTGCCGGGACCGGAACCGGTGCCCGATTCGGATAAGTCGGACACCGTGCCCGAGCCGCGGATGCCCGACGGCGGCGGGCGCTGAAATGCCCGATCCGGCGCTCGAGCAGGCAATCCGCGAGGCCTACGCCTCGGCGCCCACCGACACCGTCATCCTGCACACCCTCGAGCTGCGCCATCCGGCCTTCGTCGACGACGACGGCGTGCCCACCGCGATCCGGGTGGTGCGCGATCATGCCGATCTCAATGCCCGTCTCGAGACCGACGCTCCGCTCGATGCCGGCCAACGGGTGCGCTTCGTGGCGCTCGGCTTCGAGCTCGAATTGCCGCCGGTCGACACCGCGCCGGTGCCGGAGATCGCGGTGACGCTCGACAATGTCAGCCGCGAGATCGTCCGCCACCTCGATGAAGCGGCGACCAGCCTCGAGCGCATCGAGGTCACCTACCGGCCTTATCTCTCGACCGATCTCGAAGGCCCGCAGATGGACCCGCCGATCATGCTGACGCTGACGGAAGTCGAGGTCGACGTGTTCCGCGCCACCGGCCGGGCGCGGATGCTCGATATCGGCAACAAGGCCTTCCCGGCCGATCTCTATACCGCCACGCGGTTCCCCGGCCTCACCCGCTAGATGCACTGGGCCGAGGAGCTGATCGGCCGCCCCTGGGAAGCGGGCGGGCGCGGGCCGGACGCGTTCGACTGCTGGGGCCTGGTGCGCTGGTGCTGGCACGAGCGTTTCGGCATCGAGATGCCGGAGATCCCGGTCGATGCCGGGGACCTGCGCGCCGTGCTCGCCGGTTTCCGCCATCACCCGGAGCGCCGGCGCTGGCAAGCGGTCGAAGTTCCGCGCGAGGGCGATGCGGTGCTGATGCGCCAGTCGCGCCATCCGGTCCATGTCGGGATCTGGCTCGCCGTCGACGGCGGCGGCGTGCTGCACGCCGCCCGGGACATCGGTGTGGTGTTCCAGAACCCGGCCGATCTCACGACCCACGGCTGGCGCATCGAGGGCACCTACCGATTTATGGGAGAGACGTGATGCCCGGCGCCGTGGTGATGCTGAGGAACCCGTTCCGCCCCGAGCGGGACCGGGACGTGGTCGTGGTCGCCGAGCCGGTCTCGATCCGCGAATGGCTCGACGCTCGCGGTGTCCAAGAGGCGGGGACGGGCGAAGCCCGGACAGGGACACCACAAGACGACTTCGAGTGCCCGACGATCTGCTTGCGCAACGCCGAGCCGGTATTGCGCGAGCGCTGGGACGAGACGCTCATTGTGGACGGCGATCTCGTCGTGTTCGTGCCGCTACCCCAGGGCGGCGGGGGCGGCAAGAACCCGCTCCGGACCATCCTCATGCTGGCCGTCATGGTCGTCGCTCCCTATCTCGGCGGCGTCATCGCCGGTGCCCTGGGCGTCACCTCGACCATCGGCATCTCACTGATCACGGCGGGCGTCGGGCTGCTGGGCGCGACCCTGGTCAATGTCCTGCTGCCGCCGCCCAAGCCGGCGCTCTCCGGGTTCGGCAACGCGCCGGCGCCGAGCCCGACCTATTCGCTGCAGGCCCACGGCAACCAGGCGAGGCTGCTGCAGCCGATCCCGGTGATCTACGGCCGCCACCGGGTTTTTCCGGACCTCGCCGCCGCGCCTTGGACCGAGTACGCCGACAACGACCAGTATCTGCACCAGCTGCATTGCATCGGCCAAGGCGCATACGACCTCGAGCAGGTCCGCATCGAGGACACGCCGATCGCTTCTTTCGAGGAGGTCGAGACCGAGTTCGTGCCGCCCGGCGGCAGCGTCACCCTGTTCGAGGCCGACGTGGTGACCGCACCCGAGGCCGCCGGCCAGGAGCTCATCGGGGTCAACGACCGCGAGGCAGGCGAGGACGGCTGGGTCGGTCCCTTCACCGCCAATCCGGCCGGGACCCAGGCCACGGAAATCGGCATCGATGTGGTGATGCCGCGCGGGCTCTATTACGCCAACGATGACGGCAGTCTCGGCAACCGCACCATCGCGTGGAAGATCGAGGCACGCGCCATCGACGACGAGGGTGCCGCCGCCGGCGATTGGACGGAGCTTGCGTCCGTGAGCGTGACCAAGGCGACCAACACGCCGCAACGCAGGAGCTACCGCTACACGGTTGACGCCGGGCGCTACGAGGTGCGCGCCCGGCGCACCAACGACAAGAGCGGCGACGCGCGCGCCGGGCACGAGATCCGCTGGGGCGGTCTCAAGGCGTTTCTGGAGGATGTGCCCGCGTTCGGCGACGCCACCCTGCTCGCCGTCAGGATGCGCGCCACCGACAATCTCTCCCAGCGCTCGGCGCGGATGATCAACTGCATCGTCACCCGCAGGTTGCCGGTCTGGGATCCCGAGGCTGGCTGGTCCGAGCCTCGGGCCACGCGCTCGATCGCCTGGGCCTTCGCCGATGCCGCCCGGGCGGCCTACGGCGCCGACCTCGCGGACGCCCGCATCGATCTCGCGGCACTCCATGCGCTCGACGCGGTCTGGAAGGCGCGCGGCGACCGCTTCGATGCGGTGTTCGACCAGAGCCTCACCGTGTGGGAGGCGCTCACCCGGATCGCCCGCTGCGGCCGGGCGCTTCCCTTCCTGCAGGGCGGGACCTTGCGGATCGCCCGCGACGCACCACGAACCCTGCCGGTGGCGCTGTTCGGGCCGCGCAACATCGTCCGCGGCAGCTTCCGTGTCCAGTACATCATGCCGGGCGAGGACACGGCCGATGCCGTGACCGTGACGTATTACTCCGAGCGCACCTGGGCGCCCGACGAGATCACGGCAAGCCTGCCGGACAGCACCGCCGAGGCCACCGACAAGCCCGCCAAGGTCGAGTTGTTCGGCTGCACCGGCGCGGACCAGGCTGAGCGCGAAGGCCTCTACATGGCGGCCGCCAACCGCTACCGCCGGCGCATCATCACCTTCCGCACCGAGCTCGAAGGCCTGATTCCGACTTACGGGCACCTCTAAGAATTGGTGAGTTGCCGATATTGTTTAACCAGGTTGTCACCAGCTCCAGCCATGCCGGAGCCGAGATTTTCGGGGTCTTCCACGCTCCAATTGAGTTATTTCCGCCACAAGACCGTCCCCAGGCGGTCTCCTTCTCCGCGTCACACGGCCGCCGCGAGACGCTCCAGTTGGACCAGGCGGCGCATGTTGTAGGCGAGGTTCTTCAACCCGTCCGCGCCTTCGCCCGCACCAGCCCGACACTACGTACCAGCGTCCCGCCCATGTCGTTGCTCTGGGCCCCGAAGACATGCTCGACGCGGACCCGAACCGACGAACGGGTCTTGTTGCCTTGCTTCTCGCGCTCGAGCGGCTTGTTGCGGCGGCCCTTGCGATGGATCCGGCTCCGCAACCCCTTCTCCTTCAGCGCCGCCTCGATCTCCGCCGAGCGGTAAGCGCTGTCCGCCCACACACCCAAAGCCGTGTTGATCCAGGATATCGTCGAGGACTTGGCTGTCGTGCTCCGCCGCGTCGCTCACATGATAGCGCCGCACCAGCTTGGCCGACGGCCCGTTGATGGTTCTTGTAACCGTAATGGCTCTTGCCGTGCTTCTTGGTCCACCGCGCCTCGCATCCTTTTGGCGCCGCTTTGCCGGCTTGTCCTCCCAGCCTGCCGGCGTCTCGCCCGACTGTTTGGGTACCGCCACAATCGCGTCGATCTGGCCGCCCATCGCCAGATAGCCCTGATCCTTCAGGTAGCATCGAACGTCTCGAATAAGGGATCACGCCAGCTTGCGTTAACTGTTCGCGGTACAGCACCGTCTTGGGTCGGGAACCCGGCCCTCTAGACCCAACCCCAGAAATCGCATGAACGACAGGCGGTCACGGATCTGATGCTCAACTTGGTCGTCCGAGAGATTGTAGAGCGCGCACGAATGATCGTCTTGAACATCACAATCGCATCCCACGGCTTGCGTCCCGCCCGCGATTTACGCGCCTTGTCCGCACGCCGCCACACCGCCTCAAGACGCGCGCGCAAGTCTTCCCACGGAACCACCCCGTCGATCTTCAAAAGCGGCTCCTTGGCGTCAAGACCGGAATACCGGTTCCCAAGATCGAAAAACCCCATCTGACCCATCAACCACGCCTCCCGCTATCAACAAATCGTCAACCCGATTCTAAATCGACGACGCCCGAAAAAGGAGAATTTTTAGAGGTGCCCTTACGGCGATCTGGTCGCCATCACCCATGACGTGCCCCGCTGGGGCCAGGGCGGCGAGGTGGTCGCGGCTGAGGGCCGCACGCTCACCCTGAGTGAGCCGCAGGAATGGGCGGTGGGGGAGGATATGGTCGGGCCGCCCGATTACTACCTCGCCCTCCGCCGACGCGACGGGAGCCTGAGCGGCCCGTGGCCGGTCTCGCCCGGCGGTGATGACCGATCCGTCGTGCTGAGCGAGGACCTCGACTTCACCCCCTACACCGGGGCGGACGAGGAGCGCACTCACTTCGCCTTCGGCCCCGGCGAGGAATGGGGCCTGCGGGCGCGGGTGCTCGCCGTCCGGCCCCGCGGCGAGCAGGTCGAGATCACCGCCGTCGGCGAGGACGCTCGCGTGCACGAGGCCGACCGCGCCGCCTGAACGCCACGAAGTCCAACAGAACGCCCGCCGTGATCTTCCATCCTCCGGGACGGTTGGTTGGTCGTGGCGGTGCAGCTATCGGAGACACGCCCGTGAACGAAACCCATCTCATCGAGATCGAGCGCGTGCGCTCGGAGGCCGCACGGCATCTCGCCGAGCACGAGATCGCCTGCGAGCGGCGCTACGGCGAGCTCCAGGCGCAGCTCACCAAGATCGAGGCGCTCCACAACCGTAACACGCGCCTCCTCTACATCCTGCTTGGCGGCATGCTCGCCGTCGCTACCCGCGCGTTTTGGCCGGCGCTGTTCGGCGGCTGAGCGGCCCGAGCGGTCGTCCCGCGCCGCGCCTCCCCCGCACCAATAACACCAGCCTTTACGGACGCCGCTGCCCCGCGTGCCGGCGGGCGGATCGTTCCCACGCTCTACCATTGGAGATTTGTCATGCTGACCCTGCTCGGCAGTCTGCTGGGATTCGCCACCAGCGCTATTCCCGACATCATGGCCCTGTTCCGCGAGCGCGCGGACCGCAAGCACGAGCTTGCGGTCCTCGACCGCCAGATGGAGCAGATGCGCCTCGGCCACACCCAGCGCCTCGAGGAAATCGAGGTCAACGCGGACATCGCGGAATCGAAGGCTCTCTACCAGCACGATGCAGCGCTGGGCGGCAGCAGCCGATGGGTGGACGGACTGCGGGCCTCGGTGCGCCCGCTCATCACCTATGCCTTCTTCCTCCTGTTCGCGTCCGTCAAGGGCTCCGGCCTCTATCTCCTGATCGTGGTCGAAGGTCTGCTCATCGCCGAGGCCTTGCCGCGAATCTGGGACGCCGAGACCCAGGCGCTGTTCGCCGCGGTGATGAGCTTCTGGTTCGGCAACCGGACTCTCTCGAAGCTCCGGGAACGGCGCTGAAGCCATGCGTCATATCACCGACGAAGGCCTCGACCTGATCAAACGCTTCGAAGGATTTGCACCCAAGATCTACCTCTGCCCGGCCGCCTGGCCTACCATCGGCTACGGCCACGTGGTGCGAGAAAACGAACGGGAGCGGTTCGCGGACGGCATCGACGAGGCGACCGCCGAGGATCTGCTGCGCCGCGATGTCGAGGCCGCCGTGCGCGCCGTGCTGCGTCTCATCCGTGTGCCGCTCGCGGACGGGCAGTTCGACGCGCTCGTCTCCTTCGCCTTCAACCTCGGCGCCGGCGCGCTGCAGCGCTCGACGCTCCGGCGCAAGGTGAACCGCGAGGAGCACGCCGCCGTGCCGGCCGAGTTCCGGCGCTGGGTCTGGGCCGGCGGGCGCAGGCTCAAGGGGCTGGTGCGGCGGCGGGAGGCGGAGGCAAGTCTCTATGCGGCAGGCTCCGAAAACTCGGCGCCAATTCCTCCCCCAACATGCAGCGGTGGGCAGATGATAGCCAATCCGTGCCTAGCCGGTAGCGGCGCATGTGCGACTGCTGTTTGAGCAGCAGGGTCGAGTCCGAAAATGCTGGATCTGACGCCACCCCACGTTTCTTCATGGGCCTTGATCATCGTGTCGAGGGCTCGGTTGATTTCAGCTGTCGCAAACCAAGCGCCGCCAAGCCGCTAGTAGATGAACCTCCAATGCATGTTCGCATCTCTGTTGACCGGCCCCCATTTTATGCACCAGTTCCTATGTTAGTCCTGGCACGGTTTTGGGAAGGGCTGATCCGGCGGTAGCCCATCCATAGCGAAGGCCGGGTCAGCGCGCCGACAGATGGAGAATCTGCGCGGGGGGTGTTGCGCCGCGCTGCCGGAAGCGGCGGCCCACTGCGGCGTCCGTCGGTGCTCTTGCCGCCGCCTGCATTCCGGCCGGTCAGTCCGGCCTAGAACGTCACCCTGAGGCCGGCATTGAAGCCGTGATCGGCGCCGCCGCCGCCATAGCGGCCCTTGTAGGCCACGCCGAGGAAGGCATTGTCCGAAAGGCCGGCCTCGATGCCGAACTCGGCGACCAGGGCATCCTCGGCGATCGGAGCGCCCGTGACCGTGAAGGCGGTGGTGCTGCCCCGCAGCGTGGCGGTCGACGACGGCTCCGTATCGCCGAAGGCATGCCGCCAGCCCGCCATGCCGCGCACGTGGACCGTGTCCAGTAGCATCATCGCGCCGTGCAGGCCGAGCGTCGTAAACGTCGTGTTGTCGGTATCCGACGATGACGTCAGGGCCGCATCACCGCCGCTTTCACTGAAGTCGTCCGTGGTGAGATTGGTATGGGATACGCCGGCAAAAGGCTCCAGCATCAGGCCGCCGACCTGCACCTTGCGTCCGGCTTCGGCAAAGAGCTGCCAGCTCCTGGCGTCGTAGCGCGCCGACAGGCGCTCCGGGGAATAGTTGGTGAAGCTGACCGTCCGGCCTGTGTCCACGGCGTGCCAGTTATAGATCGCTCCGAAGCCGAGACCCCAAGCACCGGCCGCGGCGTCGCCATAAAGACCGGCGGACAATGTATCGACCGAAGCGGAGGACAACCGCGCACGCTGGGTCACATCCGTCCGGCTGTAGCCGCCGAGGACGCCGAGGCGCCAGTGGTCGCCCAACGCACGGTCGACGCCGTAGAGGACGCCGCGCAGGTCCGTCTCCATCCGCGCCGTGCCGGGCGTGGCATCCGTCTCGCCCCAGGCACCGTAGCCGATGATCCACTCGCCGTTATCGCGGTCGGCCAGCGACGACGGATTGCCGAAGGCCGCCGTCGATATCCTTGCGTCCGATGTCTGTGCGTCGGGATTGCCGGAGCGTGCCGCCATGCGTCGGTTGACAGCCGCGACCCGCGTCTGGCCCGTCTCCGCCAGCGCTCCCTTGAGGGACGCATGCACCTCGCCCGAGAGCGCATCGAGGGCGGCCCGCGCTTGCGCCGTCCCGTTTACGGGGATGGTCAGAACGGCCTGTGCGAGGTTATTGGCCTCCGGCAGGCCGTCGAGGCCGTTGCAGGCTCCCGCCCGCTGGTTGGCGGTTCCGGCAACATCGCAGAAACTGTCGAATTTTCTTGCGGATACCAGAACCATCTCAAAAGTGGTATCGCCTTGTTCCACCTCATAATCCATGAACAGCGTGTCGATCGCATCGACCTTGGCGATCGCCTCGGCAGTGGTCAAATCTTCGTCTTCGTCTCCGTCCTCAATGGTCTGTGTCGTGGATTTCAGTATCGTATAGCGGCCTTTATCATAAGCGCCCACGACTCTCACCGTGCCGCCATTTAGGGTGATCTTGCCGTTGACAATGAGCTGGTCATTTAGCTCATCCGGGTCGATCGTAACGGTAAAAGTGCCCGCTTCCACAGTGTCGTTTTCGTCGGTTATGAAGTTTTCGAAATCGCCGGTGAGTTGGGTGATCTGCACGACGTTGGCACCGCCCGGCGACAAATTACCCGCATTGGCGAACAGGTCTTCGTCGTCGCTGCCGAGAACCACCGAGGCGCCGGAATTGAACGTTGCACCTTTCCTGTTGAAGAAACTATTGTCCCCTTCACCCAGATCGATTGTGCCGGGGGTCGTCAACGTGCCGTAATTGTCTATCGTCTCGTTGTCGCCTTCACCCTCCACGTCAATCAAGCCGCTGATCTTCACCGTATTGTTGACCGTCAGAGTATTATTGACCGTATCGCTAGCAAGACTGGAAAACCAGATACCTTGCTTCCCGGAACTTCTGATAGTTCCGCCATTCAGCGTAATGGCTATGTCGCCGCGCTCGCTACCTGTATTGATCCCGCTGCCGTTGCTGTTCCAGTTGGTGATATCGCCCTGCACGATAATCTCAATTTTGCCAGCGTTACTGGTAAATCCTGTGAGACCATCCCTGCTCCTGACGGTGATACCGCCTGTCAAAGTAATCTTGATATCGCTGTCATCATTGGAGACATATAACCCGCCACTTCCGGTAGTGCCCCAGGTCTCGATGTTGCCATTCACCTCGACCGTAGTTTTGCCGCCACTTCCATTTACAGTGACTCCGTTGCTGTTATCGCTGATGGTGGTGATATCGCCATTCACGTCAACATCAACTGTGCCGCCCGTTCCACTTACACTGACTCCCTTGCTGGATGCGCCGTTGGTGGTGATATCACCAGTCACGTCAACATCAATATTGCCGCTTCCTTCTACTTTGATCCCTTCTGCGCCAAAGCCGGAGGTGGTGATGTCGTAGTCACCGGTATTGACGTCGAGGGTGATGTTCCCGTCGCCGGTAAACTCGATCCCTGTTGCCCCTTCGGCCGGAGCGATACCGGAGGTCAGCTCTTGAACATAGAGTTCGGTGTAGGTGCCTAGTGCGTCACCAGGGACCAACACACCAGGCGACAGGTCGCCGGTACAGGTCACGGTCGTGCCGTCGACAGCGCACTTGGGGTCGTCCGGTGTGAGCGGCTGCGGATCTTCCTGCGCGGCGAGCTCGCCGCCAAAGAGCATCGCGGCCGCGGCAACCCACGGCAACAACACACGGCGTAGTGGGCGGAAACGCGAGACGGTCACGGCACCGTCGGCGACACACTCTTCGCGGGCGATCTCAACCGCCAACCGCGCAACTCCTGTTTCGCATGAAAGATTCGTCCCCAAAACACTCCTCGCCCCGCGGCTGACAAGCCACGGGGCGAGTCTACATTGCCCGGTCCTACGCTAAGGACCGAATCTTCCTCGTGCAAGCGGCAAGGCACTGGCGAGCGCCGGCGGAGGCGGCGCTCTATGCGGCAGGCCCATACGATTCCAATAATCGCCAAAAGAGCGGGGACGGCGCGTCGGAACGCGCCGCGCCGCGCGACCGGCTTCGGCCTTGGGCCCTACCAGCGGGCTTGCATGCGCAGCATCACGCCGTGTTCCGCGGCTGCATCTTTGGCCGGTTCCAGGCGCTCGCCCTCGAGGCTGAGGTTGAGCGACGACCCGATCTCGAAGCGGCCGCCGATCCGGTAGCGTCGCGACCCTTCGCCCGCCAGCGAGAACCCGCCATAGGGCGTCAGCAGCCCGTGTCCGCCGAGCGCGCCGAAGCCATAGCCGAGCTCGCTGTCCAGCCGCATCGGCGGGACGTTGTCGTTGGCTGCCGTATCGTCGGTCGCCAGCTCGGCGACGTCCTGATCCCACAGCCGATCCACCCCGCTCGCCGTCTCGCCCCAGGTCGGGAAGAGGCTGAACGACAGTCCCCGCCCGCCGGCGCCCGGGTCGAGGCGGACCGAGCCGCCAAGACCCCATTCCCGGTAATTGTTCTGCCCCGTCAGCACCCGGCCGTGTCCCTCGACCGTCAGGCCCGCGGCCGGGTCGCGATAACGCAAGCCGCCGCCGATCTCGATGCCGGTGCCGGTGATCCCGTCGCCGCCGTCATGGCGCAGACCCAGCTCCAGCGACGGCGTCAGGGTCCCGCCCGAGGCCAGCGCCTGCTCGTGGCTGCCCTCCAGCGCCAGCCGCAGACGGTTGGCGTTCACCGTCTGCTGCACGATCAGGCCGTCGTCGCCCTCGCCCTCGACCTCGACCTGCGCCCACGAGGCCTCGCTCCGGAGCTCGAGCGCCATCGTGCCGCCCGCGATCGGCGATTCATCGGTCATCAAGGGACCGCTCGCTCCCGCCGCCGCCGTCTTGAGCGTCAGGTCGCTGCGCCTTATCGCGTAGTCGGGATCGCCATCGCGCACCTGCGCGTCCTCGATCTCGATATCGCCCCACCCATAGCCCACCGTCGCCCAGACACCGAGACCCCGAGGCAAGGTCCAGCCGAGATAGGGATGAACGCTGGTCATCCGGCTCTCATAGTCGCCGCGCACCGGCGCCGATCCGGTACCGTCGCTATAGTCGAACTCGCCGATCGAGCGGGACAGCGCGAGCCCGGTCAGGAGATCCTCGCGCAGGCAGCCGTCGATGCCGAGCTGGCCGGTCAGCACCGTGCCGTCCCAGGCGAAGGCGGAGGCCGTGCTCTCCAGCACCTGCCGCTCGCCCCGGCCCCACAGCACCGAACCGCCGGGTATACCCGCCAGGTCGTCGTTCACCGCCGCGAGCGGCAGCCGGAAGGACGAGCCAGCCAGCACGTCGTCGAGGGTGAGCGCACCGTCCTCGATCGCCGGCGCGTTGGATCGCAGCGTGTCATAGAGTGTCGATCCCCCGGCCAGCGTGTAGGCGGCCGCCTGTTTGCCGCACGCCTCGTCCATGCGCACACCGATCGCCCGGTTGGTGACATCGGCGAGGGTCAGCGCGTGCTTGGAGAGAATCTCCTCGTTCAGGCGCCGGAAGCGCGCCTGGACCACGGCGCCTTCAGCGTCGACGATGGTCAGGGTGGCCCTGGCCGGCGCGCCTTTCGCCACGTCCGTGGGCAGGTACCGAAGCCCAGCGCCACCCTCACGTCATGGAAATTGTCGTCTTGTTGGGCCTGTCCCGTGGCCTCGATGGTGAAGCTCCTGGTGGTGTCGCCCATCTCCTCGAATTTGAGCGTGACGGTCCCGGTCGCAGGATCCAAGACATCCGGATCCGTAACCGTAACCGTATAGTCGGCCGCCACGGTCCGGCCCCGCGGGCCCACCGTGATCGGGATCTCCAGCGCGTCGGCCGCTTGCTTGCTCAGCGTCACCGTCACCCTGACCGGATCGCCGCCCTCTTCGACCGCATAGGCTGCGGCGCCGAAGCGCACCGAATACACCCGCACCACGCTAATGGCCATGGCGTACGCCACGCTGTCGCTCTCGCCGTCACTGACCTTGAACCCGAACGTCGCGAAAGGATCGCCGTGCGCGTTCTCCGGCGGAGTGTAGAGGAGGTTGCCCGCTTCGAGGTCGGCCGGCGTCACCTGCCGGGGTAGGGTGTCGCTGGTGATGGCCGCGCCGTTAAGCGACAGCGTCCCCCGGTCATTCCCCTCGTCATCCACGGGCGGCGAGGCGATCTTCACGTGGTGCAGCGTGTCCACTTCGTCGTCCGAATAGGCGAAGTCTTTCATCGTAAAGCGGTACGATTCGTTATCGTACGTGGACACCTCTTTGCTGGAACCCGTGGGGGGGTTGTTGAACGGCGTGGCGTTCGCGGTGGATGCGTCGCCCTCGCCGGCATCGTTCATCGCGCGCACTGCCAACGTGTACTCGGTGCCGTTTTCCAGGCCGGTGACGGTGTGTGTGGTGGTTCCGGCACCGCTCCCGCTGATTTCGGCGAATTTACCGCCACCGTCGGTGCTGACCTGGTAGCCGGTGATGGTGCTGTCGTTCGGATCGGCCCACTCAAGCTCGACCTGGCGGTAACCCGGCCCGACCGAGGAAATCTCCGGGCGGGCCGGCGGCGCAATCGGCCTGGCGGTCACGGTGGATGCCGGGCCGTTACCGGGATCGTTTACCGCGCGTACCGCAAAGGTGTACTCGGTGCCGTTGGTCAGGCCGGTCACGATGTATCCGGTGGGGGGCGCATTGGGGTCGGTTACGGGGATGCTCGCCCAATCAGTGTAGGTATTGTCGTTGCTGCTCCTCACTTTCGAGCGGACCTGGTACTTGGTGATCGATCTGTCGCTCGGATCGTTCCATGCAAGCACCACCTGGCCGTCGCCCGGCGTGGCCGAGGAAATCGTCGGGGCGTCCGGCACCGCAATCGGTGTGGCGTTCTTGCTGGATGCCGCGCCGGGACCGGTACCGTTCACCGCGCGCACCGCAAACGTGTAGGTGGTGCCGTTGGTCAGGCCGGTCACGGTGTAGGTGGTGGGAGGCGCATCGGAGTCGGTGACGGCGATGTTCGCCCACGCAGTGTAGGTGCTGTCGTCGCTGTCTTTCACCTTCGAGCGGACCTGATACTTGGTGATGCTGCTGTCGTTCGGATCGTCCCAGGTCAGCACAGCCTGCCCGTTAGCCGGTATGGCCGCGAGGTTCGCTGGCGGGACCGGCACCGGCACTGGCCTGGCGTCCACGCTGGATGGCCGGCCGGTGTCGGTGCTCCCGGACGTATCCACCGCCTGCACCGTAAAGGTGTAGTCGGTGCGGTTGGTCAAGCCGGGAATGATAACGGTCGTCTGATCCCCCGAGCCGGGCGAGAGAAACGTTGTCAAGAGCGGGTCCATGGAGATGATGTGCGTGTAGCGGGTGTGGACCGCGTAACGGGCGATCCCGGGGTCGCCCTTGTCCCACGTCAGCGTGACCTGGCCGTCACCCGGCGCCGCAGCCAGATTTTCCGGCGCCGGCCACAGGGGCGTGGCAGTCGCGACGGGGGACACCCCGCCGGCACCGGACAGATTCACCGCGCGCAATGCGAAGCTGTACTCTGTGCCGTTGGTCAGGCCGGTACCGGTGCCGTCGCTCAGGACGGTCACGGTGTGTGTGGTGGTGGCCGCACTGCTGCCCTCGATATCGGTGAAGTTCGTGCCGCCGTCGGTGCTGACCTTGTACCCGCTGACCGTGTTGTTGTCCGGGTCGTCCCAGGTCAGTGTGACCTGACGGTCCTCCCCCCCCTCGGCCATGAGGCCCGTCGGGGCAGCCGGAAGCGTCGGCGCGGTCACCGTAGCCTCCGCGCCCTCTCCGTAAGTGTTCACCGCGCGCAGCGCGAAGGTGTACAGGGTGCCGTTGGTCAGGCCGGGCACGGTGTAGGCGAGGGTGTTGTCCGTATCGTTTTCGCTGATGTCGGTGCCTTCGATATCGGCGAACGTCTCGCCGCCGTCGGTGCTGACCTTGTACCCGGTGATCGTGTCGTCGTCCGGATCGTCCCAGGTCAGCGCGACCTCGGTGGCTCCTGCCGCGGCCAAGAGGTTCGTCGGCGCGGCCGGTGCCGCCATCGGCGTGGCGGTTACGGTGGCTGCGAGGCCTTTACCGGCAGAGTTCGCCGCGCGCAATGCCAACGTGTATTCGGTGCCGTTGGTCAGGCCCATGACCGTGTGTGCGGTGGTCTCGTCGTCGCTGTCGGCGATCGGGTTGTAGTTGGCGCCGCCGTCGGTGCTGACCTCATAGCTGCCGATGGGTGCGTCGTTGCTCGGCTTGTCCCAGCTCAGCGCCACCCGGCCGTCGCCCGGCGCGGTCGAGAGGTTCTCCGGTGCGTTCGGGACCGCTATCGGCGTGGTGGTCGCGCTGATCGACCACGGGCTGTCGCCGGAAGCGTTCGTCGCGCGCACCGCAAGCGTGTACGCGGTGTTGTTGGTCAAGTCGTCAACGGTGTCTTGGGTGGTGTCCGCATCGCTGTCCTCGATAGAGATGACAGTCGTGCCGCCGTCTGTGGTGTACTGGTACCCGGTGATCGTGGGGTTGTCCGGATCGTCCCATTTCAGCACGACCCGGCTGTCACCCGGCGTGGCCGAGAGGTTCGTCGGGGCTGCTGGTGTCGGCGGCGCCGCCGGCGTGGCGGTCACGGTGGCTATCTTGCTGAAGGGGACGATTACGGGAACTGTAGTGTCGGGGTCGGGGTAGCCCCACGCCTTCACGGTGAAGGTGTATTGGGTGCCGTTGCTCAGGTTACCTGTGCCGGTCTTAACGGGCCCCGTTAGTTGTTCGGGCCCGAAATCATAAGGAGTCCCGGTCACCTGTGGGGAGACCCGAATTTCATATTCCTCGACCTCAAACCACGTGTCCCATTGCAGCCAGACCCGGCCGTCGTCCGGCGTAGCCGTCACGACCGGCGCGGGCCACAACGGCGTGGCGGTCTCCTCGGCCACACCGCCCTTGCCGGAATCGTTCACCGCGCGAACCTCGAACTTGTATAAGAAGCCGCTGAACAGGCCGGTCACGGTGTGTCTGATGGTGGTCTTATCGCTGCCGCCGATGTCTTTCCACTCGCTCCACTCGCCGAACACGATGTTGGCAGGATTAGGCGCGTGGGCCTGCCGGTACTCGTAATTGAGGATCGTGCTGTCGCTCGGATTGGCCCAGGACAGAGTGGTCTGTTGGTGGTCACCCTCCGTGGCCGAGAGTCCCCCCGGGGCGGACGGGGGCCCAATCGGCGTGGCGGTCACGGTGGCCCACGGGCCGTCACCGGAAGCGTTCACCGCGCGCACCGCAAACGGGTACGCGGTGTTGTTGCTCAGGGTGATACCGCCACCATCGCTCAGGATGACAACGGTGTATGCGGTGGTGGCCGCATTGCTGCCCAAGATTTGGGAGGGGTACCCCTGGGCACTGTAGGTGCTGTAGTCGTACCGGGTGATCGTGATGTTGTTCGGGTCGGTCCAGGTGAGCGCAACCTCGCGGTCACCCGCCGTGGGCGTGAGGCCCGTCGGCGCGGCGGGCAGAGCCACCGCCGGCGTAGCGGTCGCGGTAGATGCCGCACCGGTGATCTGGAAATTGGTGAAGGTTCCCGACGCCGCCCGCACTGTGAAGGTGTAGTTGGTGCCGTCGGTCAACCCACCAACGGGAACGGTCGTCTTGTTCCCCGATCCGGACTCGTGGGCATTATCCGAAACCTGAGTGTTGGTGCCGGTGAGCGTCGTCCGGACCGCATAACGGGCGATCCCGGGGTCGCCCGTGTCCCACTGGAGCACGACCCGGCCGCTGTCCGGCGCCGCCGTCACGACCGGCGCGGGCCACAGCGGCGTGGCGGTCTTGTCGTCGGACAACAGGCTCTCACCGGCATCGTTCACCGCGCGCAGCACAAACGTGTACTCGGTGCCGTTGGTCAGGCCGGTCACGGTGTGTTCGATGGTGTCCGCACCGCTGCCGGCGATGTCGATCCAGTCGCCGAAAGTGGCGGCACCCACCTTCTGCCGGTACCGGTACTTGGTGATGCTGCTGTCGTCCGGATCGGTCCAGGTGAGCGTAACCTGCTGGCTGCCCGCCGCGGCCGACAGGTCCGGGGTGGCTGGCACCGGCTTCGGCGTCGCGGTCGTGCTGGAGGGCAGGCCGGTGATCACAGCGGTGCTTCCGGACGTATCCACCGCCTGCACCGTGAAGGTGTATTCGGTGCCGTTGGTCAAATCCTCAACGGTAGCGGTCGTCTTCGTCCCGGATCCAGAAGACTCGACGTCCGAGGGCGTTAGCGTCGCGCCGCTCCTCTGGGTGTGGACCCGATAATGGGCGATCGCGGAGTTCCCGTCCCACGTCAGCTCGACCTTCTTGTTGCCCGGCGCCGCTTCCAGATTGGTCGGCGCGGGCCACAGCGGCTTGGCGGTCGCGCTGGCTGCGGCGCCGTGAGCGGAAGCGTTCGCCGCGCGCAGCGCGAACGTGTACGTAGTGCCGTTGGTCAGGCCGGTTACGGCGTATGAGGTGGTGGTCGCACTGCTGCCGCTGATGTTGTCGAAGGTCTCGCCGCCATCGGTGCTCACCTGGTACTCGGTGATTGTGGAGTCGTCCGGATCGGTCCAGGACAGAATGACCTGACTCTCATCCGTGTCCGGGTCGATAAACGGCGTGGCCGAGAGGTTGGCCGGGGCACCCCACAGCGGCGTGGCGTTCGCGGTGGTTGCCGGGCCCTCACCGATAGCGTTCACCGCGCGCAGCGCCAACGGGTACGCGGTGCCGTTGCTCAGGCCGGTCACGGTGTGTGTGGTGGTGGTGTAACTGCTGCCCGCGATATCGGCGAAGGTCGTGCCGCCGTCGGTGCTGACCCGGTACTTCCTGATGGTGTTGTCGCCCGGATTGGTCCAGGACAGCGTGACTTGGCCGTCACCCGGCGCGGCCGAGAGGTTCGGGGCGGCCGGTGGCGCGCGCGGCGTCGCGGTCGCGGTGGATGCCCGGCCGGGACCGGAAGCGTTCCGCGCGCGCAGCTTGAACGTGTACGCGGTGTCGTTGTCCAGGCCGGTCACGGTGTGTTCGGTGGTGTCCGCACCGCTGCCGTCGATGTCCGTCCACGCAGTGTAGGTGCTGTCGTCGCTGTCCGTCACCTTCGAGCGGACCTGGTATCTGTCGATCGTGTCGCCGCCCGGATTGGTCCAGGACAGCGTGACCGCGCCGTCACCCGGCACGGGCAAGAGGTTCGTCGGGGCGGCCGGAAGCGTCGCGGCGGTCTCGGTGGCTGCTGCGCCGTTGCCGCCAACATTCTTCGCACGCACCGCAAACCTGTACGCGGTGCTGCTGGTGAGGCCGGTCACGGTGTATCCGGTGGGGGGCGCATCGGGGTCGGTGACGGCGATGTTCGCCCACGCAGTGTAGGTGCAGTTGTCGCAGTCCCTCACCTTCGAGCGGACCTGGTATCTGGTGATCGTGTTGTTGCCCGGATCGCTCCAGGTCAGCGTCACCTCGTCGGTTTCATCCGACGCGGCCGAGAGGTTCGGGGCGGCCGGAAGCGTCGCGGTGGTCACGGTGGCTGCTGCGCCGTTGCCGCCAACATTCTTCGCACGCACCGCAAACGTGTACGCGGTGCCGCTGGTAAGGCCGGTCACGGTGTAGCTGTCGGTGCTCGCATCACTGCCGTCGATGTCGGTCCAGGTGCCGTAGGCGCCGTCGCCTGTTTTCCAGCGATACTGGTACTTGTCGATCGTGTTGTTGGCCGGATCGTCCCAGGTCAGCGCCACCTGGGTTTCACCCGGCGCGGCCGAGAGGTTCGGGGCCGCCGGGGCCAAGGTGTTCCCCTGGACCCTGATTTGCATCGAACTCGAGTAATAACCGCCACTGCCCTGCCAGCTCCCGGTTGCGCCGGACGGGCGCGTGTAGCGGTGAATGTCGATGCTCCACCCTATGGCCTTGCCGGAATCTTCCCTGTCGTCAGTCGCCAGGTTCCAACGAGGCCTGGTTCCGCTGCCGCTAAAACTTATGTGCACGAAGTATAGGGTGTTTCGATTCAGATGGGCCCCGCCAGGGGCGGTGAACGTCTGGAGTCCCGTCCCCACGTTGGACGGATTGGTCAGGGTGTATAAGACCGCGTTGCGCGGTTGATCCGATCCGGTGGCGGCCCTCACCGTGACCGTCAGGGTTCCACTACCCGGAGCCGTATGCGTGTCCAACCGGATACTCGATAGGTCGTAGCCCCGCGTATTCTCGCCCGTTTCGAACCCCTGAGCGCAGTCCAGGAGGTCCGAACCCGATTCACATGCTGTATTGCCGACGGTGTCTCGGCCCGTGTTGCTCACGAGGGTCTGGGCGTGCACCGGCGCCGAAAAGCCGAGCAGCAGCGCGGCGGCGGCGAGGAACGCGCCGATGACTGCCAGCCGTGGGAAGGTTCTCGTAGAAACCGTCTTCCGGTATACGCCGGTTCGACACGGCGCTGGAATACTGGAGCTTTCGGCGTTGGCCGTGTTGGCTATACTTTCACTCATGTTCGTCTCTTACTAAAACTCAAACTAAGCTATTCGCCGGTCGCGGACCTCGCCAGTGGTCCCCGGTCCGCGGTCATTATACGAGGAGCACCCTTTCGACAACCCTGCCGCCAATCCCGGCACAGGCGCGGCATTATAGGCGCGGCTGCCGGGACGGTTTCGGACCGTCGCTCGGCATCCAAATATAATTTCAGCAAGCGCAGCGAACAATACAGTGTTGCGGAGGCACCTGGTCAATGAACGACCGCGCATGACAGGCAGCGGCATTGGATCGATGGCTGACACGCGCGTCGTCGGGTAAACCGAGCTCGCTCGATACATCCGATCAATATCGGATTCGGCGAAAACTCACTCCCTTGGGGTCACGGCTGCCGGGCGATATTCGCACCCGCTGAGGAATGGCGCCTTTCACGGTGCACCACGACCTTCGGGTCGTGAGCCAGAATGATGCTCGGAGGCATCCGAATTCGTCTTTCGATCACTCGGTTGTAGAGCAGGGAGGATACGTCCGAAGGTGTGCTGCACGACCACAACCGGCCTCGGGCCCTACCAGCTTGCCTGCATGCGCAGCATCACGCCGTGCTCCGCGGTGTCGTCGTTGGCCGGCTCACGGCGCTCGCTCTCGAGGCTGAGGTTGAGCGACGACCCGATCTCGAAGCGGCCGCCGATGGGCCTTAGCAGTCTGTGGGACGTTGGTTCATCGGTTGATTTTCGGCGCTTTGTCGGCGCTTGTTTTTTCCGACGGGCGGAGGTGGCGATGTTTCCATCCAATGGCGTTCGTTGCCCGGCTTCTCGGCGTCGACGGTTTCGGAGAGCCGCAATGCGCTCCTTCGCTAGCCTGGACAGGGGCCTCACACCGCCATCTTCAGCTTGTGCAATCGCTTGCAGTTGTAGGCCAGCGTCACCAGGTCCCACTCGCCGGCGACCTTGTCGAGGCCGCGCAGCGAGAACCCGGTGAAGCCTCGATCACGAAGTGCGCCAAATCATCCGCCGGGATCCAGCCCCGCAGATCGGGAGGAAGCAGAAACGTCTGCTCCCGATCACAGTCCACCAAGTTGCTCATGGTCCGATTCTAAAAGAAATCCATACCAAAGTCCGACAGACTGTTAGCCCAACGCCCTCTTCAGGCTCGCCGACACATCGTCCGTCGCCCGCTTGACCGGATCGGCGGCGAGATGGGCATAGCGGGCGGTGGTCTGGACCTGGGAGTGGCCGAGCATCTTGCCGATCATGGGCAAGCCCTGTCCGGCTGCCACCGCGACGGACGCGAAGGTGTGGCGCAGGTCGTGAATGCGCACATCGGCAATGCCGGCGCGCTTGCGGATGCGTTGCCAGGGCGGCTGCAGATCGCTCAGATGGGAGCAGGGGAGCTTGCCGGTGATGACCCAGGGGTTGCCGTCGAGCCTCTCGATCCCGGCCAGGACCTCCAGGGCGGGCGCGCCGAGATGGACGGTCTTGGCCCCGGTCTTGGATTCCGGCAGGTGAAGGGCGCAGCCCTCGAAATCCACGAACTCCCACCGCAGGGTCATGATCTCCGAGAGCCGGCAGCCGGTGAAGATCAGCAGCCGCAGGGCGTTGATCGCCGACCGGCTCTCGATGCCTTCCTGCTCGCATTGGCGCAGGACCTCGCCGAGACGGCCCAGCTCGGCGGCGCTCAGATAGCGCTCGCGCTTCTTCTCCTTGTACTTCTTGACATGACGGCAGGGGTTGGAGCCGTCCGGGCGCAGCCCCCAGACCTCGGCCAGGTTGAAGGCCTTGGACAGAAACTGCAGGCAGCGGTTGGCCTGGACCGGGGCGAAACGGAGATCGTGGTGGAGGCGGGCGATGTCGGGCCGCGTGATCTCGGAGACCTTGAGGGTGCCGATGCGGGGATTGATGTAGGCCTTGACGTAGTAGCGGTAGCCAACCACTGTTCTGGGCCGGCAATGATGGACGGCATGGTCTTCGACGACGCGCCGCCCCAGGTCTTCGATGGTGGGAGCGGCACGGGCCCCCTTACGATCGCCGGCCGGATCCTCGCCATCTCTGACGCGTGCCAATACCTTGATCGCTTGGGCCCGGGCCTGCTCGGGCCTCACGACGCCGTGGAGTCCGAGACTCATGCGCCGCCACCGCCGGCCGATACGATACTGAACCAGATAGGATCGGGCACCGCTTGGCAGAATGCGGGCGCCGAAGCCGTGGACCTCGCTGTCGAACAGGACGTAGTCCTTGTCGCGAACCTCGGCGGCCTCGACGAGGCGTTTGGTGATCTTGGGCATGGCATCCTCCTCCAAATCCATGGACGCACAGTGGACGCATGAGGGCGCAAAACGCTGCGCAATTGAGTGGGTTCCATGGTAGGGAGGTTTCACACATAAGCAAGTATATTCAATGAGTTAGCGTAGTTCTGCGCAGCCCTGAGAAACGCTTAGAACAAACAGAGAACCGTCTCATAACCTGAAGGTCGTAGGTTCAAATCCAACCCCCGCAACCAAATAAAGCCCCCGCCGACCTTGGCCGACGTTCAGAACCGCATCTGGCCGCGCAGCATCACAGCGTGATTCGCGGCGGCATGGTTGGCCGGCTCACGGCGCTCGCCCTCGAGGCTGAGATTGAGCGACGACCCGATCTCGAAGCGGCCGCCGATCCGGTAGCGTTGTGACCCTTCGCCGGCCAGCGCGAACCCGCCATAGGGTGTCAGCAGCCCGCGTCCGCCGAACGCGCCGAAGCCATAGCCGAGCTCGCTGTCCAGTCGCATCTGCGGGACGTTGTCATTGGCCGCCCTATCGTCGCTCGCCAGTTCGACGACGTCCTGATCCCACAGCCGTTCCACCCCGCTCGCTGTCTCGCCCCAGGTCGGGAAGAGGCTGAACGACAGTCCCCGCCCTTCGGCGCCCGGGTCGAGGCGGACCGAGCCGCCGAGGCCCCATTCCCGGTAATCGCTCTGCCCCGCCAGCACCCGGCCGCTTCCCTCGATCGTAAGGCCCCTGGCCGGGTCTCGATAACGCAAGCTTCCGCCGATCTCGATGCCGGTGCCGGTGATCCCGTCGCCCCCGTCATGGCGCAGACCCAACTCCAGCGACGGCGTCAGCGAGGAGCCCGAGGCCAGCGCCTGCTCGTGGCTGCCCTCCAGCGCCAGCCGCAGGCGGTTGGCGTTCACCGTCTGCTCCTCGATCAGCTCGTTGTTGCCCTCGACCTCGACTTGCGCAACCGACGCTTCGCCCTTGAGCATGAGCGTCGTCGTGCCGCCCGCGATCAGCGACCCGTCGGATATCAGCGGCCCGCGCGCGGCCATTGCCGCGGTCTTCAATGTGGTATCGCTCGTTTGCCGGCCGGCCTGCGCATCGTCGATCTCGATATCGCCCCACCCATAGCCCACCGTCGCCCAGAGAGCGAGACCCTGCGGCGACGACCATCCGAGATAGGGATACACGCTGGTCATCCGGCTCTGATAGTCGCCGCTCACCGGCGTCGGACTGGTCGCGTCGGTATAGTCGAACTCGCCGATCGAGCGTGACAGCGTAAGGCCGGTCAGTAGATTCTTGCGCAGGCAAGCGTCGATGCCGAGCTGGCCGGTCAGCACCGTGCCGTCCCAGGCGAAGGTGGAGTCCGTGCTCTCAAGCGCCTGCCGCTCACCCTGGCCCCACAGCACCGGCCCACCCAAGCCACCAGTCCGGTCGTCGTCCACCGCCCTGTCAATGGCGGAGCAAAAAGGGACCACCGTGGCGGTGTAAGAAGGGACCACTTGGCGGCTGCGGGTTTGTCCCCGTAGTCCATGGGAGGGCCCCGCGTGCGACGCGGCGTGCCCTCAACAGGCCGACGCGGCGACGCGCGCGGGAGGGACCTGTGGGCCCACGGGGTCAAGCGTGGGCTGGGTGGTCGGTTCAGTTGGCAGTCGGGGTTTGACGCCTGCGACTCTGGTTGAGCCGATAGCTCTCGCCATTCATCTCAAGGATGTGGACGTGGTGGGTGAGGCGGTCGAGGAGAGCGCCGGTAAGCCGCTCGGAGCCGAACACCTCGGTCCATTCGTCGAAGGGCAGATTGGTGGTGACCAGGGTCGAGCCCCGCTCGTAGCGCTGGCTGAACACCTCGAACAGGAGCTCGGCGCCGGTCTTGGACAGCGGCACGAAGCCGAGCTCGTCGACGATCAGAAGCTTATAGGAGGCGAGCTTCTTCTGGAACCTCAGCAGCTGCTTGTCATCGCGGGCCTCGATGAGCTCGTGGACCAGCGCGGCGGCGGTGATGAAGCCGACCGAGAGGCCCTTCTGGCAGGCCGCCAGGCCGAGACCGAGGGCGATGTGGGTCTTGCCGGTGCCGCTGTTGCCGAGCGCGATGAGGTTCTCGCGGCGCTCGATGTACGCGCAGCGGGCCAGCTCCAGGACCAGCGCCTTGTTGAGCGAGGGGATGACCTTGAAGTCGAAGCTGTCGAGGCTCTTGATCACGGGGAAGCGCGCCGCCTTGATGCGCCGCTCGACCATGCGGCGTTCCCGATCGATGAGCTCGAGCTCGGCGAGCCGCAACAGGTATCGGACGTGATCGACGCCCTCGGCCGCGCACTGCCGGGCGATCTTGTCGTACTCGCGCAGGAACGTCGGCAGCTTCAGGGTCTTGAGGTGGTGGGCGAGCAGGACCTGCGGCGTGTCGGTCATGCGCGGAGCCCCGACAGCAGGCTCATGTACGATTTGGCAGACGTTATCGCGACCCGGGCGCGCGGCAGGTACGGATAGACGTCGAGATCCAGTCGAGGCGGCCGTCGCTCGGTCCGACACAGCACCAGGTGCTTGACGGCATCGAAGCCGATCGCGCCAAGCCGCAGGGCGTCGCCGACCGCACCCTCGACCTCCTCGGGCCGGAAGGTCTCCAGCAGACGCAACACCTGGACGTACTCGCGCTTGCCCGCCTTGCCCATGCGGGCTTCGAGCAGGCGTCGCAGAGTGATGAAGGCCTCGGGCAGGTCCCAGCCCGCCAACGGCGCGGCCTGGTCGAGGGCGCCGATCTTCTGCTCGATCAATGGCAGATAATGCAGCGGGTCGAAGATCAGGTCCTCGCTGTCATAGGACCGGCGGTGCCGGGCGATCACCTCGGCCCCGCAGCTGATCATCACCTCGTCGACATAGCCCCGGATCAGTACCTCGCGGTGGCCGTAGGCCACGGGTACGGAGTAGTCGTTGCCGCGGTAGCGCAACAGCGACAGCGAACTCACCCGCCCGGGACGCTTGTCGCAGGCATCGTATGGTGCCGGGGGTAGCGGTAGCAGAGCTTGGCGATCCCGCGCGAGGCGCTCGCCGATGGTCTCCTTGTGACCCCGCAGCCGCGCCGCCTGGCGCCGGCGGCACTGTCCCGCGAGATCATCGTTGAGGGCCTCGATGCTCTCAACCCGCGGAACCGGCACGAGGAAGTTCCGCCGGATGAAGCCGACCAGTCCCTCGACCTTGCCTTTGTCGTTGCCCTTGCCCGGCCGGCCGAACCTGTCCTCGAACAGATAGTGGGATTGCAGCTCCGTGAAGACGCGCGTTCGCTGCCGCTTTCCATCGCCCAGGATGCGGGCAACCGCCAGCTTGGTGTTGTCGTACAGGATGGAGCGGGGGACGCCGCCGAAGAACGCAACCGCCGCGTTGTGGCCATCGCAGAACGCCTCGGTCGTCTCCGCCGGATAGGCCTTCACGAAGCAACCATCACAGTGGGGAAGGTCGAAGGCAAGGAAGTGGACCTTGCGCGCCACACCGCCGATCACCGCCATCGCCTCGCCGAAGTCCGCCTGGGCGTGGCCGGGGGAATGGACGAGCGGCACGAACATCTCGCGCGACCGAAGCCGCCGCTCACGGACATAGTCCTTCACGATGGTGTAGCCGCCGGTGAACCCGTACTCGTCCCGGAGACGGTCGAAGATCCGCTTCGCCGTGTGCCGTTGCTTGTGGTGGCTGGTCCGATCGTCCTCCAGGATCCGATCGATAATCCCCGTGAATGCGTCCAGCTTCGGACGCCTCCGCGGCACGCTCCGGCGATATCCCGGCGGCACCGAGAACGACAGCATCTTGCGCACCGTCTTGCGGTCCAGCCCGAACACCCGCGAGGCCTCGCGGGTGCTCATCCCCTCGACACGACACGCCCGCCGGACCCGCGCGTACAACTCCACCCGATACATCCCCCCGCCTTCCAGTCAGAGCAACCCTGACAGAAGGCTATAGACGGTCCCATTTTGGTCCGCCACAGCCGGATCAACCGGCCGCTTCAGTGGGGGATTATTGCGCCGCCGTTCTCAAGGCCGCGTGGAATGGTCATGCGGCGTCGGGCTACGGACTGCGCACCGGCCTTGCTGCCGGCATCATCATGATCGCGGTCATCGGTGGCCGCATTGTGCCGTCATTCACGCGAAACTGGCTCGTGGAACGGGGCAGCGATCAACTACCCGCGGCGTTCGGACGTTTGGACAAGCTCGCGCTTGTTTTGAGCGTGTTGGCGCTGCCGTCTTGGGTGGTGGCGCCGGACTGGTCCGTCACCGGCTATGTCCTGCTTGCGGCTGGGTTGGCCCAGGCCATGCGGCTTTTGCTTTGGCGTGGCGTGGATACACGTACCGAGCCCTTGGTTTGGATTCTCCACGTGGGTTATGCCTTCGTGCCCATCGGCATGCTGGCCATGGGCACGGCGGTTCTGTGGCCCAGTGCGCTCTTGAATGTCGCCGTGCAGCACATCTGGATGGCGGGGGCCATCGGCGTTATGACCCTTGCCGTCATGACCCGCGCGACCCTTGGCCATACGGGCCACGCCTTGACGGCTGGCATCGGGACGACGGGGATTTATCTGGCGGTGATCGCCTCGGTGCTTCTGCGATTGTTGGGCGGCGTGTTGCCGGAATGGGCATGGTTGCTCTACACCGTGTCCGCCATCTTGTGGTGTTCCGCTTTCGCAGGTTTCGCGGTTCTCTACGGGTCGCTCCTGACTCGCCCGCCCGCGGAAAGTTAGCCGGACGCGGAGCCGCCCATGGGACGCGCTATGGATCCCGGCTCGTGCGCAAGCCGAATTCGATCCGTACCAGGAATATGAGCAGTAACAGGGCCCCCAACGCGAACACGATATCGCCCGGTACGCGCAACCACACCAGCGTCTCCATCAGCGGCGAATGCAAAAGCTCAGGCGTGCGTGCGTGCCAGTAGCCTTGATCGAATGAGATCAGCGCCTGGACGATGCCCTGCGGTAGAAGTGAACCGAATACCATCAGCGCGAGCCCACCGTTGAAGAGCCAGAACACCCATTTCAGGGTGCGGTCGGACCACGCACCGGCCGCCTGCGGCAGATCGCGGCGACACAGCAGCATGAGGCCGATGCCGAGCATGCCGTAGACCCCGAACAGCGCCGCGTGGGCGTGCGCCGGCGTGGTCATCAACCCCTGCAAGTAATAAAGCGATAGCGGTGGATTGATCAGGAAGCCGAGCACGCCGGCGCCGACGAGGTTCCAGAACGCGACCGCCAGGAAGAACATCAGCGGCAGGTGATAGCGCTGGACCCACGGCGCTTGCCGTTCCGCGCGCCAGTGATCATGGGCCTCGAAGGCGATCAGCGCGAGCGGCACGACCTCGAGCGCCGAGAACACCGCCCCGAGCGCCAGAACCGATTCCGGCATGCCGGCAAAATATAAGTGGTGGAAGGTGCCGAGGACGCCACCGCCGAGAAAGATCATGGCCGAGAACATGACGTAGATCGCCGCGGTAGAGGGCCGCAGAAGCTTCATATGTACGAAGGCCCAAGCCACCCACGCGGTCGCGAACACTTCGAATATGCCTTCAACCCAGAGATGGACGACCCACCAGCGCCAGTACTCAGCGATCGTCAGGTGGGTGTCGCGGTCGTAGAGGAACCCGGCACCGAACAACAGCGCAATGCCGGCCGAAGAGAGCAGCAACAGGATCAGGAGGTGTTTGTCGGGACCCGCTTTGCGAATGGCGGGCACCAGGCAACGCATCATCAAGACCAGCCAGATCAGCAGACCGGCGAAGATCAACAATTGCCAAAAGCGCCCCATGTCGAGGAACTCGTAGCCCTGGTGCCCAAACCAGTAGACCAGCGTGGGATCGGTTATCTTTCCCGTCAAGGTGAGCCACTCACCGGCGAGCGAGCCCAGAACGGCGATCACCAGCGCCGCCCACAGGGCATCCACACCCAGTCGTTGCAAGGGGGGCTCGGACCCGGCGATCAGTGGCGCCAGATACAGTCCCGCGCCGAGCCAGGCCGTCGCAATCCACAGCACCGCGAGCTGCACATGCCACGTGCGAGTCAACGCATAGGGCGCGACCTCCGACAAGGGAATGCCATAGAAGTCATGGCCCTCGACGGCATAATGCGCGGTCACTGCGCCGAGAGCGATCTGCAGAGCAAGCAGAACGGCGACGATCCAGATGTATTTGGCCACGCCCCGCATCGAGGCGGTAGGCTGGACGGCCGCCATCGGATTCGTGCTCGGATAGCCCTCCAACGGCTGGATATCCTTCTGCCATTCGTCGCGTTCGCGCAGAAAGAACCAGCACAGCGCACCGACGGCGGCGATCAGCAGAACCACCGACACGAACGTCCAGATGAACGTCGAGCTGCTCGGCTGGTTGCCGACCAGCGGCTCGTGCGGCCAATTGTTGGTGTAGGTGACGGTATCGTCGGGACGCAGCGTGGCCGCGGCCCATGAGGTCCACCACCACCACGCCGCGAGCTTACGGATGTCCTCATCGGGTTCGGGACCGAGAGGCTGGTTGGGGATGGCGAAAGCCTCGCGCATGGCCTCGGCGTCGGGGCCATCGCCGCTGCCGCCGAACAGCGCCGTGTAATGCGCGATCACGGTTTCGATGGCGCGCGCGCGATCACGGGAGATGACGATCCGGTTGGTCTTAGGATCGTAGGTGTTGACGCGAATGCGTGCGGCAAGTGCCGCGATGCGTGCGGCCCGCTCCGGCACCGAGACGGCGGCAAGGTCGCCGTCTGCCTCGAGCATCGCCAGCGCTTCGCGGTGTAGAACATCGGCCGTCCAGTCGGGCGCCAGATAGCCGCCGTGGCCCCACACCGAGCCCAGCTCCATGCCGCCGAGGCGACGCCAGACATCACGCCCGTCGTGGATGTCGCGGCTTGTGAAGACCACAGAAGACGTCTCGTCGTCGACCATGACGACTTGTTCGGGCAATGGCGGCGCTTGCTGGAACGACCGGCCGCCGATCAGAAGCAGAATCCCGAACATCACGACGAGCAGGACGGCGAACATCGCCCAAAGTCTCTTGATGGTGAAGAATTCGCGGTAGTTCATGACGACGTCCTTTTGCGACTCCGCAATGGATTCGGCATTGTAGGCGCCAGGAATAGATTACATTATGGTCGATGGAAATAGAGATTATGTGTCCTCGGAAATTCGAGCATGGTCACCGGATCGGGCATGCGTCTGCCCGTTTCCCAATGGCTCCGCCGTCCGTGCTTATGAGGAGGCGTTCACCGCTGAGATTGATAAGCTTGAACGACGCCGACGAACGCTGCCATTCCCGAGCTTAAGTGATAATCCACGCACAACCGCTAACCGGCTCTACCCCAAAGCTCTTTTGAGGCTTGCGGACACATCGTCCGTCGCCCGCTTGATGGGATCCGCCGCGAGGTGGGCGTAGCGGTCGTGCGTGTGACTGAGAAGCCCAGGAATTGTCATGCGCATGGTATTGTGCTCGGGCAAGGTAGAGCACTGTGTGTTCGATGTGCGCCAGAACCTTGGTCGCCACCCCTACCCACTCGCCGCCGCGCAATTTATGGAGAAAGGCTTATCCCCTCGGCTCCGGGAGCACATGATCCTACGACCTTCAGGTTTTGAAGTCCTCCAGACCTCCGAACCGCCATTGGCAGAGTTACGAGTTTGATCCGGGTATGGGTCTCTATGCGACAACAATCGCGAGTTTTCTCCAGCGCAGCAAGGCTAGACTGGCGAAAGTTTGGAACCAATTCGCTCTGCAATCGCCCAACTAGTGGAGCTTCGAAACCCAATCGCTGTGCAATCGCGAATAGCCAGAGAAGGTTTCAATTCCAGTTTCGTTCCCACCATCAATCTAAAAGCGGCCTCAAGACTGGCGGACACATCGTCTGCTACCTGCTTGACCGGATCCGCCGCGAGGTGGGCGTAGCGAGCCGTGGCCTCGACTTGGGAGCGCCCCGGGGGGGGCTTCCTGACCTTCGGTGCGCCCGGACGACGCTGACACCATAGATTGTCAAATTACCGCGGCATCGGTGTCCTGATCTTGCCCGCTGCCGAGAATGGACGCGATATTGGACGTCACCCGCTCGACCGCGGCCTTGACCGGGTCGGCAGCGAGGTGGGCGTAGCGGACCGTGGTCTGGACTTGGGTGTGGGCCAAGCCGCGGTCTTCACCGAAGGGCTACGAACTTTGTTTCTGATGTGCAGCAGGACCTTGATCGCCAACCCTCGCCACTCGTCGCCACGCTATTTACGGAGATAGTGCGGAGTCGTGGCGGCGGTGTCGTGGCACACAAAATGAGAAGGCCCGTAACTATTTGAAGTTACGGGACTTTTTGGTTGCGGGGGTTGGATTTGAACCTACGACCTTCAGGTTATGAGACGGTTCTCTGTTTGTTGTAAGCGTTTCTCAGGGTTGCGCAGAATTACGCTAACTCATTGAATATACTTGCTTATTCTGAAACCCTCCTTACCATGGAACCCACTCAATTGCGCAGCGTTTTGCGCCCTCATGCGTCCACTGTGCGTCCATGGATTTGGAGGGGGATGCCATGCCCAAGATCACCAAACGCCTCGTCGAGGCCGCCGAGGTTCGCGACAAGGACTACGTCCTGTTCGACAGCGAGGTCCACGGCTTCGGCGCCCGCATCCTGCCGAGCGGCGCCCGATCCTATCTGGTTCAGTATCGTATCGGCCGGCGGTGGCGGCGCATGAGTCTCGGACTCCACGGCGTCGTGAAGCCCGAGCAGGCCCGGGCCCAAGCGATCAAGGTATTGGCGCGCGTGAGAGCACGGCGAGGATCCGGCCGGCGATCGTAAGGGGGCCCGTGCCGCTCCCACCATCGAAGACCTGGGGCGGCGCGTCGTCGAAGACCATGCCGTCCATCATTGCCGGCCCAGAACGGTGGTTGGCTACCGCTACTACGTCAAGGCCTACATCAATCCCCGCATCGGCACCCTCAAGGTCTCCGAGATCACGCGGCCCGACATCGCCCGCCTCCACCACGATCTCCGTTTCGCCCCGGTCCAGGCCAACCGCTGCCTGCAGTTTCTGTCCAAGGCCTTCAACCTGGCCGAGGTCTGGGGGCTGCGCCCGGACGGCTCCAACCCCTGTCGCCATGTCAAGAAGTACAAGGAGAAGAAGCGTGAGCGCTATCTGAGCGCCGCCGAACTGGGCCGTCTCGGCGAGGTCCTGCGCCAATGCGAGCAGGAAGGCATCGAGAGCCGGTCGGCGATCAACGCCCTGCGGCTATTGATCTTCACCGGCTGCCGGCTCTCGGAGATCATGACCCTGCAGTGGGAGTTCGTGGATTTCGCGGGCGGCGCCCTTCACCTGCCGGAATCCAAGACCGGGGCCAAGACCGTCCATCTCGGCGCGCCCGCCCTGGAGGTCCTGGCCGGGATCGAGAGGTTTGACGGCAATCCCTGGGTCATCACCGGCAAGCTCCCCTGCTCCCATCTGACCGATCTGCAACCGCCCTGGCAGCGCATCCGCAAGCGCGCCGGCATTGCCGATGTGCGCATTCACGATCTGCGCCACACCTTCGCGTCCGTCGCGGTGGCGGCCGGACAGGGCTTGCCCATGATCGGCAAGATGCTCGGCCACTCCCAGGTCCAGACCACGGCGCGCTACGCCCACCTCGCCGCCGATCCGGTCAAGCGGGCCACGGACGACGTGTCAGCAAGCCTGAAGAGGGCGTTGGGATAAGGCCCATCGGCGGCCGCTTCGAGATCGGGTCATCGCTCAACCTCAGCCTCGGGGGCGCGCGGCGCGAGCCGGCCAACGACGCTGCCGCGGAGCACGGCGTCATGCTGCGCATGCAGGCCCGCTGGTAGGGCCGAGGCTCGGTTCCATCGGCCGGCCCGGTGCCGAGATCGATCAGGACCAAGTAAGCAGGTACGGGGAGATCGCGGGCAACGACGACCTGATCGAGAAGCAGACGGTGAACGCCAACCGTCTGCGGCTGGCGCTGGAGGGCAGCCACGAGCAGGCGCTGGCCTGGGGCGGGTCCCTGACGCCGTCCCTGGAGCTGGGGCTGCGCCATGACGGGGGCGACGGGATCACCGGCGGCGGTGTCGAGATCGGCGGCGGCTTGCGCTATCGCGACCCGGCCACGGGCCTGACGATCGAGGGAAGCGGCCGGGTGCTGACGGGACAAGACGAATACCGGGAATGGGGTCTTGGCGGCTCCGTCCGCTTCGATCCCGGCGCCGGCGGGCGGGGACTGTCATTCAGCCTCTTCCCGACCTGGGGCCAAACATCGAGCGGGGTGGAACGGCTGTGGGATCAGGACGTCGCCGAGCTGGCGCGCGAAATGGGGCTGGCGCGGTTCGGAAAACTGTCGGTCGACGGGACGAAGGTGCGAGCGAACGCGAGCAAGCGCAAGGCGATGAGCTATGAGCGGATGGGCCAGGAGGCGGTTCGCTTGCAGGCGGAGATCGAGGCGTTGCTGAGGAAGGCGGGGGCGGTGGACGCCGAAGAAGCCAAGCATTGGGGCGAGGCGTTCCGCGGCGACGAACTGCCCGAGGAGTTGCAACGCAGGGAGAAGCGCCTGGCGGCGATCCAGGCCGCCAAAGCGCGTTTGGAGGCGGCGCAACGCGCGCGCGACGATGAGCGCGGGCGCGAGCCTGGGCAGGACCGCAATCCCCGGGGCGGGCGGCCTTACAAGCGGGCCTACGGCGAGCCCGAGCCGAAGGCGCAGAGCAATTTCACCGATCCCGAGAGCCAGATCATGAAGACCAGCAGCGAGGGATTCCAGCAGTGCTACAACGCGCAGATGGCGGTCGATGGGGAGCACCAGATCATCGTCGCGACTCAGGTGGGGCCACAGGCCAGCGACCAGGGTCAGCTGGTGGGGATGCTCGACGAGATCAACGAGACGTTTGGGGTCGAGCCTGCGGTGGTACTGGCCGATGCGGGCTACTGCAACGAGCCGGATCTGTTGGAGCTGGAAGATCGCGGCATCGACGCGCACGTAGCGCTGGGGCGTGAAGGCAAGTCCCAGGTGGCGGTCGACCCGGCCCGGCTCCCTGCCACGCACCGCATGGGTGAGAAACTGGCGAGCCCCGCGGGCAAAGCCCGGTACGCGCAACGCAAGTGGCTCTCGGAGGCGCCGAACGGGTGGATCAAGGAGGTGCTCGGATTCCGACGATTCAGCCTGCGAGGCTTGGCGAAGGTGCGCGGCGAGTGGGATCTGGTGTGCTTGGCGTTGAACATCAAGCGGATGGGGACGCTGGCGACGTGCTGAGGCAGGTGCTGGCCTGCCAACGCGCTGGCTCCGCGGCGCGCAGTGCCCATCGACCGCGTAGGAAACACCAATCCCTTGCGTTCGTGCCTTCCGGCGTGGAATTTCCGTCCCAGAGTCGGGCGGGCCACAGATCCACACTCCGGCCAAGACCCGACCTCTCCGGCGGACGTGCGCCAATCGCCCAGCATCAAGATTTCTACGGCGCACGCTCCTAGGCCCAGCTTGTGCAAGCGCTTGCAGTTGTAAGCGAGAGCCACCAGGGTCCACTCGCCCTCGACCTTATCGAGGCCGCGTAGCGAGAACTCGGCGAAGCCGAGCACCGCCTTGATGACGCCGAAGACCGGCTCGACGGTCTGCCGGCGCAGCTTGCAGAGGGCACGGCCCTCTTCGCTCGCGGGCTTCTCGGCCATCGCCTTCAACCAGTCGGCCTTGGGCTCCTTTACCGCCGGTAGAGCCTTCACCGGGCGGAAGTCGTGAGTTCACCTCCAATAGGGGGTCAATTTTCCACGCCGATCAACACCTCTGGAGCGTCGCCGGCACGCCGGCTACTCCGAAGGGACGGTGGAGGGGGGTGGGGACAGTAGACTTCTGATTGCGCTGACTGGGTTGTGGACCCGCAAGGCGGCCCGCCGTCGAACTCTACAGCCCAAAGCGGGCGGCGGGGTGGGAGCCCGACAGCTGGGTGCTACTCGGTTGAACCAATACATCTGGGACTCTTACTCGGTCGGTTTATGTACGAACACTTGTTTCCGATAGCAGTTGCGGCGAGGAAAGATTCTGAGCCATAGCCTGGTTTATACATGCCGGGCCTAATGATGTGTTGGCGGACGTGGTGTAAGTCGTTGTGATTGGGTAGAAATTCGTTGTCGAAGCGTCTTTCTTCCCGGCCAACGAAAGCGCCACGCCGCCATGACCGAAGATACCCTTCTCCCGTTCGATCTGCCAGCCGTCAGACGCAAGAAGGTTACCGCCGATTTCGATGGCGGCCTGATCTCCTCGGATGGCGGCCTGGTTCTGTTGCGCGAGGCGGAACGCCGCCTCGGGCCTGGCCGAGACGCTGGCGGGCTGGCCGCATCCGGGACTGGCGCGACCCGGCGCTGGTGGTCCACACGCTGTCGGCGATGCTATGCTTCCGCATGTTCGCGATCGCCTGCGGATACGAGGATGCCGACGACTGCGACGCCTTGCGCGCCGATCCCCTGTTCAAGCTGGCCGTGGGCCAGGCGCCGGAGAGCGGCCGCCCGCTGTGCTCGCAGCCCATCATGAGCCGGCTGGAGAACGCCCCCTCGCGGCTTGAGGTGGCGCGCATGACGGCCACCCTGGTCGATCTCTTCTGCCGCTCCTTCTCCGCCCCTCCCGCGGCGATCACCCTCGACATCGACGACACCTGCGACCCGGTGCACGGCCACCAGCAGCTGTCGCTGTTCAACGCCCATTACGACACCCGCTGCTTCCTGCCCGTGCACGTCTACCATGCAGACAGCGGCAAGCCGGTGGCAGTGCTCCTGCGCCCTGGCAGGACGCCATCCGGTGTCAAGGTCCGCACCCTTCTCAAGCATTTGGTCCGCCGCATCCGCCGGCACTGGCCGCGCACACGGCTCACCTTCCGGGGAGATTCCCACTATGGCCGGACCGAGGCCATGGCTTGGTGCGAGGACAACGGCGTCGACTATATCTTCGGCCTGCTGGGCAATCGGGTGCTGCACGCCCACGCATACGAGATGGCCGACGACCTCAAGGTGCGCCTTGCCGAGGCCGGTGTCGAAAAGATGCGGACCTTCGCCGCTTTCGCCTATGCCGCCCGCTCCTGGAACCGCGAACGCCGGGTCGTCGCCCGGCTGGAGGCCACCGCGCGCGGCTTCGACGCCCGCTACATCGTCACCTCGCTCGCCGGCGACGCCCGCCATCTCTACGAAGCTATCTACTGCGCCCGCGGCCAGGCCGAAAACCTGATCAAGCTGCACAAGGGCCAGCTCGCCTCCGACCGCACCTCCTGCCAGAGCCCGCTCGCCAACCAGTTCAGGCTGGTCCTGCATACCGCGGCCTACTGGCTGATGCTCGCCCTGCGCGATGCCGTGCCCCGCAGGATGCTGCTCGCCAGGGCCGAGTTCGCAACCCTCAGGAAGGGCCTGCTCAAGATCGGCGCACGCGTCGTCGAACGCGCCGCCCGCAACCACATTCACTTCGCTTCGGTCTGTCCGGACGCCGCCTTGTTCCGCATGCTGGCGGTCCGCCTCGCGGCCTCGGGCCCCTGACCGCCGGGGCGCCGTGCCCCGCGAACCCGAGTGCCTTCAACCCCAAACCCCGACACCACCAACCTCAGGTCCCGACGCCAAACGGCACCGAACGCAAACCTGCGTCCAGATTAAATCAACAGATAAACACCGCTCCCGATGAATTAGTCGGGCTAAACGCCTCCAGGGTCAGGCAGAATCAAGCCGCTTTGGGGGCGGCATTTTCGGGACGCGTATGGCCAAGCTTGGTCACTTGTAGGGATAGCCGTCATCAAAATAGTCGGTGACGGTCAGATCCTGAGCGATGAATTGGGCCGATGAGAGCGTGATTTCCTCACCGTGCCGCTCCAGTTCGACAAAGACCTTGGTGGTGATACTGTCCTGGACCTCAGTGACGACCGACTCGCCCCCAAAGTAGCACTTGTCTTGGTTGTCCCACATTGCTTTGGAGAGGTCCACATAGCCGATCTCTGCGGAGACAAGAAATTTGACGTGGGCGATACAAGAGACCTGGTCTTGGTCGACACGCAGGACTGTTAGGTCTTCGATTTTTTCAAGTTCGACGATTTCCATGGCAAGGACGTCGCCGTCGTATTTCTCGCCGTCATAGAGTCCACCGATCCAGCCGAAGTTCTCCGACAGAGTGTCTTGCAGCTCATTGAAGAGTGGCTGTTCTTCGAGGGAGGCCGAGACCGTCTCGGCGATGTCGTGATCTTTAGCTGCTACGACGAGTGCAAAGAGGCTCTCAAGGCTGTGGATCGCGATGAGGTTGTCGTGTCCGTCCGCAGCCCGCTGCAGCGCCTTGTCCTTGGAGACGACATAGATGCTCTCCTGCCTGGGGGCGCACCAATTTTGGAGCGCAAGCAGGGCGATGGCATCAGGAAATTCCTTGCTGCCCTCTTTATCGAAGGGCGGCTGACGGTTGAAATACTGGTCAAGAACGGGTCCGATCAGGAGATTGGCAGTACTATGCTCGCGCGCAAGCCATACATGACGCAGGATCCATTCGAAGTCGCTATAGGCGTGGCTGGGTTGGGCTGGTTCACTGAGGAGATCAGGGACTGGCAGGTGATGATGGTTGAAGCGATACCGGTAATTCCAACGCTTCAAGTCTTTGGCGATCTTGTTGAGGTGGTTTGTGAGTTCGCTCTGCATCGCACGGAGTTGGGTACTGACCTCACGCAGGGTCACGTCCGTGGTATGCAACACAAAGACTCCGCCTGTCACGTAAGAGCCGAGAATCTTCATGATCTTAGTGTTGAGGTTGTGACCATTGGACCGGAAGACCTCGGTGTCGAGAAAGATGTTTCTGGTTTGAAGGCCGACCGTATGTTCGTCCCCGCTTGTGTTGATCAATAGATTCTCCGCTTCTGGTGATCCGACGAAAGATGATTCCTAACTACAACAGATTTTCTGTGTGACCCGTCATGTCAACCGGTTTTCGTACCGGTAGGGCAGTAGGTGATCGAGGCGCCGCGCCCGAATTGGAACCGGGTGATGTTCGCCCGAGCGAACGACATTCGAACTTCGGGAATTCCAAAACGCACTAACCCTTTGAAATTCCTACGGTCTGAAATCCCGTACCGAATCGGCATAGTCAACAGTCGCGGAGAATTGGGGCCGAGAGAGAGCGGATTCGGGCCGAATCGCGGGGCCGCCGGTCAACGGTCGCCCGCCGAAACCCACGCAGAAGCTGGGCGTTTCGGCCCCACCCGGCGCGGCGGGAGAAAGTTGGGGCGTGGGGCTTGGCGGAGGGAAAGCCACCGGGTTCGAACCTTCTCCGGTTGGGCGTTCGAAGTGGTGGAGATGGTTTGCCATCACCACCGCATAGCGCCCGAACCCCAAACCAAACTCCCTATTGATAGAACACAGAGGTGACGGCGAACATCGCGTCCATCCTCAACGGCGGCGCTGCGCGAAGCTGAACGCCGACGCTGTATGGGCAGAAACTGGAGAACGTGCCCACGCTTGCGTCGCCGTAGGGGTGCTACGACTTCACGAACGTGCCATGCAGTCCGAGGGGAACCGGATAGGGCAACACACCTTGCCACACCGGGCCGTCGGCGAGGCGCGCGGCGTCGAACACGCTGAGCCCCGTGACGCGGCGTTGGACATCGAGGAAGGGACCTATGAGCCAGCCGTCAGCCTCGGCCTCACCGCGCGGTACGAACACATGCTCCTCGGGGATCTGATGCTGTGGATATGACCAACCGTCGCTCCTGCCGCTGTCGGGCTCGAGACGGGAGATCTGGGAGAACGGCCAGTGTCCTTCGGCACCGCTGCCAGTCAGCGCGAAGACCATGCGGTGCCGCAGCCCGGTGCGACGCTGATCAATGCGGGGAAACTCGGCCGTACCCGGCGCCGCGTGGTCGATCTCCGCCGTCCCGTTCGGCCTGAGGACGACGCGGCGGTAGCCCGGGTGTGCGGAGGAGAACCGCCACTCGCCGCGCATAACGTCCCGTAAGTCACGGATGACGAACTCGGGGTCGGGCGCTTGGCACAGGTCGAGGCGGATCGTGCCGTCCGCCTCTTCCCAACCGTTGCCGTGGTGAAAATGAAAGCCCGGGGGCAGCTCGTAGCGGCGCGTGAGCTCCAACGTGTTCTTCTCGACCGTCAGCACCCTGGTACCGAGAGTCGGGCGCCAGACGTGGGCGTCCAGAAAACTGGTGCGACCGGAGGAAATTCGGTCCGGGTCGAGCACGAACGGGGTCAACAGCACGACGAGATGGCGCGCCGTCACGACAAAATCATGCACCATGCCCAGTGGTGCGATGGGCAAGATGTTGGCCTTGACGAGGCGGCCGGTCCCGTCGATGCGGTAGAACAGCAACACCGGTCGCGGCCCCGGCGCGCAACCGATGTTCCACAGCGTACCGTCCGGTTCGACCTTCGGATGCGCCGAGAACGGGACACCGGCGAGATCTGGACTCCAGTCGACGAACCGTCCGGCGGCGAGTGTTTCGGGATCGATCGTCAACGCCGAGCCGCCCTCCCACAACGCCATGAGGCGCCCGGCGTGAGCGAGCATGGACGTATTGGCGACATTCATGTCGTCGGGCCCGAGCACCGGCGGGTGATGTGGGGGGAGAGTGGCAAATGTGGGTACGATGCGTTTGCCGGCCCGGGTCTCGCGGCGACGCTTGGGTGTGTCCAGAACGCGGGCGCGGTGAGTCACGGCGGTTCCCGAGAAGGTGAAGGCCTGCGCCATGCCGTCACCATCGAACCAGTGACCGTAGCGGTGACCGAAGCGCTCGTGCTCGGCCGGGCCGTTTCGCCACAAGACGCCTGTGAGTTCGGGCGGCAGGCGACCGCTCAGCGTCGTCAGCGGGGCCGCGAGTTCTTCCGCGCGGGCAGACGCGAAACCGATCAACCGCGGTTCGCCGGCCAGCGCGGCGGCGAATTCATCCGTGTTCCCCAACGCCGCCCTCGTCGCGAGCAAAACCGGCAGGCCGCTGATCGCGAGGAGCGCCTCGCGGCGGGACAGCCCGTCCTTCATCGCATCAACTGCCCGGGTAGCCTATCGGCACGGTAATGGACATCTGGACCGCGCTTGGGTCGACCGCCACGGCCGCGTCATCGAAACTCGGCGGCCCCATGAATCCACGTGCACCGTTGGAGAAACCGTAGCCCTCGGTCGGCATGCCGAGAACGTTCCTTGTCAACTCGCCGTCTCCGTCGGCGTCGTGGAACGCGGCCACCGCGTAGTTGCCGGGCGGCAGATCGGCAAAGACGAGGCGCATCGAGCCGGCAACGACCGCGCGGAAGCTGGCGGCGATGACGCCGGCATCGTTGGGAAAATCAACGTCCTCGAGACGTTGGTGAAGCGCGACGTGGACATGGCCCTCGGCGGAACGGAGGCCATCGATACGAACCTCGAGATCGGCGGCGATAGCGGTCTTGGCAGCGAGCAAAGCGAAGCAAGCGAGGCCAATGGTTGCAAGAGTATTGGTAGACGGCGTCATCAATTATATCCTCGTTGCTGTGGTCCCGTACGACCCCAACAGTGTTGATCGCTTACGCTGTGCAGGTCATTGTCAAATGCGCGAACGCCACGGAATCATTCGTCACTTGCAACAATTGCCGTATACGCATCGTGAATTGCTCAGTACCCGGGCGCTTACGGGCCAGGCAATCGCGCTCGCCTGCATCATCGCGCTATTCGCCTTCATCGGGCCGTTCGGCACCTACGATTCGATGGGCCTGCTCGGACGTGTAGGCTATTGGACGGTGGCGATGGGGGCCAATTGGCTCGTTTGCGCCAGCGTCATGGGTTTGGCACTTCACATTGTGGACGCTGGATCGCGGAGACGCCTCCTGCTGACAACAGGGGCGACAGCCCTCTTGGCTGCGGTCCCCGGGACCGGCGTCGTGTTTACCGCCGAAGTGCTGTTCCGGCCGGACTACACCGACGGGACCTCATTGCCGACGATCTACTTATCGGTGGCCGTGTTGATGCTGGTGATCGGTTACGTGGTTGTCACCGTCCGCGTTCGACAGCGCGGAGATTCGGAGGAGGACGCAGCCGCGGCCAGCGACAACGGTGCCTCGGATCCGGCGGCGCGCTTTCTCGATCGCCTGCCCCCGGAACTCGGTCGCGACCTGATCTATCTCAAGATGGCCGATCACTACGTGGAGGCGTTCACGGCGGCCGGGTCCACACTGGTTCTGATGCGCTTTGCCGACGCGATCGCCGAACTGAAGGGTACCAACGGTCTGCAGGTGCACCGCTCCTATTGGGTTGCCCGCGAGCATGTTGCCGGAACGGTGCGCCACAACGGCCGCAGGACACTCCGCCTCACCGGCGGCCACGAGGTGCCGGTGAGTCGCAGCTACCTTGCCGATGCCCGTTCTGCCGGCCTGGTATGAGTGCCGCCGAAGTCCGAGAGACCATTCTCTGAGGTCGGGGCAGAGCCTGCCGATGATGATCGGCAAGCTGCTCGGCCACACCGAGGTGCAGACCACGGCCCGCTATGCTCATCTTGCCGCCGGCCCGGTTAAGCAGGCGGTCGATGATGTTTCCGCCAGCATCAAGGTGGCGCTCGAAGAGCGTTGACGGGACACGCGTTCACGCTCCGGACGCCAAGCTGCGTTGGTCGCGCGCCGCGCTGCTCACGCCGCCCGGGGCGCACATCCCGGCCGCCGATCACCCCGAAGCCGTGGCCGAGCACTGCATTGAGATGTGCCTGCTTGCACCACGGTTACCTGAGCGTTCTCGGCCGAAGTGGGCTGCTTAGGCGAGAGCGCTTGTCCACCTGCACTTGGGGTAGGAGGTGCATCCGATGAAGAACGTCTTGTCCTCCCTTGTCTCCCGGACGACGGTCGGGCTTCCACATCTTGGGCATGTCCGCTTTTCCGGCGGAGGCGACGGATGAGGGGGCGCGCACGCCGGTGTTGACATCTCAGTCGCGCAGTCAATGCAAATCCGGCTCTCGGGCATAGCGGCGAGGCGAGGTTGCGGAATCGGTCTGCCGCAACTCTCGCAAGGCGTGATATCTGCATGGTCGATCAGAAGCTGCTGCCGTTCGTCGAACAGGCGTACTTTACGCTCCCCGCACTTGCTGCATTTGAGCAGCCCGAACAGCTCCGAGACCGCGCTTAGTGTCGGCTCCCTACCCAGCGCATCCTCTACGAACGAACCGTCCAACTCCGCGGTGTGCCCGCATTGGCTGCAGACGACCGAGAGCTTGGAAAATACGTGCATGCTTCAATTCCGCGCCGAACGTCGCCGGAATAATACCGGCCGCTGGTGGGCGTATCGACCGTATTTCAGTAGCCGACGATCCACTGACCTGTTCCGTCCCGCCTTTGCAGGACCATGGGAACTCTGTCAGGTGCGAGACGGGATCGTGCAGCAAGGGTCGCTCTTCGGCGATTGCTGAATCGTCGTTGAAGCCGGCGATTCGAGGATGGATGCTGGCGATTTCGATGCCGACAACGACAGGCGCGGCTCCTCCATGGTGTTTTCCGGCCTTCCGCCCGTCATCGAGAAGCGCTTGATTGGTTTCCGGTGCGCTCGCCGCCCAGCCACTCGTCGAGCTTCGACCAACGGCGCCGCCCCGAGACGTTGCGCACGGCGATGGCCACCGCCTTTTTCTGTCCGACCAGCACGACCAGACGTTTGCCGCGCGTCACGCCGGTGTAGAGCAGGTTCCGCTGGAGCATCGTGTAGTGTTGCGTCAGGAGGGGGATTACGACGGCGGGATACTCCGAGCCCTGGCTCTTGTGAATCGTCGCGGCGTACGCCGGAACCAGGGTGTCAAGCTCGCCGAAGCCATAGGCGACGGCGCGCCCGTCGAAACGCGCGGTCAGTTCGCCTTCATCGGGATCGACATCGTCGACATAGCCGATGTCACCGTTATAGATTTCCTTGTCGTAATCGTTCTCGATCTGCATCACCTTGTCGCCGGGCGCGAAAGTCCAGCCGAAGCGTTCGACCTTGCGTTCCCCGGCCGGATTGAGGGCGGCCTGCAGTTCGATGTTGAGCGAGCGGGCGCCGGCACCGCCGCGGTTCATTGGGCACAGCACCTGGATGTCGCGCATCGGATCGAACCCGAAGCGCTTCGGGATGCGCGTCTTCACCAACTCGATGATCATCGGCACTGCGGTTTCCGGATCGTCCGCCTGTACGAAGTAGAAGTCGCTGTCACCCTCGGGCCCGGAAAGATTGGGAATGGCGCCACGGTTGATCCCGTGCGCGCTGGTGACGATCCGGCTTCGCGCCGCTTGACGGAATACCTCGGTCAGCCGGACGACCGGGACCGCGCCGGAGGCGATGATGTCGGCCAGTACCTGGCCCGGACCGACCGAGGGCAACTGGTCGATGTCGCCCACGATCAGCAGCCCAGCCGTGTCGGGGACCGCCTTCAGTAGCGCCTGCATCAGCATGACATCCGCCATCGAGGTCTCATCGACGACCAGCAGGCCGCAGTCGAGAGGGTTGTCTGCATCGCGCTTGAACCCGCCGCCCTTGGGATCGACTTCGAGCAGCCGGTGGATCGTCATAGCCTCAAACCCGGTCGCCTCTGTCATCCGCTTGGCGGCGCGGCCGGTCGGCGCGCACAGCAGCAGGGTCACGCCCTTGGCGGCCAGGATGCGCAGGATGGCGTTGACGATGGTCGTCTTGCCCACGCCCGGCCCGCCGGTGATGACCATGGCCTTGGAAGTCAGGGCCAGGCGAACAGCATCGGCCTGGCTCGCCGCCAGCGATAGGCCGGTCTTCCCCTTGACCCAGGGCAGCGCCTTGCCGGCATCGATATCCGGCCAGGGCAGCTTTCCGCCCACGATCTTCAGAATCCGTTCGGCAATCGCTCGTTCGGCCCGGTACAGGCCGCCAAGGAATATACAAGGCGTTCCGGCGACCGTGTCCGCGACCACCGTTCCCTCGGCCAGTTCGAGGTCCAGAGCTGTCTGAACCAACTCATGCGGAACTTCCAGCAATTCGACGGCGAGCGGCGCAAGCTCCTCGGACGGAAGGCCGCAATGACCGTCATCCATCGCCTCGGTGAGCGCATAGGCAATGCCCGCGCGCACCCGGATCATGGCCGTCTTCTCGATACCGAGCTTCATGGCGATCGCGTCGGCGGTCTTGAACCCGATGCCGCGAATGTCGCGGGCGAGGCGGTACGGGTTCTCGGTCATGACCTGAACGGCATCCAAGCCATAGGTCTTGTAGATCCGCACCGCGCGCGCCGTGCCGACGCCATGGCTGTGAAGAAAAACCATGATCTCGCGGATGATCTTTTGTTCCGCCCAGGCGTCGGTGATGCGTTTGGCGCGCACCCGGCCGATGCCCGTCACCTCGCGCAGCCGTTCCGGCTCCGCCTCGATGATGTCGAACACCTTCTCGCCGAACGCCCTGACCATCTTCCCGGCGTAGATCGGGCCGATGCCGCGGATCATGCCCGAGCCGAGGTATTTCTCGATGCCCTCGATCGACGACGGCTCCGAGGTGCGCAGGAAGCGCGCCTTGAATTGCTGACCATGGGTGCGGTCGTTGATCCATTCCCCCGATGCCGTAATCCACTCTCCGGCCGACACCATGGCGGCGTGGCCGACGACCGTCACAAGATCGCGATGGCCTCGGGCCTTGGTTCTCAGAACGCAGAACCCGTTATCGGCATTGTGAAACGTCACGCGCTCCACGAGGCCGGCCAGAACCTCCTGGGTTGACGATTCCGGTTGCGGCTTGACTACGCCGGTCACGACGTGCCGAGCGCGGTGGCGGTCAACAATTCCTTGACGACATGGAACTGCCGCGCCCGCTCCGTGGTGGCGGCCGGGGTTTCGAAATCCAGGTCGTCGTCCTCAATGGCGGCCAGCTCATTGTCATGGCGTTCGCGTTCGATGCGCGCGAGGTGTGCCAGTAGCTCTTGCGCCGTGAATATCTGCCGCACCCGGGACACAAACCGGGGCAGTTCGCGGGCGAATTCAGGGTGCCGGGCGGCCGCTTCGGCGAAGTGCAGCAGCTTCTCGGCGATCACGTAATCGAAGGCCGCCTTGAGACCGTACCGCAGCTTGATGGTCTCGGCGGCCTCACATTGCTCCATCCACTTGCGATGCCAATTGCGGTCCGTCATCCGCCGGCTCTCCGTTCTCCTTCGTCATCGCGCAATCGTTTACACCATTGCGAGTCCCGATCTGCATGCCCCATCTTAATCATCGAAGCGCTTCGTTGCATGCGCGGCAACGACCTCCCAAGCCAATTGTCTCCTTAACCTTCTTCCGGTGCGGTCCCCGGCGCATCCAGGACAACCTCATAACCTGAAGGTCGTTGGTTCAAATCCAACCCCCGCAACCAAATAATCCCCGTTATTCCAATAGGATAACGGGGATTTCCTTTGGCGTACAATCTGGAAGAATCGCCAACTCAACACCAAATCAACACGCGTACCAGCCGGCGAACGATTGTTTCCCGCGAACGCGCTGGCCTCGACGATGTCCGCATCCACGATCTGCGCCACACCTTCGCATCAGTCGCCGTCTCAGGTGGCCAGAGCCTGCCGATGATCGGCAAGTTGCTGGGCCACACCCAAGTGCAGACCACGGCGCGCTATGCCCATCTCGCGGCCGACCCCATCAAGCAAGCGGCAGCGGATGTTTCAGCCAACATCGCAGCCGCGTTGGGGGACGAGGCCACGACCTGATCCGCCTAGGAGGCGTCATCGATCAGCGTTCGCATCGACACGTGGGATCTCGCTAACAGGCCAGCTGAACGGCCAGCGGACCGCATGGTGCGCGCTAACCAGCCGCTCAAGGCGGGGGATTGCTCTGAGCGATCTTCACCAAGACCGGCCACTCTTTGCTTTTGCGAAGGTTTCGGGCGCCTACGAGAAGGGGTCGCGTCGGGGCAACTTGGAGTTCGCGAAGTGTTGGATCCGTATCTCGGCGGTCAACCTTCACACAGACGACGTATCGCCCACAGTATACGCGATAGAAGTTTACACCATCATAGCGTTCCCGAAACGGATCCATAAAAAAGGGACTGAAGCCTTCTTCGTCGATCCAGCGCATGAAACAAACCGAATAATCTTCCGCTTTTGCGGGCTCCGCGCGAAGCAATAAGTCTCGTATTTTTGATTCGTGCACTCTCAGATTAACCCTTTGAAACGCTGGCTGAGTCGATGCGTGCGCCCTCCATAGCACAGATAACCCGAAGAGTTTCAACAGCGCATAATCGACGTCTTCGAGCTGCCAACCCGCCAATTGATGGCTCTTGTAGAGCGGAGTGAACTCTTTAATTCGGTTCAGTAGAACCTCACAGGCGTAGTCGTCCCAAGGACGAAACAGCGATTCCCCTTCGCTCGTGACAATTGCGTCGTCATATATGCCGACTGGCATTCTTTTCGGAAACTGGCCCGGCGTATTGGTCAGTAGTCGGATGGGTCCTTCAGACTGAGATCGTAGCTCATAGAACGCCTTCGGCACAATGTGGGCCTTGACCGCGCATCCAGACTTTCCCGTGAGTTTGCAGACAATCATCGCGCTAACAACCAAGCTTGAAGTATCTCCACGAATTTATATGGGAAATATTGGAAATACAGTCAGTTAGGGGATCGACGTGCATGCTGTCATCTATCTAATGGTGGTTGTGAAACATCCATCGAAGATCAGAGAGGACAGCATGCACGCGATGAGCTTGTTGGAAAAATGGTTGCAACGCAACGCCGTCCTTGCATTTTGGGTGCCTGGGTCCAGTCCTCGCCGCTGAGAACGATGCAGGACCTGCCTTGAGTGTCGGTGACGACGATGGTCCAGGACCCATTGGGCGCCATGAACAACTCGACGATCCGACGCGCGTCGGTCGACACCCCCACCGCCTGCCGTGTTTCCCCGAACCGCCGCTTCAATAGATCAGCGAGCTTGTTTTGTGGCCCGCACAGCACCTGTCCGGAGGCGGGCGCGGGCCACAGCGATAGAACGGCCAACAAAAAAGCCGCCAGAACGGCGGCCCTCAAACCAAAGGGAGCGGTCAACATTCCGTTCACCTGTGTGTTAGGCAGCGTAAAGCGTCGCCTCCGCCGCTCGCCGGCGAATCAGTCCCTCCGACCGCACAGCTCACTCGGGTATCAACCACCGGCACCAGAAACTGTGTTGCCCAACGTTGAAGAATCGACCTACTCTGTTGATGGACTCCGGTTGGCCCTTCAACTCAATCCGCGCGCTCAACTCTCTCATAGGCGGTGTACAATCCGATGAGGGCAGACCACTTTTTTTGGGGACGACCAACGTAATGAAACCAATCGTCAAACTGCTGTTAATCGTGCCGATCTTGCTGTGGTCGTCGGTGTCCGCGGCCGACTTTCTGGCGGGTGTGGAAGCTTATAAGAGGGGCGATTACGCAACTGCTTACAAGGAGTTGTTGCCGCTTGCTGAGCAGGGGCAGGCCGATGCCCAATTCTTCCTCGGGGTCATGTATGCCTACGGCGAGGGTGTGCCAGAGGACGATGCCGAGGCCGTGACATGGTACCGCAAGGCCGCCGAGCAGGGGGACGCCCGCGCCCAGTTCAACCTCGGTTTCATGTATGCCGTGGGCGAGGGCGTGCCGGAGGACGATGCCGAGGCCGTGAATTGGTACCGCAAGGCCGCCGAGCAGGGGGCCGCCCGCGCCCAGTTCAACCTCGGGCGCATGTATGCCTACGGCGACGGCGTGCCGGAGGACGATGCCGCGGCCGTGAAGTGGTACCGCAAGGCCGCCGAGCAGGGGGGCGCCGATGCCCAATACAATCTCGGTAATATGTATGCCGACGGCGAGGGCGTGCCGGAGGACGATGCCGCGGCCGTGAAGTGGTATCGCAAGGCCGCCGAGCAGGGGCACGCCCGCGCCCAGTTCAACCTCGGTGTCAAGTACGCCAACGGCGAGGGCGTGCCGGAGGACGATGCCGAGGCCGTAAAGTGGTACCGTAAGGCCGCCGAACAGGGGCACGCCGGCGCCCAATTCTTTCTCGGTGTCATGTATGCCGTGGGCGAGGGCGTGCCGGAGGACGATGCCGCGGCCGTGAAGTGGTTTCGCAAGGCCGCCGAGCAGGGAGACGCCGAGGCCCAGTTCAACCTCGGGGTCATGTATGCCGACGGCGAGGGCGTGCCGGAGGACGATGCCGCGGCCGTGACGTGGTACCGCAAGGCCGCCGAGCAGGGCTACGCCCACGCCCAGTTCAACCTCGGGGTCATGTATGCCAACGGCGAGGGCGTGCCGGAGGACGATGCCACGGCCGTGAAGTGGTACCGCAAGGCCGCCGAGCAGGGGCTCGCCGAGGCACAAACCAACCTCGGTTTCAAGTACGCCAACGGCGACGACGTGCCGGAGGACGATGCCGCGGCCGTGAAGTGGTACCGCAAAGCAGTGGTACCGTACGCCAAGGCCGTGCCGAGGACGATGCCGCGGCCGTAAAGTGGTACCGTAAGGCCGCCCAGGGGCACGCCGGCGCCCAATTCTTTCTCGGTGTCATGTATGCCAAGGGCGAAGGCGTGCCGGAGGACGATGCCGCGGCCGTGACGTGGTACCGCAAGGCCGCCGAGCAGGGCTACGCCCGCGCCCAGTTCAACCTAGGGCGCATGTATGCCTACGGCGAGGGCGTGCCGGAGGACGATGCCGCGGCCGTGAAGTGGTACCGCAAGGCCGCCGAGCAGGGGCACGCCGGCGCCCAAAACAATCTCGGGCGCATGTATGCCGACGGCGAGGGCGTGCCGGAGGACGATGCCACGGCCGTGAAGTGGTACCGCAAGGCCGCCGAGCAGGGGCACGCCCGCGCCCAGTTCAACCTCGGTGTCAAGTACGCCAACGGCGACGACGTGCCGGAGGACGATGCCGCGGCCGTGAGGTGGTACCGCAAGGCCGCCGAGCAGGGGCTCGCCCGACGCCCAGTTCAACCTCGGGGTCATGTATTACAACGGCGAGGGCGTGCCGGAGGACGATGCCGAGGCCGTGAAGTGGTACCGCAAGGCCGCCGAGCAGGGGCACGCCCTCGCCCAGTTCAACCTCGGTTTCATGTATGCCGACGGCGCCGGCGTGCCGAAGGACGATGCCGCGGCCGTGACGTGGTACCACAAGTCCGCCGAGCAGGGGTACGCCGGCGCCCAAAACAATCTCGGGCTCATGTATGCCGACGGCACCGGCGTGCCGGAGGATGATGTCCGGGCCTTTGCCTGGTTCGATCTTGCGGCCGCGCAAGGAGATGAGAATGCCAAAAAAGCAAAAGGCTTTATCCGGCATCGCATGACCGCCGTGCAAATTGCGGAGGCACAAGAACTCAGCGCTTCTATTCTGCAACGCATCAGGAAGCGAGACGGTGTCTTGAACTCCTTGAACTGATCTGTGTGCGGTCTGGGCGGCGTCCGACTGGTTGGCTGGCGTATAGTTCAGCCTCCGCCTCGCGCCGCCGCACCAGCCCCTTGAGCTTGCGCCCACCGGCCCACACCCAGCGCCTGAACTCGGCGGGCACGACGCCGTGCTCCTCCCGGTTGACCTTGCGCCGTAGCGTCGAGCGCTGCAGGGCGCCGGCGCCGAGAAGGGGTGTCGCAACACCGCAGATCTCGCCGCGGGTCGAGGCTGGAACATTGCCGATGACCTCGCACGTCCGAGCAAACGCTGACGAAGCTAACGTGAATTACTCGGCCGCAGCTACGAAGCGAACCGATAAATGCACAGCGATCGCCTCTGTTGAACTGGTCCATGATGAAGGAGGCGAACCGCATCTAGGTTGACTGGCTCGCGGGCGGCGTGATTCAATAATGAAGGTTTCGCTTCGGGCGGCGCATCAAACATGGCAACTGTCCCCTGACATCGCGGCCGATCCCCGTAAGTGGGGACGGCGCCTCGTTGGATGCCCACCCCAACATTGGCGCACCCGATGCCGGATGAAGACACGACCTTCTCGCCACGTTGCCTTTCGCTGGACCTCGAAGTTGGCAAAGCGGACAGCCGCATTCACGCTTTTGCCGGGGTGCGCGCGGATACCGGCCAGCGCGTTGTATTCAGCGGCGGCGACCTGGCGTCGGCATTGTCGAAACTGGACGACCTTGCCGATGAGGTGTCCTTCGTCCTGGGCCACAACCTGATCGCCTTCGACCTGCCGTACCTCGCGGCGGCGAAGCCAGATTTGCGGCTGCTGAAACTGCCGATTATCGATACGTTGCGTCTCAGCCCCCTCGCTTTTCCCCGTAATCCCTATCACCACCTCGTCAAGCACTATCAGGATGGCGGGCTCAAGCGCGGCCAACTGAACGACCCGGAGCTCGACGCCCGCCTTGCGCTGGAAGTCTTCGGCGATCAGCGCCAAGCGCTGCGGGAAGCCGAACCGGACCTGCTGGCCGCGTGGCATTGGCTGAGCACGCGGGAACCGGAGGGCAAGGACCGCGCCCTCGACGATTTCTTCTCCGAGCTTCGCGGCTCGCGCCGCCCCTTGGACACCGAGGCCCGCGCCGCGATCGGCAAGCGACTGGCAGGCATCGCTTGCGCCACTCACGGCCGCCAAGTCACGGCGGAGGCGGCGGCCTCAGGCTGGGCGCTGGCCTATGCGCTGGCATGGCTGTCGGTGGCGGGAGGCAATTCGGTCATGCCGCCCTGGGTAAACCATCAGTTCCCGGAGGCGGGCCGCCTGGTGCGCCGACTCAGGGACACTGCCTGCGCCGATCCCGCCTGCGGCTGGTGCCGCGAACGCCACGATGCACAGAAGGAGCTCACGCGCTGGTTCGGCTTCCCCGATTTCCGCCCGGAACCGGCGAGCGACGACGGGCGGCCCATGCAACGTTCCATCGTCGAGGCGGCAATGGCGGGAGAGCACGTGCTCGGGATTCTGCCCACTGGCACGGGCAAATCCCTCTGCTATCAGATCCCGGCCCTGTCGCGTTACGACAAGACGGGCGCACTGACGGTGGTGATTTCACCCCTGGTCGCGCTGATGGCGGATCAGGTGGCGGGAATGGAAGCACAGGGGATCGGCTCCTGCGTGACGATCAACGGAATGTTGTCGATGCCCGAGCGGGCCGACGCGCTGGACCGGGTCCGGCTCGGCGACGCGGGTATTCTCATCATCTCTCCGGAGCAGCTCCGCGCCCGTTCCCTTCGCCGAGCGCTCGGTCAGCGCGAGATCGGCGGCTGGGTGGTGGACGAAGCGCACTGCCTGTCGAGATGGGGGCACGATTTCCGGCCTGATTACCGCTATGTCGGGCGCTTCATCCGGGAGAAGGCAGGCGACGGGCCGGTGCCGCCGGTGCTGTGCCTGACTGCGACTGCCAAGCCGGACGTGACGGAGGACCTCGTACGGTACTTCCGGGACAGGCTCGGCATCGGGCTGACCGTCTTCGACGGTGGCACCGAGCGTCCCAATCTGACGTTCGAGGTGGTCCCGACGACGTCTGGCGAGAAGTTCGCCCACATCCACCAGATTTTGATGTCCTACCTGCCGCCGGACAGGCCGGGCGGCGCCATCGTGTATTGCGCGACGCGCCGGCAGAGCGAGGAGGTGGCGGAGTTCCTGCAGTTGAAAAGCGTCGCCGCGGAGTATTTCCACGCGGGCCTTCCGCCGGAGACCAAGAAAGACGTACAGCGCCGCTTCATCGGCGGTGAGCTGCGCGCGATCGTGGCGACAAACGCGTTCGGCATGGGGATCGACAAGCCGGACGTGCGGCTGGTCGTCCATGCCGACATTCCGGGCTCGCTGGAGAACTATCTTCAGGAGGCGGGACGCGCCGGCCGGGACCGCGCATCGGCGCGGTGCGTAATGCTGTACACGGCCGATGACGTGGAACGCCAGTTCGGCATGTCTGCTTACTCTCGCCTCACCAGGGCCGAAATTCACGGAATCTTGCGGGCGTTGCGCAACCTAGACCGCAAGAAACGCCTGGACGGCGAGGTGGTGGCGACCGCCGGCGAGATCCTTGGCGAGGACGAGGACAAGGCCTTCGAGCGGGACTCCGCCACCGACGATACCCGCGTGAGGACCGCCGTCGCCTGGTTGGAAGAGGCAGAGCTGCTGGCCCGGGAGGAGAACATGGTCCAGGTGTTCCCGTCGTCGCTCCGGATAACCTCGGTTGAAGAGGCCCGCGCGAAGCTGGAAGGGGCATCGGTCGGGAAGACCTATCGCCGACAGCTGCTGCGGATCGTCGAGTCGCTGATGGAGGCCAGTGCCGACGAGGGCGTCACCACCGACGAGCTGATGGGCATAACGGGCCTGATCCCCGAGGCCGTGCGCGGCGCATTGTACGACCTGGAGAGGCTGGGTATCGCCAACAACGACACGGCGCTGACCGCGTTTGTCCACGTGGGTGTGGAGCGTGCCTCGCTCAAGCGCCTGAAGGAGGCGGCGGAACTGGAGACCGCCCTGATCGCTCACATGCGCGAAGCGGCGCCGGACCAGGGCAAGGGAGCCACGTCGTCGCTGCATCTGCGTATTGCCTCGCAGGTCCTGCGGGACGAGGGCCTGGCCGATCCCCTGCCGGAGCGGCTGTGGCGCATTCTGCGGAGCATCGCCTACGACGGCCGCGGAGAGGACGGTGCGGCGGGCAGCCTGACGGTGCGAAAGCAGGACGCGGAGACGGCGCGGGTGACGCTGCAACGCGAATGGCGGGCACTGGAGGAGACCGCGCGGATCCGGCGCGAGGCAGCGGGGCGCCTGCTGGATCATCTTCTCGCCTGCCTGCCGCCCGGAAGCCGCGGCACGGATCTGTTGGCCGAGACCACGCTCGGCAAGCTGACCGAGGCGATTGAGTCCGACTTGGTTCTGAAGAGCAAGGTCAGGAACCCCACCAAGCTTCTGGACCGTGCCCTGCTGTGGCTGCACGAGCAGGAAGTCATCCGCCTCAACAAGGGCCTCGCGGTGTTCCGTTCGGCCATGACGATCCGCCTGGAGAAGCGGGACCGCCGCGGCTTCGCCAAGACCGACTTTGAGCCCCTCGCCCTTCATTACAAGGGCCAGGTCCTGCAGATCCACGTGATGGTGGAGTTCGCCGAGCGTGGGCTCGCTGCCATGACCGACGCGCTGCGCCTGGCGATGGATTACTTCACTCTCAAGGAGGAGGAGTTTCTCCGCCGCTGGTTGCCCGGCCGGGACCGGGAGATCGGCCGGGAGACCACGCCCGAGTCCTGGCGGGCCATCGTCGAAAGCCTGAAGAACCCCGTCCAGCAGCGCATCGTTGCCGACGATCGGGACCAGACCAATGTACTCGTACTCGCCGGTCCCGGCTCGGGCAAGACTCGTGTGCTGGTACACCGTATTGCCTATCTGGTGCGCGCGCGGCGTGAGAACGCCCGCGGCATCCTGGCCCTGGCCTACAACCGGCACGCGGCAGTCGACATCCGCCGCCGTCTCGAAGACCTCATCGGCGACGACGCGCGGGGCGTGACGGTGCTCACTTGTCATGCGCTCGCCATGCGGCTGGCCGGCGCTAGTTTCGCGGGACAGGCGGAACGTCCCGACGACGAGGTATTCCGCGACGTGATCCGCCGCGCGGTTGAGCTGCTGCACGGCGAGGGTCTCCCGCCGGAAGATGCGGACGAACGGCGGGAGCGCCTGCTGGCAGGGTTTCGGTGGATCCTGGTGGACGAATACCAGGACATCGGCGCAGATCAGTACGAGCTGATATCGGCCCTTGCGGGGCGCACGCTGGAGGAAGAAGACGCCAAGCTCACCCTGTTCGCGGTCGGTGACGACGATCAGAACATTTACGCCTTCAATGGCACGTCGGTAGAGTTCATCCGTCGTTTCGAGGCGGATTACGGGCCGAGGCCCATCTACCTTACCGACAACTACCGCTCCACCGGTCACATCATCGCCGCGGCCAACGCGATGATCGAGCCGGCTCAGGAGCGGATGAAGACCGAAAATCCGAATCACATCGACCGAGCGCGCGCGAAGGACCCGCCAGGCGGAACGTGGCAGAAGTTGGACCCGGTCTCACAAGGGCGGGTGCAGATCCTGCCTGCGGGTCGCGATCCGATCTCGCAGGCGCGAACTGCAATGGCGGAGTTGCTGCGCCTTGCCGCCCTGTCGCCGGATTGGGACTGGTCACGGTGTGCCGTGATCGCTTGCGAGTGGAAATATCTGGATCCAGTGCAGGCGTTCTGCGAGATGCACGATATTCCGGCGCATATGGGGAACGAGGAAATCCCCGGCTTCTGGCGCCTCCGCGAGACCCGCGCATTCGTCGAATGGATGCGAAGCCGGGATACCGGCGTCGTCGACGGCACCGTGCTGCGCGGCTGGGCGGATGCATGCGCGTCTAACCCCTGGAACGAACTGCTGCGGCAAGCAATCGATGAGCACGCCTTGGAGACCGGTGGCGCGGAAACCCCTGTGAAACACTTCATCGAATGGCTGGCCGAATGGGGTCGGGACATCCGCCGGCGTCAGCGCGGGCTCCTGCTGCTGACCGCGCATCGCGCCAAGGGTCTGGAATTCGATCATGTGGCCGTGCTGGACGGCGGCTGGGACCGTGTCCGACACGGCGGGGACCCGAACGAGACTCGGAGATTGTACTATGTGGCCATGACGCGGGCCCAGGAGACCCTTTTGCTCGCGCGCTTCGAGGGGCCCCACCGGTTGCAGGATGCGTTGCTCGACCAACCCTGTGTCGTGCACCGCGAACCGAGTGATCTTCCGCCCGCGGCCGCGGCGCTGGAATACCGCTTTATCCGGCCCAGCCTTGAAGATGTGGATCTCGGTTTCGCGGGACGACAGGGCGCCGATCAACCGATACACCGAGCCATCGCCGCGCTGTCTCCCGGCGATTACTTGGAAACGCGAGTTGTGAACGGTGGACGCTGGGAACTGCTGAACCGGGAAGGCGTGGTGGTGGGGCGTCTGGCCACGAGCTTCAAGCCCCCGCCCGGAACACGGTGCCGGTCCGTCACGATCCGGGCCATAGTGGGATGGAGCCGCGAGGCGTCGAGGCCGGAATATCGTGACGGCATGAAATGCGATGCCTGGGAAGTGATGGTGCCGTTGTTAACGTTTGAGCCGGACCGTCAATCGGCATCGCAAGATAACTGATCGACCGAGCATCCAGAGCTGCGGCACGCTCCCCTAGCTACCCTGCGTAGAACCCCGCCTCCGCCTCCCGCCGCCGGATCAGCCCTTTCAGCTTGCGCCCACCGGCCCACACCCAGCGGCGGAACTCGGCATCTCGTCTGGGCGTTGAATGTTCGACAGTGCTTGAATTTTCGGCGTGTAGCCCCATATCTGGTGTCCTGTCGAATCAGAATTCCTATATGCGGGATGCCAACCAGAGTTGAGAAAGGATTTCGTGCAATGCCAGAGACGCCCGCACATCGCCGCGCCAAGAAGCGAGCCGCCGGTTCCGGTGGCAAAACCGAGGTTTCTTTGCGGGGCAAGCAGCGCCTTGATGCTCTCACCAAAGGCGGCGGTCGAGCTACGGAAGTCGAGCGCAGCGGTTCACCCGCAGGGTTGGGTGCTGCAACCCAGCGCCTGAAGAAAAGCGGGGCGCCGCAAAAAGTACTACAGGTCCCGCAGAAAGACATGGGTAGCGCGGTCAAGGCCATGCGCAAGGCGGGGATCGGCGGATCCGTCAAGAACATGGGCGGCACCAAACGATGGCGTGTGCGTCCGCCGGGAAAGTAGCTTTTCAGGCCAGATTCTCTTCTGGACCCGGGAGAGCGGACTTAGCCAATTTCTAACTCCCGGCATACCGCGCCGCCTCCGCCTCCCGCCGCCGCATGAGCCCCTTGAGCCTGCGCCCACCGGCCCACACCCAGCGCCGGAACTCGGCCGGCACCGCGTCGTGCTCCTCGCGGTTGACCTTGCGCCGGAGCGTCGAACGCTGCAGCGCGCCCGATCCGAGGTTGAAGGTGAACGAGCACAGTGCGTCGAACCGGCCGTCCGCGAGCGGCACGCGTATCAGTCGCAATACGGCCCGCTCGGCGGTCTCGACATCGCGGCGTAGCAGCGCTTCGGCCTCCGCCTCGTCGATGCCGTCAGCAAACCGCTCGCGCTCGTCGTCGCGCACCACATGACCGTAGCCGATCGTGGGCCATCCGCCCGGACAGATGTAGATCTCGGGCGCGAACCCCTCGAAGCGCTTGATCAGCGCGAGGCCGTCGCAGGTGAGGTGGCGCATGGCCTCAGCGCCGCTCTCGCAGCTTCGAGAGCGTCCGATTGCCGAACCAGAAGCTCATGACGGCGGCGAACAGCGCCTGCGTCTCGGGATCCCAGATGCGCGGCAGGGCCTCGGCGATGAGCAGGCCCTCGACCACGATCAGGAGATAGAGGCCCGAGCCCTTGACAGAGGCGAACAGGATGAAGAAGGCGTAGGTGATCAGCGGGCGGACCGAGGCGCGCAGAGCGTCGACCCATCGGCTGCTGCCACCCAGTGCTGCGTCGTGCCGGTAGAGGGCCTTGCTCTCGGCGATATCGACCTGGACCTCGATCTCCTCGAGGCGTTGGTCGTGGCCGAGGCGCATCTGCTCCATCTGGCGGTCGAGCACAGCGAGCTCGTGCTTGCGGTCCGCCCGCTCGCGGAACAGGGACATGATGTCGGGAATGGCGCTGGTGGCGAACCCCAGCAAGCTGCCGAGCAGGGTCAGCATTGTGAGCCTCCAATTGGGTTGAGGGTGAAGACGGTCCCGCCCGCTCGGCGCGCGCGCGATGGCGTCCGTGCGGACGGCCGGCGGTGGAATCGGTGTGTGAGGGGGGTGATGCGTCGCGGGGCGGCCGCACGTGATGTCAGAGCAGCGTCAGCCGCCGAACGGCCTCAGCCGAAGAGCGCCGGCCAGAACGCGCGGGCGGCGACGGCGAGCATGCCGCCGAGCACGATGTAGAGCAGGCGCGTGTTGCGGTTGTGGAGCGCCTCGATCTTGGTGAGCTGCGCCTGGAGCTCGCCGTAGCGCCGCTCGCAGGCGATCTCGTGCTCTGCGAGGTGCCGCGCCGCCTCCGAGCGCACCCGCTCGATCTCGATGAGATGGGTTTCGTTCACTTGTGGGTCTCCGATACTGCAACGCCATGACGACGGGTTCGCCCCGAAGGACGGCCGCCACGGCGGGTGTTCTGCATGGTGTGGTCGGCGGCTCAGACGGCCCGGTCGGCCTCGTGCACGCGGGCGTCCTCGCCGACAGCGGTGATCTCGACCTGCTCGCCGCGCGGCCGCACCGCCATCACGCGGGCGCGCAGGCCCCAGGCTTCGCCCGGGCCGAAGGCGAAGTGGGTGCGTTCCTCGTCGGCGCCGGTGTAGGGTACGGGGTCCGGGTCCTCGCTCAGCATGACGGTGCGGTCATCCGCACCCGGCTCGACCGGCCAGGGCCCGCTCAAGCTCCCGTCGCGGCGGCGAAGCGCGAGATAGTGGACCGGCGACGGGGTCTCGTCCGCAGCGCCGCCCTCGGCCGTCTCGCCGCCCGACTCCCATTCAATCGGCTCGCTCAGGATGAGCGTCCGGCCGTCGGCGGCCGTCACCTCGCCGCCCTGGCCCCAGCGCGGCAGGTCGTGGGTGATGGCGATGAGATCGCTGTAGGTCGGGATCAGCCCTTCGAGCTCGGTGCGGAAGGTGACGATGCGCCGGCGGTAGCGGTTGGCGGCGGCCATGTAGAGGCCCTCGCGCATGGCCTGTTCCGGGCCGGTGCAGCCGAACAGATCGACCGTGGCGGGTTTGCCGGCGGCTTCGGTGGCGCTGTCCGGTAGCGACGCGACGACCTCGTCCGGGGTCCAGGTGCGCTCCGAGAAATAGGTCACCGTTACGGCGTCGGCGGTGTCTTCGCCGGGCATGACGTACTGGACGCGGAAACTGCCCCTGACGATGTTGCGCGGCCCGAACAGCGCCACAGGAAGTGTGCGCGGCGCATCGCGGGCGATCCGCAGGACCCCGCCTTGCAGGAAGGGCAGCGCCCGGCCGCAGCGGGCGATGCGGGTCAGCGCCTCCCATACCGTGAGGCTTTGGTCGAACACGGCATCGAAACGGTCGCCGCGTGACTGCCAGACGGCATCGAGCGCATGGAGCGCCGCGAGATCGATGCGGGCGTCGTCGAGCCCGGCGCCGTAGCGCGCTCGGGCGGCGTCGGCGAAGGCCGAGGCCAGCGAGCGCGTGGCCCGAGGCTTGGACCAGCCGGCCTCGGGTTCCCACACCGGCAGCTTGCGGGTGACGATAACGTTGACGAGCCGCGCCGAGCGCTGCGAGAGATTGTCGGTGGCGCGCATTCTGACGGCGAGCAAGGTGACGCCGCCGAACGCGGGCACGTCCTCGAGGAAGGCCTTGAGCCCGCCCCAGTGGATGACGTGGCCGGCGCGGGCATCGCCGCTCTTGTCGTTGGTGCGCCTGACCCTCACCTCGTAGCGCCCGGCATCGAGGGCGTAGCGATAGCTCCTGCGTTGCGGCGTGTTCTCGGCCGCGGTCACGCTTTCGGAGGCGACCGCGATCCAGCCGCCGATGGCGATGCCGTCATCGTCGATGGCGCGGGCCTCGACCTCCCATTCGACGGTGCGGGCGCTGAACCTGCCGCTGGCGGTGGCGTAATAGAGACCGCGCGGCATCACCACGTCGATGCCGATCTCTGTCGCACGGGTGCCGGCCGGGTTGGCGGTGAAGGGACCTATCCAGCCGTCCTCGCCCTCCTCGCGGTCGTTGACGCCGATCAACTCCTGACCGGCGATCTCGGGCGCTGTCACCACGTCGGTCTCGAACAGAGTGACGGCGCCGCCGGGTGGCACGAGCTCGGTCTCGATCTCCTCGAACGAGGCGATCGGCGTGTCCTCGATGCGGATCTGCTCGACCTCGTGCTCGCCCTGGCCGATGCAGTGCAGCTGATGCAGGTATTGCTGGTTGCCGTCGTACTCGGCCCAGGGCGTGGCGGCGAGGTCGGGGTAGACCCGATGGCGGCCGTAGATCACCGGAATGGGCTGGGTGAGGCGCGCCTGGTTGCCCTGGGCCTGCAGGGAATAGGTCGGGCTCGGCGCCGGCGCGCTGCCGAAGTTGGCGGTGATGGCGGAGGGCTTGGGCGGTGGGATCAAGACGTTGACGAGGGTGGCGCCGACAAGGGCTATCCCCGCCTGGGCCAGCCCGAGGGCGACGGTCGAGGAGACGCCGAAGGCGCTGACGAGGGAGGGCGCAAGCATGGGTGCGAAATAGATGGCGGCGACCATGACGGCGAGCATGAGGACGGTCCGCAGCGGGTTTTTGCCGCCCCCGCCTCCGCCGCCTTGGGGCAGCGGAATGAACGCCACCACGTCGCCCTCGCTGACGAAGGTGTCGTCCCAGCAGCCGCGCAGCACCGGTGAGGCGTTGTGCAAACAGATCGTCGGGCACTCAAACTCGCTGATGCCCTGCTCGCCGAGCCATTCACGGATCGAGACCGGCTCGGCGACGGCGAACACGTCGCGGTCCCGCTCCGGGCGGAACGGGTTGTGCAGCATGACGACGGTGCCGGGCATTAAGCATCTCCGGTGAAGCGGTAGAACCCCTCGATGCGCCAACCGTGGGCCGTAAGATCGGCCAGGTTCTGGAACACGACGCCGATATCGCGGGCGGCGTGGAGCACGCCGCCGCCGTCGACGGCGAGCCAGATCCCCACATGCACCGGATGGCGGGACTGGCGCATCAGCACACCGTCGCCCTCCCGCGGTTGCTCGCCAGCGCGCTCGACCCGCCGCCAGCGTTGCCGCTCCGGGTGATCGCGGAAGCCTGTGAGCACGGCGCGGAGGTTTGCGGCATCGATCGGGATCTCCGGCGCCTCGATGCCGAAACGCTCGCGCCAGCACCAGCGCGCGAGGCCCCAGCAGTCGAATACGTCGGGTCCGCGCCCGCCCGCGACCCACGGACGGCCGATCAGGTCTTCGGCCCAGTGCATCTAACGGGTCAGCCCCGGAAAGCGCTTGGCGGTGTAGAGCTCGGCGGGGAAGGCCTTGTTGCCGATATCGAGCATCCGCGCCCGGCCGGTGGCGCGGAACACGTCGACCTCGACTTCCGTGAGCGTCAGGGTGATCGGCGGGTCCATCTGCGGGCCTTCGAGGTCGGTCGAGAGATAGGGCCGGTAGGTCACCTCGATGATGTTGCGCGAGGTCGCGGCGGCGTCGAGATGGCGGACGATCTCGCGGCTCACATTGTCGAGCGTCACGGCGATCTCGGGCACAGGCGCGGTATCGACCGACGGCAGTTCGAGTTCGAAGGCCAGTGCCACAAAGCGCACCATCTCAGCCGCATCGAGCGGGGCTTCGGCCTCGAGGCGGGCGGTCAGGTCGACGTGATCGCGCACCACCCGGACGGCGGATGCGTTGCCGTCGTCGTCGGCGAAGGCCGGATGGCGCAGCTCGAGGGTGTGCAGGATGACGGTGTCGGAGGGTGCCGAGGCGTAGGCCTCGCGGATCGCCTGGTCGAGCGCCGGATCGGGCATCTCAACGCCCGCCGACGCCGCGCGGGGGCATCTCGGACACCGCGTCTTCAGGCGCCTCTGACGCACCGGGCTCCAGGCCCGGCTCGGATTCCGGCTTATCGGACATCGGCATCGCCTCCGGCAGCAGGTCGGGCTTGGGATAGGCGCGCTTGACCGCGAGCCATGTGCCGATGAGCGCGTCCATGTCCTTCGGCAGCCCGGTGCCGGCGAGGCGCAGCTGGTTCAGCGCTTTAAGGATGGCGTCGAGCTGATCGGTGACCGGCATCTCGCGGGCGTAGCGCTCGGCGCGGCGCGTGCGCACCTCGATACGGTCGACGGCGTGAGTGCCGAGCCGAGCGGCGAGATCGGTCTCGGCTGCCAGATCGTGGTCCCTGAGATCGATGCCTGGGTCCGGTGCTGTCAGTCTAATGCGAAACAGTCTCCAAATTTGCGTTTCATGCGAACTTCATGCCGCGAGTTCCCGCCACTCGGCCAGCGCAGCCGAGCGGTTTTGCTTGAAGTCGTCGCGGCAGGTGAGGTGACGGTCGAGGTTGAAGTGATTGTGGAGTGACGCGTGAACGGCGGCGAACTTTTGCAGGGTCTTGATGTCCCTGAATTTCACCATCGCTCCTTCCCGTCGTCGAAACGGCTGGTGTGAGTTTTCGGCTCGGTTGTTGAGCCAGCGCCCACATTCCTGGTCGGCGGCGTTACCGATCATATTCATCGCCGCTCGATACGACCGAAGCCGATCTGTGACGATCACCTGAGGCCGGCCGTATCTTTTCATCGCGCGCTTTAGAAACTTGAGCGCGGCCTGGCGATCCCGGCGTTTCGTAGCAAAAACCTCGAGTACCTCTCCCTCGTGATCGACGGCGCGCCAGAGATAATGCGTCTCCCCATTGATCCGCACGAACACCTCGTCCAGATGCCAGCGCCAGCGGGAATACGAGGCATCATGAAGGCGCCGCTTCCTGATCTCTGCGGCGAACATCGGACCGAACCGGTTCCACCACATCCGTACGGTTTCATGGCAGATGTCGATACCGCGCTCGAACAGCAGATCTTCGACCTGTCTCAGTGACAACGGGTAGCGAACGTACATCATCACCGTGAGGCGAATCACCTCGGGCGAACTATTGAAATAGCGGAAGGGATTTTTCATCCGTCAACGCTACGGCGTGCTGCCGCCAGCCTCAACTGAATTTGCTCTGACAGAGCCCTTGATAGATATTCTCCCAGTAGGTCGAGTTGTAGCGCAACACGCTGTTCGCGCCCTTTTTCAACTGACCGCCGATCGCCGTTTTCCAGCGCTCCGTAACGCCGTATTCGATTTCGTAGCGCTGCTCTTGTGCGCCGTCTTTCGAATCTTCGTCGTCAAAACCCACGTTGCCCCGGGCCTCGAGGGCAATCTCGCCTTCTTCGACGATGGGCGAATAGACCTTCAGGTCCGAGGCGTGGGCAGGAGAGCCGAACAGGCCCAGGCTCGCGCCGGTGGCAATGAGCACCGCGGCGGCGATCGTGGCAGTCTTTTTTGACGGGGGGATCGCAAAGAATTTCATCAGTCCTCCGATGATAACGATGGTGGCGCTGTAGAAGGCGATCTGGATGCCCATCGGCTGGGCGTGATAGCCGATGAGGATGTGCAGGACCTGGCCCACGAAGCCGCGCTCCGAGAGCAGGTGCGACGAATCCCAGACCCGGTAGCCCCAGGCGGACAACAGCCCGGCCTGCTCCAGGTTGCCGACCGCCTGGGCCGCCATGCCGGCGGCCAGCAGCAGGATCAGCCAGCTCGTCACGGAAAACAGGTAGCGCGTCGGAATGCGCAGCAGGCCGAGATAAAGCGCGGCGCCCAGGGCCGCGCCGGCAGCGAGGCCGAGCGCGCCGCCGGTCAGCATCTGGCCGGCGCCCGAGCCACCTGCGGCGGCGATGCCGTGAAGGAAAAGGACAATTTCGGAGCCTTCGCGCAGCACCGCGACGCCGACCACAAAGGCCAGGGCAATGAGCGGCCGGCTGCCCTCCGAGACAGCGCTGCCCACCGCGTTCATCTCGGAGATCAGTTGGCGGGCGTGGCGGCTCATCCAGACGTTGTGCCAGCCCAGCATGAGCACCGCGAGGAACAGCACGATCGCGTTAAACACCTCCTGGCCCAGTCCCTGCAGTGCGCCGGCGATGGCTTGCGCAAAGACCGCGACGAGCACGGCGCCGGCGAGCCCGCTGGCGATGCCGCCCGCGATCCACCAGCCGCGTTTCGTCACCCCGCGGGTGGCCGCAAGCACGATGCTGACGATCAGCGCGGCTTCGAGCACCTCGCGAAAGACTATGATGAGGGTGGGGATCATGATGGCTCCGGGTCGGGCGAGGGAGGCGTGGCGGCGCTAGTCGGCGACGATCCAGCCGAGCGCCGTGTCCATGTTGAACTCGCCGAAATACTCGTAGCGACCCGGATCGAGCGGGCCGATGAAGACGCTGATCGTGGCGTTGCCCGAAACGATCTTTTCGCGGTTGAGGTCGTAGCTTTCAAATTCCTCAGGCGTCGGGTCCTCATTGACGATGAACAGCTTGACCTTGGTATCTGCGGGCACATGCAGCTCGACCGGATCGAAGACGTGGTCCTTGATACGGATTGTGAATTCCTCTGCGGCCTGAGCGGCACTCGCGCTCAAAAGGCCGATCAGGGCGGCCAGAGCCAGAGCGGCACCAAGGCGGCTCGGGGTGATGTTTCTCAGGGCTCGGCGGTGGGGCATGTCGGGTCTCCGCTTTGAAGGTCAAGCGCATCAATCGGCGTGGTGCTTGATTGGAATTATTATGAGAATGAATTGCGTTTGCATTTACGATTCGGTGCTATTGAAAATCATTCGCAACGATTAAGTCAAGCGTTTATTGCTCCTGCGGTGGTTTTTCGCACCGGTCGGAAATCAGCGAATCACGATGGAGAGATACTGGGAACGGAACGCCGGGTTCGCTCGGCTGGATCAGGAGACGAGACCCTGTGCCGACTAACGGCGACGGCTTCAGGGTCGGATGGTACGGCGAGCGCGCCTTGCCGTTTCGCATGACCGCGGCGCTGGGCGACGGCGAGCGGCGGCTCGCGGTGCGCCCTTCGAGCGGCGGGCGCTCGCCCCGTCTCTGGCAGGGCGACAGGGCCGCGCTGGCGTGCATGGCGAGCAAGGAAGGATCCGTCGTCACGTCTGACGACGATGCGTTGATGGCGATGTCTGGTCTCACCGCGCGGGAATGGTATCGAAGCTTTAAGACTCAGGGGTTGGTGAGGATGAGAGAACCGAGCGGCGTCGCATGTCTGCCGATCCGTTCGGTCAAGCGCTCGATGCCTTCTGTTGAGCTAGAAGACGCTCGATACGCGTGCCGGTCACGACGGCATCCTCCAGATCGGCGTTTGTAAATACCGCCCCGGTCAACTCGGAGCTCGTCAGGTCCGTGCCGGTCAGTCTGGCGCCCGTAAGATCCGCCGCCGTGAAGCGGGCTCTCGTGAGGTTGATTCCGTTCAGCTTGCTGCGAGAGATGTTTGCACCCGCAAGTTTAGCGAATTCGAGATTGACCCCCTCAAGCTGGGTGTTCATCAGCTTGGCATTGGTGAAATCCGCGCATTTTCCTTCACCCGGACGCCGGAGCCAGCGCTGGTGGTTGACGACGATCTCCAAAATTTGGTCACGGGACAGGGGTATAATGGGGCTCGTCGCTCACGCCTGGCGGAAATTCGACCACGAAGAACCCTGCCACCGATTCTTCGATCGGATTGAACCGCCGGCCGGGGTAGAAAAAATCTGTGCGAATACTATGTAAATCCTTAGAATCGTTCCTCTTTATCGCCCGGATAAGGTTAATTTTTCGCTAGTGTTTAAAGCACCGGTCTTGACATCGCGGTTCGAATTCTTGGACGAATTTAGGTCACTGGAATTCTGGACACTTTCTCTTTGCCAAAGTTGTCACAAGAATTTGACGGAGAAATGTTGGAGCAAGTCGCAGCTCGGAGATATTCGTGTCCGGGCATCGAGGCCGGATAAAAAATACGGCGGAGGTGGCTTTCCGATCTTCAAGCCGCCCCCGCCGTTAGCGCGGAGAGTAGTTGCGATGCCTCACACTATGCTCTCGTGGGTAACCTCCAATGCCGTTGTGTCTGTGTCGCTGCCCCGAGGGGCGGTTTGTGTTTCGTTGCTCGTCAATCGAGCATGGGGATAGTATGTATATAACGAATAATTATTTCAACAAAATAATTCATATTTAGAATTATTTTTTCGGGCTTATTCGACAAGGACAAAATTTACTACGCACGGACAGGCGGAGGAATAACCCACCTTCGCCGTCCGAATTGCGTGCCTCTCGTCGAGAATTAGCTTAGTAGTATTGGCACCCATCGGCGACGCAATAGCTCCCGCCGGGGCATTAGGACCCGTCGCCGCAATCCATGCTGCCGAGGGGGACGCAGCCCCCGCCGCTGCCGCATTGTTCGCCCGCATTGCAGTAGCCGCCGTCGCTGCAATAGACGGCGCCGATGGGAGAACACCCGCCGTCGACCGTGCACTGTTCCCCTCCCTGGCAATACCCGCCGTCGGTGCACGGAGTTCCACCTCCAGGGTAGCATTCGCCAATGATATAGGGGTGTGGAACGAAGCCCGGTTCACAGCCGGCATCGGCGAAGCCGTCACCGGATATCAGAAACAGGCTGCCGGCCAGCGCAGTCAAAACGTCAATCACGGCAATTCGCATACGTCGCTTCCTCGGGCCACCAGGTCAACGGTGGACCATGACATCATTCCTGAACTCGTCTGAAAACTGTATTTTGGGTGGCTTCAATGTGGGCCAGATACGAGACACGAAGGGCTGATGGTCCAGGCTGGGCACAAACTTTCGGCAAATCAGGTTTACGACTTCCCAATTCCGCCAGTAACCCTCGCGAAACCGGAGATAGTCGAGAGCAGAGGCCAGCTCGCCCGGGGTTCCGGCAATAGGTGAAATCGAGCTGGCAAAAGACAGAAAATCATTTTATTTCAGCGCGCGGTCGAGCAACTGCGAACGGTGACCATTAAATTATGCAAAATTGCCTGATCGCCATGCCGCCTTGGCAAAGGTTGGACTCGTCCCTCATACTTACCCCACGCTCACACGGCTGGACGGTCTGAACACGTCGAAGCCGGCCGGGTTAAATTGATGAGGCAAAGTTTGCAACGATGCGCAATTGGTTCTGCCGGAAACGAAGGGCAGCTAAACTCTTGAGGTTCCAATGGCTTACGGGGACAGCGACGAAAATATGGGTGCAGTCAGGTTAACCGCCTACAGCGACCAGCTGAGTATCAAGCCCCATGACACGCTCAAGGTTTTTGCGAGTTGCGAGGAGGCAACGGATTACAAGGCTGAAACGGTAAGACTGATTTGCGGCGACGAAAATCCCGAGGGCCCCGGCTACAACGCGGAGCCCGTTGAGTTGGGTTTGTCCAAGTCCTTTCCAGGGCGGTGCCAGGAAATTTACGCCGGTTCGTACATAATCATTGAACCCAACCCGGCCCTCGAACAGATTGCGGACGTCACTGTTCAGGCGTTCATCTTCCCCACGATCCCTGACTGCGGCGAGCAAGGCCTTATCACCAAATGGTGCGCCAGCGAGCAGCAGGGGTTTGCCCTCTTCATCAACGAGAGCGGTCGCACGAGCTTTAGGATCGGCAACGGGAACGGTGCGACGCACGAAGTGTCGGGCGACGTACAACTGTTGCCACACGAATGGTACTTCGTCGCGGGAACCTATAATTCCAAATCGGGCGATCTCGCAGTTTTCCAGGAATCTATTCGGAATAGAGATCTAACGAAACCTGCCGACGCGACGCAGGCGACCGACATTACCGGGCCGATTTCGTCGAATGGTATCCCATTGATGATGGCGGCATTCTGCGCGAGCAATTCACGCGGTGAGAATGTCGGCGACAACCACTTCAATGGAAAAATAGACTCGCCGCGATTGTCTGGTGACGTCCTCTCCCGAGACGAAATGAAGACTTTGCAGTCGTCGCCGCAGACCAGCATCGTGCGAAACAAGGCGATCGGGATTTGGGATTTTTCCCAGAAAATCGATGCGGATGAAATCGTCGATGCTTCGGAATATCGACTCCACGGGCACACCGTCAATCTTCCGACGAGAGCGGTAACGGGGCAGAACTGGAGCGGTGAGGAATTTTGCTGGCGTCACGATCCAGAAACCTATGGCGCGATTCACTTTCACGAAGATGACTTGTACGACGCCGATTGGGAGTGCGATTTCGAATTGACGATCCCCGAGGCCACCGAGAGCGGACTTTATTGCGTTCGATTGTCCGTCGATAACAGCGAAGAATTTGTCCCGTTCGTTGTCCGACCGGCCACCGGGAATGAAGCCGATATAGCGTTCATCCTGCCGTCAGCGACTCACATGTCCTACGCGAACGAGCGTATGGCCACGGACGCATGGGATTCCGAACTGCTCCGCTACCATGCGATAGAGCTTCATCCCTACCAGTTGTTCCTGAACGAGCATCAGGAATATGGTCTGAGTTTTTACGACCTGCATATGGACGGCAGCCCGGTGCACTACTGCAGCCGGTTGCGCCCGGTGCTGAATATGCGCCCGAAGGTTCAGAGCACGCTCGGTGGTCGGGGTTCGTCGCTCTGGGGATTTAACGCCGACACCCATATCGTCGACTGGCTCGAAACATCCGGGTTTCGCTACGACGTGTTGACCGACGAAGATGTCCACAACGAAGGTCTCGACTTGCTCCGTCGATACCGTGTCGTGATCACCGGCACACATCCGGAATATGTCAGCAGCGAAATCTGGCACTCGATCTACGATTATTCCTCTACCGGCGGTCGCATTATCAATCTGGGCGGCAATACGTTCTATGTGCGAATCGCCTACAATCAGACCATGCCCGGCGTCATCGAGTGTCGATGGGAGCTCGGCGGCGCGAAGGCCTGGAATGGCCAGCAGTACACCAGCTTTACCGGTGAACGGTGCGGCATGTGGAGGACGCTGGGCAACTACGCCCCGCAGGTGCTGACGGGCGCGGGGTGGTGCTCGCAGGGGTTTGATATTTCAAGCCATTACCGGCGAACGCCGGATAGCCACGATCCGCGGGTTCGGTTCATCTTCGAAGGCATAGGTGCCGACGAGATTATCGGTGACTTCGGTTTGATCGGCGGGGGCGCGGCCGGCCTCGAGCTTGACGTCTGCGATCCCGACCTTGGAACCCCGCACCATGCCCTTCGCGTGGCATCCTCGGAGAACCACACCGACACGTATCAGGTTTGCTCCGAAGAATTGGCGTTCAATTATCCGGGGACCGGGGGTCAGGAGAACTTGCTCGTACGGGCGGACATGGTGTTCTTCGAGACGCCGAAAGGGGGAGCCGTGTTTTCGACCGGCTCCATCGCATGGGCCGGCAGCCTTTCGCACAACGGCCACGACAACAACGTGTCTCGATTGACCGCGAATGTGTTGAAACGGTTTCTTGAGCCAGAACCGTTCTCTTACGATTGATCTCGTCTCTGATCCGGGAGGATCACGACGCGTTATCAGAGGAGTTTATAACGTTGGTCTGGCGAGACGGGTTCTGACGATGCACAGGCGTATAGACTGAATCGATGGCAAGACAGATGGGGTCATAGCGATGACAGCTGAAATTCCGAAAAACACGTCACCGGTTTCGGTGCATCGGGTGACCAGGGAGGATCTCGATCTCGTTGCCGAGTTTGATGAGACCCCTATCGGCCGCCAGAGTCCTGCGCTGCGGCGCCTTCTAAACCGGTTTCGAGCCGAAACCCCCGAAGACCGATTCGTGCTGGTCTGTGTTCGCCCTCATCAGGAATGGGTGCTCGGTCAGATGAACGGCTCGAAAAGCCCGGTCACGCTGTTTCCCGACGTCCGGTTCTCGAAATTCGAGGACGGCGAGCGCAAAATTTTCCGTCGCCGGTGGCAACGATATGCCGAAATCGAGATTGATGAGTGAGGCGATAGGACCCGCGGCTTTGAAGCGGGAACGGCCGGGACAAAGCAGCCCGTGGATTCGCCGGATTTGGAAATTTATGGTAACGTAATTTTCTGAAATTCAATCCAGCCACCAAGCAAGGCATATCAGGGAGGAGATGAGACAATGAAAAAATTGGATCGAAACACCCCGCCATCGCCAAAGGGCGGGAAACACACACAGTTGGGCCGGCGCCAGTTCCTGAAAGGAAGCGCCGCGACCGTCGTGGCCGGTGCATCAGCCGGGCTGCTGGCGCCGCGTCGAAGCGCCGCCGCCGACGAGTTGACCGTTCTTACTTGGTGCTCGCACGCCGATCCGCGACTGATCGGATCTTTCGAGGAGGCCCACGGGGTTCGCGTCAACGTCAAAACCTACGAAGGGACCGGCAGCGCCCTCTCGGTAAAGGATCAATCCGCGCCGGGGGAATGGGACATTTTCGTCTGCGATGCGCAGGACACTCCGCGGGTCGCTCGCGAGGGCTACATCATGGAGCTTTCGCGCGATATCGTCGACTGGGACACCGTATGGCCGGAACTTAAGGAGATGCCCTACACCTGGATCGACGGCAAGTTTTACGCGGTTCCCGATAAATTCGGTTATTACGGCGTCGCCTACAACAAGGATAAGGTCGATCCGGCCGATATGCGCACGGCCGAGGTGCTTTGGAATCCCAAATACAAAGGCCGCACCGGCGCCTTCGATTATTACTTTCCGGTGATTCAGCTGGTCGGGATTGCTCTCGGTCTGGCGCCGACCGACATTAACATGGACAACCTCGTGTCCGACATCCGGCCGAAGTTGCTCGCGTTCAAGGATCAGACGACGCTGGTTGGCGATATCCCGACGATTCAGACGGCTCTCGTCACCAACACGGTCGACATTATCGTCGGCACGGCGGAGTTCGGCGTGTCCCACCTCATGATGGAGCATCCGCAGCTCGACTGGATTATTTTCGACGAAGGCGGCCTGCTTTGGAACGAGAGCCTCACCATCTTCGCCGATTCGGAGAGGAAGGACCTCGCGCACGAGTTCATCAAGCACTGTATGAGCCTGCAAGGGTCCCAGTATCTCGCCACGGCCGAATGCTATTGGTCAGCCGTCTCCAACAAGGATGTCGTGCTTACCGACGAGGAGAAGAAGATCCTGCGTTGGGACCAGCAGGTTGACTTTCTGTCCCGATCCTATCCTTCTTCCATCGGGGCGCCCGAACTCGATTCGGCGATGCTCGACCTGTGGAACGAGTTCCTGTCAGCGTAAAACCAACCTTACGGGCCACGGCGCCCGAACGCGTGGCACTGAAGCCGGGTATCGACCTCACGAAGTGGGCGGTCTACCCGGCGCTCGGTGCCACGTTGGTCTTTTTCGTTCTGCCGCTCACCATAATGGTACTCGCATCCTTCTGGGAGCGCGTCGGCGGCAAGCTCGTGGCAACCTGGACTCTCGACAATTACATCTTCTTCTTCAGCCGCTCCTACATGGTGGAGGGACTGATTAACTCGATCGAGATCACGCTCATTACGACCGTAATCAGCGTCCTCATCGCCTACCCGCTGGCGTACATTCTCGCCTATAAGGTGCCCGTCCGTTGGCAGCGCTTCATGCTCGTCGTGACCGTGCTTCCCTTCTGGACGCCTTATGTGGTCCGACATTTCAGTCTGCTCCTGATTCTCTCGCAGGACGGGGTTCTCAATTGGGCTCTCTTGAGCGTGGGAATCATCAGCGAGCCCCTGGCCCTGAGCTTCAACCGGTTTGCTGTGGTCTTGGGCTTCGTCCATTTCTTCACGATGCTCTTGACGCTCACGATCTATGGCAATCTGGTGCAAATCAAGCAGTCCTACCGTCAGGCAGCGGCAGACCTGGGTGCGTCGGGTTGGCAGGTGTTCCTGCATATCACGCTGCCCTTAAGCATGCCCGGTGTCGCTGTCGGTGCTTTTGTCACTTTCGTAATCACCATTGGTGACTACATCACACCAAAGATTTTAGGCGGTTCTCAGGAGTTGTTATTGCCGCAAGCGATCGTCCTTCAAATCGAACGCGCAGCGGATTTGCCGATGGCTTCGACGATGAGCCTTCTTCTCATGGTCGTGGTCACGGTCACCTATTTCGTCTTTGCGAAGCATCTCAAAATGGAGCGGCTGTAGGCGATGTCGTGGCTGCGCAACTTTCCGGCAAGCTTCTACCTCGGGGTGGCGTTGTTTTTCATCTATTTGCCGTCTGTCATGCTCGTGCTGTTTTCCTTTCAGGAGGGAAGCTTGCCGGCGCCGCCGTTCGAAGGCCCCAGTCTCGACTGGTACGAGCGAATGATCGGCAACCGACGCTTGGTCGAGGCCCTCGGCAACTCGGTGCTGGTCGCGTCGCTCTCCGCGTTGACCTGCACCGTGCTCGGCTTTCTCGCCGCCTACAGCTTGGCGCGCCGACGCCGGCGCTTCCAGAACTCCATGCGCTACCTGATCATGGCGCCGCTCATGGTCTCCTATCTCATCATCGGTATGGGGATTTTAGTCAGCTCGGGTTATGTCGGCATGGGCAGATCGTTGTTCCTGGTCGGGGTCGGCCACGTGATCATCAACCTGCCACTCTGCTTCGCCATCATCCTTTCGCAATTCGGCGAGCACCAGGTGAATATCGAACGGGCCGCCCGTGACCTCGGCGCCAGTGATTCCAAGGTGCTCGTGTTCGTGACTGTGCCCATGATGTGGCCCGCACTCTTTTCCGCCTTCTGTATCTCGGCGACGCTTTCATGGGACGAATTTATTATCGCTTTCCTGCTGAGCCGGTTCGACGTGACGCTGCCGGTGATGATCTACGAGATGTTGCGCGGAGGCATGAACCCAGAAATCAACGCCGCCGGTTCGGTTCTGTTTATGATCTCGATCGTTGTGGTCGTCCTTGCATCGCTCTTCGGGTTGCGCCGCAGGAAGACCGGCCTGGAATCCGCACGGTAGCGGCGCCAAGCCCCGGGCTATCACAAACGGCTGGTGGGCCCGGCAGGACTCGAACCTGCAACACGACCGTTATGAGCGGTCAGTTCTAACCAGTTGAACTACGGGCCCACCGTGACGGGCGCAAGATTACATGACCCCCCGCCGTCTCAAAAGGCTCTTGGCGCGCGTGCGCCCCCTCAACACAGCCGGGCGCCGTCGGGCACCGCGTGGTCGGGCGCGATCAGCACCACCGCGCCCCCCGCGTCGGCGAAGCCCAGCACGAGACACTGGCTCATGACCGGGCCGATCTGCTTCTCCGGGAAATTCACGACCGCGCAGACCTGGCGCCCGACCAGCGCTCCGGGCTCGTAATGCCGGGTGATCTGGGCCGAGCTCCTGAGCTCGCCGATCCCGGTGCCGAAGTCGATCCACAGCTTCACGACGGGCGTCCGGGCCTCGGGAAATGGCTCGGCCCGGCTCACCGTGCCGGCCCGGATGTCGACCCGGGCGAAGTCGTCGTAGGCAATTGTCATGGCGTCTCCTCAAGACGGACGCGAGGGATCGTTTATTGTATATCCCGCGCGTTTCGGTGAGGATGACACAACAGCTCTGAACCAACATCGCGATTTCGTCCATCGGTCAATCGAACGGTCGATCAATCAAACAGGGGGTCACTCATGGGTCAACTTTCTGATAAACGGGCCTTCGTAACAGGCGCCAACAGCGGCATCGGCCAGGCCATCGCTATCGAAATGGCGAAGGAAGGCGCGAACGTCGCGGTTCACGGCCGATCCCTCGAAAAGCTGTCAGATACCGTCCAGGCGATTGAAGCGGCGGGCTCCAGGGCGGTTCCCCTGGTCGCGGATTTCGAAGACGAATCGACCATCAAGCCGATGTGCGCCGATGCACTGCGTGAACTGGGCGGGATCGATATCGTGGTCAACAACGCCGGCATGGATCTCGGCGGATTCAACGTCGTCGATATCGACAACGCCGGCTGGGATACGCTTTACCAGGTCAATATGAAGACCTATTTCCTGGTCAGCAAATACACCGCGCCGGCGATGATCGAACAGAAGACCGGCGGGCGCTTCATCAATGTCGGCTCGATCGGCGGCAAGCTCGCCCAGGCGGGACTGGCGCATTACAACTCCGCGAAAATGGCCGTCACCGGCTTTAGTCGCTCCTTTGCCGCGGAAGTGGGCGAGCACGGCATTACGGTCAACACGATCTGTCCCGGTTTTACCGAAACCAAGCTGAACTCGATCATTTTCAACGATATGGCCAAAGAGTCCGGCCGCCCCTACGACGAAATTCACGACGAGGAAATGCTGGGCAACATGCTCAAGATGCTGATCCTGCCCGACGATATCGCCCATCTCGCAGTGTTTCTCGCGTCCGACAAGGCGCGGGCGATCACCGCGCAGGATATCAACGTCTGCGCTGGGCTATGCCTGTGGTAGGGCGAATGCGCCGCACCAGCTAACCATAGGTTTCGTAGGGCAAATGCCCGGTCAGGTTATGGGTGATTCCCTGGCCGTCGATCAGCATCATGTTTTCCGCCCGGCAACCGCACAGGCCCGCAACCTCCAGGTTGGTCAGGTAGACGTCCGTCGCCATGACAATGTTTTTCGGAAAACGGCCGCTCGATTTCATCGTGGCCACGCCTTCCCCGACACACTCGACGATCCCCACGCCGTGGGCGTTGCTTTGCTGGTTGAACTGCCCGTAGCCGTGTTTCACGAAGACGTCGTGAGCCGCCCGGTCCATATCCGCCATGGGGGCGTCGTAGACGATATTGTCGCACGCGGCTTGCGCCGCCTCACTGCACATGTCGAGAAGGAAACGCTGCTCCTTCGTCGGCGTGCCGCCCGCAACGGTGGTGCGGCATAAATGCCCCGCATACCCCTTGTACCGGCACCCGATCGCGAGGGAGACGATATCGCCGTCCTCGATAATCTTGTTATAGGACTTGCCGACGACGCTGAGCGCGCGTTCCCCGGAATGGATCATCGGTTGGAACGCGAGCGAATGGGCGCCGAGCTCGCGCATCTTGAAGGCTGCGTGGGCTCCCCAGGTGCACTCCATCATGCCCGGCCCGCCGTTGTTCAGGAGCGCTTTCATGCCCTCGACCGCGATCGCCGTGGACGTGCGCATGAGGTTCTGTTCGCTCTCCGATTTGTTCATCCGCAGGTCGTAGAGAATATCCGTCGCTTCCACGAATTCCGCGCTTGCCGGCACAGCCGAGGCGATATCGTCATGGCATTTCTTTGACAGAAGCTCCCGATAGGTCAGAGCCCCGACCGTTTTCGGGCCCGCCTTGCCGAACATGTCGTCGATGCAGCCTTTGATGGTGGTGACGCCGGGCACGCGGTCGTAATCCAGGTCGGGTGCTGCCAGTTCCCACACCATGCGGGGCTCGCCGCAGCGCGTATCGAGTTGCGCCGCGCCCCCGGCCTCCGGGCCGGTGAGCAAAAACATATCATCTTGGCTTAGGAGGACGATGCTGCCGACTTCGATATTGATGTCGAAGCCGCTCAAATAGAGGACATCGCCTGGAAACGTTTCCGTGCCGTAGGAAAAGGCGAGATCAAGCTTACGCTCTTTCATGACCTTGCGGGTTCGAGCCACCCGCAGCTCATACTCGCTCGCCGGGATTTCAAAGTCGTAATCGATATCGAGACTGGAATATTCCCACACCATGGCTACAGTTCCCCGGGTCCGAAATTTAAGGCCCTGACGAAGTGTAATTGGCAGTTATCGGATTTCCTATGTCTCGATTGGTGTTTTACGTCGTCCTGCTTGCGCTCGCGTTTGCGGCACCGGCTTCGACGGTGGCAGCCGAGGCGGGCGACGTGGGCGAGGGTCGCAAGGTCTTCAAGGTCTGCAAGAACTGCCACTCGGCCAAGCAGGGCAAAACCGGCACTTTCGGGCCCAACCTCTACCAGGTGGTCGGCCGTGTCGCCGGCGCCGTACCGGGCTATCCCTACTCGGACTCTTTCGCGAATGCGGAGTTCGCCTGGACGCCCGAACGGATCGACGAATTCATCGCCGATCCCAAGGGCGTCTATCCCGATACCACGATGGTCTTCAAGGGCGTGCCCGATGCCACGGACCGCGCCAACCTCATCGCCTATCTGATCGCGGCGGGCGAGCGTTAGTAAAATTCCGGGCGACAGGGATTTCTAAAAGGCCGCGCCGGCCGCGTTCGCGGCCTACGTTATCTTTATTAGTGGCGGCCTGCCGCTTACGCGGCGCCAGCCTCCGCGGCGCCTGAGTGCATTCAAGACCCGAGTGGCGATTGAACGCCGGTCAGTTTTGCTGAGCAAAGCAGGCCGGTTAAAAAGACCCCCCATATCCCGCATCATATCAGCTCTCGGCGGTCACCTTCTCGATGAAGATCTCCTCGGTGCGCTGGGCCTCGGCCCGGGTGATGGCGAGCAGCTTGTTGCGCAGGTGGAAGAAGTCTTCCGTCTCCTTGACCGCGAGATCGTGCTCCTTGGGCAAGTGGTCGGCGACGACGATCTCTTCGAGGATTCGCGCCGGCCGGGCCGAGAAGACGAAGATCCGTTCGCCCAGGAAGATCGCCTCCTCCACGTCGTGGGTGACGAAAATGATGGTCTTCTTCTCCTTGTGGCGGATATCGAGCAGCTGGACCTGGAGAAACTCCCGGTTCTGGGCGTCGAGCGCGCCGAACGGCTCGTCCATCAGCAGCACGTCGGGGTCGGCGGCCAGGGTGCGCGCGATTGCCAGGCGCTGGCGCATGCCGCCCGAGATTCGGTTGACAAAGAAGGTCTCGAAATCCGAGAGGCCCACGAGGTCGAGATAATGCCGGGCGATCTCGCGCTTCTCTTTCTTGCCCACGTCGGTGCGGAATTTGAGCCCGAATTCAACGTTCCCGAGCACGCTCAGCCAGGGAAACGACGAATAGGACTGGAAGACCACACCCTTCTTGCGGTCGGGCCCCCTCACCCGTTCACCGTCGAGGCGCACCTCGCCGAGGGACGCGCGCTCAAGCCCGCCGACGATGCGCATCAGGGTCGTCTTGCCGCAACCTGAGGGCCCGACAAAGACCACGAAGTCGTTCTTCTCGATGCCGATGGAAATATCGTCGATCACCTGGGTCGGTGGGCCGCCGCGGTCGTCCTCGAACCATTTCGAGACGCCGTCGATTTCCAGGAAGGGTGTGCTCTTGGCCATCGCGTCGCCTACTCCATGTAGCGGAAGGAGCGGCGGTGGATGTAGCGGATGATCTGATCGCTCGCCAGTCCGATAATGCCGATCGTGAGCACGCCGGCCATGACTTCGGGGGTCTTGCCGAAACGCCGCGAGATCCAGATCACTTGGCCGATGCCGTCGTTGGCCGCGACGAGCTCGGCGATGATGACGTAGCTCCAGCACCAGCCCAGCGTGATCCTCAGGTTATCGACCAGGGTCGGCATCTGGGCGGGCAGGATGATCCAGCGCAGCACCTGGCGCGATCGTGCACCGAGCGTGTAGCAGATCTCGACATATTCATTGGGCACCCGGCGCGCGCCGTCGGCGACCAGCAGGACGAGCTGGAAGTAGGTGCCCATCCACAATAGCGCAATCTTCGAGGTCTCGCCGATGCCGAGCCAGATCACCGTGAGCGGCACCAGGGCGGGCACGGGCAGATAGCGGACCAAATCCATCACCGGCTCCTGCATGGCGCCGAAAATGCGGAAGCTGCTCATGAGGATGCCGAGCGGGATCGCCATCAGGGCGGCGATCGTGAACGCCACCATCACCCGGAAGACGGAGATGCCGACATCGTAGGCGAAGTTGAAGTTGACGAACAGGGAATACAACGCCTCCGCCACCCTGATGGGCGAGGGCAGGTAGACCTCCTTGACGAAGCCGCCCTCGGAGATCGCCACCCAGATCACGATCAGGATCGCGAACGAGAGGACCGCGAGCGAGAGGTCGGTCGAGCGGCTCGTCTTGCCCCGGAAGCGCACCAGCTCGCGGGTCGCCTCGCGATAGCGTTCCCGTGGATCGTGTCTGGTGAGGTCGCGGTGGGCCATCGTTACCGGTCAAAAAGCGGGCCGGTCATCACGTATGACGATGACCGGCCCGCCCGTGGGATCGAACCGTTCGCTCAGCGCTCGTGGCCGTCGAACAGGCCGTTAATGATCGAGTTGTTGATTTTCGCGTCGGCGCTCAGGGTGATGTCCGCGAGACCGCTCTCTATGTTGAGCGCCATGAGGTCGTCGAACAGCGGGTGAAGCGTGCCCTGCCCGCCGGGCTTGCCCATGAAGACCAGCGCATCCTCGTAGCTGACGAAGGGCCCGAGCTTCATCGTGTCGAGAATCTCCTGCGGCGTCAGGTTGAAAAACGGCGCCATGAGCTCCGCTGCATGGTCCGTGTTCGCCTCGAAGTAGTCGATCGCCCGGTACATCGAGCGCAGGTAGCCCCGTACCAACTCCGGATTAGCGTCGATGACCCGCTGGTCCATGAACCAGACGTCGACGATCAGGCCCGGATAGTCAGCCGAATCGAGCAGCCGGTGGGCACCCTCGCGAATTCCCGAATTGAGGATCTGCTCGCCGATCGGCTCGTAGACCCCGACCGCATCCATCGACGGGTGCGAAAACACGCCGATCGCATCGGCCGTAGAGATGATCGTCGTATCCAGGTCGTCGAAGGTCAGCCCGCATTCCACCTTGAGCGCATGCTGCAGCAGCACGGGCGCGGGCAGGGTCGGCTCATAGGCGAACTTTTTGCCCTTGAGGTCGCAGACGTGCTGAATATCGGCGCTGGCGATAATCGAATCGCCGCCCATCGAGATGTCCTCGACGCCGATGATGACGCCCTGGGTATCGTGGTTGCGCGGCCGGCTCTGATATTCGCCGACGGTGCGCGAGTTGCAGTTGATCTGGCCGTTGTCCATCGCGACCATCTGGACCATCAGGTCGCTGTCGAAGATGTACTCGACCTCGATGCCCTCTTCGTCGAAGTAACCCAGCTCGTCGGCCAGTCTGTTGATTGCCTGGGGCGGCCAGACGGAAATGGTGCAGACCAGCTTGTCGGAAATGAAGTCGTCGGCATTCGCCGGCCCGCTCGGCATCCCGAACGAAACGACCAGCGCGCCGGCCACGATGAGGCAGGCAAGTATGCGTGACATGAATTTTCTCCCTTTCGCGGCGTCTCAATACATGACGCCAGCTTGGTTCCCTATTTGGCGCCGACCTCTGCGGGACGCTCACCAGAAGCTAGCAGGCTGTCACGAAGCGTAGTGGGGATCAAGTGTCGGGATGGAGTGCGCGTTACGTGATCGGCTGGGTTGCGGCCTCAAGCCAGCGCCGGGTCGGTTCATCGAGCCGGGGCCCGAGCGTCTCGCGCACTCGGGCGTGATAGGCGTCGAGCCAGGCCCGTTCGGCGGGGTTTAACAGGGCGGGCGCGACCAGCTTGCGGTCGATCGGGGCCAGCGTCAGGGTCTCGAAAGCCAAAAGCGGCTTTTCCGCGCCTTCGGGTGCCTCGGCCTCGATAACCGTGACCAGGTTTTCGATGCGGATGCCATAGGCTCCGGTTTTGTAGTAGCCGGGCTCGTTCGAGACGATCATGCCGGGCTCGAACGCGACCGTGCTGGCCATCTTCGAGATCCGCTGCGGTCCTTCGTGAACTCCAAGATAGCTGCCCACACCGTGGCCTGTGCCGTGGTCGAAATCGAGCCCCGCCTGCCACAGGAACTGGCGCGCCAGGGGGTCGAGCTGGCTGCCCGTGGTGCCCTTGGGAAAGCGCGCCGTGGCCAGCGCGATATGGCCCTTGAGCACGAGAGTGAAACGCATCCGCTGTTCGGGCGTGATGGCCGAAAAGCCGACCGTGCGGGTCACGTCCGTCGTGCCGTCGAGATACTGGCCGCCGGAATCGACAAGATAAATCTCGCCGCTCTCGATCGGCTTGTTGCTCTCGGGCGTGGCGCTGTAATGCACTATGGCGCCATGCTCGCCCGCGCCCGAGATGGTCTCGAAGCTGGGGCCGCGATAATGCTCGCCGCCCGCGCGAAAACTGGCGAGCTGGTCGATGGCGTCAAGCTCACTCACGCCCCCGTTTCGCACCGCGCCGTCGAGCCAGCAGAGAAAACGCGTCAGCGCAGCACCATCCCGTTCGTGAGCGGCCCTTGTTCCCGCAATCTCCGCTGCGTTCTTGCGCGCCTTGGGCGCTTGGCAGGGATCGTCGCCCTCGACCAGGGTCGCGCCCGCGTCGCGCAGCCGCGTCGCTATCCAGCTCGGCACAGAGCCGGGGTCGAGCCCGACCCGCTTTGCGGCCTTGCCCAGCCCGTTGAGGGCCGCACCAAGCGCATCGGGCGCGTACCGCGTCACCTCCGCTCCCAGCGTCTCTGCCGTGCCGGGCAGCAGCTTGCGCGGATCGATGAACAGATCGGCGTCGCCCGAGGCGTGGAGCAGGGTGAAGCACAGCGGCAGGGGCGAACACGGCACGTCGGCGCCCCTTATGTTGAGCAGCCAGGCAATTGAATCGGGCGCGCTCAGCACCATCGTGTCGGTCGCTTCCTTCGCCAGCGTTGCACCCAGCCCGGCGCGTTTCTCCGCCGAGGGTTGGCCTGCGAACGCGATGTCGTGTGCCGCCACCGCGCCGATCGGGCGGGGTGGCTGGCCGTTCCAGATTGCGTCGATGGGGTTGTCTTCCAGCGCGACCAGCGTTGCGCCAGCCTTGGTGCAGGCCGCCTCCAGCCTCGCCGCCTCGCGTGGCGTGTGCAGCCAGGGGTCGAAGCCCAACGCATCGCCCTCGGCGAGGTGTCCGGCCAGCCAGTCTGACGCCGGCTCCTCGATCAGGTGGTGGCGCGAAAACGCTTTGCCGTTGACCTGTTCTTCCGCCTGCAGGGTGTAGCGACCGTCGACGAAAATCGCCGCCTCCTGGGCCAGGATGGCGGCAAACCCGGCCGAGCCCGTGAAGCCCGAAATCCAGGCGAGGCGCTCGTTGCGCGGGGCGACATATTCACCGTGATGCTCGTCGCCTACCTGCATGACGAATCCGGCAAGCTCGCGTTTCGCGAGCTCGGCGCGAAGTGCGGCGAGGCGTCCCGAATGACCCGTACGCTCGCCAAGCCCGTCGTCGGATTCTGCCGCGATGCGCGCCTTGATCGCGCCGAGCGCTGCGGCCAGCTCGGGCGTTGGTTCGGGGGCTACGAGACGCATCCAGCCGTCCGGCTCGACGCCCTCGGGCGCCGCGCAGACGCCGGCGACCAGCGCCTCGATCTCGCCCGCGCCAAAGCGCGAACCGGCCGCTTTGAGCAGGGCGTCAAGGTCGTCTGTCGCGTCCGCTTTTGTTGCGTTAGCCATGGCCGCGACCATACGCTAGCCGCCGGAGCCGCGCCAGACGCTCCGAAATTGAGACACCGCCAGCAGGAACGCCATGGACCACGCCCCTCTCGTGATCGCCCAGCTTACCGACTGCCACCTCGCCGACGAGCCAGAGGCGACGCTCATGGGTGTCGTCACCGAGGCGACGCTGGCCGCCGTGATAGCCGATCTCGGGGCGGCGCGCCCGGCGCCCGAGTTCGTGCTCGCCACGGGCGATTTGTCCGAGACCGCCAGCGACGCCTCCTATCAGCGCCTGACCGGCCATCTGCGGGGTCTTGATCGCCCGGTCCATTGCCTGCCCGGCAATCACGACGATCCGGAGGCGATGGAGCGCGCGCTTGCCGGCGGCGCGATCACGACCGATTTCGTCGTCGATAACGGCGCGTGGCGCGTCGTGTTGCTCGATTCCCACGTCCCCGGCGCTCCCCATGGCCGGCTGGGGGCGGCGCAGCTCGCCCGGCTCGACGACGCGTTGGCGTCCGAGCCCGGCCGCTTCGCGCTGATCGCGGTCCATCACCCGCCGGTCGTGATCGCCAGCCCGTGGATGGATGCGATGGGGTTGCTCGATGCCGCCGAATTGTTCGCCGTGCTCGACCGTCACCCGTGCGTGCGCGCGGTGATCTGGGGCCATATCCACCAGCCCTTCGAGGGATTGCGCAACGGCGTGCGCCTGCTGGGTGCGCCCTCGACCAGCCGCCAGGTCCGCCCTAAAACCGAAACCCCGATCATGACCGGCGAGCCGCCCGCCTGGCGGCGTCTCATGCTTCACGGCGATGGCAGGGTCGAGACGCAGCTCCATTGGATCGAAGGGATGGTGCCGGCGTCTTAGCGCAGGATCAGTGTGCTCCAGGGGCCGAGCCGGATACGGTGCTCAAGCACCCGGCCCGCCCGGCGATAGGCAGCAAGCACACCCGCCTCCTGGCGCCCGAGCAGCCCCGCCAGCAGAATTCGCCCGCCCGGCGCCAGCGCGTGGCAGATCGGCACCGCAAGGCGGCGCAAGGGTGGCGCAAGAATGTTGGCGCAGATCAGATCGAACGGGGCGCGGTTGCGCAACGCCTCGTGGTTGAGTCCGTCCGCGGTTATCGCGCGGACCATGGCGCCGACGCCGTTTGCCCGGGCATTCTCGCCCGCGATCCGCGCCGCTAAGGGGTCGATGTCGCCGGCCACGACCGGTGCGCGCCAAAGTTGGGCCATGGCGATGGCGAGCACGCCGGTTCCCGTGCCCAGGTCGAGCGGGCGGCGAAACCCCCGACGCTTCGCCAGCCGGTCGAGCGCCAGCAGGCAGCCGATGGTCGATTCGTGGTGCCCGGTGCCGAACGCGGGACCCGCGTGGATGGTCAGGCTGACCGCAGCGCCGGGCACGGCCACAGCGTGGCTCGCGCGGATCGCGAAGCGTGCGGCGCGCACCGGGGCGAAGTCCCGCTGGGTTGCGGCCACCCGGTCCCGTTCGGGCAGGGCGGACACCTCGATCTCGGACGTTGCGAGGCCGAGCGTTGCTGCCAACGCGGGCGTGTCGGGTGGTGCGGAAAAGAGCGCCTCGACGACGCACAAATCGTCCCCGCGCGGTTCGATCTCCTCGCCCGGCTCTGCCTCGAACACCGAGAGCGCGAGGGCGCCGGGCTCGAGCCGCGCCTCGATTGTGGCGGTCGCATGACGCGGCACGCGAGCCGCGACGCGCCACAGGGGGGAGGCGCCGTCAGGTCGGTTCGACAAAGCTGTCGATCACCTTCTTGCGTCCCGCTTTTTCGAACTCGATCTCGAGCTTGTTGCCGTCGACCGCGAGAATCTTGCCGTAACCGAATTTCTGGTGAAACACCCGTGCGCCGACCGGAAACGGCGTCTCGGGCGCGGCCCGACGCGGGGTCTGGAAGCTCGCGCCCTCTAACGTCGGCGGCGCGCGCCGGCGCGCACCGCGCCGCGGCCTCGGGTCCGTAAAGCCGCCCAGCACCGAGGGGCCCTCGTCGCGCAAGGCCCGTTCCGCGCTTGTCGGGCGGGCGGGAAAGCCGTCGGCAGCGTGATACTCGACATGCTCGCCCGGCAGTTCCTCGATGAAGCGGGACGGCATGTTCGAGAGCCACTGATTGTGCACCAGCCGGTTGGCGACCCACAGCACGTGGGCGTTGCTCGCCGCGCGGGTCAGCCCGACATAGGCGAGCCGGCGTTCCTCCTCCAACCCCGCTGCGCCCGCCTCGTCGAGATGCAGCGGATGGGGAAACACCCCTTCTTCCCACCCGGGAAGGAACACCGTGTCGAACTCCAGCCCCTTGGCGGCGTGAAGCGTCATCACGTTGACCATGTCGTCGGAGCGGTTGTCGGCCAGCTCCATGACCAGGCTGACATGCTCGAGGAAGCTGATGAGATCGTCGAACTCCTCGAGCGCGAGGATCAGCTCCTTGAGATTTTCCAGCCGGCCCGGCGCCTGCACCGACTTGTCCTTCTGCCACATCGCCGTGTAGCCCGATTCGTCGAGCACGGTCTCGATCACCTCGGGATGAGGCGTCTCGGCCAGCAGCGCGCGCCAGCGGGCGAAGCTCTCGATCAGCTCGGCCAGCGCGCGCCGCGCCGAGGGGCGCAGCTCGTCGGTCTCCGCCACGAGCGCGGCCGCCGCGCCCAGCGAGATGCCGCCGCGCCGGGCGGTCTGATGGATCACCTGCAGGGCCGCGTCGCCTAAGCCCCGCTTGGGCAGGTTGATGATACGCTCGAAGGCGAGCCCGTCGTCGGGCTGCATCAGGATCCGGATATAGGCGACGGCGTCGCGGATCTCCTGGCGCTCGTAAAAGCGCAAGCCGCCGACCACCCGGTAGGGCAGCCCGATCTCGAGAAAGCGTTCCTCGAAGGGGCGGGTCTGGTGGCTCGCGCGCACCAGGATCGCAACCTCGCGCAATGCATGGTCCTTGCGCTGCAGCGCCTCGATCCGCTCGCCCACATGGCGGGCTTCCTCCCGGCCGTCCCACAGCCCCATGACCGTGACCTTCTCGCCCTCGATGCCCTCGGTCCACAGGGTCTTGCCGAGCCGCCCCTCGTTCTTGGCGATCAGGCCCGAAGCCGCGCCGAGGATATGGCCGGTCGAGCGGTAGTTGCGCTCCAGCCGGATCACCTGTGCGCCGGGAAAATCCTTCTCGAAGCGCAGGATGTTGGCGACCTCCGCGCCGCGCCAGCCATAGATCGACTGATCGTCGTCGCCCACGCAGCACAGGTTGCGGTGGGCTTGCGCGAGCAGGCGCAGCCACAGATATTGCGCGACGTTCGCGTCCTGGTATTCGTCGACCAGAATGTACTTGAAGCGCTTCTGATACTCCGCGACGACATCCGCGTTCTCGGTGAACAGGGTCAGGTTGTGGAGCAGCAAATCGCCGAAATCGGCGGTGTTCAGCGTGAGTTGGCGGGCTTGGTATTCGCGATAGAGCTCGACCGCGCGGCCCTGCGCAAACTCACTGTCGTATTCCGCTTCGGCCTTCTCGGGCGTCAGCCCGCGGTCCTTCCAGCGCTGGATCAGGATCGAGAGTACCCGCGCCGGCCAGCGTTTTTCGTCGATGTTGGCCGCCGCCAGCACCTGCTTGAGCAGGCGGACCTGATCGTCCATGTCGATGATGGTGTAGTTGGACTTGAGCCCGACCAGCTCCGCATGGCGGCGCAGGATGCGCGCGGCCATGGCGTGGAAGGTGCCGAGCCACAGCCCCTCGGCCGGATGGCCGGTTAGCCTTTCCACCCGCTCGACCATCTCGCGCGCCGCCTTGTTGGTAAAGGTCACGGCGAGCACCTGGCTGGGCCAGGCGGCGCCGCTAGCGAGCAGGTAGGCGAGCCGGGTGGTCAGCACCCGGGTCTTGCCCGTGCCCGCGCCGGCGAGCACGAGAACCGGACCCTCGGTCGCCTCGACGGCGGCGCGTTGCTCCGGGTTGAGCCCGTCGAGACAGCCGTGGGCGGGGGCACCCGGACGGGGGATCGCCGGCGCGCCGGTGGGCGCGGTTGCGGATCGGGCCGGTGTGGCGGGGGCGAGCGTGCCGAGTTGGGAGAGGTCGAAGGGATCGCTCATGGCGAGGCGCCCGTCGCGCTCAGTTGCATTGGCCGATCGAGCCCTCGCGGCAGACGCGGACCCCGTCGATCCAGGTTGCGCCCGTCAGATCGGCGTTGAGGAAGTCGGCGGCTCCCGTGCGCGCGCCGGTGAAATCCGCGCCCTGCAGCGCGGCCTTGTAAAAACGTGCCTGACGCAGGTCGGCGTTGACGAACGAGGCGTTGGCCAGCGACGCGCGGGTGAAGTCGGCGTTCAACAGCTCTGCCTCGTCGAAGATGGCGCCGTCGGCCTGGGCGCCGTAAAAGCCCGCGCGCCGACCGTCCGCGCCGGTCATGTCGGTGCCTGCCAGATTGGCGTTGGCGAGGCTGGCGCCCTTCAGTTTCGCGCCGGCCAGGTTCTCGCCGCTCAGGTTTCGCTCGTCCAGAGCACAGCGTTGCCAGTCCACGCCGGGGCCGGCGGCATCGGCGCAGGCGGCTTGTGCCGCCGGGGGCAGGGCGATGAACGCTGCGCCCGCGAGGGGGAGCGCGAGGGCAATTGCCGCCAGAAGTCGCACGATCATGCTCTAGATGTAGCAAGCGCGGGACCAAGCGCAAAGGCTTTTACGGACCGGGTCGCGGAATCCGCCCGGAATTCGGAGGGCGTGGCGCTTGACGGGCGGCTCCGGGCCGCCATGATGCGACGACCAACCGGGACCGATTCGGAGCCGATCATGCGCGGGCTGATGCAGGACTGGCCGCTGCGTCTCTCGACGCTGCTCGATAACGCCGCGCGCTGGCACGCCGATGTCGAGCTCGTCTCCCGGCTCGACGAAGGGCCGCTTCACCGCGCGAGCTGGGGCGGGATCGAACCCCGCGCGCGCCGCCTCGCGGGCGCGCTCCGCCGCCTCGGCGTCGAGCCCGGCGAGCGGGTCGCAACCCTGGCCTGGAACAGCTACCGCCATGTCGAACTGTTCTTTGCCATCCCCGGCGCCGGCGCCATCTGCCACACGGTCAATCCGCGTCTCGGCGACGAAGATCTGGTCTATATCTTCAACCATGCGGGCGATCGCACGGTCTTCGTCGACGCCGACTTCCTGCCCCGCCTCGAGGCGATCGCTGCACAACTCGAAACCGTCCGGCGTCTGGTCGTGCTCAGCGCCGCTCCGCCGCCCGGCACCGGGTTTGCCGAAACGCTGGCTTACGAGGCGCTGATCGAGGCCGAGACCGAGCCCGCGCCCTGGGCGGAACCCGACGAGCTCGACGCCGCCGCGCTGTGCTACACCTCGGGCACGACGGGCCGGCCCAAGGGCGTGCTGTACAGCCATCGCGGTCTCGTGCTCCACGCCTTTTCCCAGTGTCAGGGCGACAATTTGGGGCTGTCGGGCCGTTCGGTCATGCTGCCCGCCTCGGGTATGTTCCACGCCAACGGCTGGGGCATTCCCCACGCGGCGGCCATGTGCGGAGCCAAGCTCGTCCTCCCCGGCCGTCGGCTCGACGGCGCCTCGTTGTTCGACCTGATGGAGCGGGAATCCGTCAACTACGCCGCCGGGGTGCCCACCATCTGGCTGAATTTTCTCGCCCATCTCGATGCGAGCGGGCACAAGCCCAGTCACCTTGAGCGCCTGTTCGTCGGCGGCTCGGCCATGGCGCGCGCCACCATGCGCCGCTTCGAGAACGAGCTGGGCGTCTCCATCCAGCACGGCTGGGGCATGACCGAAATCGGTCCCGTCGCGACCTCCTCGTTGATCAAGCACAAGCACGCGGAACTCCCGCTCGACGAACGGCTCGCCTGGAAGGCGACCCAGGGGCGCGCGCACTACGGCGTGGAGATCAGGATCGTCGACGACACGGGCAACGATCTGGTGCGAAACGGCGAAACCCCCGGCCACGTCCAGGTTCGGGGACCGTGGGTGACAATGCGCTACTTTCCCGGCGACGGTGAGATTGTGAACGATGCGGACGGCTGGTTCGATACCGGCGACATCGGCACCCTCGACGTCGACGGCTATCTCCGGCTGACCGACCGGGACAAGGACCTTATCAAGTCGGGCGGCGAATGGATCAGCTCCATCAATCTCGAAAACGCGGCGCTCCAGCATCCGGGCGTCGCCGAGGCCGCGGCCATTGCCGTGGCCCACCCGACGTGGGACGAGCGCCCGTTGCTCGTCGTGGTCAAGGCAACCGGCGCCGACGTCGATGCCGGCTCCGTCCTCGATTATCTGCGCCCCCACTTCGCGAAATGGCAATTGCCCGACGAGGTGGTCTTTGCCGACGACCTGCCGCACACCGCGACGGGCAAGATTTCCAAGCGCCATTTGCGCGAGCGCTTCAAGGACCATGTCTGGGCGCCAGAACAGGAAACCGGACCCGAACAGGAAACCGGAAAAGGCTGACATGCAACTTTACAACGACGCGACCTCGCCCTTCGGACGCAAGATCCTGGTCGCCGCCGCCGAGCGCGCCATCCCCCTCGACGAAGTGATTATCGACGTCTATTCGCCGGGCCCGCTGGATGCCCACAACCCGCTGCGCCAGATCCCCACGCTGGTCACCGACGAGGGCGAAGCCCTCTACGACAGCGACGTGATCCTGCTCTATCTCGACAGCACCCATGACGGCCCGCCGCTCGTGCCCGACGACGAGTGCTGGGCGGTCCTCGCCCGCACCTCGCTCGGCAACGGCCTGATCGAGGCGGTGCTCAACCGGATCATGGAGATCAAGCGCGCGGACGGCGAACAAAGCCCCGGGTTCATCTCGAAAATGGAGGAGCGCATCGCGCGCGCATTGGCCCGGCTCGAAGAGGTCGTGGGCGCGCTCTCGGCCGACGTGCTCCGCGCCGACGACATCACCATCGCCTGCGCGCTGGAATACACCGACTTCCGCTATTCCGAAGGGTGGCGGAACGATTGTCCGACCCTGGCCGCCTGGCTCGAAGCCATCGCCGCGCGCCCGAGCATGACGTCGAGCGTTCCGACCCGCGCCATAACCACGGGCTGACGCGGGCGCGGGTTGCCAATCCCGCTGCTGCGGGCGAAGACCTAGCTGAGGCCCGAGGTGTCGTGCTCGCTGTAGAGCGCCTGGGCGCCCAGCGCCTGGTAGTCGTCGGTTTCGAGCACGATGAAGGGGTCGTTCATCTCGACCCAGCCGAGAAAGGGCTCCTGGATCGAATAGCCGATCATGCGCGCGAGGTCTTCGGGCAGGGTCTTGGCGATTTCCGGCGGCACCACGAGGTACATGTTCTCTTCCTGGCGCAGCCAGCCCAGCGCGTATTCAACCAGCACACCAACCCGGAATTCGTCCTTGGTGGTGTTCGCACCCCCGCCATGCAGGGTCGAGCCCAGATAGCACATCACCGAGCCCTGGGGCATGACGGAGATCGCGGTTTCTTCCTCGGTGGCTTCACGCTCCGCGTCCCACAGGTGGCTGTAGGGCACCACCCGGGTTGCCCCGTTGGTCGCCGTGTATTCGGTGACCGCCCAGAACATGTTGAAGATCAACTCCTCGCCGTCCTTGGGGTAGGATTTGGTACCGGCAGCGTAGGGATTGTCGTCCCGGTGCAACCATTGGGCGGCCTCGCCCGGCCCGATGCGCACGCCGTGAGAGCAGCCCAACTGGATATGGTCGCAGCGATCGCCCAGGATCAGATTGGCGGTACCCACCATGGTCGGGTTCATCACCAGTTCGCCATAGGCTTTCGATTTGGCGACCAGCGCCGAGAATCGCTGGGTCTTGAAGCCGGTGTAAATGTCGCTCCCGTTCGGGATCTTGTCGAACCAGGGATCGAACTCTTCGAGCATCCACTCCATGTGCGATTTGGGCACCAGGTTCTCGACGATGCAGCAGCCCGTCTCCTTGAGCTGCGCGTGAACCTCCTCGGGCGTGGAGGTATTGGGGATCGTGGGGACGGTGGCTTTTGCCATTACTCAAAGCTCCCTTTGCTCTCGGCCCGGCCCTGCAGCCGCATGGCCCCAGTCTCGTGCCGCGCCTCAAGGCTTGTCAACATCGGGCGCGGCGCCGGCTATTGCGCGGGTCGAATTTAATTGTCGGACGAATGCGCGAAGAACTCCAGCAGCGCCGTCGTGAACTTGTCGGGCGCGTCCTGCTGCAGCCAATGGGACGCACCATCGATCGCTTTAAAAACGGCGCCGGGGATCTCTTGAGCAAGTTGCCTGCCGTCTTCCGATTTCTGCCATGGGTCGTCCATCCCCCACAGGATCATTGTCGGGGCGGAGATATCTCCGTGGCGATCGACGAGCGCCATGGTCTGGTTGGCATTGAGCGCAGACGCATTTCGCAGCAGGCTCAATTTCCCCTCTTCGCTGGTCCAGGGAGCAATGATGCCGTGGCGGAACTCGGGTGTGAGTCGGCTGTGGTCCGAAAGTCCTGCGGCCAAGGTCTCTTCGAGCGCCTGCACCAAGTCCGCCGTCGGGCGGGGTTTCCACCGCATAGGATGACCAAAATCGAGCATGTCGTCGTCAAAGCGGTCGTAGCAGACCGAATTGCAAATGACGAGCCCATGGACCCGTTCCGGATGTTCGATGGCCAGAATAAGGGCGACTGCGCCTCCCGTGTCATGTCCCACCACCTCCACACGCTCATGTTCAAGAGCATCGAGAAGGGCGGTAATCATGCGCGTCTGGTCTTGAAACGAGCGGTCGAAGCGGTCTCGGCGATCCGACCAGCCATGGCCCAGGAAGTCCGGCGCAAGGACCCGATAACCCGACCTCACCAGTGGCGGGATAATCGCATGGTAGAGAAAGCCCCAGGTGGGGATCCCGTGCATCAACAGGATTGTGCCGCGTTGAGCCTCGCCGACGTCAATATAGCGAATCGTGACATCGATATGGGCCACCGCTGGTGCCGGCAGCACGATTTCTTGTTGCGCAGATCTGAATTCCTCCCATGTGTTCCAGCGGTCCGGTTCGGATTTCATAGTCGCCTCCGTCGGGGCAGGGTGTTGGAGAGTGCTGGCAACGCTGCCTGATCCTGCATTTTTTTCTGGCGCGGCCGGTCCCTCGCGGAGTTTACCAGCATATCGGACCGGACGGTCACCCCCGCTTGAGGGGTGCCGACCGGCCCGTTTTCGACGGAAGCTCGGCTAGCGAATTCCGGCGGCGTCGCGGGTGCTGTAGAGTTTCGCGGCAGCCAACGACTGGTAGTTTTCGGTCTCGAGCGTTATGTGCGGGTCGTTCATCTCGACCCAGCCCAGATAGGGCTCCTGGATCGAATAGCCGATCATGCGCGCGAGGTCGTCGGGCAGGGTGCGGGCGATCTCGGGCGGCACCACGAGATACTGGTTCTCCTCCTGGCGCAGCCAGCCCAGTGCGTATTCGACCAGCGCGCCGACCCGGAATTCGTCCTTGGTGGTATTGGCGCCCCCGCCATGCAGGACCGAGCCCAGATAACACATCACCGAGCCCTGCGGCATGACCGCGATGGCGGTCTCCTCTTCGGTCGCCTCGCGATCCGCGCCCCACAGGTGGCTGTAAGGCACGGCTAGCGTCGCGCCGTTGGTCGCCGAGTAATCGGTGATGGCCCAGAACATGTTGAAGATCAGCTCCTCGCCGTCCTTCGGGTGCCCCTTGGGATAGTTGGTGTAGAGCGTGTCGTCCCGATGCAGCCATTGCGGGGTCTCGCCCGGTGCGATGCGCACGCAGTGAGAACAGCCGAACTGGATGTGATCGCAGCGCTCCCCCAGGATCCGGTTGGCGGTCCCCACCATGGTCGGGTTCATCACCAGCTCGCCGTAGGCCTTCGACTTGGCGACCAGCGCCGAAATTCTCTGGGTCTTGAAACCGGTGAACTCGTCTTCGCCCGGCGGCGTCTTGTCGAACCAGGGATTGAGCTCTTCGAGCATCCATTCCATGTGCGATTTGGGCACCAGGTTCTCGATGATGCAGCAGCCCGTTTCCTTGAGCTGCGCGTGAACCTCCTCGGGCGTCGAGGTGTTGGGGATCGTGGGGACGGTGGCCTTTGTCATATCTTAAAGCTCCTTTTTACGCTCGTATCTTGCGGCCTCGCGGCCCTAGGTTCCGGTGGCTGACTTTGGAACCGCGGCGAACGGGCCGTTGATTTTCTTGATCACGCCTTCGGCGAATTCGTTCAGCATGGCCATTTCCTGCTCCTGCGGAAAATAGCCGATATGGTGCCAGAGGAAAAATTCCTCGACGCCGTAGCGTTCCGCCACGGAAGCCACATGATCGAGCACCTCCTGGCGCGAGCCTTTGAACACCCGGCCCATGGGCACGTGATAGGGCGGCGCGTTGTAGGCGAAGTTGAACAGCTCCTCGAAGCCGGCATAAATGTCGGCGCTCTCCGCCGCATCGCGCCCCATGGTCAGGTGCCCGCCGATCGCCACGGCGTCGCCTGACGCTGGATTGCGGCCCGCCTTGGCGGCCTCCTCCATATAGGCGTCCATCATGATCTGGATGTATTCCTCCTTCTCGGGCGAGACCATGCACAGCATCTTGCCGCCCTCGCGGGCCCAGAACTTCACGGTCTCGACGGAAAAGGAAAACGGCGCGTAGACCGGCGGGTGGGGCTGCTGGAGCGGGCGCGGCACGATGCCGATCTCCGTGAGCTTGCCGTCCTCGCCGACGCCGCGGCCCCACGCCTTGGTCGGGTTGAATTCCCAGTCGACCGGTTGAGGCACCTTCCAGAATTCGCCGTCGTAATGCACCGTATCGTTCGTCCACAGCGCCTTGATGATTTCCCAGCCCTCGGCGAAGGCCGCGCGGTTGCGCTTGTCGTGCTCCGATTTGTCGGATTCCGTCGACATCAGCCCCAGTTGCTGGCCGAAGGTCGCGGTCCAGCGCGGCGTGTTGCCCCGGGTAAAGCCCGCAAACACCCGTCCGCCCGTGAAATGGTCGAGCATGGCGATATCTTCGGCGAGCTTGATCGGATTGACGCAGGGAATGTTCATGCCGATCTGGCCGACCCGCATTGTCTTGGTGTGCTGGGCGACGAAATAATCCCACATCAGCGGGTTGGTGGTGGTCTCGATGCCCTCGACCTGCAAGTGCTGCTCGGTCATCGCGAAGGCGTCGAAGCCGACATTTTCGGCAAACTGCACCTGCTCCTTGAGCCGCGCCATCAGGGTTTGGAAGCGCGCCGGGTCCGAGCCCGCGAGACCAACCTCTTCGCCGCGCCCGCGCATATAGGGGATCGCCAGGATTCCAAATCGCATGATGCCCTCCCTGGGTTTCTCGTCAGTTTGCCGCAAGGCCGCGCAGGATGAAGCGCGTCAGAAGATCGCGCACCTCGTCCTCGGAATAGCGTCCGATGTTCCAATGGCGCAGTGCCCAGGCGGTGCACATGAAGTAGGCGAGGTTCGCGGCCAGGTCGGTGTTCTCGACCCGGAACTCGCCGCTTTCCTGGCCGGCCCGGATGATCTCTTCCCACAGCGCCGTAAAATCGCGCTCGATGGCAAAAATCCTCTCCCGGTTGTCGGGCGAGAGCGAGCGGGTCTCGCGATAGACCAGGTTGATGTATTTGCGGTTCCGGCCGACATAGCGGACATAGTTTTCGATCGCGGCGCTCATCTTTTCGGTCGCACTTCCGCCCGCGTTCAATCCGTCGCGGAAGCTGTGGAAGATCTCCTCCATGCAGCCGCTCGTGATCATGAACAGGATGTCTTCCTTTGACTTGACGTACTGGTAGAGCGCCGGGATCGAGAGGTCGGCGGCGGCAGCGATCTCGCGGATCGAGGCGGCGGCGTAGCCCTTGCGGATGATGACCTCGCAGGCCCCCTTGAATATCTGCCGGCGGCGCTGCTCGGCGGTGCTGGTGGGTGGGGCGTCCGGCTCGTCGCCGATCTCCGAAAGCGAAATGACCTCGCCGCCCGATGGCGCGACGACGCCGGCGTCTGTCCCGGGTGCGGTTGTGGTCAGGTCGTAGCTCTGGCTGACCTCGGCGATGATCTGGCGCGGGCCCGGGGTGCGCTCCGCCGCATGGCGAAACACCGTGGCCCGCCAGGTCGCAAACCCGTTGTCGCGGTAAACCTGCGTCGCTTCGGCGCTCAGTGCGTCGCCCTCGCCGGCAGCGAAGTGGCGCGCCGTGGTCTCAAGCGGGCGGAAGTCTATGCCGCCCTGATTGCCCGCCGCCGTGCCGTGATCCATCGCCGCCTGGGCGAGGATTGCGACGATGCCTGCGTCGACCGGCCGGCCGTTGCCGGGGGCGGCGAGGGCAAGCGCCATACGCGCCCGTGCGCGCTCCTCTCCGGCGTCGCTCGCAACGATCCCCAGCGCCGCCCTGAGGCCGCCGTCCGTCTTGTTTGCCGTCTGGTGATTTGTCGCCATAACCCGAGGAATTCCGCCGCTTTTTCGTACCTGAACGAGTGATCATTCAGGTATAATAGAGCGCTCAGGGGCCGTGAGTCAAGTAACCCCTGATTTCCTTTTGTTTTGATGGTGTATTGGCGGGGCTCAGAGCACCGCGTAGACCTGATACTCGACGGTGGTGGGAGTCTCCTGGCCGACTCCGACGGCGATCAGCCGGTTGAGCCAGCCATAGCGCTCCGATCCCGTCTCGAAGCGGGGCGTGATGCGGAAATAAAGCTCGTCCGGCTCAACCGCCTCGCCCTTGGCCACGCGCGCCGCCACATCGGGTTCCGCGTGAACGATGCCGTCATAGCGCATGTAGATCAGCGCCCCGTCGTCGGTCTCCAGCGTCAGGCGCACATCGAGCAACTGGGTTGCCTCCGAGACCCAGTTCACCCAGTTGGCGCCGCCCAGCACGGAGCCCTTGAGTTTCGCTCCCTCGAAGCGACCGCCCTCGACGATGTAGATCGAGCGCTTGCCCGTCGCCATCGCCCCGACCTCGTGGACCGCACCCAGCGTCAGATGGAGGTCGAACAGATGTTCCGATTTCAGCTCCGGCATCGTGGCACTCCTGTTTGTCGGCGGCGCGTTCAGGTGACCGGCTCGAACACGCCGTTCTCGGGGTTGCGGGCGTGCAGCGCGCCGGTCGCGATATCGAAATAGGCCCCGTGCAGCGAGAGCTGCCCAGCGGCGAGGCGTTCCCTGATGAAGGGAAAGCTCATCAGGTTCTCGAGCGAGAGCCGAATACCCGCATGCTCCAGCGCCTGCTGGCGGGCCGCGGCCTCGGCCTTGCCGTCGTTCCCGTCGCCCGCCGCGCGCAATGCCTCCGCCCGGACGCCGTTGAGCACCGAGAGCCAGCGCGCGATGAAGCTGTGCTCGCCGCTCCGCGTGTGCAGCTCGTCGAGGAACGCCGAAATGCCGCCGCAGCGAGCGTGGCCGAGCACGACGATGTGCTCCACGTTCAGGTCCGTCACGGCGAATTCCAACGCGGCGCTGGTGCCGTGAAAGTCGCCGTGGGGCTCGAAAGGCGGCACCAGGTTAGCGACGTTGCGCACGACGAACAGGCCTCCGGGCTTGGCGTTGAAGATGGTCGCCGGGTCGGCGCGGCTGTCGCAGCACGCGACGATCATGGTGCTCGGCGCCTGGCCGGCGTTTGCCAGCGCGCGGTAGAGCGCCGCCTGCTGCGGCCAGGTGTCGGTCAGAAATTCACGATAGCCCGTGACGAGTTCGGAGATCTCGCGCATGGCCCGCTCACTCCTCGCGCCGGATGCCCAGCGTCCGTTCGAACGCCTCGGGCCGGGGCAAGTCCTCGTGGGCGGTCTGCATGCGGCCCAGAATGACCAGCGCGTCGTCGGGAAAGGGTGCGGATTTTCGGGTCTGGAGATCGACGTGGATCGAGACCGCCTCCATCCGGGCGGCCACCCAGCCATCGTCGGCATGTTCCATCTGGTGCCAGTAATGCATCCGTTTTTCGTCGAAGTCGATGAGGTGGGTCTTGGTCCGGATCGGCTGGCCGAGGGTCAGTTCACGGTGGAACTGGGTGCGCGTTTCGAGCTGGAAGACCGAGCACTGGGTCGCGGCGATGTAATCGAACCCGACGCCCAGAAAGTCGAACAGGATGTCCACTGCGTGATCGAACACCAGGCCGTAATAGCCGACGTTCATGTGGCCGTTCACGTCGATCCATTCGGGCTGGATCGTCTCGCGATGCTTGTCGAAGGGCGCGGAGATGTTCATGGCGCGGCACTGGGCACGGAGCTCGCGGGGGTGGCGATGGTGCGGTCGGCGGACGGGATCGGTCGCGACGCAGGCGGCGGGTCAGCCAACCTTGGGTGGCTCGTCGGACGGCCCGCCTTCGAGCCGCTTGCCCTCGATCTCGCCGTCGCGGTGCTCTGTCTCGTTCTGGGCGGCCCGGCGTTCTTCCTTCGACAGCCCATGTTTCGCACGGTTGCGCTCGGCCCGCGTGGCCTTTTCGGCCTTTTCCCGCTTCTTGCGGAACTGATTGAGATTGATGACTTCGCCCATCGCGGCTCAGTGCCTCCCAGCGCCGTCAACTTTCGCACCGGGAGGCGAACCGGTCAACCCGCTAGGCGCGATTTGAGGGGCGTTCGTCGAGCCAGTCGAGCACCGCGACGCGCAGCGCACCCGACAGGTTGCCCGCGCGGCCCGCATCCACCGCGGTGACCAGGGCGATCAGGGTGGTGCCCTTTGCGGCCGCCATCTCGTGGAGCTTGTTCCAAAAGGCGTCTTCCAGCGAGACGCTGGTGCGATGGCCCGCAATGGTCACCGAGCGCTTGCGCAGGGTGGTCCGGCCGGTCACGGCGCGAGGCCTTTTTTTATAGTGGGTAAAAACGGCCTCATGACTGCTTTTTCGCACCAGGCGTCTTGCGCGTTTTGCGTGGCTTGGGCGCCTTGGACCGGCGCATGGCGTCGATGGCTTTTCGCGCCCATGCGCACAGCTCGTCCGCATCCTCAAGCGCGTCGAGCGGCGCCTCGTAGTAGGAAATGCCCTGCTCCTTGCCCAGCTTCCGGTAGGTGAATTGCCCCGGGCTCCAGTCTTCAAACTCGGCGCGGGTGAGATCGTCGGCTTTCAGATAAAGCACGTCGTCGAAGACGAACGCGAAGAAGTCGCCCTCGCAAATAAGCCCGTGGCCGCCGAAAAAGCGCCGCGCGGATACCCAGCCCAGCGGCTCGAGCTGGTCGAGCACCATCTCGAGGAATTCGGAACGCGCGGCCGCCATCGCGTCAGAGGTTGGCGAAGAAGTCGTTGCCCTTGTCGTCGACGACGATGAAGGCGGGGAAGTTCTCGACCTCGATCTGCCAGATCGCCTCCATGCCGAGCTCTTCGTATTCGAGGATATCCACCTTCTTGATGCAGTCCTGGGCGACCCGCGCGCCGGGCCCGCCGATGGAGCCGAGATAAAAGCCGCCATGCTTCTTGCAGGCTTCGGTCACGGGTGCGGAGCGGTTGCCCTTGGCGAGTGTGACGAAGCTGCCGCCCTTGGCCTGGAACTCGTCGATATAGGGGTCCATGCGGGCCGCCGTGGTGGGGCCGAACGAGCCCGAAACCAGCCCCTCGGGCCGCTTGGCGGGACCGGCGTAATAGATCGCGCGGTCGCGGAAATAGTCGGGCATGGCCTCGCCCGCATCGAGGCGTTCCTTGATCTTGGCGTGGGCGGTGTCGCGCGCGACGACCAGCGGTCCGGAAAGCGACAGCCGGGTCTTGATGGGATAGCTCGAGAGCAGGGCGCGAATCTCGTCCATGGGCCGGTTGAGATCGATGGCCACGACCTCGCCCTCGAGATCGGCCTCGGTGGGCTCGGGTAGGTACTTGGCCGGGTTCTTCTCGAGCTGTTCGAGAAAGACGCCCTCGGCGGTGATCTTGCCCAGGATCTGGCGGTCCGCGGAGCAGGAAACGCCGAGCCCCACGGGGCAGGACGCGCTGTGGCGGGGCAGGCGGATGACGCGCACGTCGTGGCAGAAATACTTGCCGCCGAACTGAGCGCCGATGCCCATCTCGCGGGTCATGGCGAGGACCTGCTCTTCCATCGCGCGGTCGCGGTAGGCGTGGCCCAGATCGCTGCCCGCCTCGGGCAGGCCGTCGAGATAGCGCGCGGAGGCGAGCTTGACGGTCTTGAGCGTCATCTCGGCGGAGGTGCCGCCGATCACGATGGCGAGGTGGTAGGGCGGGCAGGCGGCGGTACCGAGCGTGCGGATCTTTTCGTCGAGGAAGACGCGCATGGATTCGGGGTTGAGCAGCGCCTTGGTCTGCTGGAACAGGAAGCTCTTGTTGGCCGAGCCGCCGCCCTTGGCCAGGAACAGGAACTTGTAGGCATCGCCGGGGGCGGCGTAGAGGTCGATCTGGGCGGGCAGGTTCGTGTCCGTGTTGACCTCCTCGTACATGGAGACGGGCGAGAGCTGGGAGTAGCGCAGATTGCGCGCCTGGAAGGTGTCGAAGATGCCGCGCGAGAGGGCTTGCGCGTCGTCGGCGCCGGTCCAGACTTGCTCGCCCTTATAGGCCATGACGATGGCGGTGCCGGTGTCCTGGCACATGGGCAGCACACCGCCCGCCGAGATGTTCGCGTTCTTGAGCAGGTCCAGCGCCACGAAGCGGTCGTTGGCGGTCGCCTCGGGGTCGTCGAGGATGGCGCGCAGTTGCGCGAGGTGGCCCGGGCGGAGCAGGTGGGAGATGTCGACGAAGGCCTGGGCGGCGAGCTGGGTGAGCGCCTCGGGCGCAACCGTCAGCACGGAGCGGCCCTGAAATTCCGCCTGGCCGACGTGATCGCTCGTGAGCTTCTTCCACGGCGTATCGATCGGGGCCAGCGGGAACATCTCGGCGTAGCGAAATTCGGTCATGGCGTTTCCTTCCGGCCCGGATCGGCGGCACGCCGCCCGGGCGTCGTTGGTGGTGTCGGTTCAGGCGGGCGCCTACTTCTTGCGGAAGCTGTCCAGCGTGATCACGTCGGCGCCCGACAGGCCGTCGGCCGCAGCGCCGCCCTCGGCACCCGACTCCGCATCCGCCGCCGCCTTGTCGATGGGGTCGACGCCCCCGGCTCCGGAGCGCGCGTTGGCGGCGGCGTTGCCCGGGGTCTGGAACTGCAGGCCGAACTGGACCGAGGGATCGGCGAAGCGGGTGATGGCGTCGAACGGAATTTCGAGGCTTTCGCCGATCTTGTTGAAGGTCAGCCCGACCGTGAAGCTCTGTTCGGTGACCTCGAGGCCCCAGAATTGGTGCTGGAGCACGATGGTCATTTCGTCGGGATATTCCTGATGCAGGTAGTCGGCGATCTGGACGCCGGGAAAGTCGGTCTGGAACGAGAGGTAGAGATGGTGCCGGCCGCTCAATCCGTGCTCGGCGGCGTGACGGAGCGTTTCACGCACCACGGTGCGCAGCGCCGCGTCGATCAGCTTGTCGTAACTCACGAACTCGTCGGCCATCTTGTTCCCTGTGCCGGTCCGGCCCTGCGCGGCTCCGCCAGCGCCGGTAATTTAGTGGGGGGCTTCTGTTGCCCGGTGCCCCCCGAACCGCGCTTACCTAACGGTGTTAAGCAGCGAGCGCCATTTCATTGTCATTGGCACTTATCAAAGTGACCCGATAACGGCGGTATCATACCGGGCAAAAACCGCACCTTTACCACGCACGTCGATCCTGTTTCGCCCCCATGGCGAACCGCCCGTCTCGGGGCGGAAAGAATTGGTGGAGGCGCCGGGTACTGCCCCCGGGTCCGTAACGCTTATTCCGAACGGCGTTTATCGCCATAGCCGGTGTTGCCACCGGCAGAAGTAATATAGGGATAAACCGGTTAATTATAAATAGCTTAAGGGATGCCCCGCCATGCCGACCATGACCAGACTTGCTGCCCTTGCCCTGATCTACGCCGCGCTGAACGCGGGATGCGCCGTGGGTTTGGGCGCCTGGGCGGCCCACGGGTTGGGCGGGGGCGACGAGGGCGCGGCCGCCACCGTGGGCACCGCGGCGCGCTACCAGATGTGGCACGCGTTGGCGCTGATCGCCGTGGTGCTGCTCGGCAAGCGGATGGCGGAGGGCTGGGCCACGCGGTTGTGCGGGATGGCCGGAGGCTGCTTCGCTGCCGGGCAGATCTTCTTCGTGGGCGGGCTGCTGGCCTCGGCGTTCGCCGGCGTGGGCTGGCCCGCGCCCATCGGCGGGGTGTTGTTCATCATCGGCTGGCTCGCACTGGCGGGCGCGGGGGTTCTGCTGTGCGTGCAGAAAAGAGGAAGGTAAGATGAATTTGCGAACTAGCCGCAATTATTCATGACGCCCGGTGGATTTGCCCGAGGCGCGCGTTATTGGCCGGGTTGACGTCGGGTTTTCGCGTCGGGTTTTCGGGACGGGGTTGTGGGTTGATGGTCGGGGTTCATCGGTCGGCATATGCCGCCTGGTTCATGGGCCTCGAGCGGCGATGCAGCCGGCCATCGCGACGAGGGCTGGCCGATATGGATAGGATGACGGCAGGGCGATCCTGACTCGGGATTTGAGCTCCTCGAATACGCACGGCGACCTTGAGGAAGGCGCGGCGGATGGTTTCGAACGTCGCTTTGCGCCAGAGGGATTTCCGGGGCGCGGCGTGGCGCAGCTGATGCAGCAGCCAATAGGCGCCGGCTGTGGAGAAAGAGCCGGAACTGGTTGGCTTCCCAGCGGTGGCAGGAGGTGCGGTCGGACTTGGTGTAGAGCTTCATCTCCTTGATCATGTTTTCCATCCGGCCGCGGGCGCAGTAGACCTTCTCATAGAGCAGCTTGGAGCGGCCGCTCAGGTTGGTGACGATGAAGCGTATGTCGGACCCTTTCGCCGTGGCCTCGACGCGGGCGATGACGGTGCGCATCCGCGACCAGCTTTTGGCCTGGTAGCCGGTGCGGAAGAAGCGGCGCACCCGGTCCTTGCGTGAGCGCGCGCGGCGCACGGCCGCGTCCTCGCACCAGGGCTGGCCGATCTCGCTCAGCCGGGCGTTGCCGGGCAGCCCGAAGATGTAGCCGCAACCCTGGCTTTCCAGCAGTTCCATGACCTCCGGCGTGCCGTAATGGCCATCGCCCCGCACGGTAATCTCGACCCGGGGCCAGTTGCGCCGGATGCGGCGGATGACGTGTTTCAGTATCTTGGCCGCCTCTTCTCCGGAGGGCCGCTTGCCGGGGCGCAAGAGCGAGAGCACCGGCTTGCCCGTGGCGGCCTCGAAGATGTGGATGGGCTGGAAGCAGTACGCGTCGTAATGGGCGTTGAACAGCGCCAGCTGCTGGCCGCCGTGGACGGTATCGGCGGTATCGTCGATGTCGAGGGTGATGCGGGCGGGAACACGCTCGAAGCTTGCGAGGAACAGATCGATCATCGACAGCCCCATGCGCGCCAGCGCGCGCCACGACGGCGCGTTCTCGAGGCGCGACAGGGTCGGCTGGCTCATCAGATCGCGACCGCTCTCGGGCAGGCGCCCACAGGCCAGCTTGAACGCCGGATCGACGCGCAAGACGTCGAGGTCGTCGCAATCCTCGTAGCCACAGGCGATGGCGAACAGCCGGGCCCGGATCATGTCGGCGTAGGAGTGGGTCGTGCTCGAAGGGTCGCGCTCGTCGGCCACACAGGAGGCCAGCAAGTCGGCAATCCCGAGCCGTCTCTCGATCCCGGGAAACAGCAATACGCCGCCGTCCGACGACAGCCGCCCGCCGTCGAACCGGGCACACAATTCCTTGCCCGCCACGGGTGACAAGCCGGGGAGATAGGGGATAGTCTCGTTCATGGTGAGCTGGGTTCTCCGGTTGCCGCGTGATCTGGCTTCAACACCAAAATCATACGGAATCTCAACAGGTTAATCCACGCTCACCAACCATCTCACAGCGCGCCGTGAATAATCCGGGCTAAATCCCACCCTTCGAAGTCCTTAAGTCGCTATCGGCATGTTGATGACAATGGGCCCTGGCGTGATCGCGATATCTCCTGGCCGGGGGGAGGTGGCCCTCGGTACGACGTTATCCATCCTATTACTCGTCAACCATGCAAAATCCCCGAAGCTGGCTGGCGATTTTCGACGCAGAAAGCAATGCAACGCCAGATTGAGCTTGGTTTTGTAGTATTCCGCGATACCCATGACGACCCACCTTTCCGAAAAGCTCACCTTCGTCCTACTTCGGATGAATTAGCTGATAGCGGCGATATTCCGTTCGATGACGAGGAAGACAGTGTTACAGGATTGGAAACGCTTGTCGGCCTACAGGTGATGCCAAGCGTAATCTACAAGCAATCACAGGTCGCGGTTAAGTATTTAAAAACTTTGATGGGTAGTAAAATCTTTGATAATCCGAAAGATCATGAAATTATAGCGAGACTTATAAATTACATTTCTACGGGCGATGACGATATTATATTGGATTTCTTTGCAGGTTCTGCGTCTACGGCGGAGGCAACATTATTCGCTAATAGACAGGACGGTAAAAAACGTCGCTGCATTCTTGTTCAGTTACCCGAGCCTGTGCCGGAGAAGAGTTTAGCGGCGAGCGCGGGTTTCAGGACAATTGCCGATTTAGCGAGAGGTCGTTGGAGGAAAGCTCTCAATAGGGCCAACGAAAATGCGGACACCAAGCTAACCTCGTATGGAGATCATGGATTCCGCTTTTTCAAGCTCACAGATTCCAATATTCGACGCTGGACCGGTATCGGGACAAAGGATGCTGATACTTATGTCGCGCAACTCGAAGCTTTCGCCGACACCCTCGTTGACGGCTGGAAGTCGGAAAACGTCATCTGGGAGGGGGCGCTTCGCGAGGGCTTCGCGCTCACTTCCCAGATCGAAAAACATGAGGTCGAGGGCCAGACGTTCTGGTGCGTGACCGATGCGGGGCGCGAGCAGAGTTTTCATATCTGCTTGGACGACACCCTTTCCGTCGAGGCCGTGCGCGCTTTAGGGCTCACGCGCGAGAACCTGTTCGTTTGCCGCGACAAGGCTCTCGACGACACTCTCGCGGCCAACCTGGCGCTCCAGTGCCGCCTCAAGGTCTTGTGAGGCCGCCCATGGAGTTTCGTTTTGACGCGACCCAGGAATACCAACTCGCCGCCATTGAGGCGGCCTGCGGTCTCCTCGAAGGTCAACCCCATGTTCGCGGCGAATTGATCGTTCCTGACGGCGCGTCGTTCTCGGCGATTGCCAACCGGCTGGATTTGTCCGAGGACATACTTTTGAAGAACCTTCAGGACGTCCAGGCGGAGAACGTCATCGAGGCCGATGACGAGCTGAAGGTCATCGTAAGTACTCTCCCCGTTCTCATGGACGACGTGCCCGATGTCGATGCTATAGAGAATATGGACGGCCTGCTCGTCCAGATGCCCAACTTCTCCGTCGAAATGGAGACCGGCACCGGCAAGACGTATGTCTATCTCCGCACGGCAATGGAGATGTTCAAGCGGTTTGGCTTGCGCAAGTTCATTGTCGTGGTCCCTTCAGTCGCCGTGCGAGAGGGCGTTCTCAAAACTCTTCAGGTCACCGAAGCGCATTTCAAGGCGCTCTACGATCGTCCGCCCTATCGTTACTATGTCTATGACTCCGCCAATCTGAACCAGATCCGCCAGTTCGCCCTGTCCGACGGGCTGGAAATTATGGTGATGACCATTGACGCCTTTGCCCGCGCCGAGAACGTCATCCGACAGTCCACCGAACGGCTGCAAGGTGAGCGGCCTCTGAACCTGATTCAGGCGACGCGGCCCGTGCTGTTCCTCGATGAGCCCCAAAACATGGAAAGCGAGAACCGCATTGCTGCCCTTGCGAGCTTGCATCCCTTGTTCGCGCTGCGCTACAGCGCCACGCACCGCAATCCCTACAATTTCATCTATCGCCTCACGCCCTATGACGCCTACCGGCAAGGGCTTGTGAAGCGGATCGAGGTTGCCTCCGTCATCGAGGAAGACAACCAGAACAGGCCTTTTTTGCGTCTCGATGAGATCAAGATTCAGGCGAAGAGGCCGGTTGCGCGCCTTGCCGTGCACAAACTGATGAAAAGTGGCGCGATCAGGGAAACCGTGCTCACCATCAAGGGCGACGATGACCTAGAGAAAAAGACGGGCCGGGTCGAGTATCAAGGCTTCGTTGTCGAAGAGATCAACTACGGCGGCAAATTCATCCGCTTCGCCAACAACGTGGAACTTTGCGTTGGGGAGGTAAGTGGTGTCGAGAAGGCCGCCGTCTTCGAGGCTCAGCTCCGCTACTCCATCGAGGAGCATTTCCGTAAGCAGGCGCATCTGAAGGATGACGGCATCAAGGTCCTCTCGCTCTTCTTCATCGACAAGGTGGACAACTTCGTCGCCGATGACGGGATCATCCGACTGCTCTTCGATAATGCTTTCGACGAGTTGAAAGAGAACTACCCTGAATGGAAGGACCGCAGGGCCGCCGAGGTCCGCTCAGCCTACTTTGCCGCAAGGACAAAGAAGGGCGGTGCGATCGAGTTTCTGGACACGACGGGTAAAAGCAAGGCCGACGAAGAAGCGTTCAGCCTCATCATGCGACGGAAAGAGGACCTGCTGTCCTTCGATGAACCCGTGTCCTTCGTCTTCTCGCACTCCGCCCTTCGCGAGGGCTGGGACAATCCGAATGTCTTTCAGGTTTGCACCATGCGTGAGGTCGGCTCTGAGACCGAGCGTCGGCAGCAGGTCGGGCGTGGCGTGCGTCTCCCCGTCAATCAGGGAGGGGAGCGCATCCAGGACGAGCGGATCAACGTGCTCACAGTTGTCGCGAGCGAGACCTATGAGCGCTTCGTCGCAGAGTTGCAAAGCGAGATCGACTCTGAGTACGGCAAGAACGGCACGCCACCGAGGCCGCCCGATGCGCGGAAGAAGGTCACCCTCCGGCTACGCAAGGCCCACATGCTTAAACCCGAGTTCAAGAATATGTGGGCGCGTATTAAGCACAAAACCCGCTACGCGGTAACTATCGACAGCGCGAAACTAGGGTGTGGACTCAATTGATCCATAGTCTTATCGCGAAGATGTGGATCATGGCGAGGAAGTTGCGGCTGAGTTTTTCGAAGCGTGTTGCGAGCCTTCGCATGTCTTTCATGGTGCAGAAGAAGCGCTCGATGATGTTGCGCATTTTGTAAAGACCGACGTCATGGGAGATGGGCTCTTTGGCGTTGCTCTTTGATGGAATGACCGCCAGAGCCCCGTCATCGTCAATGAGCTGGCGGATGGCGCGTGAGCCGTAAGCCTTGTCGGCGACGACGGCAAGCGGCGCTCCGGCGCCTTCGAGAAGATCCGGCAGGACTTGACCGTCATGAACCTGACCGCCGGTGATGACAAAGCGCCGGGGACGACCGTGTTCATCGACTACGGCGTGAACCTTGCTTGTGCGGCCGCCGCGTGAGCGGCCGATATCCTGCGCCAGTTCCCCCCTTTTGCGCCGGCTGCCGCGCGGTGAGCCTTGACGATGGATGAGTCGATGAAGAACAGGCTGTCGCCGGAGTGTTCGGCAAGCCCATCGAAGATCGCCTTCCATATGCCGCGCCGTGCCCAGCGCGCATAGCGGTTGTAGATGGTGGTGCGCGGGCCGTAGCGCTCGGGCAGGTCGCGCCACGGGGCGCCGGTGCGCAGAATATAGAAAATTCCGTTCAAAACACGCCGATCGTCCATACGCTTCGGACCACGTCCGCCCTTGGGCAAAAGCGGCTCGATCACCGCCCATTCTTCGTCTGACAAATCAAAGCGCATGATCAAACTCCTTTCCAAGAAGCTTGAATCACACTTCCACGCTATGAATCAATAGGTTAAATTGGGTTCAGACCCTAATCGAAGACGTTCTCCCCGAACTGGGCGCCGCAACCATCCGCAGGCCGCGCGTTGCAATCTCGAAAGCCGAGATCATTGCAAACGACAAGGGCACCTTCGAGGCGTTAACTCAGAGCGGTGCGCGCACGGCCATCGATCTCGCCGGGCGCTATCCCGTGCCCAACCTGGTTGAGATCATGGAAAACCTGATGGAGAACACGTCCCCGCCCATGCGGGTGAGCCGCAAGACCCTTCTCGAAATTTTTCGCCGCACCATCAACCGTGCCGCTGCCCTCGACAACCCCCATGAGTTTGCGACCGCTGCGGTCGGCATCGTCAAAAACAAGCTCGCCGATCAACTCGTGGACGGAATCTTCTACGAGAGGATCGGAGAATGGTACGAAATGAGCCAGTTCGAGGCCGAGATTGAGACCTGGGCTGATTACATCGTGCCGAGTACTGAGGCCAACGGGGCCGGTGGTACGCACCTCTACGACGGCGTGCCCTTCGACTCATCTACGACGGCGTGCCCTTCGACTCGGATAGCATCGAAAAGCCGTTCATCGAAGCCTTGGAGAAGCGCAAGGACGTAAAGCTATACATCAAGCTGCCGTCCTGGTTCACCGTTATCACGCCCATCGGCGAATACAACCCGGATTGGGCCATTGTGATGGAGGATCCCGAGGGTGGTGAGGACCTGCTCTACTTGGTTCGCGAAACTAAGGGAACTCTCAATCTCGACGAACTACGCCCAGATGAAAAGCGAAAGATTCTCTGCGGTCGTAAGCATTTTCACGACACGCTGGGGATGGGCCAGCGCGGCTACCGGGTCGTCACTGAAGCTGGCCAACTACCGAATGGGGGCGTGTAGGGCGTAACCCGGAACAATTTTTAACGGCGTCAAGTCGGACTATTTGAAGCATAAATTGGCTGGCGCTGGCGGGTGCGGGGGTGGCGGCGTGGCGGGCGCGGGTCTAAGCTAACCTCACAGGCTCTGTTGTTTTTGGAGTGAAGGGAGACGAGACCATGGCGCATACCCAGGTGCCTTCGCTCGCTGCCACCGCTACCGCTCACGAGGTGGTCGCTGCGTTGGAGGAGCATGGCGGTGTCGTCGTCGAGCGGCTGCTCGACGACGCGACAGTGGCGAAGCTCACGGCCGAGCTCAGCCCCCACCTCGAAGCCGAAGGAACGGGCGTGGGCGAGATTTCGGGCTATCACACCAAGCGGGTCTCACGGATGCTCGCCAAGGTGCCGACCTACGGCGAGCTCGTGGTCAATCCGCTGATCCTCGGCATAGTCGAGAAAATTCTCGGGCCGCGCTGCCAGAATTTCCAGGTCGGCATAACCCAGGCGACGTCGATCGGCCCGGGTGAGAAAGCCCAGGCGCTGCACCGCGACGACGGCGTCTTTCCGTTCTCCCATCCGGGGCCCGAATGCATCGTCAACATGATGTGGGCGGTGACGGACTTCACCAAGGAGAACGGCGCGACCCAGACGGTTCTCGGCAGCCACCGCTGGTCCGACGGGCGCGAGCCCGGCGAGGGCGATGAGGTGGTCCAGGCGGTGATGCCGCCGGGCTCGGTGTTCCTCTATCTGGGCTCGACCTATCACGGCGGCGGCGCCAACCGTTCGAGCGATACCCAGCGGACCGGAATGTTGCTGGGCTATTCGCTGGGCTGGCTGCGCCAGGAGGAAAACCAGTACCTGGCGGTGCCGCGCGACGTGGCGGCAAAGATGCCCGAGCAGCTCCAGCGGCTGTTGGGCTATGCGCTGCACCCGCCCTATCTGGGCCAATACGAGCTGCAGGACCCGAAGATCGTGCTCGAGGGCGAAGGCGAGCGGACGACGAGGGACCTGCTGCAGGAAGACAGTTCGAACATCGCCCAATCGAAGGACGCGGTGCTCACGGCGCTGCCCGAGACGAGCCCCGGGGACGGCGCGATCAAGGAGCGGCCCATCGACTAGGGCATTATCCGTTTAGCCTGAGCTAAACGGCGTTGGCTCTTTAACGCGCTCAGGCGTCGCGCAGACTGGCGCCACGGAGGTATTGGACGCGCTCAGTCGCCGCGCAGGCTGGCGCCGCATAAGCGGCGGCCCGCCGGCAATCGATGACTGGCCGCGTCCGCGGCCGGCGCGGGCTTTGGCGAAATCCATGTGATGTCACCGCCACGGATTTCGCTACACTGGGGGCGTCATTACAGGGAGAGAAACATGACCGACTTGGCGGGCAAGGTTGCGCTGATCACCGGGGGCGGCACGGGCATCGGCAAGGGCATCGCGGAGGGCTTTGCCGAGGCCGGCATGAAGCTCGCGCTCGCCGGGCTGGAGACGGCGCAGGGGTCGGCAAACCAGTATGACGGCGTGCATCTGGGCGGCTTTACGGCGGCGTGCGAAGTGGCCGAGGCGGTCGGCACCGAGGCCATCGCCATCGAGGCGGACGTGACCGTGCCGGCCTCGGTCGAGGCCATGATGGCGCAGGCCGTGGAGCGCTTCGGGCGGGTGGACGTGGTGGTCAACGCCGCGGGCATCGTGACGGTGCGGCCCATCGAGCTGATGAGCGAGGAGGACTGGGATTCCACCATGGACGTCAACGCCAAGGGCACCTTTCTGGTCAACAAGGCGGCGGTGATCCAGATGCGCAAGCAGGCAGCACCCGAGGGCGGGCGGATCGTGAATATTTCGTCGACCTCGGGAAAGACGGGCGAGGCGACGCTGACCCACTACTGCGCCTCGAAATTCGCCGTGGTGGGGTTTACCAGCTCGCTGGCGAGGGAAGTTGCGCGCGAGAAGATCACGGTCAATTGCATCTGCCCCGGCATCGTGGGCACGCAGATGTGGACCATGCTGAACCGCGACCTCGCCGATCCCGGCGAGACGCCCGAGCAGACCTATGCCCGTTGGGTCGATATCTTGATCCCCCAGGGCGAGCCCCAGACCGTCGCCGACATGGCCCAGATGGCGCTCTACCTCGTAAACGCACCCCACATCACCGGGCAGGCGTTGGCGGTCGACGGTGGGTCGACGATGTAGGAGGTGGGGCTAGCCGAATCGCGTGCCGCCGGTTTTCCCCCTCCGCTTTGTGAACGACAGGTGCGTGGCACAAGGCAAACCGGGTGCCCGTGCGGCAGAGTTGGCGCCGCGGCGCCGAACCCCGTAAACTGCGCGGCGTTTCCTGCCCTCACAGCGCGCGCCACCTATGCCCCTCGATAAAGACCAGAAAGCCGAGATCGACGCCCAGCGGGCCGAGGCGCAGGCGACGCGCCGTGCGGTGGCGCCGGGGTTGGAGGAGATTCTCTACGAGCCCATCGCGCTGCTCGATCACGGCTTCGTCCGGGCGATCGATTATATGGGCGACGACGGGGCCATCGTGCAGGCGGCGCGGGTTTCCTACGGCCGGGGCACGCGCAAGGTCTCGGAGGATGCGGGGCTGATCAACTATCTGATGCGCCACCGCCACACCACGCCCTTCGAGATGTGCGAGATCAAGTATCACGTCAAGCTGCCCATCTTCGTCGCGCGCCAGTGGATCCGCCATCGCACCGCCAACGTGAACGAATATTCCGCGCGCTACTCGATCCTCGACAACGAGTTCTACATCCCCGCGCCGGAGCACCTGGCCGCCCAGTTGGCCGCGAACCGCCAGGGCCGGGCCGAGCCGCTGGCGGGCGAGGAGGCAGCGCGGGTGTTCGAGCTGCTGCGCGAGGATTCCGAGCGCGCCTACGCGCACTACCTCGAGATGCTGAACGACGACGGCGACGGCCGGCCGCTCGATCCCGAACGCTCAGGCCTCGCCCGCGAGCTCGCGCGGATGAACCTCTCGCTCAATTTCTATACCCAGTGGTACTGGAAGATCGACCTGCACAATCTGTTCCATTTTCTCAGTTTGCGCGCCGACGCCCACGCGCAATACGAGATCCGGGTCTACGCGGACGCCATGGCCGAGACCGTGAAGCGCTGGGTGCCGCTCGCCTATGACGCCTTCGAGCAGTACGGCATGGGCGGGGTGCAGCTCTCGGCCCGGGGCCTCGAGGTGGTCAAGAAGCTGATCGCGGGCGAAGCGGTCGAGCAGCCAGACAGCGGGTTGTCGAAGCGCGAATGGCGCGAGCTGATGGAAACGCTGGGGCGGGAGGAGTAGGAAGCGGCCATGCACGACCGTAAGCGCCTGGTGCCCGACGATTTCAAGGTTCCCGAAGGCCTGGAGACCCCGCGCTTTCGCCTCCGCATGCTGAGTGTGCACGACGTCGTCAAGGATTACGACGCGGTGATGTCGAGCGTGGATCATCTGGAATCGACCTTCAGCCGCGAGTTCGGCGGCGGCTGGCCCACGGGCCTCACGTTCGAAGACGACCTGATCGATCTGGGCTGGCACCAGCGGGAATTCACCATGGGCTTTTCCTTTGCCTACACGATGATGAGCCCCGACGAGGGCCGCTGCCTGGGATGCGTCTATATCAATCCGACCCGGCGTACCGGTTTCGATGCTTCCGTCACGCTCTGGGTGCGCACCGATGCGCTCGCCACGGGCCTCGACGAGGCGCTTTACCGGGCGGTCAAGGACTGGATCAATTCGGACTGGCCGTTCGAAAACCCGGCTTTTCCCGACCGCGAGATTCCGCTGGAGGAATGGCACGGGCTGCCGCTCGACGGTTAGGAGTCTTTGTCGCTCACGCCAGCGGACCTGACGGTCCGCGGCTGCGCGGGCGCGCCGCATAAGCGGCGGGCCGCAGTCGCGGCCTTGGCCTTCTATAGTCGCTCACGGCAGCGGACCTCGCGGTCCACGCCTACGCGGGTGCGGCGCAGTAGCGCCGGCCCGCGGTCGCGGGCTTGGCCTTCTATATCGCTCACGGCAGTGGACTTCGCGGTCCACGCCTACGCGGATGCGGCGCATAAGCGGCGGGCCGCAGTCGCGGCCTTGGCCTTCTATATCGCTCACGGCAGTGGACCTCGCGGTCCACGCCTACGCGGGTGCGGCGCATAAGCGCCGGCCCGCGGTCGCGGGCTTGGCCTTCTAAATCGCTCACGGCAGTGGACCTTGCGGTTCACGCCTGCGCGGGCGCGCCGCATAAGCGGCGGGCCGCAGTTGCGGCCTTGGCCTTCTAAATCGCTCACGGCAGTGGACCTCGCGGTCCACGCCTACGCGGGTGCGGCGCAGTAGCGCCGGCCCGCGGTCGCGGGCTTCTGCCCGCCCCGAGTTATTGAATAACGATCTTGGGAGCCTGGCGGGTTGAGTCGCCCAGCGACTCGACGATCTTGGCCGCGACCTTGGCGGCGATCTCGAGATAGACCTTGGCGTGGGGGCTCTCGGGGTTCGACGCGACGATGGGCAGGCCCGCGTCCGAGGTTTCGCGGATCTCGATGTCGAGGGGCACCTCGCCCAGGAAGTCGGTCTCGATCTGCGCCGCGACCTTCTTTGCCCCGCCGTGGCTGAAGATGTCGGCCCTGTGGCCGCAATCGGGGCAAACGTAGTAGCTCATGTTCTCGATGATGCCGAACACCGGCACCGAGACCTGCTTGAACATGTTGAGCCCCTTGCGCGCGTCGAGGAGTGCTATGTCCTGGGGCGTCGAGACGATTACCGCGCCGGCCAGCGGCACGCGTTGGGAGATGGTGAGCTGGGCGTCGCCGGTGCCGGGGGGAAGGTCGATCACGAGGACGTCGAGCTCGCCCCAGTCGACGTCGCGCAGCATCTGTTCGATGGCGCTCATCACCATCGGCCCGCGCCAGATCATCGGCGTGTCCTCGCCGACCAGGAAGCCGATCGACATGCATTTGACGCCGTGGTTTTCCATCGGGTGGAGCGTCTTGCCGTCGGGCGAGTAGGGCTGGCCCTGAAGGCGCATCATGCGCGGGATCGAGGGGCCGTAGATGTCGGCATCGAGCAGCCCGACCTTGTTGCCCAGCTCGGCCAGTGCCACCGCGAGGTTGACCGCCGTGGTCGACTTGCCGACGCCGCCCTTGCCGCTGGCCACCGCGATCATGGCGCGCACGCCGGGGATGGTGGGCCGCTCCGGGGCCGCCTGGGGTTGCGCGGGCGCAGGCCCGGGCTGCGCGCCTCCGTTGCCCGGCGCGGTGCGCTCGGCGGTGAGCACGGCGGTAACCGAGAGCACGCCCTCGATCGCCTCGACCGCCTGTTCGCACGAGACGCGGAGCGGCTCCTTTGCCTCGGCCTCGTCGGGGTTGATCTCGATAGCGAAGCCGACATTGTTGTCGCGGATCACGATTCCGGAAATCATGCCCAGCGTGATGACGCTGGCGCCGCGCGCCGCATCCTCGACGGTCTTGAGTGCGTCGAGCACCTGTTGCTTGGTTACCTCGGCCATGGCGTCGTCGATCCCCCCCGGAATGCGCGCTCCGGTTTGGAAAAACCGGGCGGCTCGTGTTGCGTTGGCCCTCGGCGTGACATATATAGCAGGGGCAAGGAAATTCAAATCCGATCCGCGAGCGGATCGGGGGTTCCCGACAGGCGAGTGAAGGGTAAGACGCAGATGCCGTGGACGAACCAGGGTGGCGGAGGCAGCGGAGGCGGTGGCGGCGGCGGCCAGGGGCCGTGGGGCCGCGGGCCGTCGGGACCGGGCCAGCCCGACCTCGAGGAATTCCTGCGCCGCAGCCAGGAACGCATGAAGCGCTGGTTCCCGGGCGGCGCCAAGGGCGCGCGCGGGGTTATGATTCTGGTCCTGATTGCGATCGCCATCTGGCTCGCCAGCGGCTTCTATCGCGTCCAGCCCGACGAGCAGGGCGTGGTGCTCCGCTTCGGCGAGTGGGTCAAGACCACCCAGCCGGGCCTGAACTATCACCTGCCGACACCCATCGAATCGGTCATCACGCCGAAGATTCTCAGGATCAACCGGGTCGAGGTCGGCTTCCGCACGAACCCCGAACTGCCCGGCTCCGGCGCCCGTCCAGTGCCCGGGGAGAGCCTGATGCTGACCGGCGACGAGAACATCGTCGACATCAACTTCACCGTGTTCTGGCAGATCAAGGACGCCGGGCAATTCCTGTTCAATATCCGCAGTCCGGAACAGACGATGCATGACGTGGCCGAAAGCGCGATGCGCGAGATCATCGGCAAGACCGAGATCGCAAGCGCTCTGGCCGAGGGCCGCGCCGCGATCGAGGCGGAAACCCATGAGCTGATCCAGACGGTGCTCGACGAATACGGAGCGGGAATTCTCGTGCGCAACGTCGAGTTGCAGAAGGTCGATCCGCCCGAGGCGGTGATCGAATCGTTCCGCGACGTGCAGCGGGCGCGCGCCGACCAGCAGCGAGAGATCAACCAGGCCGAGGGCTACCGGCGTGACATCCTGCCCCGCGCCCGCGGCGAAGCCGAGCGCATCCTGCAGGAGGCGCAGGCCTACCGCCAGGAGCGGGTGGCCGCCGCCGAGGGCGACGCCCAGCGCTTTCTTTCGGTCTATGAAGAGTACCGCCAGGCCAAGGAAATCACACGCAAGCGCATCTTTCTCGAGACCATGGAAGGAATTCTGGCCGGGATGGACAAGATCATCGTCGACATCGAGGGTTCCGGCGTGCTGCCCTACCTGCCGCTCAACGAGCTGCAGAAACCGAAGCAGCAGGGGGAGAACTAGGCCATGAGCCGCGGACGCCTCATCGCCATCGGTATCGGGTTGCTCGTCATCCTGATCCTGGTGCTCGCGTCGACCTTCAAAGTGCGCCAGGGCGAGCAGGCGCTGCTCCTCCAGTTCGGCGACCCGCGCGCGGTCATCACCGAGCCCGGGCTTTATGTGAAGTTCCCGTTCGTCCAGAACGTCGAGTATTTCGAAAGGCGCATCCTCGACTACGACGTCCCCGTCGAAGAGGTCATCGGCTCGGATCAGAAGCGTCTCGTGGTCGACACCTTCGCGCGCTACCGCATCGTCGACCCGCTCAAGTTCTACCAGACCGTGGGCACGGAAGGCTCCGTGCGCGCGCGGCTCGGCGCCATCCTCAACGCCCGAACCCGCGAAGTCCTGGGCCAGGTGCCGCTGATCACCGTGCTCTCGGGCGAACGGCGTGATTTGATGGGCCAGATCGCCGCGCTGGTGAACCTCGACGCCGCCGGCTTCGGGGTCGACGTGCTCGACGTGCGCATCAAGCGGGCCGACCTGCCCGAGCAGAACAGCCAGGCGATTTACCTGCGGATGCAGACGGAACGCGAGCGCGAGGCCAAAGAGTTCCGTGCCCAGGGCGCCGAGATGGCCCAGCGCATCCGCTCGTCAGCCGAACGCGAGCGCACGGTGCTTCTTGCCGAGGCCGAGCGCGACGCCCAGATCCTGCGCGGCCAGGGCGACGCCGAGCGCATCCGCATCTTCGGCGAAGCGGTCAACGCCGATCCCGAATTCTACGCCTTCCTGCGTAGCATGGAGGCCTACAGCCGAGCGTTTTCCTCCGACGACACCACCATGGTGCTGACCCCGGACAGCGAGTTCTTCGAGTACTTCGATGTTGCTCCCGGGTCGGGAGACTGACCGCTAGCGCGGCGTCTGTCGGCAGGTTGCCGGGTTGCGCCCGATGATAGGCATGGGTTTACCGATCGCCATTTTCCGCCGCACCGCACCGGCCGGCTTTGCTGTTGTGCTGCTGCTGGTCGCGGCCGCCGCGCAGGCGCGCACGCCCACGGAGAGCTTCGCCGATCTGGTCGAGCAACTGACGCCCGCGGTGGTCAATATTTCGACCACCCAGCAGGCGCCGGCGAATCCCCACGGCGACGGCGCGGACGAGTTTTTCGATTACTTCGGGCTGCCCAACCCCCACGACGAGGGCGCGCCGAACGGTCAGACCGTCACCTCGCTGGGCTCGGGTTTCATCGTCGACGCGAGCGGCCTCGTGGTGACCAACAACCACGTCATCGAGGGGGCCAGCGCGATCACCGTGATCCTGGACGACGAGACCCGGCTCGCCGCCCAGATCCTGGGGCGCGATGCGCGGACCGACCTTGCGTTGCTCAAGGTCGAGGCGGACGGGCCGCTGCCCTTCGTCGAGTTCGGCGATTCCGACGCCGCGCGGGTGGGCGACTGGGTGATCGCCATCGGCAACCCGTTCGGGCTGGGCAACACGGTGACCGCGGGCATCATTTCGGCGCGCGGCCGCGATATCAACGCCGGCCCCTACGACGACTTCATCCAGACCGACGCACCGATTAACCGGGGCAACTCGGGCGGCCCGATGTTCGACATGGAGGGCAAGGTGATCGGCGTGAACACGCTGATTTTTTCGCCCTCGGGTGGCAGCGTGGGCATCGGCTTCGCGACACCCGCCTCGCTGGCCTCTCCGATCATCGAACAGCTGGCAAGTTACGGCCACGCAAGGCGGGGTTGGCTGGGCGTCCGAATCCAGACGGTCTCCGAGGAAATCGCGGAAAACCTGGGCCTCGCCGACACCGCGGGCGCGCTGGTCGCGTCGGTGACCGAGGACGGCCCGGCGGAGGTGGCGAACATCCAGGCGGGCGACGTGATCCTGCGGTTCGACGGCATCGACGTGCCCAAGCGCCGCGACCTGCCGCGCATCGTCGCCGACACACCGGTGGGCAAGCAGGTCGAGGTGGAGGTCTGGCGTGACGGCGAGAGGATCACGATTGCCGTGACCATCGGCGAACTGGCCGACAAGCCGGCGCCACTCGCCGCCGCCGAGCCCGCGCCCGAGACGCCGGACGGGGCGCCGGCCGAGACGCCGGGGCAGGTTGCGGTCGCGGGCCTCGTCGTCGCGGCGCTGACCCCCGAACTGCGCACGCGCTTCAATCTGCCGGAAGATGCGGCGGGCCTCGTCGTGCTCGAGGTCGACGACGGCGCGGCGAACAACGGCTTCGAGGCCGGCGATCTTATCGTCGCCGTCGGGCCGCGCGAGGTGGACAATCCCGAGGCGCTGGCCCGCGCGGTCGAGACATTGCGCGCGAACGGCGCCAGCGCCGCGTTCCTGCTGCGCGAGCGGGCGGGCAACCGGCGGTTCGTGCCGCTGGAGTTCGACACGGGCTAGGCGCGCGCGTTAGCGCGGAGCAAGACGGTGAGCAGCCAAGACGCGCAAGCCACACCTCATGACGCAGGGCCGCTGGTCCGCCCGTTTGCGGGCCTGCGCCCGCCTGCCGGGCGGGCCGTCGAATTCGCAGCTCCCCCCTACGACGTGCTGAGCAGCGACGAAGCGCGCCTCCGGGCGGCGGACCGGCCCGACAGCTTCCTGCACATCACCAAGCCGGAGATCGACTTCGCGCCCGGCACGGCGCCCGAGGGAGCGGCGTTGCACGCACACGCCGGGGCCCGCTTTCGAGCAATGTGCGCCGACGGGCGGCTGGTCGCCGATCCGGCGCCCCGCTACACGCTTTATCGCCTGACCCGGGGCGCTCACAGCCAGACGGGCGTGGCGCTTGCTGCCTCGCTCGACGCTTACCGGTCGGGGCGCATCCGTCGCCACGAGCTGACCCGGCCCGACAAGGAGGACGACCGGGTGCTCAACATCGAGGGCGTGGGCGCCCAGACCGAACCCGTGCTGCTGGTGCACCGGCCCGATCCGGAATTGGGCGCCGAGATCGAGGCGCTGGCGGCAGCCACTCCCGAGGTCGAATTTACCGACGACGAGGGGGTCGGTCACGCGCTCTGGCCGGTTGCCGACGCGGCGGCAATCGGGGCGCTCGACGCCCGGCTCAACGGACTGGACGCGCTCTACATCGCCGACGGCCATCACCGCTCTGCCGCCGCCGCGCGGATCGCCGAGCGTCAGCCGCAGGATGCGGCGGCTTGGTTTCTTGCCGTGGCGTTTTCCGCCGAGAGCGTGCGCATCCTCGATTACAACCGGGTGGTGCGCGATCTGGGAGACTTGAGCGCGGAAGGCTTTCTCGACCGGCTGGGCGCGGCGTTCGAGGTCGTTCAAGCCGATACGCCCGTGCGCCCGGCCGCGCGCCACGAATTCGGCCTCGTGCTGGCGGGGCGCTGGTACCGGCTCGGCTTGCGCCGCCCGCCGGACGCAGACGCGCCGGCTCTGGAGCGGCTCGACGTCGCGCTGCTGGCACGCCATCTGCTCGAGCCGATCCTGGGAATCACCGAGCCCCGGACCGATCCCAGGGTCGACTTCATCGGTGGCGTGCGGGGGCTGGCAGCTCTCGAGGCGGCGGTCGCCTCGGGCGGTTGGGCCGCGGGCATCGCACTTTATCCCACCGCCATCGACGATCTCATGGCGGTGGCCGATGCCGGTCTGGTGATGCCGCCCAAATCCACCTGGTTCGACCCCAAGCTGGCCGATGGCCTCGTTAGCTACCCCTTCGCGTGAGCCGGCCGTCCTGCTGCTGGGCGGGCCAACGGCGAGCGGCAAGTCGGCGCTGGCGGCGGCGGCGGCGCGCGCCCTCGACGGCGTGATCATCAACGCCGACAGCATGCAGATCTATCGCGAGATGAACCGGATCACGGCCCGGCCCGACGCAGGCTCGCTGGCCGGCGCACCCCACCGGCTTTATGGCGTACGCTCCATGGCCGAGCCCTGCAGCGCCGCCGCGTGGCGGGCGCTGGCGCTGGACGAGATCGCGGCTGCACGGGCCGCGGGCCGGCGCGCGATCCTGGTCGGCGGAACCGGGCTGTATTTTCGCGCGCTTCGCGACGGGCTGGCGCCGGTGCCGTCGATCCCCGCGGCCGTGCGCACGGCCGCACGGGCCCGCTTGGAGGCGGAAGGAGCGGCCGCGCTCCACGCCCGGCTTGGGGCGCGCGACCCGGAGAGCGCGGCAAGGCTTTCGCCGGGGGACAGCCAGCGAATTTTGCGCGCCTGGGAGGTGCTCGAGGCGACGGGACGCAGCCTGGCTGCCTGGCAGCGCGAGCCGGCGGCGGACGGGATCCCGGCGGGCCGTCTGGTCGAACTCGTGATCGAGCCCGCGCGCGAGGCGCTCTACGCCGCGTGCGACGCCCGCTTCGCCGAGATCGCTGCGCAGGGCGGCGTCGAAGAGGCGCGCGCCGTCGCGGCGCTGGAGCTCGATCCGGCGCTCCCGGCCATGAAGGCCGTGGGCCTGCGCGAGCTGATCGGGCTGGCCGCGGGCCGGACCACGCGCGAGGCGGCGCTCGAGGCGGGGATGCGGGCGACCCGGCGCTATGCCAAGCGCCAGCTCACCTGGTTTCGTCACCAGATGGCGGACGCGGCGCGGATCGAGGCGCGCGTCACGCCCGAGACGCTCGAGCGCGCGCTCGCTGTGGCGAGCCGGATTGTGTTGACCGATTCGGCCTAAGCGACTAGTTTTGCTAGCCTTTACGGGCGCGCCGCACCAGATCACTTACATGGGGAACGCCGCTGGGTTCAGCGGCGCGGTAGCGTGCCGTCATGGCGTGAGGCGGCCTGCGGCCTCAGGAAAGGCAAAACGTGCGACAGACCGGCTCGGAAATCGTTCTCAACGCCCTCGTGGATCAGGGCGTGGACGTGCTGTTCGGTTATCCGGGCGGCGCGGTCCTGCCGATCTACGACGCCATTTTCCGGCAGAACGAAATTCGTCACATCCTGGTGCGCCACGAGCAGGGCGCCCTGCACGCGGCGGAGGGTTACGCGCGCTCGACCGGCAAGGTCGGCGTGGCGCTGGTGACCTCGGGTCCGGGCGCGACGAACGCCGTGACCGGCCTGACCGACGCCCTGATGGACAGCGTGCCGCTGGTCTGCCTGACCGGCCAGGTGCCGACCCATATGATCGGCAACGACGCCTTCCAGGAGGCCGACACGGTCGGCATCACGCGGCCCTGCACCAAGCACAACTACCTGGTCAAGGATGTGAGCGAGCTTGCGCGCACGCTGCACGAGGCGTTCCACGTGGCGCGCTCGGGACGGCCGGGGCCGGTGGTGATCGATCTGCCCAAGGACATTTTAACATCCGAGGACGGCACCTACAGCGGCCCCGACAATGTTACTCACCGCACCTACAAGCCCCAGACCGAGGGCGATCCGGCGGCCATCGAGCAGGCGGTCGAACTGATCGCGCATGCCAAGCGACCGATCTTCTATGCCGGCGGCGGGGTCGTCAATTCGGGCCCCGAGGCCAGTGCCCGGCTTATCGAACTCGTCGCACGCACGGGCTATCCGATCACCAACACCCTGATGGGGTTGGGCGGCTTCCCGGCGAGTGATTCCCATTTCCTCGGCATGCTCGGCATGCACGGCACCTACGAGGCCAACATGGCAATGGCCGAATGCGATGTGATGATCGCCGTCGGCGCACGCTTCGACGATCGGGTGACCGGACGGCTCGACGCCTTCTCGCAGGGCTCGACCAAGATCCATATCGACATCGACCGCTCGTCGATCAACAAGAACGTCAAAGTCGACCTGCCCATCGTCGGCGATTGTGCCAACGTGCTGGGCGCCATGCTCGAGCGCTGGGATGGGGACGGTCATGCGCCGGACAAGGACGCCCTCAAGACCTGGTGGGCGCGGATCGACGACTGGCGCTCGCGCGATTGCCTGCATTACGAGCAGACCGGCGACGTGATCAAGCCGCAATACGCCATCGACCGGCTTCACCAGTTGACCAAGGACCGCGACGACGTCTACATCACCACCGAGGTCGGCCAGCACCAGATGTGGGCGGCGCAATTCATGAAGTTCGAGACGCCCAAGCACTGGATGACCTCTGGCGGGCTCGGCACCATGGGTTACGGTTTCCCGGCCGCGATGGGCGTGCAGGTCGCGCACCCGGACGCGCTGGTGATCGACGTGGCGGGCGAGGCCTCGCTGCTGATGACGATCCAGGAGCTTTCGACGCTGTGTCAGTACCGCTTGCCGGTGAAGGTGTTTATCGTCAACAACCAGTACATGGGCATGGTTCGCCAGTGGCAGGAGTTTTTCCACGGCGGCCGCTATTCGGAGAGCTACATGGAATCGTTGCCCGATTTCGTGAAGCTGGCTGAATCTTTCGGTGCCGTGGGTCTGCGTGCCGAGAAACCCGGTGAAGTCGACGACCTGATCGGCGAGATGATCTCGGTCGACCGGGCGGTGCTGGCCGACGTGCGGATCGACCCGGACGAGAATGTCTTCCCGATGATCCCGGGAGGTGCTGCCCATTACGAGATGAAGCTGGGTCCCGACGGCGCCGGCGAGGACCTGGATCGCGGCGAGGACGGCATGGTGCTCGTCTGAGCCCCGGCCAAGCCGCTGCCCGAGGAAACGCCTATGGATTCCGTTGCTATCGAACGCCACACAATCTCGGTCCTGGTCGACAACGAGGCGGGTGTACTCGCGCGCGTGGTCGGGTTGTTCTCGGGGCGCGGCTACAATATCGAGAGCCTGACCGTCGCCGAGGTGGACACTGCGGACACGGTGTCGCGGATTACCCTGGTGACCTCGGGCACGCCGATGACCATCGAGCAGATCAAGGCGCAGCTCGAGCGCCTCGTGCCGGTTCACCGGGTCAACGACCTGACCGTCGAGGGACCCTCGGTCGAGCGCGAGCTGGCGCTGATCAAGGTCGCCGAGACCGGCGAGAAGCGCGTCGAGGCGCTGCGCATCGCGGACATCTTCCGCGCCCGCGTGGTCGACGCCACCAACGATTCATTCGTGTTCGAGATGACCGGCGGCACGGATAAGCTCGACGCCTTCATCAAGCTGATGGCGCCGCTCGGGCTGGTCGAGATTTCGCGCACCGGGGTGGTCGCCATATCGCGCGGCGCCGACGCGCCGCCAACCGACTGACGCCACGAGACCAATCCAGGGGGAATCATCGCCATGCGTGTCTATTACGATCAAGACGCCGACGTTAATCTGATCAAGTCGAAGAAGGTGGCCATCATCGGCTATGGCAGCCAGGGTCACGCCCACGCAAACAACCTCAACGACAGCGGTTGTGCCGACGTCGTCGTCGGTCTGCGGCCCGATTCGACGAGTGTCGCCAAGGCCGAAGGCGCGGGGCTCAAGGTGATGGGCGTGGCCGAGGCCGCCGGCTGGGCCGACGTCGTCATGGTGCTGACCCCCGATGAGCTGCAACCGGGACTGTATGGCGAGACGCTCCGCGAGGCGCTGCAGCCCGGGGCGGCGCTCGCGTTTGCCCACGGCTTCGCGATCCATTTCCGGGTAATCGAACCGCGCGACGACCTCGACGTCTTCATGGTCGCGCCCAAGGGACCGGGCCACACGGTGCGCTCGGAATATCAGCGCGGCGGCGGCGTGCCCTGCCTGCTGGCCGTGCACCAGGACGCCTCGGGCAATGCGGTCGACATCGGGCTGTCCTACGCCGCGGGCATTGGCGGCGGCCGTGCCGGGGTGATCGAGACCAGCTTTCGCGAGGAATGCGAGACCGACCTGTTCGGCGAACAGGTGGTGCTGTGCGGTGGGCTGACGTCGTTGATCACGGCGGCCTTCGAGACCCTGGTCGAGGCGGGCTACGCGCCCGAGATGGCCTATTTTGAATGTCTCCACGAGGTCAAGCTGATCGTCGATCTGATCTACGAGGGCGGCATCGCGAACATGCGCTATTCGATCTCGAACACCGCCGAGTTCGGAGATTATTCGCGCGGCTCGCGGGTAATCAACGACGCCGTGCGTGACGAGATGCGACAGATCCTCAAGGAAATTCAGACCGGCCAGTTCGCCAGCGAGTGGGTCACGGAGAACAAGGCCGGACAACCCGCCTTCAAGGCGATGCGCCGGCGCGAGGCGGAACACCCGATCGAGGAGGTCGGCGAGCGCTTGCGCGCCATGATGCCCTGGATTGCGGCCAACAAGCTAGTCGACAAGTCGAAGAACTAGGGCCGGGCGCCGGGCCCGGCCCGGACCCTGGTAGCGAACGAGCGCCCACCCCCACAGGCGGGCGCTCGTATGCTTTGCGAGGCGGCTAAGGCGCGAAACTCACGGGCGCCGTCAAGAGAAGCAGACAAGCTCCTCCCCGGATTGGGTTTTTCATCTCTGTGGCAGATCGGCCCAGAGTGCCCAAAACGCGAATTTCTGTTGCGTTTCAAGGGGAAAAAAGCGTAGAACGGAAATTGGTTAACGGCGGCGGATTAAGTTGGCGTTAACTCAGTTTGTGCCTATCTAGAAGTGACTGGATGGGCGCGTTGGGGCGGATCGCGAGCGAAAAATGGATATTATCGTTTCATATCAAGGATCTGGTGTGATTCGTGGTGATCGCTACGCGAGCTCCCGTCTATGCGGAATTCGGGAATTCCGTGTCTTGGCGCGGCGACTTAGGCGCCCCCGGACGGATTGACGCTGCCTATTGCAGCAGTCGTTCGGGGATCGGATTTGTGCCTTGCAATGCCGACACCAAGACATGAGGACCTAAGCCATGATCGAGCCAACTGAATCAAGCCGCGTCGTCATTTTCGACACGACGTTGCGCGACGGCGAGCAATCGCCCGGCGCGTCGATGAACCTGGAAGAGAAGCTGCGGATCGCCCAAATGCTCGAGCGGATGGGCGTCGACGTCATTGAGGCGGGTTTCCCGATCGCGTCGAACGGGGATTTCGAGGCGGTGCGCGAAGTCGCTCGCCGGGTCAAGGAGAGCGTCGTGTGCGGGCTCGCCCGCTCGGCGCGCAACGACATCGAGCGTGCGGCGGCGGCGCTCAAGCCGGCGGCGCAATCCCGTATCCACACCTTCATTTCCACCAGCCCGCTGCATATGAAGTTCAAACTGCGGATGGAGCCCGAACAGGTGCTGGACGCGGTCAAGGACAGCGTCACCTTTGCGCGCCGCTTTACGGACGATGTCGAATGGTCGTGCGAGGACGGCTCGCGCACCGAGCCCGACTTCATGTGCCGCACGGTCGAGGCGGCGATCGAGGCCGGCGCGGGAACGATCAACATCCCGGACACGGTGGGCTACGCCCTGCCCGAGGAGTTTGCCGACAAGATCCGCTTGTTGTTCGAGCGGGTGCCCAACATCGACAAGGCGGTCATCTCGGTCCATTGCCACAACGATCTGGGCCTTGCGGTGGCGAACTCGATGGCCGCGGTTCAGGCGGGGGCGCGCCAGGTTGAGTGCACGATCAACGGGCTGGGCGAGCGCGCCGGCAATGCAGCGATGGAAGAAATCGTCATGGCGCTGCGCACGCGCCGCGACCTGATGCCCTTTGAGACGGGGATCAAGTCCGAGTTGATCACCAAGGCCTCGCGCCTGGTCTCGACGGTCACCGGCTTCGCCGTGCAGAACAACAAGGCGATCGTCGGCGCCAACGCATTTGCCCATGAATCGGGCATCCACCAGGACGGCATGCTCAAGCATGCGGGAACTTACGAAATCATGACGCCGGAGTCCGTCGGGCTGGTCAGCTCGACCCTCGTAATGGGCAAGCATTCCGGGCGCCACGCGTTCAAGACCAAGCTCCAGGAGCTGGGCTACGAGATCGGCGATAATGCGCTCCAGGACGCCTTTGCGCGGTTCAAGGATCTTGCCGACAAGAAGAAGGAGCTGTTCGACGAGGATCTCATTGCGCTGGTCGACGACGAGCTGGCCCGGGTCGGCGAGCGCATCAAATTCGTCTCGCTCGGCGTGCAATGCGGCTCGGAAGGCCCGCCCGAGGCGGTGCTCGAACTTGAGGTGGATGGTGAGGCGGCGAACGCCGAGGCGAGTGGCGATGGCCCGGTCGACGCCACTTTTAACGCCATCAAGGCGATCTATCCCCACGAGGCGCACCTGCAGCTCTTCCAGGTTCATGCGGTCACCCAGGGCACCGATGCCCAGGGCGAAGTGACCGTGCGGCTGGAAGAGGACGGGCGCAGCGTAAACGGCCAGGGCGCGGACACCGACACCCTCGTCGCGGCCGCGAAAGCGTATGTGAACGCACTTAATAAGCTGCTGATAAAGCGGGAGAAAACGGCACCGGCCGCATTAACGGCCTGAGCGGTTCGTTCGCGGGCACCCGGTCCACCGGGCGCCCCGGCCCGCGATTACGGAAGATGAAGCGAGGATAAATGTTCTCACGACTGCTTGGCATGATGTCCGCCGATATGGCGATCGATCTCGGCACGGCGAACACCCTGGTCTACGTGAAGGGCCAGGGGATCGTTCTCAACGAGCCCTCCGTCGTCGCGATTGCAAATTTCAAGGGCAAGAAGCAGGTGTTGGCTGTCGGCGAGGAGGCCAAGCTGATGCTCGGCCGCACGCCGGGCAACATCGAGGCGATCCGGCCGTTGCGCGACGGCGTAATCGCCGACTTCGAGATCGCCGAGGAAATGATCAAGCATTTCATTCGGAAAGTGCATAACCGGCGTAGCTTCGCCAGCCCGCAGATTATTGTGTGCGTTGCCTCAGGCTCGACTGCGGTGGAACGCCGCGCGATTCAGGAATCGGCGGAGAGCGCCGGGGGACGGCGGGTCTATCTGATCGAAGAGCCGATGGCGGCGGCGATCGGCGCCGGTCTGCCGGTGACCGAGCCGACGGGGTCGATGGTCGTCGATATTGGCGGCGGTACGACGGAAGTTGCGGTGCTCTCCTTGGGCGGCATCGTCTATTCGCGCAGCGTGCGCGTCGGCGGCGACAAGATGGACGAGGCGATCATCGGCTACATCCGGCGCAACCACAATTTGCTGATCGGTGAATCAAGCTCGGAGCGGATTAAAAAGGGGATCGGCTCGGCTTGTCCGCCGGCCGACGGCAACGGCCGCGTGCTCGAGATCAAGGGTCGGGACCTGATGAACGGCGTGCCCCGCGAGCTTGCCATCAGCGAGCGGCAGGTGGCGGAGAGCCTGGCCGAGCCGGTCGGCTCGATCATCGACGCGGTCAAGGTCGCGCTTGAACACACCGCGCCGGAATTGGCCGCCGACATCGTCGACAAGGGCATCGTCCTGACCGGCGGAGGCGCGCTTCTGGGTAATCTCGATCACGTGCTCCGACACGCAACCGGGCTGCCGGTCTCGATTGCCGACGAGGCGCTGTCCTGCGTGGCCATGGGCACGGGCCGCTGCCTCGAGGAAATGAAGGTGCTCAAACACGTGTTGCAAGAGGCCTATTGACGACGGGCGTCGCGCGCCGGAACCGGTCCGGACAGGCGCCGGGTCAGAGGTAAGAAAATTCTGTGAGATCGTCGGGACATCAGGTTTTACGGCTGGCCATGCCGCTCAAGGTGCTGGTCCAGCGCTTCGCGTTTATACTTCTGGTCGGCGCGACGGTGACGATGATGATCGTCGATCGGGTCGAACCCAAGGCCACCGAGCGGCTGCGCGTGGTGGTCACCGACATCTCGGCGCCGGTCCTCGAATTCTTCTCCAAACCCGCGGCGGGCGTCGCATCGCTGGCCGAGCGGGTCGAAATTTTTTTCGCCGTCTATGAGGAAAACGAGCAGCTGCGGCTCGAGAACGAGCGGCTGTTGAAATGGCAGGCGGTGGCGCGCCAAGCCGAGCATGAGAACCTGGAGCTGCGCGACATGCTCAACGTGGTCTCGGACCCGCGGGCCTCGTTCATTTCCGGCCGGGTGATCGCGGATTCGGGTGGCGCCTTCGTGCGTACCGTGCTGATCAACGCGGGCACAGGCGACGGTGTCGCCGGAGGTCAGGCGGTGGTCAACGGCGACGGGCTGGTTGGCCGGATCGTCGAGGCCGGCTCGCGCAGCGCGCGCGTGCTGCTGCTGACCGACTTGAATTCCCGTATCCCGGTGGTCATCGAATCGACCCGCGCGCGGGCGATTCTCTCAGGCGACAACAGCCGCCGCGCCCATCTCGCGTTTCTCGACGACAAGGCGGCTCTCGCGGAGGGCGATCGGGTCGTGACGTCGGGCCACGGCGGCATGCTTCCGCCGGGCATCCCGATCGGCACGGTGTCGCAGGTGACCGATGGTGGCGGCGTGGTCGAGCCGTTCGCGGACTGGGACCGTCTCGAATTCGTCAGTGTGCTGAACTATGTGGTGCCCGGCGTGCTGCCGTCGACGCGGCGCGCCGGCCGGGTGGAGCAGCTGCCGTGAGCCCCGCGCTGGTTCAACGGCTCAATCCCTATATCTGGAATTCGATCCCCGTCGCCACAATCTTGTTGCTGGTGTTCGTCATGATGGTGCCCTGGCGGCTTCCGGGATTCGGGCCGATCACGCCCGCCTTTACGCTCATGGCGGTGTTCTACTGGAGCATCTATCGGCCCGACCGGCTGCCCTACGTGGCGACCTTCTGCCTGGGCATCGTCCAGGACCTGTTGAGCGGGATGCCGCTGGGCATGACACCGCTGGTGCTGCTGATCGTCCAGAGCATCCTGATCTCGCAGCGCCGCTTCCTGCTCGGCAAGTCGTTCCTGGTCGTCTGGTGGGGCTTCATGATCGTCGCGCCCGCGGCCGCCATCCTCAGCTGGATCGTCGGCACGATGTTCTTCGGTGCGCTGCTGGCGCCGGTGCCGATCGTCGTTCAGGTGGCCATGACCATCCTGCTCTATCCGGCGCTGACATGGCTGTTCGGCCGGGCCCACCAAGCGATGTTGCGATACGGATAAGATGCGCAAATCCGACCCCGGCCGGAACAAGCTGTTCACCCGACGGGCGCTCATTCTCGGCGGCGTGCAGCTCGCCCTGTTCGGAGCGCTCGCCGGACGGCTCTATCAATTGCAGGTGGTCGAATCCGACCTCTACCGGATGCAGTCGGACGAAAACCGCATCAACTACCAACTGCTCCCGCCGCCGCGCGGGCGGATTATCGACCGTTTCGGGGAAGTGCTGGCGGTCAACCGCCAGACCTATCGCCTTTTGCTGGTGCCCGAGCAAACTCCCAGCATCGACCTCACCCTCGAGGCGCTCGAAACGCTGATCAAGCTGTCGTCCGACGAGAAGGCGCGAATTCTGAAGGAGTCCGCGCGCCAGCGCAGTTTCGTGCCGATCACCGTGCGCGATAATCTGACCTGGGCGGAGGTTTCCCGGATCGAGGTCAACATCCCGAACCTGCCCGGTGCCATGATCGACGTCGGCGAAAGCCGCTATTACCCCTATGGCCCGGTGACGGCGCATCTGGTTGGCTATGTCGGCAGGGTGTCAGAGCGCGAACTCACGGACGACCCACTGCTGGCGTTGCCGCAATTCCGCATCGGCAAGAACGGCGTCGAGAAGATCCACGATCTCGATCTGCGTGGCGAGGCGGGTTCGCGCCAGGTGGAGGTCAACGCATTCGGGCGAATCATTCGCGAGCTCGCGCGCAAGAACGGCACCCCGGGCAACGACTACATGCTGACCATCGATATCGGAATCCAGCAATTTGCCGCCGCCCGATTCGGCCAGGAGAGCGGCGCCGCGGTGGTGCTCGACGTCCATTCCGGCGACGTGCTGGCAATCACGTCGACGCCCGGCTTCGATCCCAACGCGTTCAATGTGGGTCTCGACCAGGAGGAGTGGCAGCGGTTGCTCAACCATCCCCGTGCGCCGCTCACGAACAAGGCCATCGCGGGGCAGTACCCGCCGGGCTCGACTTACAAGATGATGGTCGCGCTGGCCGCCCTCGAGGAAGGGCTGATCACGCCGGATCACCGGGTCTACTGCCCCGGATATGTCGAGCTCGGCAACCGACGCTTCCATTGCTGGCGTAAGAACGGCCATGGCAGCCTGCGGCTGGTCGATGCGATTTCCCACTCGTGCGATGTCTATTTCTACGACATCGCGAAACGTACCGGGGTCGACGCAATCGGCCGCATGGCGCGACGCTTCGGCTTTGGCGAGCGCTCGGGGATCGGCCTGCCGAGCGAGAAGGAAGGACTGGTGTCCAGCCGCGACTGGAAGATGGCGATTTATGGCGAGCCTTGGCAGAAGGGCGAAACCCTGGTTATCGGCATCGGCCAGGGCTATCTGCTGGCGACTCCGTTGCAGCTCGCGGTGATGGTGGCGCGGCTGGCCAATGGCGGGATTGCCGTGCGCCCGAACCTGGTGCGTGACGTGGTGCGCGAGGGAGCATCGCAGCCCGCAGCGCGTGAGGCGGCACCCTCTATGAACATCTCGCCCGCCGCGCTTGCCGTGGTGGTCGCGGGGATGCGGGCGGTGACCAACGATCCCACGGGCACCGCCTACCGGGCGCGGATTCCCGATCCGGCGATGGCCATGGCGGGCAAGACGGGCAGCGCGCAGGTCCGCCGGATCACCAAGAGCGAGCGCGACAGCGGCGTGATCAAGAACGAGGATCTGCCCTGGGAGCAGCGCGATCACGCGATGTTCGTCGCCTTCGCGCCGGTCAACGCACCGCGTTACGCCGTCGCGGTGCTGGTCGAGCATGGGGGCTCCGGCGCGGGCGTGGCGGCACCGATCGCTCGCGACATCCTGTGGGAGACCCAAATACGCGACCCGTCGCGTCGCGTGCCCAGCGCTCTCACGGGCGAGGATATCTAGATCGCCATGCGCTATGCCGTGGGTCTCAACCGGGTGCGCCTGTCGCTTTTCGACAAGCTGCTCCGCGTCAACTGGCTGCTTGTCCTGCTCGTCTGCCTGACCGCGGGCGCCGGGTTTGCCATGCTGGTCTCGGCGGCGAGCGGCAGCCTGCAACCTTGGGCGCAGCCCCAGATGATCCGTTTCGGGATCGGGGTGTTCATCATGCTCGCCATCGCGGTGGTCGATATCGGGTTCTGGCTCCGCGCCGCCTATGCGATCTACGGGCTCGCATTCGTCCTGCTCGTCGTCGTCGAGGTGATCGGCGAATCCGGCATGGGCGCGCAACGCTGGATTACGCTGGGGCCGGTTCAGTTGCAGCCGTCGGAGTTGATGAAGCTCGCGCTGGTCATGGCGCTTGCGCGCTACTTCCACGGTGCCTCGCTCGAGACCATCGCGCGGCCGGTGTTTCTGTTGGCGCCGTTGATCATGGCGTTGCTGCCCGCCGCCCTGGTGCTGCGCCAGCCCGATCTCGGTACCGCCGCGGTGCTGCTGATGATTGCGGCGGCGATGATCTATCTGGCGGGGGTCAAGCTGTGGCAGTACGGCGTGGTCGCGGCGATAGCGCTGGGCGCCATTCCCGTCGCCTGGCAGTTCCTGCTCGACTACCAGAAGACGCGGATCATGACCTTTCTCGATCCCGAACGCGATCCGCTGGGCGCGGGCTATCACATCATCCAGTCGAAAATCGCGCTGGGTTCGGGCGGTCTGTTCGGCAAGGGCTACCTGCAGGGCAGCCAGAGCCACCTGAATTTCCTGCCCGAGAAGCAAACCGATTTCATCTTCACCATGCTGGCCGAGGAATTCGGCATGGTGGGCGCGCTCGGCCTGCTCGCGCTCTACGCCCTGGTGATCGCGCTATGCTTCGCCATCTCCATGCGCTGCGCCAATGTGTTCGGACGGCTGCTCGGGATGGGGATCACGGCGACCTTTTTCTTCTACGTCTTCATCAATATCGCGATGGTGATGGGGCTGGTGCCGGTGGTCGGCATGCCCCTGCCGCTGATCTCCTACGGCGGCAGCGCCATGATGACCCTGCTGATCGGATTCGGTCTGGTTTTGAGCGCGTCGGTGCACCGCGATCTGCGGATCGACCGCCGGGGCCGGACGGTAACCGACTAGAGTATTTTTGTCCTGGTCTGCGCGCTGCGGGCCGGTGTGCCGCCGTCGGACGGTGGGATTTCGCTAAAATGTACGACGCAGTGCTCGGCAAACGCCTCGAGCAGGCGGGTTGGCCGCGCGCGGGCGAGGCGGGCCAGCACGATGCGGGCGGGCTCAACGGTGTCGGCGATGGGTACGCAGGCGACGGTGCGCCCGTCGTAGGTGAGGTCGCCGGCGGGTCGGGTGACCAGCACCGAATAGCCGACCCCGTTCGCAACCATGCCGCGCACGGTTTCGAAAGACGGCGAAAGCGCATGCAGCACGGGCTCGAGCTTGAGCTGGTGAAACAGGCCGGTGAAATATTGCCGGCTGGGCGCGACATCGAGCAGAACCATCGGCTCGGGCGCAAGCTCGGCCAGCGAAATTGTGCGCCGGGCGGCGAAGCGATGACCGGCGGGGAGCAGGGCATAGGGGTTGAGCGCGGCCAGGGGGAGGCGCTCGAGATCGTCGGGCAGATCGACATCGTAGAGGATGGCGGCGTCGAAGCGCCCGCTCTCCAGGCCGTCGAGCAGCGCCTCCTGATGGCCCTCGTGGAGCCGCAGGTCGGCGTCGGGCCAGGCGGCGGTGAAGCGGGTGACGAGATTGGGCAGGTAGGCGGGCGAGAGGGTGAGAAAGCAGCCCAGGTCGAGCCGGCCGTGGACCGCCTGACCCAGCCCGCGGGCATGGTCGTCGAGTTCCTCGGCGTAGGCGAGCAGATTGCGCGCCTCGACCTGCAACCGCCGGCCCGCCGAGGTAAGCGAGACGCCCTGGGCATGGTGGCGCAGCAGCAGCTGGACGCCGAAATGGGCTTCGAGCTTGGCGATGGCAAGCGAGACGGAGGGTTGCGAGATGTTGAGCCCGCGGGCCGCGCCGGCCACGCTGCCCTGTTCGGCGGTGGCGACGAAATAGGCAATCTGCTTGAGCGTGAAGCGGACCATGGGGCCAAGGAAAAGTTATTTTAGAGGCGTCTTGATAATGTTTCGCCTATAGGCCCAAGGCAAGCGGGTAGAGGCGAATGATGCACAGGTAAGCGCGGCGCGCGGTTGTCGACAAAGGGGGTGGGCTTTGCTATATCCCTGCCTTCCCTGGCGGGCGCATAGCTCAGTTGGTAGAGCAGCTGACTCTTAATCAGCGGGTCCACGGTTCGAGTCCGTGTGCGCCCACCAATCCTTTCAAGGGGTTAGCCGGTTTTCGGCGATGGAACACGGGGGGAACGAGTTTAACGCGTTAAACTCTGCCCCGATTTCACCCCGCCCGGCCGAGATCCTGGACGTAGCGCCCGACGCCGTGATCGAGTTTTCCGAACACGATCCCCGGGGTAATCAGCATATCGAACCAGCCCACCGGATCCCGCTCGAGCCCGTCGGCGCCAAGGTGCAGGCGCGTGCCCTCCGGATGCCGATAGCCTCGCAGCCAGAGCGGAAACCGGGGCGCCACATCGACGCCGCGGACGATCCGGTAAAACTCCCCCTCGACGCCGGCAACGCACGCGCGAGGATGAAGGCCGTTGTGTGTGTTGGGGTTTTCGAAACGGGGCACCCCAACCGATCACAGGCCACTACTGAACCGGATCAAGGCCATCACGGTGCCTTGCAGGGGGGCATGGAACGCTTTGTGGCGCGGCTTCATTGAGATCGCCTCGATAGATATAGAGCATCAAAAGATGCACCGTGGCAGCGCCGAAACCGTGCCACAACCAATGGGTTCCCATCGGTAGGAACGCAATCGGCACGCGGTGATCAATGCTGCGGAACCCGATGGCGACGGCAAGCCCAATGAGGGCGCCCGCGACCAGGCCGATGTCTTTCCACCCGGTTCGCACGAGATAGCTAAACACCGGTATCAGGATGGTAAGTGCGACGACGGGAAGCAAGTAGATCGCCGTATGAGAATTGCCCAGCAGCGCAATAGCGACTCCGACCAGGGCCAGGGGTCCAATCACGATAAAGGGCGCAACGAACCAGGAAATCCCTTGGCGCCGCCAAAAGAACATCGCCACCGCAAGTACGAGGAGCACAATGGGACCCCAGTCTAGGATCAACCAAATTTCGTGAGAGCGGGTCGCGTGATAGACCGTCCCGCCAACGTAACCGAGCAAGAAAACAGGCAGGCTGTAGGCAATAAACCGATGTTCGCGGGCGTGACGCCGGACCCGCAAGAACCAGAAAACGATCAATGCCAGAAACAAGAGGTTGCTGTAGGTGTTCCAAGGCTCCACCGGAAACCGGCCCATGAGGGTCTCCAGATAGATGGGGCCTCCATCATTTGGCATGGCTCGTCACTCCGCACTCCTGCGACATTAACGACATATGTTACCGAAGCCCACGGGTGGCGCGTAATGCTTACGCACCCTACCCAGGGCACACCCCATTTTTGGCAACCAGAATTATGTCGTCAATTGCCTTGTTTTGTAACGTTGACCATTCGCCAAGTACCGTCTGTCAATGGCGGAGCAAAAAGGGACCACCGTGGCGGTGTAAGAAGGGACCACTTGGCGGCTGCGGGCTTGTCCCCGTAGTCCATGGGAGGGCCCCGCGTGCGACGCGGCGTGCCCTCAACAGGCCGACGCGGCGGCGCGCGCGGGAGGGACCTGTGGGCCCACGGGGTCAAGCGTGGGCTGGGTGGTCGGTTCAGTTCGCCGTCGGGGTTTGACGCCTGCGGCTCTGGTTGAGCCTGTAGCTCTCGCCATTCATCTCGAGGATGTTGACGTGGTGGGTGAGGCGGTCGAGGAGAGCGCCGGTGAGGCGCTCGGAGCCGAACACCTCGGTCCATTCGTCGAAGGGCAGATTGGTGGTGACCAGGGTCGAGCCCCGCTCGTAGCGCTGGCTGAACACCTCGAGCAGGAGCTCGGCGCCGGTCTTGGACAGCGGCACGAAGCCGAGTTCGTCGACGATCAGAAGCTTGTAGGTGGCGAGCTTCTTCTGGAACCTCAGCAGCTGCTTGTCATCGCGGGCCTCGATGAGCTCGTGGACCAGTGCGGCGGCGGTGATGAAGCCGACCGAGAGGCCCTTCTGGCAGGCCGCCAGGCCGAGACCGAGGGCGATGTGGGTCTTGCCGGTGCCGCTGTTGCCGAGCGCGATGAGGTTCTCGCGGCGCTCGATGTACGCGCAGCGGGCCAGCTCCAGGACCAGCGTCTTGTTGAGCGAGGGGATGACCTTGAAGTCGAAGCTGTCGAGGCTCTTGATCACGGGGAAGCGCGCCGCCTTGATGCGCCGCTCGACCATGCGGCGCTCGCGGTCGATCAGCTCGAGCTCGGCAAGACGCAGAAGATAGCGAACGTGGTCGACGCCTTCCGAGGCACACTGCCGGGCGATCTTGTCGTACTCCCTCAGGAACGTCGGCAGCTTCAGCCTCTTGAGGTGGTGGACGAGCAGCACCTGCGGCGTGTCGGTCATGCGCGGAGCCCCGACAGCAGGCTCATGTACGATTTGGCAGACGTTATCGCGACCCGGGCGCGCGGCAGGTACGGATAGACGTCGAGATCCAGTCGAGGCGGCCGTCGCTCGGTCCGACACAGCACCAGGTGCTTGACGGCATCGAAGCCGATCGCGCCAAGCCGCAGGGCGTCGCCGACCGCACCCTCGACCTCCTCGGGCCGGAAGGTCTCCAGCAGACGCAACACCTGGACGTACTCGCGCTTGCCCGCCTTGCCCATGCGGGCTTCGAGCAGGCGTCGCAGAGTGATGAAGGCCTCGGGCAGGTCCCAGCCCGCCAACGGCGCGGCCTGGTCGAGGGCGCCGATCTTCTGCTCGATCAATGGCAGATAATGCAGCGGGTCGAAGATCAGGTCCTCGCTGTCATAGGACCGGCGGTGCCGGGCGATCACCTCGGCCCCGCAGCTGATCATCACCTCGTCGACATAGCCCCGGATCAGTACCTCGCGGTGGCCGTAGGCCACGGGTACGGAGTAATCGTTGCCGCGGTAGCGCAACAGCGACAGCGAACTCACCCGCCCGGGACGCTTGTCGCAGGCATCGTATGGTGCCGGGGGTAGCGGTAGCAGAGCTTGGCGATCCCGCGCGAGGCGCTCGCCGATGGTCTCCTTGTGACCCCGCAGCCGCGCCGCCTGGCGCCGGCGGCACTGTCCCGCGAGATCATCGTTCAGCGCCTCGATGCTCTCGGCCCGCGGGACGGGGACCAGGAAGTTCCGCCGGATGAAGCCGACCAGTCCCTCGACCTTGCCTTTGTCGTTGCCCTTGCCCGGCCGGCCGAACCTGTCCTCGAACAGATAGTGGGATTGCAGCTCCGTGAAGACGCGCGTTCGCTGCCGCTTTCCATCGCCCAGGATGCGGGCAACCGCCAGCTTGGTGTTGTCGTACAGGATGGAGCGGGGGACGCCGCCGAAGAACGCAACCGCCGCGTTGTGGCCATCGCAGAACGCCTCGGTCGTCTCCGCCGGATAGGCCTTCACGAAGCAACCATCACTGTGGGGAAGGTCGAAGGCAAGGAAGTGGACCTTGCGCGCCACACCGCCGATCACCGCCATCGCCTCGCCGAAGTCCGCCTCGGCGTGGCCGGGGGAATGGACGAGCGGCACGAACATCTCGCGCGACCGAAGCCGCCGCTCACGGACATAGTCCTTCACGATGGTGTAGCCGCCGGTGAACCCGTACTCGTCCCGGAGACGGTCGAAGATCCGCTTCGCCGTGTGCCGTTGCTTGTGGTGGCTGGTCCGATCGTCCTCCAGGATCCGATCGATAATCCCCGTGAATGCGTCCAGCTTCGGACGCCTCCGCGGCACGCTCCGGCGATATCCCGGCGGCACCGAGAACGACAGCATCTTGCGCACCGTCTTGCGGTCCAGCCCGAACACCCGCGAGGCCTCGCGGGTGCTCATCCCCTCGACACGACACGCCCGCCGGACCCGCGCGTACAACTCCACCCGATACATCCCCCCGCCTTCCAGTCAGAGCAACCCTGACAGAAGGCTATAGACGGTCCCATTTTGGTCCGCCACAGCCGGATCAACCGGCCGCTTCAGTGGGGGATTATTGCGCCGCCGTTCTCAGTTGCTGCCCGCGAGGTCGCACTTGTAGAGCTGGGCGCGCACCAGTGTTGCATCGGTGAGATCGCAAAACACAAGCGCGCCGCGCGAAAGCTTGGCGTCGGTCAACTTGGCGCCGACCAGACTGGCGCCCGAGAGGTCGACCCCGGACAAGTCGTGGCCCGACAGGTCGCGCTCATCGAGTTCCGCGCGCTTGTCGTCTTGGCCGCCGCTGGAAATCCAGTTGGTATGCAAACGAAGCACTTCGCGAATCGAAGGCCCGGCGGCGTCATCGGGTCGGTCCACCGGGTCTGACATGATCGTGACGGCCAGGTTGACACCGCCCATGTTGGCGCCTTCAAGCGCCGCGTTGGCGATGTTCGCGCCGGTGAGGTTGGCCTGCATGAGGTTGGCCCCCATGAAGTTGCAACCGGACAGGTTGCTGTTCGACAGGTCGGCCGAGGCAAGGTCAACGCCGCGCAAGTCCGTGCCTGTGAGGTTGGCGGAAGCGAGCTTTGCGCCAATCAGCTTGGCGTTGGCCATGTCCGCGCCTTGGATCGACGAACGGGCAAGGTTGGCCCGCGTCAGGTTGGCATCGCGCAGCACGGCGTTGTCCAGCGTACACATGTAAAGGTCGCTCGCGAACGATCCGCCCGCGGAGCCGCGGCCAAAATTCATCAACGCCCCCTCGCGCATGTCGGTGCCTTCGAGGTTGGCGCCGGTCATATTCGATTCGCGCAACTTTGTACCGCGCATGTCGGCCCCTGAGAGGTTGGCACCGACCAGGTCGCAATAGCGGAAGTCCGCGCTGAACAGGTCGGCGTCGGCAAGGTCAATCTCGTTCATTTTGCTGCACGACGCGTTCGTGCCCACTAGCTTCGACGTGACGAGGTTGCAGTCCACCAGCGTGCACCCTTTGATGTCGAGGTTGGTGAAGTCGGCGCGCGCCCCTTCGGCCATGTTCTGCAGCCACTTGGCGTGGTTGCGCACGATGGCGTCGATCTGGTCCTGGGCCATGGTCATAAGAACAACCTTATTACCCGTCCGGCCCTCCGAATGGCCGTCTTCCATGCCCGCGGAGTGCGCTCCCGGCGCGCTCGTCGCGTGTCACTTGCATTTCGCGTTGCGGGCAGCCTGCCTGCACTCTCATAAGTATCTGAATGAAAATAGTAAATATTTTCTTTAGGGTTAACGTTCGGTGGCCTGCTCCCAGGGCTTGGGAGAGCGCTCGACCCGGCGCAGCTTCATGCTAAAGTCCGCTCCCCACAGGGCGTCGCGGCGATTGCGGGCCCGAGCGAGACGAGGATGCACGCCATGACTGTCCACTTCGACAAATCCAAGTTACCCAGCCGCTACGTCACCGAAGGCCCCGAACGCGCCGCTCAGCGTTCCTACTACTACGCCATGGGCTTGACCGAAGAGGAGATCGACCGGCCGTTCGTCGGGGTTGCCACAGCGTGGAACGAGGCCGCACCCTGCAATATCTCGCTGGGTCGCCAGGCCCAGTCGGTCAAGCGCGGGGTTTCCGAGGCGGGCGGCACGCCGCGCGAATTCACCACGATCACGGTGACCGATGGCATCGCCATGGGGCATCAGGGCATGAAATCGTCGCTCGTCTCGCGCGACGTCATTGCGGACAGCGTCGAGCTCACCATGCGCGGCCATTGCTACGACGCGCTGGTCACTCTCGCAGGCTGCGACAAGTCGTTGCCCGGCATGATGATGGCCATGCTCCGGCTCAACGTTCCGTCGGTGTTCATGTATGGCGGCTCGATCCTTCCGGGGCGCTTTCGCGGGCGCGACGTCACCGTGCAGGATGTCTTCGAGGCGGTTGGCCAGTACAGCCAGGGCGAGATGTCCGCCGAAGAGCTGCATGAGCTGGAATGCGTTGCCTGCCCCTCAGCCGGGGCCTGTGGCGGCCAGTTTACGGCCAATACCATGGCGTGCGTGTCCGAGGCCATCGGCCTCGCCCTGCCTGGTTCGGCGGGCGCGCCGGCGCCTTACGAGGACCGCGACCAGTACGCCGTCGCGTCGGGCGAAGTGGTCATGCGCCTGGTGACGGCGAATATCCGCCCGCGCGATATCGTCACGCGAAAGGCGCTGGAGAACGCGGCAACCACGGTCGCGGCGACGGGCGGCTCGACCAACGGCGCGTTGCATCTGCCGGCTATGGCCCATGAATGCGGCATCGAATTCGATCTCGCCGACGTCGCCGAGATCTTCAAGCGCACGCCCTATATTGCCGATCTCAAGCCCGGCGGGCGCTACGTCGCCAAGGACATGTACGAGGTCGGTGGCGTGCCGATCCTGCTCAAGGCGCTGCTCGACGGCGGCTATCTGCACGGCGATTGTCTGACGGTCACGGGCAAGACCATGGCTGAAAACCTTGCGGACGTCGTCGTGCCCAAGGATCAGGACGTCATTCTGCCGACCAGCGACCCGCTCTCGCCCACCGGCGGTGTCGTCGGGCTCAACGGGAACCTCTCGCCCGATGGCGCGATCGTGAAGGTCGCCGGCATGAACCGGCTGGTCCATTCGGGCCCGGCGCGCTGCTTCGACAGCGAGGAAGAAGCCATGGCCGCGGTCCTCGAGCACCGCTACGACGAGGGTTGCGTCATCGTCATCCGCTACGAAGGCCCCAAGGGCGGCCCGGGCATGCGCGAGATGCTGAGCGTGACCTCGGCGATCTACGGTCAGGGCATGGGCGACAAGGTAGCCCTCATCACCGACGGCCGCTTCTCGGGTGCGACCCGGGGCTTCTGTATCGGTCATGTCGGTCCCGAGGCGGCTTTGGGCGGGCCGATCGGACTGCTGCGCGACGGCGACGTCATCACCATCGATGCCGAGGCGGGCACTCTCGATGTGGCGCTCTCTGAAGCGGAGCTTGCCGAGCGGGCCAAGGCGTGGGCGCCGCGCGCCACCGATTACCAGTCCGGCACTCTGTGGAAATACGCCCAGCTCGTCGGCCCCGCCTGCAAGGGTGCGGTAACCCATCCGGGCGGCGCGGCCGAAACCCACACCTACGCGGACATCTGAGCGCGCGCGTCAGTTGGTATAGAGCATGCGGATGAACTCGACGATCCGGAAATCGGCGTCGTAGACCGCCTCGGCGAAGTAGGAGTCTGCGTAGTGTGAGATGATGTTGATTGCATCGATGTCGTTCCACACCAGGGCTGGGATTACCACCATTCCATAATCGTCGGAGCACTGTCCAAGGCCGGACAGCATGGCAGTGCCGTCGGGCAGATAAGCGTCGTCGTAAAGCTCAAAACTAAAGCCGCCCAGGCACATGTCGCGAACCAACTCGAAAAACGAACCCAGGGAATCCCGCGGCGTCATGGCTGCGTCGTTTTCGAAGAAATACATCGCGCCGGTGATGTCGCCGTCCGTCCAGGTATGGTCCGCGTCGGCGAAGAAGGTGAAATAACGCTCCGCCGGGTTGACGTACCAAAACCGGCTCATTCCGGAGAATTCGAGCATGTCGAGAATTATCTGGACGTCCTCGTCCGCAGTCGCGGTCGTGGTCGTCTCGGGCGGGCTGGTGTCGGCCTCGCCGGTGAACGGATTGGCGGAACTTCCCGGGGTTCCAGGGTCGGCGAACGGATTGGCGCTGGGCTTCGAGCCGGTAACGCATTCCTCGAGCCGCGAAATCTCGGCGCTGGTGCCCGAAAGCTCGAAGAACAGCGTGTCCTGTGCCGTGTCGATGTAAAGCCCGCTGCCCTTGCGCAGCAGGTTGATATTCACGGGTGTGTAGGCGATTTCGATGCCGATCATGTCGTAATCGATCACTTCCGCCCAATGTTGGCCAATGTCGGTGGCGTCGATCGAAATCGTTACCGGATAGGTCGCATCGAATTCGAGCTGCCAATCGGGATGGGCGAGGGTGATGACGAACACGCCGTCGCGCGAGATCGAGAACAGCAGGTCGTGGCCGCTCTCGTACCAGGCGTCCATGGCACAATAGGAAAATTCGCCGTATTCGTCGTCGTAGGAGGCGCCGATCCAGCTGCCGACCTCGAATTCGTCGCTCGACGCAACCCCCGGCACGCCCGCCAGCAGACCAGCCGCCAGTATTGGCGCCAGAAATTTCTTCATCACGCTGCCTCCCGCGGACGTTTTCTACCCGTTCGACATCTTCCAACTATAGCGAGTTGCGCGGCGGGTGACCATCGCGGCCGGCGCCGGCGCCGGCGCTGACACGACCCTCACTCCGGTCGGGCAGGGTGCGCTACACTGGCGAATCATGCGTATAGCGGTCGGCGGCTTCGAACACGAAACCAACACTTTCGCCCCGGTCGGTGCAGGCGTCATCGAGTTCGAGCAACCCGACGCCTGGCCCGGCTTGACCCGCGGCGACGGCCTATTTGAGGCCATGGCGGGTATCAATCTTCCGGTTACCGGTTTCATCGAACGCGCGCAGGCAGCCGGCGCGGAGCTGGTGCCGCTTTCCTGGTGCTCCGCCGTGCCCTCCGCTGAGGTCACCGAGGAGGCGTTCGAACGCATCGCCGGGCTTCTGCTCGAGGATATCGCCGCTGCCGGGCCGCTCGACGGGGTCTATCTCGATCTGCACGGCGCGATGGTGTGCGACCATCTCGAGGATGGTGAGGGCGAGTTGCTGCGCCGGGTGCGCGATATCGTCGGCCCCGAACTGCCGCTGGTCGTCAGCCTCGATCTCCACGCCAACGTCACGGCGGCGATGGTCGGGCACGCCTCGGCGCTGGTTGCGTTTCGCACCTATCCACATGTCGACATGGCCGAAACCGGCGCCCGGGCCGCCGACGAATTCGCCCGCCAGATCGAATGCGGAGCACGCCCCATGGCCTATTTCGCCAAGCCGCCCTTTCTCGTGCCCGTGCAATGGGGCTGCACGGGTATCGAACCGGCGCGTGGGCTCTACCGTCGGCTCGCAGCGATCGAGCGGGAGGCACCGGTCCTGCTCTCCTACACCCAGGGGTTTCCCCTCGCCGACATCGCCGAGTGCGGCCCTGCGGTGCTCGCCTACGGCGACGATCCCGTGGCGGTTGAAGCGGCGGGCCAGAGCCTGACCGATGCCGTAATCGAGCACGAGGGCGATTATGCCGGCCGCTTGTGGTCGCCCGACGAGGCGGTTGGAGCGGCCCGTGCTCACGTTGGGTCGCGTCCCGTCGTGCTGGCGGACACCCAGGACAATCCCGGCGGGGGCGGCAATTCAGACACGGTGGGCCTGCTCGACGCACTGGTCCGCAACGAGGCCGAGGGCGCCGTGTTCGCCATCCTGTTCGATCCCGAGGCCGCCGCCGCGGCGCATGAGGCGGGCGAGGGAGCGACATTTTCGCGCGCAATCGGTGCCCGCTCGGCCTACCGGGGCGAGCAGCCGTTCGGCGGCGAATTCCGGGTTGAAAAGCTGACCGACAGCCGTTTCGACATGACCGGCCCCATGTGGCGCGGCAGCCGGGCCGATCTCGGCCCCATGGCGCTGCTCCGGGTGGTCGCGCCCGGCGCCGGCGGGGTGCTCGTGATCGTGGCCAGCCGCAAGCTTCAGGCGGCGGACCGCTCGATCTTCCGTCATATGGGGATCGAGCCGGAAGCGATGCGCGTTCTGGCGCTCAAGAGCTCGGTGCATTTTCGCGCCGATTTCGAGCCCATCGCCGACGATATCCTCGTCGTCGAAGCGCCCGGTCCCTGCGCCGCCGATATCGCCAAGCTCGAATTCTGCCGCCTGCGCGCGGGCGTGCGCACCGTGCCTCTGGGTCCGCCTCACCCGGGTTAGGCGCCGCCCGTCAGTGCCGCCGCGCCAGATCGTCCGCGATATGGAACCAGGGCAGCGCCTCGGCCGTGAACACGTGCCGGGTCGGCGGGAATCTTTCCGGTTGGTCGAAATTGCCGATGAGCAGATGCCGCTCGCCAGGATAGCGCTTGGCCTGGTAGGAGAGCGGTGTGCCGCAGTCGCGGCAGAAGCTGCGCTGCACGCCGGGTGAAGACGGGTGGACCGCGGGTGTCCCCCTCGTGATCTCGAAACTCTCCTCGCGTACTTCCACGAACAGCGAGACCGGCGCGGCCGAGGAGCGTCGGCAGTCCGCGCAATGGCAATAGGCGACGTCGAACGGCGCCGCCGTCAGGCGGAAGCGCAGCGCGCCGCACAGGCAGCCGCCTTCGGCACTCGCGGGCAAGTCTGCGGTCATTCTTCCAGCTCGCACCAGATCGGCGTGTGGTCCGAGGCTTTCTCCTTGCCGCGCGGTCCCTTGTCGACCTCGCAGGCCGCAAGCCGGTCCGCTCCTTGCGGGCTGAGCAGCAGGTGGTCGATGCGCAAGCCCTCGTCGCGTTGCCAGCGGCCCTTCTGGTAGTCCCAGAAGGTATAGGCGCCGAGCTCGGGATGAAGCGCGCGGAAGGCATCGGTCAGCCCCAGATTGATCAGCGCCTGGAAACGGCTGCGCGATTCCGTGCGACATAGCGCGTCGTCGCGCCAGCCCTCGGGATCGTAAACGTCGTCGTCGCTCGGGCAGACGTTGTAGTCGCCTCCAAACACCGCGACCTCCTCGTGCCCGAGCTGGTCCTGGATGTGGGCGTACAAACGGTCCATCCAGGCCAGCTTGTAGGGGTATTTTTCGCTATCGGTCGGATTGCCGTTGGGCAGGTAGATCGAGGCGACCCGCACCGTGCCGTCGACGACCGCTTCGATGTAGCGCGCCTGCTCGTCGCTCTCGTCCCCGGGCAGGCCGCGCCGGACGTCTTCGATTTGACGTTTGCTCAGGATCGCGACGCCGTTGTAGGTCTTCTGCCCGCACACCGCGATCGCATAGCCGAGATCCTCGATTTCCAGCGCGGGAAAATTTTCGTCGACGGTCTTGATCTCCTGGAGCAACACCACGTCGGGCGCTGCCTCGCCCAGCCAGGCGAGCAGGTTGGATAAGCGCGCCTTGACCGAGTTGACGTTCCAGGTCGCAATCTTGAGCACGGGCCTAGTGACCAATCATCCAGGGCCGCTTGGGCTTGTGGCCGTGCCCGTGATCGTGGCTATGCCCGCCATCGCCGCCCGTACGGCTGACCACCCGGGGTTCGTCCGCGCTTTTTTCGTTGCGCGAATGGGCCGTGCGGCTGGTGCCCGAGAGGGTGCTCACGCTGGGCGCGGTGATCGCGCGCGGCGCGCCGTCGCCGCAATCGGGGCACGGGGCCGGCTCGGCGGCCTCGCTCATCGCGCCCCATTCGCGGAACGGCCCGCATGCTGCGCAGCAATAGTCGTAAAGCGGCATCGCTCGTCTCCCTCGCCGTGCGCGCCTAGCGCCGCCCGCGGGCGCGCGCGAGGTCGCCGCGCTTGCGGATATGATCGCGCGGGCCCTTCGCGTTGGGCTGGATGTCGAACTCGAAGATCTCCGTCGGGATGTAGATCGTCACGCAGGCGTTGGGGATGTCGACGATCCCGCTGACCCGGCCTTCGACCGGCGCCGTGCTCAGGATCGCGTAGGCCTGTTCGCCCGAATAGCCAAATTTCTTCAGGTAGGAGATTGCGTTCAGGCAGGCCTGTCGGTAGGCGACATGAACGTCGAGATAGCCCTGGCGGCCTTCCTCGTCCACCGAGATGCCTTCGAAGACGAGAAACTCGGAATAGTTCGGCTCCACCGGGCCGGGCTTGAAGATCGGGCTCGCAAGGCCGTATTTCTTCATGCCGCCGCGGATCAGATCGACATGAAGATGCAGCCAGCCGGCCATCTCGATGGCGCCGCAGAATGTGATCTCTCCGTCGCCTTGCGAAAAGTGGATGTCGCCCATGGAGAGCTTGGCGCCGTTCACGTAGACCGGGAAGAAGACCTTTGATCCGCGCGAGAGGTTTTTGATGTCGCAGTTCCCGCCATGCTCGCGTGGCGGGATGGTGCGCGCCGCCTCGCGCGCAGCAGTGCGGGCGGCCGTGCCCTTCATCTGTCCCATCATGGCGTCTTGCGGCTCCGGCGGCAGGGCGAGGGGCGGTACGCGCTTCGGGTCGGTCCGGATCAACTTGCGCTCGCGCTTGTTCCACTGCTCGAGCAGCTTGCGCGACGGCGCGCAGCCGATCAGGCCGGGATGGGTGATGCCGGCGAAGCGCACGCCGGGAATGTGGCGCGAGGAGGTGTAGATGCCGTGGAAATCCCAGATCGCCTTGCGCGCCCGGGGAAAATGGTCGGTCAGGAAGCCGCCGCCGTTGGTCTTGTCGAAGATGCCCGTATAGCCCCAGCGCGAATCCGGCAGCGGTCCAATGTCGAGGATATCGACGACCAGCAGGTCGCCGGGTTTCGCGCCCTTGACCTCGATCGGGCCGAACAGGTGGTGACAGCGCTTCAGATTGACATCTCGCACGTCGTTGGCGCGGTCGTCGTTGACGATTTGGCCGCCCGTCCAGTCCAGGCATTCGATGATGAAGTCCGAGCCGGGCCGTACCGAGGCCACGGGCGGAATGTCGGGGTGCCAGCGGTTATGGGGCCGAATCTCCTGTTCGGAGGGGGCCTTCGAGACATCGACCTTGATCAGTGTATCGGGCATGGATCGTCTCCCTGTTGCGGTTGCATGACGCATCGCCTGTCTGAACCCGGCACTCGTGATGGGGCCGTGGTTCACCCTGTCGGGAGATCGATCTTAGGACACTCGCGGAGCCGGTGAAAGTGCGACGGGCCGCCTAGAACAGCGAGAAGGAGTTGCCGCAGCCGCAGGATGAGGTCGCGTTCGGGTTGGTGATCGCGAATGCGGCACCCACCAGGTCGTCGACGAAGTCGATTTGCGAGCCGGCGAGATAGTTGAGAGAGGTCTCGTCGATCACCACCACGGCGCCGTCCTTCTCGATCACCTGGTCGTCGTCGTTGACCGTGCGATCGAATACGAACCCGTACTGGAAGCCCGAGCAGCCGCCGCCCGAGACCGAGACCCGGAGTTTGGCCTCGGGATCGGCCTCTTCGCTCATCAGAAAGGCAATGCGTTTGGCGGCATTGTCGCTGATCGTTACCGCCCCGCTCTGAGGCGTCTGCGAATCGGCGCTCTCGGTCATGGCCACTCTCCTCGTCGCTTCCCGGCGCCAGTATAACCGGGTTCCTGGTTATTTAGTAATTTTCCCTCACAAGTCAATGACATGCGCGATCCCTTAGACGGTCGTTGCTTGCCGCATGGCGCGCTTGTAGGGTCGGCGGATGGTCGCGCCCTACGCCTGCAAGCCCGAGGAAAGCCGCGGGCGGCTGCATCCCGAACCCGAAAGCCCGCCGCGCACGGTCTATCAGCGCGACCGTGACCGCATCATCCATTGCGCCGCCTTTCGCCGCCTCGAATACAAGACCCAGGTGTTCGTCTATCACGAAGGTGATTATTACCGCACGCGGCTTACCCACAGTCTCGAGGTTGCCCAGATCGCTCGCTCCGTGTGCCGCGATCTCGATCTCAACGAGGACATTGCCGAAGCTCTGGCGCTGGCCCACGATCTGGGCCACCCGCCCTTCGGCCATGCTGGCGAAGACGCGCTCCATGAGGTCATGACGTCCTATGGCGGCTTCGACCACAATGCCCAGACGTTGCGCGTGCTTACCCGGCTCGAGCAGCGCTACGCCGGGTTCGACGGCCTCAATCTGAGCTGGGAGACCCTCGAAGGGATAGTCAAGCACAACGGGCCTCTCACGCGCCCTGACGGCGACGGGGCGGACAGGCTGCCCTGGGCGATCGCCGAATATGGCAAGGAGCACGATCTCGAACTGGCCACCCAGCCGGGTCTCGAAGCCCAGATTACCGCGCTGGCCGACGACATCGCGTACAACAACCACGATATCGACGACGGCCTGCGCGCCGGCCTGTTCACCGTCGCCAATCTTGCCGACGTCCCCCTGGTCGGGCCCGTGTTCGCCAAAATCGACAAGCAGCATCCCGGTCTCGACACGCAACGCGCCATTCACGAGGCGGTGCGCCGGCTGATCCATGCCATGGTCACTGATCTGACCCGCGAAACCCGCGCCCGCCTCGCCGAGGCGAAGCCCGCCAGCGCGGTCGAATTGCGTGCGTTGCCCGGGCCCATGGCCGCGCTGTCCGCCGAGATGGCCGCGAACGACCGCGCACTCAAAGCCTTCCTGCACGAAAACATGTACCGGCACTACAAGGTCAACCGGATGAAAAGCAAGGCGCGCCGGGTGCTCACCGATCTCGCCACGCTGTTCATCGCCGAGCCCGAATGCATGCCCACCGAGTGGCGCGCCAAGACGACCGGCCAGCCGCCCAAAAGCGACGCCACCGCGCGCGTCGTCGCCGATTACGTGGCCAGCATGACCGATCGCACTGCACTCGAGGAGCACGATTGGATATTCCGCATTTCGAACGAGAATAAATGAATATTTTCAATTATTTCCAGGAAATTATTGAACTGGAACTCGAGGCGTTGGGGCGGGCTGGAGAACTGCCCGGGGGGCTCGATGCCTCGCGCGTTTCCGTCGAACCGCCGCGCGATCTTGCGCATGGCGATCTCGCGACCAATGCGGCGATGGTGCTGGCCAAACCGGCGGCCATGAAGCCGCGCGACATCGCGGCCCTTCTGGCGCCCCGGCTCGAGGCGCACGCCGATGTGGCGGGCGTCGAAATCGCCGGGCCGGGCTTCGTCAATTTGCGCCTGACCGGCGCCTTCTGGTCTGCCCGAATTCCCGAGATTCTCGACGCCGGCACCGATTACGGCGGCTCGGACATCGGCGCGGGCGAGCGGGTTAATGTCGAGTACGTCTCCGCCAACCCCACCGGGCCGCTCCATGTCGGCCACGGCCGGGGCACCGTGTTTGGCGACGCCTTGGCCGCCCTCCTCGAGTTCGCGGGGTTTTCCGTCGCCCGCGAATACTACGTCAACGACGCCGGCGCGCAGGTCGACATGCTCGCCCGTTCCGCGTGGTTGCGCTATCGCGAGGCGCTGGGCGAGGAAATCGGCGAGATTCCCGAGGGTCTCTATCCCGGTGACTACCTCAAGCCCGTGGGCAAGGCGCTGGCCGAGGCGAAGGGCCGCGTCTGGCTCGATGCAACCGAGGACGACTGGCTGCCCGAGATCCGGCGCTTCACGATTGACGCCATGATGGCGCTGATTCGCGAAGACCTCGCGGTGCTCGGCGTGCGTCAGGAGGTCTTTACCTTCGAGCGCGAACTCGTCGAGGCGGGCAAGGTCGATGCCGCACTTGGCGCGCTCGATGCCAAGGGCCTGATCTATACCGGCACCCTCGCGCCGCCCAAGGGCAAGGAGCCCGAAGACTGGGAGCCCCGCGAACAGCTCCTCTTTCGCTCCACCGAGTTCGGCGACGATGTCGATCGGCCGATCAAGAAATCCGACGGCGGCTGGACCTATTTCGCGAGCGACGTCGCCTACCATTTCGACAAGTTCGAGCGTGGTTTTCGCACCATGATTGATGTCTGGGGTGCTGATCACGGCGGCCACGTCAAGCGCATGAAAGCGGCGCTTAGCGCCCTGACCGACGGTGCGGGCGAGCTCGACGTCAAGCTGTGCCAGATGGTCAAGCTTTCCGAGGGCGGCCAGCCCGTGCGCATGTCGAAGCGCGCCGGCGCCTTCGTCACCCTTCGCGACGTGGTCGATGCGGTGGGCAAGGACGTCGTCCGCTTCATCATGCTCACCCGCAAAAACGACGCGCCGCTCGACTTCGATCTCGTCAAGGTCACCGAGCAGTCCAGGGACAACCCTGTGTTCTACGTCCAGTACGCCCATGCGCGGATATGCTCGGTTCGTCGCATGGCCGCCGTCGAGATGCCGGAGCTCGATCTCTCGACCGCAGCGCTTCAGGCGGCAGAGGTGAATCGCTTGACCGACGACGCCGAGATTGCTTTGATTCGCCTGCTGGCCGGATGGCCGCGGACCGTGGAGAGCGCGGCGCTGGCCCACGAACCGCATCGCCTCGCCTTCTATCTCTACGATCTCGCTTCGGCCTTCCACCTGTTGTGGACCCGGGGCAAGGAAGACCCAGCCCTGCGTTTCGTGCGCCCCGATGATGCGGCGGCCACGGCGGCGCGCTTTGCGCTCATCGAGTGCGTCGCGCAGGTAATTGCCGGGGGATTGCGGATTTTCGGCGTCGAGCCGGTGGAGGAGATGCGCGGATGACCGACCAGCCAACCGAATACGAAGTGATGGAGTCCGAGCACGACTCGCCACCCCCGCCGCCCCGCAAGAAATCCCCAACTCGCTGGTTGCTTCCCGGATTCTTGCTCGCGGTTGTCGTCGCGGGCGTCGTCGCCTGGGCGGTGACCGGTGGCACCGGACCCGCGGAGGACGAGGGGCCGCCGCCGCTGGTCACTGCACCCGAGGAGCCGGACAAGGTAGTGCCCGACGATCCCGGCGGTCTCGACGTGCCCGATCAGGACAAGATGGTCTATGAGGCAATGACCGGCGAGGAAGAGGCGGAAGAGCCTGAGCATCTTCTTCCCGCTGGCGAGGAGCCTGCCAAAGACGCTCTGGCCGCGACGCAGGATGCCGCCCAGGCCGCAACCGACGAGGCGGCTCTCGACGGCGCGCAGGACGAGGCGGCAACCGCGGAGGGTGCGGACGACGCCCTCGGCGGCGCACCTGAACTTGCCGAAAGCGTGACCGCCGTCATCGAGCCCGCAGCGGGCGAGCCCGTCGCTGCGCCCGAGCCAGCTCCCGTCGTCGAGTCGCAACCCGAACCCGTCGTGGTCGCCAGCGCGCCGGCTGGCGATTACGTGGTCCAGGTCGGCTCGTTCCGCGAGGAATCCGTTGCCCGGGCCGAGGGCGAACGGCTTAAGCTGCTGCATGGCGAAATCGCCAGTGGCCTCGCGGTCTCGGTGCAGCGCGCGGATCTCGGGGCGGAGAAGGGCGTCTATTACCGTGCCCGCTTTGGCGCCTTCGCGAGCCGCGAAGCGGCCGACGCCCTGTGTGCCCAGCTCAAGGCACGTAAGCAGGACTGCCTCGTCGTCAAGAAGTGAACGCGCCCACCGCCGCCATATATGGCTGTGCCGGGCCCATCCTTGGCGCGAACGAACGCGCCTTCTTCCGTGCCGCCGATCCGTTGGGCTTCATCCTGTTCGCTCGAAACTGTGTCGATCCGGGCCAGCTTGTCGGACTTGTCGCGGCCTTGCGCGACGCCGTCGGCCGCGCCGATGCGCCGGTGTTGATCGACCAGGAGGGCGGCAGGGTCGCCCGTCTCGGACCGCCCCATTGGCGCCGCCCGCCCGAAGCCGCGCGGTTCGCTGCACTGGCCGGGCGCGACATCGAGGCGGCGGAACGGGCTGTTTGGCTCAATGCCCGGCTGATTGCCGCCGAGCTCCGCGAGCTGGGAATTACGGTCGACTGCACGCCCGTGCTCGACGTCCCCGCTCCCGACGGCCATGAAATCATCGGCGATCGCGCTTACGGCAACGAACCGGGCCAGATTGCGCGGCTGGGGCGCGCCGTCATCGACGGGCTGCTCGCGGGCGGTGTCGCGCCGGTCGTCAAACATATTCCCGGCCACGGGCGGGCGCGGGCCGACAGCCACCGCGCGCTTCCCGTGGTCGAGGCTGGGGCCGATGATCTTGCCGCCGTGGATTTCGCCCCCTTCGCCGCCTGCGCCGATGCGCCCTTCGCCATGACCGCCCACGTCACCTACGCCGCGTTCGATGCGGCGGCCCCCGCGACCTTCTCCCGCGCCATGATCGGCGAAATCATTCGTAAGACCATCGGTTTCAGCGGCGCGCTGATGTCTGACGACCTGTCCATGGGAGCGCTCGACGGCAGCTTGGCGTCTCGCGCGTCGCGCGCGCTCGAGGCCGGCTGCGATCTGGTTCTCCACTGCAACGGCGATGCGGTCGAGATGGCCGAAGTCGCGGCCGTCGTGCCTCGTCTGGACGGCACGCCTGCCGAGCGAGTGGCGCGCGCGCTGGCGGTGATCGGACCGCCCGCCGAGGGCGCCGAGGCAGCCGCGCTCGCCACTGCGCTCGGCGATCTGCTCGGCCCCGGCGAGGTATAGTCGGTGGGCGCTGGCGCGATCGCCTATCTGGCCTCGGTCTGGGTTCTTCCGGTTCTGTTGGCCATCACCCTGCACGAAGCCGCTCACGGCCTCGTTGCCGACCGGTTGGGCGACGATACGGCGCGGCGCGCGGGCCGGGTGACGCTCAACCCGATCAAGCATATCCACCTCGTCGGCACCATCCTGCTGCCCGGCCTGCTGCTGCTACTCGGTGCGCCGTTCCTGTTCGGTTTTGCCAAGCCCGTGCCCGTCGTCGTCTCGCGCCTGCGCCGGCCGCGGCGCGACGGCATCCTGGTCGCGCTGGCTGGGCCGGCGGCCAACGTCGTCCTCGCCTGCCTGGGCATGCTGCTGGTCAACCTTGTGTTGGGGCCCTCCGATTCGCTCGGTTTGTGGCTTTACGACAACGCCGTGAACCTGATCCTGATCAACGTCTGGCTGGCAGCATTCAACATCCTTTCGATCCCCCCGCTGGAAGGCGGACGGGTGCTTTTGGGCTTGCTTCCTGCGCCTTTCGCAGCCCTCGTGGCGTCGCGCGAGCGCCACATCGCGCTGCTCCTGCTGGCGGCGATCTTTCTTATTCCCCTCCTGCTTGGCCGTTTAGGGATAGACTTCAACCCGATCCATTGGGTTTTGGGTCCCGTTGTGCGAGGTTTCCTGACGGTGATCGAAAGTTTGTTCCTCTTCGCAGGCGCGGCCGCATGAGTGAGCCGGTACCACCGGTGTCGCGCGGCTTCGAGGCCGACGCGGGCCCCTTGCGCGCCCCTGCGCCGGTCCAGTTGATCCTCAACCTCGACGGTTACGAGGGTCCGCTCGATCTGCTGCTCAATCTAGCGCGCCAGCAGAAGGTCGATCTCACGCATATTTCGATCCTTGCGCTCGCCGAGCAGTTTCTTGCCTTTATCGAGAGTGCGAAGCGCATCGATATGGATATTGCGGCCGATTATCTTGTCATGGCGGCCTGGCTCGCTTATCTCAAATCGCGCCTGCTGCTGCCCGCAGCTCCCGGCGAGGACGAGCCCTCGGCCGAGGAGATGGCCGCGGCGCTGGCTCACCAGCTGCGCCGCCTCGACGGGATGCGCGAGGCGGGGGCCCGGCTGATGGCGCGCCCGATGCTCGGCCAGGAGCGTTTCGTCCGGGGCCGGCCCGAGCCGACCCCCGTGCAACGCAGCAACGTGTACGAGCTTTCGCTCTATGACCTGCTCAAGACCTATGCCAGCCAGGAGGCGCAGCGCCAGGTCTCGCGCATGCGGGTGGCGCCCTCGGAGTTCCACTCTCTCGAAGAGGCCTATCATCGGCTTGCGCGTCGGCTTGGCGAGATGCCCGACTGGTCGCTGCTCATGCGGTTCCTGCCCGAGGGGCTTAGCCCCGGGATCGGGCGGCGTTCCGCCGTGGCCGCCACCTTTGCTGCCAGCCTCGAGCTGGCACGCCTCGGCAAACTCCGCTTGCGCCAACTCGAACCGTTTGGTCCCATTTATGTCCGTGCTGGAGAGGCCCCATGACCGATCGTACATCGTCAATTCGATTGCTCGAGGCCCTGATCTTCGCCTCGGCGGAGCCGCTTGACGAGGCCCGCCTAGCAGAGCGGTTGCCCGAGGGCGAGGACGTCGCGGCCCGGCTTGCCGAACTCGCCGCGCTCTACGAAAACCGCGGCGTCAACCTTGTCCCGGCCGGGCGTAAATGGGCGTTTCGCACTGCGCCCGATCTGGCCCCGCGGCTTCGAGTCGAGAAGGTGGTGCCCCGGCGGCTCTCGCGCGCCGCCGTCGAGACGCTGGCGATCATCGCTTATCACCAGTCGATCACCCGTGCCGAGATCGAGGAGGTGCGCGGCGTGCGCCTATCCAAGGGCACCCTCGATCTGCTGTTCGAGACCGGCTGGGTCGCGCCCAAGGGCCGCCGCCGGGTGCTCGGGCGGCCGACCACCTGGGGGACGACGGACCGATTCCTCGACCATTTCGGCCTCGCCGCGCTGGGCGATCTGCCCGGTGCCGAGGAGTTGAAGGCAGCAGGCTTGCTCGATCCGGTGGCGCCGACCATTCCCTCCGCGGCCCCGAAGAGCGAAGCGTCGAGCGGCCCTAATCACGATGACGAGGGCTACGACGACGATGAACATGGGGCGGCCAACGACGACGCAAATGTCGCGGCCGCGTCGGACGACGGTTCCGACGGTGGCGGCATCGGCGAGCCCGACGGCGAGAGCGAAAAGGGCGAGCTTGCGGCCCTCGAAGGACGCGCGACGGACGATTAGGCCGGCCCGGCGCTGGAGCTGGGTGCTAGATAGTATTTTCAATTAATTTCAGCGGCTTGAGGTTCTATCCTCAACCTGTCCCTTGGGTTATCCACAGGCCTGTCCATGACCCGCGTGCGGGGGAGCTGCGGGACCGCGTCGGTTCGCCCGCCAGGCCCCGGATCGCGCACCGACCCCTCGACGTCGCGCAAACTTTTGTTTTTACAAGAGAATCAAAATACGATAAGCAGCAGAAACACTGCGGTTCGGAGCCCGCGTTGCGAGCGCTCCGGGAGTCTGCCAAACTGCGGACAGGCCGGCAGGACGGCCCCGCGACGAAGCAAGGAGAGACGCCACATGAGTATTGGAATTTGGCAAATCGTACTGATCCTCGCGATCGTGCTGATCATTTTCGGCGCGGGCAAGCTGCCGCGCGTGATGGGCGACGTCGCCAAGGGCGTGAAGAACTTCAAGTCGGGCATGAAGGAAGGCCAGGCGCCGGATACCTCGACGACCGCCAATACAGCGGCGGACGACAAGGTCATCGACCAGCAGGCCGCACCGAGCAACGCCGAGACGTCGAGCGCGAAGAACAGCGACGAGGCCGCCAAGAGCTAGTCGGAAGAGTTATCCACAAGACGTCGGCGACGCCCCGATGTTCGATATCGGCTGGACCGAAATTGCGATCATTGCGGTCGTAGCCCTCGTCGTGATCGGACCCAAGGATCTGCCCGGCGTCATCCGTTCGGTCGGTCGCTGGTCGGGCAAGGCGCGCAAGGTCACCCGCGATTTCCAGCGCAATTTCGAAACCATGGCCGAGGAAACCGAGCTGGCCGAGGTGCGCCGCGAGATCGCCGAGGCAAACCGCGAGCTGGCTCAGGCGGGTCGGCTGCCGCCCGACGAGGACACCGACAAGCCGCAGGACGCCGCGGCCACCGGAACTCCCGACCAGACCGCGGGTGCGTCCGGCGGCAGCAACGACATCGCAGGCGGATCGACGCCGCCCCCGGATCCGGCGGAGCCCGATCCGACGGGGCCGGCGGCCACGGACACCGACGACACGCCGTCCAAGGCGTAGGCGCCGGGGCGAGAGAGGAACGGGACAGAACACGTGGTCGAGCGCAGCGAAGTCGAGGAAAAAGGCGTCGAGGACAGCCGCGCGCCCCTGATGCAACACATCGTGGAGCTGCGCAACCGGCTGCTGTATTCCGTCGTCGGCCTGATCGTCGCCTTCATCGCCGCCTATTTGGTCGCCGAAGACATCTTCGAATTCCTCGTCCGCCCGCTTACCGATATCTTGCGCGATGAAGGTTACGAGCCGAAGCTGATCTACACCCACCTGCTCGAGGCCTTCTTCACCAAGCTGAAGGTTGCGTTCTGGACGGCGTTCTTCGTCAGCTTCCCGCTCTTTGCCACCCAGGTCTACAAGTTCGCGGCGCCCGGCCTGTACAAGAACGAGCGCAATGCCTTCCTGCCGTTCCTCATCGCCACGCCGGTCCTGTTCTTTGCCGGTGGCGCGCTGGTCTACTACTTCATCTTTCCCCAGGCCTGGGCCTTCTTCGTCAGCTTCCAGGACACCGGCGCCACGGGCGCGGTAAAAACCGAACTGCTGCCCAAGATGAACGAGTACCTCTCGCTCGTCATGAAGCTGATCTTTGCGTTCGGTATTTGCTTCCAGCTCCCGGTCTTGATGACCCTGCTCGCCCGTGTCGGCGTCGTCACCGCCGAGGGCTTGAGGCGAAAGCGCAAGATCGCCATCATCATCGTCTTCATCTGCGCCGCCATTCTCACGCCGCCCGACCTGATCAGCCAGGTTGGCCTCGGCATCCCGCTGCTCCTGCTCTACGAGGTCTCGATCTTCCTCGCAGCGCGGGTCCAGAAGAGGAAGGCCGTGCGCGAAGCCGAGGAAGAGGCGGCCTACGCTGCCATGGACGACGGCCTCGACGACGGCGAGGACACCGACTTCAACGTCGGGCGCGAATGACACGTTGCAACCGCCGCACTTGACGCGCGCGCGCGTTAGCGGCACAAGGCGGCGAAGACGCTTTCCTGCCATGTCCTCGTAGGACCGGATGTTCGACCTCAAGTGGATTCGCGACAACCCGGCGACATTCGACGCGGGCCTCGCGCGCCGCGGGCTGCCCGGCGCGGCCGATCCGGTGCTTGCGCTCGACGCCGAGCGCCGCGCGCTGCAGACCGACATGCAGCAGCTGCAGGCCCGGCGTAACGAACTGTCCAAGATCATCGGCGCGAAAAAAGGCCAGGGCGAGGCGGCGGACGATCTGGTCGCCGAGGTTGGCGGCATCAAGCAGCGCCTGAAGGATGGCGAGGCGCGCGACCAGTCGCTGGGCGGCGAGATCGAAGGGTTGCTCTCGGGCCTGCCCAATCTGCCCGCGGACGATGTGCCCGAGGGGCTTGACGAGGACGCCAACGTCGAACTTCGCCGGGTTGGCGAGCCGCCCGCGCTGGCGGGCGAGGCGCGCCAGCATTTCGAGCTCGGCGAGGCGCTGGGCCAGATGGATTTCGACGCGGCGGCCAAGCTCTCGGGCGCTCGCTTTGTCGTGCTCAAGGGCCCGCTCGCCCGCCTCGAGCGCGCCATCGCCTCGTTCATGCTCGACCTCCACACTCTTGAGTTCGGTTATCTGGAGGTCAGTCCCCCGGCGCTGGTTCGCGATGGGGCGCTGTTTGGCACCGGCCAGCTTCCGAAGTTCGCCGACGATTTGTTCCGCACCGAGGACGATTTCTGGCTGATCCCCACCGCCGAGGTGCCGCTGACCAACCTCGTGGCGGGAGAGATTCTCGATGAAGCGGCCCTGCCGATCCGGGTCACCGCCTTCACGCCCTGTTTTCGTGCCGAGGCGGGGACGGCGGGCCGGGACACCCGCGGCATGATCCGGGTCCACCAGTTCTCCAAGGTCGAGCTGGTCTCGATCGCCCACCCCGACAAGTCCGACGACGAGCTTGAGCGCATGACGGCCTGCGCCGAAGAGGTGCTCAAGCGGCTGGAGCTTGCCTACCGCGTGGTCACGCTGTCGTGCGGCGACATGGGCTTCTCCGCGCGCAAGACCTACGACATCGAGGTCTGGCTGCCCGGTCAGGACACCTACCGCGAGATCTCGAGCTGCTCCAATTGCGGCGACTTTCAGGCCCGGCGCATGAAGGCGCGCTTTCGCCCCTCTGGCGGGAAGGGCGCCAACCCCGTCCACACGCTGAACGGCTCGGGCCTGGCCGTGGGCCGCACCCTCGTCGCGGTGCTCGAAAACTACCAGAACCCGGACGGCTCGGTGACCGTTCCCGAGGCGCTCCGCTCCTACATGAACGGCCTCGAAAGGATCGACCCCCTTGGCAGCTAAGCATTCCGCGTCGAAACCTCTCGCCCACCACCGTATCCTGCTGGCCAACGACGACGGCATTCTCGCCCCCGGGTTCAAGGTGCTCCAACGCATTGCGCGCAACTTATCGGACGACGTCTGGGTGGTGGCGCCCGAGACCGAGCAAAGTGCGGCGAGCCACGCGCTCTCGCTTCACACGCCAATTCGCATTCGCAAGATCGGCCCCCGAAAATATGCGGTGAACGGCACGCCCACCGACTGCGTCTTCGTCGCCTTCAACAAGGTGATGAAGGACAACCCGCCCACCCTCGTGCTCTCCGGGGTCAACCGCGGCGAGAACCTCGGCGACGAGGTGACCTATTCGGGCACCGTCGCGGCCGCCATGGAGGGTGCGGTGCTGGGCGTGCCCTCGATCGCGCTCAGCCTGGTGTGGAACCGCGCACGGGCGCTCAATTGGGGCACTGCCGAGCGCTGGGCGCCCGAGATTATCGTCAAGCTGCTGAAGATCGGCTGGCCCGAGGGCGTGCTGATGAACGTCAATTTCCCGGACGTCGGTCCCGACGAGGTGCAGGGCGTCATGGCCGCACGCCAGGGCCAGCACGAGATGACCGACCTGGTCGACGAGCGGATCGATTTGCGCAACAACCGCTATTTGTGGCTCTACAAAACCCGCAAATCCACGGGCGGGCGGGCGGGTACCGATCTCGACGCGCTGGAGAAGAACTGCATCGCGGTGACGCCGTTTCATCTCGACCTCACCCACCGGCCGACGCTCAAGAAGTTGCGCGCGATTCTCGAATGACAACCGCGCCCCGCGTCGTCCGCCTGTTGATGGAGCTCCGCCAGGAGGGCATACGCGACACGCGGGTGCTTTCGGCCATCGAGCAGACGCCGCGCGAGGTCTTCGTGTCCGAGGCCCTCAATGATCAGGCTTACGAAAACACCGCGCTGCCCATCGAGTCCGGGCAGACCATCAGCCAGCCGCTGGTGGTTGCCGCCATGACCGAGGCGTTGGCACTGACCGACCGCATGACCGTGCTCGAGATCGGCACCGGCTCGGGTTATCAGGCGGCGGTTCTTTCGGCTCTCTGCCGCCGGCTCTACACCGTCGAACGTCACGCAAACCTGTTGGCCGGGGCCGCGCGCTGCTTCGAGCGGCTGGGCCTGACCAACGTCGTCACCAGGGTGGGCGACGGCTCCACAGGCTGGCCCGAGGCTGCGCCCTTCGACCGCATCATCGTCACCGCCGCGGCGCCCGAGATTCCGCCCGCGCTGCTCGATCAGCTCAAGCCCGACGGCATTCTGGTCATTCCCGTCGGGCGTGTCGGCGCCGGACAGGAACTTCTCAAGATCTGCCGCACCGAGGACGGCTTTGAGGAGACCGCCTTCATGCCCGTGCGCTTCGTGCCCCTCGTTGCCGGCGCACCGGAGGAGGGAACGTGAACGTTCCCGGCGTCCGCGACGCGGCCTGGGCGAGCCTGGCAGTGGCGCTCGTTTGTGCGCTCGCCGCCTGCTATCAGCCGCCCGCTCCGGTGCTCGACAAGAGCGGCGTCACCGCCGCAGGCGGCCTGCCCGAGCCCGAGGCGAAACCCGGTTATGCCGGAGAGTCCCCCGACGCGTCCGGTGCCCTCGGGCTCGATTCGAACAGCATCGTGGTCGAGCACGGCGATACCCTGTTCGATATTGCCCGTGCGCAACGTGTGCCGCTGCGCGATTTGATCGAACTCAACCGTCTCAGCCCGCCTTACGTCCTGCTCGTCGGCCAGATTCTGAAGTTGCCCGGCCAGCGCGTCCATGTGGTCGAAAAGGGCGACACCGTGTACGCCATCTCGTGGCGTTACGACATCGACATGAGCAGCCTGGTACGGCTGAACCGCATTGAGCCGCCCTACACCCTCTATGTCGGCGACCGGTTAACGCTACCCGCATCGGGCGGCGGGAGCGGTGGAACCGTCGTCACCGTGTCCGGTGGAGCAGGAAACAGCGGTGTCACCAGCGAAACCCTGGACGCGCCCGCGCCCCAACCGGCGACCGCCGCCGGCACGTCCGGCGCCGCGCCGACGCCGACGACCGCTGCGAGCACGCCCTTACCGGCGGAGATCGTCGTCACCGCGCCCAGTGCGGCTGGATTCTCGTGGCCGGCGCAGGGCACCATCGTCTCCGGATTCGGCCCCAAGCCCGGCAATTTGCACAACGACGGCATTAATATCGAATTGCCCCGGGGCGCACCGGTCGTGGCGGTGCGCGACGGCACCGTCGCCTATGTCGGCAACGAACTGAAGGGTTACGGCAACCTCGTGCTGATCCGCCACGACAGCGGCTGGGTCAGCGCCTACGCTCACAACGATGCGCTCCTCGTCACCCGCGGCCAGGTGGTCCGGCGCGGCGACGTGGTTGCCCAGTCCGGCGCCACCGGCAACGTCGCCTCACCCCAGCTCCATTTCGAGCTTCGCCGCCAGGGTGAGGCCGTCGACCCGGTTCATTTCTTGGGGGGATAGCGCGTTAAGCCCACGCCGACCGTGGGCCACCGCTTATTCGGCGTGAGCCTGTGCGGCGCCCGAGCGCGTCAAACGACACATCACCTGCGTCGCTGCGACTTGAGCGCGAGGGCGCCGATCGAAGGTGCGCTCCAGCTCTGATCGACCGGCGGCTCGGGGGTCGGAGCGTTGGGCCCGTCGGGGCTTTCCGAGGGCGGGCCGAACAGGTAGCCCTGGGCGTAACGGATGCCGCATTCGAACAGCCTTGCCGCGCCGCTTTCGCTCTCGACCCGGTAGGCGATGGGCAGAACCTCGAGTTCGTCGCACAGATGCGCCAACGCGCGCAACAACGCGGCGCCCGATGGCGTAGCCAGGGCCTTTTCGAGGTGCTGGCCGTCGATTTTGACCATATCGACCTGAAGCTCCTGTAGCGTCTGGAGCGCCGAGGCACAGCTGCCGAAATCGTCGAGGCAGACCGGAATTTTACGGGAGCGCAGGCTTTGGATGAACCGGTTTGCGACGCCCTGATCGGCGATCGCCGCCGAGTCCGTGATCTCGAAAATCAGCCGGTCGGTGACCCGGGGGTGCTCGTCGAGCAGGCGGTGGAGCGAGCGCGCAAAGCCGCTATCCGCGGCCGAGTGGTTCGAGATATTGACCGCGATCGCCGATCCTGTTGCCGCACCCGTTGCGGCTTCGATCCGGTCGATCATCTTGCGGCACATGGCGAGGTCGAATTCGGCCACCACGGCGACGTCCTCGGCGAAGCGGATGATGCCGGCAGGCGATGCGCCGCTGCCCAGTCGGGCGAGCGCCTCGACGTGGCGCGCCTCGCGGCTGGCCAGCTCGACGATGGGCTGGAATACCACCTCGAAGGCGCCTGAACGGGCCTTGGTCTTGATCTCCTCGATCTGGCGCCCGGTCTCCTCGACCATCGTCTTCAGCGCGTCCGACAGACTCTGGACGGTGAGCGGTTGATCCCGGCCCTCTGCGTATTTTCCGATGGTATAGGCCAGTGCCCGAACCGCGTCCGTCTCGCTCATACCCTGCACGTCGAGGTCGATGCCCGCGGCGCGTACCACGACGCCGGTGCCGCTCGGGTCTGCCTTGCGCGCAATTTCCCCGATGCGGGATTGAATCGCTTCTCTGTCCACTTCTTTGTCGTGGACCAGCCCGAAGCGATCCTGGCCGATCCGGCCCGCCAGGTCGCCGCCCAGTGACTGGGCGCGCAAATGCGCACCGATGGTCTTGATCACCTCGTCCCGGGTTTCGTCGTCGAGACGCTCGCGCAGCTCGGCGAAATCCCCAGCTCCAGAAAGGTCAGCCGATAGTCGGCGTCCTGGCCCGCCCCCTTGATCGGCTCGCCCGCTGCGGCCTGGAAGCTGTCGGCGTCGAGCAGGCCGCTTTCCGTGTCCCGGTATGCCGCGGCGCGCCGCTCGAAGGGCATCAGCGGTGGCCCCATGCGCAACGACAGGAAATAACGCCCGTCGAGATCGGGCAGGAAGTAACCGGTCATGGCAAGTGGCGGGGTTGGCCCGTCGGCGCCGGCGAGGCGCACCAGTTTGGGGTGCAGGCGATGGCCGTCCGCGACGCAACGCAGCAATTCGTGAAGCACCCGGCGCTCGTCGGGCTCCACCAGGTCGAGCAGGTTGCGACCGATCAGCTCGCGGTCCGAATAACCCGTGAGCGGCTCGACGGCGCCGCCGACGAAACTCACCTGTTGCGCGCTGTTGAGTTCGAGCAGGATATCGGCGCTGCAAAATGCAAACGCGACGAACCGCTCGCGGTCGCGCCGCAGATGTTCCATCTCGGCGTCGAGCAATCCGGCGCTGTCGTGCGATTTCGGCAAGTCCGGCTCCCGCGTTCCAATGCACCCGGCCGGAAAGTGACGAATCGGCCGAAAACGTAGGCTCATCCGGAACACCCATTCCGGCTGCCGCAACACTGTCACAGTATGGTTAACGAGGGATTACGCTGTGCTTTGCCGCCGGATCAATTCGGCGACGCCCCTTTGAGGGCGCGCGGTCCCGGTCGGCGGGGGCGCCGTGTCGCATGTGCCGGCAAAGATTTTAGCCCGACGGAATTTGGTAGACCTTGCGGAGCGTCTCGTGGGTCGTCCAGCGGGTCCGTGAGCCCTCCTTGAAGAACCCGACGGTGCCGGTCACCAGCTCGATCGCCCGGCCGCCTTCGTCGAGGAACTCCACTGTCGCCCGGCCCGAGACCACGACGAACATCTCGTCGGTTTCCGTGTCCTCGATGACGCTCTCTGTGATTTCCCACAAGCCCCGCTCGATGCCGAGCTCGCGGTTCACGCTCAGCGGCAGGTAGCGCACGACGGGGTTGCCCGACACCACGGTCATGGTCGGCCAGTCCACGTCGGGAAGCTCCGCCGACGCGATGTCGAGGGTGTAGTTGGCTTTCTGCAGGTCCTGATTGTCGTCGGCCACATTGCATCTCCTTCGTGAATGTCCGGATTATCCGGGCGCTCCGGCCTGGCCTAGCTCAGCAGCTTGATCTCGTCGCCGGGCCGCACGGTTCCTTCGACCAGAACGGCGCCATAAATTCCGGCCTTGCCGTCATGGCCCTTGACCACCCGTTTGAGTACCTCGGGGTTCGATTCCCCCGTATCGGGATCGAACGTAATCATCATGCAGCGCGGGTCGCGCTCGACGATGGAGAGCACCACCTTCGATCCGATCTGCAGGGTCTTGCCCATGAAGTCGTTCTCGGCAAACCCGTCCGCCCCGTCGAGATCGGCATAAATGTTCGCCCGGAAGCTCCGCTTGTCGAGGTCGCTCCCAACCTCCTCGCCGAGCTGGCCCACGGTCTGGAGCGAAAACAGCGAGACGGGGCGGCAATCCGTGAACGCCCGGTCGGAGCGCAACAGGGACAAAACATGCTTGTCGGGCAGCCCGTCGGTGAGCCGTTCGATCAGGGCGGGATCGTCGATCGCGAGCGTCTCGCCCGATGGCAATTCGACTTCCAGGGCGAATTCGTCCAAAGCGGCGAAAATCGGCGTCACACCGGGCGCCAGGTCCTCGGCTTCGGCAAGGTTGAGCGGCTTGGCAGCCTTGTCCGGATGGCGGAAGCGGGGACTGTAGAGCAGCATTTCCTGCTTCTCCCGCCCCGTCAGGTAGGGAAAGCCAGCCATAGCGGACGCGTCCTTGAATGCGAACAGGCGGTCGCCGTAGACGCCCGGAAACCCGATAAACGCCTCGTCGATCTCCTCGCCGCGCATGCTCTTGACCGGATAGCGCCAGAGGCTATCCACTTTTCCGACGACGCTCATGATCGATCTCCCCGCTTCGAATCAGAATTGCTTTGTCGTTGTCTTAGAGGCGCACGCCTCCCGCGTCCAGCGTCTTTCCCGGCCGTCCCGCCAATTATCGGGGTCGGCGGGCGTTTGGCCCGGGTCGTGTGCCTAATGCTGCGTGCGCTGGCGGGCGCCGAACGATAACTCCCAGCTCTCCTCGTCCCACCCGTCAACAATGTCCTCGAGCCTGTCCATGTCCTTGGCGACGGCGGGCCGCTCGGCGATCATGGCGAACCAGCGCTTCACGTTGGGGAAGTCGTCGATGTTCTGGCCCTGGCGTTCATAGAGCCGGCACCAGGGAAAGATCGCCATGTCGGCGATCGTGTAGGCCTCGCCGGCCACGAACCGGCTCTCGGCCAGGCGTCGGTCGAGCACACCGTACAGCCGGGCCGCCTCGCCTGTATAGCGGTCCTGGGCGTAGGGCAGCACCACCGGGCCGCCCGGATTCGCAGGCGCGTATTTGTTGAAGTGGTGCGCCTGGCCGAGCATGGGGCCGAAGCCGCCCATCTGCCACATCAGCCACTGGATCGTCGCCCATCTCTGGTTCACCTCCGTGGGCAGGAACTTGCCTGTCTTCTCCGCGAGGTAGAGCAGGATCGCCCCGGACTCGAAAAGCGCAATCGGCCCATCGGGCCCGTCGTGGTCGATCAGCGCCGGGATCTTGTTGTTCGGGCTGATCTTGAGGAACTCCGGCTCGAACTGATCGCCCCTGTCGATGTCGATCCAGTGCACTTCGTAGTCGAGCCCGCATTCCTCGAGCATGATGTGGATCTTCTGTCCGTTGGGCGTGGCAGCGGTATACAGATCGATCATGGCGCTCCCCGTTCGCCCGGTCGTCGGCTACGACAGGTCCTGCCAGCAGATGAAGACGCTGTTGTGCGACGTTTCGCCCGGTTCGACATGTTTCAGGATGTAGGCGTAGGCGGCATCGACCTGCGGGCGGTCCTTGAACGACATGACCACGAAATACTCATGGTCGCGCTCGTCGTCGGTGTCCATCGGCGTGTGCGAGCGGCGGCGCCCGGATGGGGCCGCTGTCTTCAACAAGCTCGACGCTCTTCATGTAGGTGACGAATTCGGCAAAGGCACCGCGAAAGGTGTCGATATCCTCGCCATCCTTGAGATTGAAACAGGAAAGCATGTGAAACATCAGCCTGCCTCTAAGCTCCCGCTTCCAGCGTCTTCCCCAACCGTCCCGCCAGGTCCTGGATGTATTGCCACGCGACCCGGCCTGAGCGCGCGCCGCGGGTAGCCGACCATTCGATGGCCTCGGCGTGCAATGTCTCGCGCTCGACGCCGAGGCTGTAATAGTCGGCGTAGCCCTCGACGATGGCGAAATAGGTCTCCTGGTCGCAGGAGTGAAAGCCCAGCCACAGCCCGAAGCGGTCCGAGAGCGAAACCTTCTCCTCCACCGCCTCCGAGGGGTGGATCGCGGTCGAGCGCTCGTTCTCCAGCATGTCGCGGGGCATCAGGTGGCGCCGGTTCGAGGTGGCGTAGAACAGGATATGCTCGGGCCGCCCCTCGAGCCCGCCTTCGAGCACCGCTTTCAGCGACTTGAACGCAGTCTCGCCGGAATCGAACGAGAGGTCGTCGCAGAACAGAATGGCCCGGCGCGTCGCACCGCGAAGGCTGTGCAGCAGCCGCGGCAGGCTCGCGATGTCCTCGCGGTGGATCTCGATCAGCGCCAGCGGCGCGTCGCTGCCGGAAGCTTCGGCGTTCACCGCCGCGCACACCGCCTTGATCAGCGAGCTCTTGCCCATGCCGCGCGCGCCCCACAGCAGCGCGTTGTTCGCGGGCCAGCCGGCGGCGAAGCGGGCCGTGTTGCCGAGCAGGATGTCGCGCACCTGGTCGATGCCCTTGAGGAGTACGAGTTCGACCCGGTTGACGCTCGCCACCGGCTCCAGCCCTTCGGGCTCCGCGTGCCACACGAAGGCGTCGGCTCCGGCGAGGTCCGGGGCGGCGGCGGGTGGCGGCGCCACGCGCTCCAGCGCATCGGCGATGCGCCGCAGGATCGGATCGAGATCGCGTTCGCTCATGGTGGTGGCCCGGTCGCAGGTGGGTCGTGAAGCGGTGCGACCCTATCACAGCGCGCGCAGGGCTCACAACGACGCCCGGCTCGTGCCGGGCCTCCTCCGGGGGTCTTCCGGGGCGGGCGGAATAGGGTTTGCCCGTGGCCCGTTTTACGCCTATCTTGCGCAACCATTCGCCGGACCGGAGCCCAAGGACCCGGGCAATAAAAAATCACGCCGACTGCCGAGGAGACGACGATGAAGCTCACTGGGAATTTTGCTACCCGGATCGCGGCCCTGTCCGCCGTGCTGTTGGGACTGACCGCCTGCATGCCGCCCCAGGGCGGCGCCGAGGGCGGGGAATCAGGCGGCCTGGGCGGCGGCATGATGACCATCCTGCCCCTGGTCCTGATTTTTGTTGTCTTCTATTTTCTGATCATCCGCCCGCAGCAGCGCAAGTCCAAGACCCACAAGGCGATGCTTCAAAGCGTGCGCCGGGGTGATCAGGTGATCACCGGCGGCGGCATCATCGGCAACGTCACCAAGGTCGACCGCGACGACAACCTCCATGTCGAGATCGCGCCGGGCGTCAAGGTCAAGATCACCCGCGGCAGCCTCACCGAAGTGATCACCCGTCCGACCCCGATCGGCGACGACGAGGACGACGAAGATGAGGATGAGGATTACGAGGAGGATGAAGACGAGACCACCGAAACCTCCGAGAAGGACGACAAGTAGGACCCGCGCAAAAACTCCGATGACGTGGAATCACGCGACTTACGTAAGTTCTCGAACGCGAGCCGCTGTACGCCGTTTCGCTTCGTGCCTTGAAGCGAAACGGATGTGGCACTAGCGGAAGAGCGCGGGCGCCATGCTCCGATTTCAACCCTGGAAAATCGCTCTCGTCGCACTGATCTGCGCGGCGGGCGTGCTGTTCGCGCTGCCCAACCTGTTCAGCCGGGACAATGCGCCGGGCTGGCTGCCCGGGAGCCAGGTCAATCTCGGCCTCGACCTGCAGGGCGGCTCGCATCTCCTCCTCGAAGTGGATTTCGACGCTCTTCTGCGCGAGCGGCTCCAGGCGCTGGTCGACGAAACCCGGATCGCGCTGCGCGAGGAGCGGATCGGCTATTCGGGGCTCGGCACCAAGGGCGACGCGGTCGGCTTCAGGCTGATCGATCCCGCCAACGTCGAGCGTGTCACCGGTTTGATCGGCGAGCTCGACCCTGAGATCGATGTCGCGAGCGACGATGCCGGCAACTTCACCGTGGCCATGACCGAGGACGCGATCGAGCAGCGCCGGCGCCTCGCCGTCGAGCAGTCGATCGAGATCGTGCGCCGGCGAATCGACGAGACCGGTACCCGAGAGCCGACCATCCAGCGTCAGGGCGAGGACCGCATCATGGTTCAATTGCCCGGCGTCGACGATCCCGAGCGCATCAAGGCGCTGCTCGGCAAGACTGCCAAGATGAGCTTCCATCTGATCGACGAAACCGTCTCGCTGAGCGAGGCCCGCCAGGGCCGGGTGCCGCCGGGCTCGGCGTTGCTCGAGTCCGATTCCGAAACCGACGCTGCCGGCAATCCGCGTGAGTACGTTGTGCGCAAGCGGGTCGTGGTCAGCGGCGATACGCTGGTCGACGCCCAGCCGACCTTCCAGGACAACGAACCGGTCGTGAGCTTTCGCTTCGATTCCACGGGCACCGAGCGTTTCGGTGACGTGACCCAGGACAACACCGGGCGGGTGCTCGCGATCCTGCTCGATGGCAAGGTGATCAGCGCGCCCGTGATCCGCGAGCCGATCCTGGGCGGCACCGGCATCATCTCCGGGAGCTTCACCGTCGAACAGGCGAACGACCTCGCTCTGTTGCTCCGCGCCGGCGCGCTGCCCGCGCCGCTCACCATCCTCGAGGAGCGCACCGTCGGTCCCGACCTCGGCGCCGACTCGATCCGCGCGGGCAAGATCGCAAGCGTCATCGGACTGGTCGCGGTGGTCGTCTTCATGATGCTCTATTACGGCCTGTTCGGGGTGTTCTCGGCGTGCGCCCTGGTGATCAACCTGGTCATTCTGCTCGGCGTGCTCTCGCTGTTCCAGGCGACGTTGACCCTGCCGGGCATCGCGGGCATCGTGCTCACGCTGGGCATGGCGGTCGACGCCAACGTGCTGATCTTCGAACGAATCCGCGAGGAGGTGCGCTCGGGCAAGACGCCCATCGCGGCGATGGACGCGGGCTACCGTCGCGCATTTTCCGCCATCATCGACGCCAACATCACGACCCTGATCGCCGCCGTCATCCTGTTCAACCTAGGCTCGGGCCCGGTCAAGGGCTTTGCGGTGACGCTGGGCATCGGCATCATCACTTCGGTGTTCACGGCGATGATGGTCACCCGCCTGCTCAGCGCCATCTGGTTGCGCCGGGCGCGGCCCAAAGAGCTGCCGGTCTAGGCGGGAAAGGGCGCGCGCCATGAAGCGATTCCGGTTGATCCCCGACGAGACGAACCTCGATTTCGTGCGCCGGCGCTTCGTCTTCTTCGCGCTCTCCGTGGCGCTCGGCGTAGCCTCGATCGGCCTCTACTTCGTCAACGGGCTCAACTTCGGCATCGATTTCGCGGGCGGCATCATGATCGAGGTCGGCACCCCGGGCCCCGCCAATCTCGGCGCCATGCGCAGCTCGCTCGGCGCGCTGGGCTTGGGCGAGGTCCAGCTCCAGGAGTTCGGCGCCCCGGACGACGTGCTGATCCGGGTCGAGCGCCAGCCGGGCGGCGCGGAGGCGCAAAACGCCGCGGTCCAGTTGATCCGCCAGTCCCTCGGTGACAGCCTGGGCGATGGGGTCGATTACCGCCGGGTCGAGTTCGTCGGACCGAAGGTGGGGGCCGAGCTGATCGAGGCCGGCATTATGGCGGTGCTGGCCTCGGTGCTCGCCATGCTGATGTACATCTGGTTCCGCTTCGAGCTGCCCTTCGGCATCGGCGCGGTGATCGCGCTGGTCCATGACGTGCTGGTGGCCATCGGCATGTTCGCCCTGATCGGGCTGGAATTCAATTTGTCGATCGTCGCCGCCCTGCTGCTGATCGTGGGCTACTCGATGAACGACACCGTGGTGGTCTACGACCGGGTGCGCGAGAACCTGCGCAAATACAAGAGCCGCACCCTGCCCGAGATCCTCAACCGCAGCGTCAACGACACGCTCTCGCGCACGGTCATGACCTCGGTCACGACGCTGCTTGCGTTGCTTGCGCTGTTCATCTTTGGTGGCGAGGTGATCCGCGGCTTTTGCTTCGCCATGATCTGGGGCATCCTGGTCGGCACCTATTCCTCGATCTTCATCGCGATGCCGGTGCTGCTCTACCTCAAGCCGCGGCAAAGCGGCGGCGCGGGCAAGCCGGCCAAGGACGCCAGCACTCCCGCCAAGGGCGGCTAGAGCGGGCGTTGCCGTGGACCTGAGCCCGCTCATTCCCGAGGGTCGCCAGGTTATCGACTCCTACTTCGCCGGCGGCTTTCGCGTGACCGGCGAGCGCCGCGCCGGCTCGATCCTCGTGTTTCCTGAACGCACCCTGAGCTGGCCCGTCGCCGATACGGGCGGGCTCGACGCCGAGGCCCTGGCCCCGGTGATCGCGGCCGAGCCCGCGGTCGAGATTCTGCTGCTGGGCTGCGGCGCGCGGGGCATCCAGGTGGGAGTCGAAATCCGCGAGTGCCTGCGCGCGACAGGGATCGGTGTCGAAGCCATGGACACGGGCGCTGCGTGCCGGACCTACAACGTGCTGATGGCCGAAGGGCGGCGGGTGGCGGCAGCGTTGATCGCGCTTGGCGGTTAATACCCACTATAAAAAAGGGCCGCTTCCGACGGCCCTGAGCGATAACAAATAAACCCGGCCATGAAGGCCGGGTTTCATTGTTTAATATCAATAGTTTATCAGTATAAATTCTGTGCGGATACCATGGAATAGAGCATCGGGATCGAAAGCATGGTGTTGGTCCGCGAGGCGAGCATGGCTGTGCGCGCCGCCTTCTTCTTTTCGTCCGCGCCGACCTCGACGATACCCAGCGCCTTTTTCTGGTTCGGCCAGATGATGCCCCAGACGTTGAGCATCATGATAATGCCCAGCCACATGCCGATGCCGATGGCGGTGTGCTTGGCGACGCCGTCGCCGATGCCGAGGATGAGCGCCTGACCGATATAGCCGTTGTACCCGGCCACGAGCAGACCCGTCGCAATGGTCGCCAGCGCCGCCCAGCGGAACCAGAACAGCGCAGCGGGCGCGATGACCTTGCCGATGGCGGGTTTCTGCTCATCGGGAATTTTGGGCATCGACGGGATCTGCACGAAGTTGAAGTACCAGAGCAGACCGATCCACATCACGCCGGAGAGCACGTGGCCCCAGCGGAACATGAAAGTCACCCAGGCATAATCGAAATATTCCATTTGTTCGGTGTCCTTTCCTGCGAATGGCGTGAGCTGCGGCTCAGTAGATGACGATCATGATGATGACCATAATCGCCGTGAGCACGATGCCCGCGATCACGGTGGCGGGAAGGGATTGCAGTATCGAAGCCATGTTCGCCCCCAATTATTGTAGCGGCGCACCGGAGCATCCCGGCACGCTTTGATTGGAATCATAGTGCACGGTAGGGGCGTTTCAATCCAGACGCATTCAAATGTGCCCGCGAGGAGCCGTCGCGGATCGCCCGTATTCCGCGCTAAGCCATGTCCAGAGCGCATTTGGCGGCCAGTCGGCCGGACCGGATCGCGCCTTCGATGGTGGCGGGCAGGCCCGTATCGGTCCAGTCGCCCGCGAGGAAGAAGTTGGCATAACCGATTCGCGGCCCCGGCCGGCGGGCCAGCGAGGCGGGCGTCTGGGCGAACGTCGCGCGCTTTTCCTTGACGATGCGATAGGCGGGCAGGTCGGTGTCTTTGAGCCCGAGCGCGGCGGCGATGTCGGACCAGAGTCGCACCGCGATGGCGTCCGCCGGTTCCTCGACCAGCGTCTGCGCTGCGCTCACGGTGACCGAGACCACGTCGCCCCGGGCGAACAACCAGTGGGCGGTGCCGCCCACGAGACCCAGCAGGCGCTCGCCGCCGGGGAGCGCGGCGGAATGATCGAGGAGGAAATGGCCGTTTACGATGGCGCGGCTTTCTTCGGGCACGGCGAGGCCGTGTAGCAGGCCGACGGCGACGGTGGGCGGCACGGCAAGCACCACCGTATCGTCGACGCCCAGAACTTCGCTCCCGCCGGTAAATTCGAGGGCGGTGACCCAGGTATCGCTGCGCGTGACGGCGCGCAACCGGCTGTTCAGGCGGAGGGTTGCACCGTTGCGTTGCAGGAACCCGAGCGCCGGATCGATCAGGGCGGGAGAGAGCCCGTCGCGTGCGATATGGGCGCGCATCGCCACCTCGCCGCGCAGGAATGTCTCGCGCAGCACGGACCAGAGCAGGGCGGCGGCGGCCTCGGCGGGGTCGGCGTTGAGCACCGCGTCGCAAAACGGTTTCCACAGCCGGTCATGAAGCGGCCCGGCCGAGCCCAGCACCTGGGCGACGGTGGCGTCGGGCGGGCAGTCATGCAAGCGCAGCGCCGCCAGGTAGTTGGTCCAGCGGCTGCCCGGAATCCGGCGCGAGGGCGCCGCAATCCACCACGGCAGACGCCCGGCGTTGGGGCGGACCACCCAACGCGCGCCCGAGGCGAGGTCGACGAAGGGAAAAGCGGCACTGGCCTGGCCGTCGAGCGCGCCGTGGGCGCCGATATCGGCGAGATATTCGAAGACCGCGGGGTTCGCGCCCAGCATGAGATGGTTGCCGTTGTCGATCAGGCGGTCGAGCGCGGGCTCATGAAACGAGCGGGCGCGTCCGCCCGCGTGACTGGCGGCGTCGTGGAGTTTGACCGCGCGTCCCGCCTTGACCAGCGAGACCGCGCAGGCGAGGCCGGCAACGCCGGCGCCGACGACGTGAACCGTGCTCACGGCCGGGCGCGCCGGCTACGGGGGCGGGAGGGGCGGAGTTCGGGCATCTCTGACGGCCTCGCGGAAACGGCGTATATATCATGAAATCGAGGCAAGCGAGCGATGCGCCCCATGGCTCTATCCACGCCCGTCGACCGGCTTGCGGCCGAGCTTCGCCGGGTCGATTACGACCGCTACCTGTGTGCGCTGTTCGCAAGCCCCGGCCCGTGCGCGGGCATGATTGCGCTCTACGCCTTCAGCCACGAGGTCGCCAAGATCCCCGAGGTGGTCTCGGAGCCCATGCTGGGCGAGATTCGCCTGCAATGGTGGCGCGAGGCGATCGAGGGCATCTATGACGGCTTAGCGCGCCGCCACGACGCGGTCGAGGCGCTTGCCGAGGGGGTCGCGCGCTTCGACTGGCCACGCACGGCGTTCGACGCTCTGATCGAGGCCCGCGCGGCGGACCTCGCGGGCACGCCGGCGGAGACCCTCGCAGCGCTGGAAGCTTACGCCGACGCCACCTCGGGGGTGTTGCAGGCGCTGAGCCTGCGGGCGTTGGACCCCGCGGCGGGCGAGACGGCTTTGGGCGCCGCGCGTGCGGCGGGCATCGCCTGGGCGTTGACCGGCCTGCTGCGCGCCGTGCCGTTCCACGCCCGCCAGGGCCGCATCGCCATGCCCGCGGATTTGCTCGCGGACGCGGGGGTGAGCCGCGATGCGCTTGCCGCCGGACGACCGGGCGAGGGATTGCGCGAGGTGGCACGGGCGGTAGCGAATGCCGCGCGCGGGCATCTTGAAAATGCGCGCGCGGGGCGGGTGACACGGCGCGCCCTGCCGGCTCTGCTGCCCGCCCGTCTAGCGGGGGGGTATCTCGACCGGCTCGCGGCCGCCGATTACGACCTCTTTGCGCCCCGTGCCGAGCCGACACCGTTTGCGAAGCAGGCGCGGCTGATGGTGACCCGCTTGCGCGGTCGAATTTGACGCGGATGTATCCAGCTCTGGCACCGGGCGGTAAGTTGATTGCGACGGGGTTCGTTGCAGAGCCCGCAGGCGATCAGGATTGCAAAAAACCATGACCGACGACCAGCGTGGACAGCCGCACGCCTACCACAACAGGGAATTCCTCGACAGCCGAGAGGCGCGGGCCTTGCGCATTCTCTCGGAATATCTCGAGCCGCTTGCGTGCTTCGAGAAGCAGGGGGTGGAGGACACGGTCGTCTTCATGGGATCGGCACGGTTTCCCTCGCGCGACGACGCCGAAGCCGCGCTCGACACCGCGCGCGCCGCCGGCGGCGAGCTGGCGGCGGCGGAGCTCAAGATGGAGCAGTTCGCGTGGTACGAGGCGGCGCGGATGCTGGCGCGGCGGATGACCGAATTGTCGAAGGGGCTGGGCGAGAGCGAGCGGCGCTTCGTGGTCTGCACGGGCGGAGGACCGGGGATCATGGAGGCGACCAACCGGGGCGCGTCGGAAGCCAAGGGATTGAACGTCGGGTTGACGATCTCGATCCCGGTGGAGGAATTCGACAATCCCTACATAACCCGCGAGTTGCACCTCCACTTCCACTATTTCTTCATGCGGAAATTCTGGTTCGTCTATCTCGCCAAGGCCGCGGTGTTCTTTCCCGGCGGCTTCGGCACGCTGGACGAGCTGTTCGAAATTCTCACCATGCTTCAGACGGGCAAGATGAAGAAACGCGTGCCGGTGGTGCTGTTCGGCACGGAGTATTGGAACGAGGTGCTCGATTTGGACAAGCTGGCGCGGTTCGGCACCATCGACGCCGACGACCTCAAGCTGATCCATCGCACCGACTCCGTCGATGACGCGTTCGACTACCTGACCCGCGAGCTGACCGAATACTCGCTGGAAACGCCCGGAGCGACGTTGTAGGGGGAGCAGGCGAGCTGACCCGAACGACCATGAGCGATTGGGCGACGTTTCTCGCGCGGCGATTGGATGGCGACGGGCTCGACGGTTAAGGCCGTGGCAGGTTAGGTTGGCGCCATGACCGACAACTCAGCCCACGCGATCAGCATTGTGCCCCAGCCGGGTCGGGTACGGGTGCGTTTTGGCGGCGAGGTAGTGGCGGACACGGTGCGGGCACTGGCGATGTGCGAGGGCAATATCTCCGTGGTGTTCTACATCCCGCGCGAGGACGCGGCGATGGCGCATTTTTCCCGCACGGAACATTCCTCCCACTGCCCGTTCAAGGGCGACGCCAGTTATTACTCACTGACCGTGGGCGAGCGGGTGGCGGAAAATGCGGTTTGGAGCTACGAGCAGCCGCTCGATGCGGTAGCCGACATCAAGGGACATCTCGCGTTCTATCCCGACCGGGTCGACGCCATAGAGCCAGAGGGGACCTAGCACCACGTCGCCATGAGCGAGGTTTACGAGGGTTCAGGGCCGCTCGACGATGCCGCACGAGCGGCGCGGCTGTTTTCCGGCGAGTTGGTGATTTTTCGCCAGCAGGTCGAGGCGTTCGACCTGCTGGAAACGGCGCAAGCGATGATCGCCGAGGCGTTTGCGCCCCACGATCCGTTGACCGCCCACGAGGAACTGGGCGATGACGAGTTCGGCGCGCGGGCCGAGGCGCTGGTGGCGGATTACGAGAAGAGCCCGGAGATCGCTGCGCGTTTCGCCGCGTTGCTCGAATCGGTGGGCGTCGATCCCGCGACGACAGGCTGGGACCGGCTGCGGTTGCGCATCCAGCCGCCGGAAGGAAGCTATCGCTCGCGCCGGGTGCAGACGCTCGCGCCTCACCGCGACAGCTGGGGCAGCGGCATCCTCGCGCAGATCAACTGGTGGGCGCCAATCCATCCCGTGAGCGCGGCCCGCACCATGGCACTCTATCCCGACTATTTCGGGCGCGCGATTGCGAACGGATCCGCGCAGTGGGATTTCGACGAGCTGCGCCGCCGGCTCAGGGCGGGGGACGACAGCTATCCGCTGTTGCCCGCGCTGGGCGAACCGGTGGACGAGAACGGCGCCTGGCCGGTGCTGATTGCGCCCGGCGACCTGCTGGCTTTCGCCGCCGCACACCTGCATGGGAGCGTCGCCAACGAAACGGCGCTGGTGCGCTATTCGACGGAAGTGCGCACGGTGGGACGGGGCGATCTCGCCGCGGGGCGCGCCGCGCCCAACGTCGATACGGCGACGCCGCGGCTTTCGTACGACTGGTTCCGGGGCATGGCGGATGGTGGAGTTTTTGCGGAGGCAGAGTCTTAGTGCGTCTGTATTTGTCGCTCACGACAGCAGACCTGCCGGACTGCGTAAACGCGGGTGCGCCGCAGGGGCGGCGGCCCGCCGAATATGACAGATAGGCCGCGTCCGCGGCCGGCGCAGGCTTGCGCTAAGGGCGCAGCTTGACTGCGTCCATGGTGTGATTGACCAGCCACAGGCTGGCGAATAGCACCACCAGCGCGCTCCAGATCCACAAGCTGTGGCTTTCGGCAAAGAACAGCATGCCCGCGCCGATCGCCATGGGCGTGCCGATGAAGCTCCAGAGCGAATAGAAGACCGGCCCCGAGACGCGCACGGATTCGAACTCGGCGGTCCAGAGCACGGCGTTGATCACGGCAAAGATCGGCAGCACCCACCACATCCCGCCGTGGGGCCCGTCGAACCACCAGAGCTGACCGGTCGCGGCCGCGACGGGGAGCAACATGAGCGCGGCGATGGTCATCAGGCCGAAGGTGGCGGCGACGGCGCCCAGCGCGGGGGGCAGGGCGACCGCGATCCAGTTGCTCCAGAACGCCCAGCAGAGCGGCATGGCGAAGGCGACCAGCACCCAGGGCACCATTTCGGGCGAGGGCAGGCTGGCCTCGGGGAGCACGATCAGCAGCAGGCCGGCGACGCCGAGCAGCACGCCGCCGACCCGTAGCCAGCGGAACCGTTCGATAAAGAGGAGCAAGGCGATGAGGTAGGTGAAGGCGGGCTCGATGGTGACCACCATGCCGACGATGCCGACCGGAACGCGCGGCGAGGCCAGGATCAGCGCGATAAAGGGCAGGGCTAGGCCGAGCGCGGCGGAGACTGTGCAGAATTTCAACTCGGCGCGGCCGAGCGGCAGCGGAACGCGTCGAACCGCCATGATCGGCAACATGACAAGCGCGCTCGCGATGCAGTGCCAGAACAAGAACCCGAAGGGCGGCACGCCGGCTTCGGTGGTGACCCGAAGCAGGGAGAGGTAGGCGGTCGCGGAGACGGCGATGACCGCGAGCAGACCCAGCCTTACGCCGAGCGGGGCAATGGCGCCGGTCACGGGGCCGGGTTCGGGTCAGTCGTCCGCATGGCCCTATCCTACGGAAGTGAATACGCTCGGCGTAATGAATTCGCCCGGGCGCAATGGTCGTCGCGTGCGGCGGCGGATCGCCCGGTCATCGGCTTTCTGTGCGTTGCCGGGCACTTTTCATGGTCATGTTGACCAGATAGAGGCTGGCCAGCAACAGCACGAGCGCGCTCCAGATCCACAAGGAATGGCGCTCGGCGAAGACGACCATGCCGACAGCGATGGTCATCGGCACGGCGATGAAGCTGTACGCCGAATAGAACACCGGCCCGGCCAACCGGATGGCCTCGAAGCCGACGATCCAGCCGAACGAATTCATCACGGCGAGCACGGCAACGGGCCACCACAGATCGGTGTTGGGGCCGTCGCCGTCGAGCCACCAGAGGCTGTCTGTTGCGAGCGCCGCGGGCAACAGCATGGCCGCTCCCGCCGTGACCAGGCCGAAGGTGAGGACCTGGGAGTCGACGGCGGGCGGCCGGGCTGCGGCGAGATAGGTACTCCAGATCGCCTGGCCGACGGGAAGTCCGAGTGTGAGGATCACCCAGGGCACCATGGCGGGCGAGGGCAGCGCGGCCTCGGGCACCACGATCAGCATGAGCCCGGCCACGCCGAGGAGGATTCCAGCGAAGCGCAAGCTGCGAAAGCGCTCGAGCAGCAGAGGCAGCGCGATGAGGTAGGTGAGCGCGGGCTCGATCGTAAGTCCCATGCTGAGCACGCCGACGGGGATTCGGGGCGCGGCCACCGCGGTCACCACATAAGGCACGACGGCGCCGAACAGGCCGGAGATGGCGTAAAAGACCAGATGGCGCCGGCTCAGAGGCAGCCGCTTGCGCCGAAGCAGGATGACCGTACCCGCGATCGCCGAAGCGCCGGCACATTGCCAGAAGGCAACGCCGAGATAGGGGATGCCGCCTTCGGTCGCGACGCGCATCAGCAGGTACCAGACGGCGGTGAGACTTGCCATGGCGATAATAAGCCCCAAGCGGATCGACAGGGGCGCCGTGTAGGCACCGGGCGAACCGGGCGGTGATTGGCTCACGGCGTTTCGATCCGGCGCCGGGCGCTCGTCATGGTCAGGTTGACGAAGTAGAGGCTCGCAAAGAGCAGCGCCAGCGCGCTCCAGATCCACAACGAATGGTGTTCGCCGAAGACGACCATACCGACGGCGATGGTCAGAGGCGTGCCGATCAGGGCATACATCGAGAAGAACACCGGTCCCGCGAGCCGGACCGTTTCGAAGCCGACGATCCAGCCGCCGTTGATCACCGCGAGGGCCACGAGCGGCCACCACAGGTCGGAATTCGGGCCCGGGCCGTCAAACCACCAGATCGCGCCGGTCGCGATCGCTGGCACCAGCAGCATGAGCGCGGCGGCCGCGACCAGGCCGAAGGCGAGAACATGCGAGCCGACGTCGGGCGGCCGCGCGAAGCCCGCATAGTTGGTCCACAGCGCCTGGCCGATGGGCAACGCCAGCCCGACAAGGACCCAGGGCACCATGGCGGGCGAGGGCAGGGCGGCTTCGGGCAGCAGGATCAGCATGAGGCCCGCGATGCCGAGCAGGATGCCGACAAAGCGGATGGTGCGAAACCGTTCGAGCAGCAGGGGCAGGGCGATCAGGTAGGTGACCCCCGGCTCGAGGGTGAGCCCCATACTGAGCACGCCCACGGGCACCTTGGGCGCGGCCAGCGTGACGCCGATGAAGGGAATGACGGCGCCGAGCAGTCCCGAGACGGCATAAAAGACGAGATGGCGGCGGTTGAGCGGAACGCGCCGGCGGCGGATCAGCAGCGCCACGCCGAGGATGACGGCGCAGCCGCAGCATTGCCAGAAGACGACGCCCAGATAGGGAATGCCACCCTCGGTCGCGACCCGGTTGAAGATGTACCACGAGGCGGTGAGTGCGGCGACCGCCACGATGAGCCCGAAGCGCACGGCGAAGGGCGCGGTGTAGGCGGCCGAGGCGGGCGTCGCGGAGGGCACGCCGGTCATGCGGCTTCCGTCCGGCGCCGGGCGCTCGTCATGGTCAGGTTGACGAAGTAGAGGCTCGCAAACAGCAGCGCGAGCGCGCTCCAGATCCACAAGCTATGGCGCTCGTCGAAGAGCACGATGCCCGAAACCATCGTGAACGGCACACCGAAGAAGGTCCAGGTGGAATAGAACACAGGCCCGGTGAGCTTGACGGTTTCGAAGCCGAGGACCCAGCCGGTGGAATTCAGAACGACGAGAGCGGCGACCGCCCACCAGACCTCGCCCCCCGGTCCGTCGAACCACCACAGCGCTCCCGTCGCGGCGGTGGGGGGGAGGAGCATGACCGAGGCGCAGGCGAGCATCCCGCAGACGAGGGCGACCGAATTCGTATCCCGCGCGCGAGCGAAGGCGATGTAGTTGTTCCACAGCGACCAGCCGATCGGCGCGCCCAGGCCGACGATCACCCAGGGCACCATGTCGGGCGAGGGCAGGGCGGCCTGGGGCAGGAGGATCAGCATCAGCCCCGCGATCCCGACCAGGATGCCGAAGAACCGGATGGTGCGGAACTTTTCGAGCAGCAGGGGCAGAGCGACCAGGTAGGTGACCGCCGGCTCGATCGCCAGACCCATGCTGAGCACGCCGACGGGCAGGTGTGGCGAAGCGAAGGCGACGGACGTGTTGGGAATAGCGGCGCCGAACAGACCCGAGACGGCGTAGAAGACTAGGTGATTGCGGCCTACGGGGATGCCCTTTCGCCGGACGACGAGCAGGAGCGCCATGAACGCCGCCCCGCCAATGCACTGATAAAAGGCGACACCCATGAACGGTACGCCGCCCTCGGTCGCGATGCGGTTGAGATTGTACCAGCCCATGGAGAACAGGCCCATCAGGATGATCAGCCCGAAGCGCGGCGCGAAGGGCGCGGCGTAGGCCGGTGTGGCGGGCGCTGCGGTCATGGTGGGGCTCTAATTCAGTTTCCGCCCAGGTTTGAATCTCAAAGCTGGACAGCGTTCAGGTGCCGCGCAGGCTTTCGCCGCACGAGCGGCGACCCCCCAAGCACTATTAACTGGCCGCGTCCGCGGCCGGCGCGGGCTTGGACAGGCCGGTTTACTCCGGTGCACCGGCATTTCCCTATTTCAAATCTGCGAGGTAGCGGTCGGCGAGATAATCGTGGGCGAGGCGCACCGTGGTCTGCGAATAGGGCACGCCGAGGGTTTGCGCGAGCGGGGTATCGGCGTGGCTCGCGATCCAGCCAGCCGACGTAAGACGCCGCGACATGACGAAGCTGGCGACCATGTCGATATCCGCGCGGTCGAGGGAGCCAACCGTGCGGTAGCCGTCGAGCCAGGACTGGGCGAGATCGGGCAAGTCAGGACGGTCTTCGAGCATGGTGACCGCCGCGCCGAAATCGTGCAGGTGCCAGGCGAAACCGCAATCGTCGAAGTCGAGCACGCGGGTCTCGGTGCCCTTGACCAGGATGTTGTCGCGCCGGAGGTCGGTATGGACCAGCCCGAAGCGCTCGGGCGTCTTGCCGTAGACTTCGAGGCGGGTGCGGATGCGCTCGACCGCCTGAGCCAGCAGTTCGATATCGGCCGGGCTGAGCCCCGGCGCTTCGGCATACGGCCCCCAGTGAGGCGTTGCCCCCAGGGAGTGCTCGAAATCCCACGAGAAGCGCTCGAACCAGGCGGGCGATTGCCAGATGAGCGTGTGGGCGTGCAGCCGCGCGGCCGTTGCGCCGAGCCGGCGGAAGGGGGCGATCATGTCGCGTTCTTCGCTGATCCGCCTGCCCTCGACCTTGTGGAAGAGCACCACGCGGCGCGCCTCGTCCATACCGGGATGATCGACGATCTGGACCAGTTTGCCGTCGGCGCCCGGGATCGCCTCGGGCGTGACGATGTTCAAGTCTTCGCGCACCGCGCGCGCCCAGGCAATCTCGGATTCAACGGCGCGGACGGTGTGATAGCCGGTGCGGTGAACCCGCATGTAACGGCGTGCCAGTCCCGGAGGGTCGACCGCGTAGGTGACGTTCTCCGTGTGGTTGATCATGGTCAGCTTCGACGATGCGGGCAGGTCGTAGCGGGCAAGTGCTGCCTCGGCCAGCGCGCGCACGCGGACCAGTCTGCCGCGGGGAGTAAGGGAAGCGAACGGTTGCATGACGTGTCTTTCGGGGGCTGAAGCGTGGCCCTAACCGATACCGGTCAGGAATCCGCCATCGAGATAGGCCTGGGCAAGGCGGACGGAATCTTCCGTGTAGGCAACGCCGGTCTCACGCGCGAGGTCGGTCTTGGGGTGCGAGGCGATCCAGCCCATGATCATGATACGCCGGAGCTGGACGAAGGTCGGGATCATCAGGGCATCCTCGCGGGGCAGGCCGCGGACCTCGCGGTAGCCCTCGATCCAGGAAGCGAGCAGGGCGTCGAGATCGGGCCGCTCCTCGATGAACGAGACCGCGGTGGCAGCGTCGTAGAGCAGCCAGGAAAAGCCGCTGTCGTCGAAATCGAGGATGCGCGGTTCGCCGTTCTCGACCAGGAAGTTGTCGAGCCTCAGATCGGCGTGGACCAGGTTGTAGCGCTCGGGCGCCTTGCCGAACGCTGCGAGCTTTTCGTGCGCGAGCTCAACGGCGCGGGCGATGACGTCGTGATGCTCGGGCGTGACCCCGGGCGCGTCCTGCCAGTGGCCCCAGTTGGGCGCGTCGCCCACGGTGGTCTCGAAATCCCAGACCAGGCGATCGAACCAGTCGGGCCGCGGCCAGGTCATGACGTGGTCGTGAAAGGCGGCCGCGATGGCGCCAAGGCGGCGGAACGGGCCGATCATCTCGACCTCGCTGGGGTGGACGCCCCGGACCTCCTTGAACAGCACGACGCGGCGCGCTTCGCCCATCTCGGGCGTCTCGACGATCTGCAATTCGTCGCCGTCGAGCCCGGCGAGCGCCTCGGGTGTGACCACGCCGGTGGCCTCGCGCAGCGCGTTCATCCACAGCAGCTCGGAGCGGATGCCGTGATCCGAGTGGTAGTGGGTGCGATGGACGCGCAGGAAGCGGCGCTCGCCCGTATCCGGCAGGTCGACCGCATAGGTTGCGTTTTCCGAATTGTTGACCAGGGTCACCGGGCAATCGGTGGGCAGGCCGTAGCGGGCCAGCGCGACGGTGGCCAGCGCGTGGAGGCGGGCCAGCTGGTCGGCTTCGGGAAGATCGGTGAAAGGCGAGGACATCGGTCTATCTCGGTTCGTTTCTGGGGGCGCCGCACGATGGCTGATTTGGGCTTCTGAATCAACGGGCCCGGACGCCACCTCCTACTCCGCGGCGGCGGGGACCGGAGTTTCGAGCCAGCGGGCGAGATCGGCGCGTGCGCGTGCGATTTGGGCGGGTTTGCGGTGCTTCTTCTTGACCGGCTCGGTCAGCGGCGGGAAGAGGCCGAAGTTGACGTTCATGGGCTGGAAAGTCTGGGCATCGCCGCCGCCCGTGATGTGGCCCAGCAGCGCGCCCAGCGCGGTGGTAGGCGGCGGCGCGGCGGCCTCATTACCCGCCAGCTCGGCGGCGGTAAAGCGGCCCGCGAGCAGGCCGATGGCGGCGCTCTCCACATAGCCCTCGACGCCGGTGATCTGACCGGCGAAACGGATGTGGGGTGCGGCTTTCAGGCGGAGCGCGTCGTCGAGCAGGCGGGGCGAATTGAGGAAGGCGTTGCGGTGAATGCCGCCGAGGCGTGCGAACTTCGCCTCTTCGAGGCCGGGAATGGTGCGGAAGATGCGGGTCTGCTCGCCGTGGGTGAGCTTGGTCTGGAAGCCGACCATGTTGTAGAGCGTACCCAGTGCGTTGTCCTGGCGGAGCTGGACGACTGCGTGAGCCCTCTCGTCGGGCGCACGGGGGTTGGTCAGGCCGACCGGCTTCATGGGCCCGAAGCGCAGCGTCTCGGGGCCGCGCTCTGCCATCACCTCGATGGGCAGGCAGCCGTCGAAATAGGGCGTTCCTTCCCATTCCTTGAACGTGGTCTTCTCGGCAGCGAGCAGGGCGGCGATGAACGTCTCGTACTGCTCCCTCGAGAGCGGGCAGTTGATATACGCCGCCGCATCGCCGCCGGGGCCTTCCTTGTCGTAGCGGGACTGGAACCAGGCGGTCTCGAGGTCGATGCTGTCCTTGTAGACGATGGGTGCGATGGCGTCGAAGAAAGCGAGCCCGTCTTCGCCGGTCAGCTCGCGGATCGCCTCGGTGAGATCAGGCGAGGTGAGCGGCCCGGTGGCGACGATCGCGGGCCCGACGCCGGCTGGCGGCAGGGAAGGCACCTCCTCGCGCACGACGACGATCTGGGGCTCGGCCTCGATGGCGGCCTGCACCGCGACGGCGAATCCTTCACGGTCGACCGCCAGCGCACCGCCCGCGGGAACCTGGTGCTTGTCCGCCGCGCGCAGGATGAGCGAGTCGGCACGGCGCATCTCTTCGTGAAGCAGGCCGACGGCGTTGCTCTCGGCGTCGTCGGAGCGGAATGAGTTGGAGCAGACGAGCTCGGCCAGCGTGTCGGTGACGTGAGCTTCGGTCTCCTGCTCGGGGCGCATTTCGTGGAGCACCACGTGCAGGTTGGCCCGCGCGAGCTGCCAGGCGGCCTCGCAGCCAGCCAGCCCGCCGCCGACGACGTGGACGACGGTGGGCGCGGGGGAGTTGGGGGATCGGGGCATGGCCGCGCTTACCCCGCCTTCTTGAGTTTTTTCTTTTTGCCCCGGGCGAAATAGCCGGCGAGGTACTGGCCGGTGAAGCTTTCTTTGATCTTGGCGACCGCCTCGGGGGTGCCCAGGGCGACGACGCGGCCGCCCTTGTCGCCGCCCTCGGGGCCGAGATCGACGATCCAGTCGGCGGTCTTGACGACCTCGAGATTGTGCTCGATCACGACCACGGTGTTGCCCTGCTCGACCAGGGCGTGGAGCACGTCGAGCAGCTTGCGCACGTCGTGGTAGTGCAGGCCGGTGGTGGGCTCGTCGAGGATGTAGAGGGTCTTGCCCGTGGCCCGGCGCGAGAGCTCCTTGGCGAGCTTGACCCGCTGCGCCTCGCCGCCCGAGAGGGTGGTGGCCGACTGGCCGACATGGATGTAGCCCAGCCCGACCCGTTGCAGGGTCGTGAGCTTGTCGCGGATCGCGGGCACCGCCTTGAAGAATTCGGCGCCCTCGTCGACGGTCATCTCGAGCACGTCGGCGATGGACTGGCCGCGATACAGGATGTCGAGGGTCTCGCGGTTATAGCGCCGGCCGCGGCAGACATCGCACTGGACGTAGATGTCGGGCAGAAAATGCATTTCGATCTTGATCAGCCCGTCGCCCTGGCAAGCCTCGCAACGCCCGCCCTTGACGTTGAACGAAAAGCGCCCGGGCTTGTAGCCCCGTGCTTTCGCATCGGGCAGGCCGGCGAACCAGTCGCGGATCGGCGCGAAGGCGCCCGTGTAGGTTGCCGGGTTCGAGCGCGGTGTGCGGCCGATGGGCGACTGGTCGATATCGACCACCTTATCGAGGAATTCGAGCCCCTCGATGGCGTCGTGCGCGCCGGGATGGACCCGTGCGTTGTTCAGCCGCTTGGCGACGGCTTTGTAGAGGGTGTCGACCACGAGGGTCGACTTGCCGCCGCCCGAGACCCCGGTGACGCAGGTGAAGGTACCGAGCGGCAGGGTGACGTCGATGGCGTGCAGGTTGTTGGCCCGTGCGCCTTTCACGATGATCCGCTGGCCCGCATGGCCGGTGCGGCGCGCCGAGGGAATCGGGATTTGCTCGAGGCCCGTGAGATAGCGCCCGGTGAGGCTGGCAGGATTGGCCATGACTTCGGCGGGCGTGCCTTCGGCGACCACCGCGCCGCCATGGACGCCGGCGCCCGGCCCCATGTCGACGATGTGCTCGGCGGCCAGTATCGCCTCCTCGTCATGCTCGACGACGATCACCGTGTTGCCGAGATCGCGCAGATCCTTGAGGGTCTCGAGCAGGCGGCCGTTGTCGCGCTGATGGAGGCCGATCGAGGGTTCGTCGAGCACATAGAGCACGCCGGTCAGGCGAGAGCCGATCTGGGAGGCGAGCCGGATGCGCTGGCTTTCGCCGCCCGAGAGCGTGCCCGAATTGCGCGAGAGGGTGAGGTATTCGAGCCCGACATTGGCCAGGAAGGCGAGCCGCTCGTTGATTTCCTTGTGGATGCGCACGGCGATCTCGCGCTGCTTGGGCGTGAGCTGTTCGTCGAGGCCGGCGAACCATTGCGCCGCGCGGTCGATGGAAAAGGCCACGACCTCGCCGATATGGAGGCCCGCGATCTTCACGGCGAGCGCCTCGGGCTTGAGCCGGTAGCCGCCGCAAACATCGCAGGGTGCGCTGCTCTGGTAGCGCGCGAGCTCTTCGCGCAGCCACGAGCTGTCGGATTCGGTGTGGCGGCGCTCGATGTTGGGAATCACGCCCTCGAACGGCTTGGTCGTCTCATAGCTGCGCAGGCCGTCGTCGTAGGTGAACGTGACGGGCTTTTCGCCGCTGCCGAACAGCACGGCTTCGCGGTGCTGTTCGGCAAGCTCGCGCCACGGCGTGTTGGTCGAGAATTTGAACTCGCGGGCCAGCGAATCGAGGGTCTGGGCGTAATACTGGGTCGAGGTGCCCGACCACGGCGCGATGGCGCCTTCGCGCAAGCTGAGCCGGTCGTCGGGCACCACCAGCTCGGGGTCGAAATACATCTGCACGCCCAACCCGTCGCAGGTCGGGCAGGCGCCGAACGGGTTGTTGAAGGAAAACAGGCGGGGCTCGATCTCGTCGATGGTAAAGCCCGAGACCGGACAGGCGAATTTGGCCGAGAACAGGGTGTGCTCGCCCGAATCGGCATTCTCCGCGATGACCAGGCCGTCGGACAGGCCGAGTGCGGTCTCGACGGAATCGGCCACCCGGTTGCCCAGGTCGGCGGCGACCACGAGGCGGTCGACGACCACTTCGATGTCGTGCTTTTTCTTCTTGTTGAGCGCGGGGACCTCGTCGATCTCGTGAATCTCTCCGTCGACCTTGACCCGGGTGAAGCCCTTCTTCATCAGGAGCTGGAGGTCTTTCTTGTATTCGCCCTTGCGCCCACGCACCACTGGGGCGAGCAGATAAAGCCGGGTGCCTTCGGGCATGGCCATGATGCGGTCGACCATTTGCGAGACCGTCTGGCTCTCGATGGGCAGACCGGTCGCCGGCGAGTAGGGAATCCCGATCCGCGCATAGAGCAGGCGAAGGTAGTCGTAAATTTCGGTGACCGTGCCGACGGTGGAGCGGGGGTTCTTCGAGGTGGTCTTCTGCTCGATGGAAATCGCCGGAGACAGCCCTTCGATGGATTCGACGTCGGGTTTTTCCGTGAGCTGGAGAAACTGGCGCGCGTAGGCGGACAGGCTTTCGACGTAGCGGCGCTGGCCTTCGGCATAGATGGTGTCGAAGGCGAGCGAGGACTTGCCCGAGCCGGACAGCCCGGTGATTACGGTCAGGCTATCGCGCGGCAGGTCGAGATCGAAGCCTTTGAGGTTGTGCTCGCGGGCACCGCGAATGGAAATTTTTGGCGTCATTTGGGTGTCATAGGTCCGGCCGGGGGCTGTCAGGCGCAACCCATGACTATATGCGATTTGTGCGAAAAATTGCGACTCCGAAAGGGTGCCAAGGGGACGGCCAGAACGTGGCGCCTATCGGCCGGAGGCATCGTGATAGCGCTCATCAACGATCATTATGTCGTTGCTCATGGCTCGGATTCCGCGCTTACTTTCGAGTGCGAAAATCCGGTATTCGTTCCGGGTGGCGCGGCGGGAGAAGAGAAGGCTCGACACAAGAGCCTGAAATAGAAGAAAAATTATAAGTATAAGAACCGGAACCGTGCCAGGACAATGAGCTCGAACGACGGCGATAAGGCGGTCGCAACCGATTACCGGGATCCGCATTACGGGCGCGGGGTTCTGCTGGTGCTTAGCGCCGGCGTGCTGTGGAGCCTGACGGGGCTTTTCCTTCGCTATATCGAGGCGGCGGGACCGTGGCAGATCGTCTTCATGCGCTCGGGCTCGCTGGGCGCGTTCATCCTGCTTTATCTGATCGTCCGTTACCGCGGGCGGACGCTCGACCAGTTTCGGCGCATGGGCTGGAATGGGATGCTGGCGGTGCTGTGCGTCGGTGGGGCAATCTGCGGCACGATTTTTGCCATGACGGAGACGACGGTCGCCAACGCCGTGTTCATCCTGGCAGGTGCCCCCTTCGCGGCTGCCGGATTCGCTTGGCTAATCATGGGCGAGCGGGTGAGCCTTGCCATGGTCGTGGCCTTGCTCGTCACCGTCGCCGGCATCGGCATCATGGTCGGTGACGGGATTAGCGCGGGTTTCCTGCTGGGCAATCTACTGGCTGTCATGACCATGCTGTTCTACGCCCTGTTCGTGGTGTTCCTGCGCCGCGGCCGGACGCAGGACATGCTTCCGGCGCTATGCCTGGGCGGCTTTGTCGCCGCCGGCGTGGGGGCGATCTTTTCCGAGGGATTTGCGGTCACGGGCCACGACGTCTTGCTCACTTGCATGATGGGCGCGGGGTTGACCGGCGCCGGGTTGATCCTGTTCACCGCGGGCTCACGCCACCTGTTGGCCGCCGAGCTGATCTTCTTCGCCCTGATCGAGACCGTCCTCGCCCCGGTCTGGGTCTGGATCGGGTTGGGCGAGGTGCCACGCGACCTTACTCTCGCAGGCGGCGGTGTGGTGCTGGCTGCAATCGTGGTCCAGGCCCTGTTCGGGCGACAGCGCCGATAAATTTGTCGCGTGATTGCGCTGGCCGAACGGTTCCGCGTAGTATCGAGCGAAATCCAGAGTCGAGGGAGATGCGCCATGGCGGGCAGTGTGAACAAGGTGATTGTGATCGGAAATCTGGGACGCGACCCCGAAGTCCGGCATACCCAGGACGGCACGGCGATCGTTCACCTCTCCGTCGCGACTTCCGAAAGCTGGAAGGACAAAGCGTCCGGCGAACGGAAGGAAAAGACCGAGTGGCACCGCGTGGTGATCTTCAACGAACGTCTCGGCGAGATTGCCCAAAAATATCTGTCGAAGGGCTCAAAGGTCTATCTGGAGGGCCAGTTGCAGACCCGCAAATGGACCGACCAGAACGGGGTGGAGAAGTACACCACCGAGATCGTGTTGGGCCGGTTCCGGAGTGAACTGACCATGCTCGATGGCCGGAGCGAGGGCCGCGGCGATGGTGGCGGTGGCTACAGTGGCGGGGGCGGCGGTGGCGAATCGGGGGGCCCGTCCGGCGCATCCTCGGGCGGCGGCAGCGAGCTCGACGACGAGATTCCGTTCTAGCCTCGCACCTGCCGCGCGGGGACTTCGATGGGCATCGCCTAACACGCTGAAACAGAACGTTTAAATTTATTAATTTCGGGGCCCTTCCGCGCCCCGTGAGCAGCCGGCGCGAGCGCCGCCGGCGTTGTTGCTCCGAAGCTTTCGGGGTATCCTATTTGGTGCGCCCGGTGCTTGTCAGGCCGGGTCCCCGCCATTGCCGGACCAGCAGGATTTCGTGACCACGCCACCCCCTAGCGCACCCGAGGAATTTGGTTCGATTTCCATCGAGGAGGAGATGAAAGTCTCCTACCTCGATTACGCCATGAGCGTGATCGTGTCACGCGCGTTGCCCGACGTGCGCGACGGGCTCAAGCCGGTGCATCGGCGCATCTTGCACGCCATGAACGAAGGCGGGTGCGACTGGAACAAGCCCTACCGCAAGTCGGCCCGTGTCGTCGGCGACGTCATGGGCAAATACCATCCCCACGGCGATTCGGCGATCTACGACGCACTTGTGCGCATGGCACAGGATTTTTCCATGCGTCTGCCGTTGCTTGACGGCCAGGGCAACTTCGGCTCGATGGACGGCGACCGGGCGGCCGCGATGCGCTACACCGAGGTGCGCATGGCCAAGGCCGCCCACGCGCTGCTCGCCGATATCGACAAGGAAACTGTCAAATTCCAGCCCAACTACGACGGCAGCGTGCACGAGCCCGTGGTCCTGCCGGCGCAGGTTCCGAACCTGCTGGTCAACGGCGCCGGCGGCATTGCCGTCGGCATGGCAACGAACATTCCACCGCACAACCTGGGCGAGGTGATCGACGCAGCGATCGCCATGATCGACGCTCCGGCGATCGGGATCGACGCTCTGCTTGAGCTGATGCCCGGCCCGGATTTTCCGACCGGCGGCATCATTCTCGGTCGCGCCGGGATCCGCTCGGCGTCCGAGACGGGCCGCGGCTCGGTGATGATCCGGAGCAAGACCCATTTCGAGAAATTCGGCAAGGATCGCGACTCCATTGTGGCGACCGAGATTCCCTACCAGGTGAACAAGGCGCGCATGATCGAGCGCATCGCCGAAGTGGTGAAAGAAGAGCGTGTTGAGGGCATCTCGGAGCTGCGCGACGAATCCGACCGCGACGGCGTGCGGGTCGTAATCGAGCTCAAGCGCGACGCCATGCCCGAAGTGGTGCTCAACCAACTGTTCCGCTACACCCCGCTGCAGACCAGCTTCGGGGTCAACATGGTGGCGCTCAACGCGGGCTGCCCGGAGTTGCTCAACCTCAAGCAGATCCTGGCCGCGTTCATCGCGCACCGCGAGGAGGTGATCACCCGGCGCACGGCGTTCGAATTGCGCAAGGTGCGCGACCGGGCCCATGTTTTGGTCGGCCTGGCAATCGCCGTCGCCAATCTCGACGAGGTAATCAAGCTGATCCGCGCCGCCAAGGACCCCGTTGCCGCGCGCGACGCGCTGATGGCGCGCGCCTGGCCGGGGGAGCAGGTGCGCTCGCTGATCGAGCTGATTGACGAGCCCGATCGGCTGATTTCGGGCGAGGGCGAGTACCGGCTCTCGGAGACCCAGGCCAAGGCGATCCTCGATCTTCGCCTGCACCGCCTGACCGGTTTGGAGCGCGACAAGATTGCCGAGGAGCTGGGCGAGATCGGGGAGAAGATCAAATACTATCTCGCCATCCTGCAGTCGCACGAACGGCTGCTCGAGGTGCTGCGCGACGAGCTGATCGAGGCGCGCAACGAATTCGCCAACGAGCGGCGCACCGAGATCGAGGACCAGGAGTTCGAGCACGACGTCGAAAACCTGATCCAGCGCGAGGACATGGTCGTGACCATCTCGCACAGCGGCTACGTCAAGCGTGTGCCGCTGTCGACCTACCGGGCTCAGCGCCGGGGCGGAAAGGGCCGCTCGGGCATGAGCACCCGTGAGGAGGATTTCGTCGAGCGTCTGCTCGTCGCCAACACCCATGCGCCGCTGCTGTTCTTCACCAGCAAGGGGAAGGTCTACAAGATCAAGGTCTACCGCCTGCCCCAGGCGGAGCCCCAGGCGCGCGGCAAGCCGATCATCAACCTGCTGCCGCTCGACGAGAACGAGACCATCTCGACGGTGCTGGCGATGCCCGAGGACCAGGACAGCTGGGGCGAGCTTCAGCTCATGTTCGCCACCGCCTCGGGCAGGGTGCGGCGCAACCGGGGCTCGGACTTCGCCAACGTGCTGTCCAGCGGCATCATCGCCATGAAGCTGGACCCGGAGGACTCGATCGTCGGAGTGCGTATCTGTGCCGAGGACGCCGATGTCATGCTGGCGGCCCGGGGCGGCAAATGCATCCGTTTTCAGGCGCCGGAGGTTCGCCTGTTCAAGGGGCGCAGCTCGCAGGGCGTGCGTGGGATCGACCTGGTCGAGGGCGACCGGGTGATCTCGATGTCAATTCTCGATCACATTGACTTCACGCCGGAGGAACGCGACGGCTATTTCGGGCGCAAGCGCGAGGGCGAGGTGCCCACCCTCGATCCGGCGCGGCGTGCCGAGATCGCGGCGGGCGAGCAGCTTTTGCTGACCGTGCGCAGCGACGGCCTGGGCAAGCGAAGTTCGAACCACGACTACCGGGTTACGCGGCGCGGCGGCAAGGGCATCATCAATATCGCGCTCGACAAGGGTGCCGAAGTGGTCGCGGGCTTCGCGGTCGGCGACGACGACGAGATCATGCTGGTGACCGACGGCGGCAAGGTGATCCGCACGCCGGTGGACAAGATCAGCCGCGTCGGCCGCGGCGCTAGGGGAGTGACCATCTTCAAACTGGCCAAGGACGAGCAGGTGGTGTCCGTCGCCCGGCTCGATGAAAGCGTGATTGGCAACGGGCTCGACGACGAGCCGGGGGACGAAGCGCCGGAGGCCGGTGCCACGGCGCCCGAATACGACGGGAGCGATCCGGATGCCGAGCCGTTTGACGATGAGTCCGGGGACGATGAAACCGGAGATGGGGGAGCAGCGTAATGGCGGCGGAACGCACAGGCGTTTATCCCGGAACCTTCGATCCGATCACGCTTGGCCATTCGGACATCATCCGGCGCGCGACCCGGCTGGTCGACCGGCTGATCATTGCGGTGGCGGTGAACGACGGCAAGGGGCCGCTGTTTCCGCTCGAAGACCGCATCGAGATGGTCCGCGCCGAAACCGCCAACCTGGCCGGCGACACGGTGATCGAGGTGGCGCCGCTGACCACCCTGCTGATGACCTTCGTCAAGCAATCCGGCGCCCAGATGATCGTGCGGGGCCTGCGCGCGGTCTCGGATTTCGACTACGAATTCCAGATGACGGGCATGAATGCCCGGCTCGATCCGTCGGTCGAGACGGTGTTTCTGATGGCGTCGGGCGACCATCAGTTCATCTCGTCGCGCTTCGTCAAGGAAATCGCCGCGCTGGGGGGCGACGTCTCGGGCTTCGTCTCGGCGCGGGTGCTCGAGCGTTTGCCTGCGCAGCTGGCCAAGAGCGAGTAACGGATTTCTCTTAAAGACAGCCTACAACTCATTGTAGTAATTTATATTTTTATTTAGATTCTTTCCGTTCTGTACGGGCCGTCGGGGCGTGGACGATGAAGGTTTCCGAGTTTGATTTCGAGTTGCCGAAGGAGCGGATCGCGGCGCGCCCGGCGAGCCCGCGCGACGGCGCTCGCCTGCTCGAGGTCACGGCTGCGGGACTCATGGACCGATTGATCTCGGAGCTGCCCGCCTGCCTGCGGCCGGGCGACCTGCTGGTGGTCAATGATACAAAGGTGATCCCCGCGCGGCTTGCAGGCCGGCGCGGTACGGCAGGGGTCGAGGCGACCTTGCACAAACGGGTCGACGGGCGAACCTGGGACGCCTTTGCGCGGCCCGCGAAGAAGCTCCGGCCGGGCGACGTGGTGGCGTTCGGCGCGCAGCTGCACGGCGGCGCGTTGAGCGCGACGGTCGTGGCCAGGGGCGTGGGCGGCGAAGTGCGGCTCGCCTTCGACCGCGAAGGCGCGCCGCTCGATGCGGCGCTCGACGCGGCGGGCACGGTGCCGTTGCCGCCCTATATTCCGCGCGAGCACGGGCCCGACAGGCGCGACCGGGAGGATTACCAGACCATCTTTGCCGCGGAACGGGGCGCGGTGGCGGCGCCTACCGCCGGGCTCCATTTCACCGACCGGCTGCTTGCTGCGCTGGATGCGCGCGGCATTGCACGGGCCACGGTGACGCTGCATGTGGGGGCGGGGACGTTCCTGCCGGTCAAGGCCGAGGACACGGACGATCACCGGATGCATGCCGAGTGGGGGTGTCTCGATGAGCGCGCCGCAGACGCGATCGCGCAGGCTCGGGCCGCGGGCGGGCGGATCGTGGCCGTGGGCACGACCTCGCTTCGCCTGCTCGAGGCGGCCGCGGCCGAAGACGGCCGGGTGCGCCCCTTCGAGGGCGAGATCGACCTGTTCATCACCCCGGGTTATCGCTTCGAGGCGGTCGATTTGCTGCTGACCAACTTTCACCTGCCGTGCTCGACGCTGTTCATGCTGGTCTCTGCCTTCGCCGGCACGGCGCGCATGAAGGCGGCCTATGACCACGCGATTCATGCGGGTTACCGGTTTTATTCCTACGGCGATGCGACCCTGTTGCACCGGGAGGCGGCGTGAGCGCGCCCGCCTTCGGGTTTGCGCCGGACGCCGGCGACGGTGCTGCGCGTGCGGGCCGGGTGAGCACCGCGCGCGGCGAGTTCGCGACGCCCGCGTTCATGGCGGTGGGCACCGCCGCGACGGTCAAGGCGATGACGCCCGAGACGCTGCGGGCAGTGGGCTGCGAGATCGTGCTGGCCAACACCTATCACCTGATGTTGCGCCCCGGCGCGGAGCGTATCGAGCGACTGGGCGGCCTGCATGAATTCATGAGCTGGCCGGGACCGATCCTCACCGATTCCGGCGGCTTTCAGGTGATGTCGCTGGCCAAGCTCAGGACCGTGACCGAGGCCGGTGTGAGCTTTCAATCCCATCTCGACGGGGCGGCGCACGAGCTGACGCCTGAGCGCGCCGTCGAGATCCAGCGCTGTCTTGACGCGGATATCGCCATGGTGCTCGACGAATGCCCGCCTGCGGACATGGCGGGCAGCGAGTTGGCAGCCTCCGTGGAGCGTTCCATGCGCTGGGCGGAGCGCTCGAAGGCGGCGTTTGAGGCGCGCGCCGGCTACGGCCTGTTCGGGATCAACCAGGGCGGCGTGGACGAACGGCTGCGCGCGGAATCCGCCGCCGCGCTGAAGAGGATCGGCTTCGACGGCTACGCCCTGGGCGGCCTCGCGGTGGGCGAAGGCCAGGAGGCCATGTTCCGGGTGCTCGATGCGGTCGTACCCGCACTGCCCGAGGCAGCGCCGCGCTACCTGATGGGGGTGGGCAAGCCCGACGACCTGGTCGGCGCAGTCTTACGCGGCATCGATATGTTCGACTGCGTGCTGCCGACCCGATCGGGGAGAACCGGGCAGGCGTTTACCAGCCGGGGCACGGTGAATATTCGCAACGCGCGCCATGGCGACGACCCGCGCCCGCTCGACGCGGCCTGTACTTGTACAGTCTGTGCGGGCTATTCGCGGGCTTATCTCAATCACCTGAACCGGGCCGACGAAATCCTCGGCGCCATGCTGATGACTCAGCATAATCTGCATTATTATCAATCACTTATGTGCGATATGCGGGCGGCGATCGAGGCCAGCCGGATGACCGATTTTGCTGCCGCGTTCTCCGAGCAGCAGGCGCGCGGAGACGTCGACGCGCTCTAGAACGCGAGCGGCCCGCTTGGCGCCTCGCCTTCGGCGAACTCGCGGCGCGAGGGCGTCGATTCGCAGACCAGTTTGCCGGAGCGGATGACGAAGCGGGGCTCGGCGTGGGTGGTGAAGGCTTCGCGCATGGTGCGTTCCTGGAGGATCACGCAATCGGCGGCGTTGCCGGGCGCGATGCGGTGCTCGGGGATGCGCAGCAGCTTCGCCGGATTGACCGTGCACATGTCGTAGAGCAATTCCTGGTCGGGCGGTGACATCATCCACAGTGTGTGGGCGGCGGCAAACGCCGCCTCGATCATGTTGCAGCGCCCGAAGGGGTAATAGGCGTCGTTCACGGATTCGCCGCCGAGCCCGAGCACGATGCCGTCGTTGGCGAGATCGCGCACCCGGATATGAAGCGGCGCGGTGTGGGGGTTGGTGACGATGCCCATCTCGGCCTGCTTGAGCAGGGCGACGACCTTACGGTGATAGACCTCGTTGTACTGCGACATGGCCCGCGCGTGACAGGCGACGACCCGGCCCTGCCAGCCTTGCTTGACGGTTTGGACCGCGAGGTATTCGAGCGTGCGCAGGCCGGCGTCGCCTGCATCGTCGACCAGCATGGAGATGTCCGTGTCGTACTTCTTCGCCATCTCGAAGGCGATGTCGACATGGCGCTCCGCGTCCTCGTCGGTGTATTCCATCCACGGGATGCCGCCGGCCAGATCGGCACCCAGCTTCATCGCCTCCCACATCAGCTCTTCGGCGCCGGGCTCGCGGGGCAGGCCGTCCTGGGGGAAGGCCACGACCTGAAGCTCGATCCGCCCTTTCCACTGCTCGCGCGCCTTGAGCGCCGCGTGCATGCCCTTGAGCCGGGTCTTGCAATCGACGTCGATGAAGGCGCGGATATGGGAGACGCCGTTGAACGCGGCCTCGGTCAGCGCGGTGTTGATGCGCGCCAGGATATCCGCTTCGTCGTAGCATTCCTTGACGATGGTGGCGAGCTCGATGGCGGTCATGGTGCCGCCCATGGCGGGGTCGAAATACTCTTCCTTCGCCGTCGCTTCGAGCCAGTCGCCGGTCAGCACCTTGTCGAGATGAAGCTGGCCGATGACGAAGCTCTCGGTCGTCAGATGGCCATCGGCGTCGATCTCCAGCGCGCCGGTCTCGGCGAGGCCGGGCCCGATGGCGGCGTATTGGCCGTCGGCGATTGCGATATCGGTCGCGGTGCCGTCGCGAAGCTTCGCGTTGCGGATGACGATGTCGGCGGGCATGGCAGCGCTCTCCCTGTAGGCTCGGTTGCGCCGAGACTAACGGAGCACGCAACGGCGGGAAAGGACGCGGTGCGACGACGAGGCGGCGCGTTTCGTTGTCCGTGGTGGCTTGCTACACTTTCCGGATGATGTCCGTGCAATACGATGACTGAGAGCGGACCCGGCTACGTACAGACGGATCAGGCCGTCCCGGTTCTGACCGAGCACCGCTTCGACGAAGCGGGGATGACCGCGTGGCTCGAGGCGCATGTCGAAGGCTTTGCGGGCCCGGCCGCGTTCGCGCAGTTCGAGAGCGGCATGTCGAACCCGACCTTCCTGATCGCCGACAAAGGCGACCGGCGCTACGTGTTGCGCAAGAAACCGCCGGGCAAGCTGCTGCCCTCTGCCCACGCGGTCGAGCGCGAGCACCGCATCATGGAAGCCCTCGCCGACAGTGCCGTTCCGGTCGCGCGAATGCGCGCGCTCTGCGACGATCCCTCGATCATCGGCACGAGTTTCTTCGTGATGGATTACGTCTCGGGGCGGATTTTCGACGACGTCTCGCTGCCCGAGCTTGGGGCAGACGAGCGCGCAGGCATTTACGAATCCATGGTCCAGACCCTGGCCGACCTGCACGGGGTCGATTTTCACAGCACCGGTCTTGGCGACTTCGGCCGCGTCGGCGGTTATGCGACGCGGCAAGTCAAACGCTGGTCCGAGCAATACGCGGCGACCAGGACCGAGCCGCTGGAATCGATGGATCACCTGATCGCGTGGCTTCCGGGCGCGATCCCCGAGAGCAATGATACGACGATCGTCCACGGCGATTATCGTCTCGGGAACCTGATCATCCACGAGACCCGACCCGAGGTGGTCGCGGTCCTGGATTGGGAACTTTCCACGCTGGGCGATCCGCTCTCGGACCTGGCCTACAATTGCCTGTCCTATTACTGGTCGAGCAACGCCTCCAGTCCGACCCGGGCCATCGATCCGGCGATACCCGGCATTCCCGGCGAAGACGACTATCTCGCGCGCTATTGCGAGCTCACGGGGCGCGGGAAAATTTCCGACTGGACCTTCTATCTGGTGCTGTCCCTTTTTCGGGCAGCGGCGATCGTTCAGGGCGTGTATTACAGGGGGCTCAAGGGCAACGCGGCATCGCCGGCGGCACTGCAGCGCCGCGATTCGGCGCGCCAACTGGCCGACGTGGCGTGGGCCTTGGTCACGGAGCGCGGCCTGGCTTAAGGGAGAGATGGGATGAACTTCGATTACAGCGACAAGGCGACGGAGGTCCGGGACGCGGTCGCGGCCTTCATGGCCGAGCACGTCTATCCCAATGAGACCGAAATGCTCACCCAGCTCGATGACGGCGACCGCTGGCAGCCGATCCCGCTGGTCGAGGCGCTGAAGACCGAGGCCAAGGCGCAAGGCCTGTGGAACCTGTTTTTGCCCGAGAGCGAATACGGCGCCAGGTTGTCCAACCTCGATTACGCACCGGCCTGCGAGGAAATGGGCCGCTCGGCGTTCGCGCCCGAGATATTCAACTGTTCGGCGCCCGATACAGGGAACATGGAAGTGCTGGTGCGCTACGGCACCGACGCACAGAAGACGGAGTGGCTCGATCCGCTGCTCGCCGGCGAAATCCGCTCCGCGTTCGCGATGACCGAGGTCGAGGTTGCCTCGTCTGACGCGACGAACATCGAAACCCGGATCAAGCGCGACGGCGACGACTACGTCATCCAGGGTCGCAAATGGTGGACCTCGGGCGCGCTCGATCCGCGCTGCAGGATTCTGATCCTGATGGGTAAAACCGATCCGGACAATCCGGACCGCCACAAGCAGCAATCGCAAATCCTGGTGCCGCTTCCGTGGCTCGGGGTGACGGTGAAGCGGATGCTGCCGGTGTTCGGCTTCGACGACGCGCCGCACGGCCATGCGGAGGTGTTGTTCGAGGACGTGCGCGTGCCCGCGAGCAACATGCTGCTGGGCGAGGGCCGCGGCTTCGAGATCGCGCAAAGCCGCCTCGGGCCCGGGCGGATCCATCACTGCATGCGCTTGATCGGGCTCGCCGAGCGCGCGCTCGAGCGGATGTGCCGGCGGACGAAGATGCGGGTCACGTTCGGTAAGCCGATTGCCGATCAGACCGTAACCCAGGAGCGCATCGCCGAGGCGCGAATCATGATCGAACAGGCCCGGCTGCTCACGCTGAAGGCCGCCTACCTGATGGACACGGTCGGCAACAAGGTCGCGCGCAAGGAGATAGCGATGATCAAGGTCTCGGCGCCCAACATGGCGTGCCAAGTCATCGACTGGGCGATCCAGGCGTTCGGCGGCGCGGGCGTAACGGCAGATTACGGGCTTGCGAGCGCCTATGCCAAGGCCCGGTTGCTGCGCCTCGCCGACGGCCCCGACGAGGTCCACCGCAACCAGATTGCGCGGCTTGAGCTGAAGCAGTACGACAACACGCTCAGCACCACCGGCGGCAACGCCTTCGTCGCTCCGCTCGACGACGAGGAGGAGCTCGCAAGCCGGCCGCGGTTCGTCGTCTGACCCGGCCGGCTAGACTAACTCGGTTTTCGTCATGACGCCGAACTTGAAGCTGGAAACAGTTCGGCCTGGAGCTGGCGTTTCTCGATCTTGCCGCTGGCGTTGCACGGCAACGGCTGGCGGCGAATATCGACCTGCACGGGCACCTTGAACGCGGCAATGCGCCCGGCGCAATGGGCGATCAGCTCTTCCTCGTTGACCGGTTGTGCAGGCGAGATTTGCACGACGGCGGCGACCTCCTGGCCAAGGACGTCATGCGGCTTGCCGATCACGGCCGCTTCCATGACCGCCGGATGGCTGCACAGCGCGTTTTCCACCTCCACGGAATAAATGTTTTCGCCGCCGCGAATCAGCATGTCCTTCGCTCGGTCGAGCACGTAGAGACAGCCCTCCTCGTCGAGCCGGCCGATATCGCCCGTGCGCACCCAGCCGTCGTGAAAGACCCGCGCGCTGGCCGCGGGCTGGTTCCAATAGCCCCGCACCGCGTTCGGCCCCTTGACGCAGATCTCGCCTTTGGCCCCCGCCGGCAGGGTTGTGCCGTCGTCATCGACGATCCGGATGTCGCAGATGGGAATGGGCGCGCCGACGCTATCGGGCTTGCGGCGATAGGTCTCCGCGGCGGCGAAGGCGACCAGCGAGGAGAGTTCGGTGAGGCCGTAACCATCTTCCGCGGCTACCTGGGGAAGCAACTCGGCAATACGCTCGCGCAGCCTCGGCACCGCCGGCGCGCCGCCATAGCCGACGTTGATCAGCGAGGTGGTGTCGCGATCCCCGAAACGGGGAGAGTGCATGATCTGCCAAACCATACCCGGCACGCCGACGAAGTTCGTGACGCTCTCACGCTCGATCAATTCGAGAGCGCGCTCCGGGTTCCACCGATGCATGAGGATCAACTTGGCGCCGCTCAAGACGCCCGGTGCCATGATCGCGTGACACCCCGTGACATGGAAAAACGGCACCGGCACGAGCGTGACCGTGTGCGGCTTTTCGCCGCCCAGCGACACCGGTGTCGCGCCGTTGCAGAGCTGCTTCAGGGCGCCGCGATAGGCCACCGACATGATGTTCGATAAGATATTGCGGTGGGTTCCGACAGCGCCCTTGGGTGTGCCGGTTGTGCCGGAAGTGTAGAAAATCGTCGCATCGTCCTCTGGATCGATCGCCGCATCGGGCAGCGCCGCATCGCCGGGAAGGTCGGCCAGGGCGTCTTCCCAACGGTCCACGACGCCGATTGTGGCTTCGCCATCGCTTCGCGCGACGATCACGCTGGTGAGATCAAGCTCGGCAAGGCGGGGAGCAAGCTGATCGGCGCGCCTGCCATCGACCACGGCGAGCCTGGCGCCTGAATCGGCGAGGCAGAAGGCGAGTTCGTCGGCGGAAAGCCAGGCGTTGAGCGGCACCGCGATGGCGCCGATGCCGGTGACGGCCCAGAAGGCGACGGACCATTCGGGGAGGTTGCGCATGGCGATCGCCACCCGATCGCCCTTGCGCACACCGTAACGCTCGCGCAGCGCGCGGGCGAACCGACAGACAAGGCGGTGATGTTCGGCATAGCTCAGGCGCTCGTCGTCGAGCATGAGAAAATCGTCGTCGCCATGCGCGATTGTCGCGGCGAAGACATCGCGAAGGCTGCGCGGCGCGTGTTTCCACACCCGCGTGACGACCCCGCGAATTTCGACCTCCTCGAGCTCGAACGGCAACCCGGGCCCGATCAGGCGGTTTTGTGCTTCTTTCCGGCTCAGCATGGCGGGCAGAGGGATGGAGTGTGGCCGGGGACCGGGGCGCTTTGCGGCGGAAGGCCCACCAATCAGGGCTCCGCGTCGTAGGCGGCGCGGAGCTTGCGCATGCCTTTCAGCCAGCGGTCAGTGTTCGAGGTCTTGCGGCCCATGTAGTCGCGGACCTCGGGGTGGGGAAGAATGAGGAACTCTTCGCGCTCCATGGCGTCGATGACGCTGCCCGCAACCTGCTCGGGCTCGATCACGCCGTCGAGGCTGGCGACGCCGCCTTCGCGCTCCTTGAGCATCGCCGTGCGGACTGCCTGCGGACAGAGCACCGAGACCCGTACGCCGCGATCACCGTAGGCGATCGAAAGCCACTCGGCGAAGGCGACCGTGGCATGCTTGGTCACCGAATAGGTCGCCGATTGTACATGGCTCAGGAGCCCGGCGGCCGAGGCGGTGTTGATCAGGTAGCCGGAGCCGCGCTTGGCCATCCCGGGGGCTACGGCCCGCGCGGCATAGACATGCGCCATGACGTGGATATCCCAGTTCTGCTGCCAGACCGCCGTGGGCGTGTCTTCGCCGCCCATCCGTGCGATGCCGGCGTTGGAGCAAAAAACGTCAATCGGTCCGTACGCGTCCTCGGTGGCGGCGACCAGGCGTCCGATATTGGCTTCGTCCGTCACGTCGCAGGCCACCGCCAGGCCGCCGATCTCGCCCGCCACCTCGCGCAAGCCGTCCTCGTCCAGGTCGGCGACCACGACAGCCTTGGCGCCCTCGGCCGTGAAACGATGGGCCAGGGCGCGGCCGATGCCACTGGCACCGCCCGTCACCACAACCACCTTGTCCTGAATTTTCATGGGCTCGACGAATTACCGGCTCGGCGAGGGCACTTTGCCGCGCCCGCCATCGACGTCGTAGATCGCCGCCGTCACGTAAGACGCCTCGTCGGAACAGAGCCAGAGCGCCAGGGTGGCGATTTCCTCGGGCTCGCCGATACGCCGGAGCATGGAGCCGGTCTTGCCGAGTTCTTTGGCCACCTCGATGCCGACCGAGCGTTCCCAGATGTCCGTTAAGATCAACCCGGGTCGCAGGCAGTTCACCCGGATGCCGTGCTGGCCGAATTCGTGCGCCAGCCCCATGGTCATGGAATCGACCGCGCCCTTGGAAGACGCGTAGACGACATCACCCGGCAGCCCGCCGTAACGGGCCGATATGGAGCCGATATTGAGGATGCTGCCGCCCTGGCCGCCGTGATCGGTCGCCATGCGCTTGAAGCATTCGCGCGCGATCACGAGGAGGCCGAAGACGTTGATCTCGAAGAGACGCCGCGCGCCGCTCAGTTCCATATCGAGCATCGAGGTTTCGTAGTCGATTGCGGCGTTATTGACCATCGCCGAGACCGGGCCGAGTTCCGAATCCACGGTATCGAACATGCGCAGGATGTCGTCCTCGCTGCCCATGTCCGCCTGGACGACGATGGCGCGCTGCCCGGCTTTCTCGATGTCCGCGACAACCTCGCGGGCGCGGTATTCGGCTTGGCTGTAGTTGACCGCGACGTCGTAGCCGCGCGCGCCGGCAGCCCGCGCAACGGCAGCACCGATGCCACGGCTGCCGCCGGTTACGATCATGATTTTCGACATCGCCCGCTTCTCCCTGAAATGACCGGCTATGCACACAGGGATTTTGACGCAGCAGCCGATTCCGATCAACTCGGGTGTCAATGGCGGAGCAAAAAGGGACCACCGTGGCGGTGTAAGAAGGGACCACTTGGCGGCTGCGGGCTTGTCCCCGTAGTCCATGGGAGGGCCCCGCGTGCGACGCGGCGTGCCCTCAACAGGCCGACGCGGCGGCGCGCGCGGGAGGGACCTGTGGGCCCACGGGGTCAAGCGTGGGCTGGGTGGTCGGTTCAGTTCGCCGTCGGGGTTTGACGCCTGCGGCTCTGGTTGAGCCTGTAGCTCTCGCCATTCATCTCGAGGATGTTGACGTGGTGGGTGAGGCGGTCGAGGAGAGCGCCGGTGAGGCGCTCGGAGCCGAACACCTCGGTCCATTCGTCGAAGGGCAGATTGGTGGTGACCAGGGTCGAGCCCCGCTCGTAGCGCTGGCTGAACACCTCGAACAGGAGCTCGGCGCCGGTCTTGGACAGCGGCACGAAGCCGAGTTCGTCGACGATCAGAAGCTTGTAGGTGGCGAGCTTCTTCTGGAACCTCAGCAGCTGCTTGTCATCGCGGGCCTCGATGAGCTCGTGGACCAGTGCGGCGGCGGTGATGAAGCCGACCGAGAGGCCCTTCTGGCAGGCCGCCAGGCCGAGACCGAGGGCGATGTGGGTCTTGCCGGTGCCGCTGTTGCCGAGCGCGATGAGGTTCTCGCGGCGCTCGATGTACGCGCAGCGGGCCAGCTCCAGGACCAGCGTCTTGTTGAGCGAGGGGATGACCTTGAAGTCGAAGCTGTCGAGGCTCTTGATCACGGGGAAGCGCGCCGCCTTGATGCGCCGCTCGACCATGCGGCGCTCGCGGTCGATCAGCTCGAGCTCGGCAAGACGCAGAAGATAGCGAACGTGGTCGACGCCTTCCGAGGCACACTGCCGGGCGATCTTGTCGTACTCCCTCAGGAACGTCGGCAGCTTCAGCCTCTTGAGGTGGTGGACGAGCAGCACCTGCGGCGTGTCGGTCATGCGCGGAGCCCCGACAGCAGGCTCATGTACGATTTGGCAGACGTTATCGCGACCCGGGCGCGCGGCAGGTACGGATAGACGTCGAGATCCAGTCGAGGCGGCCGTCGCTCGGTCCGACACAGCACCAGGTGCTTGACGGCATCGAAGCCGATCGCGCCAAGCCGCAGGGCGTCGCCGACCGCACCCTCGACCTCCTCGGGCCGGAAGGTCTCCAGCAGACGCAACACCTGGACGTACTCGCGCTTGCCCGCCTTGCCCATGCGGGCTTCGAGCAGGCGTCGCAGAGTGATGAAGGCCTCGGGCAGGTCCCAGCCCGCCAACGGCGCGGCCTGGTCGAGGGCGCCGATCTTCTGCTCGATCAATGGCAGATAATGCAGCGGGTCGAAGATCAGGTCCTCGCTGTCATAGGACCGGCGGTGCCGGGCGATCACCTCGGCCCCGCAGCTGATCATCACCTCGTCGACATAGCCCCGGATCAGTACCTCGCGGTGGCCGTAGGCCACGGGTACGGAGTAGTCGTTGCCGCGGTAGCGCAACAGCGACAGCGAACTCACCCGCCCGGGACGCTTGTCGCAGGCATCGTATGGTGCCGGGGGTAGCGGTAGCAGAGCTTGGCGATCCCGCGCGAGGCGCTCGCCGATGGTCTCCTTGTGACCCCGCAGCCGCGCCGCCTGGCGCCGGCGGCACTGTCCCGCGAGATCATCGTTCAGCGCCTCGATGCTCTCGGCCCGCGGGACGGGGACCAGGAAGTTCCGCCGGATGAAGCCGACCAGTCCCTCGACCTTGCCTTTGTCGTTGCCCTTGCCCGGCCGGCCGAACCTGTCCTCGAACAGATAGTGGGATTGCAGCTCCGTGAAGACGCGCGTTCGCTGCCGCTTTCCATCGCCCAGGATGCGGGCAACCGCCAGCTTGGTGTTGTCGTACAGGATGGAGCGGGGGACGCCGCCGAAGAACGCAACCGCCGCGTTGTGGCCATCGCAGAACGCCTCGGTCGTCTCCGCCGGATAGGCCTTCACGAAGCAACCATCACTGTGGGGAAGGTCGAAGGCAAGGAAGTGGACCTTGCGCGCCACACCGCCGATCACCGCCATCGCCTCGCCGAAGTCCGCCTGGGCGTGGCCGGGGGAATGGACGAGCGGCACGAACATCTCGCGCGACCGAAGCCGCCGCTCACGGACATAGTCCTTCACGATGGTGTAGCCGCCGGTGAACCCGTACTCGTCCCGGAGACGGTCGAAGATCCGCTTCGCCGTGTGCCGTTGCTTGTGGTGGCTGGTCCGATCGTCCTCCAGGATCCGATCGATAATCCCCGTGAATGCGTCCAGCTTCGGACGCCTCCGCGGCACGCTCCGGCGATATCCCGGCGGCACCGAGAACGACAGCATCTTGCGCACCGTCTTGCGGTCCAGCCCGAACACCCGCGAGGCCTCGCGGGTGCTCATCCCCTCGACACGACACGCCCGCCGGACCCGCGCGTACAACTCCACCCGATACATCCCCCCGCCTTCCAGTCAGAGCAACCCTGACAGAAGGCTATAGACGGTCCCATTTTGGTCCGCCACAGCCGGATCAACCGGCCGCTTCAGTGGGGGATTATTGCGCCGCCGTTCTCAGCTGCTGTGGCGCTCAAAACCGTGGCAATTCGTTAGCACTACTTCTATGGTGTCCACGCCCGTTCGGGGCAAAGACGGTAATCCCGCTAAAACTCATGCATCACAAAGACATTGACGGTAAGGCCGTATCCGAGGAAATCCTCGGGCAGGTGCGTGACGCGGCCCAGGCCCTTGTTGCTACCGGTTGGCCGCCGCGACTCGTGTCGATCACCATCGGTGATACGACGCCGGTTGAGGTCTATGTTCGCAATCAACGCCGACGGGCCGAGACGGCGGGTATTGCCTTTGAGGAACGTCATTTCCCAGCCGACGTGACCCGCGGCGAAATCCTCGCGGCGATTGCGACCATGAACATCGATCCCCGGGTCACGGGGATCATCGTTCAGCGTCCGGCGCCCGAACCGCTCAGCATCAAGGAACTGCAAAGCGCGGTGCATCCGCTAAAAGACGTTGAGGGCATGCACCCGGCCTCGATCGGCAACATCGTCTACAACGAGCTCGAGCTTGCCCCCTGCACCGCGGCCGCATCGGTCGAGCTTCTCAGGCGTACGGGTGTTGCCCTGGAAGGTCTGAACGCGGTCGTCGTCGGGCATTCCGAGATCGTGGGAAAGCCGATCGCCTTTATGCTCATGGCCGAGGGTGCCACGGTCACCGTTTGCCACCAAATGACCCGGAACCTTGCCGAGCATTCGCGTCAGGCGGATGCGCTGTTCGTGGCAATAGGCAAGCCATGCATGATCAAGGCGGAGATGATCAAGCCGGGCGCCGTCGTCATCGATATTGGGATTAACCGGGTCGAATGCGAGGCCGGTGCGATGATCACCGTGGGCGATGTGGACTACCGATCCTGTCGAGAGGTTGCCGGCTGGATCACGCCGGTGCCGGGCGGTGTGGGGCCGGTTACCGTCTCGATCCTGATGCGCAACACGGTGACTGCGGCCCAGCGCCAGCGTGCCCATTACGAATCCGAGTTTGCGCAAACCGGTGCCGCGCTTCCACTCGGCACACCACGCCCCTGACCGCTTGCCGCGTTCCGGTGGCGCGATAAAAAAAAGGCCGGCCCGGAAACTCCGGACCGGCCTCTTTATTTCTGCCGCTTACGATGGCGATCGTTTCTAGTTCTTCGGCTTCCAGCGGCCGTCGGCAACGAGCTCGTCGGCCAGCTTGTTCAGGCCCCGCTCGAAGCGATCAATGGTTTCGTCGACCTCGCTCTTGTTAATGGTCAACGGCGGCGCGAAGGACGTCGAGTTGTGCCCGAAGAAGCCGCGAGTGATCAACATTTCCTCGAGGCAGAGATCGAACAGGCGGTGCGAGCAATCCCATTCGAGATCGAGCACTTCCTTGGTGTCCTTGTCGGCCACCAGCTCGGTCGCTAGCATCAAGCCCTCGCCGCGGACTCTCGCCCATCAGCGGGTGATCGCCGGTGCGCGCGATCAGCTGGTCCTTGAAGTACTTGCCCACGACCTTGGCGTTGTCGATCAGGTTTTCGTTCTCATAGATGTCGAGGCAGGCAAGCGCGGCTGCGCAAGCGATCGGATGGCCGGCTGCCGTCGATCCCGATGCGAACATCGGCATCTCGGGATGGGTCGCACTGATCACGTCCCACACCTTCTTCGAAATGACCGATGCCGAGCTCGGCATATAGGCGCTGGTGATGCCCTTCGACAGGGTCATCAGGTCGGGCTCGAAGCCATAGAAGTCGGCGGCGAACCAGGTGCCCAGTCGACCAAAGCCGGTGATAACCTCATCGGCAATGAACAGCACGTCGTGCTTGTCGAGAACCTTCTGGATCTCCTGGAAGTAGCCTTCCGGCGGACTGACCGAGGCGCCCGCGCCCATCACCGGCTCGGCGATGAAGGCACAGACAGTCTCGGGATCTTCGCGCTCGATCAACTCGTCGAGGTTCTTGGCCAGGCGCTTGGAATAATCCACCTCCGACTCGCCGGGATTGCCGCCCCAGAAATAATGCGGCTTGTCCGTATAGATCACAAAATCCAGCGGCAGGCCAAAGGCCTGGTGCATGATCGGCAGGCCAGACAGGCTGGCGCCCATGACGGTTACGCCGTGATAACCCATCTCGCGGGCAATAATCTTGCGCTTCTTGGGCTTGCCCCGGAAAATCTGGTAATTCCAGGCGAGCTTGATGTTGCCGTCGTTGGCTTCGGAGCCTGAGCTTGCAAACAGGATCTTGCTCATGTTCTTCGGCAGCAGGCCGTTGAGCAGCCGGTCGGCGAGCAGGATCTGGGGCTCGTTGGCGTTGCCGACGAAGGTGTGGAAGTAGGCCATCTTGTGGGCCTGCTCGGCGATCGCGTCGGCAACTTCCGTGCGGCCATAGCCGACATTGACGCAGAACAGCGACGCCATCGCGTCGATGTAGGTGCGGCCTTGGGTGTCGGTAATGTAAATCCCGTTGCCGCTCGCGACAATGCGCTCGGGGCCACTCTTCAGATGCTCGTCGAGCGCGGTATATGGGTGCAGCGTGGTATCCATATCCATCTGCTCAAGGCTGACGTTCCTCGCAGCTTGATCTGTCATCTCTTGCTCACTTTCTGAATTATTGGCTGGTGTTTCCCCCGGATGTCCGAGCGCCCGATTAGGTCCGCACAAGACATTCCCAACAAGCCGCCACTATAGGCCAAAAATCTCCCTATATCCACCTTTGTTTTGGGCCTCCGAATGCTGGAACTCCCTAACGTTGGTCGGGTAATTGGCCGAAATTTCTAATCGTGCTCGGCCAACAGCCTCGCGAGAAGTGTTTCGTTGATCTCGCCCGTCTCCTCCATGTCCCGGGCATTTTGATAGGCCCGAACGGCGTCTTTGGTCAGCGGCCCGAGTAGTCCGTCGATCACACCGTCGAAAAAACCCAACTGATCGAGGCGGCGCTGGACCGTCACCACCGGCTGGCCGAAATCGGCGGTGAGCATCAGTTCGGCGCCGCCTGACGGCGCAATGGCCGTCAGGTCAGCGATTTGGCGGCCCGTGGCGTTGGCCGCGGCGGTCTGTGCCCAGGAAAGCGTTTCCGGGTCCATATTCTCGGCAAGCCGCTGCCTGTTGTCTTCGGCGATGCCGGCGACATGGGCGTCGCCGCTCTGCGCGGCCAGATGGAACCATTTGTAGGACTCGACGAAATCTTTTTCGACGCCCAGCCCGTTGGCATACATCCGGCCCAGATTATTCTGCGCGAGCGGTTCGCCCTGCGCCGCAGCCTCGTGATACCAGTGAGCGGCCGCCAGATAGTCGTGGTTCACGCCCTGGCCATAGTTGTAGAGGATGCCGAGATTGGTCTGGGCGAGTGCATGCCCCAGTTCGGCGGCCTGGCGGTACCAGCGCACGGCGATCGCCGGGTCGCGTTCCACGCCGACACCGTGCTCATAGAGATAGCCCAGATTATTCTGGGCGTCGGTACTGCCCTGACTGGCGGCGTCACGATACCAGTCGATTGCCTGGCCGACATCTTTCGGCACGCCGAGTCCGGATTCGTACAGGTGGGCGAGGTTGTATTGCGCTTCCATCAAGCCCTGTTCCGCGGCCAGACGGTACCAATCGACGGCTTCGGTGAAATCTTGCAAGACGCCTTGTCCACGTTCATAGGCGATCGCCAGTGCAAACTGTGCCTCGGCATGGCCGCCCTGGGCGGCGCGGACAGTGTATTCGATGGTGCGCGACAAGTCGGCCTCACCGCCTAGGCCCAGGCGGTAATACTGGGCCAGCCGGAATGCCGCCGGAGCAAAGCCACCGTCGGCGGCGCGCCGATACCATTCCCGTGCCATGGCCAGATCGGGTTCGCCGCCGACACCCTGCTCGTGGATCACGGCCATGTTGTATTGAACGTCGACGTCGCCGCGATTGGCGAGCGGCAGCCATTCGTCGCGCGCGGTCTCAAGGTCTCCGTTGCGTGCGGCACTCCACCCGGCGGCAAAATCCGCGCTGGCGGGTGCAGCGATGCCCACGGCCAAGATCGCCAGCAGCAGCGCCGCTCCCAGCCGGGCGGCCCGTCGTTGAATCGTCCTCGTCACACTCTATCTCCCGAAGGCGGCTATACCACCCTGTTTTTTTGCCGATGATAGCGCCCGTTGCTGTGGGGAAAAGCATTTTCTCAGCCCCCGCTCGCCGGCCTGGGCTTGCGTCGGGAGGACGCGGGTGAGACAAAAGGGCATGAAGCTCCGCCTGTTTCAGATCGACGCCTTTGCGAGCCGGGTCTTTGCGGGCAATCCGGCGGCCGTCTGTCCGCTTGAGAGCTGGCCTGACGATGCCACGCTGCAGGCGGTCGCGACCGAGAATAATCTCTCCGAGACGGCGTTTTTTGTGCCCGGAGGCAATGAATTTGCTCTCCGTTGGTTTACTCCCACCGTCGAGGTGGATCTATGTGGTCACGCTACCTTGGCGTCCGGCCATGTGGTGCTCACAATTCTCGATCCCGCTCGCGAGAGTGTGACCTTTTCGAGCCGCAGCGGCCCGCTCACCGTCACGCGAGCGGGCGACGCTCTGGCGATGGATTTTCCAGCCTTGCCGCCGGAGCCCTGCGCCCTGCCGGCCGACCTCGTCGCCGGGCTTGGCGCCCAGCCCGACGCAGTGCTGGCAGAGATGGATTACCTTGCGGTGTTTGCCTCGGAGGCCGACGTGGCAGCGCTGGTCCCCGACATGGCGGCTCTCGCGCGCCTCGACCGGCGCGGCGTGATCGCCACCGCGCCAGGCGAGAACGTCGACTTCGTCTCGCGCTTCTTCGCGCCGCGGGCGGGCATTCCGGAGGACCCGGTAACCGGCTCGGCCCACTGCCTGTTGACGCCCTATTGGGCCGAGCGACTGGGCAAGGATCGGCTGGAGGCGCGTCAAATTTCGGCTCGCGGCGGCGCGCTCGCGTGCGAACTGCAGGGCGGGCGGGTGCGCATTGAGGGGCGCGTCGCGCTCTACCTCGACGGTGAAATCACTCTCTGAGCGGCGCGAGGATTGTCGCCTGCGCCATGAACCAACCCGTTGAGATGCCCACAATCCGCCCGGCCAACCCGTGCTTCTCGTCCGGCCCCTGCGCCAAGCGCCCCGGCTGGACGCCCGGCGTCCTGAAAAGCGCGCTGCTCGGCCGTTCCCATCGTTCCACCGCCGGCAAGGCGCGCCTCAAGGCGTTGATCGAGCGTACACATGCGCTTCTCGCGGTGCCCGAGGATTGGCGCATCGCCATCGTGCCGGCCTCGGATACTGGGGCAATGGAAATCGCGCTGTGGTCGCTGCTGGGATCGCGCGGTGTCGACCTTTTGGTTTGGGACAGTTTCGGCGCCGGCTGGGCGACAGACGTGGTCAAGCAGTTGAAACTCGACGACACCCGGACGTTCGAGGCAGCCTACGGCAAGCTGCCCGATCTGGCCGCGGTCGAATTCGCCCGTGACGTGGTGTTCGTCTGGAACGGCACAACCTCAGGCGTTGCCTTGCCCGGCGGCGACTGGATCGCGACGGACCGCGAGGGGCTGACGATTTGCGACGCGACCTCGGCCGTGTTCGCCATGGAGCTGCCTTGGGAAGCGCTCGATGTCGTGACCTTCTCCTGGCAGAAGGTGCTGGGTGGCGAGGCGGGGCTCGGCATGCTGGTACTGGGACCGCGCGCCGTCGAGCGGCTCGAAAATTATGCACCACCCTGGCCGTTGCCAAAAATTTTTCGCCTGACCAAGGGCAAGCTGCTCAACGAGGAAATCTTCGAGGGCGCCACCATCAACACGCCCTCGATGCTGTGCGTTGAAGACGCGCTCGACGCGCTGGCCTGGGCGGAATCGATCGGTGGGTTGAAGGCGCTCGTTGCGCGCAGCCGGGCCAATCTCGACGCTATCGAGGCGTGGGTCGCACGCACCGGGTGGGTCGAATTTCTGGCCGCGGACCCATTAATCCGCTCCTGCACGTCCGTCTGTCTGCGTTTCTCCGACCCGGACGGTGCCGCGCGGTTGGTCGAGACGCAAGCGGCGCTCGCCAAGGCGATGGTGCAACGACTCGAGGCGGAAGGCATTGGCTTCGATCTTGGCGCCTATCGCGACGCACCACCCGGTTTGCGGCTATGGGCGGGCGCAACCGTCAAAACGGCCGATCTCAAGGCGCTGTTTCCCTGGCTCGACTGGGCTTGGGCGCAAGCCTGCGCCGACTAGTTCACCGTTGCCTGAAGGCCCGCGGCGATCCGCTCGGCATCTTCGAGGACGCGCAGCAGATTGCCGCCCCATAGTTTCTCAATCTCCGAATCCGAATAGCCCCGACGCACCAGTTCGAGGGTGATGTTGAAGCTTTCGCCGGCGTGGCGCCAGCCGACGATTCCGCCGCCGCCGCCGAAGTCCGAGCTGATCCCCACATGGTTGAGCCCGACGATGCCGACCATGTGGTCGATATGATCGATCAGATCGGCCACCGACGGCTCCGGCCATCGAGCCATCAGCGCACCATAGGCCGCCTCGTAAGCGATCCGGCGCGGCTCGTCGCGCTCCAGTGCCCGCCAGTCGTCGTCGCCCATCAGGCCCCACTCCTCATGGAACGCCTCGTCGGCCTCCGACTGCTCCGGCGGATAAGTGATCAGGTAGGTGGGATACGCGACCGTCTGGATCACGCCGCCGGTGACGGCGATAGCCTTGAGTTGTTCGTCGTCGAGGTTGCGCGAATGGTCGATCAGCGCCCGGGCGTTGGAGTGTGACGCGATGACGGGGGCCGCCGATACGGCGATCGCATCGGCGAGAGTTGCGGGAGCGATATGAGAGACGTCGACTAGGATGCCGAGCCGGTTCATCTCGCCGACCACCCGTCGGCCGAAATCCGACAACCCGCCATGCTCCGCATCCGCGTCGTCCAACTCGCTGTCGGGCTGGGCCGAATCACCGACCGCGTTGTGACCGTTGTGGGTCAGCGTCATGTAACGCGCGCCCAGTTCGTGATAACGGGAAAGCAGCGCGATATCCTCGCCGATCACGTAACCGTTCTCGATTCCGATCAACGCCACCAAACGTCCCGTTTCGTGCAGGCGCCGTGCCTCGGCGGCCGTGTCGGCAAGGCCGATCTGTTTGCTGTAACGCGCGGTTATCCTGCGGATTGCCTCGAACTTGATCAGCGCGTCGGTGGTTGCACGGCCGTACCCCTCGATCGTGCGTTCCTTCTGGCCGACATAGACCACGAAGAACGCGCCGTCGAGACCGCCCGCAACCATCTTTGGCAGGTCGACTTGCCAGCTGCCCTCGATGCCCGGATCGGCCAGCTCGGTGCCGAAGACAAACGGGATTTCGACGTGGGAATCGAGGGTAAAGACCTGCTCGTGTATGGCGTGGGCCTCTGCCACGGTCGGATCGCTGCTGGCGTCGCCGCCCGCGCGAGCCGGGCTCGCAAACAACACCGCGAGCGCGACGGCAGCGGCCAGCACACCAGGACGGTGCAACGAGCGGACGAGTCGGATCCTGGTCATCGCGATTACCAGGAATTGCGCAATTCGCGCAGACCTAAAAACACCGCCTCGGGATTGGGGTCGTCGGCCAGGTCGGGAAACGTCTCGCGAAGCCGGGCCACGATGGACGGGCTGGACAGCCGGAAGAAGCTGTTGACATCCTTTTCCATGCCCAGGGTCGTCACCAAGGCGTCGTCGGGGTCTTGCGTCTCGATCTCGGCCAACAGGGTTGCCGCGTGCTCGTTGTCCGGTTCTCGGTCGAGGGTAAAGTGCAGGTTGTTCGTGATGTAGTCGTGGCCCGGAAAGATCCGCGTAGTGTCGGGCAGGCGCGAGAGTTGGGTCGCGAAGGTAACATAGAGCTCGTGAGGGTGACCTCCGTTATGGCAATTGCCCGCGCCCGCGTTGAACAGCGTGTCGCCGCAAAATAGCGCGGGCTGATCGGTGTGGGCGAGCAGGCAGACATGGCTCATGGTGTGGCCCGGCGTGTCGAGCACCTCGAGTTCGACGCTGCGTCCAACCTGGACCGCATCGCCGGCGTCCAGCCCTCGGTCGAGCCCGGGGATCGCATCCTTCGCATTTCTGTGGGCGAGCAGCGTTGCCCCCGTGGCGTCGATCATCGCGGCGTTGCCGCCCGTGTGATCGCCATGCTCGTGCGTGTTGAGCAATTGGGTGATGGTCCAGCCCTTGTCCGCCGCCCGGGCCAGGCACTTGCGGTGGTCGAGGGGATCGATTGCGAGCGCCTCGCCGGTCTCTGGACAGGCGATGAGATAATTGAAATTGCGGTATGCGTTTCCGGTCCAGATCTGTTCGACGATCATGCGTCTCCGTCCTTCGCTGGCGCGATGATCTCGGCCTTGTAGTCCGTGATCAGCACGAGAAATTCGTTTTTTTCGGCCTCTGCCACACCGTGGCCGTCGAGCGCGGCAACCAGATGGGCGCCCGTGGCGCGCCAGTCGCGCTCGGTCAGATCGAGCCCATCGTGGGCGCTCGTCATGTCTGCGCCGGTATAGATTGTCGACCCGCCCGCGAGCGCGCAGAAAAAGTCGACGGTGTGCTGCACGATGCGTTGACGGCTCTGGCGGCTATGGCCGCGGAAGAAGACGGCGGTCTCGGGGTCGGCGAAGGCGCGATCGTAAAAGTCGTGAACGACGGACGCCATTGCGTCGTATCCGCCGAGCCGCAGATAGAGTGATTCAGACAACCCATCCGTCATCAATCGTATCCCCGAGTGTGTCTTTTCTTGCGGCGTCATCCTATGTTAGGTGGTCCCGGCTTGCCAACTGTTCGTGGCGAATATTGGCGCCGTCGTGATCGCCGGGCGGAAGAGGGTGCCCCGCAATGCCCAAGGTCTTCATTTCCGACAAGCTCAGCCCCCGTGGCCTCGAGGTGTTCGCCGAGCGCGGCGTCGAGGCCGAGATGCGTCCCGGTCTCGACGCGGTCGCGTTGGCCGCCGCGCTGGCTGGCGCCGACGGGCTGGTCGTGCGTTCGAGCACGCAAGTCACCGCCGAGTTGCTGGCCGCCGCCCCCGACATCAAAGTCGTGGGCCGGGCCGGCATCGGCATCGACAATGTCGATCTCGCAGCGGCCACTGCCCGCGGCATCGTCGTGATGAACACGCCTTACGGCAATTCGGTGACCACCGCCGAGCACACCATCTCCATGCTCATGGCGCTGGCCCGTCAGATACCCCAGGCCGACCGCTCGACTCAGGCGGGTGAATGGGCGAAGTCGCGCTTTATGGGAGTCGAATTGTGCCAGAAAGTGCTGGGGCTCGTCGGCTGCGGAAATATCGGCTCGATCGTCGCGCGTCTCGCCCAGGGCTTGCGTATGCGGGTCATCGCCTACGATCCTTATCTGTCTCCGGAGCACGCGCAGGCACTGGGTGTCGAGAAGGTCGAGTTCGACGAGCTTCTGGCGCGCGCTGATTTTGTGTCGCTGCACACGCCGCTCACCGACCAGACCCGGCATTTGATCGATGCCGATGCCATCGCTCGGATGAAACCCGGTGCCCGGTTAGTCAACTGCGCGCGCGGTGGCCTGGTCGACGAGGCCGCGCTCAAGACGGCGATCGAGGGCGGTCAGCTCGCCGGCGCCGCGCTCGACGTGTTTGAGATCGAACCCGCCACCGACAGCCCCCTGTTCGGCATGGACAGCGTCGTCGCCACGCCCCACCTCGGCGCAGCGACCGCCGAGGCCCAGGAAAACGTGGCCGAGCAGATCGCCGAGCAGATCTCCGAGTTTCTGCTGACCGGCGCCGTCAGCAATGCGCTCAACATGCCGTCGGTCAGCGCCGAAGAGGCACCCCGGCTCAAACCCTATCTCCAGCTTGCCAAACACTTAGGCAGCTTCGCGGGTCAATTGACAGAGCGCGGCCTGCGCGAAGCGCGGATCGAATATGAAGGCCATGTCGCCGGGCTAAACACCAAGCCGCTGACGGCAATCTGCCTTGAGGGCTTGCTCAGCCCGCTGATGGAATCGGTCAACATGGTCAACGCCCCGGTGGTCGCGCGCGAGCGTAATATCGATGTCTCCGAGGTGCGCCACGACCGGCCGAGCGATTATCAGACCCTGATCCGGCTCACCGTGGTCACCGAGCGCCAGGAGCGGACCGTGGCGGGCACCCTGTTTGCCGGCTCCCGGCCGCGTCTGGTAGAGGTCAAGGGCATTCCCATCGAGGCCGAACTCTCACCCCACATGCTCTACGTAACCAACGAGGATAAGCCCGGTCTGATCGGCTGTCTCGGGCAGGTCCTCGGAGAAGCGAGGGTCAATATCGCGACCTTCCATCTTGGCCGCGTTGCGCCGGGGGGTGACGCCATCGCCCTCATTCAGGTGGACGATCCCGTGCCCGATGCGGTACTCAAAAGGGTACGCGCCCTGCCTCATATCATCCAGGCCAAGGCGCTTCACTTCTGACTTCGTCGCATGTGCCGCCAGGCGTGACGCGACGTTTGACGAGGACGGGACACTGCATGGTTGAAGACAAGGAATTAGGGTTGCTGCCTGCCGGGCTGAAAGACGTCCTGTCACCCGACGCTGCGTTCGAGGCGGCGGTCATCGAACGCGTGCTGGCCGAATTGGCGGGGCATGGCTACGAACGAGTCAAGCCCCCCCTCGTCGAGTTCGAGGATAATCTGATCGAGGGCAGCGGCAAGGCCATGGCGATGGATATCTTCCGGCTCATGGACCCGGTCTCGCGGCGCATGATGGGCGTCCGCGCCGATATGACGCTGCAGATTGCGCGCATCGCCCGAAGTCGGTTGGCGAAGGCCCCCCGCCCTCTGCGTCTGAGCTACGCGGGCGAGGTTCTGCGGGTGAAGGGCGGAGGGTTGCGTCCGGAGCGCGAATTCGCCCAGGTCGGCTTTGAGCTCATCGGCAACGCGACGCCTGAGGGCGACGCCGAGGTCGTGCGCCTCGTCGCCGAGAGCCTCGCAGCCGCGGGTGTTGCAGACCTGACCATCGATCTCAATGCGCCGACGCTGGTGCCTTCGGTGTGTGAGGCGCTCGGCTTGGACGCCGCCGCTGCCCAAGCCGCACGACGCGCACTCGATCGCAAGGATGCTGCGGCCGTCGAGGCATTGGGGGGAGAGGCGGGTGTCCTGCTGACCGCGCTGCTTGCTGCAGGCGGGCCGGCGGGAACGGCATTATCGGCATTGGCCAAGCTCGATCTGCCCGATGGCGTGCGTCAAAGCGCCGCCGAGCTCAGCGCGGTGGCCGAGCTTGTGGCGGTCGCGGTTCCGGGTCTGGGCTTGACCGTCGACGCGGTCGAGCATCGCGGGTTCGAGTACCACAGTGGTGTAAGCTTCTCGATCTTCGCCCGTGCCGAGGCGGCTGAACTGGGTCGCGGTGGGCGCTACCGCGTGGGCGATTCGGCAAACGGCGAATCCGCCACGGGCGCCAGCCTTTACATGCACACGGTGTTACGCGCCCTGTCACCGGTGCCCGGTGGGCGGCGCATTTTCCTTCCGCTCGGCACCGATCTTGCCATCGGCGCCGGCTTGAGGACCGACGGCTGGGTCACCATCGCGGGCCTTCAACCCGGTGACGATCCGGACGCCGAGGCCGGCCGCTTGCGCTGCGGCTGGGTGTGGGACGGCGCTGCACCCCGTCCGCTCGAATCGACGGAGAGTTAGGCTATGGCTAATGTCGCTGTCGTTGGCGCTCAGTGGGGCGACGAAGGAAAAGGGAAGATCGTCGATTGGCTCGCCCGCCGAGCGGATGTTGTCGCGCGGTTTCAGGGCGGTCATAACGCGGGGCACACCCTGGTGGTGGGCGACGAAGAATTCCATCTCAGCCTGCTGCCGTCGGGCGTGGTGCGGGGCAAGTTTTCCGTCATCGGCAACGGCGTGGTGATCGATCCCTGGGCGTTGCTCGACGAAATCGACCGACTGGCCGCGCGTGGCTACCCGGTCGGTCCCGACAAGCTGCTCGTCGCGGAGAACGCCGCGCTCATCCTGCCGCTGCATCCCGAGATCGACCAGATCCGCGAAGCGGCGAGGGGCGAGGCCAAGATCGGCACGACCGGTCGGGGAATCGGACCCGCATACGAAGACAAGGTGGCGCGCCGCGCGGTCCGCGTTTGCGATCTGGCAAATCCCGAGCGTTTGCGTACGCAACTCGACGAGCTTTTGCTCCACCACAACGCGGTACGCCGCGGGTTGGGAGTCGACGAGGTCGATGGCGCGGCGCTCGTCGCCCAACTGGACGACATCGCGCCGCGCGTTTTGTCCTATGCCGGCCCGGCCTGGCGACGGCTCGACGATGCCCGCCGCAAGCGGGAGCGCGTGCTCTTCGAGGGCGCGCAGGGAATGATGCTCGACATCGACCACGGGACCTATCCCTTCGTCACCTCCTCGAACACGGTGGCGGGGCAGGTTTGCGCGGGTGCTGGGGTGGGGCCGGGCACGGTCGGTTACGTGTTGGGCATTACAAAGGCCTACACGACGCGCGTCGGAAGCGGCCCCTTCCCGACTGAGCTTGTCGACGCCATCGGCCAGGGCCTGGGCGAACGAGGGCGCGAGTTTGGCACTGTCACCGGACGCAAGCGGCGGTGCGGCTGGTTCGACGCAGTGCTGGTTCGCCAGGCGGTCAAGATCGGAGGTATTTCGGGGATTGCTTTGACCAAGCTCGATGTGCTCGATGGGGTCGAAGAATTGGAAGTCTGCGTCGGCTATAAATGCGATGGCGAGACGCTCGATTACTTGCCCGCTTGCAGCGCCCGGCAGGCGGCGATCGAGCCGGTTTACGAGACCATGGAAGGCTGGTCCGAGAGCACCCGCGGGGCACGCAGTTGGGCTCAGCTGCCGGCAACCGCCGTAAAATACATCCGCCGCCTTGAGGAACTGATCGACGTGCCCGTAGCCCTGCTCTCGACCAGTCCCGAGCGCGAAGACACCATCCTGGTGACCGATCCCTTCGCCGATTGAGCCCGGAATTGGGTGAAATTTCATCCAAGTCTTAACCGATCCTTTGCAGTCCCCGATGTTTGATGGGCTGCACGCAGTGTATCCTGTAGAGGATTGAAATGACAGGCGAATCGGCAATAGAGCGGATCGATGATGGTGAGTTGAGAGGTGGATCGCGCGACCTGCGTGGGCGCTATCGCGTCTGCTTCGATCGTCGGCTTCCCGAACTCGATACCCCGTTTGCCGAAGCGGTCGACATTGTCGATTCCGAGGATTCCAGTACGTCGCTTTACGGCCTGGTCTGTCGCCCCGGCGTGCCGGTCCGGGTCGAGGCGCTCGAGACTCTGAGCACGTTGCGCAACCGCTGCCTCTTGCGACTGACTGCGCACAGTGTCGTTGTGCAGCCGTGCAACGGACGCCAGTCGCGCCTCATCGTGCTTGATCGACCGGCAGGAGGGCCACTATTCCCGGCCAACGGGTCGGCCAAGCCGTGGTCCGAAACCGAGCTGGTCCGCCAAGTGCTGCCGGCGCTGGCCGAGGGCCTGACCGCGATGCACGCTCGTGATCTGGTTCACCGTTCACTGCGCCCCGAAACCATCTATTTCCTGGACGACGCGCGCAGCACGATCGTCATCGGCGAGTGCGCAAGTGCCCCGGCGGGACGCAGCCAACGGCTCGTCTACGAGCCCATCGAGCGCGCCATGGCTCAGCCGTCCGGCCGGGGCGAGGGGTCACCCGAAACCGATATGTTTGCCCTCGGCGTCACCCTTGTGGCGCTTCTGCTGAGTCGCCATCCCCTGGCCAACGTCGATGACGACACGGTGATTGCCCGGCGCCTTGCCGTCGGATCGTTCGAGGCCATCGCGGGATTGTGCCATGCGACCCCCGCATTTACCGACCTGCTGGCCGGGCTGCTCACCGATGTTCCAAAATATCGCTGGACCACCGAACGGGTGCGGGGCTGGCTCGCAGGACGGCGCGGCGGCCCGCCCGCCGCCGAAACCCGACGTCGCTCGCACCAGCCATACGAGTTTCTGGGAACCGGCTACCACGATCCGCGGGCCCTGGCATTTGCCTTTGGGCGCCATTGGGATGCGGCGCGGCAAACCGTGCGCGAAGGCCGTCTGGTCCGCTGGCTCGATCGCAGCGTTAACAACACCGAGACGGCCCGGTCTGTCGCCGCCGCCCTCGATGCGGCCGAGCGTGGCACCGGGCGCCAGCGACTAAATGAAGACGAACTGGTTGGGCGCATCTGTGTAATCCTCGATCCCGAGGGGCCGATCCGTTATAAGAATTTCTCCGCGACGCTCGACGGGTTTGGGCCTGCATTGGCCGAAGCCATGACCGAGGGGTCCGACGAGGCCATCCAGATTGCCGGTCAGGTGATTGCCAGCGGGCTCGCGGCGCGCTCGATTGAGGATCGCCCCGACGGGCGGGCCCGCTTGGCGACGTTTCATAGCAGCTTCATCAAGCTTGAGGCCATGCTGCGCGATCGGGCGCGCGGCTACGGCGTCGAACGCTGCCTGTACGAACTCAATCCATCGCTGCCCTGTCAGTCGCCAATTCTCGAGGGCCGCTGGGCCGATAATCTCGACAATCTGCTTGAAAGTCTCGAGGCCGCGGCGAAATCCCATGAACCCAAGGTCAATCCGCTGGATCGGCACGTCGCCGCCTTCATCGGGAGCCGGCTCACCATCCGCGATCAGGAAAAGCTGCACGGGCTAAGTCAGTCCGGCGCCGATTCCGGCCGAGACGCAGTCGCAGCACTCACCGTGCTCGCGTTGGTTCAACAGCGTTCAAGCGTACGCAAGCTGTCCAATCTGACCCGCTGGCTGGCTGCGCGCTTGACCACGGCGGCTGAAGACCTGCGCAATCGCGGGCTGCGCCGTCAGTTCAAGCAGGATCTGGCTGTTGCTGCGTCGAGCGGCTCGCTGGCCCGGTTGTTTCATGTCGCCACCGATCCTGCGCGCCGTCGCCGAGACCGGCAGGGCTTTCGCGGCGCGGTGGCGCGCCGGGTCCAAATCCGGGCGGAGCTCGTCCGGATCGATAAGCAGGACGACGCGCCTCGGGTGGTTGCTGAATATTACGGACACCGAATTGCAGCGGGTGCCGCCTATCTGCTTTTGGCTATCGCCGTGTTCGGCTTTGCCTTTCGGGGGATGCAGTGAGCAAGACGGGCACATTCGGAGCCCCCAGCCGCGGAGTTGCGCCGGCGGTGCGAATGACCGGTCGGCCGTTACGCGCGTTCATGGTGATTTCGATATTCATGGTCGCTGCCGGGCTCGGATCGATGGTCTCGATGCCCACGGTCTTCACGGTTCTGATCGGTATGTTGCCGGCTATCGTTGCTTTCGTCGTCGACCATCGGCCGGGCCGACACACCTTTCAATGTGTTGCGGCGCTGAATTTCGCGGGCGTCGCGCCCGTGGTGATGGGGCTCTGGCAGGGCGGCCTCGACATGGACGGCGCGGTAGCCCACCTCGTCAATCCGTTCAATTTGTTAGCCATGTACGGAGCTGCGGCGATCGGCTGGGGCCTCGTCTGGCTCGCACCGATCCTGACCACCGTGTTCGTCCAGACCATGCTGCAATACTGGGCAAACCGGCTGCGTGCCGAGGATAACGCGCTCGAACAGGATTGGGATTTCGCTCCCCTCGACGGGACCTGAAATTAAAAAAGGGGCCGGCTTGGCGCCGACCCGATCGCTCCGAAACGAACTCTCTCGAAGGCTATGGTTTAGGACGCAGGCAGAGTTGCCTCGCGGGCCTGTCGGCGCTCGTCTGTGTCGGCGGCAACCATGGCCTTCTGGAGTTTTTCGAAAGCACGGACCTCGATCTGGCGCACTCGTTCGCGCGAAATATCGTACTGCTGGCTGAGTTCTTCAAGCGTCTCGGGCTCTTCGCTCAGGCGCCGCTCGACCAGGATGTGGCGCTCGCGATCCTTGAGCCCTGCCATGGCGTCGTTCAACAGGCGCCGACGCTGCGCCGTCTCCTGGGTCTCGCCCAACAGGGTTTCCTGATTGTCTGAACTCTCTTCCAGCCAGTCCTGCCACTCGCCTTCGCCGTCCTCGCGCAGCGGCGCGTTCAGCGACTGGTCCGGGCCGGAAAGCCGACGGTTCATGTTGGTCACCTCGGTTTCCGAGACGCCGAGGCGCTCGGCGATGTGGCGCGTCTGCTCGGGTGTCAGATCGCCCGCATCGATGGCCTTGAGCTCGCCCTTGATCTTGCGCAGATTGAAGAACAGCTTCTTCTGCGCCGCCGTGGTGCCCATCTTCACGAGCGACCAGGAGTGCAGGATATATTCCTGGATCGAGGCGCGGATCCACCACATGGCGTAAGTCGCGAGGCGAAAGCCGCGTTCCGGGTCGAACCGCTTGACCGCCTGCATCATGCCGACATTGCCTTCGGAGATCAGCTCGTTGACCGGCAGGCCATAGCCGCGAAAGCCCATCGCAATCTTGGCCACAAGACGCAGATGGCTGGTCACCAGCTGGTGGGCCGCGTCGATGTCGCCGTCCTCTTGGAACCGCTTGGCCAGCGCATGCTCTTGACCCGCCTCAAGCATCGGGAACTTGCGAATCTCGCGCAGATACTGCGACAGACCGGTGTCCGAGGAGATGCTGGGAACGCGTGCGAAAGCCATGATGTTCACCTGTTCTATTCTGACCGGCGGGTAAATTAGCACTCTCGCCTGTCGAGTGCTAATTTACCCGCTTTGTTCTCAATTTGTCAAGGAAATTGCACATCGAACAACGCCCTTGGACGCCTGTTATATGGGGGGAAAGCGGCGGAATTGTGACCCGGAGCCGGTCAATAAATAGTGAACGAAAATTGGCCGGGAATCCGCCGATCCCCATGTCCAAGTCGCGGGCATTGACAGCGTACGGACCGGGGTCCGACAATCGGCCGAGTTAGAGGGCAGATCAGGGGAGGGAGAGGAGACCATGCTTCATTACAAGACCGAGCACGGTGAGGGCGGCGAACTCGAAGCCTGGGAGCCGTTTGACGAGCTCGACTATGCCGCAGTAATCGCCGGCGATCCGCGCCAATCGGGCCGCCTCGACGTAGGCACTGCCGACAGCCCGACCCAGGTCGGGATCTGGGAATGTACGCCGGGGACCATGAGCTGGACTGGCCAGGGCGATGAAACCTACATCGTGCTCGCGGGCCGCGTGCGCATCACCGATCCCGCAGGGCAGAGCTACGAGGTCGGCCCCGGCGATACGGTTTTTACCCCCAAGGGGGATACAGAAATCTGGGAGGTGACCGAAACCTTCCGCAAGATATTCTGTCTGCAAAACGTCGAGCCGTCGCGCGCCGCTGCGTGACCCCTGGGCGGGACGCCTGGTTCAACCTACCGAGGCGTGCGCTCCCGGCACTGTCCGTCCGCGACAGGGCGTCGCGCACGCACCTGGGTCTCGATATTAATCAAGATATTGAAAACATACAGTTTTTAACCATTATTTATTGCCGGTGCAGCGGTTTAGGTGGTTGACAGGCAACAGGTCCAGAAACATAATCCGCTGCAGATTCCGCCCCGGTGATCGGTGGCGGAACGCTTTTTTGATGAGGGAGACCCCTATGCTTGATTACGCACAGAACCTTTCCCAGAGTGGGCTCGAGAAATGGCATCCGCTCGATGAGATCGGCGCCGAAATCCTGAGCGGCAGCCCTGTACAGTCGGGCCGGATCGACTACGGCTCGCTTGAGACTCCGCTGATCGTCGGCGTCTGGGAATGCACTCAGGGCAGCTTCAAGGTGAGCTACCCGTGGAACGAGCTTGCGACCATCCTCGAAGGCAATATTACGATCACATTCCCGGACGGCTCCGAGCACAAGTTTGGCCCCGGCGACACGCATTACGCCACGAAGGGCGATACCGTGACCTGGACGATTCACAGCGACAAGGTCCGCAAGGCGTTCTTCATCTACACTGGCGATCAGGTCGAGGCTTCGGTCGCGGCCGAGTAACCAGCAGCAAAAATTACAAAGCAAGCGGTTCGAGAGACTTGCTGTACGGTCGTAAGCGACCAGGACTTTCCAGGAGGCGGCGCTGAGCCGCCCTTTTTTGTGTGTTGGGCCTATCTTAATGCTGGCATTTGACAGCCGTGGCATTCAGTCCGACAATTCCGGCAGGCCCCGAAAGGAGTGTTACCAACCGCGTCGCGGGCCCCATACCAAAGGAGAAAACCATGCTCGATTACGCACAAAACTCACCGCAGGACGCCGGTATCGAGCCCTGGCATCCGCTTACCGACATAGGCGCCGAGATTCTCGCTGGCGACCCGCAGCAGTCCGGCCGCGTCGACTATGGATCGCTCGAGACCCCGTTGATTGCCGGTGTCTGGGAATGCACCAAGGGAACCTTCAAGGCGACCTATCCCTGGAACGAGTTGGCGACGATTCTGGAAGGCAATATCACGATTACCTTCCCCGACGGCTCCGAGCACAACTTCGGTCCCGGCGATACCCATTTCGCACAGAAGGGCGATACCGTGACCTGGACCATCAACAGCGACAAGGTGCGCAAATCCTTCTTCATCTACACCGGCGATCAAGTCGAAGCCGCTGCAGCCGCTGAGTAGATAAACAAGCGGGGCCAAAACCGGCCCGAACGACGGGAAGCTGTACTTGGGAGGCTTGCCCGAAGGAAATGATCGATAACGGACCTTAGAAGGCGGCTTCGGCCGCCTTTCATTTTTGGCTTGCCGTCTAACCGGCCGACGCGTCGCGAAGCACTGTCAGCAGCCCGGCCATATCGTGGGGCAGGGTGCTTTCGAATTCGAGTTCCCGACCGTCGATCGGATGGCGAAAGCCGAGCCGGCCGGCATGCAGGGCTTGGCGCGGAAAGCCTGCCAGCGCGGTTCGCACCGCTTCACTCGTCTCCTTCGCAACCGCCCGGCGCCGGCTCCGACCATAGACCGGGTCGCCGATGACCGGGTGTCCGATGCTGGTGAGATGGACCCGGATCTGGTGGGTGCGTCCCGTTGCGAGCCGGCATTCGGCCAGACAGGCTAGCGCTGCGCCGAAAATTTGGAGCCTTCGGTAGTGGGTCAGGGCCTGCATTCCGCCGCGCGTCACGATGGCCATCTTCTTCCGGTTCTTCGGGCTGCGCCCGATATTGCCCACGATCTCGCCCTGCGCAGGGCGCAGCACCCCCCAGACCAGCGCCTGATAGGCCCGGGTCAGGCTGTGGGCGGCGAACTGCTCGGCCAGGCCGTGATGGGCGGCGTCGGTCTTGGCGGCGACCAGCAGGCCGCTGGTGTCCTTGTCGAGGCGGTGGACGATCCCCGGCCGGCGCACGCCCCCGATGCCCGAGAGGCCAGCGCCGCAATGGGCGATCAAGGCGTTGACCAGGGTATGGTCCGGATTGCCCGGCGCGGGGTGGATGACCATGCCTGCGGGCTTGTCGATCACGATCAGCGCGTTGTCCTCATAGATCACCGTGAGCGGGATCGCCTCTCCCTCGGGCGTCGCGGGGCGCACCTCGGGCAGCGCCAGATCGAAGTTCTCGCCCGGTTTGACCCGGTATGCGGGGTCCGTTATCGTCTGGCCGCCCCGCGAGAGGCGCCCGTCGAGGATCAGCGCCTTGAGGCGCGTGCGCGAAAGGTCGGGCAGCGCCTGGCTCAGGAAAACATCGAGCCGCTGCCCTGCCGCGTCGGCCCCGGCGTCGAGCTGGCGATGGCTTGTCGTCGTCATGGCGTGGAGAGTGGACCGAAACCATGCAACTCCTCAAGGTCGCCGTCATTGTCATGGGTGTCATGATCGTCGTCGGCATCGGCATCCTGGGCTACACCATCGTCTCGCGCAGCTCGAAATTGGTCTCTGACAAGAGTGCCGCCCCGGTCGCTGCCGACCCCGCGCCCGAGCCGGCTCTGCCCGGCGTCGCTGCCCCGCCGCCTGCCGGGTTCGCGTCGAGCGCGTTGAGCTTGCCAGCGGGCAGCCGGGTCCAGAGCATGAGCGTCGAGGGTCGCCGCCTCATCCTGGTCGTGAACGTGCCCGATGCCGGCGAGCGGGTAATTGTCGTCGACCTCGAGAGCGGTGCCCGGCTGGGTGCGATCCACCTCGAGTCCGCCCCGTAGGCCGGCGCCTCATGTTGTTCATATCCCGTGCCCAGCTCAAGCAGGTCGTCGACGCCGCCGAGGCGGCCTATCCTCGCGAATGCTGTGGCCTCCTCGCCGGCCGCACTGGGTCCGGCAGCGACCTTGAGGTTCGTGCCGTTCATCCCAGTGCCAATCTCGATCGAAGTGGCCGAGCCGATCGTTTCGAGGTGGACTCGAAACTGTTCATCGATCTCAACCGTGATCTGCGCGGCTCCGACGACCGGGTCATCGGGGTCTACCATTCCCATTGCGACCACCGCGCCCAACCGTCCGAGACCGATCTCGATCTCGCCTGGGAGCCGGACCTGATCTGGCTGATCGTCGCGGTCGAAGGTGGCCAGGCGGTGCATTCGACGGCTCATTCACTGGACGCGGGTGGCCGCCGGTTCCAAGAAATCGGCCTGCGCACCGACGACTGGACCGCCTATCCCGTGCGTAACGGCGAGGTGGGCACATGAACTTTCGCAGCGACAATATCGGTGCGGTGGCGCCTCAGATTATCGAGGCGGTCGTGGCGGCCAACGCCCGTTCTGCGGTCGGCTACGGCGGGGACGAAATCACCGCTCGGCTGAACGGGTTGTTCAGCGCGCTGTTCGAGACCGAGGTCCGGGTGCTTCCCGTGCTCACGGGCACGGCGGCGAACGCCCTGGCGCTGGCTACGGTTACACCGCCCTACGGGGCGATCTACTGCCATGAGGCGGCCCACATTCAGTCCGACGAATGCGGCGCACCCGAGTTGTTCACAGGCGGTGCAAAACTCGCTCTCCTGCCGGGCGAGCAGGGCAAGATCGATCCCGGTGTTCTAGCCGACGCCCTGACCAATTCGGGGGTCGGCGACGTCCATCACGTCCAACCCGCCGCGCTCAGCCTGACCCAGCAGACCGAGACCGGCGGTATCTACGCCGTCGACCAGGTTACCGCTCTTGCCGACGTCGCCCGCGGCCATGGCATGACGGTCCATATGGACGGCGCGCGTTTCGCCAACGCGGTTGCGGCGTTGGACTGCACCCCGGCCGACGTCACCTGGCGGGCCGGCGTCGACATGCTGTCGTTCGGTGCGACCAAGGGCGGCGCGATGGCGGCCGAGGCCATCGTCCTGTTCCGCCCCGAGCTGGCCGGGCCCCTCGCCTATCACCATAAGCGAGCGGGTCAGCTGGTCTCGAAAATGCGCTTCGTCTCCGCTCAACTCGAGGCCTATCTAGCCGACGGGCTGTGGCTGGATCTCGGGCGCCACGCGAACGCAATGACCGCTCGCCTCGCCGGGGGACTGGCGGCGCTGCCAGGGGCGCGTGTCGAGGGTGTGGTCGAAGGCAACGAGATGTTCGTCACATTGCCCGAGCAGGTGATTGCGGGGCTCGAAGCCGAGGGCGCGGGCTTCTACCGCTGGCCCGAAAGCTCACCTACCAGCCCGACCATCCGGCTGGTTTGCGCGCACGACACCACCGAGGCCGAAGTGGAGGCCCTGTTGGCGGCTACGCGGCGCCTTATCGAAAGTTGATTGGAAACGCCGGGCGGTCGCCCGCACAGGCAGATCAGATCGTCGGCACGCAGTAAAGCTCGCGGATCTTGAGCTGGGCGCACAGCGCCTTTGCGGCATCGACGTCGCCGACCGGGCCGGCCTGGACCCGGTAATAGATCCCCTGGCCTGGCCCGAGATCGATTTCGGCAATGTCGAGCGAAAGACGGCCCAGCAGGTCTTCATGGGCCCTTCGCAGCTCGGCCCAGCCCCGTTTCGCATCCTCGACCGAGCGGTAGGAGGCGATATGCACGCGCATATCTCCGTTCAGGGCCGCTGGCCCCGAGCTCGTCTGCGTGGGCAAGGATGGTTCGGCAGCGCTGGCGTCGGGTGCCGGCATCGCGGGGACCGCCGGAGCGGGTGCGATGGGCAGCAGTGCATCGAGCAGGGCGCTGCGCTCGAAGCCGTAAACCCGGTTGGTGATGAGCTCGGTTTCCCGGTAAAGCTCGAGGCTTGCGAGCCGGTCGATAATCTCGCTCGCCGGCGGAAGGACCACGTTCTGCGGTAACGCCGGGCTTTCGGCGCTGGGCGCCCGCGCGGCGAACTCGCCGGCGCTGATCAGGTTGGCGGCCAGCATTTTTCCAGAATTTCGAGGCGGGCGCGCCCGGTGGAGAACTGGGGCACCTCATCGGGAACGACCGTGCGTTCGTTAAGCAGCATCAGGTTCTGGCGTGCGATTTCGGCGAGCGACGCACCAACCATGCCTTCGTTGGTCGATTCTTCGGCTTCGGCTTGAGGGTTGATCAGGATGACCCGGGCATACATGTCACGGGCCTGATCGATGCGCTCCGTCTGCTCGAAGACCACTCCCAAGTTGAGCAATGCGTAGGGATTCGACGGGTTGGCTTCCAGCGCCGAATTCAGATAAAGCTCGGCGTCTCGATAGTTTCCCTCGCTCAGCGCTTGGTAGCCTCGGTCGGCAAGCAACATGTCGTTCGAGGGCCTGTTGTCGATTTCGTCTGCGACCTGTTTCAGGCTGTTAACGGCGTCGGCGTGGATGTCGGCGCAACCGGTAATGCCCAGCGCCAGCGCACCGCCCAGCAGCAATGTTCGCCCGAGGCCGTGCCGGCCCGTGTGGGTAAGACGTCGAAGAGGCATCCGGTGGAACAATCGCCTGGTCCGCAGTGTCGCCATCCGGTCCCGACGCTACGTCCAAGAGCGTAAACGAACCCTTAAAGCCCACGTCCTGTTTGCGCAGCGGGGTGGCGCGGCGCAATTGATTTTCCCGCGGCCTTGGGCTATCACATGCCCCCTTGCCGCTGGTCCCCATCGTCTAGTGGCCTAGGACGTCGGCCTCTCACGCCGAAAACAGGGGTTCGACTCCCCTTGGGGACGCCAATTTCTCCAATCGATCATTGAAACGCAAAGCGTGCCTCGAAGGGGGGCAGTTGCGCACGCCCCAGGATGTAGTCGGCGGCGCGCGAGGCGATCATCAGGGTGGGGGCGTTCAGGTTTGCGCTGATGACGCGCGGCATAATCGAGGCATCGACCACACGCAGCGCCTCGATATCGTGAACCCGCAACTCCGCATCGACCACGGCCCCGGAGTCGTGACCCATGCGACAGGTTCCACAGGGATGGAAATCGGTCGACGTCATGCGCCGGACCGCTTCTTCGATTTCCTGATCGGTCTTGGCGTCGACACTGAGCCCGATTTCTCCGCCGCGCAGGCCGTCGAAGGCCGGTTGCGCGACCAGCTCGCGCATTTTCTTCACGCCCTCGACCAGTTCCCCGAGATCGAACCAGTCCGATAGGTAGTTGAAGAACATCGCGGGTTTGTCGTTCGGATTGGCCGACTTCAGCTCAATATGGCCGTGGCTGCGCGGGCGCAGCTGGTCGATCTGTAGGCAGAACGCCTGCAGCAGTTTGATCCTCGTGCCCTCGTATTCGTAACCCGTGGGAGCAAAGTGGTATTGCAGGTTCGGATAATCGACATGGTCGTTGCCCCGGATCAGGCCACCGGCTTCCCATACGTTTGACGAGGCAATGCCGGTGCGGTTGATCATCCACTGGGCGCCGACGAGCAGCTTGTTGAGCGGCCGGTCGACCCGGTGCATGGGAAACGATTTCTTGCATTCGAACTGGAAGACGACTGCCGCGTGGTCCTGAAGGTTCTGGCCCACGCCCGCCAGGTCGAGCCTTGGTTCGATGCCAAGGGACCGCAGATGATCGCCTGGACCTATCCCGGAGAGCATGAGCGTTTGAGGCGAATTGATCGCGCCACCCGAAAGGATAACCTCCTTCTCGGCTTCGACCGTTCGGCGCTCGCCCCTGTGATCGAAGGCGATGCCCGAAGCGCGGTTGCGCTCGAAGATGATCGTTTGAACCATCGCGCCCGTAAGCAGCGTGAGGTTGGGTCGAGAAAGGGCCGGTTTGAGATACGCGACAGCGGCGCTACAGCGCCGGCCGTTCTTCTTGGTGGCGTCAAACCGGGTCACGCCTTCGGGACTGAAGCCGTTGGGATCGTCCGTGGTGCCCTGACCGGCCTGTTCGCCGGCCTCGAGAAAGGCGTCGTAGAGCGGGTTCTGGAAATTCCCCTTCGTCACGCCCAGCGGCCCGTCGCCGCCGCGCCAGTCGTCTGCTCCGCGGTCACTCGTCTCGCCTGCCTTGAAGTAGGGCAGACAATTGGCATAACGCCATTCCGTCAGTCCCAGTTCGTCGGCCCAACGGTCGTAGTTCTGAGGCTGGCCGCGCATATAGATCATGGAGTTGATCGACGACGAGCCGCCCACGACCTTGCCGCGAGGCATGTCGATTTGACGATCGTAGAGTTCCGGCTCGCCCTCGGTCAGATAGTTCCAGTTGATCCGGGGGTCCACGTGGGCGCGATAGACACCGGCGGGCATGTGAATCAGCAAATCGCGATCCATCGGTCCGGCCTCCAGAACGAGCACCGAATTCCTGCCGTCTGCGCTTAGCTTGTTGGCCAGCACGCAGCCTGCCGAACCGGCACCAACAATTATGTAGTCGTAGCTCACCATCGATGCGGTTCCGCCAAGAGAGACAACGGTCAGTCGGAGAAACGTCTTTTATTACAGAATCTCTAAATGACGCCATAGCAACGTTTGAGAACGGCGGCGCAATAATCCCCCACTGAAGCGGCCGGTTGATCCGGCTGTGGCGGACCAAAATGGGACCGTCTATAGCCTTCTGTCAGGGTTGCTCTGACTGGAAGGCGGGGGATGTATCGGGTGGAGTTGTACGCGCGGGTCCGGCGGGCGTGTCGTGTCGAGGGGATGAGCACCCGCGAGGCCTCGCGGGTGTTCGGGCTGGACCGCAAGACGGTGCGCAAGATGCTGTCGTTCTCGGTGCCGCCGGGATATCGCCGGAGCGTGCCGCGGAGGCGTCCGAAGCTGGACGCATTCACGGGGATTATCGATCGGATCCTGGAGGACGATCGGACCAGCCACCACAAGCAACGGCACACGGCGAAGCGGATCTTCGACCGTCTCCGGGACGAGTACGGGTTCACCGGCGGCTACACCATCGTGAAGGACTATGTCCGTGAGCGGCGGCTTCGGTCGCGCGAGATGTTCGTGCCGCTCGTCCATTCCCCCGGCCACGCCCAGGCGGACTTCGGCGAGGCGATGGCGGTGATCGGCGGTGTGGCGCGCAAGGTCCACTTCCTTGCCTTCGACCTTCCCCACAGTGATGGTTGCTTCGTGAAGGCCTATCCGGCGGAGACGACCGAGGCGTTCTGCGATGGCCACAACGCGGCGGTTGCGTTCTTCGGCGGCGTCCCCCGCTCCATCCTGTACGACAACACCAAGCTGGCGGTTGCCCGCATCCTGGGCGATGGAAAGCGGCAGCGAGCGCGCGTCTTCACGGAGCTGCAATCCCACTATCTGTTCGAGGACAGGTTCGGCCGGCCGGGCAAGGGCAACGACAAAGGCAAGGTCGAGGGACTGGTCGGCTTCATCCGGCGGAACTTCCTGGTCCCCGTCCCGCGGGCCGAGAGCTTCGAGGCGCTGAACGATGATCTCGCGGGACAGTGCCGCCGGCGCCAGGCGGCGCGGCTGCGGGGTCACAAGGAGACCATCGGCGAGCGCCTCGCGCGGGATCGCCAAGCTCTGCTACCGCTACCCCCGGCACCATACGATGCCTGCGACAAGCGTCCCGGGCGGGTGAGCTCGCTGTCGCTGGTGCGCTACCGCGGCAACGACTACTCCGTACCCGTGGCCTACGGCCACCGCGAGGGACTGATCCGGGGCTATGTCGACGAGGTGATGATCAGCTGCGGGGCCGAGGTGATCGCCCGGCACCGCCGGTCCTATGACAGCGAGGACCTGATCTTCGACCCGCTGCATTATCTGCCATTGATCGAGCAGAAGATCGGCGCCCTCGACCAGGCCGCGCCGGTGGCGGGCTGGGACCTGCCCGAGGCCTTCATCACTCTGCGACGCCTGCTCGAAGCCCGCATGGGCAAGGCGGGCAAGCGCGAGTACGTCCAGGTGTTGCGTCTGCTGGAGACCTTCCGGCCCGAGGAGGTCGAGGGTGCGGTCGGCGACGCCCTGCGGCTTGGCGCGATCGGCTTCGATGCCGTCAAGCACCTGGTGCTGTGTCGGACCGAGCGACGGCCGCCTCGACTGGATCTCGACGTCTATCCGTACCTGCCGCGCGCCCGGGTCGCGATAACGTCTGCCAAATCGTACATGAGCCTGCTGTCGGGGCTCCGCGCATGACCGACACGCCGCAGGTGCTGCTCGTCCACCACCTCAAGAGGCTGAAGCTGCCGACGTTCCTGAGGGAGTACGACAAGATCGCCCGGCAGTGTGCCTCGGAAGGCGTCGACCACGTTCGCTATCTTCTGCGTCTTGCCGAGCTCGAGCTGATCGACCGCGAGCGCCGCATGGTCGAGCGGCGCATCAAGGCGGCGCGCTTCCCCGTGATCAAGAGCCTCGACAGCTTCGACTTCAAGGTCATCCCCTCGCTCAACAAGACGCTGGTCCTGGAGCTGGCCCGCTGCGCGTACATCGAGCGCCGCGAGAACCTCATCGCGCTCGGCAACAGCGGCACCGGCAAGACCCACATCGCCCTCGGTCTCGGCCTGGCGGCCTGCCAGAAGGGCCTCTCGGTCGGCTTCATCACCGCCGCCGCACTGGTCCACGAGCTCATCGAGGCCCGCGATGACAAGCAGCTGCTGAGGTTCCAGAAGAAGCTCGCCACCTACAAGCTTCTGATCGTCGACGAACTCGGCTTCGTGCCGCTGTCCAAGACCGGCGCCGAGCTCCTGTTCGAGGTGTTCAGCCAGCGCTACGAGCGGGGCTCGACCCTGGTCACCACCAATCTGCCCTTCGACGAATGGACCGAGGTGTTCGGCTCCGAGCGCCTCACCGGCGCTCTCCTCGAGCGCCTCACCCACCACGTCAACATCCTCGAGATGAATGGCGAGAGCTACAGGCTCAACCAGAGCCGCAGGCGTCAAACCCCGACGGCGAACTGAACCGACCACCCAGCCCACGCTTGACCCCGTGGGCCCACAGGTCCCTCCCGCGCGCGCCGCCGCGTCGGCCTGTTGAGGGCACGCCGCGTCGCACGCGGGGCCCTCCCATGGACTACGGGGACAAGCCCGCAGCCGCCAAGTGGTCCCTTCTTACACCGCCACGGTGGTCCCTTTTTGCTCCGCCATTGACAAACGTTCGTGCACCGTTCTGATCAATGTTTGTCGGGTCCGTTCGTCCGCCCTGCCAATTGTTTGACAGCTACGCGGACCTTGGCGTAAGTCAGAGCCTCACGCCGAACGACGCCACGAATATACGGGGAGAGAACAATGGCCATATCCGATCACATCGGGACCTACGCCCAGGGCTGGGTCACCGGCGATACCGCCTGCCACATGAAGGCGACCGCGGACAGTTTCTTTTTCGACGATCCCAACGCCGGCAAGATCGCCAAGGCCGACTTCGAGGATTATTTCGCCGCGCTCAAGCTGGCAGTGGACGAAAGTCGCGCCGGCAAGACGTTCGACAACTTCATGGACATAACCGAAGTGGTCACCAAGGAAGAGGATGACGGCACGGTCACCGTCTGGTGCTGGTGGGCGATTCCCGGCACTTCCTTCGAAGGCACGGGCCTGATCAAGGTCGCTGAGGCAGGCGTCCTGTCCGAGGTCATCTGCTATTACGGCAAGACCGTCGGCTAGGCCTCCTGGCCCAAGGCCGACGTCGAGCCCATCCGGGGCGGGCGGGGCCCGCCCCGTGAAGTTCGGGCCGCCGCGCGTTCGCTCCGGAATCATCTGCTACTATGTTCGCACGGCGGGTTGGCCCGCCGTACCATCCAGGGAGACCATGCCATGACTAATTTGCTTCGCCGCCGTTTTCTGGTGCTCGCCGCTGTGGTGCTCGCGACGGGCTTGCTCGCCGCCCCAAGCGTCGCGCGCGCGGACTGGTTTGAGCGCAAGGTCGAGGATGGCATTGCCCAGTTCGTCGAGACCTTCAACGCGGGCAATGCCACGGTACTCGGTCAGCTCTATGCCAAGGACGGCGTCGTCATGGCGCCGAACGGCGGGCCCATCGAGGGTCGCGACGCCATCGTCGAATTCTGGGGCGGGTTCTTCGGCGCCATGGACGCCTTCGAATTGGCCCTGACCAACAGCCAGGCCGAGCGCAATGGCACGCTGGGCTGGTCGCGGGGCGAATTCACGCTCTCCTTCACGCCCCAGGGTGGGGCCGAGATTAGCGACGCGGGAAAATATGCGCTGGTCTGGAGGCGCGGTCCGAACGGAAAATGGCAAATAGCGCTCGACGTCTGGAACACCAGCCTGCCGCCCGCCGGTCAATAGGGCGCGCTCGAAGGGCTATTGTCCTCGGTGCCGCCCTGACGTTCGCCGCGTCGTCTGCAGTGAAGGCGGGCTCGCCGTTCGACGACATCTGTCTTGCGGCAACCGACCGGGCAGCGCCGTGCGATGCCGTTGGCAAGCGCGCCGTCACCCTGCCGAGTTCCATTCATATGCCCCGGATCGATCTCGGCACGATCGTCGGAGTCACTTGGCTTCCGGCGGGCGCATTGATCGGCCCGGCGGATCAGGATCGAGCCGTCGAACACGCGCTACGCGGCGGCTACTACTACATCGTCGAAACGGGCGCATTGGATCGTGCCGCGTTGCTTCGACCAGTCAACCGGATCGAGCCTCGTTGATCCCGTCGGCTGCCAAAAAGAGAATCCGCCCATGGATCATACCAATCCATCATAATTGGTATATATAATACTCGCGATATCTCCGTATAGACTGGAACCAATAGATGTAGTTGGTATAGTTGAATCGGTAGGCCAACTTAGCTAAGCTGCGTCCCTGTTCCGATAAGAAAGGCTAGGCAGAATGCGAGCCTGTGCGGCGGGAGACAGCAAGCGTGAACGGCGCCGGAGATGTGATGGGAGAGATTGCGGAAGTGCGCGGTAACAAATTTTGCCGACGCTCGGAGGGGGTGCCGGCGGACGAATTGCTGTACAGTCGAACGGATGGTTTCCGCGAACAGCCATTCGGCTGCAGCGGAACGCACGTCAACGTCATAAGCTGTTTGTCGGGTTCGCCGACGGGGCGAGAGCTCCGATACTGGCTTGACCTGAATCAAGGTAATCGGTTCGGTCGACGCCATATTCGGTCGATCGACAATGTTCGGGGCCATGCGCCCCGCGTTCTGGCCTCACCGCCGGGGCGGTACGAAATTGGACCTCCGCCGGGTCGCCCCGGCGCGCAGATGAACTGATCCGGCCAAGCCGGGTAACGAACCCAAACGGGAAGGGAGCTGACCTCATGGCACGCGATCCGAAATACGACATTCTCTTCGAGCCCATCAAGATCGGGCCCAAGACAATGAAGAACCGCTTTTACGTTGTGCCCCACTGCGTTGGAGCGGGGTCCGATAAACCCGGAGGCCAGGCGGCCTTTCGCGCGATGCGTGCCGAGGGCGGCTGGGGTGCAATGTGTACCGAATATTGTTCGATCGATCCGGATTCCGACGATACGCCGCGCGTGCACGCGCGGCTGTGGGACGACGGCGACGTCATCAACCTCCGCCACCTGACCGACAGTTGCCACAAGCACGGCGCGCTGGTCGGCTGCGAGATGTGGCACGGCGGGCCCCATGCTCCCTGCATGGACACCCGTCACGTGCCGATGAGCCCGTCGCCTTTCTCGTCGAATTTCGAGAACCGGACCTATCCGCACGAGGCTGACGAGGACGAGGTCAAACAGCTTGTCCAGATGTATATCGAGGGCGCCAAGCGTGCCGAGCAGGCCGGCTTCGACCTGGTCTACGTATACGGTTCACACAGCTACCTGCCGCTGCAATTTCTCTCCAAGTACTACAACAAACGCACCGACAAGTATGGCGGCGACATCGAGAACCGCGCCCGCTTCTGGCTCGAATGCCTGGAGGGGGTGAAGAAAGCCGTCGGCGCGAACTGCGGCGTCGTCACCCGCTTCGCCATCGACACCATTATCGGCCCGTCCGGCGTTCAGGCTGGCGACGACGGCATGAAATTCGTCGAACTCGTCACCCGCGAAGGGTTGACCGATCTGTGGGACGTCAACATCTCCGATATCGCCGAGTGGGGCGAAGATGCAGGGCCATCGCGATTTTACAAGGCGAACCATCAACGGCCCTGGGTCAAGGGCGTCAAGGACGTGGCCAAGGTGCCGGTCCTCACCGTCGGACGTATCACCAGTCCCGACGACATGGTCGAGATCCTCAAATCGGGCCAGGCCGACATCATCGGTGCTGCTCGCCCCTCGATTGCCGACCCCTTCCTGCCCAAGAAGATCGAGGAGGGACGGCTCGACGACGTTCGCGAATGCATCGGCTGCAACATGTGCATTTCGCGCTGGGAAATCGGCGGCCCGCCACTGATCTGCACCCAGAACGCAACCGCGATGGAGGAATACCGCCGCGGCTGGCATCCCGAGAAGTTTGAGAAGGCGCCCGAGGAGGCGTCGGTGCTCGTTGTCGGGGCCGGCCCCTCGGGCATGGAATGTGCCCGGGTGCTGGGAGAGCGCGGCTTCGAGGTCCATCTCGTCGAGGCCGATACCGAAATCGGCGGCTGCATGAAGGATATTCAGCGCTATCCGGGCCTCTCCGAGTGGGGCCGTGTGGTGACCTACCGTCAGATCCAGTTCGACAAGCTTAAGAACGTCGAGGTTCACACCAAGACGCGGCTGTCGAGCGATGACGTGCTGGGCTACGGCGCGGACAAGATCGTCGTCGCGACGGGATCCTACTGGGCGGGCAACGGCCACAACTGCGTCGATCACGAAACCATCGCCAGCGTCGATTCCTCGCAAGCGCAGTTCTGCACGCCCGAGCAGGTCATGGCGGGCAAGGACGTGGGCGACCGGGTTATTGTGCTTGACGCCGACGGCTATTTCACCGGTGTCGGCATGGCCGAGCTGCTCAAGGACCAGGGCAAGGACGTGACCATCATCACTCAGCTGGGTGATGTCGCGCCCTACACCGAGTTCACCCTCGAGGGGCCGAACCTGCACCGCATGCTGCACGAAAAGAAGATCCGGGAATTGACCGGTCACTGGGTCGAGGAGATCGAGGTTGGTAACGAGGTTCGCGTGCGAGCCTACGACCTCTCGCGCGACGGCTACCGGCGAACGACCGAGCCGCGAGTCGGCGAGCTGCCCCGCACCCAGGGCACCGAGCACGAAGATATCATGGTCGATACCGTCGTGCTGTGCACGGCGCGGCTCTCCAACGACGGTCTGTTCCGCGAGCTCAAGGCCCGCAAGGCCGAGTGGGAGGAAAACGAGATCCAGGCGGTCTACCTCTCGGGCGACGCCTACGCGCCCCGCTACATTGCGGACGCGGTGTTCGAGGGGCACCGGATCGCCCGAGAGTTCGAGTCCCCCAATCCCCAGCGTCCTTTGCCCTATATTCGCGAACGGCAGATTTGGGGTCAGGAAAACATGCCGAAACTGAGTTAACGCCAATCGGCGGAACGAGAATAGAAAGGGAGATTGATCATGGCCAAACGGGTATCAGTGCTCGACGCGCGGTTGCGTGAGCTGGGTGCGGAAATGGGTGAATGGAACGACATGGACGTTCCGTTCTCCTTCCCCACCGACCCTCAGGACGAGCGCGACGCCGTACGCAACGGCGTCGGCATGTGGGACACCTCGGCGCTCAAGAAACTCCATGTGCGCGGGCCCGACGCCTTGGCTGCGGTCGATCACCTCGCCACCCGGGATATGAGCAAAATTTATGTCGGCAAGTCGGCCTACACTCCTGTCCTCATAGACAATGGGCATTTTTGCGACGACGCCTACATCTACACCCTTGGCGAAAACCACTACCTCGTGGTCCACGGCGGGGGTGAGGGTGTTGAGCGGGTGAACGAGTCCGCGGCCGGCAAGGACGCCGCTGTCGAGCTCGATGAAGATCTGCACATGCTCTCCGTGCAGGGGCCGAAGTCGGTCGATCTGCTGGGTGCGGACACCACCGATAGTCTCGCCGAACTGGCGTTCTGTCACCAGATGAGCACCAAGCTCTATGGCTTGGACGTCCGCATTTCACGCACCGGATTCTCCGGTGAGCGGGGCTATGAGGTGATGGTGAACGCGGCCAACGCAGTCGACGTCTACAATCAGATCCTCGAGAACGGCAAGCCCATGGGCATGATGCCGATCAGCTTTGGCGGTATCGACGTCCTCCATGTCGAGAGCGCGTTGCTGTTCTACGGCGGCGATGCGACGCCCGATCACACCCCGTGGGAATGTGCCTGTGCCTGGGCCGTCTCGCGCAAGAAGGGCGACTTCCGTGGCCGCAAGGCGCTGTTCGAGCTCGAGGGCAAGGAAAAGCTCCTGACCTGCGGGATCGAGGCTCAGCACGACGCCGCCGTCGATATCGGCGCCGACATCTTGGTCGGCGGCGAGAAGGTCGGCACCGTGAATAGCCCCGCCTACTCCCGCGCGCTCGGCAAGTCGCTTGCCATGTGCCATATCGCTCCGGCCCATATCGCGGTTGGCGGTGCGGTTGAGGTCAAGGGCGAGACCGTAAGCTGCTCGGCCACCGTGGTGCCGATCCCCTTCGTTGACCCGAAAAAGGAGCGGCTGCACGCCCTCTAGACTCACGAGGCGACGCGCAGTTGTGCGTTCCGAATCGAGGCGGCGGAGCAAACGGGATTGCTCCGCCGCTTTTTTTCGGCCTATAGTCGACCTAGCGACGGTGCCCGCTCTGGCGGGCTGAAAAGGGAACACGGTGCGGTCGGGTTAAGACCGAAACGTGGCTGCCCCCGCAACTGTCAGCGGCGAGTCCGCGCCCCTCGTGTGCCACTGGGAAACTGGGAAGGCCGGGTGTCGGGCAGCGACCCGTGAGCCAGGAGACCTGCCGTCGGATAGCGTCGCACACCTGTTGGGCGGGGACTCCCGATGGGACGGTTATTCCGTATGTGGTGACGCAGGGAACTGCCGTTGCCGTGTAGGGATGTCCGGGGTGGACGCTCAGAGGTTCCGTAACCCGATTGTCTTGTCGCCCGTCCGGGCGCCGCGCTTTGCGCGGTGGTTACCGGGGCAACCCCCATATCTTGTCCTGCGCCGGCGGATTCCGCATTTCCCAACGGAGTCAGCCATGTCCAATTCGCCACGTTTTGTTCGAACGCTGCGTTACACGCGTCCACTCGCCGCTGCGGCCGGCGCGTCGCTATTTGCCGCTTTTTCGATCTGCCCGCCCGCGCTCGCCGAAGACACGGAGCCGGCAACTCAGACGATATCGCCCATCATCGTGACCGCCACCCGTTTGCCCACTCCGGCTACGAACGTCGCGAGTTCCTTCACGATCATAACGGCCGAGGAGATTGAAGAGCGTCAATATCGCACGCTCAACGATGCCTTGCGAAACGTCCCGGGGCTCAATCTTGTCCAATTGGGAGGCGCAGGCACGGCGACCTCGATCTTCATGCGGGGCACTGAGTCGAACCATGTGCTCTTTCTCGTCAACGGGCGGCGGGTCGGTGATCCGGCTGGGTCGGGCGGAGTGTTTGATCCGCAATCCTTGCTGGTCGACAATATCGCGCGCATCGAAATCGTCCGGGGCCCGCGCAGCGTGCTTTACGGTTCCGATGCCATTGGCGGGGTGATTAACGTCATCACCAAACGTGCAAGCGGACCCATCACCGGTTCCGCCCACGTCGAAGCCGGAAGTTTTCGGACCGTTGCGGGTCGTTGGGGTCTGGGAGGCGATGTCGGGCCGGTGACCATGCAGCTCAATCTGGCGAAGCTCAAGACCGATGGCGTCTCGATCGCGCCCGACGACGAGGGCAGCCCGGAGAATGATGGCTTTCGCAACGATGTTGCATCACTTGCGCTGGGTTTCTCACCGGCCGACAGCGTGACGGTCGATCTCTATGGCCAGTATGTAAGGGCCGTCACCGAGATCGATAACTTTGGGGCGGACGATGTAAATGCCGAAGATTCCAGAACGATTCGCCTGGCTCAGCTCGACGTGAAGGCCGATCTCGTCGAGGATCTCTGGCGTGTCCGGCTGACGGGCGGTTTCAACGATCAGGATTTCCAGAACGACAATCCTCCTGAATCGGGTGTTGGCGAGACCAGTCGGTCGATCTTCGACGGCACGGTCATGGAGGCGGCCCTGCTAAACGATTTCCATCTGGCCGGGATAGGCACGCTGGTGCTCGGGCTCGAAGCCCGCCGTGAACAGGGCGAAAGCGGAGGCGGGGCATTCTTCAATTTCGCCGATCAATTGCGCACTTATAGCGCCTTCGCCGAGTACCAGTTCGAGTTTGCGGAGCGCGTATTCGGCACGCTTGGCCTGCGCGGCGACAACAACCGGGACTTCGAATCCGAAACCACCTACGGCGCGAGCCTCGGCTATCGCCATCCCGAGACTGCGACGACGTTCCGTGCCAGCGTCGGCACCGGCTTTAAGGCTCCGTCGTTGGTCGATCTGTTCGGCGGTGTGTCCGGCCTGTTCTTCGGTAATCCCGATCTCGTGCCGGAGAAGAGCTTCGGCTGGGATATGGGGGCTGAGCAGGAGCTGTTTGCGGGACGCCTGGCGCTGGGTGCGACCTATTTCGAGAACGACATCGACGAGTTGATCGACGGTTTCGCGTTCGATGCGGGAACTGGTCTGTTTACCGCCCGCAACGTCGACGAGGCGACCACCCGCGGGGTGGAGGCTTTTGTCGAGGTGCAACCGATATCGGAGCTTCTGGTCGCTCTCGACTATACGTTTACCCGCGCGTTCGATTCGTCGATCAACGAGGATTTGTTGCGCCGGCCAAAGCACAAGGCGTCGGCGAATCTGACCTGGTATCCGCTCGATCCCCTGACCGTCAATTTCGCAACACTGTACACGGGCTCGACCGTGGATGTGGGCGGCGTGCGCATGGGGAGCTACACGGTCGTCGATATTGCGGCAGCCTACGATTTGGGCGAGGGCGTGCGTCTGCAGGGTCGGGTGGAAAACCTGTTCGATCGCGACTACGAAATCGCCGATGGTTTCGCTCGTCCGGGCATCGCCGGTCTGTTCGGCGTCGGGGTCGACTTCTAGCGCGACGGGAGAGGAGGGGAGACAATGCGTTTCGCGGCCGTGGTTTCGACACTGGCGCTGTTGCTCCTCCTGTTGGCGGAGTCGGCGCTTGCCAAGGCGGAGCGCATCGTCTCCCTCAATCTCTGCGCCGACCAGATCCTGCTCGAGCTGGCCGAGCCCGAACGTATTGCGGCACTCAGCTTCGTTTCACGCGACCCTTATCTTTCCTACCATGCGCTCAAAGCCGAGCGCTTTCCGGTCGTGCGCGGCAACGCCGACGAGGTGCTGCTGCTCCAGCCCGATATCGTCCTGGCGGGCACCGTAAGCACGCGCTCCACGGTCAGTCTGCTGCGCCGCCTGGGTGTTCCGGTGCTTGAACTGCCCGTCGCCGATAGTCTGGCCGCCGTGCGCGAGCAGATCCGCCAGGTCGGGGCCGCGATCGGCGAAGAAGCCCGCGCCGGGGCGCTGGTGGCCACGCTCGACGCCCAGCTCGCCGCTCTGGCACCGCCCGCGGGCGCTTGGCGCCCCGTGGCCGCCGTCTATCAGACCAACGGCCATACCATTGGCGCACCCTCCCTGATCGACGATCTGCTCGCTCAAGCGGGGCTGGTCAATCTCGCGCCTCTGGTCGGGCTCGGCGTCGGCGGATACCTGTCGCTCGAACGTCTGCTCGCGGCCGACCCGGACGTCCTGCTCATGGAGCAGTACTGGCCCGGCGCCGCGTCACTCGGCCAAACCCTGCTGCGCCACCCCGCGCTCAAGCACGCGATCGCCCAGCGCCCCACGGTGTTCGTCCCGTCGCGGCTGTGGATCTGTGGCGGTGAGTTTCTCGCCGAGGCGGTTGCTTTTCTGGCCGATGCGGCGCGCGCGGCGCTTGATGCGAACGCAGGCGCGCCGTGAGCGGCCCGGCGGTAACAGCGGGGCCCCGTGTGGCCGGGCGGAGCGACGGTTGGCTGTTCGCCGGCCTCAGCCTACTCGTTTTGGTGCTCTTCGTGCTCTCGCTCGGGGTCGGGCGCGCGCCGATCCCGCTGATCGAATCCTACGGCCACCTGTTCGCCGACGACGGCTCGGTTCTTGCGCTGATTCTGCAGGAAATCCGCCTGCCCCGGGCGATCCTCGCCACCATGATCGGCGCCACCCTGGGGCTGGCCGGTGCGGCCCTGCAAGGCCTGTTGCGCAATCCGTTGGCCGAGCCCTCCCTGATCGGGGTTTCGGGTTCGGCGGCGCTGGGCGCGGTGGTGATGTTCTATTTCGGCTTTGCCGCCGCCTTTCCCCTCGCCCTGCCTCTGGGTGGCATGGCCGGTGCGCTCGTCTCGGTGGTGCTGATCCACCTGCTGGCGGGCCGCGGAAGCAGCGGCTTGTCGCTGATCCTGGCGGGCATCGCCATCAACAGCCTCGCCGCCGCACTGACCTCGCTGGCTCTCAGCCTCGCGCCCAATCCCTACGCGGCCATGGAGATCCTGTTCTGGCTGCTCGGCTCGCTGGCCGACCGCAGCTTTGAGCATGTCCAACTCGCGGCCCCCTTCATGGTGGTGGGCTGGTTCCTGCTGGCCGGGCTGGGCCGCACCCTCGAGGCGCTCTCGCTCGGCGAAGAGACCGCGCGCACCCTGGGCGTCGATCTCAAGCGTCTGCGCCTGCGCCTCGTGCTGGGTGTCGCCCTTTCCGTTGGCGCGGCGGTCTCGGTGGCCGGCAGTATCGGCTTCATCGGGCTCGTCGTGCCCCACATCCTGCGCCCGCTGGTCGGTCATCGGCCGGGCGTACTGCTGCCCGCGAGCGCGCTGGGTGGCGCGGCGCTGACGCTGGCCGCCGACATCGCCGTCCGCCTGGTCTCATCCGGGCCCGAGCTTCGTCTTGGCGTCTTCACCGCGCTGATCGGCGCGCCGTTCTTCCTCTGGCTTGTCGTCAAGGTCCGCCGAGAGATGCTATGAGCCTGCTCACCGCCCGCGCGCTCTCGGTCCGCTACGGCGAGCACACCGTGCTCGACGCTGTCGATCTCGACCTCGCGCCGGGCGAGGTGGTCGGCCTGGTCGGGCCCAACGGCGCGGGCAAGACCTCGCTGCTCAAGGCGGCGTCCGGGCTTGTCCCGGCGGAGTATGAGCGGCTCGAAATCGTTGGAGCGCCTCTGGCCCGGGGCCGACGCCGCGCCCTCGCGCGCGAGGTCGCCTATCTCGCGCAAGGCGCGGACGTGCATTGGCCGCTCGCCGTCGAGCGCGTCGTGGCGCTGGGACGCTTGCCCCATCTCGGGCCGTGGCAACGCCCGGCAGCGGCGGACCGCGAGGCGATCGCGCGCGCCATGGGCGAGGCGGATGTCACCGCGTTCGCCGCGCGGTCGGTGACCGAGCTGTCCGACGGCGAGCGCATGCGCGTTCTCATCGCCCGGGCGCTCGCGGTCGAGCCGCGCCTGTTGTTGGCGGACGAGCCGGTTACCGCGCTCGATCCCTACCACCAGCTTCGGGTGATGGAGCTGATCGCCGGGGTCGCGGCCAAGGGGGGCGGCGTGCTGGTCGTGCTTCACGATCTGGCGCTGGCCGCACGCTATTGCCACCGCCTCGTGTTGCTCAACGAGGGCCGAGCAGTGGCCGAGGGGGCGCCTATGACCGTGCTCTCCGAAAAGCATTTGCGCGAGACCTACGGCATCGCGGCCTTGCGCGGAGAGGTCGACGGGCAGTGTTATGTGCTGCCCTGGCGGTGTCTCGCTCCCGACAGGCCGGAGACCACGCCATGACCGCGCTGGCCGCCGAGCCCCGCACCGCCTCCGAGTCGACCCCGCCACGCCGCCGACGTACGCGCCTCATGCTCGCGGCGCTCGCCATCTCCCTGCTCGTCCACGGTGCCGTGGCGGCGGTGTTGCTGTGGCCGGCTGCGGACCCTCGCGATTCGGCAGGGGAGGGCGCGGCCGTGGTGGTCGAGATCGTCGGCGAATCGCCGCAACCCGTTGCACTCACGCCCACGACGGCAACCCCACCGACGGTCGAGGAAGCCGCCCCCGCCGAAACCGCCATCGAACCGTCCGCGGCCCGGCCCGCCATCGTTGCAGCGCCGGCGCCGCGCACCGAACCGGAGCCCAGAGTCGAGCAGGTTGTCGAGTCGGTGGTCGAGCCGGTCGTCGAAACCCGGCGCGTCGACGAAATCGCCGCCATCGAGCCCGCCGCGGGGCCTCCGAAAGAATCCGAGCCCGCAAAGTTCGAGATCGTTGAGCTCGAACCCGAAATCCTGACGGCGGCCGTGGCTGCGACCACCTTGCCGACGCCCACGCCGAAGCCCGTGCCGGCTGCCATGCTCGCCGAGCCGGCTGTCGAGCCTGTTGCGGCTTACCCCGCCGTCGTCATCTCGGTGCCACCGGTTGGGTCTGCTGCCACGCCCGTATCCGGGCGGCCCGTCGATCAACCCGTCGCGGCAACAGCGAGCACGACGGAGGGAGCTCTCCTGCAATTGGCGGTTGTGGAGTCGGATGCGATCTCTGCCGGCACGGCTCCGGGCACGGATCGCGCGCCTCTTTTCGACCTGCCGGAGCTCGACAACCCATGGCCCGATTATCCTCGTCTTGCGCGTCGCCGCAGCCACGAGGGCGAGGCGCTGCTCACGGTGACGGTGCTCGCGGACGGTGCGCCCGCCGCCGTCGAGCTGCGCACCAGCAGCGGCTATGCCCTGCTTGACGAGGCCGCTCTCGACGCGGTGCGTCGCTGGCGTTTCCTGCCGGCGCTCGTGGCCGGGCGGCCGGTTCAGGCGGTGGTCAATGTCCCGGTCGTCTTCCGCCTCGAATAATTGGTGCCGTCCCCGCCTTGGGGCTTGGATCGACCCGTTCTGAGCGGCTATAGTCGGGGCCAACCAAACTAGGTCAGCCGAGGGGGAGACGACATGGAAACCAGGGCCGCAGTGGCGTTCGAAGCGGGCAAGCCGCTGTCCATCGAGACGGTGCAGCTCGACGGGCCGAAGGCCGGCGAGGTGCTCGTCGAAATCAAGGCGACCGGGGTCTGCCACACCGACGAATTCACTCGCTCCGGCGCCGATCCCGAGGGGTTGTTTCCCGCGGTTCTTGGTCATGAGGGCGCGGGCGTCGTGGTCGATGTCGGCAAGGGCGTCACCAGCGTTGCGAAGGGCGATCATGTGATCCCGCTCTACACCCCGGAATGCCGTCAGTGCGAATACTGCACCTCGGGCAAGACCAACCTCTGTCAGGCGATCCGCACCACCCAGGGCCAGGGCGTCATGCCCGACGGCACCAGCCGCTTCTCCATCGGCAAGGACAGGCTGTTCCATTACATGGGCACCTCGACCTTCGCCAACCATACGGTGCTGCCCGAGATCGCCGTCGCCAAGGTGCGCGAGGACGCACCCTTCGAGAAGATCTGCTACATCGGCTGCGGCGTGACCACGGGAATCGGTGCCGTCATCAACACCGCGCAGGTCGAGCCGGGTGCGAATTGCGTCGTCTTCGGGCTCGGCGGCATCGGGCTCAACGTCGTCCAGGGTCTGCGCCTGGTCGGGGCGGACATTATCGTCGGCGTCGACCTCAACCCGGCGCGCAAGGCGCTCGGCGAAAAGTTCGGCATGACCCACTTCGTCAATCCCGCTGAGGTCGAGGGCGACCTCGTGCCCCATCTGGTCGATGTCACCAAGGGCGGCGCTGACTACAGCTTCGAGTGCATCGGCAACACGACGACCATGCGCCAGGCGCTCGAATGTGCCCACAAGGGCTGGGGCGAGAGCATCATCATTGGCGTCGCCGGCGCCGGTCAGGAAATTAGCACCCGGCCGTTCCAGCTGGTTACGGGACGGGTCTGGCGGGGCACCGCCTTCGGCGGCGCCAAAGGGCGCACCGACGTGCCCAGGATCGTCGACTGGTACATGGACGGCAAGATCAACATCGACGACCTGATCACCCATGTCATGCCGCTCGAAAATATCAACGACGCCTTTGACCTGATGCACGAAGGCACATCGATCCGCAGCGTGATCACCTTCTAGATGAGCGCCGCACCGGCCTTGCGCGAGGAGCACCGCCATTTCGGCGGCGCGACCCGCTTTTACAGTCACGCCTCCGACGCCTGCTCCGGCGAGATGCGGTTTTCCGTGTTTTCTCCGCCCCAGGCCGAGCATGGTCCTGTGCCCGTGCTCACCTACCTTTCCGGGCTGACTTGCACCGAGGTGAACTTCACCATCAAGGCGGGCGCCCAGCCCATTGCGGCCGAGCTCGGCCTGATGATCGTCGCCCCCGACACCAGCCCGCGCGACACCGGCATCGCGGACGAGGACGAGGAGTGGGATTTCGGCTCCGGCGCGGGGTTTTATTGTGACGCGACCCAGGCGCCCTGGTCGGCCCATTACCAGATGTACTCATACGTCACCCAGGAATTGCCGGCCTTCATCGTCGAGCACTTCCCGGCCGACGAGGATCGCCAGGGCGTCTTCGGCCATTCCATGGGCGGCCACGGCGCACTCGTCGCCGCATTTCGCAATCCCGATCTCTACCGCTCCTGCTCGGCCTTTGCGCCGGTCTGCAATCCGAGCCGCTGCGAGATCGGGCAAAAGGCGTTCGCTGGCTATTTGGGCCCGGATGAGGCGGCGTGGCGCGCCTACGACGCCTGTGAACTGGTCGTCGGCGCGGCGCGCGACGATCTGACTCTCCTCGTCGATCAGGGCGCGGCCGACGAGTTCAAGGACAGCCTGCTCATGCCCGACGCGTTTGTCGCGGCGTGTGAGGCGGGCGGACAGAAGCTCGAGTTCCGGCTGCAGGACGGCTACGACCACAGCTACTATTTCATTAGCAGTTTTATCGAGGATCACCTGCGCCACCATGCAGCCGTCCTCGGCGCCTGACCGTCCCGACCGGGAAAAACTCGCAGGGGAGCAATCCGTGAAAAAGCCGCCCAAGGCCCTTGCCACCAAGCTTGTCCATGGCGGCACGCCTGAGCCGCGCATCGACGGCTCGGTCATCACGCCGATCTTCCAGACGGCGATGTTCGAATCCACCGGGGTCGGCGATCCGCGCGGCACACGCTACATCCGCTACAACAACACGCCCAACCAGCTGGCGCTTGGCGATGCCTTGGCCTCGCTTGAAGGCGCCGAGGCGGCGCTGGTTGCCTCGAGCGGCATGGCGGCGATTTCGACTACCCTGATGTCCCTGGTCTCGCCCGGCGATCACATGCTGGTGCTCGACAGCCTCTACGGCGGCACCTACGACCTGCTCAACGGCCTGCTCGCCCGCTACGGTGTCTCGAACACGCCGGTCTCCGCCGAGGACATCGATAGCTGGGCGGATCGTGTCACCCCCGAGACCCGCCTGGTCTACGTCGAAACCGTCACCAACCCCTTGGTTCGGGTTCCCGATCACCCCCGTATCGTCGAGTTCGCCAGGGCGCACGGCCTGGTTTCGGTGATCGACAACACGTTTGCGACGCCCGCGAATTTCCGGCCCCCCGAGGCGGGCTACGATCTGTCGGTCCACAGCGCCACGAAATATCTCAACGGCCATTCCGACGTCGTCGCGGGCGCCGTGATCGGCCGCGCCGATCTGGTCGAGGCAGTGCGCGCCACCCAGTGGAGTCTGGGCGGTTCGCTCGATCCCCACGCCTGCTTCCTGGTTCGCCGCGGCCTGACCACGCTGGCGCTGCGCTTGCGCCAGCAGGAGGCGAACGCGCTCGCGCTGGCCCGCGCACTCGAGGCCCATTCCGCAATCTCCCGTGTGAGCTACCCCGGCCTGGAAAGCCACCCCGATCACGCCCGCGCCGCGGCCCTGCTGGACGGCTTCGGTGCGATGCTGGCGTTCGAGGTGGCGGCTGGCGAGGCGGCGGCTGAACGGTTTCTCTCCGCGCTCGAAATCCCCGTCGTGGCGCCCAGCCTGGGCGGACCCGAAACCCTCGTAACACTTCCCGTGCGCACCTCGCACGCACTGGTCCCGGAGGCCGAGCGCGAAGCACTGGGCATCACTGCGGGCCTCGTGCGCTGCTCCGTCGGGCTCGAGGACGCCGACGAACTGATCGCCGATTTCGAGGCCGCGCTTGGCTGATCGTTCGGGTCTCTCTGCGCGCGCTTGTCAGGGCCCTAGCGGTGGACTACCGTGGCCGGAAATAAGCGCAACGGGCCGCATCGCGGTTATCGGATAGGGAGATAATTCAGATGTCACAGGGCTGCGCCTTTATCGGCGGCGAATTCGTTCCTCTCGAAGAAGCCAAAATATCAATCTTCGACACGGGATTCCTCCACGCCGACGTCGTCTACGACGTCACAACCTCTTGGAAAGGCTGGATTTTTAAGCTTGAAGAGCATCTCAAGCGTTTCGGCGCGTCGTGTGACGGATTCCGGCTGAAAAATCCTTATTCCAACGAGGAGACCGCGAAGCTGCTTGCCGAGTGCACGCGCCGTGCCGACTGTGAAGACGCGGGCTTCATCCATATGCACGTCACTCGCGGATTTTATCCCGAGGGCTCCCGCGATCCCCGGCTCTGCGAGAACCAGTTCACCTGCTATGTGAGCCCCTATATCTGGCTGTGGGGCGAAGCGAAGAGCAAGGCCGGCATCAATCTTCACATGTCGAGCATCGAACGGATTTCGAGCAAGGCAGTAGACACCCGCTACAAGAATTTTCACTGGGCCGATCTGATCCAAAGCCAGTACGAGGCCTACGAAGCGGGCCGCGACGACGCGGTGTTGTGCGGGCCCGACGGCAATCTCTCCGAAGGGCCGGGTTTCAACATTTTCGTCGTCAAAAACGGCGCGGCGGCGACGCCCGACGCAAACTGCCTGCTTGGCATCTCGCGCCAGACCGCCCTTGAACTGTGCGAGATCGAGGGAATCCCCTGCGAGATCCGTAAGGTCCATCCCGATGAGCTGCGCAACGCCGACGAGGCGTTCGCTACCTCGTCCGCCGGCGGCGTGCTGCCGGTCACGGCGATCGACGACAAGCCGCTGGGCAACGGGGCGCCGGGCATGATCTCCAGTCAGTTGCACAACAGTTATTGGACACGACGCGACGAGGGCTGGAAAGGCACGAAGATCAGCGACCTGCTCGATAGCTGAGCCCCGCGCAGAGCGACGAGATGAAAATATATGCGGTGGCGCGCGGCACGCGCCCTTCGCCGCATGTCTAATGGGAGATAAACAAATGAGCGCGTTGACCCTGAAAGATTCGAGCCTGTTTCGCCAGCAATGCTATATCGGCGGTGAATGGCAGGACGCCGATTCCGGCGAAACCATCGACGTCACAAACCCGGCCGACGGATCGGTTCTGGGCACGGTGCCCAAAATGGGCGGCGTCGAAACCCGCCGTGCGATCGACGCGGCCAACGCAGCCTATCCGGCGTGGCGCGCAAAATCGGCCAAGGGGCGCAGTGTCATATTACGCAACTGGTACGAGCTGATGATGGCGAACCAGGAAGACCTCGCCGTCATCATGACCGCCGAGCAGGGCAAGCCGTTGACCGAGGCAAAGGGCGAAATTGCCTATGCCGCGGGCTTCCTCGACTGGTTTGCCGAAGAGGCGCGCAGGGTTTACGGCGAGACCATTCCCGCGCCGCAGGCCGACCGGCGCATCGTCGTGACCAAGGAGCCCGTCGGCGTAACGGCGGCGATCACACCGTGGAATTTTCCGACCGCCATGATCACCCGCAAGGCGGGCCCCGCACTGGCGGCCGGCTGTCCGATGGTTATCAAGCCCGCGACCGCAACGCCCTATTCGGCGCTGGCGTTGTGCGAGCTGGCCGAGCGCGCCGGGATTCCTGCGGGCCTCGTTTCCGTAGTAACCGGCGCGTCCGGCGCGATCGGCGGCGAGCTCACCTCGAATCCCATCGTGCGCAAGCTGACCTTCACCGGCTCCACCGAGGTCGGCAAGAAGCTGATCGAGCAGTGCGCGAGCACCGTCAAGAAGGTCTCGATGGAGTTGGGCGGCAACGCGCCCTTCATCGTGTTCGACGATGCCGATATCGACGCTGCCATCGTTGGGGCGATGCAGTCGAAATACCGCAACACCGGCCAGACCTGCGTCTGCGCCAACCGCTTTCTCGTCCAGGACGGCGTTTATGACAAGTTCGCCGACGCCTTCGCCAAGACGGCGTCGAAGCTCAAGGTAGCCCCCGGCCTCGAGGGCGGCTCCGAGCAGGGGCCGATGATCGACATGGCGGGCGTCGAGAAGGTCGAGGAGCATATCGAGGACGCGGTCTCGAAGGGCGCGACGATCGCGACCGGCGGCAAACGCCACGCCCTGGGCGGCACCTTCTTCGAGCCCACCGTGCTCACCGGGGTCGATACTCAGATGAAGGTTGCGCGCGAAGAAACCTTCGGCCCGGTCGCACCGCTTTTCCGTTTCGAGGACGAGGGCGAGGCGATCCGGCTCGCCAACGACACCGAGTTCGGTCTCGCAGCCTATTTCTACAGCCGCGACATCGGCAAGGTCTGGCGGGTCGCCGAAGCGCTTGAATACGGCATTGTCGGCGTCAATGTCGGCATCATCTCGGCGCCCGAGGCCCCGTTCGGCGGCATGAAGGAATCAGGCATCGGCCGCGAGGGCAGCCATCACGGCATCGACGAGTTCCTCGAGGTCAAGTACCACTGCGTTGGCGGGCTGGATAGCTGACGCCATCCGAGCACACAAATTGGGCTGCCTGGACGGCCCGGTGCTAGCCCGAAAGGCAGATCATGGCCAGCTACGATTTCGACCTCTTCGTCTTCGGCGCGGGCTCCGGGGGCGTCGCCGGCGGGCGGCGCGCGGGGTCTTACGGCTCGCGGGTTGCGATCTGCGAGGAAGGCCGCATCGGCGGCACCTGTGTCAACCGGGGCTGCATACCCAAGAAGATGCTGGTCTACGCCTCGCACTTCCACGACGAGTTCGACGACGCCGCCAACTTCGGCTGGACCGTGGGCGAAAGCCGCCACGACTGGGCGGTGATGATGGTCAATATCAACGCCGAGCTTGATCGGTTGAACGGCGTCTATAACGGCCTGCTCGAGGCCGCGAACGTCACCTACCTGCCCGAGCATGGCGACCTCGTCGATCCCCACACCATCCGGGTGGGCGAAAAAACCTACACCGCCGAAACCATCTGGATTGCCACGGGCGGCGGGCCCGCCGTGCCGGAAATTCCCGGCATCGAGCACGCGATGACCTCGAACGAAGCATTCTTGCTCGATAAAAGGCCGGACAACATCGTCATCGTGGGCGGCGGTTATATCGCCTGCGAGTTCGCCGGCATCTTTAACGGTCTGGGTGTGAAGACTACGCAGCTTTATCGCGGCGAGTTGTTCCTGCGCGGTTTCGACGACGATATCCGCGCCTGCCTGGCCGAGGAAATGCGCAACAACGGGGTCGATCTGCGCTTCGAAGACAATGTCGAGGCGATCGAAAAATCCGGCGACCGGCTGATCGCCCACACCACCCGGGGTGAGCGGCTCGAAACCGACCAGGTCATGTTTGCCACCGGGCGTGCGCCCAACACCCATGGCATCGGCCTCATCGAGGCGGGCGTCGAGATCAACAAGAAGGGCGCGGTCGTGGTCGATCAATGGTCGCGCACCAATGTCGAAAATATCTACGCCATCGGCGATTGCACGGATCGGGTGAACCTTACGCCCGTGGCTATCCACGAGGGCCGCTGCCTGGCCGAAACCCTCTACAACGACAACCCCCAGGCGCCCGATCACCGCGACGTGCCCACTGCCGTGTTTACCCAGCCCGAGATCGGTACGGCGGGCATGAGCGAGGCCGAGGCCCGGGCGGAGTACGCTGACGTGAAGATCTTCCGCGCCGTATTCCGTCCGCTCAAAAACATCATCACGAAGCGCGGTGAGAAAACCCTGATAAAACTGATAGTCGAGCCTGCGAGCGATCGGGTGGTGGGTTGTCACATGGTGGGGCCGGGCGCGGCGGAGATCGCCCAGATTCTCGGCGTCTGCGTCAAGGCAGGCGTGACCAAAGCCCAGTTCGACGCCACCATGGCGATCCACCCGACCTCGGCGGAAGAGTTCGTGACACTTTACGAACCCGTGGCGCAAGCCACGGAATAGGCTGGAAAATTCGCTAATTTGCGCGTATATCCAATCGCCATGTCAAAGAAAGCCATATCCTCGCCGGGGGCTTGGAACCCGGACAGCTGGCGCGCGCGCCCGATATTGCAGCAGCCCGACTGGCCTGTGGATGCACTTGCCGTTGCCGAGAGCGAGCTGCGCAACTCGCCGCCTCTCGTCTTCGCGGGCGAGGCGCGCCGTTTGCGCGCGCGCCTCGCCGAGGTTGCCGAGGGTCGCGCCTTCCTGCTCCAGGGTGGCGATTGCGCCGAGAGCTTCGCCGAGTTTCACGCCGATAATATCCGCGACACCTTCCGGGTCCTGCTCCAGATGGCCATCGTGCTCACCTTCGGGGCGGCCTGCCCGGTGGTGAAGGTCGGTCGGCTCGCTGGCCAGTTCGCCAAGCCCCGCTCGACGGACATGGAAGAGAAAGATGGTGTGTCGCTGCCCTCCTATCGCGGCGACATGGTCAACGCGATGGAGTTCACCGCCGAGGCGCGCAATCCCGATCCCACGCGTCTGTTGCGCGGCTACGGCCAGTCCGCGGCCACCCTTAACCTGCTGCGTGCGTTCTCCCAGGGCGGCTATGCCGACCTGCATGAGATGCACCGCTGGAATCTGGGTTTCGTCGCGCGCAGCGCGCAGGGCGCCGAATACGAAGACCTCGCCGACCGGCTGTCGGAGACGTTGAGCTTCATGGCCGCTTGCGGGCTCGACTCCGAGACCACGCCGCAGATCCGCGAGACCGAGTTCCATACCTGCCACGAGGCACTTCTGTTGCAGTACGAAGAGGCGCTGACCCGTGTCGATTCCACCACCGGCGACTGGTACGACTGCTCCGCCCACATGCTCTGGGTGGGCGATCGCACGCGCCAGCCCGATGGCGCTCATATCGAGTTTCTGCGGGGCATCGGCAACCCGGTGGGCATGAAGGCCGGGCCGAGCATGACGCCCGACGAACTCTTGCGGCTTATCGATATCCTCAACCCCGAGAACGAGGCGGGCCGTCTCACGGTGATCTGCCGGTTCGGCGCCGGGAAGGTCGAGGAGATGCTGCCGCCGTTGGTTCGCGCGGTCGAGGCGGAGGGGCGCAGAATCGTGTGGGCCTGCGATCCCATGCACGGCAACACGGTCAAGGCGTCGTCGGGCTACAAGACGCGCCAGTTCGACAGGATTTTGGACGAGGTGCGCGGTTTCTTCGCCGTTCACCGGGCCGAGGGCACCCACGCCGGCGGCGTGCATTTCGAAATGACCGGGCAGGATGTCACCGAATGTGTTGGCGGCGCCCAGGCCATTACCGAAGACGCTCTGGCTGCCCGCTACCACACCCATTGTGATCCTCGGCTCAACGGCTCTCAGGCCCTTGAACTCGCGTTCCTGATCGCTGACGTGCTCAAGAAGGAGCGCACCGGCCAGAACGCGCGGGTGCGCGCGGCCTCGTAGGCAGCGTGGCGGGCGTCGTGCCCGCCCGCATCAGAACCCCCCGATCGGGACAACACCCATGGCGCCTACCCCCGACCACATCGACCGGCTGACAGACCGCTATTTCAGCAAGACCCGCGAGACCGTCGGCCGCTTCGGCGACGTCACCGTGACCTACGCCGTCTTCATGCGCCGCCCGGTGCGCTTCGCACCGCGTCTGATGGTCGAGTGGCTGGCCAGCGTGGCCGAGGCGCGGGATGTGAGCTTCGACATCGAGTTGTGCTTCGACGAGGGCGCCTGGGTCGGTGCCGGCGAACCGCTGGTCTATATTACCGGCCCGCTCTACCAGTTGGTCGATCTCGAGACCCTCTATCTTCAGCGTCTGGGCGCGCCGTGCGTGGCAGCGTATAACGCCTGCACCATGTGCGCCGATCTGCCCAAGGCCGCTTTTCTCGCCATGGATGCGCGCCATTGCGCGGGCACGGACATGGCCGAGTTCATGGCCTACGCTGCCAGCGTCGGCTCGGCCGCCGCGCGGTCGGAAACCGGAGCCGTGGGCTTCATCGGCAACGCGACCGACGCGACCGCCCATTATTTCGGCAACGAGCGCGGCATGGGCACCATGCCCCACGCGCTGGTCGGCTATGCCGGCTCGACGCTGCGCGCGGCCGAGATGTATCATGAGACGTTTCCGGGCGACGACATGACCGTGCTCGTCGACTATTTCGGTCGCGAGATCACCGATGCGCTCGAAGTCTGTGCACGCTTCCCCGACCTCGCTGCGCAAGCACGGCTCGGTGTGCGGGTCGACACCCACGGCGGGCGTTTCGTCGAGGGACTCGATACGTCGACGTCGTACGAGGTGCTCGGACGCCACCAGCCCGATGCGGTACGCACCTACCGGCGCGAGGAGGAACTTCGCTGGCTGGTCGGCACCGGGGTCAGTGCGGCAGCGATCTTCCACCTGCGCGATCAACTTGACCGGGCGGGCTTCGAGCGTGTCAAGATCGTGGCCAGCTCCGGCTTCAGCCCGGCGAAATGCCGGGTCATGGCCAGTGTCGACGTGCCGGTCGACATTGTCGGCACCGGCTCTTTTCTGCCCGAGGATTGGTCCGAGACCTACGCCACTGCCGACATCGTCGCCTACAACGGCGAACCCCGGGTCAAGGTCGGACGCGAGTTCCTGCTGCGCGATCCCAAGGCCTGAAGGGTCGCGGCCGGCGGCAATTGACAGGGATTCGGCCGCAGCCTAGGGTCCGGCCATCACGCCTCAACCGAGTAATCCGGCCATGACCGACGCATTGGCGATCGCGCTAGCCCAGATCAATCCCACGGTCGGCGCCATCGACGCCAACCTCGCGAAGATTCGCGAGGCGCGTGCCCGCGCGGCCGCGCAGGGTGCCGATCTCGTGGTCTTTACCGAGCTGGTGATCACCGGCTATCCGCCCGAGGATCTGATCCTCAAACCCATGTTCCAGGATGCGGCGGGCGCCGCGATCGAGCAGCTCGCCACCGATACCGGCGACGGCGGTCCGGCTCTGTTTCTCGGTGCGCCCTGGCGCGCGGATGGGAAGCTGCACAACAGCGTCTTCCTGCTCGACGGGGGCGCCATCGCCGAGCGGCGTGACAAGCACGATCTGCCCAATTACGGCGTCTTCGATGAAAAACGGGTGTTCGACGCCGGCTCGCTGCCCGGGCCGATGCCGTTTCGGGGGCTGCACCTCGGCGCCATGATCTGCGAGGATATGTGGACGAGCGAGATCGCCGAGTGCCTCGATGAGTGCGGTGCCGACATCTTCATCGTGATCAACGGCTCGCCGTTCGAATCCGACAAGACGGACGCCCGGCTCAACCTCGCGGTCGCCCGGGTCACCGAAACCCATCGGCCGCTGATCTACGTCAACCAGGTGGGCGGCCAGGACGAGCTGGTGTTCGACGGCGCGTCCTTCGTGCTCAACGCCGATTGTCGGCTCGCCTGTCGGCTGCCGGCGTTCGAGGAGGCGCTGGCGCTGACCTGCTGGGCGGCGGACGAGAACGGCGCCTGGACGTGTGCGCCCGAACCGCCGGCAGCCCAGCCCGAGCTTTTGGAAGCGATCTATTGCGCCATGGTGCTGGGCTTGCGCGACTATGTCGGCAAGAACGGGTTTCCCGGCGTGTTGATAGGCATGTCGGGCGGCGTCGATTCTGCGCTCAGCGCGGCGGTCGCTGCGGATGCGCTGGGCCCCGAACAGGTCCATTGCGTCATGATGGCGTCGCGCTACACCTCGGCCATGTCGGTCGACGACGCCATCGAATGCACAGGCCTGATCGGCGCGCGGCTCGATTCCGTGGCCATCGGACCGGCCGTGGAGGCCTACGACGCCATGCTGGCCCCGTTGTTCGCCGACCGTGCACCCGACGAGACCGAGGAGAACATCCAGGCCCGCGCGCGGGGCATGATCCTCATGGCGCTGTCCAACAAGTTCGGCGCCATGGTGCTCTCGACGGGCAACAAATCCGAAATGTCGGTTGGCTATGCCACTCTTTACGGCGATATGTGCGGCGGCTACTCCGTGCTCAAGGACGTCTACAAGACCATCGTCTACGCGCTCTCGCACTGGCGCAATGAGCACCGGCCCGCAGGCGCGCTCGGGCCCGAAGGCCGGGTAATCCCCGAGCGCATCCTTACCCGAGCGCCCTCGGCGGAGCTTCGCGACGAGCAGACCGACCAGGACAGCCTGCCGCCTTACGATGCACTCGACGACATCCTCGGCTGCCTGATTGAAGAAGAATTGCCCGTCGCCGACATCGTCGCGCGCGGCCACGCCAAGGAGACCGTCGCAAAGATCTGGCGCATGCTCGATATCGCCGAATACAAGCGCCGCCAAGCCCCGCCCGGGGTCAAGCTCACGCGGCGTTCCTTCGGCCGCGACCGCCGCTATCCGATTACCAACCGGTTCCGGTGCGTCGAATGAGCGTGTCCGTCGTCCGCTTTGCGCCCAGCCCCACGGGCCGGCTGCATGTGGGCAACGCACGCGTCGCGTTGCTCAACCGGCTGTTCGCGAAAGGCGAGGGGCGCTTTCTGCTGCGCCTCGACGACACCGACACCGAGCGCTCCGAGGAGCGTTTCGTTGCCGCCATCAAGGACGACCTCGCCTGGCTCGGGCTCGCCTGGGACGATGAGATCCGCCAGTCCGAACGCCTCGAGAGCTACGCGGCGGCGTTCGAGCGGCTGAGAGATGCAGGGCGCGTCTATCCCTGCTTCGAGACGCCCGACGAGCTTGCCGCCCGGCGCAAGGCTCTCCAGGCCCGTGGCGCGCCTCCGGTCTATGATCGCGCAGCACTCGCCCTTGACGATGATGCGCGCGCCCGCATCGAGGCCGAGGGCCGCGTGCCCTATTTTCGCCTTCAGCTCGAAACCTCCGAGGTGATGTGGGACGATCTCGTGCGCGGCCCCGTGCGCATTGGGGCCGGCCATGTCAGCGACCCAGTGGTGCGTCGCGCCGACGGTCAGCCCACCTACACGCTGGCCTCTGTGGTCGACGATATCGAGACCGGCATCAGCCATGTCGTCCGGGGCGAGGATCACGTCTCCAACACGGCGGTCCAGATCGAGCTGACCCGCGCGCTGGGCGCCGAGCCGCCCGCCTACGCCCACCTGCCGCTGCTCCACGGTTCGGGCGGCGAAAGCCTCTCGAAACGGACCGGCGGCGCGCTGACCCTGGCCGAGCTGCGCGAACGCGGCGTCGAGCCCCTGGCGCTGGCTTCGCTGTTGGCCCGTCTCGGCACTTCCGAGGCGATCGCGCCCGCCGCGTCCCTCGACGAACTCGCCGCCGGGTTCGACTTCGCAAAAATCTCGCGCGCGGCCCCCACCTTCGACGAGCAGGAGGTCTTTCGCCTCAACGCCCGCGTCCTCCACGCCATGTCATTTGCCGAGGCCAGGCCGAGACTGGCGACGCTCGGGCTGAGCGTCGCCGACGAGGCATTCTGGATCATCGTGCGCGGCAACCTCGAGCGTATCGACGATGCGGTTCTCTGGGGCCGGGTCTGCTTCGGCGCGATCGAGCCCATCGTCGAGGATGCCGGATTTCTTGGCCAGGCGGCGGCGTTGTTGCCCGCGCCGCCGTGGGACGAGGCCACCTGGGCGGCCTGGACCGGGCAGGTCAAGGCCGCCAGCGGGCGCTCGGGTCGAGCGCTCTACCACCCGCTGCGCCTCGCGCTCACCGGCGTCGAGCATGGACCCGAGCTCAAGAATCTGTTACCCGTCATCGGCCCGGAGCGGGCGCGCGCCCGGCTTGCGGGCCGAACCGCCTGAAATAAAAGACCTTTTCCAGCGTGGATGCCGTGAGTCTCGTCGTCTATAACAGCCAGAGCCGCCGCAAGGTGCCGTTCGAGCCCGTCGATCCCGGCCATGTGCGTTTCTACGTCTGCGGCCCCACGGTCTACGACCGAGCCCATATCGGCAACGCGCGTCCCGTCGTGGTGTTCGACCTGCTCTATCGCCTGCTCAGGCACAAGTTTCCGAAGGTCACGTACGCGCGCAACATCACCGACGTGGACGACAAGATCAACGCCGCCGCCAAGGCCAACGCAGAGCCCATCGGCGCGCTCACCGCCCGCACGACGCAGATGTTTCACGACGATATGGCGGCGCTCAATTCGCTGGCGCCCGACATCGAGCCTTGCGCCACCGACCATATCCCCCAGATGATCGCGCTGGTCGAGAAACTCATCGAAACCGGCCACGCCTACGCCGCCGACGGCCATGTGCTGTTCCAGGTCTCCACCATGGTCGATTACGGCAAGCTCTCGGGGCGCAACCGCGACGAGATGATCGCCGGCGCCCGGGTCGAGGTCGCGCCCTACAAGAAAGACCCTGCCGACTTTGTGTTGTGGAAGCCCTCCGACGACGACGCGCCGGGCTGGGACAGCCCCTGGGGCTACGGCCGGCCGGGCTGGCACCTCGAATGCTCGGCCATGAGCCAGCACCATCTGGGCGAGCATTTCGACATTCACGGCGGCGGCTCCGATCTTATCTTCCCCCACCACGAAAACGAGATCGCCCAGAGCGAATGCGCCCACGACGGCCGGCCCTTCGTGAACACCTGGATGCATAACGGCTTCCTTTCGGTCGAGGGCGAGAAAATGTCGAAGTCGCTGGGCAACTTCATCACCGTCCACGAGCTGCTCGACGAGGGCACGCCCGGCGAAGTCATCCGCCTTCTCCTGCTCTCCACCCATTACCGCCACCCGCTCGACTTCACCCGCGACGGGCTGAAAGAAGCCAAGAAGAAGCTCGACCACTGGGTCCGCGCCGTAACCGGTGTCTGGCGCCCGCCAACGGAAGAGAGAGGAGCCGTGCCCGACGACCTGATCGAGGCCCTCGAGGACGACCTCAACACGCCGAGGGCGATTACCGCGCTCGACGCCCTCGATGCTGATGGCGATGCCGCCGGGTTGCTTGCGGGCGCGCAATTCATGGGCCTGCTGGGCGTGGCGCCCGATAACTGGTTCAAGGGCCGCGCCGAGAGTGGCGCCTCGTCTGGCCCCGACGAGGCGGAGATAGAACGCATGATCGCGGCGCGGATCGAGGCGCGCAACGCCAGGGATTTCGCCGCCGCCGACGACATCCGCGACAAGCTTGCCGCCCACGGCATCGCACTCGAGGACGGTCCCGAGGGCACCACCTGGAGGCGCACCTAGTGGCATCGGACAAGCGCATTTTCATCTACGACAGCACCCTTCGCGACGGCGCCCAGACCCGCGGTGTCGATTTCACCACGGGCGACAAGGTGGTGCTCGCGGCCGAACTCGATCGCCTCGGCATCGATTACGTCGAGGGCGGCTGGCCCGGCGCCAACCCCACGGACGACGCCTTCTTCGCCGCTCCGCCCCCGCTTGTTCACGCCACGCTCACCGCCTTCGGCATGACGCGCCGGCCCGGACGCTCGGCGGACAACGACCCGGGCCTGCAGGCGATTTTGGGCACCGGCGTGTCCGCCGTCTGCATGGTCGGCAAGACCTGGGATTTTCACGTCCGGGTCGCGCTCGAGACCACGCGCGAGGAAAACCTCACTATGATCCGTGACAGCGTGCAGGCTGCCGTCGGAGTCGGCCTTGAGCTGCTGTTCGATGCCGAGCATTTCTTCGACGGCTATCGCGCCGATCCCGGCTACGCCCTGGCCTGCGCGCAAGCCGCGCTGGAATCGGGCGCGCGCTGGATCGTGCTGTGCGATACCAACGGCGGCACGCTCCCCGATGAGGTCGAACGCGTCGTGGCCGAAGTCGCCGAGCGCATTCCGGGCGAGAAGCTCGGCATCCACTGCCACAACGACACCGAAAACGCGGTCGCCAACAGCCTCGCCGCCGTGCGCGCCGGTGCGCGCCAGGTCCAGGGCACCATCAATGGTCTCGGCGAGCGCTGCGGCAACGCGAACCTCACCTCGGTGATCCCGAACCTGATGCTCAAGATGGGTTTGGAGACCGGCCTGTCCGACGAACGGCTGGAGCGCCTCACCCGCGTCTCGCGCCTGGTCGACGAACTGCTCAACCGCGCGCCCGACCGCCACGCGCCCTATGTCGGCGAATCGGCGTTCGCCCACAAGGGCGGGCTGCACGTCTCGGCGGTGGCCAAGAATCCGCGCTCCTACGAGCATATCGAGCCGATGCGCGTCGGCAACGAGCGCCAGATGGTGGTGTCCGACCAGGCGGGCCGGGCCAACGTTCTGGCGCGGCTTTCCGAGGCGGGCTTTCCCGTGCCGCCGCCCGAGGAAAAGCTCACCCGCCTCGTCGAACAGGTCAAGGCGCGCGAGTTCGAGGGCTTTTCCTACGACGGCTCCGAAGCGAGCTTCGAACTGCTGGCCCACCGCGAGCTCGATCATGTGCCCGACTACTTCCGCCTCGACAGCTTCCGCGTGCTCGACGAGCGTCGCTACAACGCGAAGGGCGATCTCATCACTCTCTCCGAGGCGACCATCAAGATCGAGGCCGGCGATGACCGGATCATGACCGTCGCGGAAGGCAAGGGCCCGGTCAACGCGCTGGACAACGCGCTGCGCAAGGCGCTGAGCAACGCCTATCCGGCGCTGGCCGCAATGCGCCTGGTCGATTACAAGGTCCGCATCCTCACGCCCACGGAGGGCTCCGAGGCGCGCATCCGGGTGCTGATCGAAAGCATGGATGCAGAGGGCGAGCGCTGGTCGACAGTGGGCGTCTCGGCGAACGTCATCGACGCCTCCTACAACGCGCTCCACGACGCCATCACCTACATGCTCTACCGCGCCGGCGTCCCGGCGCCGTAGCGAAGGTCCAAGTGAGCGAAGCGAACCGGACATTCGCAAGCCCGCGACTGCGGGCCGCCGCTTATGCGGCGAAAGCCTGCGTGGCGACTGAACGCAGTTCAGCGCTATCGTTTAACGCTGAACGGAAATATTTCTAGGACTCTCATGGCGGGAACCGACACAGCAGAATCCTCGGCAACGGGCGGGCCGGCGGTCATCCTCGTCGATCCCCAACTGGGCGAGAACATCGGCACCACGGCCCGCGCGATGCTCAATTTCGGGCTGACCGATCTGCGTCTTGTCCGCCCGCGCGACGGCTGGCCCAACGCCAAGGCGCTCAACGCTGCGTCGGGTGCCGACGAGGTGATCGCCGGGGTGCGAATTTTCGACGTCACCGCCGATGCGCTTGCCGGCCTGCACCGGGTTTATGCCGCCACCGCGCGCGACCGCCACATGGTCAAGCCGGTGGTCACGCCCCGCCGGGCGGCGGCGGAGATGCGCGAGGCCAAGGCCGGCGGGCTTGCCTGCGGCATCCTCTTCGGGCCTGAGCGGACCGGCCTGCACAACGACGACGTGGTGCTGGCCGATGCGGTGCTCGCCCTGCCGCTCAACCCGGCCTTTTCCTCACTCAACCTCGCCCAGGCCGTGCTTGCCGTGGCCTACGAATGGTTCCAGGCGGGCGATGAGACGTCGCCTGTCGAATTGCCGCTGCAAGATACCCGCCCCGCGACGAAGGACGAGCTGGTCAACTTTTTCGACCATCTCGAGCGCGAGCTCGACGCGGTGGGCTTCTTCCCCACGCCCGAGACGCGCCCCTCCATGGTGCGCAATTTGCGCAACCTGTTCGGCCGCACCGCATTGACCGAGCAGGACGTCCAGACGCTGCACGGCGTCGTCGCGCGCCTGCGCCGGCCCAAGGGCACTCCGCCTCGGGGCGAAGCCTGACCAAACCGGAATCGGAACAGGCGGGATCGTTCAGTTCGCACCGACCCGCGTCGGGCCTTGACTAGCGTCGGTTACTCGGCAGTTCGCCCATCGCTTCGAGATACGTCTTGTGCATGCGGTGGCCCTGCTGCTCCGAGAAAAATCCGAACGATTCGTCGACCGAATAGTAGCCGTTGGTATAGGCACGCGAACGCATGCCCTTCTGGACGTGCTCGAAGACCTGGAAATCCTCGGGATTTGCCCGATCGTCGAGATAGTCAAGCATGGCCTGGGCATTTTCGCCCGGCGGGTCTTCCATCAGATAGACCTCCGAGGTCTGCATGGATCGCTCCATGCCCGTCGGCGCCGAGGTCATGACGCCGAAATTGGCCGGTCCCGGATAGACGATGAAGACGGTATTGGGAAAGATCAGGTACATCCGGAACTCTTTTTCCTCGTCGTCGGGCGTCAGCCGGTAGAACTTGCAGTCGAAACTGCCGGGATCGCCGCGCAGGCTGAGATGGATCCCCTCCTCGGGGATCGTCCAGTGCAGGCTGTCGTAGCTGATCACCGTATCCATCTCTGGGTGCCCTACCAGCGCGTGGAAGGCGTCGGCGAAATTGTCGGTAATCAGCTTCCAGTTGGCGACGATCTCGCCGTCCTGGCGCGCGACCATGGTCATCTTCTCGAGCTCCGGCCAGTCGGCCACTATCTCCTCCTCGAGACCCGGCGTCTGGCTCTTGAGCGATTTGGCCTCCGGATCGAGATTGACAAACACGAAGCTTGCCAGCGTCTCCACGCGAACCTCCTTCAGGCACAGGGGTTCCAGGTCCACGCCGCGCTCCTTGAAGAAGCCGGGGGCGCCGACCACCTTGCCGCCGAGGTCGTAGGTCCAGCCGTGGATCGGGCAGCTGAACTTGCTCCGTTTGCCGCTGCCTTCGAGAAGCTCGCTGCCCCGATGGGAGCAGACGTTATAAAACCCGCGCAGGCTCCCATCCTTCTGCCGGACGACGAACAGTCCCTGATCGAGCACGCTGCAGGTAATAAAGCTGCCAGGCTCAGTCAGATCGCCCGTAAGGCCCGCATACTGCCAGGTCTTGAAGAAGATCGCCTCGCGCTCGCGTTCATAAATCGCGGGAGTCCGGTAGTAATAAGACGGCAGCGTTCGCGATTTGCGCGGGTCCGCGTCGAAAGTTTTCAGGCGCTCCTCGGCTGTCGTCTTCGCCATGATTTGCCTCCTCCGATTACGCATTGGCGCGAGATGTCAGGCTGCGCAACTCTTCGTTGAACCGGTCGATATCCTCGACGAACGGCACATGCCCCACATCCTCGTAGAACGACTGTTCCGCGCCGGGCACGGTCCTGACGATATGCTCCGCCATCGACAGAAGGACAAGCCTGTCTGCCGTTCCGTGGGTCACCAGAGCCGGGACCGTGAGGGTTTCGAGGACATCGTCGTTATCGAGCTCCCGGCTCGTCAATCCGAGCCGGACTTGCCACGGAACCACCATATTGTAGCAAAGCGCCGTCTCGAAGGCATCGTCGCCCAAGGGCTTGACCGTGCAGGCGCGGATGAAGCGGCGGAGCGCCGTAATCTGTGTCGGCAGGTCGGGTTGGCGTACGTCCTCGATGTTTTCGAGAAAGCCGGGCCCCATCATCGCCATAGCCTCGTCGGATCCCATTTTGACTGCGGCGCCCACGAAGTTGATCCCGCCGATCTTTTCCTGGCCGTAATGCTTCACATAGTCGGCCATAATGAAGCCGCCATAGGACCAGCCCACCAGGACCGGCCTGTCGAGCTTGAGCTGGTCGATCACCGCGGCAATGTCGCCGGCCCACAGCTTGCCGTCGGTGTAATTCTCGAGTTCCAGAGGCGCCTCCGACATGCCGTGGCCGCGAAGGTCGAGCGCGACCAGCCTGAAATCGTCGGCCAGCGAGCTGCCCACCTGCGCGCCCCAGCAGAGATGGCATTGCGAAAAGCCGTGGATCAACAGGATGGGCGGCCCGTCGGCCTTGCCCCATTCCCGCACCGATAAGGTAAAGCCGCCGCCTCCCGTAATGCTGTGAACCTGTTCCATTACCTGTGTTTCTCCCACAGTGGCGTCGGCGCGGCCCTGACCGCGGTCCCGTGCGGCATCCAGCTTAGACCATCGCCGCGATCGCTTCAGTGGTTTTCTACCCGCGCGGCGGGTTTCATCCCCGCGCCCGAGACGCGCCCCTCCATGGTGCGCAATTTGCGCAACCTGTTCGGCCGCACCGCATTGACCGAGCAGGACGTCCAGACGCTGTACGGCGTCGTCGCGCGCCTGCGCCGGCCCAAGGGTTGCCCGCCGGACGGGAAAGAGCACAGCGGGAAATGGCGGGCGATACGCACCCATTTGCGTTTGACATGGCTCACGCGGGCGCTATATTACGCCAGCTTGGCGCGAGGGCCCCGCTCGATGGGGGCTTTTCGGGCCTTATTTAATTTAACCGAGAGCCTGAATGTCGAAGCGGCAGCAGTCGAAATACAAGATTTGTCGGCGCCTGAAATGCAATCTCTGGGGCCGGCCCAAAAGTCCGACCAACCAGCGGGATTACGGCCCCGGCGTCCACGGCCAGCGGCGCGGGCGCAAGCTCTCGAACTTCGGCATCATGCTTCAGGCGAAGCAGAAGCTGAAGGGCTATTACGGCAACATCACCGAAAAGCAGTTCCGCCGCACCTACATGGAAGCAGCCCAGCGCAAGGGCGACACCAGCGAGATCCTGATCGGCCTGCTCGAGAGCCGCCTCGACGCCGTGATCTACCGCATGAAGTTCGTCCCCACGGTGTTTTCCGCCCGCCAGTTTGTCAACCACGGCCATATCACGGTCAACGGCCGGCGCGTCAACATCCCGAGCTACCGGGTCAAGGAAGGCGACGTCATCGAGGTCAAGCAGAAGTCGCGCGAGCTTCCCATGGTGCTCGACGCCATCGTCTCGCCCGAGCGCGACGTGCCCGACTATCTCGAGGTCGATCATGCGGCCATGAAGGGCACCTTCGCCCGCATGCCGAACTTCGGCGACGTGCCCTATCCCGTCGAGATGGAGCCCAACCTCGTCATCGAGTTCTATTCGAAGTAACTCTGCAAAATTCAAGCAAATTTAATCAGGTGAAATTTGCGAGCCCGCGCCGGCCGCGGACGCGGCCAGTCAGTAGTGCTCTGCGGGCCGCCGCCTATGCGGCGAGAGCCTTCGTGGCGACTGAACGCCGCTTGGCTTTGCAGTCCAAAGCCAAGCGGAAAATGAACCAGGTTCGAAAAAATGGCCGCGGCCCTTGGGCACGCGGCCTTTTTTTGTGCGCCAAAGGCAGTTGAGAATGTGTCGATAATCCGGGTGCAGGAAGACAGCCGCCGACCCTACGGTCGGTAAATCAATTCGAAGCTTTCGCACACCACCGTCTGGCTGTCCTTCCATTCGTAGCCCCATTGGCGGCACTGATCCTTGAAGTAGTCGATATGAGCGCCCTGCCAGAACGCGAGGCTCAAATCGCCCTCGCCTTCCGAGGCGGCGAACTCGGGCGTGACGTCCTCGTACGGCACGACCGCCACGTTCGTGATGCGCACGATGCAAAACGGCGTGCCGCTCGTCGTCGTCACAACCCAGTAGTGTCCGATCTCGCGCAAGGGGATGGCCCTGTGCTCGAATTCGAGCGTCATGTGCGTCGTGCCCCGTTTCTGGCCATCGCGCACCAATGCGGCGAGTTCTTCGTTGAAGGTCTCGTCGTAACCGCCCCCCGGCGCAGAGAAGCTCCCGGCATGATGGGGTGCCGCCGGGTCGAGTCCCTCGGCTTCGCAGGCCTGTTGCCAGAAGGCCGCGGTATCGGGCGTGTCAAAATACAGCATGGCTCGCTCCCTTGCAGTTGCTTCGATGCCCACGCGGCGGAGTCCGAAGCGGGGATTTGCCGAATGGGTCCTCCAAACCGCCGATGACGCTGCGCGTGACCGGGTTCGGGTGCCGAGGCTCAAGGACAGCCTATCGACTACTGCCGCCGGTTCCAATATGCCTTATGGAAAGCGGAGGAGACCGCCTCAGTCGTGGGGGTCGTTCTCCAGAACGCTGGTATCGAGCTCCAGGATCGCGCCCATCCAGATCGCGTGGTCCGTATGGTTGGCGAGCTCGTCGCCCGTTTCGGGATGCAGAAACACCGTCAATCCGACCAGGTTCAGCATCAGCCACGGGATGAAGGCGGCGTACTGATCGGGCGCGAAGGCGACCTGATACATCGCGCCGGGGTGGGGGCCGACGGGCACGTCGTGCATGCGCCCGAGGCGAACATCGAACAGCTCGCCAATGCGATCCCGCAAACCGGCCGCAAAATCCCGGCGTGCCGCGTCGTAATAGATATGCGCGTGATAGCCCGTGATCGTCTCGGGCGAGAGTTCCGCCATGCTCAGGCTTCGACGCGCTCGACGGCCTTCTCGGTGAAGAACTGCTCAAGCTCGCCGGTTTCGTACATCTCGCGCACGATGTCGCAGCCGCCCACGAACTCGCCCTTGACATAGAGCTGGGGCACCGTCGGCCAGTTGCTGAATTGCTTGATGCCCTCGCGCAGGCCCGGGTCCGCGAGCACGTCGATGCCCTTGAACTTCACGCCCATGACGCTCAGCGCCTGAACGACGGCGGCCGAAAAGCCGCATTGCGGAAACACCGGCGTGCCCTTCATGAAGAGCACCACATCGTTCTCGCCGATTTGCTGCTTGATCTGCTCGAAGGCCGGGTTGTCGGTGGTAGTGGTCATTTTGTTGTTCCGTCCGTGTTGGAGGTCAATTGGCGTCTTCGGGCACGCCGGTCTGCAGCGCGAGCGCGTGCAGGGCGTTGCCCATGTTGCCCTGGAGGGCCGAATAGACCATCTGGTGCTGCTGCACCCGGTTTTTGCCCTTGAAGGCAGCAGAGACGACCCGTGCGGCGTAGTGATCGCCGTCGCCGCGCAAATCCTGAATCACGACGTCCGCGTCCGGGATCGCGTCGCGGATCAGCCGTTCGATTTCACCGGCGTCCATCGCCATCGGTGTCGTCTCCTACGTTGCGCGCCGCTTAGGCCCCGGCCATATAGCCGGAGAGCCAGCCGTCATGCGCCGCACCAAGCTCGGCTATCGATATGGCATCGCCCCCCGCCAGAGTCAACGTGGGGCCTCCTGTGGTGCCGATCCACAGCACCGCCACGCCGACGCTCTCGGTGTCGGCCAGAATCGCCTCCGCGTCGTCTATCCGCGCGGTCACCAGATAGCGCCCCTGATCCTCGCCGAACAGCCAGCGATGGAGCGCAATTCCGCCCTCGGGCGGGGTCACCTCGGCGCCGACTGGCTCGTCGCCGCTTAATGTTGCCAGCGCCATTTCCGCCACCGCTACCAGCAGGCCGCCGTCGGAGACGTCGTGGCAGGCGGATACGCGGGCCGCGGCGATGAGTGCGCGCACGAAATCCCCGTTCCGTCGCTCGATGGCGAGGTCGACGGGCGGCGGGGCGCCCGCTTCCCGGCCCTCGATCTCGCGCAGGTAAAGCGAGGCGCCCAGATGACCTGCGGTTTCGCCGATCAGCAACAGGCTTTCTCCGGGTCGCACAAATGCCGGGCTCGCCAAACCCGTGATGTCGTCGAGCAGGCCGATGCCGCCGATCCCCGGGGTCGGCTGCACGGCGCGTCCATTGGTCTCGTTGTAAAACGACACGTTGCCCGAAACGACGGGAAAGTCGAGCGCTTCGCAGGCTTTGCGCATGCCGTTGATGCAGCCGACGAACTGGCCCATCACCTCCGGGCGCTCCGGGCTGCCGAAATTCAGGCAGTCGGTGATCGCCAGCGGCGTCGCTCCTATGGCCGTCAGGTTGCGCCAGGTCTCCGCCACCGCCTGGGCGCCGCCCGTCTCCGGGTCGGCCGCGCAATAACGCGGCGTGCAGTCGGTGGTGATCGCAAGGCCCTTGCTCGTGCCGTGGATGCGCACCACCGCCGCATCGCCGCCCGGGCGTTGCACCGTGTCGGCCATCACCATGTGGTCGTACTGCTCCCAGATCCAGCGCTTCGAGCACAAGTCGGGGCAGCCCAGAAGAGTCTTCAGCACGCCCAGAACGTTATCGGGCGTGCCGACATCCGCTTCATCGAGCGGTGCGGGCGGGGGCGGGGCGCTGTGCGGCCGGTCGAGTTCCGGGGCCGCCGCCACGAGCGGCGCGATGGGCAGGTCCGCTACCGTCTCGCCGTTCATCACCAGGTGCATCCGGCCCGTATCCGTCACCGTTCCAACGACGGAAAAATCCAGCTCCCATTTCTCGAACACCGCGCGCGCCTCCGCCTCGCGTTCGGGCGCGATCACCATCAACATTCGCTCCTGGCTTTCCGAGAGCATGATTTCATAAGCGCTCATGCCGGTTTCGCGCACGGGCACCGCCGAGAGGTCCATCTCAATCCCGGTACCGCCTTTCGAGGCCATCTCGAAGCTCGACGAGGTCAGCCCGGCGGCGCCCATGTCCTGGATCGCGACGATCACGTCGGTCTCCATCAGCTCCAGGCAGGCCTCGATCAGCAGCTTCTCCGTGAACGGATCGCCGACCTGAACCGTGGGCTTCTTGGCCTCCGAATCCTCGTCGAATTCCGCCGACGCCATGGTCGCGCCGTGAATCCCGTCGCGCCCCGTCTTCGAGCCCACATAGACCACTAGGTTGCCGATACCGCCCGCCGCGGAGAGGAAAATCTTGTTCGTATCGACCAGCCCGACGGTCATGGCGTTGACCAGGTTGTTGCCGTTGTACGAGGCATGAAACGTGCATTCCCCGCCGACCGTCGGCACGCCCACGCAGTTGCCGTAGCCGCCGATGCCCGCTACCACGCCGCTCACCAGATGGCGCGTCCTGGCATCCTCCGGGGCGCCGAAGCGCAGCGCGTTCATATTGGCGATCGGGCGCGCGCCCATGGTGAAGACGTCGCGCAGAATTCCGCCCACTCCCGTCGCCGCGCCCTGGTAGGGCTCGATAAACGAGGGGTGGTTGTGGCTTTCCATCTTGAAGATCGCCGCCTGGCCGTCGCCGATGTCGACCACGCCGGCGTTCTCGCCGGGGCCGTGGATCACGCGCGGGCCCGTCGTCGGCAGCCGCCGCAGCCACTTCTTCGACGATTTGTACGAGCAATGCTCGCTCCACATCACCGAAAAGATGCCAAGCTCGGTCAGGTAGGGCTCCCGGCCCATGATCTCGATCACCGTCTGGTATTCCTCGGGCGTGAGGCCGTGGCTTTCGACGATCTCGGGCGTGATGGCCTGCTCGTTCACGACAGCGCGTCCACCAGTCCGTCGAACATGGCGCGCCCGTCGTTTCCGCCCAGCGCTGGGTCCGCAAGGCGTTCGGGGTGGGGCATCATGCCGAGCACCGTGCGCGCTTCGTTGAAGATGCCCGCGATGGCGTTGCGCGAGCCGTTGGGATTGGCCTCTTCGCTCAGTTGGCCATCGCGCGCGCAATAGCGAAACGCCACCTGACCCTGGTCCTCGATGCGTGCCAGCGTGTCGTCGTCGGTAACGTAGTTGCCGCCGTGGTGTGCGATCGGCATGCGCACCACCTGGCCCGGCGCATAACGGCTCGTGAACGCCGATTCTGCGCTTTCGACGCGCAAATCGACGTCGCGGCAAATGAAGCTGAGCGACGCGTTGGTCATCAGCACGCCGGGCAGCAGCCCCGCCTCGGTCACGACCTGAAAGCCGTTGCAGATCGCGAGCACGCGCACGCCGGCCTGCGCGCGCGCCACCACCTCGCGCATCACCGGCGAGTGCGCCGCCATGGCGCCGCAACGCAAATAATCGCCGTAGGAAAACCCGCCCGGCACGACGATGAGGTCGAGCCGGGGCAGCTCCGCCTCCCGGTGCCAGATCATCGAGGGCGCGTGACCCAGGCTCTGGGCCAGCGCCACCTGCACGTCGCGGTCGCAGTTCGATCCGGGAAAGACGATAACGCCGGCTTTCATGGGCGGGAAGGCTCCGGGCGAGCGGTCAGTCGGGCCGGGGCGGGCCTCAGGACTCGATCTCGATCTGGTAGTTTTCGATCACGGTGTTGGCGAGCAGCTGGCTGCACATGCGCTCGACCTCGGCCTGCGCCGCATCGCGCGATGCGGCCTCGATGTCGAGTTCGATATATTTGCCCTGGCGGACGTCGTTCACGCCGCTAAAGCCCAGCGAGCCCAGCGCCTGGGCGATGGTCTTGCCTTGAGGGTCGAGCACGCCGTCTTTCAGCGTGATGTGAACGCGCGCCTTCATCGACTGCTTCAACTCCTACTGCATCAGCCTATTGCATCGCTTCGGGGCCCTGCAGATCGCGCGGGCCGCTTTCGGGCAGGATGCCGAGGCGGCGCGCGACCTCCTGATAGCCTTCTTCCGGGCTCCCCAGATCGAGGGAAAAGCGGTCCATGTCGAGCTTCTCGCTCGTCTTGGCGTCCCACAGCCGGCATGAATCGGGGCTGATCTCGTCGGCAAGGACGATGCGCATCTCGTCGTTTTCGTTCCACAGCCGGCCGTATTCGAGCTTGAACTCGATGAGGCGGATGCCGATGCCGAGGAACAGGCCGGTCAGGAAATCGTTGATCCGAAGCGTGATCGAAAGAATTTCGTCGAGCTCCGGGGGCGTCGCCCAGCCGAACGCGGTGATGTGCTCCTCGGTGACCAGCGGGTCGTCGAGCTCGTCCGATTTGAAGTGATACTCGACGATCGAACGGGGCACCGGGTCGCCCTCGCGCAAGCCCAGGCGCTCGGCGAATTTGCCGGCGGCGACGTTGTGAACGTGGATCTCGAGGGGGATGATCTCGACCTCGCGCACCAGTTGCTCGCGCATGTTCAGCCGGCGCACGAAGTGGGTCTGCACCCCGATCTCGCCCAGGCGCGTCATCAGGTATTCCGAGATGCGGTTGTTGATCACGCCCTTGCCGGTGATCGTGCCCTGCTTGCGGTCGCGTCCGGCGCTGATCTCGTCCTTGAAGTACTGCACGATGGTGCCCGGCTCGGGACCTTCGAACAGGACCTTGGCCTTGCCTTCGTAGATGCGTTTTCGGCGTGACATCGTCATCCTCCAGAACGGAGCATCAGCGCCGCCGGCGACCCCCTGGCCGTCCGCGCGATGGATGCGCGGACAATAGATAGCGGAATCGCCCCGCGAGTACAATCATCCGCCACGGGCTAAGTCCACCGGCCGCCACGGTCCGTCTCCCGGTGGGTTTTCACAGAACAGATAAACCCGGCCGCCCTCGGCGTCGAGCCCGACCAGCGACGACGACAGCGTGGCGAAGCCGCCGGGGCCCTCGATCCGCATCGCGCCCTCTTCGCCCTCGCCCGGGTCCGCCTCGCGGGCCGCGAGCAGCGCCTGCCAGGCGGTCCACTCGCCGCTCCCGGGGTCGGGCACGGGGGCCGCCTCGAAGCGCGGGAGAAAGCGCGCGATTCGCGGGCTGGTGCCGTCGTTGAGGTCGAACGCGGTGATCATCGAAAGGCCCTCGGGCACCGGAGCCACGGCAATCGGCTCGGCGCCGGTGTTCTTGAGCCAGAAGGCGTCGCGGTTGTCCGCGATGACCAGGTTGAAGGGCCGGTAGCTGGTCGGGTCGAGCGCGCCCAACGCGTCAGCCGCGCGGTCCGCGTCGCCATGGTCGAGCGCCTCGAGCACCAGCTCGCCCCGCGAGCGCTTGGCCGGATCCGGGCCCAGTGCGCCGGGCCGGTTGAGCACTCCGGCGACGACGCCTTCGTCGTTGACGCCGAGCCAGGTGCCGCCCGCCTCCTCGTCCAGGCCCGCCACCACGTCGGCGCGTTCGGGCCAGTGGCGTGCGGGCGGGCGCCACGGGCGCGCGGCCATTTCATCGCGGTTGGCGGCGAGGATCAGGGGCCAGGCATGGCCCACACGGCGCAGCAGGATCAGGGTGCACATGGTGTCGTCTCGAAGCGGGCTCGTGTCATGCCCAGTTTGTATCACGCCCGGCCGGCGCTATAGTGCTATTGGAATCGGGCGGGCGTTGGGTTAAACCGGGCGCGCCGCCTCTGGCACAATTGCTGTCAATCAAGCCGTCGAGGGAGACCGCAAGTCGATGACCACGTTCGAAGACCGCAAAAAGGGCGCAGAAAACAAGTGGAAACACGATGCGGAGCTTGAATTCAAAGCCACCGCGCGCCGCAACAAGCTCCTGGGGCTGTGGCTGGCCGAGCAGTTCGGCATTGCCGGCGACGAGGCTGCGGCCTACGCGAGAGCCGTGGTCGAGTCCGATTTCGAGCGGCCGGGCGATTCCGACGTCGTCGAGAAGGTGCTGGCCGACTGCAAGGAGCACAACCTCGAGATGGACGAACACCGCCTCCGCCGCGAGATGGATCGCCTGATGGGCGAGGCCCGCGCCCAGATTCTCGCCCAATAAGGCGCGGCCGCCGGGTCAGCGCGACCGGCGTTTCGTTTTGGCGGGCTTCGCCCGCACCCGGCCGAACACCCGCCTGAAGATCACATCGACCTGCGCCAGCGCGGCGTCGGCGTCGAACAGGGCGTCGAACGCGCCGGGCTTCAGCGCCCCGGCCACCTCGGGATCCGTCTCGAGCCGGGCACGGAAATCATCGCCCTTGCGCCACGCCGCCATGGCGTTGCGCTGCACCGCGGCGTACGCGGCCTCGCGGCTCATCCCCGCCTGGGTCAGCGCGAGCAGCACCCGTTGCGAATAGACGAGATCCCCCTGGGCGTCGAGATTGGCGCGCATCTGCTCGGGATAGATCACCAGCTTGTCGATCACCCCGGCCATGCGTGCGAGTGCGAAGTCCAGCGTCACCGTCGCGTCGGGGCCGATCATGCGTTCCACCGAGGAGTGCGAGATATCGCGCTCGTGCCATAGGGCGACGTTCTCCATCGCGGGGACCACCGCGGCGCGTACCGTGCGCGCGAGGCCCGTGACGTTCTCGGTCAGGATCGGGTTGCGCTTGTGGGGCATCGCCGAGCTGCCCTTCTGGCCGGGCGCAAAATACTCCTCCGCCTCGCGCACTTCCGAGCGCTGCAGATGCCGGATCTCGACGGCGAGGCGCTCGAGCGAGCTTGCGATCACGCCCAGCGTCGCGAAGAACGCGGCGTGCCGGTCGCGCGGAATCACCTGGGTCGAGACCGGCTCGGCAATCAGCCCCAGGCGCTCGGCCACGAAGGCTTCGACCCGGGGGTCGATCGAGGCGAAGTTGCCCACGGGACCCGAGATCGCGCAGCTGCCGACGTCGGCGCGCGCCGCCACCAGGCGTTCCCGGTTGCGCGCGAATTCGGCGTAAAAGCCCGCGAGCTTGAGCCCGAAGCTGGTGGGCTCGGCGTGGATGCCGTGAGAGCGCCCGACGCAGAGTGTGCGCTTGTGCTCGAATGCGCGCCGTTCCAGCGCCGCCAGCAGCGCGTCGATATCGGCAAGCAGGAGGTCGGCGGCCTGGACGAGCTGCACCGACAGGCAGGTGTCGATCACGTCCGACGACGTCATGCCCTGATGGACGAAGCGCGCCTCCGGCCCCACCGCCTTCGCGAGGTTGGTCAGGAACGCGACCACGTCGTGACGGGTTACCCGCTCGATGGCGTCGATCCTGGCGACATCGGTAATCCGCTTCATTTTCGTCTTGCCCGCCTTGCGTAACGCCCGTGCCGCGCTCTTCGGGATAACGCCGAGCTTGGCCTGGGCTTCGCAGGCCAGGGCCTCGATCTCGTACCAGATCGCGAAGCGGTTTTCCGGCTCCCAGATGCGAGCCATGTCGGGGCGGGTGTAGCGCGGAATCATGGAATCTCTGCCATCCTCAGGTGATTGATGAGTTTTAGGCTGCCGTGGCCCAAAAAGCGAGACCCCCCGAGGCCACGGATTTGCGCTTAAGCCCGCGCTGACCGCGGACGCGGCAATCTAATTAAATTCGGCGGGCCACCGCCTATGCGGCGTGAGCCTGCGCGACGCTTGAGCGTGTATTAAAACAGCTACAGCTCCCAGGGCGGCGTCCAGTCGCCTTCCATGCGAAGCGAGGTGCCCGTGTCATCCTCAAGCCGGCGCACCACATGCAGCTCGCCCGCCGCGCCGCCGTAGCGCGCCCGCGCTGTCTCGAACAGGGTGCGCGCGAGCACGGCCAGCTCCGCGGGCACCTCGAGGTCGTCGGCCAGCGCGACGATCAGCCCGAGGTCCTTGAGGCAGAGGTCGAGGGAAAAGGACGGGTCGTAATGCCCGGCAAAGATCGAGGGCGCGTCGTGACGCGCGACGAAGCTGTCGCCGACGCTGGACTTGATCGCCTCCCACAGCGTATCTGTCGCAACCCCGCCCTTCGCGCCCAGCACCAGCCCTTCGCCAAACGCTGCGGCGTGGATGAACCACAGCATGTTGGTCACCAGCTTCACGACCAGTCCCGTGCCGGGCGCACCGCAGTGGATCACCCGGCCCATGGCCTCGAGCATGGCGCGTTGGGCTTCGACGCGGCCGGCCTCGCCGCCCACGAAGAGTGTGAGCTGGCCGCGCCGCGCGCCGTCCACCGCACCGGTCACCGGGGCGTCGAGCAGCGCCGCGCCCGCCTGCTCCGCCTCTGCGGCCAACGCAAACGTCTGCTTGCGTTCTGTCGTCGTGGTGTCGATCCAGGTCGCGCCCGCCTGCAGGCCCGCGAGCAGGCCGTCGGCGCCGCGGGCCGCGGCCTCGACCTGCGGCGGGCCGGGCAGGGAGGTGATGACCGCGTCTGCGCCGTTTGTCGCCTCGCGCGGGCTTGCCGCGAACGTCGCGCCCGCCTCTCGGTGGGGGGCCGCGCGCGCCTCGTCAAGGTCGCAGACCACCAGCCGGTGGCCCGCCTTTATCAGGTTGAGCGCCATCGGCGCGCCCATATTGCCCAGCCCGATGAAGGCGATTGTCACGCCGTGCCTGACTGGTTCAGCTCTGCTCGGCATGGCTGTCGAGCCAGCCGTCGATCAGCTCTATCATGCGCTCGCGCCCGAAGCTTTCGAAATGCCCGCCATGGACCGTGCTCACCGCGAGCCCACGTAACCGCGCGAGGCTTTCGGCGAAGCCGCCCGGGTCGGCATAAGGCGGCTCGTCGTCCGGCTTGGCGGCGAACTGGTCGTCGTCGTAGAGCATGTCCGAGGTGAACAGTAGCCCGGTCTCCTCTTCCCAGACCCCCATGCTGCCGGCGCTCCAGCCCGGCAAGTGAAGCACCCGCAGGCGCCGCCCGCCCAGTTCGATTTCGTCGCCATCCTCGAACACCTCGGTCGCCGGCGCGGGCATAACCGCATAGCCCGCGGTGGTGTAGCCCGCCTCGGGCAGCGCCCGGAGCATGGCGTCGCTGACATAGGCCGCGAAGAGCGACGTTTCGGGCGTTGGGTGCGCCATGCCCGGCGCGTCGAGCCGGTGCAGGCCTCGCGCGTCGAACTCGTGCAGCGAGCCCGCATGGTCGTAGAAGCAGTTCATGGCAACGGCCAGGACCGGGCGCCCGCTCAGCGCTTCGACCACCGGGCGAAGCAGGCCGATGCCGGTGCCCGTGTCGAGCAACACATCGCGCTCGGTGCCGCGCACCAGCCAGGCATTGCCCGCGAAGTAGGGATCGACATGCGGCTCGAATATCCGGGTGACGCCGTGATCGCAGGGCTCGACGGCGAACCAGTCGGGCGCGACGGACAGCGTGCTCATTGCAGTTGCTTGCCGTGCGGCGGCGTAACCCGGTACTTCTCGATGACATCGGTATCCGGATCGAGTCCCAGCCCCGGTCCGACGGGCAGGAGAATCTCGCCGCCCACGGGGTCGAGCGCGCCGCCGTAGAGGTCCGCGCCGAGTTCGCAGAACAGCCGTTCCACATGGATGTTGATGCCGGGGCTCACCGCGATCAGATGCAGGGTCGCGAGCAGGCCGGGGCCGAAATAGGGCGAATGGGGGGCCAGCGCAACGCTGTGCTCGCGCGCCGCCATCGAGGCCTTGCGGAACTCCGAGATGCCGCCCACCTTGGTCACGCTGGGTTGGGCGTAGGTTACCGCGCCCAATTCCGTCATCATCTCGAAATCGACGCCTGTGCAGGCGTTCTCCCCCGCCGCCACGGAAAGCCCGGTGCTCCAGCGAAACCGTGCGAGCTGGCGATAATCCTCGGGCGGCCAGAGCGGCTCTTCCAGCCAATGCAGATCATGCGCGTTGAGCGCGTGGGCAAGCTCCAGCGCCTCGCCCATGCGCCAGGCACAGTTGGTGTCGAGCATCAGCGGCACGCTCCGCCCGATCGCGTCGCGCACTGCGCCGACTACGTCGGGATCGCGCTCGTGCAGCTTGATCTGCGGATAACCCTCTTCGAGCGCGGCCCGCGCAAGCTCCGCCGCCGTCTCGCGATCGCCACAGGCCAACAGGCTGGCATAGACCGGTATGCGATCACGCTGGGGGCCGCCGAGCAGCCGGACCAGGGGCATCTCGGCGCGCTTACCCGCCAGGTCCCACAGGGCGATATCCACGCCCGAAAGCGCAAACATGGTGATGCCGTAGCGGCCGAACAGATGCAAGCTGCGTTGCAGGTCGGTCATCAGCACATCGATGTCCGTCGGATCGCGCCCCACCACCTGCTCGGCGATCAGCGAATCCAGCACCACCTTGGTCGCGGGGGTCGCGTTGTAGCCGTAGGCCTCGCCCCAGCCTGTCAGCCCGTCGTCCGTGTCGATCTTGACCAACAGGGTGGTCAAGTGGGTCCATTCCTGACCCCCGTACATCACGGGCGGGCCGCCGTGAGAGTACGGCAGTTCGAGGACTTCGGTGGAAAATCCGGTAATTTTCATGACCCATCCAGACGATAACGCGCGATGGCCTCGGGGTCGAAGGTAAAACCCAGTCCCGGCCGGCGGGGCACCGCGATAGTGCCGTTCTCGATGGTGATCGATTCCCGAAACAGCGGCGAAAACCACGGCATGTGTTCGAGATAGCCGGCGTTGGGCAGTGCGCCGAGCAGCATCAGGCTGTGTTCCATGAACAGGTGGGGCGAGACCGCCATGCCCTCAGCCTGACCCATCTGGGCGACCCGCAAAAGCTCACTCACGCCGCCGACGCGCTGCAGGTCCGGCATCAAGATCCGCGCCGCCTTGGCGCCGATAAGGTCGCGGAACCCATAACGCGTGTATTCCGTCTCTCCGCTCGCCACCGGAACCTCGAGTGCGGCCGTCACCGCGGCCGAAGCCTCGTAATCGTACGTCGGAACCGGTTCCTCGAACCAGGCGATGCCGAGCGGCTCGAGTCGGCGGCCGAGCGCGATGGCCCTCGCCCTGTCGAGACCCTGATTGGCGTCGACCATCAATTCGATGTCCGGACCGATTGCCTCGCGCACCGCGGCCACCCGGGCGACGTCCTGGTCCTCGCTGGCGCGCCCGATCCGCATCTTCATGGCGCCAAAGCCTGCGGCGACGAACCCCTTGGCTTCCTCCGCCAGTGCTGTGGCCTCCGCGTCGAGCCACAGCCCGCCGCTCGCATAAACCGGCACCCGCTCGCGCATCTGGCCCAGCCGGTCGACCACGGGCCGGCCGGCGGCCTTGCCCGCCGCGTCCCAACAGGCCGTGTCGATCGCCGAAATACCGAACAGCGTGATGCCCTTATGGCCAAAAAAATTGATCTCGCGCCACATTTTGTCCCACAGCGGCTCGGGTTCGCGCGGATCCTCGCCAATCACCAGCGGCGCAAAGCTCTCCACCATGTCGCGCAAGATGCCGAGCCGGCGCCCACTCAACGAGAAAAGATAGCTTTCGCCCGTTGCGTCCTCGTCCGTATCGAGAAACACCAGCACGGCGCCGACCGAGCGGATGTCGTGAATCGCCGTGCGGATCGGCGCGGCGATCGGCAATTCGACGCAAATCGTGCGCAGGCCGGTAATTTTCATGCGTGCGGCAGCATCCCTGTGCCCCTCGGGCCGTGTTGGGGGCTCATTTGGATTGTAGCCCGAATGGCGCGGCACCACCAATCGGCGCGACGTCGCGATTCCTGAAAAATTCTTTTTCTTCTGAAAGGCTTGACAGGTCCGCACCAATGCCACACATAAACTGTACTATTCCGGTGCTCTTTGGGAAAAAGCACATGATCCGCGTCAGTCGAATGGCCGATTACGGCCTAGTTGTGCTCAGCCAGCTCGCGCGCAAGCCCGGGCGACATGTCACCGCTGCCGAAATCGCGGCGGGCACCCAGTTGCCTCAGCCCACGGTCAGCAAGCTGCTCAAGCAATTCGCCCATACCGGCGTTCTCGTCTCTCACCGCGGGGCCAAGGGCGGCTACAGCATGGAGCGCGCACCCGACCAGATTACCGTGTCCGAGATCATCAGCGCGGTCGACGGCCCAATCGCTCTGACCGACTGTCTCGACGGCCCCGAAGGAACCTGCGGGATCGAAAATTTTTGCCCCATCCGGGGGCCTTGGCAGAACGTCAGCGATGCTGTCGAGCGCGCCCTGGCTAGCGTCAGCCTCGCCCAGATGATTTGTTTTCCGTCCTACGAGTTGCCCGCGTCCGGCATGGTGCGCACCCCCGCGCCGCTGGAATTGACGGAGTAGCCCCATGCCACCCACCCAGGAAACCGTCGAGACCGTCAGCGGCCTCAAGGCCGAGAAGTACAAGTACGGGTTTGTCACCGAGGTCGATGACATTCGCCCGGAAAAGGGTCTGAGCGAAGACACCGTTCGCTACATCTCGGCCCGGAAGAACGAGCCCGAATGGCTGCTCGATTGGCGCTTGAAGGCGTTTCGTCTGTGGCAGACCCTGGGCGACGAAGAGCCCGGTTGGGCGAAGCTCAGCTATCCGAAAATCGACTATCAGGATTCCTATTACTACTCGGCGCCCAAGAGCCAGGACGATGGGCCCAAGACCCTCGACGAGGTCGATCCCGAGCTTCTGCGCGCCTACGAAAAGCTCGGAATTCCTCTCAACGAGCAGAAAATGCTTGCCGGTGTCGCGGTCGACGCCGTGTTCGATAGCGTTTCCGTTGCTACCACGTTCAAGGACAAGCTGTCGGAAGCCGGCGTCATCTTCTGCTCGATTTCAGAGGCGGTGCAGGAGCATCCCGAGCTCGTGCGCAAATATCTCGGCACCGTGGTGCCCCATTCCGACAATTTCTACGCAACGCTCAATTCGGCGGTCTATTCCGACGGCACCTTCGTCTACGTGCCCAAGGGCGTGCGCTGCCCGATGGAGCTGTCGACCTATTTCCGCATCAACGCCTCCCAGACCGGCCAGTTCGAGCGCACCCTGATCGTCGCCGACGAGGGCAGCTATGTGAGCTATCTCGAGGGCTGTACCGCACCCATGCGCGACGAAAATCAGCTTCACGCGGCGGTGGTCGAGCTGGTCGCACTCGACGATGCCGAGATCAAGTATTCGACGGTGCAGAATTGGTACCCCGGAGACGAAAACGGCATTGGCGGCATCTACAATTTCGTCACCAAGCGCGGCGTCTGCCGCGGGCGCAATTCGAAGATTTCCTGGACCCAGGTCGAGACCGGCTCGGCGATCACCTGGAAATACCCGAGCTGTATCCTGCAGGGCGAGAACTCGGTCGGCGAGTTCTATTCGGTTGCCATCACCAACAACAGGCAGCAGGCCGACACCGGCACCAAGATGATCCATATCGGCAAGAACACCCGCTCGCGGATCATCTCGAAAAGCGTCTCCGCCGGGCGCTCGAACAACACCTATCGCGGCCTGGTCAAGATTATGCCCAGGGCCGAAGGTGCGCGGAACTACACCCAGTGCGACGGCCTCCTGTTGGGCGAAAAGTGCGGCGCTCACACCGTGCCCTATATCGAATCGCGCAACCGCCGCGCCCGGGTCGAGCACGAAGCCACGACCTCCAAGATCGACGAAGACCTGCTGTTCTACTGTCGACAGCGCGGCCTGGGCGAGGAAGAAGCCATCGCGCTCATCGTCAACGGCTTCTGCCGCGAGGTGCTGCAGGTGCTGCCCATGGAATTCGCCGTCGAGGCGCAAAAACTGGTCGGCCTCAGTCTTGAAGGCAGTGTCGGATAGTTCGTTGTTATTAAAAGATGAATTGAAAGGGCGAGCGAATGCTCTCGATTGAAAATCTGCATGTCTCCGTCGACGGCAAGGAAATCCTCAAGGGCATCGACCTCGAGGTGAAGGCCGGGGAACTCCACGCCATCATGGGGCCGAACGGGTCGGGCAAGAGCACGCTCTCCTACATCCTCTCGGGCCGTGACGGCTACGAGGTGACCGAGGGGCGTGTCACCTTTCTGGGCAACGACCTGCTCGACATGGCGCCCGAAATCCGCGCCCGCGAGGGCATCTTCCTCGCCTTCCAGTATCCCGTCGAAATTCCCGGCGTCGGCACCCAGACCTTTCTCAAGGAAAGCGTCAACTCGGTGCGCCGCCATCGAGGCGAGTCCGAGCTCGACGCCATGCAGTTCCTGAAGCTGATGCGTGAGAAGCGCAACGAACTCGGCATCGGCGAAGAGATGCTCAGGCGCCCGTTCAATGTCGGCGCGTCCGGCGGCGAAAAAAAGCGCAACGAGGTGTTGCAGATGGCGCTTCTCGAACCGAGGCTCGCGGTCCTCGATGAAACCGATTCGGGTCTCGACATTGACGCTCTCAAGGTGGCGGCCGAGGGCATCAATCGCCTGCGCTCGTCCGAGCGCTCGATGATCGTCATCACCCACTACCAGCGCCTGCTCAACTACATCGTGCCCGACCACGTCCATGTACTGGCACACGGAAAAATCGCCCGCTCCGGGGGCAAGGAACTCGCCCTCGAGCTGGAAGAAAACGGCTACGCCGAATTCGGCGAGGCCGACGCGGCCTAGGCGGGGATCCGAATGCAGCGAAAGACAAGCCCGTGAGTGCGCGTCGCAGCCTTGAGTTTCCCTACGCCGAGCGGTTCGGCGCGGTACGCGACGGCCTGCCCGGTGCCGCTCAGTCCTGGCTGGCAGCGCTCCGCAACGACGCGGCGGCGCGACTGCGCAAGCACGGCCTGCCCAGCGCGCGGGTCGAGGAATGGAAATACACCAGTCTCACGTCCCTCGCCGAGGCGGGTTTTTCTCCGGTGGCCGCGCTGGCGGGCGGAGTTGCGCTGCCCAACGTCGATCATCTGGGCGATATGCCGGCCCACCGGCTCGTCTTCGTCGACGGACGGCTCGATACCGCTCAGTCCGACTTGGGTTCCCTGCCCGAGGGCGTGACGTTGGTGGGCCTTGCCGACGCGCTGGACACCGGCGAGAGCTGGCTCGAAGACTATCTGGGTCGCATCGCGCCGCTCAACGGCAACGCACTGGTTTCCGTCAACACCGCCTTCGCGGGCGACGGTTGCGTGCTTCGCCTTGCACCGGGCGCGGTGCTCGACGACCCCGTCCATGTCGTCTCGATCGGGTCGGGCGGGCAGGCTCCGGCAGCGTTTCATCTTCGCCTGCTCGTGGTGGCCGGTGCAAACGCCCGGGCCACTTTGGTCGAAAGCCATCTGGGTGCCGACGGTGCGGAGGCATACTGGTCCAACCCACTGGCCGAAATCTCCCTCGGCGAAGGTTCCCGGCTGCAGCACTACCGGATGCAGGCGGACGGGCTGCAAGGCTTTCACCTTTCGACTATCCGTGCGCGGCTCGGAGCGCACAGCCACTACGACAACGTGCTTCTCTCGACGGGCGCGGCGCTGTCGCGCAACGAGATTCAGGTCGATTTCGAAGGGCCAGGCAGCGAATGCCGGCTGTCGAGCGGCGCGCTGATGCGCGGCCATCAGCACGCCGACACCACCATCCTCGTCGATCACGCCCAACCCGAATGCACCAGCCGCCAACTCTTCAAGGGCGTACTCGACGAATCCGCCCACGGCGTCTTCCAGGGCAAGATCGTGGTTCGCCCGGATGCGCAGAAGACCGACGGGCACCAGTTGAGTCGCACCCTGCTGCTTTCCGACAAGGCCGAGATCGACACCAAGCCCGAGCTTGAAATATTTGCCGACGACGTGAAATGCAGCCACGGCGCCACGGCCGGCGAGCTCGACGACGAAGCGCTGTTCTATTTCCGCACCCGCGGCATCGACGAAGAGCGCGCCCGTCACCTGCTGATCGAGGCATTCCTCGACGAAGTGGTCGCGGCGGTCGACATCGAGCCCCTGCGCGACGCCATGACCCGCGCCGTTGCGGGCTGGCTCGGCACCGGTGAGCCGGTCTAAGGGGCGGACGATGGCGGCAATGAATGAAATGACGGTCCCAATACCCGCGAGCGGCGTGGCGCGCGTTTACGACGCCGAGGCGGTGCGCGCCGACTTCCCCATCCTTGCCCGACAAAGCCACGGCAAGCCTCTCGCCTTTCTCGACAGCGCGGCCAGCGCTCAGAAACCCCACGCCGTGATCGACGCGGTGCGTCGCTGTTACGAGCAGGAATACGCCAACGTTCATCGTGGGGTTTATGAGCTGAGCGCCAGGACCACCGAGGCATTCGAGGAGGCCCGATGCAAGGTTGCCCGCTTCCTCAACGCCTCCAGCGAGCGCGAGATCGTGTTCACCCGGGGCGCAACCGAGGCGATCAATCTGGTCGCGGCGAGTTTTGGCGGTGCCTTCTTCTCGGAGGGTGACGAAATCGTGCTCTCCACCCTTGAGCATCACTCCAACATCGTGCCCTGGCAGCTCCTGCGCGAGCGCACAGGGGTCGTGCTCCGTGTCGTGCCGATCAACGATCGCGGCGAGCTCGACATGGCGAGCTACGCCGATCTGCTGGGTCCGCGCACCAGGCTCGTGGCTGTCACGCATGCATCGAACGCGCTGGGCACGCTCACGCCCGTCGACGAGATCATCCGCCTTGCCCACCAGCGCGACGTGCCCGTGTTGCTCGACGGTTGCCAGGCGGTGCCGCACCGACCTGTCGACGTTGCCGCGCTCGATGTCGATTTCTACGTCTTTTCGGGGCACAAGCTTTACGGGCCGAGCGGGATCGGCGCGCTCTACGCGAAGCGGGCCCATCTCGAGGCCATGCCGCCCTGGCAAGGCGGCGGCGACATGATCAAGACCGTCAGTTTTGAGGCAACCGTCTACGCCGATCCGCCCGCGAAGTTCGAAGCGGGCACGCCCAATATCGCGGGCTCGATCGGGCTCGGCGCGGCGGTCGATTACATCTCGGCGTTCGATCGCGACGCCCTCGTTGCACACGAGGACTCGCTGCTCGATTACACCCTCGACCGTCTCGCCGATGTCGAGGGTGTGCGCCTGATCGGCGAGGCACAGAGCCGCGCAAGCATCGTCTCCTTCGTCATCGACGGCGCGCATTCCCACGATGTGGGCACCATCCTCGACGGGGCGGGTGTTGCCGTGCGGGTCGGCCATCATTGCGCCCAGCCCGTGATGGATCATTTCGGCATCACCGGCACGGTGCGCGCCTCGTTCGGCATCTATAGTACGCAGGCCGACGCCGACGCGCTCGTCGCGGGGCTTGCGCAGGTCAAGAGGATTTTCGATTGATGTCGGAACTTCGTGAATTATATCAAGAGGTTATCCTCGATCACGGGCGTAGTCCCCGGAATTTCGCGCGGCCTGCCGACGCCAATCGCGATTGCGACGGCTTCAACCCGTTGTGCGGCGACAAGGTCCATGTCTATCTCACGGTGCGGGACGGTGTCGTCGAGGATGTCGGCTTCGAGGGTACGGGCTGTGCCATCTCGATGGCCTCCGCGTCGATGATGACCGAGATTCTCAAGGGCAAGACGGAAGCGCAGGTCAAGACCCTGTTCGAGCGCTTCCATGATTTGGTGATGGGGTCGGCGGAAATTTCCGATGCCGATCTCGACGATCCCGATTTGGAGCGGCTCGCCGTGCTCGTGGGTGTGCGCGAGTTTCCCATGCGGGTCAAGTGCGCAACGCTCGCCTGGCACACCATGACCGCCGCGCTCGACGGAAGCGAGGAGGAGGTAAGGACAGAATGATGCAGCGACTGGCCGAGTTGCTCGGGTTCCGCCGTCCGCCTGCGGCCCCGCCCGAGCCCATCGATGACACCTCCGGGTCTGACGAGCCGGCGCACGGTGCTGGCGTTGCCGCGCCTGTCTCGGCCGCCGAAATCGCGGCCGCGCAAACGCCCGAGCGCCCCGTCGCGCCTGCGCCCGAACCGTTAACGCGAGACGAGGACGCAGGCGAGGAAATCGTTGACGAGCTTGACTTGCGCGACCCGTTTCGCGAGAGCGTGAACGACGCGCTGCGCACGGTTTACGATCCCGAGATCCCGACCAATATCTACGAGCTCGGGCTGATCTATGCGTTGAAGATCGACGCGACCAAAAACGTCCAGGTCGAGATGACCCTGACCGCGCCGGGCTGTCCGGTGGCGGGCGAAATGCCGGGTTGGGTTCACGATGCCGTCGCCGGCGTCGAGGGCGCGGGCCGGGTCAAGGTCGAGCTGGTCTGGGACCCGCCGTGGGATCCCTCCCGGATGTCCGAGATCGCGCGGCTCGAAACCGGGTTCGATTATTACTAAAACGAGGATTTTGCAATGCCCAACCTGATCACGTTGACCGCCGCCGCCGCCGACCGGGTGCGCCATCTGCTGACCAAGCATGACGGCGAGACGCCGCCGCTGGGCTTGAAGATCGGCGTCAAGACCGCGGGCTGCTCGGGCCTGCAATACACCCTGGACTATGTCCACGAGGTGTTGCCCCACGACGAGGTGATCGAGGACAAGGGCGTCACCGTGCTGGTCGACCCGCTTGCCACCATGTATCTGGTCGGCACCGAGCTCGATTATGTCGAGGACAAGCTCGAGCCGGGCTTTCGCTTCAACAACCCGAACGAAGCCAGCCGCTGCGGCTGCGGCGAGTCCTTCACCGTTTAGGTGGGCGCCTTTTTTATAGTGGGTATTAATGCGTTCTTGCGCCGTGGCGCGGCAGGCTGATCCCGGCGATTATGGCGAGCGCGGCGAAGCCCGCGGCGATCAGCAGCGAGACGTGATAACCGCCCTCCCAGTCGTAGAGCGCGCCGGCCACATAGGGCGCCACAAGCCCGGCGGCGCCATAGGCGAGGGTGATGCGGCCGTAGATACGCGCCATCTCCGAGACGCTGTAATAGCTTGAAATTGCGACCGGGTAGACTGCGGCGGTGGCGCCGAACGAGCCGCCGACGAGAGCGAGCACGACCAGGCTGAGCGCGGCGGAGGGCCACAGAAAGAGGGCCAGCAGCGAGGCCGTCATGACCGTCGCCAACCCGGCCAGGACGCGCCGCCCCGAAAGCCAGTCGGTCACCGGCCCGGCAACGATGCAGGCCGCGACATAGCCGATGCTCGTCATCATCGGCCCGAGCCAGGCGCGCTCGGCGGCGATGCCGAACGCCGCCGCGATACCCGCCGCGTGGCTCAGCGCCATCAACCCGCCCAGCGCGAGGACGACGAAAGACGACAGGATCAACAGGAAGATGCGCGGCTGATCGGTAAAGAACCCGTGCAGCAGGTGGGTCGCCTGGTCGTCCTTCGCGGCCGGGGCCACGGCGCCCGAGAGGTGGAGCAGCAGGGCGCAGACGAGCCCGATACCGGCCATCACCGCGGCGCAGATCAGCATTGTCGTAAACGGTCCCAGGCTCGCGATCACCATGCTCAGGGGCGCGGGCCAGACCAGTGCCGCGCCGGCAAACGCGGTCACCGACAGGCTGATCGCCAGGCTCCGGCGCACGGGCAGCTCGAGGCTCGCGGTCTGAAGCGCCAGCATGTAGCCGACCCCGAGGGTGACCGCGAAGACGACGCCGAAGCCGAGGATCACCAGCGCGAGGCTCTGGCCCAGCCCCGCGATCGCCAGTCCGCATGCCGCGATCAGCCCGATTCCGGCGGCGAGGCGGGGCAGGGGAACGCGCACGAAAATGTGGGGCGAGATGAACATGCCCGCCGCATAGCACGCGACGCCGATCGAGAAGACCGCGCTCACGTTCGCCCGCGACACGTCGAGAGCCACTTCGAGAGGCTCGATGAACACGCTCCAGCAGTAGAACAGCCCGGCGAACAAGTTCCACAGGATGCCGGCGATGAGAGCGAGAACGATCATGGGCGGGGCGAACCGGGTGAGGGGTGAGGGGCGGGAGTGCGGCGGGTCTAGGCACTGCGTTTTGCGCGGGGAAAGCCGCGATAACGGTTGGCGTGAGAGCCCTCGTAGTTTGCCCTGCCGGGCCGCGTGACGACGCCCTTCTGGGGCGGGGCGTAGCTGCGGATGAGGCGGGGGCGCCCGGGATTTTCGTGCCAGCCGACATTGAAGGCGGCGTTGTTCGGAAAGAACTGCAGCTCCCAACAGGGCAGGTTGTCGAACAGCCACCAGGCCAGCGGGCGCCAGTCGCCGGTTTTCTCGTAGCGCGGCAGGTACCAGGGCAGCATGACGCAGGCGACCGCGCCCATGAAGCCGTCGGCGTCGCGCCGGTCCCAGATGTGGCGCGCCGCGTTCTTGTCGTTATTGTCGCAGTTGCCGCCGTGGCGGTTGCAGTAGCGGTTGACCCGTGCGGAGCGGAAGGCCGAGCGGATCTCGACCCCGCCGAAGGTGTCGTGGAGCGGCTGGAGGACATTTTCGCACAGGCCCCGCCCGGCCGCGATGGCGAGATCGGGATCGTCGGGGATGTTGGGCAGGCCGTAGAAGTTCGCGACCTCGCTGTGCAGGAAGTTGCGCATGTAAAAGCTGCGCGAAAGACGCACCCGGCCCAGGGCTTCGAGGGCCTTCAGCGTTTTGGGCTTGCGCATGGCGGGCGCTCCGGGTTCGATGGCGGCGACGCCTCTTCTTAACCCCCGACGCGCGCCGTTACAATCCGGCCGGGAGCGACCCCGACGCCATGAGCTTCCAAACCATCACTTACGAGACCCGGGGCCCCGTCGGCCTGCTGACGCTCAACCGGCCCGAGCGGCTCAACGCCATGAACGCCGAACTGCTGGGCGAGCTGAACGCGGCAATGGACGCGTTCGAGGCCGACGAGAAAGCCCGCGCGCTGGTGCTGACGGGTGCGGGTGCTGCGTTTTCCTCGGGCTTCGACCTCAAGGCGCAGCTCGACGACATGCCCGAGGGCGTCGCGGGGTGGCGGCCTACGCTGCAAACCGACTTCGACACCGTCATGCGCTTCTGGCGCGCGCCGAAGCCTACCATCGCGGCGGTCCACGGGGTTGCGCTGGCGGGGGGCTGCGAGCTGGCGCTGGCGTGCGATATCACGATCGCGGCGGAGGGCACGCTGTTCGGCGAGCCCGAACTGCGCTTCGGCGCGGGCATCGTGGTGATGATCCTGCCCTGGCTGACGGGTCCGAAGCAGGCCAAGGAGCTGCTGCTGACCGGGAACGACAGGATTTCCGCCGGGCGCGCGCTGGCCATCGGCTTGATCAACCGCATCACGCCCGAGGGCGATCATGTCGAGGCGGCGCTTGCCATGGCGCGCGACATGGCGGTGATGGACCCGGCGGCGGTGGCCGCGACCAAGCGCGCGATCAATAACGGCCTCGACATCAAGGGCATGAAACCGGCCATGCAAGCGGCGCTCGACGCGGACGTGCTGATCGAGGGCGAAGGCAGCGCGCTTCGCCGGGAGTTCACGGCCGTGGCGCGCAAGGAAGGGCTCAAGGCCGCGCTCGCCTGGCGGGAGGCGCGCTTTGCAAAGGCGCGGGCGGGCGAGACGTGAGCGATACCGAGCCGTCTTCGCGCGCCACCGAGGCGGGCGTCACCAAGGTGGGCGTCGGGCTTGCGTGCACGGTGTTCGTGGTGTTCCTGCCATTTGCGGCGGGGTTCTTCTTCTCCGACCTCTATCGCCAGATCAACGCGATCATCGCGCCGCAGCTGGTCGCGGAGCTCGGTCTGAGCGCCGCCAACCTCGGCCTGTTGACGGCGGTGTTTTTCCTCACGTTCACCGTCAATCAGATCCCCCTCGGGGTCATGCTCGACCGCTTCGGGCCACGCCGGGTGCAGGCGTCGCAACTGCTAGTCGCGGCGCTCGGCGCGTTGATTTTCTCGCTGGGCGAGAGCCAGACTCACCTGATGATCGGGCGAGCGTTGATCGGCTTGGGCGTCTCGGGCGGCCTGATGTCGGGGCTCAAGGCGATCACGATCTGGTTTCCCCGCGAGCGCTGGCCGCTCGCGAACGGCTGCTTTCTGGGAATGGGCGCGCTCGGCGCGATGATGGCGACGGCTCCGGTCGAAGCGATCCTGCAGGTGACCGATTGGCGCGGTGTCTTTCTGGGATGCGCGATTGCGACCGTCGTGGTGTCGCTGGCGATCTTTTTTGTCGTGCCGGAAAAACCGGCCACGAAGACAGCGTTGAATTTTGCCCGACAGATCCAGGATTTACGCCGAATCTTCGGCGACCGAGAGTTCTGGCGCTATACGCCGTTGGCCGTAACCGGCGTCGCCGGGGCGATGTCGGTTCAGGGCCTGTGGGCAGGACCGTGGATGCAGGACGTCGGCGGGCTCGAGCGGGATACACTGGCCATCTATCTGCTGGCGAATACGGCGTCCATGGGCGTCGGGGTCGCGCTGGGCGGCCTGGTCACGGACAGGCTGGCCCGGGTGGGCATCGGCCTGCCCAAGGTTCTGGGCGCGAGCACCGTGCTGTTTTTCGGGGCCCAGTTGATCATCATCTTCGAGCTCGATCCGGCCGGCGTCTGGCCGTGGATACTTTTCGGGCTGGTCGGCCACATGTCGGTGCTGGCCTACGCTCATCTGTCGCACTACTTCCCCCTCGAATTCGCGGGCCGGGCCAACACCAGCCTGAACCTCGTCGTTTTCGCGGGCGTGTTCGTCGTTCAGTACGGCATGGGCGTCATCATCAACGCCTTCCCGCTGGATGCCGGCGGCGGCTACGCTCACGCCGGCTACCGGGCGGCATTCGCCGCCGCCCTGGGACTGCAGGTGGTCACGTTTCTGTGGTTCCTGATCCCGGCGAAGTCCCGATCACGGCAAAATGATCCGCGGGGGTAAAGAGGCTGTGTCCGCCAGTGCGGAGCTTTGCTAAGCTGGTGCCGGTCGACGGCTTGAGGATGAGGAGTGCCCGATGGTTCTGATGCATGACATGCCCAAGGTGGCTCGCGAGGCGTTCGAGGAACTCGAAATGCCGGACTTTGCGGACCGGCCCTGGACGGCGCCCGTGGCGGCGGCCGAGCGCAAGGTGGCGGTGGTCTCCTCGGCGGGCCTGAGCCAGCGGGGCGATAAGCCGTTTAGCTGGTCGGCGCGGGATTACCGGGCGTTTTCCGCCGACGACAAGAATCTCGTGATGACCCATATCGCGGTGGATTACGACCGCACCGCGTGGCAGCAGGATCTGAACGCGATCCTGCCCGTGGATCGCCTCAACGAGATGGCGGCGGATGGCGAGATCGGCGCGGTGGCCGAGACCCATTATTCCTTCATGGGCGCGACCGACCCGCTTGAGTATGAAAAGAGTGTGCACGACGTCGCAAGCCGCATGAAGGCCGAGGGCGTCAACACGGTTCTGCTCGCGCCTGTCTGACCGTTTTGTACGCGCGCCGTGTGCGGGCTTGCCTATTTTTTTGAGAAGGAAGGCTTGGCGACCACGCTGGTCTGCTTCGTGCGCGAGCATGCCGAGGCGATAGCACCCCCCCGCGTGTTGTGGCTCGACATGCCCATGGGCCGCCCGTTCGGCAAGCCGAACGATGCCGATTTTCAGAAAGGCATCATTCGCGCCGCGTTCAAGTTGCTCGATGCGCCCGAGGGGCCGGTGCTGGCGGATTACCCCGAGGTTGTTCCCGTGCGCGACGGGCGCATGACCCATGCGCTTCCGAACGAGCTGGTCTCGCAAGCGGAAGACCGCGCCGATCTGGCGGCGTTGCTCGCCCGAATCCAGGCCGAGGTGGCGGGGCTGCGGCCCGACTACGACGCGGCAGTGAAAATGCGCGGACGGACGACGGTGGGGGCGAGCGGGCTTGCCATCGAAGAGCTCGCGCCCTTCATCGTGAGCTGGCTGACGACCGAGAAGGTCAAGAGCCCGCGCAAGGGTGTGCCCCCGCTGATGATGCTCAAGCTCGCCTGCGAGGATCTGTGGGCCTATTACACCGAGACCGCGAGCGGCGCGCGGGGGATGGCCGGGATGGAAGAACTGGGCGACTGGTTCTGGGCCGAGACCGAGGCGGCAAAGGCGATCCTGGCGCTGGAAGTGCTGAGCAAGGAGAGCGAGAACAAGGCGCTCCGGCAACTCGTGGAGCTGTTCCTGATCGTGCCGAGATTCTGGGCTTAGGGGGCGACCCGCGCTTCAGCCGGATCCTTGTTCCGCCACGAAAATACGCCGCGCGAGTGATTTGAGCGTCTCGATGTAGCGCTCCTGGGGCCAGCCGCAGCCCATCGTGAGCTGTTCCCAGTTGCGCACCGAGAGCATCGTCCAGAGGATGTCCGTAGCCTCGTCGGGCGCATGCTCGGGCGAGAGCGTCTTGTCACGCGCGAGCGCGTCGATCGCCGCGGCGCAGCCTTCGCGCATGGCCGCCATCCGTTCGTCCCACGCCTCGGCGGCGGCTTCGTCGGTATCGCGCATCGCGAGCAGCGCCTTGGCGATGGCGTAGATTTCCGGGATGTAGGCGCCCCAGCCTTCGATCCAGGCGTCGAGGCGCTCGATGCCCGAGCGCGCGGCGCGGCTCGGCACCAGGCGTTCCTCGACCCCTTTCAGCTCGTCGACATAGTGCGTCGTCGCAATCAGAAGCTCGGCCCGCGTGGCGAAGTGAAGATAGAGCGCCTGGCGGCTGATCCCCGCCTGTTTGGCGATGTCGGCCATGCGCACGCCGTCGCCCTGGCCCGCTTCGAGCCGATTTACGGCGGCTTTGAGAATTCTTTGCCGGGTATCGGAATTATCACTTGACATGGTGTCAACTACCACGTACTTGTCACGGTGTCAATTGACACGATGTCAAGTGACAACGACATGGAAACGAACCCTATCATTTATGGAGGCAACGATGAACGACATGCAAAATACGAAACCGATCCTGGTGCTGGGCGGAACGGGCAAAACCGGTGGCCGCGTAGCGCAGAAATTATGGGATCGCGGGGTTGCGGTGCGGATCGGATCGCGCTCGGCGGAGCCGTGCTTCGATTGGGACGATAAAGCAACCTGGGCGCCCGCACTGGACGGCGTGAGCGCGGTCTATATCGCCTATTACCCCGACCTGGCGGTGCCCGGCGCGCTCGAGGCCGTAGGCTCCTTCACCGAGACGGCGCTCGCCGCCGGGGTCCGGCGTATCGTGCTGCTCTCGGGGCGCGGCGAAGAGGAAGCGCAACGCGCCGAGCAGGCGCTGCAGGAATCCGGCGCCGACTGGACCATCGTGCGAGCGAGCTGGTTCGCGCAGAATTACAGCGAGAGCTTTCTGCTCGACGCGGTGCTTGCCGGCGAGATCGCCTTGCCGTCGAACGGCGTGACGGAGCCGTTCATCGACGCGGACGACATCGCCGAGGTCGCGGTGGCGGCGCTGACGGACGAATCACACATCGGTCAGCTCTACGAGGTGACCGGGCCGCGCCTGATGAGCTTCGCCGACGCGGCTGGCGAGATTGCCAAGGCCAGCGGCCGGGCGATTGGCTCCTCGGAAATCCCGGCCGAGGATTACGCGGCGCAGCTCAAGACGTTCGGGGTTCCACCCGAGGTCGCCTCGCTCGTGATGTATCTGTTTACGACCGTGCTCGACGGGCGCAACGAGTTCGTCGCGGACGGTGTGGAGCGCGCCTTGGGCCGGGCGCCGCAGGACTTCGCCGCGTATGCCCGCGATGCGGCTGCAACCGGCGTCTGGGGGATCGGGTGATGGAAAACATCCTGATCAGCAGCCTCGCCGTCGCGACGGCGTCGGGCGCCATTCTGGTCGCGGGCATCTTCTTCGCGTTTTCGACCTTCGTCATGGACGCGCTCGGCCGCCTGCTGCCCGAACAGGGCATCGCGGCCATGCAGTCGATCAACGTGGTGGTGCTCAACCCCTGGTTCTTCGGCGCATTTTTCGGAACGGCACTGGGCTCGATTGCGCTTTGCGTGCTGGGAATCCTCAACTGGGGGGCGCCGGGGTCGGTCTACCTGGTCGCCGGTGGCCTGCTTTACCTGATCGGCTGCATCCTGGTGACGATTCTGTTCAACGTGCCGCTCAACAACGAGCTGGCCGCGGTGGAACCGGGCACCGGGGCGGGGGCCGAGCTGTGGAGCCGCTACCTCTCGACCTGGACGGCGTGGAACCATGTTCGGACCGTCTTGCCGCTGGCGGCGGCCGCATCGCTCGTCATGGCCGTTCGCGCGCTCGCCTGACACACGCACGCGTGACCCCAGGCTCGCCTGCCCCACGCTCGCGTGACCTCATCCCGCCTGGAGCCAAACCGGGACCCTGCGGCCCCGCCGTCGCCCGGACGGCTCCAGGCGGCTCAGGCTTGCTTCCCGAGAAATTCGTAGAACGCCGCGGCGGCTTGGCGCCGGGTCAGGGGATGGGGACCGTCGCGCCCAGTGTCGTGCCGCTTTGGAGGGCCCGATGGGCTTTGACGGCGTCTTTCAACGGGTATTCGTAGTTGACGTTCGCATCCAGAATTCCGTCGCCGATGGCCTTGAAGAGATCCCGCGCCGTCCATTCAAGATCGGACCGCTTGGCGACATAGTCCACGATTGCAGGCCGGGTAATGAACAGCGAGCCGCGACGGCCCAGGTCCTGAATGATGTCGACCGGATCGGGCGGGCCCGAGACATGGCCGTAAGCCGCGCACACGCCCAGCGGCCGCAAGCTGTCGAGGGATTGCTGCAGGGTGTCCTTGCCGATCGACTCGTAGACGACCGCCGCCCCCTCGCCGTCGGTCACCTCGCGAACCCTGGCGACGAAGTCTTCGCTTGAGCGCACGACCGGATAGTCGCACCCCGCCGCGCGGGCGGCCTCGGCCTTTGCCTCGGTGCTCACGGTGCCGACGATCGTGGCGCCGGGCGCCGGCAGACGCCTGTCCGTAGCCGCCTCAGCCGTTGCGCCGGAGCCTAGAATTCCTCGTGCCGGGGCAAGTCGTCGGCGATCTCGTACCACGGCACCCTCGAGCCGACGAAGACATGCTTGATGGCGCCCTCCGGGTGGCCCGGATAGGCCCCGCCGTCGAGGGTGGCGGCCGGGACGTAAACCTCTTCGGCCCCGTCGCGCGGCACCTCCACGACATGGCAACCGCAGGTCCGGCAGAACCTGCGGTGGGCGTTCGGCGTGTCGTAGGTGACGACGTTGTCCTCGCCCTCGTCGATGGAAAAGGCGTTGCGCGGAAATACCGAAAAGGTCACGAAGACCGCCCCGTAGGATTTGCGGCAGACGGAGCAATGACAGTGGTAGGTCTCCGTCGGCGAGCCCTGCACCGTATAACGCACCGCGGCGCAGTGGCAGCCCCCGGTCATCGTTCTGTCGGCCATATCCTGAGCTTTTTCCTGTTTCAACGGCGTTCGCCGAAACGATATGCGCCTGGGCAAACGATAGCATGAACCCGCCGAAAACGGGATTTTGACGCTTCGCACGACGGGCGACGGACGGAAACGGTTCGGGGCCGGTGGCGGATGCGCTCGTCATGGCCGTTTGCGCGCTCGCCTGACCCCAGGCTCGCGTGACCTCATCCCGCCTGGAGCCAAACCGGGACCCCCGCGGCCCCGCCGTCGCCCGGACGGCTCCGGGCGGTTCAGGCATCCTTGCGGAAGATCTCGTAAAGCGCGCCGATCTCCTCGCTTCCGTGGCCCTGGGCGACGGCCGTTTTGTAACGCTCGATGATGAATTCCGGCACCGCCGTATCGAGGCCGTTATCGCGGGCGACGGTGACGATATGCTCCTGGGCCGCGACATGGACGTCGTTGGTCGCCTGGGCGCCGGTGTAGTCGCGCCGTGCAATCTGTTCGGCAGACAGTTCCACGGTGCTGCCGATCCAGGGCAGGATTCCGACCAGGCCTCCGAACAGGTGGTCGTGCGCGACGCCCTCGGTCTGGCAGATCGCGGCGGCGTGGGCGACGCCCAGGAAGGTGGCATAGAATACTTCAAGCATGGCGGAATCGAGCGCCTTGGCGCAGCCGATCGGCTCGCCGACGAACTTCACGGCAGGGCTCATGGTCTCGATCACCGGGGCGTGTCGGTCGTAGAGCGCCTGGGGGCCGGAAAAAAAGTACACGCAGCGGTCGGCGTCGACATCGCTGGGATAGCCCAGCACGCAGCCGTCGAGGTAATCGATGCCATGAGCGCCCGCCCATTCCTCGTCCCAGCGCGCGTCGGGCGCGCTGCCGCTGGAGAGCTGGACGATGGTTTTGCCCCCGGCGGCCTCCCTGGCCTCGGGGGTATCGAGAAATGACGCGCTATCGGCGTAGGTCGAGACCGAAAGGATGACCAGGTCGCTTGCAGCGATAGCCTCGGCGGGACTCGTTGCGATTGCCGCGCTGCCCTCGAAGGGTTTGCGTTTTTCCGGGTCCCGGTTCCAGACGGTTACGTTGTGCCCGTTGCGGATGTAGCAACGCGCGAGCGCCGCGCCCATCAACCCCAGGCCCAAACATGTGACATTTCCGACGGCTTTCGACATGACGATCTCCCTTTTGTCCCTGGTGACGCGCAGCCTTGCGTCGACTGGCGCCTTGCAATTCACCCTCCCGCGATGATAGTCCGTTCCGGTTTCACCTGACCAGACGGCACGTTCTGTCACCGCCCTGTCACCCCAGCGCCGGTTGACGGCCTATCGGCCCGCGGCCTAGCCTCGGCCCCATCGGGCAACGACGCAGGAACCGGCGTGCCATGACCACCAGCCTTCGCGATATACCGTCCGTCGACCGGGTGCTGCGGCTCGCCCCCGTGCAGGCGCTGATCGAGGCTCACGGGCGGGCAGCGACGACCGAGGCGGTGCGTGGCATGCTCGAGCGCTTGCGCACCGCGCTGGCTGAGGGCGGGGGCCCGCGCCGGATGGGGCGGCGCTCGCGGCGCGGGTCGCCGCAACGCTCGATGCGCGGGCGCACGCGTCCTTGCGCCCCGTGCTCAACCTGACGGGCACCCTGCTGCACACCAATCTGGGCCGCGCCACCCTGGCGCGCGAAGCGCTGAACGCCATCGCGGACGCTGCGGGTGAGGTTACGCTGGAATACGACCTCGCGACGGGCCGGCGCGGCGAGCGGGACGCCCACGTGAACGGGCGACTGTGCGATCTGACGGGCGCGGAAGCAGGGTTGGCGGTGAACAACAACGCCGCCGCCCTGATGCTTCTGCTCAACACGCTCAGCTTACGCAAGGAAGTGGTGGTCTCGCGCGGCGAGCTGATCGAGATCGGCGGCTCGTTCCGCCTGCCCGAGATCATGGCGCGGGCGGGCTGCAAGCTGGTTGAGGTGGGCACCACCAACCGCACCCATTTGGCGGACTACGAGGCGGCGATCGGGCCGCGTACGGCGCTGATCCTGCGGGTGCATCCGAGCAATTTCGAGATTACGGGCTTTACCGCCGGCGTGCCCGAGGCGGAGCTGGCGGCGCTGGCCCATATCCATGGTCTGCCGCTTGCGGTCGATCTGGGCAGCGGCGCGCTGGTCGGTCTCGAGGCCTTCGGCCTGTCCCACGAGCCGACCGTGCGGGAATCCCTCGATCACGGTGCCGACCTCGTGACGTTTTCCGGCGACAAGCTGATGGGAGGACCCCAGGCGGGGCTGGTCGCGGGCCGCGCCGAATTGGTCGAAAGGCTTGCACGCAATCCCATGAAGCGGGCGCTGCGCTGCGACAAGCTGTGCCTTGCAGCCCTCGACGCGACACTCCGGCTCTACGACGATCCCGAGCGGCTGGCGGAGCGCCTCCCGGTGCTGCGCCGGATCACCCGTCCGCTCGTGGAGTTGGACGCGCTGGCCGGGGAGATTGCGGGGCCGCTGCGCCTTGCGCTGGATGGGGTAGCGAGCGTGGAGATTGCGGCGAGTGGTTGTCAGATCGGCAGCGGCGCCCAGCCGGGGGTTCTGATCGAAAGCCGGGCCCTGGTGCTGCGGCCCGAGAGCGGGCGAAATGGCAGACGCAAGGCGTCGGGCCGGGCGGTGGAGGCTCTGGCGGCGGCGTTTCGCGCCCTTGCGCTGCCGGTCGTGGGGCGGATCGAGGACGGCGCGCTGTGGTTCGACCTGCGTGGCCTCGATGACGCGGGACGATTGCTCGACCAGCTCGATCGTCTGGACCTGACCCCGCCGTCACGCGGCACATGATCGTCGCTACCGCGGGGCACGTGGATCACGGCAAGACCGCGCTGGTCCGCGCGCTGACCGGGGTCGATACGGACCGGCTGCCGGAAGAAAAGCGGCGCGGGCTGACCATCGATCTGGGCTTTGCCTACCGGCGACTTCGGGCTGGCGGGGTGCTGGGGTTCGTCGACGTGCCCGGCCACGAACGCTTCGTGCCCAACATGCTGGCCGGGCTGGGTGCGATCGACCGGGTGCTGCTGGTCATCGCGGCGGACGAGGGGCCCATGCCCCAGACGCGCGAGCATCTCGCCATTCTCGATCTGCTGGGGCTCCATGCCGGGGCGGTGGTCATCGCGAAGACCGACCGGGTGGATGCGGCCCAGCTCGCCGCCGCGACCGCCGAAATCGGGGCGCTGCTGGCGGATGGCCCGCTCGCGGACGCGCCGCGCTTCGCGGTCTCGGCGCACAACGGCGAGGGCGTGGCGGCGCTGGAGAACTGGCTGCTGGACGAGGCCGCCGCGCTCGTGGCGCGTCCGGTGCGCGGCCATCCCCGGCTCGCGGTCGATCGCTGTTTTACGCTCGACGGGGTCGGGCTGGTGGTAACCGGCGCGCTGGTCAGCGGGCGGATCGCACAGGAGGACGAGCTGGTGGTCACGCCCTCGGGCGAGCGGGTCCGGGTGCGCGCCATCCACGCCGACGATACGGAATGCACAACTGCCGTGGCGGGGCAGTGGGTGGCGCTGAACCTTGCGGGGCGAGCTTTGCGCAAAACCTCGATCCGGCGCGGCGGCTGGCTGGTGGCCGAGGCGCTGCACCGCCCCACGGTGCGGCTCGACGCGCGCTTGCGCGCATCCCCGGGGTCGAGGCGCGGGCTTCGTGCCCGGATGCCCGTGCATGTCCATCTGGGCGCCGCCGACGTGACCGGACGACTTCACCCCCTGGGGGGGCCTACCATCGCGCCGGGGGAAAGCAGGCTGGCGCAGATCGTGCTCGACCGGCCCGTGGGGGCGGCGTGGGGCGACCGGCTGGTGCTGCGCGACACCTCGGCGCAGGCGACGCTCGGCGGCGGCGTGGACCTCGCCGCCTTCGCGGCGGCGCGCAACCTGACGGGCGAGGAGCTGGAGGCGGTGTGCGCAAGCGCCGACGCCGAGCGGGTGGGCGGTGTGCCGGGGCGGCTGGTTGCCCCCAAAGCGTGGCGCGGCCTGAAGGAAGCGTTGCTCGCCGCACTCGACGCGTGGCACGTAGCGCGGCCCGAAAGCCCCGGCCCGGCGTCCGAGCAATTGCGTGGGGGCCTGGAACGGCGGGTGCCGGCTGCCCTGTTGCGCGCGGCGATCGAAGCGTTGCGCGAAGAGGGAACCATTGCGCCCGGCGGCGCCCGCCTCGTCCGGCCGGGCTTCGTGCCCGCAATGGCGGCCAAGGATGCGGCGTTCTGGGCCGAGGTCGAGACGCGAATGGGCGCGGCGGAAGGCTCACCGCCGGTCGTGCACGAGCTGGCCAAGGCCCTGGACCGGGAGCCCGCGGCGGTCGCGCGGTTGCTGGAGCGGGCGCGCGGACTGGGGCTGGTCGAGCGCGTGGCGGCAAATCGATATCTGCTGCCGGCCGCGCTGGCGCGGTATCGAGAGTTGGCGTGCGAGCTCGCCAGGGACGCCGAGGGCGGGCGCTTCAGCGTTGCGGCCTATCGCGACCGGGCGGGCGTGGGGCGGAACTTCGCGATCGAATTGCTCGAGCATTTCGACGCGACGGGGCTGACGGAGCGCGACGGCGAGGGCCGGCGAATTCGGTCTTGACGCGCTCAAGTGCCGCACAAGCTCACGCCGGATAGCCGGCGACCCGCAGATAATAATGATTGGCCGCGTCCGCGGCTGGCGCAGGCTAAAGAAATCTCGACAATTTCTCCCTGTCGGATTTCGCCTTATTATCGTCCTCGGAAGAGACTCGTCTCCGGTGAGGCGCCCGGACTTCAAACCCGGTGTGGGGCGCGACTCGTGTCCCGGGTGGGTTCGACTCCCACTCTCTTCCGCCACAAGAGACTGGATTCTAGATTCCACGCTCAAGCGCCGTGCAGGCTCACGCCGGGTTTTATGTTGGGGCCGGCAGCGGCCAAATTAAAGCCAATCGCGGCGGGCGTTATCTGTTGCCGCCCTCAGTTTTCCCGCCCGCCTCGACCCAGGCGCGAAAGCCGCCGGCCATGGTGCAGATCTTCTCCAGCCCCATGTCCTGGGCAGTCTTCGCGCCCAGCGCGGAGCGGCCGCCGCTGGCGCAGTAGAACACGAGCAGCTTGCCCGAGCTGAACGCCTCGTTGTGGGTGGGCAGCGACGGGTCGATGGCGAACTCGAGCATGCCGCGCGGCGTTGTGACGGCGCCGGGAACGGTGCCCGTGCGCTCGATCTCGGGGGGCTCGCGCAGGTCGATGAAGAGAACGTCGGCGTTGCCGTGGATCTTTCGGGCTTCGTCGACCTCGATGGTTTCGATCGCGTCGTTCGCCTCGGCGATCAGGTCCATGGCTGTTTGGGGCATAGGATCTCCTTTCGAGCGGATGGCTGGGTCAGATCAGGCCTAGCGTCTTGAACGACGCATGACCGTGCCGCGTGACGATGACATGGTCGTGCACGGCGATGCCGAGTCTGCGCCCCGCCTCGACGACCTCCCGGGTCATCTCGACGTCGGCGGCGGACGAGGTGGCTTCGCCGCCTGGGTGATTATGCACCATGACGATGGCCGAGTCACCGAGGTCGAGCGCGCGCTTGATGACCTCACGGGGATAGAGCGGCGTGTGGTTGACGGTGCCGCGCTGCTGGACCTCGTCCGCCATCAGGTTGTTCTGGTTGTCGAGGAAGAGGATGCGGAACTGCTCGGTCTTTTCGCGGCCCATGGCGGCCCGGCAGTAATCGAGCACCGCGTCCCACGAGCCGATGACGTGGACGCCTATCGCCTCGTCGCGCAACAGGCGGAGCGCACTGGCCTGGGCCAGCTTGAGCGCCGCGACGGCCGCCTCGCCGACGCCGTCGACCTCGGCAAGGCGCGCGGGCTCGGCGGAAATCACGTCGGCGAAGCTGCCGAACCGCGCGAGCAGCCGCTTGGCGACGGGCTTCATGTCGGTGCGGGGCTGGGCGAGGAAAAGGAGGAGTTCCAGAAGCTCGTAGTCGGGCAACGCTTCGCCGCCGGCCTCGAGAAAGCGGGCGCGCAGGCGCTGGCGATGACCGGCGTAATGAGGTTTTTCGCGCACCGCCACCGCGAGGCGTCCGTCAGGCGAAGGGCGGTTTTGTGTGGCCAGCGGGCGAGAGGGTGAAGATCTCGTGCCCCGTGGCGGTCACGCCGACGGAATGTTCAAATTGAGCGGAGAGCGAGCGGTCCTTGGTCACCGCAGTCCAGCCGTCGCTCAGGATCTTCACGTCCAAGCGGCCGAGATTGATCATTGGTTCGACGGTGAAGAACATGCCCTCAAGCAGCTCCTGGCCCTCGCCGGGGCGGCCGAAATGCAGGATGTTGGGCTCGTCGTGAAATATCCGGCCCAGCCCGTGGCCGCAAAAATCGCGCACCACCGAGCAGCGTGCTATTTCAGCGAAACTCTGGATGGCGTGGCCGATATCGCCGACATGGGCGCCGGGGCGGATCTGTTCGATGCCGCGCATCATCGCCTCATAGGTGACGTCGCACAGGCGGCGCGCCTTGATCGGGATCTTGTCGCCGACGAAGAACATGCGGCTGGTATCGCCATGCCAACCGTCGACGATGACCGTAACATCGATGTTCATGACGTCGCCCTCGACGAGGATCTTGTCGGGGTCGGGAATGCCGTGGCAGACGACGTGGTTGATCGAGGTGCAGATCGATTTTGGAAAGCCGCGATAGTTGAGCGGTGCGGGGATCGCGCCGTGCTCGACGATGAACTCATGGCACAGCCGGTCGAGTTCGCCCGTCGAGACGCCCCGCACCACCCGGGGGGTGATGAAATCGAGGGTTTCCGCGCCCAGGCGGCCCGCCCTGCGCATGGCCTCGAACTCGTCAGCGCCGTGCAGCTTGACCGAACGGGCGGTCGCGTCGACGGGGGTTGCGCGGTCGAGGTTCTGCATGGCGGTCCGGGTCAGGGTTCGCGCGCGACGATCGGGATCGCGCGATGGAGGTCTATCGAATCGGTCGTCAGTTTACAACAATAACAAAGCGCTTCAACGCCGCGCACCCGAGCGTCGGCGAAAGCCGCGGCGTAGGCCGGGTCGATATCGTCCGCAAGATTGAAGGCGGCGCAGTCGGCGCGCTGGACGACGAAGAGGAGCACGGCGCGCGCACCTCCCTCGGCCGTGGCGGCGAGTTCGGCCATGTGCTTGGCGCCCCGCTTGGTGACGGCGTCGGGAAATTCGGCGTTTTCGGCGCGCCGCAGGTGGACGTTCTTGACCTCGACGTAGCAGGGCGGGCGCGCTTCGCCCTCAAGCAGCAGGTCAATGCGCGAATTCGTGCCGTAGCGGACCTCGCGGCGGAGACCGGCGTAGCCCGCAAGCTCGGGAATGAGGTTCGCGCGCACCGCCTCTGCGGCGACGGGGTTGGCTGCCTGGGTGTTGATCCCGACCAGGCCGTCATTGACCCGCATCAGCTCCCAGCGAAACGGCAGCTTGGCGGTTGGGCTGGTCACCGGGGCGAGCCAGGTCTCGGCGCCGGCGGCGTCGAGCCCGGTCATGGCGCCCGGATTGGCGCAGTGGGCAATGACGCTCTCGCCACTCTCGAGCAGATGGTCGCTCAGGAATCGCTTGTAGCGGCGAACCAGAGTGGCGCGTCGCAGGGGGAGGGGAAATTTCATGGCGGCCACGCTAGAGCGGCTCCGAAGCAATTGGAACCGCTGTTATTTCGCTCGCGACAGCAAACCTAACGGCCTGCGTCTACGCGGGTGCGCCGCATAAGCGGCGGGCCGCGGCCGCGGCCTTTTGTTGGCGACCGACCTCCTAAGCCAACCCCGGCCCCAGTCTATGGGCGCGGGCGCCGGGATCGGCTAGTATCGTGCGAAAGGACGGATTCAGGGGGAGGAACGCGTGGCTGCTGCGCCCATCGTTACGGCCGGCGTCGTGATCATCGGCAACGAGATCCTGTCGGGACGCACCGCGGATGCCAATCTCACCTTTCTCGGGCGGCGGCTCAACGAGGAGGGAGTGCGGCTGCGCGAGGTGCGCGTGGTGGCCGACGACGAGGACGCAATCGTCGAGGCGATCAACGCCTTGCGCGCGCGCTTCGACTACGTGTTTACCACCGGGGGCATCGGGCCGACCCACGACGACATCACGGCCGCGTCGGTGTCGGTTGCGTTCGGCCGGGCGCTGGTGCTCAACGAGGAAGCGGTCGCAAGGATGCGCGAGCATTACAGCGCCGACCAGCTTAACGAGGCGCGTCTGCGCATGGCCCATACGCCCGAGGGCGCAGCACTGATCGACAACCCGGTGAGCAAGACGCCGGGCTTTCGGGTCGAGAACGTCTATGTCTTCGCGGGCGTGCCGCGCATCATGCAGGCGATGTTCGAGAACGTGGCCGGCGAATTGGCCGGGGGCACGCCGACGATGGCCCGAACGGTCTCGGTGTTCGTCACGGAGGGCGAGGTCGCCGCGGGTCTAAGCGCGCTGCAGGAGCGCCATAGCGATCTCGAGATCGGCAGCTACCCCTTCGTGCGCGACCAGAAGTTGGGCACCAGTCTGGTTATCCGCGGCACCGACGCGGATCGGATCGACAGTGCGGCGGACGCCCTGCTCGGGCTGATCGACGAGCTGGGCGGCGAGGTGATCGAGGACAGCGGCGCGGCGCGCTGACGAATGCGCGGCGAATTTGTGAGTCGGGCAAGCGGGAGAACACCATGAGCGATGACATGCTCCATGTCATGAAATGGCACAACGGGGACAAGGTCTATTCGCCGTTTTCCGAGGCGGAGATGACCCGGCGCCAGGACGCGATCCGCGGCTGGATGGGAGAGCACGACGTTGACGCGGTGCTGTTCACCTCGTACCACTGCATCAACTACTACTCGGGTTGGCTGTACTGCTATTTCGGGCGCAAGTTCGGGATGGTCATCGACCAGGACAATGCGACTACGATTTCCGCCGGGATCGACGGCGGACACGGCTGGCGGCGCAGCTTCGGCGACAACGTGACCTATACCGACTGGCGGCGCGACAACTTCTTCCGCGCCGTCAGCGAGCTGACGGCTGGCGCCAAGCGGATCGGGATCGAGTTCGACCACGTCAACCTCGACTACCACCGCCTGCTCGATGAAGCCCTGCCCGGCGTGGAGTTCGTCGACGCGGGCGGGCCATCGATGTGGATGCGGACGATCAAATCCGACGAAGAGATCACCCTGATCAAGGAGGGGACCAAGACCTGCGACATCGGGGGAGCGGCCTGCGCCGGGGCGATTGCGGCGGGCGTGCCCGAGCACGAGGTGGCCATCGCGACGACCTCGGCGATGCTGCGCGAGATTGCCAGCAATCACCCGTATGTCGAGCTGATGGACACCTGGACCTGGTTCCAGTCGGGCATCAACACCGACGGTGCCCACAACCCGGTGACCAACCGGGCCATGGAATCGGGCGATATCCTGAGCCTCAACGCGTTTCCCATGATTTTCGGCTACTACACGGCGCTTGAACGCACGATGTTCTGCGACTTCGCCTCGGACGAGCATCTGCGCCTGTGGGAGATCAATTGCGACGTCCACCGCGCCGGGCTGAAGCTGATCAAGCCGGGCGCGCGCTGCGGCGACATCGCCAAGGAACTGAACGATATCTACCGCTCCCACGACCTGCTGCAATACCGCTCGTTCGGTTACGGCCATTCGTTCGGGGTGCTGTGCCACTATTACGGTCGCGAGGCGGGGGTCGAGCTGCGCGAGGACGTGGAGACGGAGCTTGCGCCCGGCATGGTGGTTTCCATGGAGCCCATGATCATGGTGCCCGAGGACAAACCCGGCGCGGGCGGCTACCGCGAGCACGACATCCTGGTGGTGGGCGAAGACGCCGCCGAGGACATCACGGGCTTCCCATTCGGGCCGGAACACAACATCATCAGGAATTGACCGGCTTGGTTTGCCCGCATGGCGGAATTGGTAGACGCAACGGACTTAAAATCCGTTCCCCCTCGGGGGGTCCTGGTTCGAGTCCAGGTGCGGGCACCAAGCATTTTCAATAGGTTAGACGCCGTCTAGCCGGGGACGGTCTCACTGGTCTCGTCAGTTTCCGACCGTTTTCCGACCAAAGAATCGTCGGAATTGGCGGGCGCGAAGGCGCGTTGCATGGCGTCGCGGGCCGCGCGGTCGTCGTGGTGCGCGTAGCGTTTGGTCGTGGTGATCGTCGCGTGCCCCAGAATTTCCTGCACCAGATCGAGGGGCGCGCCGTTCTGCACCAGCCATGAACCGGCGGTGTGGCGCAGGTCGTGGAACCGAAACCGCTCGATCTCGGCGCGCTCGAGGGCGCCCGCGAATGCTTTTTTGATCGAGCGCAGCCGCTTGCCGCGGCGCGTGAACACTGGGCCGATCGGCGCCTGGTCACCGTCGCCGGCATCGGCCGCCAGGCGTGCGAGCTCGTCGGCGAGGCGCGGCACGAGGGGCAGGCTCAAGCGCCGTGCGCTGGCGTAGGCGGTCTTGCCGACGTCGATCGTAACCGTGGCGCGCACCAGGTCGACGTCGGCCCAATCGAGCGCCAGGATCGCCGCCGAGCGGGCGCCGGTGCAGACCGCGAACAGGATCACCGGCTGGATATGGGGCGCAGCGGCGGCGAGCAGGCGCTCGAGCTCGAGCGGGGTCAGCCAGCGATCGCGCGGCGGCGGTTCCTTGAGGCGGTGGCGGCGCCAGGCGGGGCGGGCGGTGCGCACGTTCCACAGGTCGCCGGCGCGGCGCATGACGGCGCGCAGCAGGGCGAGTTCGCGGTTGACGGTGCTCGGGCTCACGGCCTGGCGCCGGGCGGCGACGTAGCGGGCGACCCGGTCGTCGTCGATCGCGATCAAGGGCGTGGCGGCGTCGAGCTCGCTCAGCAGGCGGCGGCCGATGCCTTTCAGGGTGTCGGCCGAGCGCAGATATTGGGCATGCTCAAGCCAATGGCGCGCAAGCGCGGCGGTCAAGGTGAGGGTGCGGCGGGGGGTGAGGGGGTCAGCGTCGTCCTGGGCCTGGGCGAGCCGGCGGGCGGCTATGGTTTCGGCTTTCTGGCGGTCGTCTGTCTGAGTGCTTTCTCGAAATCGACGACCATGCACGGTGAAGTCAATTTGCCAGTACGGCGATTTCGGGTCGCGGGTAACGAGGGAGCGGGATCGGCGGCGGGACACGTCTGGATTTTCCGTCTGACAAATTTCTCGAGATCAGAAACCCTGAACATACGCCGGCGGCCGACCGGGCAAAGGGAATGTCGCCGCCGGCGACGAGGCGGCGAAACACCTTATCCCCGACGCCGAGCCGCCGCGCGGCCTGGCGGGCCGTGAGCAGGATCGGCTCGACGTCGGGGCGGGGGGGCATGGATCAGGCCGCGGGTTTGGGCAGGCCGGCGACCTTTCGGAAATCGGCGGCGGTGCCAAAGCGCATGACCGGCGGAACGTAGTCGGGCGCCTGTCTGTGGGCGAGAATATCGGCGCGCAGGTCGGCGGCCTTGGCCTTCTGCAGTTTGGTTTTCTGCTCGGCCGTCGGGCTGTGCCCGGTCTCGGCCTCGAGCTCGGCCCACAGGGCGACAAGCTGCACCCGGTTCAGTTTCTTGAGAAAGGCCTCGTCGATCGACCAGGCCGCGCCGACGTCGGCGCCGGCGAGCTCGGCCAGGCGCACGGTCGCGGGGCGGTCGCCGGGCTCGGGATCGAAGCCGGCAAAGCTGCCGCACTGGCCGGCGACCAGGACGGCGAGGATCTGGTCGAGTTCGGTGTCGGATTGTTCGATCAGGGCCGCGATCGCCTCGCGCTCGGCCGCCGGGTCGGCCGCGTAGCTAGTGCTCGCGATCGCGGGTGTTTCGCGGTCGGGCGGCGCGAGACCGGGTAGGGCTTTGGCGAGGGTATCCCAGGCCTCGGCCAGGGTCAGGTTCTCGGCCTCGTCGTTACCGTAGATCGAACCGGGCTCGACGTCGACGTCGCGTGCGCCGAGCAGGCCGAGGATCAGGGCGATCTTGGCGGCGCGGGGGTTGCCCAACAAAGCGGTCTGTAGGGCGACGGTGCGGGTCTTGTGGGCGTCGATCAGCAGGGTCTTGGTCGGCTCGAGGGGGTTGCGTGCAGGCACGACCGGTGCCGCGGCGCCGGCGGCGGGCTTGTCCTCGGGCTTGCGTTTGATCCCCTCGTGCACCTTGACAGCCAGGCTGTGCGGGTTGACCTCGATCACGGCGCCGGCGTTCTTGCCCTTCGCCGGTTTCCACGCCCACGAGTCAAACCAATCGACACGCTCGACGAAGGCGCACCGGCTGGCGAGATCGGCCTCGAGGGCGTCGATCGCGGCAGACTGCAGGCGCTTGAACTGCAGGAAGTCGACGAAATGCTCGCGCATTCCGTCGCGTCCAAATCGGTCGGCAATTTCGATGGTTTCGCCGGCGTAAAGCTCGCGGTCGAACAGGGCGTTAGCGCACGGCACAGCGTCCCTGAATAGATCCTCGGCAAGCGCGTCGGCGCTCGATCGGGTGTCCGCGGTCGCCGCTTTGGCCTCGCCGATGGCCGCGGCCTGGTTCTTCGGCTCGGCGCGACTAAGCACCTGGGCGCTGGCGAGGTTGATTGCGCCGGCGGCGAAGGCGGTCCGCGCCGTGGGCGCGAGCTCGCGCAGCTTGAGGCGCTTTTGCACCAGGCGTTGCGACAGGCCGACGCGGCCCGCGATCTTCTCAGTCGACCAACCGCGCTCGATCAGAGCGGCGAAGGCGTCGGCCTCGTCGAGGGGGTGCATGGTCTCGCGCTGCACGTTCTCGACGGTGCCGATTGCGATCGCCTCGGCGTCGTCGACGTCGGTCTCGACCTTGACGGGCAGGGGATGATCGGCGGGCAGGGTGCCGGCCTCGATCAGCCGGCCGACCGCGCGCCAGCGGCGGCCGCCGGCGAGGATCTCGAGCGAGCCGTCGTCGAGGCGACGCCCGATGAGGTTTTGCAGGATGCCGCGCGCGGCGATCTCGGCCGCGAGCACGGCCAGGGCGTCGTCGTCGGTTTCCTGGCGGCGGAGATTGAGCGGCGAGATCGCGAGCCGGTTGTGGGGCACGAGCTCGAGGCCGAAGCGCAGCGCGTCGATCCCGCCGTCGTCGACGCGGGGCGGGGCGCTTTCGCCGAGCAGTTCGCCGGCGGTGCAGCCGAGGCCGGTCGCGATCTTCTGCAGGGTGTCGACCTGGATCGCGGTTTGCTTGCCGGCGAGCAGGTTCGACAGGGTCTTGTGGTCGGACAGGCCGGCGCGGCGCGCGAGCTCGCTCAGCGACAGCCCGTTCCGGCGGGTGTCGATCCGTTCGACGATCGCGGCGGTGGGGGTGACGGTCTCGGGACCGGTCGAGCCGGGGGCCGGGGTTGTCGTGGTGGTCATGTCAATTCTCCGAGAAGAGTGGGGCGAAGGGGGTGAGAAAGGCGTCGAGCGCGCCCAGGGCCGCCGCGAGCAGCAGGGCCAGGACGAACCAGGGAAGGAGGCGGGCCGGCATCACGCGCCCGGCGAACGGCGTTCGCCCGGTCGGGCGGCGGGCGCGACGGGTTCGACGCCGGCCAGGGGCACGAGCGGGTGCGTGCCATCGGGCAGACGGACGATGACGCGCGCGCCGTCGTAGGCGGCGATCCGGCCCTCGAGGCCGGTCGCGGCGATGCGCACGGGCTGACCCATGTGCAGGGCCTTGGCCGCGGGACGCGGCGCGGCGAGCAGGGCGCGCGCCCCGGCGGCGGGGCAGACGCGGCGACAGGCGGCGAAGTCGATAACGCTGATTGGAGATCCGGCAGTCATTCGGCCCTCCTGTGCGGGGTGAGGGTCGAACGTTAATCACATTTCGTTATAATGACAATAACGAAATGATATAATTTATCTGAAATAAATAACATACGGCGTTATAAATCGAACGATCTAAACGTGCTATGGTTGAAAAGGAGGGGTTAGTTCTCGTTCCGCCGCGCGCGAAAGGAGGGCTCTTTGTCGTGCAGCGTGGTGGAGAACCGCGCCTCGGCGGGTTCTTCCAGGCTTCCGGGGCGCGGCATGGAGCCCAAGAGCAGATAATCGGTGGAGACGTTGAGCGCGAGCGCCAGGCGGATGATCTCGTCGAAGGCGGGTTCGGCCTCGGCGGCCTCGATCGCCATGTAGCGGGTCGCGCGAATCTCGGCGTGAGCGCAGAGCGCCGACGTATTGACGAAGCCCGACGCCTTGCGCGCCGTATAGAGGCGGGTCGCAAAATCGGCGAGGCGTTCCTGGGGCGCGGGCTCGGAGATAATGTCGGATGGCTCGCAATGGAGCGCGCCCGCGAGGCGGCCCATATAGTCCGCCGTGATTTTGCGCTTGCCCATCTCAAGATTGGTGATCTGGGGCTGCGTCACGTTGATGCGCTCGGCCAGCTCGGCCTGCGTGAGCCCGGCGGCGCGGCGAAGCTCCCTCAATCGGTTCATGTCGAAGAGAGTTTTGCGCCGGGGCCATCGCGGGTCCAATGGCAAGTCGTTATTTATCTTGAAATTTCCTATAACAATTTATTATATCTAAGCATATGAAACCCATCGAGTGGCGACGTCAAGCAAAACTGACGCAGACCGAGGCGGCCAAGCTGATCGGCTGCACCCAGCCCGCCTACAGCAATTACGAACGGGGCGCGGTGGTGCCGCCGGCCGAAACGGTGATTCGCTGGTACGCGGCGAGCACCGGCTCGGTCACGCCGATGGATTTCTACGAGCTGCCCCCAGAGGCGGATAACGACAACAGCGCGCCGCAAACATCGCAACCCGATGGAGACCCCGTGATGAGCGGATGACCCGGCGGTTGTCGATCAGGCGCTCCCGCGCGCCGCGCCGCCGCCCCCGGCTCCCGGCACCCGTACAGTGCGCCGGCTTCTCCCGGCCGGGGGCGGCATGACGAGCTGGATTACCCATTTCGGCGCCAATCCCGATAGCTGGAATATCGACACCGGCGGCGACGACGGCAGAAGCGGCGACGGCATGCCCGGCGTCGCGCTGTTCGGCGATGCGGTCCGGGCGTGGGCGCTGCTACAGAAACGCGACGTTACCGTGACCGAGGCGGCGCAGGCCTTCGCCGTGCCGCCCGAGCTGATCCGCGAGGCCGCCGAGTACGACGCCGGCATGACGGTGGTCGGCGAACCGATCGGGCTCAAGGGAACGCTGAGCGAGCACCATCTGGGCAACGCCGTGCAGGTCTGGGCGCTCACGCCGGCCCCTCGTTCGGCGGTCACGGTCGCCGACGCGGCGCTCGCGTTCAACCTGCGGCCCGAGCGGATCCGCGAGGCGATCGAGGAACATTAGTCGATGTACCTCGCCGGCGACGTGATCGAGCACGCCGGCGAGTAACACAAACCCAAGCGAGGACACTATGGAAAACGAGCAATTTCAATTCGTCGCCGACCAGCTCGTCGGCAATATCGCGTCGTTCATGGTCGACCGGATCCGCGACAACGCGGGATTCAAGTTCATGCCCGAGGCGCAGCAAAAAGAGGCGATCGACGAGGCCAAGGCGAGCGCGGTCGATCTCGTCGATCGGGCTGTCGAGCTGATCGCGGCGGCGGATAAGACCGTCGTCAAGGTCGAGCTGAAAAAGATCGTGAGCACCGGCAAGAAAGTGACCGGAACGATCGAGGCCTCGTCGAAGGACGAGCATATCGCCGAGCTCGTCGGCGCGGCGGGTGGATGGGTGTTCGTGACGCTCGCCGACGCCGAGCAGTTCAAGGGCGGCACGGTGCCGGATCCCGAGCCCGACCAGCGCGAGCTCGACGACGCGGTCTAGGTGATGCCACAGGCGGTGACCATCGGCGAAATGATCCGCGAGGTCGAGCGCGAGCTCGCCATGCGCAAACGGGTTTACCCGAACCTGGTCGAGCGCGGGTCGATCGGCAGCGCGCAAGCCGCACGCCAGGTGCGCGAGCTGCACGCGGCGGGGCGGGTGCTCGAGCGGGTCGCGGCGAAGGATCCGACGCTCACGATCGAGCCGGATAGTCCGGCGGGGGCGGAAAATGAGCGACCAGGACCACGATTTCGCCCGGCCCGATCATGCCTCAATCGACCCGCTCGCAGGCCGGTCGATCGAGGGCTCGGGGCCGGGACCGATCACCTACGCCAAGGTCGGCGGGCCGCCGACGGACTGGCACAGCCTCGAGATACTGCTCGAGGGCGTGGCGATCAAAGACGTGATCGAGGCCGACGTGGGCGCGGGCTGGATCCGCCATTTCACGCGCGACGACTACGGGTGGATTATCGAGCGCGCCGAGGGCGGGGCGGTGATCTCGACCACGCACGGGCGGGTCGAGATCCTGCGGCGGGCGGCGGCATGAGCTGCCGCGCGCGGATCCACAGCTACTCCGAAACGGGCGCCCTCCGCGCCCTTTGGCCGGCGCCCGCGCTGGCCGGCGGGCGGCCACGCTCCGGGGCCGCCGGAACACCGACGGCGGGCGCACACTCCAGGGCGCCGGCCAACCCTGAAACACCGAACCCGCGGCCGCCGTGGTGGCGCCGCGCGCTGTGCCGGCTCGGCTGGCATGCCTGGAAAATCCTGACGATCAACGGGGCGCAGTTCTGGAATTGCCGGGCCTGCGATCACACCGAGCGGCGGCGATGCCGGCGGCGGCCGTTCTAGCGCGCGCCCGGCGCCCGCCGCGGCGCCCGCCGACCTGTCCGCGGTGTTGGCGGGGTCGGCGGCTGCTCGAGCGGGATCTGACCTTCCTGGGGCGCGCGCTCGAGGAACTGAGCGAGAAAGCGCGCGAGCGCGAGACACGGCTCGCCGAGGCGATTGAGATCCAAGGGGGCGCCATGACGGAATCAGCAATCACGATCGAAGTCGACCCGGCAGCGCTGCGCGCCGAGGTGTTCCGGCGCTGCGCCAGCGGCGAGACCATGCGCACGGTCGGCGCGGCGACGGGGCTCAGCACGCCGCAGACCTCGTTTCTGAAACAGCGATATTCCGACGAATGGCATGCGGCGAAGGCGGCCGTTGCCGCCGGCGCGCACCGCGCCACTGAGCGCCTTCCGCCCGGTTTTCTTTGGCAGGCCCTTGAGCAGTTGATCGAGCTCGCGGGCGCCCGAGATCCGGGTAAACCGGTTCGCCGCCATCACTCGACCGCTGCGGCAGGGGCCGAGCCTGAGGATCTGCGCGGCCGGCGGCCGACCAGCCTGCTCGAGCAGTCCGACCAGGCGCGCCGGCGGCGCGAGCTCGAGCCGCAGCTCGCGACGCTGGCCGCGGTCGAGGGCACGTCGCTTGAGGCGGTGGTGCTGTGGCTGGGCGAGGCCAACGACGACGAGGTTCTACTGCAGGACGGGCCGGCGGGGCGCGCCTGGCGGGTCAACGGCCGGCATGTCCTGACCGATACCGAGCTGGTGCGGCGCGCGAACGTCGTTCGCCGGCAGCGCGGGATGCCGGGTTTCAAGATCGAGGGGATCGGGGAATGAACGGGACGGCGACGACGAGCTGCACGCGCGCAGGCTGCGCGCGGCCGGCGGCGGGGTATCCGGTGATCCGGTTCTGGGCGGCGGGCGACGCGGGCCGGGCGCCCGAAGAGGCGGCAACGGCTACGTTTCCGGGCTTGCGGCTCTGTTCGGCGTGCCGGGCGGTCGTGACGCTCGAGGATCTGTCCGCGACCGAAAGCTGGCAGGCGTTCGAGCGCGCGTTCGCGGCGGCCGAGAAGCCGGCACCGGATCGGGCGAGCGCAGGGCTGCTGTTCGCGGAGCTCGCGCAATGACGCGCGTCGCGATCCGACGTCGGCGCCTGCAAGCGCCGGGGGCAGCGTCGTGAAGTGCGTCAACTTCTATCGCGGGCTCGAGGACGCGCCGGGCGTCGAGCTCTCGATCCACGATTCCGAGACCGGGCAGAGCGAGCGGATCGCGCTTTCGGATCGCAAGGCGCTCGACCTGCTCGACCAGCTCGCCGGCCTGGTGCGCGGGCGCATGGGCGCGCTGCTCGACGAGATCCAAGACGGGATCCGGTGATGGAACCCGGCGACACGGTGCTGGTCGACTATCCGGGCTATTGGGCCGACGGGCTCGAGGTCACGGTCAAGGCGATCCGGCGGCACAAGCTGCTCGGGCTGCCGGTGATCTCATTCGAGCAGGATTGGGCGCGTCGCGGGTTTCCGGCCGCCGGCGTGATTACCTACGGCCTGCCGGCGTGGCGGTTTCGCTGGCTGCGCTCGGCGCGTTTCGAGCGCCAACAGCGGGCCGCCATGCGGCGCGCGGCGCCCGGCTCGCCCGAGATCGGGATCGTCGACGTGGTCGGCGAGGGCGTGCTGCGCCGGCGCGGCGGCGGCCAGGCGGGGCGGGCATGATTGTGCGCGACGACGTCGTACAGATCCGGGCGCCGGGTCATTGGGCGCACGGCCGGCATGGCGTCGTCGTCGGCGTGGAACGGCGCTGGCGGGTGCGGCTTGGCGACAAGCAAGTGACCGTGAAGATCGTTCACAACGGCGGCATCGAGAATCGGGTCTTCCGGCTGCGCGCGCTCAGGCGCGTGCGCAATCCGCTGTTCGATCCGCTGAGCGGCCGGGCGCTCGCCGCCCAGGGCACAGGGGGCCGGCGATGAGCATCGAGGCGCTGAACTGGGCCTACCGCCAGGCGGTCAAGCCGGCGCCGCGCAAGTTCCTGCTGGTGACGCTGGCGAACTACGCGAGCGGGGATTTCACCTGTTATCCGTCGCAGGGCAAGCTGGTCGAGCTCACGGGCCTGAGCGAACGGCCGGTGCGCGACCACCTGGCGGCGCTGGAAAGCCTGGGCCTGATCGTGCGCCAGGCACGCTACGGGGCGCATGGTGGGCGCACCAGCGACGTCTACAGGCTCGCCGCCGGGGTGGGCGACGAGCTGGCGGTCAAACCGGCTAAATCAGCCGGTAACCCCCCGGCTAAATCAGCCGGTAACCCCCCGGCTGAATCAGCCGGTACCCCCCGGCTGAATCAGCCGGTAATCCTAAAGAAGGATACGAAAGAAGAGAACCGGGCGCCGTCGGCGCTTGCGCCCGAGGGCGCGCCGCCAGCGCCGGTCGAGCAGCCAAGCGAACGGGTCGCCGACGCCTGGGCGGTGGCGCGTGGGCTGCTCGCGGGCGAGCTCGGCGCGGCCAAGGTCGAGCAATGGTTCGCCGAGGTCGAATGCACCGGCGATCCGGGCGGGCGGATCCAGCTCGAGGCGCCGAGCCGGTTCGTCGCGTCGTGGATCGCCTCGCGCTATCGCGATTCGATCATGGCCGCCTGGCGCACGATCGACGCGCGGGCCTGCGCGGTCGAGATCACGGTCAAATCGGAAGGGGGCGCGGCGCATGGCTGAGCGGCAAAGCGAGTTTTGCGGACCACGGCGCGCGATGCCGATCGAAACGGCGCTGCTCTGGGCCTATCGCGAGCAGCGGGTCGACCAGGTCGAGGGCAGCTCGATCGGGCTGCAGTCGCTCGAGGCGATGGCGAGCGGGATCGGTTGGAGCTCGCATTCGGGCTGCGGTTGCTACGACGTCGAGCGGATCGCGCGGCTCGGCACGACGATCGGCGGCGGCGGGCCGTCGAGCGCGGTCGCGCATGTCGACGCGGTGACGCTGCACCGGGCGGTCGAGGGCCTGGGCAGCGAGGCGGCCGGACGGCTGATCCGGGTCGCGCGGATCCAGGTCGCGCCGAGCTGGTCGACGGGCCGGACCAAGGTCGTGCCGCTGACACCGAACACGCGCCGGCCGGCGGATCTGGTCTGGCGTAGCAGCGACGGGCTGGACTATTGCCCGATCCGCACCATCGGCGGCCAGAGCGAGACCCGGCTGCTGCGCGAGCAGTATGCCGCCTGGCACGCGGCGCTCGAGCGGGCGTTCGAGGCGGCGCGAGGGTTGTCCTACCGCGAGCTCGAGATCCGGGTGCCGCTGATCGAGGCCGAGCCGTGGAAGGTGAGCGGCCGGCCGGCGATGCTCGACGAATCGGAGTTCGTCGCGTTCGCGAGCGCGTACCAAATGGGATCGAAGCCGGCCGAGCTCGCGCGAGAGTTCGGGCTCGAGATCCGGCAGGTCTACAGGCTTTCCGAACGGGTGCGCGCCGAGCAGACCGTGCGGAATTCTAAGGCGGGTTGACTTTTACCGAAAAGTCGTTTTATGATTTCCCTCACAGTTGCAGAACTGCGCCCGGCAGCATACAGCAGCCGGGCGCTTTGCATTCCAGCATCAACCAACCAACCAACGATCGCCGCGCCCTTAATCGGGCGCGAGCGGGTCGGGCCGACGCCGTCGGGGCGCGCTGCAGCGGAGCACCGGCGTCGTCGGGTCCGTTCGGCCAAACCCTGGGGGCCGCCATGCCACGCCGCCCGATGACGGAATGCCTCGAGCCTGGTTGTCACGAGCTCGTCGCGGCGGGCCGGTGCGCTGCGCATACACGCGAACGCCGGTCGAGCTACGACGACGCGCGAGGAAACTCGGCGGAGCGAGGTTACGGCCACCGCTGGCGAAAGCTGCGCGAGCGGATCCTCAACCGGGATCCGCTGTGCCAGGCGGCCGGCTGCGATCGCGACGCGACCGACGTCGATCACATCGTGCCGCGCTCGCGCGGCGGCACCGACGGCGACAACAACCTGCAGGGCCTCTGCCACGAGTGCCACAGTGCCAAGACCGCCCGCGAGGACGGGCGCTGGAAAAACACCTAAAAACACCGCTGCCTAGGGGAGGGGGGTTGAACCTCTCCAACTTTCCGCGAATTGACCGGTGGGAATATTTCCTCGCGCGCCGGGGAAATTAGGGAGGGGGGGAGTCAGAGGATCAGGGGTTTTCAGGGTAGGAAGATCCGAACCCAAGGGGGTCGATATGACGCGCGGCCGCAAGCCGAATCCGAAGAATTTGCACCTCGTCGGCGAGGGCGCCGGCGCGCCTGGCACCGATTCGCTGGCCGTTCCCGAGCTCGCGATCCCCGACTGCCCGGATCACCTGGCCGGCGAGGCGCGGGCCGAGTGGGATCGGGTGACGCAAGAGCTGTTCGCGCTGGGCTACATCGCCGGGATCAACCGGGCGACCGTCGCCGCCTACTGCACGGTTTACGGCCGGTGGGTTGAATGCGAACGGCTGATCCAGACCGAGGGCGACGCCGCGAAGGCCGCCGAGCTGCCCGAGATCTTCCACTCGGGCTTGGTGCAGAAATCGCCGAACGGCTACGCCATGCCGTCGATCCACCTGAGCAACGCGAACAAGTGCCTCGAGCAACTGCGCGCCTGGGCCGGTGAGTTCGGCATGACGCCGGCCAGCCTAGCGCGCGCGGCGAAGGCGGCGCAGGGCGATCTGTTCGACGACGCTTTCGGGGTGTTCCTGGGCAATGGCAAAGCGTCGGCCTAAGAAGGCCGCGCACCCTGTCACCGCTTACGCCCAGGCCGTTCTCGCCGGCGATCTCGCCGCGGGGCGTCTGGTGCGGCTGGCGTGCGAGCGCCACCTGCGCGATCTCGAGGACGGGCCGGCGCGCGGGCTCACCTTCGACGAGGCGGCCGCCGATCGGACGCTTAAGTTCTTCGGCTTTCTGCGTCACTCGAAAGGCGAATGGTACGGCCAGGCGTTTGAGCTGCGGGGCTGGCAGCAGTTCATGGTCGGCAGCCTGTTCGGCTGGAAACGAGCCGACGGCACGCGCCGCTTTCGCGTCGCCTACAACGAGATACCGCGCAAAAACGGCAAGTCGACGCTGGCCGCCGGGATCGGGCTTTATCTGCTGATCGCCGACGACGAGCCGGGCGCCGAGATCTACAGCGCAGCGACCAAGCGCGACCAGGCGAAAATCGTCTGGGGCGAAGCCAAGGCGATGCGCAACGCGACGCCGGCGCTCAAGCGGCGGATCGCGGCGGGCGCGCGCGACTTGACGATCGAGAAAACGCGCAGCGTGTTCATGCCGCTGGGTGCCGACGCCGACACGCTCGACGGGCTCAACATTCACGCCGCGATTATCGACGAGCTGCACGCCCACAAATCCCGGGTCGCCTGGGATGTGATCGACACCGCGACGGCCGCCCGCCGGCAACCGCTGCTGTTCGCGATCACGACTTCCGGTTCGGATCCGTCGACGGTCTGCTACGAGCAACATGACTACTCGGTCAAGGTGCTCGAGGGCGTGCTCCCCGACGACGAGTGGTTCGCCTACATCGCGACGATCGACCAGGCCGCCCCGGACGTCGAGGGCGACGAGGGCGACGACTGGGCGGACCCGAAGGCCTGGGCGAAGGCCAACCCGAACCTGGGGGTTTCGGTCAAGCTCGCGGATCTCGAGCGCAAATGCCGCAAGGCGCGACACACGCCGTCGGCGCAAAACGCATTCATGCGGCTGCACCTGGACGTTTGGACCGAGCAGGCCGACCGCTGGATTTCGATTGCGCAATGGCGCGCCTGCGCGCGGCCGCTGGATCCGGTGGCGCTCGAGGGGCGCGAGTGTTTCGGCGGCCTCGATATCTCGAGCAAGATCGACCTGACCGCGTTCGTTCTGGTATTTCCGCCCGAGGATCGCGACGATCCGGCGCAGGCCTGGGAGGTGTTGAGCTGGTACTGGATCCCAGGGGAAAACATCATCGCGCGCCAGCGGCGCGACCGAGTGAACTATCCGCAGTGGGTTGCCGCCGGCCTGGTCGAGGCGACGCCCGGCAACGTGATCGAGCAGTCGGCAATCTTTAACAAGATCGTCGAGCTCGGCGATCGCTACGACATTCGCCAGACCGGCTACGACAACTGGAACGCCGCCGATATAGGGCCAAAGCTCGAGGGCGAAGGGTTCGAGCTGGTCGATATGCGCCAGGGCTTCAAGACCATGAGCGGCCCGGCCAAGTCGTTCGAGGCGCTGGTCGTGGCGGCCCGGTTCAACCACGGCGGCAATCCGGTGCTCACCTGGATGGCGTCGAACCTCGCGCTGCGCCGCGACCCGAACGACAACTACATGCCCGACAAGGCGAAGTCGGGCAGCCGGATCGACGGGATAGTCGCGGCGATCATGGCGATCGGCCGGGCCGAGGCGTTCGATCCCGACGGCGCCGGATCCACGATCCGGGTCACGTCGGTGATGACGGTCTGACAGAGGGGGGCGCATGGGGCTTTTGCAGCGCGTGTTCGGGCTCGAGCCGCAGGCCGGCACGCCGGGGCCGAGTGAAGATTTCTGGTATGAGCCGACGTTCGGGCTTTCCAATTCCGGCCAGGTCGTTACGGCCGACACGGCGATGCGGCTCGGCGCGGTCTATGCCGCGGTTCGGGTGATTTCCGAAACCGTCGCCCAGGTGCCGATCATCATCTATCGCCGGCTGCCGAACGGCGGCAAGGAACGCGCCGACCATCCTCTGACGCGGCTGCTCGGCCACAAGCCGAACGTCGCCCAGGACAGTTTTCAATTTCGCGAAATGGCCACCGGGCACGTGGCGTTGCGCGGCAACGGCTACGCCGAAAAGATCCGCGGCCGCGGCGGCGTGGTCGACCAGCTCGTGCCGCTCAACCCGGCGCGTATGCGCCCGGAACGGCTGCTCGACGGTCGCCGGCGCTTTCGTTACACGACAGAGCTCGGCGCGCCGCGAGTGTTCGCTCAAGAGGATGTATTTTTCCTGCCCGGCCTTTCGTTCGACGGCATCTCGGGCGTGAGCCCGATTGGGCTGCAGCGCGAGACCCTGGGCGTTGCCGCCGCGGCGCGGGATTACGGCGCGCGATTCTTCCGCAATGACGCCCGGCCCGGTGGCGTGCTCGAGCATGCCGGGCATTTCAAGACCGACGAGGACCGCGAGGAGTTCCGGGCGAGCTGGCAGCGAAGCCAGACCGGCCCGAACCGTCACCGCATGGCGGTGCTTGAGGACGGGATGACCTACAAGGAAATCGGCCTCTCGAACGAGGACGCTCAGTTTCTCGAGACCCGTAAATATTCTGACGTCGAGATCGCCCGGATCTTCAATCTGCCGCCGCACAAGCTGCAGATCCTCGACCAGGCGTCGTTCAGCAACATCGAGCAGCAGGCGATCGACTTCGTCGTCGGCTCGATGGTGCCCTGGTTCGTGCGTTGGGAATGCGCGATCAACACACAACTGATCGCCCGGCCCGACGTGTTCTTTGCAGAATTCCTGCTCGACGGCCTGCTGCGCGGCGACACGGCGGCGCGATATTCCGCCTACGGGTCGGGGATCACGAACGGATGGCTGACGCGCAACGAAGCGCGCAGCCGCGAAAACCTCAACCCGCTGCCCGGCCTGGACGAGCCGCTCAGCCCGTTGAACATGCGCCAGGGCGCGAACGCACCGCAGCCCGAGCGCCGCCAAGGCGCGCGCCAGGCGATCAAGGTTATGGCCGACGACGCGGCCGGCCGGCTCGTGAGTCGCGAGATCCGCGAGCTTGACCAGGCGCTCGCGCGCGCCGGCACCGGTGACGATCTGCGCAGCCGCGTCGCCCGGATCTACGACGGCCAGGCGGAGTTCATGCGCAAAACACTGCTGCCGATCAACATCGCCGTGCGAACGGCGTTCGCCGGATCGCTCGACGTCGAGAGCCTGACTGGCGCCTGGTGTGCTGCCCAGGTCGCGGCGCTCACGGCAGCGGACCTGCAGCCTGGTGCCGTCGGCTGCGGCGATGCCGCGGCGCTGCTCGCCGAGTGGCGGGAAACCAAAGCGGCCGCGCTCGCCGCCCGGATCATGGAAGGGATCGACAATGGATAAATTCGCGAACGTCATTCGCGCGGTCTGCTCGACGGCCTGGGCGATCGACCCGGTGACGCTGCAGGCGATCGTCGAACTGCTCGAGCTGCGCAGCGCCGGCGGCGCGTTCAGCGCCGAGGACATTCGCGCCCGGATCGGCGCAGGGGATCCGCCGCGGAGCGGTCGGGCCGCAGGCGGGATCGCGGTCCTGCCGGTGTTTGGCGTGATCGCGCAGCGAATGAACATGATGGCCGAGATTTCGGGCGGCACTTCGACCGAGCAGCTTTCGGCACGCTTTCGCGACCTAGTGGCCGACCCGGCCGTCGGCTCGATCGTGCTCAACGTCGACAGCCCCGGCGGTTCGGTGTTCGGGGTGCCCGAGCTCGCGGCCGAGATCCGGGCCGCTCGCGGCGACAAGCCGATCGTCGCCCTGGCGAACGCCCGCGCGGCATCTGCGGCCTATTGGCTGGCCTCGGCGGCCGACGAGATTGTCGTCACACCGAGCGGCGAGGTCGGGTCGATCGGCGTGTTTACAGTGCATTCCGACCAGTCTGCGCTCGAGGAAAAGGTGGGGATCAAAACGACCGTGATCTCGGCCGGCGAGCACAAGACCGAGGGCAATCCGCACGAGGCGCTGAGCGACGACGCGCGAGCCTACATCCAGGCGCGGGTCGATTCCTATTATTCCATGTTCGTCGACGACGTCGCCGCGGGGCGCGGGATCCCGAGCGTCGCGGTGCGCGACGGGTTCGGCGAGGGCCGCATGGCGGGCGCTGCCGATGCCGTCGAGGCCGGCATGGCTGATTCCGTCGAAACCCTCGACGAGCTGCTTGTGCGCCTCGGTGCCGGCGAGATCGGGCCGGGCGGCCGGGTGACGCTGGCGGGCGAACGCGCGCACGACCCGCTTGCCGAGAGCCCGTCGGACCAGGGCGACACCGAACAGGATCCCGAATCGGATCTCGAGCCGAACCGGGCGCCGGCGCGCGAGACCCGCGAGCGCCGGCTGCGCCAGCGGGTGCGCTAACCAACCCACGCAACCAGGCGTCGATCGTTCGGCCTCGGCAGGGGCCGGGCGGCGCGGCGCCGATCTCCGATCGCCCGCCGGCGGCAGCCGGTCGCGGGCGGTTTTTTTAACTCCAACTGAGGACATAGACCGATGGATGAATTCGAGACCCTTATTGCCGAGCGTCGGGACGTCAACGCCGAGCTCGTCGCAATCCTCGACGCCGCGAAGGCCGACAAGCGCGACCTGACCGACGACGAACAAGAGCGTTACGATGCCCTCGAGGCGCGGTTCGACGTGCTCGACGCACAGATCCGCCGGATCGAGCGGCAGCAGGAGCGCGAGCGCCGGCTCGAGCTCGACGAGGACACCGCCGAAGCGGTCGACGTGATCGAGGATACCGCGGCCGTCGCGCGGCGCCTTGACCAGCCGTCGGGCGACTGGCAGTCGTTCGGCGAGTTCCTGGGCGCGGTTGCCGCGTCCAACAGCCCCGGCGGTGAGACGGATCCCCGGCTCTACCAGGGCGCCAGCGGCGCCAGCTCGGGCGTGCCGTCGGACGGCGGCTTTCTCGTGGGCCGCGATTATTCCACGGCCCTGCTCGCGCGTGCGGCCGTTGAATCCAGCCTGCTCGGGCGGACCAACCGGATCCCGATCGGCCCGAATTCCGACAGCCTCGAGGCGCCGGTGGTCGACGAGACCAGCCGGGCCAACGGCTCGCGGTGGGGCGGGGTCCAGGTGTTCCGCAAGCATGAGGCCGCGACCGTCGCGGCGAGCAAGCCCAAGTTCGGCTTGATCGAGCTCCGGCTCGAGGATCTGAGCGGTCTCGCCTACGCGACCGAGCGGCTGCTGCAGGATGCGACGGCGCTCGAGGCGATCATGGGCCAGGCGTTCTCTGAGGAATTCGCGTTCAAGATCGACGACGAAATCCACAGCGGCACCGGTGCCGGCGAAATGCTCGGCTTTATGAACGCTGCCGCGCTCGTGACCGTGGCGAAGGAGGGCGGCCAGGCGGCCGCGACCGTCGTCTACGAGAACATCGTCAATATGTGGGCGCGGTGCCTGGCCCGCGGCCGGGCGAACGCGATCTGGACCTATAACCAGGAGATCGAGCCGCAACTGTTCACGATGGCGCTCGCCGTCGGGACTGGCGGCGTGCCGGTCTATCTGCCGCCGGGCGGGATCCAGAATTCGCCGAACGGTTCGCTGCTCGGCCGGCCGATGGTGCCGATCGAGCAGGCGTCGGCGCTCGGCACGACGGGCGATCTCTCGCTCGTCGATTTGAGCGATTACGTCGTGATCGAAAAGGGCGGCCTGCAGGCAGCCAGTTCGATGCACGTTCGGTTCATCTACGACGAGATGACGTTCCGCTGGACTTGGCGGATCAACGGCCAGCCGGCCATGCAGTCGGCGCTGACGCCCTACAAGGGCGCCGGCACGCTGAGCCGCTACGTCACGCTCGCAACCCGCGCCTAAACGGCGGGCCGAGCACTCTCGCAACCCAGAGCGAAACCTGCGACCGCCCGCGAGCGTGAGCCCGCGGGCGGCGCCTTTTGGAGGGATCAAATTCTATGTCTCGAGTTGGAATGAATATCGCGGAGCAGGGACACCTCGTTAACATCCTGCCGCCGGTCGGCGTCGACGGTGCAGTCAATTCCGACGTTTTTTCGATGGCGAACTACGCGCATGCGTCGATCATCATCACCGCGGGCGTGACCGGCGCTGACGCCGGCAACATCACGCTTGAGGAATGCGACGATTTCGTGCCGACCGCGTCGACCGCGATCGCGTTTTCCTACTACGGCGAACCCACGCCGGCGGGCGATACGCTGAGCGTTCGCATGGCGGCGACCGTGGCGGGGATCGACGTCTCGGCCAATGATTCGATCATGTATGTGATCGAGATCGACGCCTCGGAATTGTCGGCCGGGTTCCCGAATCTTCGCATTGCCTGGTCGGATCCGGGCGCGGCGACGTTCGGCGCGGCGGTCGCGGTCCTGACCGGGGCGCGCTACGGCAAGGAACGGTCGGCGTCGGCGATCGCGTAAGCGGCGATCCCGATCGAGACCTAACTCGATAACGCGGCGGGGCGAACGGCGTTCGCCTCGTCGCGCGAGCGCAGTGCGCGGTTACCTGCTGCCGAAAAGGGATATCGCCTAAACCAGAGGAGCTTGAACATGGTCAAGATTGTGAAACTGAGCGGCAACGAGGCGGGCCAGACCGTCGATCTGCCGCTGCACGCGGCCGAGGCCGAGGTCGCCATGGGCACCGGCCGCCTAGCGGACGCTGCGGCCGCGCCGGCGGCGCCGGTAGAGATCGCGGCGCCGGTGCATATCGGCGGCGGCTATTACGAGCTCGCCGACGGTTCGCGGGTGCGCGGCAAGGTCGCGGCGCTCAAGGCGACCGAGGCGCTTGCGGGTGCCTAAACGGCGGCGCAAGATCGCGATCCTGGGCACCGCCTCGAGCTCGGCGCACCTGGCGCCGGTCGGGGATCCGTCCTGGGAATTGTGGGGCCTTGGTTACCATCACCGACAAATGCCCTGCGCGCGGTTCATCGAGATCCACGGCCGCGACTACGTTGACGAGCGGTGGCCGGATTATATCGACCAGCTCAAGGGCCTGGATCCTTCGACGCCGGTCTATATGCAGCGGGTGCATGACGATATCCCGGCAAGCGTCGAGTTCCCGCTCGCCGCCGTGACGGCCGCGTGCGGCCAGGACACGCCGAATTTTGCGAGCTCGATCGCCTTTTCGATCGGTCTCGCGATCCTCGAGCGGATCGGCACGATCGGGATCTGGGGCGTCGATATGGCGTTCGATACGGAATACGCCTACGAGCGCCCGAACGTCGACGCCCTGCTGACCTGGGCGAAAGCGAAGGGGATCGAGATCGTGGTGCCCGCCGAGTCGGCGCTGCTCAAAAACGACGGCCTCTATGGCTACGAGGATCCGCGCGAGGGCCTGGTCACGCGCGCGGCGCTCGACAAACGGATCGCCGACTACACCAGGGAACGCGACGAGAAACGGCACGAGGCGACGCTGCTCGACGGGGCGATCCGCGAGGCGCGTTGCATCAAGGCGTTTCTCGAGCACCGCAAGCGGGGGGGATCGGCACAGCTATGACTCTTGTCCTGGTGACCGGCTCGACCGAGGAACCGATCGACACGGCCAACGCCAAAGCGCACCTGCGCGTCGGCGCGACCGACGACGACAGCTATATCGACGATCTGATCGTCGCGGCCCGGATCGACGCCGAGCAGTTCACGCGCCGCGCGTTCGTGACACAAATCTGGGATCTCAAGCTCGATCGCTTTCCCGATTCGTCGGCCTGGCCGATCGCGGTGCCCAACCCGCCGCTGCAGTCGGTGACCGATATCAAATTCACGGACACCAACAACGTGCTGCAGACCTGGGATGCGAGCAAATACCAGGTCGACAGCGACAGCGAGCCGGGCCGGATCCTGCCGTCGCCCGGCGAGGTCTGGCCGACCACGCGCGACGTGCTCAACGCGGTGCAGATCCGGTTCATCGCCGGCTATGGCGCCGCAGACGACGTGCCCGAGCAGATCAAGCAAGGCATGCGCTCGCTGCTCGCGCACTGGTACGAGCACCGCGAGGACGTGATCGCCGGCACCATCACGGCGGTGATGCCGAAAACCAGCGACCGGCTGTTTACGCCCTACCGCGTGAGCCGGTTCAGCTAGGCCATGCGCGCGGGCGAGCTCGACCGGAAAATCACGATCCAGCAGAACGCGCCGACGGCCGACGACTACGGCCAGGAGGTCGCGGCCTGGTCGACCCTGGCGACGGTCTGGGCGAAGAAAACCGACGTCCGCGGGCGGGAGTATTTCGCGCAGTCGGGCGAGCGGGCCGAAATCGCGGCGGTATTCAAGATCCGCTATCGGGCCGATATCAAGGCCGAAATGCGGATCAGTTACGCCGGCAAGTTCTACGACATTCGCGAGATCCGCGAGGTCGGCGGGCGTAACGAAGGGCTCGAGCTCATGGCGGCAGCAGCGGTCGAGTGATGGCGGCGAACCGGTTTACCCGGATCTCGGGCGCCCGAGAGCTCGATCAACTGCTCAAGGGGCTGCCGAAGAAAACCGGACGGAAGGCGCTCGCCGGCGCGGTGCGCGCCGGCGGCAACGTGATCCGAAAAGAGGCGCGCCAGCGCGCGCCGGTGGGGCCGAGCGGCGAGTTGGCGAAGGGGATCAAGGTCGAGCAGCAAAAGCGCGGCAGCGCGACGTCAGCCGCGTTCAAGATCGGGCCGCGAAAGAACACGTTTTACGGCCTGTTCCTCGAGTTCGGCACGAGCCGGCTCGCGGCCCGGCCCTGGCTGCGCCCGGCGTTCGAGGCCTCGGCCGACCGTGCCGTCGAGAAGATCGGCAAGCAGCTCGGCAAGAATATCGAGAAAGCTGCGCTCAAGCTGGCCGGCCCGTTTGCGAAAAGCGGCCTCGGCCGGCGCCGGCGCTAGACGAGGGGGCGAGCGAATGAGCGTCGAGAAAGCGATCCGCGCGCGCCTGGTCGCGCATGCCGGCCTGACGGCGCTGGTTTCGACGCGGGTCCGCGCGGCGCCGCTGCCGCAAAATGGCACGTTCCCGGCGGTCTCGTTTCAACGGATCACGACGGGGCGCACGCACTCGCTGTTCGGGCCGAGCGGGCTCGCGCGGGTGCGCCTGCAGCTCGACAGCTACGCGACCACCTACAGCGCGGTCAAGGATATCGCCGACCAGGTGCGGATCGCGATCGACGGCTACCGCGGCACGCAATCGGGCACCGTGATCGGCGGCGTGCTCTCGGGCGAGGAACAGGATTTCTACGAGCAGGACACGAAACTACACCGCGTTTCCCAAGACTTCATCATCTGGCACCAGGAGGCAACGACATGAGCAACCAGGCACTTGAATCCGCCGGCGTGCTGCTGCAGCACGGCCGGATCGTCGGCAGCACCGAGGCCGATACCTACGTCACGATCGCCGAGGTCACCGATATCGACGGGCCGGGCGGCGATGCCGCGGTGATCCCGGTCACTCACCTGGAATCGACGGCGATCGAAAAGCTGATCGGCCTGCCCGACGAGGGTTCGGTCGATCTCAGCCTTAACCTGTCCTCGCCCGACAGCACGACCGACGGGCAGGCGTTGCTGCGCTCCGACCGCACGGCGCGGAACAAGCGGCAATATCGGATCATGCTGACCGACTCGGCCGCGACGGCGATCAAGTTCAACGCCTTTGTGCGGTCTTGGCGGATCTCCCACGCGACCGACGAAAAGGTCGCCGGCACCGCCTCGCTCGAGGTCGACGGCGCCGCGACCTACGCGGCCTCGACGTGAGCAAGGCCGCGGACAAGGCCGCGCCGGCGAGCGAGGGTCTGCTTACGCGCGAGCAGATCCTTGGCGTCGAGGATCGCCCGGCCGAACTCGTCGACGTGCCGGAATGGGGCGGGCGGGTGCGCGTGCAGACCATGACCGGGGCGGCGCGCGACCAGGTCGAGCAGCAGCTCCAACGCTCCGAGCGGGCCGATACGGGGATGCGCGAGAATGTACGCGCGATCATCGTCGCCGGCTCGGTGGTCGGCGACGACGGCGCCCTTCTCTTTACGGCCGCCGACGTCGAACAGCTCGGCGCCAAGTCGGCGTTGGCACTCGACCGGGTGTTCGACGTTGCCGCCCGGCTTTCCGGGTTCCGCGAAAGCGATATCGAGGAGCTGGAAAAAAACTAACCAGCCGCTCGGCGCGCCGGTTCTATTTCCGGCTCGCGCTCGTGCTCGGCATGACGGTGCGCGAGCTGTTGGCGCGCACCGACGCGCGCGAGCTCGCCGAGTGGCAGGCGTTCTACCGGCTCGAGCCGTGGGGCTCGGGCGAGGACGAATTCCGCGCCGCGATGATCGCGAGCACGATCGCGAATGGTCAGCGCAAGAAAGGCCAGCGGGCGTTCAAGCCCAAGGATTTTATGCGTCGTTTCGAGCCGGTCGATCCGGGCGCGCTCAGCGCGCGGATCAAGGCGGCGTTCAGCGGCTTTCGTCGGTCGGGGGCTGACCGCGTCGGGCGCATTCTCGCGCGCGATCCGCTCGTCGGCGGCGGTGTCGACCGCGGCGCGGGTCGCGCGGGCCATGCGGTTGAGCAGGATCAGGACCAGCCAGGCGCCGCCGATCGCCGTCACGACGAGGCCGAGGGGCCAGAAGAACACCAGCAAAAGCAGGCCGGTGCAGAAGATCAAAACGGCGGGGATCATCGTGGGTCCTCGTCGGGTCGCGGCGGGGACGTTTTAATCGGCCGACCTGCCTCGCGCCAGAGCTCGAGTTCGGCGCGCGATTGACGGTCGGCCCGGCCGATCAGGATCAGCGCGACGAGGCCACCACCGACGGCGGTCACGACCAGGCCGAGGGGCCAGAAGAACACCAGCAAGAGCAGGCCGGTGCAGAGGATCAGGACGGCGGGGATCATTGTGGACACCTCTCAATGATGACCTGGGCGTCAAGTCTAGAAGGGGAGTGACGGCATGGCAACGATCGGCGCGCTCAACATCGACCTGACCGCAAACAGCGCGGCCTTTGCGGCCGATATGGGCCGGGCGAGCCGGGCGCTGAATTCGAGCTCGGCGAAAATGAACCGTTCGCTCGGGACCATCGAGCGCGGGTTCGGCCGGGTGCAGAGCAAGGTCGGCGGCTTCGTCGGCGGGATCTTCAACATGCGAACGGCGATCGGCACACTGGCGGGCAGCGCCGGCCTGGGGCTGCTGGTCAAGTCGTCGCTCGACGCGGCCGACGCGATTGGCAAGACCGCCGACAAGGCGGGCATTTCGACCACGCTTCTGCAGCAGATGCGATTCGCCGGCTCGCAGACCGGCGTCGCGGCGCGCGATATTGACGACGCCTTTACCCGGCTTAACCGCCGGCTCGGCCTGTTCGTGACCGACGGCGCCGGCCCGGCCGCGGTGGGGTTCAAGGAGCTCGAGATCCGAGCGCGCGATGCGAACCACCAAGTGCGCTCGACCGAGGATATTTTCGCCGATACCGTGCGCAAGCTGCAGAGCTACGACAACGCGGCACAAAAGGCGGCGCTTGCCTCGGCATTCTTTGGCGAGGACGCGGGGCCGCGCCTGGTCAATCTGTTGGCGAAGGGCTCGGCGGGCGTCGCCGAGCTGCGCGACCGGGCGAGCGAGCTCGGCCTGGTGCTGCGCGAGGATCTGGTGCGCCAGGCCGAGGCGACCAACGACCGGCTTTCGATCCTGGGCCAGACGATCAAGGTCCGCGCGCAGGGCGTGGTGCTCGAGTTCGCCGACGAAATCGAAGTGCTCGCGGTGCGCATGACTGAGGCGATCCCGGTCGTGGTTCGATACGCCGCCGAATTCGCGCGCCTCCTGGGTCGTGATCGAGCCGACCAAAATCGAACGCCTGGCGCCATCTCGGCGAGTCAGATCGCTCGCAATCGACGCGCATCTCGACGGCTTTGCGGAAACAGTATTCACGTCGCGTTTCTCGAATTGAATATTTGACGGGCACGAAGGCGTCCTCTCAGCGCAAAAGCCCTGCGACTCCTGAAGGCGGAGCGCGAACTGCTCGAGCGCGATCTCGCAGGCTTGATCGGCGGGCCGGGTGCGGGGCGCGACAGGGCGAGCGCGCTGCCGGCGCCGGCGGCGGTGGCGGCGGGCGAGGGCGGTGCGGCGGCGGTGGCCGAGACCGCGCAGATCCGGCGTTTCGAGGCGCTCGAGAACCGGGTGCAGGCGACGCGAACGGCGTTCGCCGACTATACCGCGGCGCAGCGGACCGCCGGCGAGACCATGCGCCAAAGCCTGTTGATGCCGACCGAGATCTACAACCAGCGCCTCGAGCGCGCGCGGGAGCTGTTCGACACCGGCGCGATCAGCCAGCAGACCTTCAACCGCGAGCTCGTTGCGGCGGGCGACGCCTGGGCCGCCGCCGGCCAGCAGATCGAGACCGTCGGCGCCCAGGGCGACCGGGTTGCGACGATCCTCGAAGCCGAGTTCTCGAGCAGCTTTTCCAGCATCGAATCGGCGATCAGCCGCATGGTCGAGGGCGGCGCGACGGCGCTCGAATCCCTCGAGGGTCTGGGCCGCGCGGTGGCGGCCGATCTGCTCAAGACATTCACGAAACTGGCCGCGATCAACCCGATCAAAAACGCCCTGTTCGGCAGCGCCCTGCCGAGTCTGGGCAGTCTGTTCGGGGGGTTCGGCGGCGGCGGGGCGGGGGCGTTGACCACGCAAGGCGCCGCGACACTCTCGGCCAAGTTCGGCGGCCTCGCGATGGGCGGCTCGTTCATGGTCGGCGGGCGCGGCGGCACCGATAGCCAGCTCGTCAGCTTCGCGGCGACGCCGGGCGAGCGGGTCGACGTGAGCACGCCGGCGCAGCAACGGCACGCGGGCGGTGGCGGGAGTGGCGGGGATCGGTATTTTATCGACGCGCGCGGCGCCGACGCCGGCGGCCTGGCCCGGCTCGAGCGGACGATCCGCGCGCTCGACGGCTCGATCGAGCCGCGGGCGATCGTGGCAGTCACCGAAGCGCGGGCGCGGGCCGGTTTCGTGGAGGCTGGCTGATGGCGATCACCTATCCTCTGGCGCTGCCGCTCGCGAGCTGCATTCGCGGTGCGCTGATTCGGCCGCACTCGATCGTCGGCGTGAGCGAATCGCCATTCTCCGGCGAGCAGCAGGTGCAAGAGCATCCCGGCAAGCTCTGGGCGCTCGACGTGACGCTTAAACCCCTGGAACGCGCTGACGCCGAGCTGTGGGCCGCCTGGGGGCTGAAACTCGACGGCCGCAAGGGCACATTCCTGATCGGCGATCCGAAGGCGGCAACCCCGCGCGGATCCGCGCGCGATGCCGACACGCCGCTGGTTATGGGCGGTGCGCAGACGGGCAACGAGCTGACGTTCGACGGCGTGCCGACGGACGCGACGGGCTATCTCAAGGCGGGCGACTATATCCAGCTCGGCAGCGGCACGTCGACGCGGCTCTACAAGGTTCTCGACGACGCCGATTCCAACGGCTCGGGCGAGGTCACCGCGACGATCTGGCCGACGCTCCGCACGTCGCCGGGAAACAACGATCCGATCACGGTCGAGAATTGCGTCGGCACGTTCCGGCTCAAGGGAAATCTCTCCTGGGACGAGGACGCGATTGCTTACGGCTTTCAGTTCTCGGCCCGCGAGGCGCTTTAGGCATGACGCGGGATCTGACCGCGGGCATGGCGGCGGCGGTCGCCGGCGCTTCGCTGAGCCCGATCGTGCTGGTCAAGCTCGAATTCGACGCCGCGGATCTCAACCTCTGGACCGGCGTCGGGGATCTGACCTGGTCGGGTGACGTCTACACCGGCGCGGGCGATCTGCTCACGGCAAGTCGCGTTACCGAGCAGGGCAAGCTCGTCGCGAACGCGCTGCGCTTGACACTCTCGGGCCTGCCCAGCTCGTTGATCGCGCTCGCGCGCGATGCGGATTACCAGGACCGGCCGGGCACGGTCTGGTTCGGCGCGCTCGATGGAGCGGGCGCGGTGATCGCGGATCCCTACCCGGTGTTTCCGGGCTTCATGGACGTCTTTCAATTCGTCGACTCCGGGGAGTCAGCGACGATCTCTTGCGTTCTCGAGCACGAGGCCGCGGCGCTCGGGCGGCCGAACGAGCGCCGCTATACGCCCGAGGATCAGGCGTTGATCGACCCGACCGATACCGGGTTCGACGCGGTCAAGTCGCTGCAGGATGCGGATTTCAAATGGGGGCCGTGACATGAAACGCTATCCGAATTGGCCGCAGATTCTCGAGACCGAGATCGCCCGCGCGGCGCGCCGGCGCTTCGCCTGGGGCAAGTGGGATTGCGCGCTATTTGCGGCGAACGTCGTTCGCGCCATGACCGGCGAGGATCCGGCCAAGGCCTACCGTGGCCGTTACAAAACCGAGGTCGGCAGCCGGCGCGCGCTCAAGCGGTACGGCGGGGGTACATTGCGGCGTGCCACGACCCGCGCGCTAGGCGCGCCGCTCGCGAGCGTCAAGAAAGCGCAGCGCGGCGACGTCGTGCTATTCAAAACTTTGAGCGGCCAGACGCTCGGGATCGTCGATCTCGACGGGATCAACGCGGTGGCAATGGATCACCTGGGCGTCGGCCGGCGGCCGCTGCGCGAGGCCGTCGCGGCCTGGCGGATCGGCGCCTAGATGGGCCGCTTGTTCTGCGCCCTGGTCGCGGCGCTGATGCTGACGCCGGCGGCGGCCAGCGCGGAGCCGATTTCGATCACGATCGCGACGGCGGCGATCTCGGGCGCACTGGCGGCCTCGAGCACGGCGGTGGTGCTCGGCCTTTCGGGCGCAGCACTCGGCGCGGCGGTGGCGGCGAGCAGCCTCGCGCTGGGGTTTATCTCCAAGGCGCTCGCGCCGAAACCGAAGCTGCCCAATTTTTCCGACCTGGCGGTCGAGGCCTCGGGTACGACACAGCAGTCGCGCCAGCCGATCACCGCCTGGCGCCTGCTCTACGGTGAAAAGCGGGTCTCCGGGCCGGTCACCTTTATGACCACGACCGGGAACAACAAGTATCTGCATTTCGTGATTACGCTCGGCTGTCACGAATTCGACCAGATCGGCACGATCCAGATCAACGACGAGGCGATATTCGCCGACCAGCTCGACGGCGACGGCAACGTGACAACGGGCCGCTTTGCGAACCGGATCAAGATCCAGAAGGATCTCGGCACGGCGGTGCAGCCGTTTCCCGACCTGGTCACCGAGGCGCCCGACTGGCTGGCGACTCACCTGCAGTCCGGGCACTCGAAACTCTGGGTGCGGCTGCAGTTCGATCCGAGCGTATTCGAGTCGGGGCGGGTTAATATCTCGGCCTGGTGCCGGGGTATGAAAGTGCTCGATACGCGCACGAGCGTGACGGCCTGGTCGCCCAATCCAGCAATGTGTATCCGTGACTATTTCCTGCGCCAGGGCAAGCTCGGCGGGTTCGGCGCGGCGAGCGGCGCGGTCGATGCGACGTTTTTCGAGGCCTCGGCAAACATCGACGACGAGTTCGTCGCGACGCAAGCCGTCGTGCATACGGTCGACGCCGTCGACACGGCGGCCGAGGAGATCGAGCTCGCGGGCGCCCGGCTGCTCTACCAGACCGGCGACCGGGTCGAGGTCGCGAGCACGGGCGGCGATGCCCGGCGGCCTGGCGGCGGTCGACGTCGTATTATGTGATCTGCGTCAAGGAACGCGTGCCCGTAACGATCCAGCTCGCTAGCTCCTACGACAACGCGCTCGCCGGTACGCCGATTAACCTGACGAGCGCGGGCTCGGGCACCATCACCGTGAGCAAGACCGGCGAGCCGCGCTATACGCTCAACGGCCTGCTCTCGACGGACAAGACGCCGAAACAGAATATCGACGACATGCTGACCGCCTGCGGCGGGCGCATGACGCGAGGGGCGAACGGCTGGCGGCTGCGCTCCGCCGCGTTCACGGCACCGACGGTCACGCTCGACGAAAGCCATATCCGCAGCGGCGGCAGCATTTCGGTGAGCTCCAAGATCCCGAAGCGCGAGCGGTTCAACGCGGTCAAGGGGCTATACGTCTCGCCGCAAAACGACGGCCAGCCGAGCGATTACCCGGCGGTGACAAGCGCGGCGTTCGAGACCGAGGACGGCAGCGGGCAGAAGTTCCTCGAGCTCAACCTGCCGTTTACGACCCGCGCGCACACGGCGATGCGGCTCGGCAAGATCGAAATGATGCGCGCGCGGGGCGACCAGACCACGGTCGATTTCCAGGGCAATCTCGCGTGCTTCCAGGCGGCCGCGGCGGGCACGGTGTCGCTCGACAACGCGCAATGGGGCTGGACCGGCAAGAGCTTCGAGGTCGCAACGCATAATTTCATATTCCCCGGCGCCAGCGAAAACCCGATTTTCGGGGTCGATTTGGGGTTGACGGCGCTCGCCTCGAGCGCGTTCGACTGGGACAGTTCGGAAGAAACCGCGCCGGCGATCGCGGCCACGATCTCGACGCCGAGCACGACCGTGGCGGCGCCGAGCGGGCTCACGCTGACGACGGGCACGCCGACCCTGTTCCTCAAGGGCGACGGCACGGTGCTCTCGCGGATCAAGGCCGCCTGGGCCGCGGTGGCCGACGAGTTCGTGACCGCCTACGAGGTTCAGTACAAGCAATCAGTGGCGGGCACGTTCGAGCCGAGCAAGACCGTGACCACGCTCGAGGACTTTATCTGGGACGTCGAGGACGGGGTTACCTACGACGTGCGGGTGCGCTCGATCCGGCATTTCGGCGGGCGTTCGGCCTGGGTGTCCGACAGCATCACGGCCGTGGGCAAGTCGGCTGCGCCGAGCGACGTCGCGAGCCTGACGGTGAACCAGAACGGCGCGCTTGTGGTGTTCAAATGGCCGGGCCTGACCGATGCGGACCTGGCGGCCTACGATCTGCGGTTCGGGCCACGGGGTAACAGCAGCTTTGCTGACGGATCCCCGCTCGATCCCGCGACGCGCACGGAGCAGATCACCACGGCGAGCGTGCCGCCGGGCGACTGGACGTTCTACATCAAGGCGCGCGACACCAGCGGCAACCGCTCGGCGAACGCGGCCTCGGCCGACCTAGTCGTGGCCAACACGTTCGACGTGATCGCCGGCGACCGAACAGGCGCCGCGCTGGGCGGGCACGCTGACCAATTTCGTCAAGCACAGCGTTTCGGGGTGCCTGCTGCCGGCGTCGACCAAGGCCGCGAACGCACACACCAAGGCCGAGCTGTGGGAGCAGTTCGTGCCCTACCCGGAAGCGACCTGCAGCTACGAGGCGCCCGAGCTCGACCTGACGTTCGACGCGGACGGCGTTCGCGTCCATGCCGAAATTGTCTCGGCGCTCGGGCCGGGCATTGTCGCCGGCATCGCCGACCCGGATCTGCAAATTGACTATCGCGACGAGGCCGACCCCTACGGCGGATTCGAGACCTGGATCGGGGGCATGGCGGACTTTCGCCGGCTGAAAGCGCGCGCCGTGCTCGATTCCTCGAGGGGCGTTGCCAAGCTGCAGGGCTTCAAGCCGATCGCCGACGTCGAGGAACGCAGCGAGAAGTACAGAAAAACGTCGCGATCGACGCCGGCGGCACCGACGTCGCCTGTTCCTCGCGCCGTTCCACCTGCATGCCGAGCGTCCAGGTCACCGGCCTGGGCGGGCTGATTCCCGATTTCGACAACGCCGATGTGAGCACGACACAGACTCACCGGCCTGGTGCTGCGCACCGGCGCGGGCGTCGCGACGACCGGCGCCTGCAACGTAACCGCCGACGGGGGCTTAGATGGCGTCACCGCCGACACAGCCGAACTACTCGGCGATGGATGGCACGGAGTATCCGGCCGCCGTCGACGATATGACGGCCGTCAATGCGCGGATCGCGGCGTCGTTCGCGTGCTACGAATCGAGCGCGCCGGCGATGACGGTCGAGGTCAACGCCGGGCATTTGCCGGCGACGGGTGCCGCGCCGACGATCGTCGCGGCGCAACAGGAAACAATCGCGGCCGCGCCGGCGGCGCCGAATACGAGGGTCGACTTGATCGAGCTCGACCCGGCAACCGGGACGACGACGGTCAACGCCGGCGCGGCGGGTAACCCTGGGGTCGCGCCGTCGGCGACGAGCAGCTTGCAGGTGATCGCGGAGATCGCGGTCGGCTCGGACGTTATGGAGATCGTCAACGCCGACATAACGGATCGGCGCTCGCTCTACACGCTCGAGGGCATCGCGCCGACGGCGGCGTCGCTCGCGGGCGTGGGTCTCGCGGTCAACGGCGCGGCGCTCGATCTCGATTTTTCCGAGCTCACGACGGATGGGTCTCTCGCGTCGACCGATCACGTCGTCGTTTCTACGATGCCTCGCCGGAGTGACGCGCAATCTCGTGACGGCGGATAATTTTGTCAACTCGGTCGAAGCGCGACGCAGTCAGAACATGGAGCGGTGACGGCGGACTTAATACGCGGCTGCGTAACGCCGGACGAACAGCGACCATGGCACCCCGAGCGTAGCGAAGGGCTGGTGTATTTTCGACGGGACGGCCGGTTCGATCACAACCGACGCGGATTACAACGTCGACAGTATCACCGACAACGGGACCGGCGACTATACGGTTAATTGGGCGACGGATTTTTCGTCCGCGGATTATTGCGCGCAACTCACGACGCAGCAACTCGGGAACGCGTCGACGGGCTGGAATCCTACAATCAAACAACCAACGCCGCTCGCGGCCGGGACGACGGCGATCGAGGTCCGGTCCAACGCGACCTTGACCGATGTGGACCATATCTGCGTCGTCGCATTCGGCGATCAGTAGGGGAGGGGCATGACCACAAAGCGAATTGTCTACACGCGACCCGCTGGCGGCGTCTCGGTGATCGGGCCGAGCGAGCGCGCCCGCGGGACCGAGATCGTCGCCGGCGTCGGCGTGCTCAATCGCAACGGCAAGGTGATTGTGCCCGAGCGGATCGACGGCGCGCTCCGGCTCGACGGAAAACACTTGCACGAGGAAACCGAGGCCGAGTTCATCGCGCGGATCCAAGCAAAGGACGTGCCGGCCGGCGCGTCGAACGTACACGTCTGCGACGCGGCCGAGCTCCCGGCGCGCGACGAGTTTCGCAACGCCTGGCGGCAAGGGGCGGTAGAGACGCCGGCGGTAGATCTACCCGAGGCACAAGCGATCCAGATGGCGCGGATCCGCAAGGCGCGCGACGCCGAGCTCGTCAAGCTCGACGTGCCGAGCCTGCGCGCGATCGAGGCCGGTGACACGGCCGAGCAAACGCGGCTCGCGGCCGAGAAACAACGCTTGCGCGATCTTCCGGCGAGCGTGGATCTCGACCAGGCGGGCGACGTCGGCGCGCTTCGCGCCGCGTGGCCGGCGGGGTTGATGACTTACGACCAGGCGCTCGCCGCCAAGGCGTGACAGTCGGCCGGCGCACCGGCGGTAACCGGCGCGCCGGCCTAACCACAACGACCGAGAGGGGGCCGCTATGGCTGACGGAGAGTCACGCCCGAGCAGGATTAAGGGCTGGTTAACAATCATTGCGATCGGGCTCGCCGCGGCGGGCGCGATGATCGTGGCGCTCGCGCTCGCGCCGAGGGCGCAAGGCGTCGAGGTGGTTTGTGCCATGACGCCAGCGGGTGCGCTCGAGGTCGCGGACGGGTGGACGGCCGGCGTCGAGCTGGTCGACGAGCTGCGCCCGGTCGAGGTCGCCGCTTTCTTGCGCTCGATGAATGGCGCGCCGTTCCCGGACCCGTACAACGCGAGCCGCGTCGAGGTCTGGCGCGCGCCCGGGTCGCCGTACGAGTGGTTCCTCGGGATCCGCGGGGAGTGTTCGTCGTTCCTGATTGCGAGGCGGGCGGGCACACGCGAGATATTCCGCGCGCCGCCGACGTCGGCGCTCGAGCTCGAGATGGGGATCTGACCATGACGCTTTCGGACAAGGAAATGGATCTCGAGGCCGACAGCCTGCCGACGCACGTCGTCGCCTGTTCGGAACGCTACCGCGGCCTATGGCGACGCATGAGCCGGATCGAGCGGATCCTCTGGGGGATTGCGGCGCTCATTCTTGCCGATGCGATCGCGCGGCGGTTCGTCGGGCTTTGACGGGCGAGATCCTGGTCGCCGATCACTGGTCGGCGATCGACGCGGTTGCCTGGCCGTGGCCGAACTTCACGCCCGGGCCGCCCGACTGGATTGCTTCGAGGGGCGACGGCTCGCTGCAGCTCGACGTCGACGCGATGGATCGGCTGCAGTGGATCCGAACGGACCTTGAGCGGCCGGTGCGGGTTAATTCGGCCTATCGGGATCCGATCTATAACGCGCGAATCGGTGGGGCGGCGCTTTCGCGACACAAGATCGCCGACGCGTTCGACCTTTCGCTCAGGGGGCAGGATGCGGCCGAGCTCGAGGCCGCGGCGCGCGCCGCCGGCTTTACGGGGTTCGGCTATTACCAAACATTTTTGCACGCCGACCGCGGACCTGTCCGCACTTGGTACGGCGGCGAGAAAGCGAGGCGGCAATGGACTTCCTAGGCGATATCCTGGGCGGCGTGCTTAACGTCGGCTCGGGTGGTCTGCTCGGGATGGCCGGCGCGGTGATCGGCACGATCGGCAACTACTTCACCGAGAAGCAGCGCCAGGCGTGGCAAAAACTGGAATGGGAAAACGACGGGCTCAAGCGCACGCATGAGCTCTTGCTGCTCGATCGCCAGCTTGCCGCCGGCAAGGCGGAGACCGAGCAAGAGATCGCGATCGCGACGGCGAGCTCCGACGCGGCCGCCCGGACGGCGAGCTACCGGCTGCCGATGCACAAGGCCGAGGCGGTGAGCGGCTGGGTTAATAACATTCGCTCGCTCTTTCGGCCGGCGTTGACGGTGTTCCTCTGGATCCTCGCCTTTGTGCTGCTTTTCTGGATCTCGAGCGGCGAGGGCGTGATCGTGGCGCCCGACGAGGTCGACGGCCTGGTCGGCTACGCGGTGCGCTCGATCGTGTTCGCCGCCTCGACGGCGACTTTCTGGTGGTTCGGCGACCGCGCGCTCAAACCGCCGGCGAGCCGCGGCACGCTCGCGCGGCGCTAGGGCAGGTCGGCCAGCTTCTCGAGGGTCATGGCGATTTTGAGCTCGGGAAAGTCCGTCCGGTGCCCGGTGACCGGGATCCGGCCGACAGGTCGTCGGGCACCTCGCCTTCGAGCTCGAGGGTGAATTGCTTGCCTGGCCCGAATATCGACGCGATCTCGGGAATAAAGTTCGTTACCTCGACGCGCGCGGCGATGCGACCGTTATCGAGCTTATAGTCGCCGATGTAGTAATAGCCCGAATCCCCGCCCATTCTTCGTCTGACAAATCAAAGCGCATGATCAAACTCCTTTCCAAGAAGCTTGAATCACACTTCCACACTATGAATCAATAGGTTAAATTGGGTTCAGAACCTAAATTGGTCGGAAGATGCTCTAGTTTGTGCACACCGACGGTGCCGTGTAATCCAAATCCAGCAACCGGAAGTAATTTTGGCCTAAAGCGATGTTCCGGAAAGCCCTGTCGTTCAGGTAGCGAAGAATCCGACTGGTGACGTCCAACTCCGTTCGATAAATTTCGAGGCCCTTGTTCCCCGAAGCCACAAAGTCCGTTCCGGGGAGAATCCGTTCAGAGTACTCGTTCAGGAACGGAACATAGAGCGCTCGCTTGTCCGGGCTTGAAAAATAGTTGTCGTCGATCACTCGCCAGGAAATGTCCAGCATTAGATTTGGATATTGATCCAGAAACGATTTCATTGTTTGGATGTGCAACTCAACGTTCATGGCCACCAACTCCTTAGATAGTCCCATATGCATCCACACGATTTTATTGTCAGGGTACGAATGCAGCACTTCCTTCATTAACGAAAGATATTCGAGTGGATCCGCGTCGTTACCCAAATCCGCATGGACTGCCAACGGCATGTTCCGTTCACGCAGAATTTCCATAAAGGTGGCCCACTCTGCGATTTTAGTTATCGGAACGGCTTCATGGCCGTTGTTGAACAGCGCCTGTTTCACCAGATTTACTTCACCCATCCACTGGAACATTTCAGGATATTCTTTGTCCAAGAGGAACATGCTAGGAAGAACCAACTCCGGTCGAGATAAATCCGGGAACGTCATGGAGAGTGTCATATGGATATCGGACGGAGCTTTAATCACGTAGTTTAAGGCATTGGCGAAGTCATTCTTCATCGTAGGTTCAACCGGAACACCCAGGCAATCCAGGTAGTAGGTGCAGGGCGACGCCACAGGAAGCATTTGACCAATGCCATAGATGTTGACGAAAAGGATGCCTGTCTTCTCAAGATAGGAGACAACATCCTCGAACGGGATTGCTGGACCACCAAACGGTCGGAAATGCAAGTGGCTATCCACGACCGCCGTTTGCGGTTGGAAGGAACGGTCATAACACGGAGCCTCACCGGTCCGAAACATCTCCAACGTTGGCTTTGAAACGCAACCCGCGATTCCCGAGACGCTGAATAAGATAAGAAGGATAAACATCGATCTCGGTATGGCGATTTTCATGAATCGGGGTGTTCCACAACCTTAGTCAGTTCAGAAGTGAAGTTAACAAATGTATTCCATTGCCTGATCATGCTGCAAGGATTGAGAAACCTGAGGTCCGAATTTTTGGGGCTTATATACCCGAGTCACAATGCGTTGTTAATCGTCTTTCCCCATGATCTTGATCGTGACGGGCCTTAGAGCGCGGGTCGCAAGCTCTTCGGGCGTCGTGTCGATGCTTATGTCTTTTTCAAGTTCGGCCTTCGAGGGTTGGTAGGTCGCTGGACGAACCCATACGACTGGTTTGGATTTGTCTGTCATGATACACAGCCTCTCACAATTCTAAAGTTACGGGCAGCAACTCCGGCAATGCCTCAACCGGCAGCAAGTCGTCGATCTTCTTTGTGATCTTGTACGTCACTGCCTGCCCTTCCGCCATCCGTACGAGACGGCCCGCCTTGCCTTCTGCGACATCACCCTTGCGCCACATGTTGAACCGGATTTCCTGCGGACAAATTCCAAGGCAAAGAAGATAGTCATAGTGCCTGTCTAAGCGCACATGATTGAACTGGAAGGTGCCCTTGGCACCTTGTGAGGCGGTTTTGACCTCGAACCGATGTTTGCCGATTCGCAAGTCTATCTTGGAAGTGCGATTCCCGTTACCCACCTCGATATCGGCAGACCGCAGATACCGGCGTATGAACTCTTCACCGATTTCGCCCCGGTTGGTGTTGCCAAGGCTCCGGTAGCCAATCAGTGGAGACTCCTGCCATATGTCTTCAGGGGCGTACTCTTTGATAATCTCGACCAGTAGGTCAACCGCACTCACTGTGGCGGCTCCCACAGCCCCTTACTCTCGCCTCGCTTCCAGAACACGAGAAAATACGAATGGTTCTTACGGGCGTGGACTTGGCGCACGGTGCGGCTTACACCCGGGCGGTTATTTCGTACGACAACGAACAGGTCCTCGGCGACATAGTCCATTTCGTCATATATCCGCATGATTTCGACATGTGTGAACCTTTGGCGGTTCGAGCACACCTCATCTTGACACTTTACAATCAGCACACCGCGATCCCGCAAGACGCGGTGTCCTTCACGACCCGCATCACGGTATAGGTCCAGGACGGCCTCATGGTATTTGCTCTCGGTCCGGTTGCCGCTTCCATTGTTCCGGTAGTGGTCCTCGAACGGCGCGTGAACTTCGTGTGCGGTCCCGCCCGGCGAGTGCATATAGGGCGGATCCAAGACCACGCAGTCTATCTCTCCGTCCTCGTAGGGCAGGTTTCGGCAATCCACTCCGTCTTGAATGTCCGTCGCCCGAAGATCGTATGCGTCCGTCGGAATGCGTCGCCAGAAGACGCCCTTCCCATAAGTTACATCTGCAATCACACTCCCTAGATTCACGTACAAATCGAGAATGCGTTGGAAGAGGCGATCATTCCCATCTACATGGGCACTGAGAATCAGGTCGTTAGTTGCCTCGCCATTACGGACCCGGCGCTTTTGCGCAGGTCTATCACAGGGAGCAAGTGCGCGGGTCTCCATGCGCATCACACCCGCGCCCCCGACTCCAATCCGTTGTCCGCAATCAGGTCTCCGTAGCGCAGCCGCTTGCCGGACAGTCCTTTCACCATCGCCTGCATTTGGTCGATGGTGTCGGAGCGCCGGATGTTGTGGCGACCGACGAACTCTCCAACGTAGCGGTCCAGATGTTTGGGACTGAGCTTGTGGAAGGTGCCCTTGCGGGCGCGTTTCAGCATCGACCAGAACGACTCGATTCCGTTCGTGTGAGCCATGCCGTTGACATACTCGCCAACCGAATGCTTGACCGTTTCATGCTCATAGGGGAGGCCCTGATAAGCCGTCGCTTCGTCCGTGCAGATTGTGGCATCGGGCACCGCATGATCGGACACGAAGCCCTGTAGCGTCTCTGCGTCGGTCGCCTCGACGACTTTGGCCCGCACTTCGTTCGTGGTCCGGTCCTTCGCGCCCACAACCGCCGTCTTGCCAGCCGTGCCACGGCCTTCAAGCTTCGCCCGCTTGGCCTTCGGCATATTTTTACGCCTTCCGCCCATGTAGGTCTCATCAACCTCGACCGGGCCAGCGAACATGCCCGGACCATCTGTCTTCAAGCTTTCGCGCAGACGATGTGCCAGATACCATGCGGTTTTCTGCGTCACGTCAAGGTCGCGGTGCAGCTTCATGCTCGACACGCCCTTGAGGCTTGTGGACATTAGATAAATGGCAATCGCCCACTCGCGATAGCCGAGTTGAGTTCCCTTCATCACCGTTCCGGTCTTGAGCGAAAACATGGGTCGATTCGGGCAATCGCGGCAACGGTGTGTCATGGAACTGTGCTTGATGTCCGACTGTACATTCAGGGAACCGCAGTGCGGGCAGTAGGGGCCGTCCGGCCAGCGCTGCTCCGCGATCCACTTTTCCGCAGCCTCATCGTTCGGAAACATATTGGTGATTTCGACTAGCGAAATGCCCTTGCGATTACTCTTTCCCGGTGCCTTCTGTGCCATATCCATGCCCTCCAAATTGTGACTCCGTTATGCCACGGGCAAATCTGGGTTGCAAGGAAATTGTGACTCGGGTATACAAGCCCCGAATTTTTGGGACTTACATACGTGAGTGCCCAAGCCGTGCGGTGCCTTCCTACTCGCAGGCATCATCGTTCACGCGCAGATATTCGTCGAGGAACGCGTCGGTATTCTGTGTTACGTACGACAGGATGAAGTTCGAATCTTGACCGTGCGTTCCCGTTCCACCCAGACTCCAAGTTGGAGCTAGGTAGTTCAACATCGTAGCCTGATCGAGCACAACTTTTCTGTAATCTATGTTCGTACTGAAAGCACGCCCGACGACAGTCACATTGACATACAAGTCTGAAAACTCCGTTTCAGCATAGTCTTCGCTGTAGATGTGCGCCGCTCGCAGCCTACTGCGCACGGCGACTTCGATTGCGTCCCTGGTAAGGCCTATGTCGGTCGCGTCATCCGACAGTCCCTCAACCACCAATTCCATAGGACGGCATTCGTTCCATAGGCTGAAACGGTCAAATTCGCTCACCTCGGCAACCGATGCCGATGCAGCGGTGAGTAAGAATGCGACCGCAAGCCAGATACTGGTACGTCGTCTCATCAGGATTGACACACCGAGCCAATCGTGAGAAACAACATCGCCGACGCTCCGATCCCTTTTGGAAGGGGACCGGTGCTTGCGCTGGTGGTGGTTCGCGCGTTGAAGGAGAATGGTCACGATATATCGGAGCGGCGATTTCGGAGTGGCACTCCGAGGCTCGCCGCAGGCCTTGATGTGGATGGTGGCCAGACCATCACGGGCCAAACGATCCATGATTTTCTCCTTCGAGAACAAGGTCCTCGATCCGCAGCGTGGTCTCCGGCATTTGGCCCCCCTAGGTGGATCGACCTGAGGGGAAAGAGTAAGCGGCTACTCACCCCCCGTAAATCCAGGCCCATAAGGGTGTCCGTTGTCAAGTATATGGTTGCCAGGATTAGGCAGGCCGACCAAGCCAAGCCATACGACAAAGCGCCGGCCGGCCCTCGAGCCGGTCGGCGCCTTTTCGATCGGGGGATTCATGGATGATATCGCCAGGGATATGATCTCAACGGGTGTGATCGTGGCGCTCTGCGCCGTGCCGTTCCTCGCGCCGTTCGTTATTCTCTGAGCCCGCGCCCGCGCGAACGCCGTTCGCGTCACCGCTGCGCAGACGACAAAGCCCGGCGATTTCTCGCCGGCAACTTCTCCAATGTGTTTGAGTTCTAGCTTGCTCGACGGCGCGGTCCGTCCGCCTCGAGCTCGACGACCAAGCGCCGGCCGAGGGCGTTGATCGCCGCGAGCACGCGCGGCAGTTTGCTGGCGGCCGCCGGGTCGAGCAGTCGACGGACTTCCTTTTCGTCGATCCCAAGCTCGCGGGCCAGCGCGACGTTGGTCACGCCGGCGTCGCGGGCGGCGGTGTAGAGCGCGGCCTTGGCCGCCATGACGGCGGGCACCACGACCAGGACGTCGCGCGCGCGGGGTGCGCTCGGGAACGGGATCGGATCGCCGCGCCAGATCCGGCCGGCGATCGCTTCCTCGAGACAATCCTCGGCCTCGAGCAATGCCTCGGCGCGGTCGGTGCCGTCGGTGCCGGCCTCGGGCAGATCGCGGAAGGTCACCAGCAGGCGGCCGGCCTCGTCGCGGGCGAGGCGGGCCGGGTAGGCGAATCGCAGGGTGTCCATTTGGTCCTCGCTTTCGGGTTCGATTAGCGCCGAATATCCCGCTTGGTCAAGTCGAGATCGCGCAGCAGCTTGGCGAGCAGGCCGGGGCCGATTTCGGAATGCTTCACGACGGTGAAGCGCGCGCCGTAGTAAATTGTCTCGTGGGAGCCCTTGCCGCGCGAGGCCTCGACGGTTACGGTTACGCCGTTGCGCTTGCCGATCTTGCGGATGGTGCGGGTAAATTCGGTGCCGTTCACGGGTATAAGTATCGGGGAAAAATCCCCGACGGTCAAGCAAAATCGGACAATAATCCCCGATTTCCGGAACACCCGCAAATGACCGAGTCCGACCGATTTCCGACCAACTTTGACGGAAAGGAGCCGGTATCGGCTGGAAACGGCCGACTCTCGGTCGGCTGTATAGCGCGGAATCACTATGTTTTTGCGGACTCTAGCCAGAGGGACCGGAAGACTTAAAATCCGTTTCCCCTCGGGGAGTCCTGGTTCGAGTCCAGGTGCGGGCACCACGCATGACCGATACGTTCCGCTTACAGGGGCGGGCCTTTAAAGCAGGGGAGGACTGAAATATGGCGGAGACGGCGATTACCGGCGGCTGCCAGTGCGGCGCGGTGCGCTACACCGTGCGGGCGCCCGCGAGGGAAACGAGGCACTGTCATTGCTCCATTTGCCGGAAGACGTACGGCGCGCTCTTCGTGACCTTTTCGACCTATCCGCTGGCCGCGTTTTCCCTCGACAAGGGCGCGGACAACCTGGTCAACTACGACACGCCGAAGGATCACCGCAGGTTCTGCCGGACCTGCGGCTGTCATGTCATGGAAGTTGCGGACGACGAACCCGAACGGGTCTACGTGCCGGCGGGCACCATCGACGGCGGCGCCCATCCAGGCCATGCCGAAGGCGCGATCAAGCATATCTTCGTCGGCTCGAAGGTGCCGTGGTACGAGATCGTCGACGAGCTGCCCAAGTACGAGGAACTTTAGGCCGCGGCCCAGGCACCGGACCGAGGCGCGGGAATTGCGCAACCTTGGCCAGGGGGATCATCGATATGACAGATACCGCACCGCCTCCCTACACCAAGCCCAACCTCGACTGGGAAGAGCTCGAGCGCTGGGACCGGGCCTATTACCTGCATACCTGGATCGCGGGCGATGAGTACAGCTTCTCCGGCATCGAGGGGACGGACGGCAACTATCTCTACCTCGCCGACGGCACCCGGCTGCTCGATTTCCGCAGCCAGTTCGTCTCCGACAGCATGGGTCATCGCCACCCACGCGTGCACGACGAGATCAGGCGGGCGATGGAGCGCTACGGCCATGTGATGATGGCGCTGGCGACCGATTATCGGGCCCGCGCGTCCAAGCTGGTGATCGAAGACATCCTGGGCGGCGAGGCGGGCTGGGCCTCCCGCCTGCGCATCCTGTGCTCGGGCACCGAAGCCGCGGAATGTGCCATGGCCATGGCGCGGGCCCACACGCGACGCCCAATCATCCTTACGCAGATCCACTCGTTTCATGGCATGATCGTCGGCGCGACACAGCTCCGGGGCTTTCGCGCCAATACCTCGCCCCCGGGAGATTTCAACGCGATCTGGGACACGCCCGGCTTCACATCATCGGGCTTCATGCCGATTCCGCCGCCCGAGTTCAATGACTGGCAGGGCGACAGCGAGCTGCCGTCCCTGGTCGCCACGGAGCAGCTGATCCGGGGCATCGGCCCGGAAAACATTGCCGGCGTCATCACCGAGACCATGTTTGGCGCGGGCGCCTACATGCCGCACAACCGCTATCTGCCCGAGTTGCGGGCGCTCACCAAGCGCTACGGCATCCTCTGGATCGACGACGAGGTGATCACCGGGTTTGGGCGCCTTGGCGAATGGTTCAGCTACCAGCTCTATGACGGCATCGAGCCGGACCTGATGGTGGTGGGCAAGAGTATGAACGGCTGCGCCCTGCCGATCGGCGGCGTGGTGGTGAGCCGGGAGCTCGGTCAGTTCTTCGAGGGTGCCCGCTGGTGGAGCGGCAGCACAAACGAGGCCCATCCGCTGGTTTGCGCTTCCATCGTCGGCAACCTGGAAGCCATGATCGAGGACGACATCGTGTCGGGCGTAGCCCGTCTCGGCCGCTATCTCGAAGGCAAGCTCAAGGACCTGCAGGCGCGCCACCCTTGCGTCGGGCGGGTCGGCGGCAAGGGGCTTTACTACACTGTCGACCTGGTCAATGCGGAGGGCAAGCCGATTGTCGAGGACGATCGCTACACCGGTTACCTGGGGGATATCTCGAACAATCCCAACGTTCTCATTGCCACCGAGTGCGCGAAACGAGGCGTGTTCCTGGGTGGCGTGCCGCCCAACACCGTTCAGGTGGCGCCACCGTTCACGATCACCGAGGGCGAAATCGACATGGCCGTGGAGGCGTTCGACGCCGCGCTCGAGGTGCTCGACGAGCGTATCGGAGCCGCGTGAGGCGCGAGAACCGGGCTTGTTATGAGCAAGCAAGGTGCCGCCGAGATCATTGTCGTGGGCGCGGCTGGTGGCTGGGCGGCGGTTACGCGATCTCGGCCAGGTACCAGTTGATGAAGCGCTGCGTGCTCTCTTCCATCGGGGTGTAGGGGCCGGGCTCGTAGAAGCGCGAGTTCACGCCCTTCTGGTTGAAGTCGATGATCTTCTTGTCGGCGATGGAGGTGACGTCCCACATCCAGACGAGACGCGCGGGGTCGTAGTCGCGCCCCTCTTGCGCGTCGGCGCGGACCAGCCAGAGCACTTCCATGTCAGTCTTTTGCGCCTCGCGCGGGATGAACAGATTGACCACGCCGTGATCGAGATAGGCGAGGAAGTAGCTCGCCGGACCGACATCGACATAGGAAAAGCCGCCGTCGTAATCGCTGAAGTCGCCCATCAGGGGAGCGACCGCCTGGCCGTCCTCGCTGCCGGTCACGGCGCCCGGATAGGCCGCATCGTGGTAGACGTCGACGCCTTCCTCGTCGCTCCCCTCGGCGGTGTCCCAGTGATCGAGCAGGGGAATGTCAATGCCCATGGCGCGGGATTTCGCCTGTACCGCCGCGCGCAGCTCCTCGGTCTCCGCATGGGGCTTGTCGGTGGCGTGGAAGCACGAGAATTCGGGGTGGGCCGGGGTGCAGTGATAGCATTCGAGATAATTCTCGGTGACCAGCTTCCAGTTGGCGTCGACGGAATAGACCGCGCGGTGAGCGATGCGCGCATCGCCCCAGCCGTAACGCCCGAGGGATGCGCGCAATGAGCGCTCGGCCCGGTCGAGTGCGGGCGGCTCGTCGGCGAAGCAGATGAAGACGAGCCCCTCGAGAACGCGCAGATGGATGGATTTGAGGCCGAATTTCGCCTTGTCGATGGCCGATCCCATATGGCGCGCCGCCTTGAGCCGGCCGTCGAGCTCGTAGGACCAAGCGTGGTAGGGGCAGACCAGAAGCTTCGTGGTGCCCTCTTTCTCGTAGCAGACGTGGGAGCCGCGGTGACGGCAGACGTTAATCAGCGCGCGCAAATTGCCGTCCTTGCCGCGGATCACGATGACGGATTCGCCTGCGACGTCGAAGACGAAGTAGTCGCCGGGACCGGCGGCGCGGCTTTCGTGCCCAACGCACAGCCAGTGACGCAAGTGAACCCGCTCGACATCGCGCGCGAAGACCTCGGCGTCGGCATAAAACGGCTGAAGCAGCGCTCGCGCGTCCGGCTGCGCCGCGATCAGCGCGGCGATGCGGTCGGCGGCGCCGGGGTCTTGCGAGCGGGGCGCGGGGCTCGTCGTCGGTCGGTTTCCATCGGCATCGTCAGGCGATTTGCGCCAGATACCTGGCGGCAAGCTGGCGTGCCCGGGGTTCGTGGGGCGTGTAGGGCCCGGGCTCGTAGAAGCGGGAGTTTACCCCAAGCTGGTTCTGCTCGACGATGAGCTTGTCTTCCGCACTGGTCACCCGCCACAGCCAGGTGAGCCGCTCGAGGTCGTAATCGCGCTCGGCGTGCGCATCGGCGCGAACCAGCCAGAGCACTTCGAGATCGGTGATCTCGGGCCCGCGGGGTGCGAAGCGGTAGGCGATGCCGTGATCGGCGTAGGCGAGGAAGAAGCTTGCCGGGCCGACATGGACGAACGTGGCGCCGCCGTCGTAAGCGGAAAAATCCCCCATCAGGGGGGCGAGGGCCTGACCGTCTTCGCTGCTCGTTACCGTGTTGCCGTAAAGCGAGACGCGCAGACAGAAGACGTCCTCCCGGGGCGAGGCGGGATCGTGCAACCAGGCATCGACGTCGGCGATCGCGATGCCCTGGGCCTGAGTGCGCTCGGCCAGCGCAGCGGTCATGTCGACCACCGTCTCTGGCAGCTCGTCGTTGCTATGGAGCTTTGCGTATTCGGGGTGGGCGGGCAGGCAGTGGTAGCATTCGAGGTAGTTCTCTACCCCGAGTTTCCAGTTGGCCGCCATGGTGAAGGTCTCGCGATGGGCGACGCGGGCATCGGCCCAGCCGTGCCGGCCGAGCGAGGCCGCCAGCGTGCGCGTTGCGTCATCGAGCGCCGGGGGCTGGCCGGCGAAGCAGATGAAAATCAACCCCTCGATAACGCGGGCGTGTACGGATTTGAGGTCGAACGCCGCCTTGTCGAGACTCTTTCCCACATGGCGCGCTGCCTTGAGCCGGCCATCCAGCTCGTAGGACCAGGCGTGGTAGGGGCAGACGAAGAGCTTCGCGTTGCCTTCTTTTTCGTAGCAAACGTGAGAGCCGCGATGGCGGCAGACATTCATCAATCCCCGAATCTTGCCGTCGTTGCCACGAACCAGGATGACGGATTCTCCGGCAATCTCGACGACCCGGTAGTCGCCCGCGTTCGGCAGTTCGCTCGCATGGCCCGCAAGCAGCCAGCGGCGCATGAAAATGCGCTCGACGTCGCGTTCAAAGATTGCGGGATCGCGGTAGTAAGGCTGGAGCAGGGCACGGCCTTCGGGCTGCATCGCGCGCAGCGCGCCAAGCCGCGCTTCCAACGCTCCGACCGGCGTCACTTCGATGCTTTGTTGTACGCCCATCGGCGACGGTTCCTGTTCAGACGCAAGTGGGGCGGCGGCGCCGACCGCCACCCGGTTCGATCAACCGTTCCATATGCCCTCGCGGACCAGATCGTCCTGGGTCGCATCGATGCTTTCGCGCAGCATGGCATCTCTCCCCTTTCCGTCAAATTCGAGCCGACGGCGTGAAGGCCGGGTAGGGCGGAGCATGCCCGCCGGGCAAGGCGCGAGACGGGGGCTAGCGGATCTCGTTCAGATACCACGCGCACATGCGGATGGCGTCGGCTTCCATGGGCGTGTACGGCCCCGGCTCGTAGAAACGGGAATCGATGCCCTGCTGGTTGTGCTCGACGATCTTCTTGTCGGCGATGCTGGTCACGTTCCAGAGCCAGGTCAGCGCGTCGGGCTTGTAGTCCTTGTCGGCTTCGGCGTCGGGATGGACGAGCCAGATCAGCTCGAGCTCGGTTTCGTCGGCCGAGACCGGCAGGAAGCGGAAGAGCACGACGTGATCGGGATAGGTGATGATGAAACAGGTCGGCCCCATGTGGATGTAAGTGACGCCGAGGTCGTAATCCGCGAAATCGCCCATCAAGGGGGCTACGGGCTTGCCACCCTCGCTGCCGGTGAGAAACCCCTCGTAGAGCGCGTAGCGGAGCGTGAGCGTGCCTTCTTCGCCGGACGCCGTGGGTGTTGCCCAGTGATCGGAGACACGAATATCGACGCCGAAGGCTTCCGCTTTGCGGTGCATCGCCTGGGTCAGCTCGACCAGCTTGTCATCCTCCTCGCGCAGCTCGTTGGCGTGCAGTTCGGCATATTCCGGGTGGGCGGAGCGGCAGTGATAGCACTCGATGTAGTTCTCGACGGCGAGCTTCCAGTTGGCCTTGAAGGTGAAGCTTTCGCGCGCGGCGATTTTCGCGCCCTTCGAGACATAGGGGCGAAGGGACGCGTGAAGGTTGCGTTCGAGCTCGGTCGTGGCGATGGGGTCATCGGAGAAATTGACGAAGACCAGCCCCTCGATGATGCGGAGCGCGATGGGCTTGAGTCCGAATGCGTCCTTGTCGATTTCCTTGGCCATGTGGCGGGCCGCCTTGAGCGTGCCGTCGAGATCGTAGGACCAGGCGTGGTAGGGACAGACGAACAACTTTGCGTTGCCTTCCTTCTCGTAACAGACGTGGGAGCCCCGGTGGCGGCAGACATTCATCAGTGCGCGCAAGCTCCCGTCCTTGCCGCGCACGATGATCACGGACTCGCCCGCAAACTCGAATAGGAACCAGTCGCCGGGCGCGGCTGCCCGGCTCTCGTGACCGACCAGCAGCCAGCGGCGCATGAAGATGCGCTCGATGTCGCGCTCGTAGATATCCGGGTCGGAGTAGAATTCCCGGAGCAGCGCGCAGCCTTCGGGCTGGCGCGCGATCAGCTCGGCGATCCGGTCGTCGAGGGGGGCATCGTCGGGGAGGGGAGCGGGCTGCGCAGGCGGCATGGCGGTTTCGTCCTCGGTCGGAGGCGTTGCACACGGGTGACGAGGATTATGCCCCGAAATGTGCGTCCCTTAAAAGCATGTCTTCAGGCACCATTGCGCGCTCTCAGGGCCTGACTTCGACAAAGTTGAGCACCCGACGCACACCGTCCTGATCCTCTGCGACATCGACGGCCTTACTCATTTCCTCTTCCGATCGCGCCCGGCCGAGCAGATAGATGGTGCTGAAGCCATCCGCCGCGACGCGGAAGTTGACGTCGGCGATACCCGCGGTGCCGATCAGCGCGAGACCGACGTCGGTGTCGAGCAGCAGGGCGTCGGGCCAATCGAGCAGTTCGTCGTCGCGGGCTTCCTGCTCCTCTTCGCTCATATAGACGACATACCAGTAAAGCTCGCGCACCCCGTCTATATCCTCGACCCGGTCCTTGAACTCCGTGAAAAGCGCCTCGTCATCGAACAGTCCGGTGACCAGCAGGCGTTGCTCGTAAATCTCGGTCGAAGCCTTGATGGTGCCGAGGTCGGCCATGATCTCGTTGACCCGGAGGACGAGCTTGTTGTCCTCGACGATGTCTTCGGAGCTGCGCGCCTCGATGGCGAGGTCGATCAGGGTCTTGGGCGCGGTCAGCACGTCGCCCAGCAGGTCGGCGCGCGACACGGACGATGCGCCCAGAAGAAGGGCGGCGGTAAGGGCGAGGAGAAGGACGCGGGTTCGCATGGCAGGCCTCCACGGGCTGTCGGATCGGATCATGGCTCCAGGAGATAGTAAGGGAAAGCGGCAAAATCAGGGCGACCGGGAGACGAAAAAAACCTCTTGCATGCTTGACATTGTTTAGAATAATTCTAAATTATGTCCGAGCAGTGCGATACACCCAGATGGATCGATTAATAGATTGATATTAAAGGATAATAAGAGATGAAAGTTCCCGTTGTGACGTTCAAAACCCGAGTGCGCGACGAAAACGTCGACGGGCCTAACCCGTTCCGTTGGCAGGATCGCACGAGCGACGAGATCTTCTCAGGCCGCACGGTGGTGCTGTTCGCGTTGCCCGGTGCGTTTACGCCGACCTGCAGCTCGACCCATCTGCCGGGCTACGAGGAGCTTTTCGACGAGTTCAAGGCTCGTGGCGTGGACGAAGTGATCTGCCTGTCGGTCAACGACGCCTTTGTGATGTTCCAGTGGAGCCGGCACATGGGGATCGAGAAAACCACCCTGCTGCCCGACGGATCGGGTCGCTTCACCCGCATGATGGGGATGCTGGTGGACAAGGACAATCTGGGCTTCGGCTTTCGCAGTTGGCGCTACTCCATGCTCGCCGTCGACGGTGAGATCGAAAAGCTGTTCGCCGAGCCGGAGTATGGCGACAACGCGGCAGACGATCCGTTCGAGATTTCCGATGCGCAAACCATGCTCGACTATCTGAACCAGCGTAAGGCCAGCGCGGCCGCGTAAGAGTGCCGGGCCGGGCCAAAGCAATCCTGCCATCGCCGCCCGGTCCTCCGCGGTTCGGTGCCGGCGATGGTGATTGGAACACCTGTCGATTGCACGAACGGTTTGATAGGATCGTGCACCGATCACGGCTGTGCGAGACGCGGAGGCGGAAGAATGGCGGAAATCACCTCGATTTACGGCGATCTGCGCGGACGGGTGGGGCCCGATGCGGCAAGCACCTACGCGCTGGATGCCCGGCTCTACACCGACCCCGCGATTGCCGAAGCGGAGCGGGAGAGGATCTTTTTCAAGACCTGGCGCTGGGTTTGCCACAGCTCGGAGGTGGCGCAGCCCGGAAGCTATATCGCCGTCGAGATTTTCGACCAGCCGGTCGTGGTGGTGCGCGGCGCCGACAACGTGATCCGCGCGTTTTACAACGTCTGCTCGCACCGTGGCCACGAACTGCTCAAGGGCCGGGGCCGGGTAAACACCAAGACCATCACCTGCCCCTATCACGCCTGGGCCTACCGGCTCGACGGAAGCCTGCGCGCGGCCCGGCGCAGCGAGAAGGTCGCCGGATTCGACGTTGGCGAGTTCAGCTTGCGCGAGGTGCGGGTGGAGAGCTTCGCCGAATTCATCTTCGTCAATCTCGACGCCGATGCGGTGCCGCTGGCCGAACAGGCGCCCGACCTGCTGGCCGATATCGAAAGCTTTGCCCCCGACCTCGACCGGCTCACCCATGCCCACCGCATTACCTACCGCATGGACGCGAACTGGAAGATCGTCGTCGACAACTTCCTCGAATGCTACCATTGCCCGATTGCCCACCCCGCCTTCGTCGATCTCGTCGACATGGCGAGCTATCGGGTGCGGACCTTTGGCATCTGGTCGAGCCACCACGCGGGCGTCTTCATCCAGGACAATCCAGCCTACGACGTAAAGGGCGCGACGGTGCAGGATCACGCGGTGTGGTGGCTGTGGCCCAACGTCTGCTTTCTGCGCTTTCCGGGCACCGGCAACATGATGGTGCTGCATATCCTGCCCGACGGCGCCGGCGGAACCTTCGAGACCTACGATTTTTACTTTGAGGCGCCCGAGCCCTCGGCCCAGGAATGGGAAGCGATCAAGTATGTCGACGACGTACTCCAGCCCGAGGACATCGCGATCTGCGAGAGCGTCCAGCGGGGCCTGCGTGTCCGGGGCTACCGGCCGGGGAGGCTGATCGTCGATCCCGAGCGGAGCGAGAACAGCGAGCACGGGCTGCACCACTTCCATTCGCTCATCCTCGACGCCCTCGAGGGCTGAGCGGCTCGCCTTCGGCGCGGTGCGGGCTTAGGCGTCGCCCGGCACGCCGTAGCTTGGAGCGGCGTCGGGATCGAGCGCGCGGGTGACGTAAGCCTCCGCCTGGGGCTCGTAAATTGGCCACAAGCGGGCAAGCTCGGCCGTCGGGTCGTCGTGCCAATCGACCCGCAAATCGACATAGGGCCAGCTCTGCTCCGCGACCACGAGAAGCGCCGCCGATTTGACCTCGCCCATTTCACCGCCCGCGGACAAGCCCCGGCCCAGCGCGGTTATCAGCCGGTCCGCCAGCGCCATATCGCCGCTCGCCTCGAACGACGCGACCATCGTACGGGGCACCTCGGGGGTGGCGAGTAGGTTGCCCGCCGCGACGCAGTCTGCGCCGGTCTGGGCGGCGTTGGTTCCGAGTGTCTGCTTGCCGGAAAATGTCGCGGTACGGCCCTCGGCGTCGAGCAGGGCGAGCTGGCGATGATCGAGGTGCGGCGCGCCGGCCATCAACGCCTCGAGCGCGGCCTGGGCTGCGAGCCCGCCGGCCATGAGGTCGAGTCCCTGCGGCCCGAGGCGCGGATCGGTGACGTTTTGCGAAAGCACCACGCCGACGCCCGCGCGCGCCCACGGGCAGCGGCTGCCCACCGCCGGGCTCGATGTGGTGATCGCAGCCCCCATCTGACCGGTGCGCCGACACAGCCCGGCGACCGAGAAGGTCACGAGGCGGCGTCCGGGATGACCGCTGTGACGTCGATCTCCATCACCCATTCGGGCCGCGCGAGGCCATCGATGATCACCCCGGTCGAGACCGGGTAGACCCCCTTCAGCCACGTGCCGATGACGGCATAGACCTCTTCGCGATAGGCCCGGTCGGTGAGGTAGACGACGATCTTGCATATGTGATCGAGGCTCGAGCCGGCCTCTTCGAGCAGCGTTTTCACGTTGCTCATTGCCTGCTCTGTCTGGGCCGCGGGGTCGCCGACGCCGACCGGCTCGGCAGTGTCGAGGTCCTGGCCGACCTGGCCGCGCAGGAAGACGATGTTGCCGGCGCGCACGACCTGGCAGAGGTCGTTGTCCATGCGGCTGCCGGGATAGGTGTCGCGGGTGTTGAACTTGCGCAATCGGGTGTGGGTCACCGCGTCTCCTCCCTTTTCGTGGTTGTCCTCGGCGTCTAGTTAGCGCCCCATCACCCGCTCCGACAAGTCCGCCGCGCGGCGCACGAAGTCAAGCGGGCCGTCGAAGTCGAAATTGACGTAGGCTGCGTTGAGGTGCGCGAAGGGCGGCGACTGGGCGAACAGAGCGAAGGTGAGCCGGTGTCCGGCACTGTCGGAGTTGAGCAGGTCGCGCGCAAAAGCGAGCAGCTTGCGCCGGTCGTCGGCGATCCAGTTTTCGTTCACGCTGTAATATTTTTCGAGCCACGGCCCGCTTTCTGGGTGGTCGAACGCCGCCTTGTCGGGGGTGACGCAAATCTGCCCGCCGCACAGCTCGCGGGCGAGATGCATTATCTCGGGCAGTTTCGTGCAGGCATGGATGCGGCCTGTATAAAGCAGCGACTGGTTGGGCATCAGCAGGCCGGAGGGGCTCTTCTCGGCCAGTGCGATGGACGCCGCCAGATGGGCGCGGATCGATTCCCGGTAGCAGGCCAGCACCGCCAGCTTCTCGCGCACCGCGGGCTGCTTGTCGAGGCCGGTCTGGCGGACGTTGAACAGGGCCACGCCGATCATCATGTCGGCCAGGTATTGGAAGCGCGACATGAAGGCATAGGCTGAATAGCGGTGAAGCGTGCTGCGGATGAAGGTCGCCGCCCGGGTATGGCGGTAAAACAGCACGTTCTCCCAGGGCACAAGGACGTTGTCGAAGATGATCAGGGTGTCGACCTCGTCGAATTTGTTGGCCAGGGGATAGTCCTCGGCCGGAGCCCGGCCGGTGAAGCCGGTGCGGCAGATATGCTTCATGCCGGGTGCGTTCATGTCGCCGATGAAGCCGACCGCGTAGTCGGAAAGCTTGGCGTCGCCCCAGTTCGCAATGGTCGGTTTGACGAACGCCTGGTTGGAATAGGCCGCCGCGGTCTCGTACTTTGCGCCGCGCACCACGAGCCCCGCGTCGGTCTCCTTGACCACATGGAGCAGGCTGTCGGGATCCTGGTCCTGGGGCCGCTTGGAGCGATCGCCCTTGGGATCGGTGTTGGCCGAGACGTGAAAGGTGTCGGTCTGCAGGGCGGCAAGGATGTGGTGTTCGATGTTCTTGCTGAACTGAGGGTCGATTTCGTTGAGCACGTCGGCGCCGTCCCACAGCGACCACATCTCGCCGATGGTCTCGTCGCCGACCCGGATCACGACGCCGCCGATGTCGTTCATCACTGCGTCGATGGCGACGCATTTGTCCTCCCAGTCGGCCTGCGTCTTGGGCAGGCGATAGCCGATGTTGTTGCGCTCGCCGCTGTCGGGGTCGTCGTAGGCCATGATGTCGCGGTACTCCGCCTCATGGGCCATGTCGTAGATCCGCGCCCGGACGTCGACGAGCGGCTTGAAGGCGGGATGGGTGGTTACGTCCTTGACCGTCTCACCGTTGATGTAGATCTCGCGCCCGTCGCGGATTGAGCCGCGATAGTCGTCGCCGGTTTTCAACATGCCGTCGTCCCTTCCCGTGTTTATCGGTCCGGTTCGTCCAAACCTGTTTACTGAGCCACGCTACGCAAGCGGCCTGAATTTGTTAAATATAATTAATCATTATTCTGCATAGCTTATGTTTAATCAGCGTGAACCCGCTCGACGAGACGCGCCATGAAGGCCTCGCAGCGGGCCATCTGCTCAATTGCCACATATTCGTCGGGCTTGTGCGCCTGCTCGATATGGCCGGGGCCGCACAGCACGGCGGGAATGCCCGCCTGCTGAAACAAACCGGCCTCGCTCCCGAAGCTGACCATCCCGGTGTCGTTGGTGCCCGCCAGCGATTTGGCGAGACGAACGATCTCGGCGTCTTCGTCGGTCGCGAGCCCAGGATAGCGCGACAGTATTTCGATCTCGAACGCTGCCTCCGGCGCGCGTACACGAAGCTCTGGCAGCAGGGTTTCGTCGGCAAAGGCGCGCAGCGCGTCCAACATTCTGTCAGGGTCGTCGCCCGGCAGATTACGCAGTTCGACGTCGAAACGGCAAGCCTCGGGCACGATGTTGACCGCAACACCACCCTCGATCCGCCCGGTTTGCAGGCTCGAATAGGGTGGGTCGAAGTCGGCGTCATACGGGCCCTCGTCACGAGTGCGACGCGCCAGACCCTTGAGAAACGTGACCGCCTCGGCCGCCGCCTCGACGGCGTTGGCACCCTGATGGATCAGGCTGGAATGGCAAGCGCGCCCGCGCACCCGGCAGGCAAGGGCAAGCTTGCCCTTGTGACCGCGCACGACCTGCATGTCCGTGGGCTCGCCGACGATGCAGGCGGCGGGGCGCACCGCCAAGCCCTCAAGATCGGCCAGCAGCCGGCGCACGCCAATACAGCCGATCTCTTCGTCGTAGGAGAAGGACAGATGGACCGGTGTATCAAGCGGCGCGCCCGCGAACTCCGGCACGAAGGCCAGAGCGACGGCGATGAAACCCTTCATGTCGCAGGCGCCGCGGCCATAGAGCCGCCCGTCGGCCTCGCTCAGATCGAAGGGCTCACGGCTCCAGGCCTGACCGTCGACGGGCACCACGTCCGTATGGCCCGAGAGTGCGATGCCGGGTTTGTCCGCGGGGCCGATGGTCGCATAGAGATTAGCCTTGCGGCCGCTCTCGTCGTGGACGAGGCGCGCCTCGATGCCGTGGCCGGCCAGATAGTCGCGCACGAACTCGATGAGCTCGAGGTTGGAGTTGCGGCTCGTGGTATCGAACCCGACCAGGCGCCGGAACAGCTCTGCGCAGCGCAACGGTTGGCTGGCCGTCATTGCGCCTCGTCCGGCCCGGCGGGCGGCACGGGCCGGGGCCGGCCCTGTCCGTCGATGGCGACGAAGACGTAGGTGCCCTCGGTGACGCGGACCTTTTCGCCCGATTTCTTGCGCGTCGCCCAGGTTTCGATACGCACGGTAATCGAGGTCGTGCCGACGCGGGTGATCTCGGCATAACAGCTCACCAGATCGCCAATCGAGATCGGGGCGTGGAACCGCATCGCCTCCACGGCGACCGTGGCAATACGCCCCTTCGCCCGCCGCGCGGCGGGAACGCCGCCCGCCAGATCCATCTGGGACAGCACCCAGCCGCCGAACACATCGCCGTTGGTATTGGCGTCGCGCGGCATGGCGAGGGTCTGGAGCGCGAGTTCGCCGGCGCGAGGAGGAAGCGGTTCAGTCATGGGATCGATATTCTCCAATCGTCGCGAGAATTACAAAGCGCAGGTGCGAAAGCCCGCAAAGATATCGCGACGTTCAGGCGTAAAGAAGTTCCGATGGGTGTTGTTGAGCATGCGTGCGCAACTGGTCCACGCGCCACCGCGCAGGACAGGGCGCGCCTCGGGAAACCAGGGTTCCGAATATTCGAGATACGCGTCGGGCGAAAAATCGGCGAAGGGAGCGAACGGGCTCGCGGTCCATTCCCACACGCTGCCCAGCATCTGGCGGCAGCCCAACGCGCTGTCGCCCGCCGCGAGGGCTGCGACGTCGAGAAGCCTGCCAAAGTTATAGTCGAGGTTGGCGCGGGCCCGGTCTGGCAGTGGGTTGCCCCAGGGATAGCGGCGGCGGTGATCCGTGAGCCCGCCGTTGCCGTCGGGCTCGCGGCTCGCAGCCACCTCCCATTCCGTCTCAAGGGGCAGGCGCCGGCCCGCCCAGCGGCACCAGGCGTCGGCCTCGTACCAATTGACGTGCATGACCGGCTCGTGCGGGGGCAAGGGCTGCCAGCGATCGAAGCGGCGCGATTGCCAGCCTGTACCGTCGTGCCGCCAGTAGACAGGGGCTTCGGAATTCGTGCTTTTCCGCCAGCGCCAGCCCGCCTCGCTCCAATGGCGGGGCTCGTCGTAGCCGCCGTCGTCGACAAAGGCGGCGAACTCGGCGTTGGTGACGGGTGCGCGGGAGATAGCGAAGGGCGCAACTTCGACCGGGTGCGCCCATTTTTCGTTGTCGAACGCGAAGCCCTCGCCGGGTTCGGCGCCCAGCCTGTGGATAGACCCCGGCACCTCGATATCGCCCGGCAGCGGCCCGGCCAGGTTCGCCGAGGCATCGAAATCCGACAGGAAAGGCGGCGCGGCGAGGCCAAGGGCCTGGCGGGTATAGGTCATCGCCTCATTGTGCATGTCGGCATGAAATACGGTGAGCCGGTGAAGGTAGGCGTCGGCTTCGCCTGGTTCGCGGTTTTCAATCCGTTCGGTCAGCGCATCCCGCACATCGTTCATATACTCCAGAGTTCTGCCGAGATCGGGCAGCGGCAGCGTCCAGCGGTCGGCGTGCTGGATGGCCATGGAATCGTAGAGCGCGTCAACGTTTTCGATCCAGGGTGTGCGGCCGTCGAGGCCACGGAGCACGAATTTTTCGTGAAACCAGGTGACGTGGCCGACCTCCCACAGCGGCGGGTTTACGATGTCGAGTTGCGGACCCATCAAGTCGCCGGGCGCGAGGCTGGTGACGAGCGCGCGGGTGCGGGCGTGCGAATCCTCGAGGATTCGGGTTAGATACTTGGCCGGGACCACGGGCGTCGGCGGGACGCCCAGGACCGGAACAGGGTCGGATGCCGCCATGAAGATCGACCTCATCACGCCCGCGCCGCCAGCGTCAAGGGCGGGAAACCGGATCACGGCGTTGCGCTGGACCGCCCGCTTGCGCGAACTTGGCCATGACGTCGCACTCCGCACGGACGCTGCCCCGGGCGCAGCGGACTTGCTGATTGCGCTCCACGCCTGGCGCAGCGCCGAGGCGGTGCGCCGATTTTGCAGGGCTTATCCCGATCGTCCCGTAGTTGTGGCGCTGACTGGTACGGATATTCACCGGTTTCAGGCGAGCCATTCCAAGTCGACATTGGGAACCATGGCCCGTGCTGACCGGCTGGTTGCGCTGCACGAGGGGGTTGCGCAGGAAATTCCTGGGCGGTTTCACAAGAAATTGCGGGTGATTTATCAGTCGGCGCCTGTTGTTCCGCGTTGTGAGATGCCGCGCGACGGAGACATGGAGATCTGCGTGATCGGCCATCTGCGAGAGGAAAAAGACCCGTTTCGCGCAGCCCTCGCGGTGCGTTCGGTCCGGCAGGGCTCTCGGCTGTGCGTGGTCCATTTGGGCGCGGCGAAGTCGCCCGATTGGGCGTCGGCTGCGCGGCGCGAAATGGCGCGCAATCCTCGCTATTGCTGGCTGGGTGAGGTGCCGGGCGGGATCGTACGCCGCCACCTGGCCCGTGCCCGCGCGATGGTGCTGAGCTCGGTGATGGAGGGCGGTGCCAACGTGCTTTCCGAGGCCATCATGGCGGGGCTGCCAGTGCTGGCCAGCGATATCCCGGGCAATGTCGGGCTGCTGGGCGAGGAGTACCCCGGTTACTACCCGCTGGGTGACACGCTCGCGTTGCGCCGGTTGATGGCCCGCGTCGAGCGCGAACCCGGCTTTGTCCGCACGCTCGACCGCGCGATCCGGGCCCGCCAGGGACTGTTCAGCGTGGCCGCCGAGCGCGGGAATTGGCGACGTCTGCTCGCCGAGCTTAGCCGCGCAGGCTGACCGGCTCGAGGGCGCCGTCCGGAGCAATAACTTCACCGATGATTGCGGCGTCGCAGCCAGCGGCGCACAGCGCATCGAGACAGGCGTCCGCGTTCTCCTCGGGCACGCCGCCGAGCAGGCCACCCGAAGTCTGGGGATCGAAAAGCAGGGGATAGACCGGGTGGGCACTCCAGTGCGCGTGGTCGCGGATTGCCCGGCGCAGGCGAACATTTTCGGGTTGCAGCGAGCTTAAAATTCCCATCGCTGCGGTTTCGCGCGCGCCGTCGAGCAGGGGCATGGCATCGAGATCGAGTGTCACATCGACGCCCGAGGGTTTGATCATCTCGACCAGATGACCCAGCAGACCGAAGCCCGTGATGTCCGTGCAGGCACGCGCCCCGTGGGCGAAGAGAATTTGCGCGGCCTCAAGGTTGGGCTGAAGCATGGCTGCCAGCGCGCCGGTGAGCCAGCGGCCCTTGGCCTTACCGCGCATGTCGGCGGCGAGCAGGGTGCCGGTGCCGAGCGGCTTGGTCAGGATCAACCGGTTGCCCGGAATGAGACCTTTTTTTTGCAACAGGCGCTCGCGTTCGGCGGTGCCGTTGACCGCGAAACCGAGCGCCAGTTCGGCGCCTTCGCAGGTGTGACCGCCGACCAGCGCCGTATCGGCGTCGGCCAGCACGCGCGCGGCGCCGGACATCATCTGGTAAAGCTGCTCCTCGACCTTGGACTCGACGCCCGGCGGCACGGCGGCGATCGCGAGCGCCGTGGTGGGCTCGGCGCCCATGGCGTAGATATCGCTCAGCGCGTGGTTGGCGGCAATCTGGCCGAAAACGTAGGGGTCATCGATGAAGGCGCGAAAGAAATCGACGGTCTGAACGAGCAGCTTGCCGGGCGGTGGGGGTTCGATGATTGCGGCGTCGTCGGGATCGTGCAGGCCGACCAGGACTTCCGGGCGTGCCGCCGGCTCAATCGATGCCAGGGCACGGGTCAATACCGTGGCGCCGACCTTGGCGCCGCACCCGCCACAGCGCATGGCAAGCGCGGAGATTTCCTTGAGCGCCGCCTCGTCGGCCAGCCCGGATGCCACGCGCGGCCCTTCGCCGGCTTCGTCCATCTCGGGGAGCTCGTTGAACTTGCGCATGAAGTGGCGGTCGATCCATTCCTTCCAGCGCCAGACCCAGGCACCCTCCGCGGCAATTCCCGGGCGCGCGGCGACGGCGTATTTTTCGCCGGTGCCTATCAGCGCGAGGTAATGCCGCTGCGGCGTGAAGGGGCGGGTCGCTCGGCCCTGAAGGGCACGGCGCAGGTTGCGCGCGAGCGGCGGGCCCTGCCGGACGGCGAATACCCCGGCCTTTTCACGAGGGAAGGGGCCGACTGCCGCGATGTCTCCAGCGGCGAACACGCCCGGATGGGAGACGGATTGTAGATCGGCACCAATCCGGACGAATCCGTTTTCGTCGAGGGCGAGGCCGGTTTCGCCGAGCCACAGAGCGCCGCCGGCCATGGTCACCCAAAAAATTTCGTCGCAGTCGAGGCGCGTGCCGCCGGCGATCACGAGGCCGGAACCGTCGACCGACACGACGCGCTGGCCGTTATGGACAACGATGTCCCGTTCGGCGAGCAGCCGCTCGAACTTCGTGCGGACCCGGGCGTTATGGGAGGGCAGGATCGTCGGGCTGTCGTTGATCAGATGAAACTCAAGCCCATCGACGCCGGACCCGGCGGTCTCCAGCGCGTTACGAAGCCGGTAGCGAGCCGCGAGGACCAGCTCGACGCCCCCCGCGCCCGCGCCGACCACTGCGATCCGGACCTTGCCGCCCGCGGCGATCACCCGGGCCTCGAATTCGTTCCACCGGGCGACAAAGCGAGTGATCGGCTTGACCGGGATGACCCGGTCTTCGGCGCCGGGGATGTCGGCCATGTGCGGGGTTGAGCCGATATTGATGGAAAGCAGATCGTAGGCGACCGGCGGCCGGTCGTGGCAGATGACGCGGCGGTTCTCGAGGTCGAGGCCGACCGCTTCGTCGTGGTAGAGCCGTGCCTTGGCGAAGCGCACCAGCGGCGCCAGATCGATATGAATGTCGTCGAAGCCGTAATGACCCGCCACGAAACCCGGCAGCATTCCCGAATAAGGCGTGTGGACGTCGCCGCAAATCACTGTGAGACGGACGCCGGGCAGCGGACGCATGCCGAAGCGCTTGAGCACGGCAACGTGGCTGTGCCCGCCGCCGATCAGGACGAGGTCCTTGACGATGGGAGTGGCAATCGGGGTCATCAGCGCAGCGGGTGCTATTCAGAGTGGCGAGCAGGCGAGCGGCCCGGATGACCGGCGCATCCCGCCCCGTCGAATGCTAGGCGCGTTCGGGACCGAAGCCCGGCATCTTGTGCTCCTCGGCGAAGACCTGGGCGTACAGGCTGGCGATCCATTCCTTGCCTTCCTGGGTAATTCGCAGGTAGCGCAGCGCGTCCTGAATGTAGGGCGTCACGACCTTCCAGTAAAAGGAGGGATAGGCGTCGCGCAGCTCGGCGGCATTGGCGTAGCCGAGAGCTTCCGCCGCGCCGGTCTCTTCGAATTCGCGGAACAGGGCCGAGATCTTGCGCATGTAGTTGGGGTCGGCCATTTGGCCGATCAGGTCGGCGGCGCGAACCAAGCCGGGGTAATCGTTGGTTTCCTGATAATCGTTGGTCTCGGGCACGGGAAAGCGCGTGTGTTCGAGGTTTCGGGCGACGATGTCGGCGTCGATCTCGCGGGCGTCGTCGAGCTTGCGCCCTCCCAACCTCTCGCGCACGAAAATCTTCCCCCGGATGACGTGATAGGGGGTCAGCGAGGCATCGGATGCGCCAGGCGGCAGGCTGACCGTCTCGCCGTCTTCGTTGATGACGTAGCTGTTGCGTGAATCACCGCGCAACACCCCCCGGACATAGCCGATATCGTGGCAGAGCAGCGAAATGATGTAGTGCAGCCAGTCCGACGGCGTTATGCCGCCTTCGCGCAAATGCTTGCCGCGCAGAATCTCCTGGCCGACCGCGGTGACCATGATGGTGTGATTCATGTTGTGATAGGGTGCGTCGCTGTTCGCGATGTTTTCCAGCGCCATGCGTCCGACAAAACCGATGATCCCCGGAAAGCTCGGCTCCAGGTTCGAATAGGTCTGGCGGTAGGTGTCGGAAAGCTTGGTCGTGAAGGCTTCGATGATTACGTCGGCGGCATTAAACATTGGGCGTTGTCTCCCCGTGGCGTTTGTCTTTCGCGTAGCGGCAGATCATAAGGGATTTCGGGGCATATTTCGGCAAAAAAGGCGACCGGGCGAGTTGGGGCCCGGTCGAGGCGTTCGATTGTGAGCGCCCCGGGGCTCTGTTAATCTGCCCGCCACGCGCGCGAGCCTGAGCGCGGGCGAGGGAGAGAGCGCCGATGGCTGATCCGAAATTCCTGAACTTCGATACCCTGAGCCTGCATGCCGGCCAGCATCCCGACCCGGTGACGGGCGCGCGGGCAGTGCCGATCTACCAGACCACCTCCTATGTGTTTCGCGACGTCGATCACGCCGCCTCGCTGTTCAATCTCGAACGGGCGGGTCACATTTATTCGCGAATCTCCAATCCGACGGTCGCCGTGCTCGAAGAACGCATTGCGGCGCTCGAGGGCGGCGTCGGTGCGGTCTGCACCGCGAGCGGCCAGGCAGCCTGCCATCTCGGCATCGTGACCCTGATGGGCGCGGGCGGGCATATCGTCTCGTCGGGGTCGATCTACGGCGGAACCCACAATCTGTTCACTCACACTCTGCCGCGCTTCGGCATCACCACCAGCTTCGTCGATCCGCGCGATCCCGGTGCCTTCCGCCGCGCGATCCGGCCCGAGACACGGCTGCTGTTCGCCGAGACGCTCGGCAATCCGGGTCTCGAAGTGCTCGACATCGAGGCGGTCGCGGGGGTAGCGCACGAAGCAGGGTTGCCGCTGATGATCGATTCGACATTCGCGACGCCTTATTTGTGTCGCCCCTTCGAGCACGGCGCGGATATCATCATGCATTCGGTGACCAAGTTTCTGGGTGGCCACGGGGTCGCGATCGGCGGCGTGCTGGTGGATGGCGGTCAGTTTGACTGGGAGGCCTCGGGAAAGTTCCCCAGCCTGACCGAGCCCTATGCCGGCTATCACGGTCTCGATTTTGCCGAGGAATTCGGACCCCAGGCGATGATCGTGCGCGCGCGGGCCGAGGGCTTGCGCGACTTCGGCGCCTGCATGAGCCCGACCAACGCCTTTTACATCCTCCAGGGCGTCGAGACCCTGCCGGTGCGCATGGCGCGCCATGTGGAAAACGCGCGACGCATCGTGGCCTTCCTACACGAGCACGAAGCGGTGAGCTGGGTTACCTATCCCGAACTGCCCGAGCACCCTGACCGCGCTCTCGCCGCCCGGTTGCTGCCGCGCGGCTGCGGCGCGATCTTCTCGTTCGGGATCAAGGGTGGACGCACTGCCGGGGCCCGCTTTATCGAACGGGTTAAGCTGTTCTCCCACCTCGCCAACGTGGGCGATGCCAAGTCTCTGGTGATTCATCCGGCGAGCACGACCCACCAGCAGCTCGACGCCAAAGCGCTCGATGCGGCGGGGATCGGCGAAGACCTGGTGCGGCTCTCGATCGGTCTGGAGGATGCCGACGACCTGATCGACGACCTGGCCCAGGCGCTCAAGGCCTCGCAGAAGGGGTAGGCGGGGGTGACACCATGAAGCTCAAGGTCGACGGCAAGGCGGTTTTCGCGGCCACCGGAGGCACACCGTTCCAGCGCAAACGGCCCTACGCGGTGTTCATCCACGGCGCGGGGATGGATCACATCGTCTGGGCGATGCAGGCGCGCTATTTCGGCCATCACGGCTACGACGTGCTGGCGGTCGATCTGCCCGGCCACGGGGCATCGGCCGGGCCGGCGCTGGAGAGCATCGAGGAGGCGGCCGCATGGCTGCTGCGCATGCTCGATGCGGCAAAGGTCGAGCGGGCGACACTGATCGGCCACAGCATGGGCGGGCTGGTGGCCCTCGCAGCCGCCGCCGTGGCGCCCGAGCGGGTCGAGAAGCTGGCGATTCTGGGCGGCTCGGGCGAAATGTCGGTGGCGTCGAGCTTGCTTGAGCTGGCGCAGGCAGACGATCCGCGAGCCTATGATCTGATGGCCTTGTGGGGTCACCATATGGGAGCCCAGATCGGCGGCCACCCGACCCCGGGGTTGTGGTTGATGGGGGGCAGCCTGCGCTTGCTCGCACGCGGCGAAAAGGGTGTTTTGGGTATCGATCTTGCCGCATGTAACGCGTACAGCGGAGGGCCTGACGCCGCGGCCAAGGTGTGCTGTCCGGCGCTACTCGTGATCGGCGAACGCGATATCATGACGCCGCCCCGGGCAGGCCGTGCGCTCGCCGAGGCGATTGCCGGTGCCGAGGTGGCGATGATACCCGCCGGCGGGCATATGATGCTGGTCGAACAGCCCGACGCCTCGCTCGACGCGCTGCGCAGCTTCGTCTGAGGGTGCGATGTTTGGCAACTGCTTTTGCGTACCTAAATTGAATGGCATGAGTCCGAGGGTTTTCGTGCTCGCCCTGCTTTTTGCCACAGCCGCGCCTGCGACCGGCGTGGTCGGCGGCGGCGGGGCAGCGGATGCCGGCCAGACGCTGAGCGGGCAGCTTACCTCGGAGGGTGTGGAATGCCCCGCATTTCGGGACCAGGCCGGCGCCCTCTATACCCTACAGGGCGATCTCAAGGGGTTTGGACCGGGCGACGCAGTGTGCCTGCGCGCGATCCCGGGCGGCATTTCCTTTTGTATGCAAGGCACGCTGTTGAGCGTCCTCGATATCGCCAAATCCTGCGATCGCCTGGCACCGGCCGAGCCATGACGGAGCGGCGCGGGCACCCAAACCCGTTAACCATGATTAATGCGAGGCCTTTGCGCCCAGGGCTTGCATTTTGGTATGATTTCGGTCGATCGGCAGAGCGGGCGCCGATACGGTGCCCGGTAACCGGGAACGACGCATGACGAGCGGTAAGAGCATTCTAGTGATCGAGGACGCGCCGACGGTGCGGGACAAGATCCTGACGGTGCTCGACTTCGAGGGATTCGACGCGATGGGCGCGCCGGATGGCCTCGAAGGTGTGGAGCTTGCGCAGCAGCACAAGCCTGACCTAATTATCTGCGACGTGATGATGCCCCGGCTCGACGGCTACGGCACCTTGGCCGAGCTGCAGAAGAACCCCGAGACGGCCGCGATTCCGTTCATCTTCCTCACGGCCAAGGCAGACCGCGGCAACATGCGCCAGGGCATGGATCTGGGCGCGGACGATTATCTTACCAAGCCGTTCACGGTTCCCGAGCTGATCTCAGCGGTTAACGCCCGGCTTGGCCGGCGCGAAATGCTGGCACAACGCTATGCCGAGCAGCTTCAGCACGCTGAGCAGACCCTGCAGCGTATCGCACGGGTCAGCCGGGTAACCGACTTGCCCAACCGAGATTGCTTCGAGGACGATCTCGCCGCGGCACTGACGACGACCCGCGACGACGGCCTCGCCGTGCTCCTGGTCGACGTTGAAGGCGTCAAGCTGGTCAACGAGGCTTGGGGCCATAAAATCGGCGACCGTTTGCTCAAGGCGGTGGCCGAACGGGTCACGGAATCGGTGAGAACGGCCGGGGGGACGAACCTGGCTCATCTTGGCGGCGGCGAATTCGGCCTGATCATGGCGGGCAAGCGGCTGCGACCGCAGATCGAGCAGGTGACGGAAATCCTCTTCGAAGATCTTTCCGGCGCCTTCCAGGTCGAGGGCCACGAGATCTTTGTGACCGCCGATCTTGGTGTTGCGTTCGCGCCCGAACACGGCGATGAGGCCGTCGCGTTGCTCAAAAACGCTGATACCGCCGTGCATTGGGCCCGCGATCTCGCGCCAAATCGCTACCAGGTCTTTACCGAGGACATGAGCACTACTGCAATCGAGCGCCTGCTCGGCCAGAGTGCCTTGCACCGGGCGCTCGAAGACGACGAACTCGAGGTTCGCTTTCGCCCGCGGCGGAACCTCAAGACAGGGCGAATTTCATCGCTCGACGCGGTGCCCTTCTGGAGCCACCCCGAGCTCGGCCTCGTCGCGCCGGAGCGGTTCATGGGGTTTGCCGAGGAAGCCGGGGTCGGTGGCCAGATCACAAGCTGGATCCTGCGGACCGCGTGCGAACAGAATGCCGCCTGGCAGAAGGCGGGCTATCCATCGGTGCGCATGACAGTGCGAATCGACGGTCAGCAGCTCGTCGACCCGGGATTGGCAGAAAAGGTCGAAAGCGCGTTGCGCGAGACCGGGGCAAAGCCCGAAACCCTCGAGCTGCTGGTCAATGAAGAAGCGATCACCAAAAATCTCGAGGACGCGGGCAAGAAACTCATTCGAATCAAGACCCAAGGCGTCGAACTCTGCGTCGACGACTTCAGCATCCAGGAGCGCTCGCTCAAGATGGTCAAGAAGCTGCCCGTCGACCGGCTGATCCTGAAGCGCTCACTGATCATGCACGTGGCCGACGACCTGGAAGACCGCGCGATCGTTACCGCAGTCATCTCGCTCGCCCATTCGCTCGGTCTCAAGGTCGTGGCCGAGGGTGTCGAAACCGACGAGCAGTTCAAGATCCTGCGCCTACGTCAGTGCGACGAAGTGCAGGGTTACGCGTCGGGCGCGCCGATGTCGTCCTGGAAGGCGGAAAAAATGCTGGCGAGCCGCGCCCGGCTTTAACGCCGGGGCCCGGCCTAGGGCGCGAACTGCTCGGACAGGATGCGTTCCTCGAGATCGTGTTCCGGATCGAACAGGATCGAGACTTTCACTGACGGATCCTGAATTACCTCGACCGATACCACGTCGCGCACTTCGGTAAAATCCGCCACTGCGCTGATCGGGCGTTTACGGCTTTCCAGCACCTCGAAACGCACACGCGCGGTCTGGGGCAGCAGGGCCCCGCGCCAGCGGCGTGGGCGGAATGCGCTGATCGGGGTCAGACAAAGAACTTCGGCGCGAAGTGGCACGATCGGGCCATGGGCGGAAAAGTTGTAGGCCGTGCTTCCCGCCGCGGTCGCCACGAGCACGCCGTCGCAGATCAGTTCGGGGATGCGCACCCGGTCGTCGACCTTGATCAGCACCTTGGCTGCCTGACGCGTCTCTCGCAGCAGCGAGACCTCGTTGATCGCCAGGCCTTCATGCTGGGTGCCGTCTATCGATTCAGCCTGCATGCGCAAAGGGTGCAGCACGGCGGCGTTAGTCGCCTGCAGTCGATCGATCAGGTCGACTTCACCGTACTCGTTCATCAGAAAGCCGATCGAGCCGCGGTTCATACCGTAGAGCGGTACACCCACGGTCATGTATCGGTGCAGGCTCTCGAGCATGAAACCGTCGCCGCCGAGGGCGACGATGACGTCGGCTTGCTCAGGGTCGACATGGTCGTAACGTGCCTTGAGGTCGGACAGGGCCTCCTGCGCCCGGGGCGAGCCGCTCGCCACGAAGCCGATTTTTTCATAGGTCTTCAAGTAGCTTCCCTAGCGCGCCAAGCCGGCGCGCTCCCCCCTTTTTGGCTCACAGTATAACCTGTTCGGGCGCTGCCGTCAGCGTGCGGCTCAGCCGCCGGTGACGCTCATGTGACGGGACAGGGCTGGCCGGTTGTTCCGGCGGTCGATAATGAAATCGTGGCCCTTGGGTTTGCGGCCGATGGCCTCGTCGATGGCCTCCACGAGACGCTCATTGGTTTCACTCTCGCGGACCGCGCGGCGCAGATCGGCATTGTCCTCCTGACCCAGGCACATATAAAGCATGCCGGTGCAGGTCAGGCGGACCCGGTTACAGGATTCGCAGAAATTATGGGTCAGCGGCGTGATCAAGCCGAGCCGCCGGCCGGTCTCGCGGACCCGGACATAGCGGGCCGGCCCACCGGTCGAATAGTCGATGTCGTCCAGTGTCCAGCGCTGCTGCAAATCGCTGCGCACGATGGAAAGTGGTAAATACTGGTCGACCCGATCGCCGTCGATCTCGCCCAGCGGCATGGTCTCGATCAGGGTCAGGTCGAAGCCCTTGTCGCCGCACCAGCGCACCATGGCGTCGATCTCGTCGCGGTTGACTTCCTTAAGCGCGACCATGTTGATCTTGATCTCGAGGCCTGCTGATTGCGCTGCGTCGAGGCCGGCCATGACCTTGTCAAATTTTCCCCATCGGGTGATGCGGGAAAACTTCTCGGCGTCGAGGGTGTCGAGCGACACGTTGATCCGACGTACGCCGCAGGCGACGAGCTCGTCGGCGAAGCGGGCGAGTTGGCTGCCGTTGGTGGTCAGGGTCAACTCGTCGAGGGCGCCGCTCTGAAGATGGCGGCCCAGGGAGCGAAACAGGCTCATCACGTCGCGTCGCACCAGCGGTTCACCGCCGGTCAACCGCAATTTTTTCACGCCCAACCCGATGAACGTGCTGCAAACCCGGTCGAGTTCTTCCAGGGTGAGCAACTCGGCCTTGGGCAGAAACGTCATGTCTTCCGCCATGCAGTAGACGCAACGGAAGTCGCAGCGGTCGGTAACCGACACGCGGAGATAGGAAACATGTCGCCCGAACGGATCGATCATCGCGACAGGAACTCGCTCTTGGTTGTGCGGGGACGCTGAGATGTCCCCGTCGTCGGGTACTTAAAGGATATAATACGCGATACGTGGGATTTCTCCCCTAAATTCCGCAGGGAGCTTTGGGCGGGCAGGCTTCAGTCAGTGGTGTCCGGTGATTCGGTGGTGGCTTTTCCATCCGGGGCCATCAATGGCAGGCGAACCGTAAAGCGCGAGCCCTTGCCCGGTCTGCTCTCCAGCCAGATTTCGCCGCCCATCAACTGGACCAGATGGCGAGAAATCGTCAAGCCCAGGCCGGTGCCTTCATGAGGGCGGTATTCTATGTTCTGGCCGACTTGCTGAAAGCTTTCGAAGACCTTTTCCTGCATATCGGGTGCGATACCGATGCCTGTGTCCCACACGGTGATATCGGCCATGCCGGACATTCGGGTTTCGACATCAACGCCAACCCGGCCACCCGCATCGGTAAACTTGACGGCGTTGCCCAGCAGATTGATCATTACCTGGCGCAGCCGCACAGGATCCGCGACGACGAGAGCGTCGCTGTCGGTGGCAACCTCTGAAATGTCGATCGATTTCTGCTCGCTCTGGAGAGTGACGAAGGAGCGGGCATCATCGAGTACTGCATGCAGGCTGACCGGCTCGGCCATCACGGTCATTACGTCGCTCTCGATTTTCGCGACGTCGAGCACGTCGTTGATCACACCAAGCAAGTGCTGCGCGGCGGAGAGTACGTCGTTGCTGTAGCCCAGATAGGGATCTGACAACGGGCCGAACATCTGCTTCGACGCAATCTCGGAAAATCCGATGATGGCGTTAAGCGGCGTGCGCAGCTCGTGGCTCATCATCGCGAGGAATTTGCTTTTTGACTGGACCGCTGCGATCGCACTTTCATTGGCGGCGCCCAATTCCCTGTTGCGCTCGACCAGGGCCTTCATCGCCTGATCGACATCGCGTCGGGACGCCACCGCGTCAGCCTCCGCCTCGACCTGTGCCGTGATCTCGGTGGCGGTCCCGTGATAGCCACTAAATTGCCGGCCCTCGTCGGCGAACAGGGGCATGCCGCTGAGATGAAGATAGCGCTCGCGTCCATCGGTATCCGTCATGCGATAGCGGATGTTGCGAAATGGCGTGCGGCGCCGGAAGATTTCTTCCGTCGTGGGGCCGCCATTTTCCGGCTCGTCGAAGCTGCCCAAATCACGCAGGCTGAGGCCCGAGAGAAGTTTGGACGGTAGGCCCGTGATGGCGCTGATGCCGCGTGAAATATTGATGACCGCGAGCTCCGCGTCAGTCTCCCATGTCCAGTCCGCGATGGAGCGGATCAGCAGATCGGAATGCTCGATCGCTCGAACTGTCTGGCGCCGTGACGTGTTGAGGTTGGTGACATCGTTGAACACGCCGTAACTGCCCGCGAAATCACCGTTACCGTCCAGCAAGGCGACGTGGCGCGCACGATACCGCTGGGTGGTATTGCCGATGGATATGGTTTCATCGCGCTCGATCGGCCCGCTGCCTTCCGCCAGGAGCGGGTTGAGAGCCTCGTGATAGGCGACCGATGCCCTTTGCTTATTCGACCCGCGTACCGCCAGGGCTAGAAGATTGCGGTAAGGCACATTCGCGAATACCAGTGCCCCCGCCTTGTCGCAGACATACATGGGATGAGAACTGTCCAGCATGCTGCCGACGAGGGCGTCCGTCAGGGACGCCTCGCGCATCGCCTCATGAACCTCTTCCGGGGCGGGGACGGGTTTGGGCGTCGCAGGTCTGAGATCGGGCGCCGAAGAGACGACCCCGTCGCGCCAGCTTTCGACCAATTCCTTGTATCGGTTCATGCAGCTGCCTAGACTGTCTTATCCGTGAAGAATCTCAATAACTTAGAAGCTGATTCCTCGATGCGGATAGGTCCATATCACCAACGCCTTGGCAAGCAAAAAAATTTCCGCCATACCCGTCCGAACCAAACTGTACTGTCCGATTGCCGATTTTCGGCGAAAAACCTTACATTTTTTAGTCGAGCGCTTGGGACTATGCCGCCTTTCGACCGACTTGGGACTTGCTTGCGGTTAACCCTGATCCTTAACTGTTGCGACCGTTTCGGGCGTCGTTTGCGAGCAATTCTCGCCCGCTCGCGAACCGGCTATAGTGTGGCGAGGGGGAATGCAGACGTTGGCCGAAATGATGACGACGCAGGAGGTTGCGGCCTATTTGCGTATCAAGGAACGCAAGGTCTACGACCTGGTAAAGGAGGGCCGCATCCCGTGCCGCCGCGTTACCGGAAAGTGGCTGTTTCCCCGGGCACTGATCGACGCCTGGCTTGAGGGCGATGAAACAATCGCCCAACCGCTCACTGACGCCTCTACCCCGCCGGTCATTGCTGGAAGCCAGGACCCCCTGCTCGACTGGTGTCTGCGCGAGTCCGATTGCGGGCTCGCGATGATGCCGGTTGGCAGCCTTGAAGGGCTCAAGCGGTTCGTCTCGGGGGACGCGCGCCTTGCGACGTGTCATGTCTATGATCCGGAGAGCGAAACCTACAATTTGAAAAGTTTGCGGGCTGCAACCGACGGCACCGGCGTGGTCATGATCGAATGGGCAATGCGTGAGCAGGGACTTGTCGTTGAATCGGGCAATCCCCTTGGAATCGCTGAACTCGACGACCTCGTCTCGCCCGGGGTCCGGCTTGTGCTTCGCCAGCCCGAAGCCGGAAGCCAGATCTTGCTTGAATATTTGCTCTCGAATGCGGGTCTCGATGTGGGCGGCATCGACGTGTTGCCTCGACCGGCCCGAACCGAAAGCGACCTTGCCACCGTGATTGCCGAGGGCAAGGCGAATGCCGGCCTTGCCGTGGCTGCGGTGGCGCAACAGCACGGGCTTGATTTCATACCCCTGCATCGCGAGCGATACGATCTCGTCATGCGCCGGCGGGATTATTTCGAACCGCCAGTCCAGACGCTTCTTCGCTTCACCCGGAGCGAGGCCTGTCGAACAAAGCTGGACGGAATGGCCGGTTACGACTGCAGCAATCTCGGTCGGGTGATTTACAACGGACCTTGAGGCCCGGACGCGTCTACGCCCGGGGTTCGGACATCCAGATGACGTGGCCAATCCAACTCTCGCTGCGCCGTGCAAGCCGTTCTTCCCGACGTTCGGTATCGAAGTCCGTCGCGCGGGGGGGCGTCGAAAATGTCTCGGGTTTATCCGCCGTATTGATATTCAATACTGCGCGCTCGGTACACCCCGGACCGTCCATCAAGGCGGCGATAAGCGTTCCGCATTCGCGGCAGAAGATGAAATCGGCTGTTCCATGGCCAAATCGATAGCGTTGGACAAGCTTGTAGGTCGAGACATGCAGTTCAAGAGTGGCGTGCGGGTCGGAGGTATACTGGGCGCCATGTTTGAGACAGAAGCTGCATTGACACACCCGGACCGGGAGGGATGCCGGCCCGTCGGGCGCGACCAACCGCCACCGAACGGTGCCGCAGTAACAACCGCCGCCGATGGGGGTCGATGTTTCCGGCATGGTCATGGATTCGTGATGACGGAGGCCCGGTCAGCCCAATCGACCGATCCGATCCAGAATTTTCCGCGCCGGGTTCGTCGCTCGACCACGGATTCGCCCTCGAAATCGAGGTGATTGGGGGGCCGGGTAAACCGCTCGGACGCATCGGCGCTGTTGAGGTTGACCACGCCCGTCGTGCCCTCCGCCTCGGCCATCAGTGCCGCGATGATGACACCGCAGCGTGCGCAGAAGATGAAGTCCGCCGTGCCATGGCCGAAAGCGTAGTGCGCTACCTGATCGGGATCGACGGCCCGGAGCAGCAACTCCGCTTCGGACCAGGACGAATAGCGCACGCCATGCTTGACGCAGAAGCTACAGCCGCAAACCCAGATGGGCATACCCTCGGGGACCACCGGCGAATTCATCTGCCAGCGAATGGCACCGCAATGACAGCCGCCGGAAATTTCGTGCGTCTTCGCCATCATATTTCCTGTCGGTCAAAACCTTGCATTGCGCAGGGTGACCCGTTGGGAGCATCGAGTGCAAGCCTCGTTACGAAGTGCGTCGGACAGGACGTCCTGATGCGCAAGAGAGCGGGGGTCAAGGTATTTTCGGGACCGAGCGGAACAGGGAAACGTTGTCGATCTGAAAGGCGCTAATCGCTGCGCGACCCTGCGGTGAGGTAAGCCAGTCGGCAAATGAGCGGGCGTCCGCGGCGTTGACGTGGGCGTGGACGCGAGGATCGATCAGCACCAGGCCGTAGCGATTGACCAGCCTCGGGTCACCTTCGACGAGGACCGCCAGACCGGCGCGGTTGCCCGATGCAAGCCAGGTGGCCCGGTCGATCAGCGTATAAGCCCCCCGGGCCGCGGCCAGGTTCAGGTTGGCGCCCTGACCCATACCGGTTTCCAGATACCAATCGTCGCCGTCCGATGCCGGAGCGATGCCGGCGTCACGCCATAGCCGCAACTCGGCCTTGTGGGTGCCACTGGCGTCCGCGCGGGAAAGAAACATCTCGCCCGCGGCGGCGATCTTGGCCATCGCGGCGCTAACGTCGATCATGCCGGCGATAGCCGCGGGATCGTCGTCCGGCCCGATCAAGACGAAGTCGTTCTCCATGATGTCGCGTCGCTCGAGCCCGACGCCTTGCTCGACCAGCGCTTTCTCGCTCGCGGTGTCGTGGGTCAGCGTAGCGTCGACATCGCCTCGCCGGCCAATTTCAAGCGCCTGCCCGGTGCCCGCGACGACAGCGCGCATGATGATCCCGGTTGCGGTCTGGAACGAGGAAGCGAGATGTGCGGTCAGCCCCGAGGCCTCGATCGAAGTCGTGACAGCGAGGTGGAGATCCTCGGCGCGGGACGACCCGGATCCGAAACACAGACCCGCTGCCAGTAGGGCGCCGATCAGCAGCGCTCTGCTTCTCGCTCGTATCGGGCAACCGGCCCGTCGAAATCCCAACGTCATGGGCGCACCGTCACTGGCCGTCGTGGTTGGGGAAAAAGAGCTGTTCACCGCCGATCTGGAACGAGGCAATCTTTTGCTGTCCTTCGGGGGAGGTCAGCCACTCGATGAGCGCCATGCCGTCGTCCCTCTTGACGTGAGGGTGGCGGCCCGGATCGATCAGGATGACGCCGTACTGATTGAACAGAAGCGGGTCTCCCTCCACGAGAACGACAAGATCGCGACGATTCTCGAAACTGAGCCAGGTGCCCCGGTCGCTCATTGTATAGGTGTTCTCCGCGGCGGCGACGTTAAGGGTCGCACCCATGCCCGCACCGGCTTCGAGGTACCAGGTGCCCGAAGCGGTGTCCACGTCCACGCCGGCGGAACCCCAGAAGCGGCGTTCCGCACGGTTGGTGCCGGAATCGTCACCCCGCGAGACGAAGGTAACGCCGGTATCCGCGATTATCTTCAGCGCGGCGACCACATCGTGGGTGCCCGCGATTGTCGCGGGATCGTCCTTCGGTCCGACGATAATGAAGTCGTTGTACATCACCTGGCGGCGTTCGATGCCGTAGCCGTCGTCGACGAACCTCAACTCGGCCGTCGCGTCGTGGACCAGAAGCACGTCGGCGTCGCCGTCGCGACCCATCTGCAGGGCCTGACCCGTGCCACGAGCGACGACTCGTACCTCAATGCTGGTCTTCGCCGTGAACGGGGGCAGGATATGCTTGAACAGGCCGGAATTATCGGTCGAGGTCGTCGAGGCGAGCACGACGAAGCGCTCGTCGGCCGCCGCGCTCGCCGCGCCGAACAGGATTGCTGCAGCCAACAGCGTCGCAGCGATAACGGGACTCATTCGTGGCACGTCAGTTCTCCGTTGCACGGTTGACCCAGAGTCGCCCATCCAGAAAGGCACGGGCTTCGGGGCGTTGCGGCCCGGCAAAGAAGGCGTCGGCGGCCGTGTGCTCGATCAGCCGGCCGTCATGGAGGAACAGGATGTCGTCGGCGAGACGCCGCGCCTGGCCGAGATCGTGAGTGGTCATGACGATTTTGGTGCCGTGGGCCACGATGGCGGCAATGGCACTTTCGATGGCGTGGGTCCCGGCAGGGTCGAGGCTGGCGGTCGGCTCATCGAGGAACAGGACTTCCGGGCGCAAGGCCCAGGCACGCGCCAGCGCAAGGCGCTGTTGTTCGCCGCCCGAAAGAACCCGCGCGGGTCGCGCCGCCAGAACGGCGAGTCCTGCCCACTCCAGGGCCTCTGCCGTGCGGCGATGTCGTTCGGCGCCTCGAATTCCACGGAGTGCCAGGGCGTAGCCGATGTTCGCCGCCGCCGAGCGGCGCAACAGGACGGGGCGCTGAAACACCATGGCCTGATGGCGTCGGGCCTGGGCGGCATCGGCACCGCGCCAGCGGACGGTTCCGGTGGTCGGCCTGATCAGGCCATGGCACAGCCGCAGCATCACACTTTTGCCCGCGCCGTTGGCGCCGAGGATGATCGTGCGCGAGCCGGGTCCGATAACGGCGGAGAGACCGTCGACGATCCGGGTCGCACCGACATCGTAGCTCACGCCGTCGAGCTCGAGCGGCAGCACCGCATTGACCGTCGGGTCCGACGCCTGTGTCATCCCAGCCTCCGCTGGCTGACGTCCTTGATGATGTAGACCGCCGAGTTGATGCTCAGCGAGAGCACAATGAGGATGATGCCGAGGCCGAGCGCGACGGAAAGGTTGCCTTTCATGGTTTCCAACGAAATCGCTGTGGTCATAACCCGGGTGACGTGATCGATGTTGCCGCCCACGATCATCACCGCGCCGACCTCGGCGATTGCCCGGCCAAAGCCCGCGAGCATAGCGGTCAGTAGAGAATAGCGGCCGTCGATGATAAGCGTGCCGATGGCGCGGGTCGGGGTTGCGCCTAAAGAGCGGAGTTGCTCCTCGTAGTCGGTCCAGAGGTCCTCGATGACCTGGCGCGACAAGGCTGCGACGATCGGCGTAACCAGTACGCACTGGGCGATGATCATGGCGGTCGGCGTAAACAGCAAATTGAGCACGCCGAGCGGCCCGGCGCGTGAGAGGATGAGATAGACGAGCAAGCCGACAACCACGGGTGGCAGCCCCATCAGCCCATTCAGCAGGATCGTGACGACGCCGCGGCCGGGAAAGCGGAAGAGGGCCACCGCGGCGCCCAACGGCAGGCCGATCAGAGCGGCAAACAGGACCGCGATGCCGCTGACCTCGAGCGAGAGCAGGATGATCTCCGCGAGATCCTGGTCGAACGACAGGATCAGCCGGAAGGCGGTGAGAAAGGCTTCGTAGATGTCGGCCATGGGCGAAGGGGTCGGGCGATAATCTCATCGGCAGTTGGCGGCTGGCTCGGCTGTGTGCATTGCCAGCACTCTCGGCATCGAGCCATTGGAGCATTAAATTCTCGGAGAATTCAACTATTTATGCAGGTATTTGCATAAAATAACAAATTTCTTGTGCGAGCGGCGACTGTCCCAGGCAGGTGGCGGGCCGATCTCTTTGGCGCCGGGCTTGGCGCGCCGCCCGGACGCCCTCATATTGCAGCGATGAACGATTTCGTCGTCAAACCCGATCCTGGCGATCCCCGGCTGGTGGCCCGCGTCGCAGGCACCGACCAGGACGGTGCGCCGATCGAGACCACGGTGGTGGCCGAGCGGCCGCTCACCCTGTTCCTGAACGGGCAGGAAATTGTCACCATGATGACCATCGGCGACTATCCCGACTATCTCGCGCTGGGTTATCTGCTCAATCAGAACATGCTGCGTCCTGACGACGAGATCACGGCCATCGACGTGGACGATGAGATCGACGTGGTCGTGGTACGCACGAAGCGCCCGACCGATTTCGAGGCCAAGCTCAAGAAGAAGACCCTGACCTCGGGCTGCGCCCAGGGCACAGTGTTCGGCGACGTGATGGAACGCTTCGACGAGGTGCGTCTTGCCGAAGACGCCGTGCTGCGCACCTCCTGGCTTTATGCGCTCTCGCGCAAGATCAACACCCAGCCCAGCCTGTACCTCGCGGCGGGGGCAATCCACGGTTGCGTGTTGTGCGAGGAGGACCGGCCCTTGCTCTATATGGAGGACGTCGGTCGGCACAATGCGATCGACAAGATCGCCGGCTACATGTTCCGTCACACGGTTTCGCCGGCGGGCAAGATTTTCTACACCACCGGCCGGCTGACCAGCGAAATGGTGATCAAGACCGTGCAGATGGAGATTCCGATCGTCATCTCGCGCTCGGGCTTCACGGCGTCCGGGGTCGAGCTTGCCCGGCAGGCCAATCTCACCCTGATCGGACGCGCCAAGGGCAAGCGCTTCGTTACTCTCTCAGGTGCGCAGCGCATTCTTTATGACGCCGATGCCAACACGATCGCCGAAGAAGCGTCTCACCATTCGCGCAAGGCGAGCCTGACCGAAAATGACGGCTGAGCCGGGGACCGGCCCTGTTATCGGGGTACTGCTGGCGGGTGGTCTCGCGCGCCGCATGGGCGGTGGCGATAAGCCCCTGCGCGAACTTGGCGGTATCAGCATCCTCGAACGGGTGGTTGCCCGGGCCGGACCTCAGACCGACGGCCTGGTCCTGAACGCGAACGGCGATCCCGCACGCTTTGCCGAATTCGGCCTGCCGGTGGTGGCCGACGGGGTTCCGGATTTCGCCGGGCCGCTGGCGGGGATCCTCGCTGGCCTCGACTGGGCCGCCGCCAAGCATCCCGACTGCCGCTGGGTCGCGAGCTTTGCGACAGACACACCGTTTCTGCCCGCCGATCTGGTCTCGCGCCTGAGTGCAGCGGTGGGCGACGGTGCGGAACTCGCCTGCGCCGCATCCGCGGGGCGCACCCATCCGGTGTTCGGGTTGTGGCCGGTAAGCCTTCGTGAGGCGCTGCGCGCTGGCATGGTTGAGGAGGAAATCCGCAAAATCGACACCTTCACGGCGCGCTTCAGCTGCGCCGTGGTCGAATTCACTGTTCTGCCAGTCGATCCCTTCTTCAACGCCAACAGCCCCGACGACCTGACCGAGGCCGGGGCGCTGTTGGAGCGCCTCGGGTCGGACTAACCCCGCCCGAGAGCCGCTACTCGGCGGCTTCGACCGCGGCCGGCTCGACCCGGGCGGCGCAGTATTTGAACTCGGGGATCTTGCCGAACGGGTCGAGCGCCGGGTTGGTCAGCATATTGGCGGGCGCTTCGGCAAAGCAGAAGGGGATGAACACGACGCCGTGAGGCACGCCGGAATCGGCGCGCGCGCGCAGCTCGATCATGCCGCGCCGGGTCGCCACCCGCACTGCGTCGCCCGGTGCGATGCCGAGCTCGGCGAAGGAGCCCGGCGCCAGATGGCAGACCGCCTCGGGTTCGATGTCGTCGAGCGTCTGGGCGCGCCGGGTCATCGCGCCGGTGTGCCAATGCTCGAGGATGCGTCCCGTGGTGAGGATCAGCGGGAACTCGTCGTCGGGCATTTCGTCGGGCGGGATGATGCTCGCGGGCACGAACTTGGCGCGGCCCGTCGGGGTCGGAAAACCGTCGCCGAAGATGACGTCGTGGCCGGGCGTCTCCTCGTTGTCGCAGGGGTAGGTCACCGCGCTTTCGCGTTGCAGCCGCTCCCAGGTGATGCCGTTGAGCGAGTCCATGCAGCCGCGCATCTCGGCGAACACGTCCGCCGGGCCGGTGTAATTCCAGTCGAGCCCGAGGCGGCGTGCGATCTCCTGGATGATCCACCAGTCGTCGCGCGCCTCGCCCGGCGCAACGATTGCTTTGCGGCCGAGCTGGACCTGACGGTTGGTGTTGGTCACCGTGCCTTCCTTCTCAGGCCACGCGGTCGCCGGCAGCACGACGTCTGCGAAGTAGGCGGTCTCGGTGAGGAAGATTTCCTGCACGATGAGAAGCTCGAGCTTGGCCATCGCCTCGCGGACATGGTGGGAATTGGGGTCCGACATGGCCGGATTTTCGCCCATGACATACATGCCCTTGATCGTCCCCGCATAGACCGCGTCCATGATTTCGACCACAGTAAGGCCGGGCTTGGGATCGAGATCCATGCCCCAGTAGGTCTCGAACTTGGCTTGGACTTCCGGGTTGTCGACCCGCTGATAGTCGGGATAGACCATCGGGATCAGCCCGGCGTCCGATGCGCCCTGCACGTTGTTCTGGCCACGCAGGGGATGCAGTCCCGTGCCCGGGCGGCCGACCTGGCCCGACATCAGGGCCAGCGCGATCAGGCAGCGGGCGTTGTCGGTGCCGTGGATGTGCTGCGAGATGCCCATGCCCCAAAAGACTATGGCGGCGTTCGCCTCGCCGTAGAGGCGCGCGACGGTGCGGATGGTCTCGGCGTCGATGCCGCACTGGGGCGCCATCGCCTCGGGCGTGTAACTCTTCAGATGGCTGCGCATCTGGGCGAAACCTTCGGTGTGGGCCTGGATGTACTGCTCGTCGGCCAGGCCCTCTTCGACGATCACATGCATGATCGCGTTGAGCAGGGCGACGTCGCTGCCGGATTTGAACTGCAGCATGTAGTCGGCGTGGCGCGAGAGCGCCGAGCCGCGCGGGTCCATCACGATCAGGGTGGCGCCGTTCTGGCTCGCGTTCTTGATGAAGGTGGCGGCGACCGGATGGTTGATGGACGGGTTCGCGCCGATCACGATGATGACGTCGGAATGACGGCATTCGTTGAACGTGGCCGTGACCGAGCCCGAGCCGATGCCCTCGAGCAGCGCCGCGACGGAAGAGGCGTGGCACAGCCGGGTGCAATGGTCGACGTTGTTGGTGCGAAAGCCCGTGCGCACCAGCTTCTGGACCAGGTAGGCCTCCTCGTTCGAGCCCTTCGCCGAGCCGAAGCCCGAGAGCGCCGAGGAGCCGTCGCGCTCGAGAATCCGGCGCAGGCCCGCAGCCGCGATGTCGAGGGCCTCGTCCCAGCTCGCTTCGCGAAAGTGGGTGAACGGGTTGGACGGGTCGAGATCGAGCGTTGCGGACTTGGGCGCGTCGTCGCGCCGGATCAGCGGCGTGGTCAGGCGGTGGGGATGGCCCACATAGTCGAAGCCGAAGCGGCCCTTGACGCAGAGCCGGCCGTGATTGGCCGGGCCGTCGCGGCCTTCGACCCGGACGATGGCGTTGTCCTTGACCTGGAAGGTGAGCTGGCAGCCGACCCCGCAATAGGGGCAGACGCTGTCGACGGCCTTCTCCGCCTCAACGACGCCCGCGCCGTGGGCGGGCATCAGGGCGCCGGTCGGGCAGGCCTGCACGCACTCGCCGCAGGCGACGCAGCTGCTCGCGCCCATGGGGTCGTCGAAATCGAACACGATCTTGTTTCCCGAACCCCGGTTCGCCATGCCGATGACGTCGTTGACCTGAACCTCGCGGCACGCACGCACGCACCGCGTGCAGTGGATGCAGGCGTCGAGATTGATCGCCATGGCCGGATGACTCAGATCGGGGGCGGGTGTTTGCTTGGCGGGAAAGCGGCTTGTCGTCTGGCCTATCTCCTCGGCCCAGGCCCACAGTTCCGAGTTGGGATCGTGGGCGCTTTCGCGCGGCGGCTGATCCGCGACGAGCAGCTCCATGACCATCTCGCGCGAGCGGGTGGCGCGCTCGTTCTGGCTGTGCACCACCATGCCGTCAGTGGGCTGGCGCACGCAGGAGGCGGCAAGCACCCGCTCGCCCTCGATCTCGACCATGCAGGCGCGGCAGTTGCCGTCGGCGCGGTAGCCGGGCTCGGGCGTGTAGCACAGATGGGGGATAGTCGTGCCCAGGCGCTGGGCGACCTGCCAGAGGGTTTCCCCCGGCGCGGCCTCGACCTCGACGCCATCGAGCGTGAATCGGATCGTCTCGCTCATGAGAGTTCCTCCTTGAAGTGCTTGAGCACCATCAGCAACGGATTGGGCGCAGCCTGGCCGAGGCCGCAAATCGAGGCGTCCATCATAGTCGCACTCAGCTCCTCGAGCAGCGGGCCGTCCCAGTGGCGCTTTTCCATCAGCTTGATAGCCTTTTCCGTACCCACCCGGCACGGCGTGCATTGACCGCAGCTCTCGTCCTCGAAGAAGCACATCAGGTTGAGCGCCACGTCCTTGATGTCGTCCCGGTCGGAGAGCACGATCACCGCCGCCGAGCCAATGAAGCAGCCATGCTCATTGAGGGTGTCGAAATCCATCGGGATGTCGGCCATGGATGCGGGCAGGATGCCGCCCGACGCGCCGCCCGGCAGGTAGCCTTTCAAGACGTGTCCGTCGGCCATGCCGCCGCAATACTCGTCGATCAGCTCCTGCGCCGTAATGCCAGCGGGCGCAAGCTTGACGCCCGGCTCCCTGACCCGCCCCGAGACCGAGAAGCTGCGCAGACCGGTGCGCCCGTGGCGGCCCTCGCCGGTAAACCAGTCGGCGCCCTTTTCCACGATGTCGCGCACCCAGTAGACGGTCTCGACGTTGTGGATCAGGGTCGGTCGGCCGAACAGGCCGACTTGCGAGGGGAAGGGGGGCTTGTGGCGGGGTTCGCCGCGCTTGCCCTCGATGCTTTCGAGCATCGCCGATTCCTCACCGCAGATATAGGCGCCGGCACCACGGCGAAGGTGGATCTTGGTGACCGCGTCGAGGCCCGCGGCCCGGACCTGTTCGATCTCGTCGCTCAGCACTTTGTGCAGCGCCGGGTATTCGTCGCGCAGATAGATATAGACGTCGGTCGCCTCGACCGCCCAGGCGGCGATCAGCATACCCTCGAGAAAACGGTGGGGATCGCGCTCCAGATAGTAGCGGTCCTTGAAGGTACCGGGCTCGCCTTCGTCGGCGTTGATCGCCATCAGTCGCGGCGCCGGTTCCTGGCGCACGAAACGCCATTTGCGCCCTGCCGGAAAGCCCGCGCCGCCAAGTCCGCGCAGTCCGCTCGCCTCCATGATTTCTATCAAATCGTCAGCTTTTCTCTCTCCTGTCATACATGACTCAAATAGCTGGTATCCATTGGTTTTTACATATGTGTCATACACAGTGTATGACAAAATAGGGGGTTTTGTATGACATGTGTCGGCTGCGTGTATGACAGCGGTAGGCGTGGCGTTTTCGACAGGGAAATGGCCGACTTCCGCCACCGGCGCACATTCGCAGCGGCCCATGCAGGGAGCGCGCAGGATCCGCACCTTATCGCCCAGGGCCCGGCCCAGCTCTTCGAGCAGATCGTCGGCCCCCATCATTTCGCAGGTCAGGCTGTCGCAGACCCGGATGGTCAGCGGTGGGGGTGGTGTCTCGTCCTCGCGAACCACGTCGAAATGGGCATAGAAGGTCGCTGTCTCGTAGACCTCGGCGAGGGAAAGCGCCATCTCGTCGGCAAGCGCCACGAGGTGCGCGGCCGAGAGGTGGCCATAGCGATCCTGGATCAGATGCAGGTGCTCGATCAACAGGTCGCGCCGGCGCGGCTGCTCCCCCAGCAGGGCGCGAACCTCGTCCAGCGCCCGCGGCTCGGGCTGACGCCCCTTGAGCTGGCTGAGCGCTTTTCGCCGGCTGGTGCCGGGATGCTTGAACTTGCGAAGTGTCACGTTGGATGCGGCCATCGGCGCATGCCTTCCTGCTCGGCCCGGCCTGCCCGGGCGTGTTGCGCGGGTTAATCTGGCAAAGGATGGGTCATTTGTAAAATTTATTGAAGTGATCATTCAATAGAAATGATCTATCTAGAGCAGCGTCTCCTTGGCGCTCTCGATCGAACGGCCGAACAGGGTCGTTTCGTCGAGCGTTTCGGCAACCGCAAGCATGGCCTTGGCCATGGGCGGCACCGGCTCTTGGTCGGATATCACGAAGCCGACCAGATGGCCGACCTGGGGCGCGGTCAAGGGCAGGGCGCGGGTGCCGGGCGGGATGTTCTGGGTCGCGGGGAAATGCTCGGGCACCACGCTGCACCAGGCGCCGGTGGCGACATGAAGGCCGAGCTGGCCGATCGAGTTGGTTTCGATCTGGGGTGCAGGCTGCTGGCCGGCGTCACGGAACGCGGCGTCGATGATGCGCCGGTTCTGCATGTCCGATGACAGCAGGCAGAGCGGTTGCGCCGCCGCGATCTTCCAGGTGACGGACGATGCCTTCGCGAAGCGCCCGTCGTCGGGGAACAGCAGGCAGTAGCGTTCGCGGTAAAGCGGCACCGAGCGGACATGGCGGATCGGTTCGCTGTCGAGATAGGTAACCCCGAGGTCGATCTCGAAATTATCGAGCCCGCGTTGGATTTCCGCCGAGCTCTGCGACATCACGGCGACCGACGCACTCGGGTGACGCTCGCAAAATGGCCGGGTCACCCGCGGCATGAGCGGCAACGCCGTCGGCACCACGCCGATCCGCAACCGGCCGTGCAGGTCGCCGCGCATTTCGCTCAACTCCTGCAGCATGGCATCGCGGTCGGCCAGGATGCGCTCGGCCCATTCGAGAACCCGCTCGCCCTCCGGTGTGAAGCCCTGGAAGCGCTGGTGGCGGCGCACGATGGGCAGGCCCAATTCGTTCTCGAGTTGCTTGATGCCGTTGGACAGGGTGGGCTGGGCCACGTCGCAGTGTGCCGCGGCACGGCCGAAATGCTGCTCGGTGGCGAGTGCGACGAGGTAGGTGAACTGCTTTATGAACATGACAGCCCGTCGATTCGCGCCCGGCGTTTAGCGTTCTACCGGCGGCGGGCCGGGTAAACGTGCAAGGACGATCACCGCGGTGTTGATCGTCCGTTTCCCTGAATGCTCGAAATTCACCGTCACCCGGGCTCCGACGACACTCTGGATCTGGCCCGCGCCCCAGTCCGGTTGCGCCGGGTGCGCCACCCACGAGCCAGGCTCGTACATGGCCGCTTCCGGTGGAGCGGGGGAGCCGGCGGACACCGAATCAGGCGCTCCAGCCGCCGTCGACGGTCAGCACCGCGCCGTTGACGTTGTCGCTGTGCGGGCCGACCAGATAGGCCACGGTTTCGGCGATATCCTCCGGTCGGCCGTAGCGGCCGATCGGCGAGCGGGGAATCATTGCTTCGGCGAGTGGCCCGTCCGCCGGGTTCATCTCGGTGTCGATCGGGCCGGGCGCGACCGCGTTGATGGTGATCCCCTGGCCCGCGAGCTCGCGGGCGAGTGCCCGGGTCATGCCGTGAAGGCCGAATTTGCTCATGGCATAGAGACCGATTCCCGGAAACGGCGTGACGTCGGCGAAGATGCTGCTGATATTCACAACCCGTCCCCCGGTGGGCATGTGGGGCGCTGCCGCCTGGATCAGGAAATAGGGACCGCGCAGGTTAACGTCGATGCTGCGGTCGAATTGTTCCGGCGTGGCCGCGGCAATCTCGGCAAGCTGCAGCGTGCCTGCATTGTTGACCAGGATATCGATCGCGCTGTGCGCGCCAACCACCGTATCGACCAGCCCCTTGCCGGCCGCGATGTCGGCGGCGTCGACCTGTATGGCCTCGGCTTGGCCGCCGGCGTCGCCGATCTCCCGGCACACTTGTGCGGCGGCGTCGACCGAATTGGCGTGAGTGATGACAATCTGTGCGCCGTCTGCGGCAAGCCGTCTCGCAATTGCGGCGCCGATGCCCCGGCTGGCTCCCGTCACCAGGGCCAGCTTGCCATTAAGCGACGCGCCCGAACGCTGTTCGTGTTTGGCCATGACAAGGTCACTCCCGTTAATGCTCGATGGCAGAATCGGCACCGCTCAGCGGAACCGTCGCTGCTTCGTCGTCAGTCTAGCCCAATGGACTGCTGATTGGGGCGCGTCGTTGGGCCTCGGACAAGACCGGGACCCGGTGGATTTGGCAGTCTGAATCCGTCATCATCGGCCCGGCGACACGATCCGGCGCCGCGTAAGCGACGGGTCGGAGACTCATCCGGATGAAGGAGAGGGCGGCATGGAAGGCGAAATTGTTGGAACCGTAAGAGACCTGTGGCGTTATCCCGTGCGCTCCGTGCTCGGTGAAGCGCTCGAGGCCGCAAGTCTGGGTGAGAACGGTGTTATCGGCGACCGGAGTTATTCGGTTGTCGAAAACGACAAGTTCGCCATGGTGAGCGCGGCCATGTCGGCCAGAAAATGGTCGGCGCTGGTCGGTGTTCGAGCCGAATTCGTTGAGGAGCCGACGCCGAATGCGCCACCCCCGTCGGTTCGCCTGCAGTTTCCGGACGGCACGGAAATGCTCAGCGACAACCCGGCGTTGGCTGAGCGCTTGTCGGCGTTGACCGGGCGCGACGTTTCGCTTTGGACCGGCCAGGCCGCCGGTGCGGGAAAATCCGATGAAGCGGACGCGCGCGCCGATGGCAAGGCTTCGCCGGCAGCACCTTACGAGTTGACCCCGATCCATCTGCTAACGACGGCAACCGTTCGGGCGGCGAACGCTGAATACCCCGAGGGGGTCTTCGATCCGATCCGCTTTCGGCCCAACATTGTCCTCGACACCCCCGACGTGACGGGGTTTGCCGAAAACGAATGGCTCGGCAAAACGCTGGCGATCGGCGAGAACGTACGGCTAAAGCTTGACGATGATTGTGTACGCTGCGTCATGACGACGCCCGAGCACAGCAGCCTCGAGGAAGATCAGAATATCCTCAAGACAGTGTACAAAGAGAACAATCGTAATTTCGGAATCTACGCCAGCGTCGCCGCCCTAGGGCAGGTCCGGGCCGGCGACACGGCGGTCCTGCTGGACGGATAGGATCTTGGGCGGGTCGACGACGAAACGGGGATAACGATGAGCGACGAATTGCGATTGGCCGGCTTGCTCTGCTCGCGCCTGTGTCACGATCTCGTGGGGCCGGTCTCCGCCATGAGCAACGGCATCGAGTTCCTCGAGGACGATGCGCCCGACATGCGCGAGGAGGTCGCCCGCCTTGTGCCATGAGCAGCGAACAGGCGTCACATCGGCTGCAATTTTTCCGGATCGCCTTCGGTCGCTCAGAATCCGCCAGCATCGCGCCGGCCGCAGCCGCCCGCGCCGCGGTCGAATTTTTGCGCGACCATAAGATCGAGTGCCGCTGGGAAACCCCGGCGGAGAACGCCGAGACCGACATCAAGCGGCAGGCGGTCAAGCTGATCGTCAATATGGTTTTGCTTGCGAGCGAGTGCCTGGTGCGGGGCGGCACCGTCGATGTCTTAGCGGAGCCTGTGGAAAGCATTCTCGATATCCGCGTGCTGGCTGACGGGCCCGCGGTCAGCCTCAGCGAGGATCAGCGCCATGCACTCGAGCTCGGAAATGGCGGGGGCGGTGCACAGGACCACACCGAATTGCAGCCTCGCCATATCGTTCCGTTTCTCGCGGCGCGCCTCGCGCGCGACGGCGGCGGACCCCTTGCCTGGGGCGATCCCGACACTCCACCGCTCGTCTTGACGGCGCGGTATACGTCGAATTTGGGGATCTAACCTGATCTGGCAACACGACGTGCCCGGATGCGGGCGCGCAATTGGGATCAGGAAGCGGGGAGAGTGATGTTCGTGCCGGGTCAGGCGGCGCTGGCGGCGTCGGCCTCGACCTCGCTGTCGATGGGATCCTTCAACACTTAGCCGCAGCCCCACACGGTCTCGATGTAATGTTCACCGCCGGTGGCGGCAGCCAGTTTTTTGCGCAGCTTGCAGACGAACACGTCGATGATCTTGAGTTCGGGTTCGTCCATCCCACCGTAAAGGTGGTTGAGAAACATTTCCTTGGTCAGCGTCGTGCCCTTGCGCAGCGAGAGCAACTCCAGGATGGCGTATTCCTTGCTCGTCAGGTGAATCGGCTGGTTTTCGACCTCGACCGACCGGGTTTCCAGGTCGACCTTGAGCTTGCCCGTCTCGATAACCGAATGGGCATGTCCCTTGGAGCGGCGAACGATGGCCTGCGGGCGGGCAACCAGCTCGCCCTTGTTGAACGGCTTGGTCAGGTAGTCGTCGGCCCCGTAGCCCAGCCCCTTGACCTTGTGATCGGGCTCGGTGAGGCCCGAGAGGATCAGCACGGGCGTGTCGATCTTGTCGGCGCGGAAGCGGCGCAACACCTCATAGCCGTCTATGTCCGGCAACATGAGGTCGAGGACAATGATGTCGTAGTCGTAAAGCTTGCCGATTTCGAGGCCGTCTTCGCCCAGGTCGGTGGTGTCGCAGACATAGCCTTCCGACGTGAGCATGACCTGAATGCTTTTTGCCAGGGCTGAATCGTCTTCTACCAGGAGCACGCGCATGAGCTGACCTTTTGCCTTATAGTTGTTGCGGTCTCAGCGGGGCTAATTCTCTCGGCCGGTGGCCGGTCTCCGATGTCCCGCGGGCCTGTTAACCATTCCCACTATCTTCCATCGGGAAGGTTAACAACATCTAAATCATAGGCAGATCATCAGCCTTGTCGGTGATGGCGGACACAGGTGCCTCGCCGGCCACCAAACGGGCCCGCGCATTTAACCCATCCTTAAGTGCGTCCAGCCCATGATAAGCCTGAAATTCGTCGCAATTCGGCCTGGGAGCCATCATCCGCCTGGCATGGGAATTACCACAAAAAAACTGACCACCGCAGTCGAACGCGTGCCTGCCTGCCGGATCTATGGCCGGGTTGCGGGCATCCAGGGTCTGCTCATCGAATGCGCCGGCCTGCAGCGCTCCGTCAGCATCGGCGGGCGCTGCACGCTGTTCGCCCACGATAGTCGACCGGTGCCCTGCGAGGTCATCGGCTTTCGCGACGAACGGGCTCTGCTCATGCCGTTCGGCTCGCTCGAAGGCATCGGGCTTGGTTGCAAGGCGGTCGTCGAGGCAACCGAGACCGTCGTCTATCCCAGCACCGGCTGGCTCGGCCGGGTGGTCAACGCCTTTGGCGAGCCGATCGACGGGCGCGGACCGCTGGCTCCGGGCGGCGATCCTTTTCCTTTGCGCGCCGCCCCGCCCGCCGCCCACGAGCGCCAACGGGTCGGTGAAAAGATCGATCTCGGCGTGCGTGCGATCAACACCTTTCTCACCTGCTGCCGCGGCCAGCGCATGGGCATCTTCGCGGGCTCCGATGTCGGCAAGTCGGTGCTGCTTTCAATGCTTGCGCGCTACACCGCCTCCGATGTCTCCGTGATCGGCCTGGTTGGCGAGCGCGGCCGCGAGGTGCAGGAATTTATCGAAGACGATCTCGGTCCCGAAGGTCTCGCGCGTAGCGTCGTGGTTGTGGCGACCTCTGACGAATCTGCCCTGATGCGCCGCCAGGCTGCTTATCTCACCCTCACCGTCGCCGAGTACTTTCGCGATCTCGACAACGACGTGCTGTGCCTGATGGACAGCGTGACCCGATTCGCCATGGCGCAGCGCGAAATCGGCCTGTCGGGCGGCGAGCCGCCAACCAGCAAGGGATACACCCCGACGGTGTTCGCCGAGCTGCCCAAGTTGCTCGAACGCGCCGGGCCCGGCACCGGTCGAGGCAGCATTACCGGCCTGTTCACCGTGCTGGTCGAGGGCGACGACCACAACGAGCCCATTGCCGACGCCGTGCGGGGGATTCTCGACGGGCATATCATGCTCGACCGGGAGATCGCCGAGCGCGGCCGCTATCCGGCGGTCAATGTGCTGCGCAGCGTGTCGCGGACGATGCCCGGCTGCAACACGCCGGATGAGAACCAGATGGTCTTGCGCGGCAAGGCTCTGATGGTGAACTATGAGAACATGGCGGAAATGATCAGTCTCGGCGCCTATCGTCAGGGCAGCGATATCGACGTCGATGTCGCCATTCATTATCACCCGGAGCTCGAACGCTTCCTGTCACAGGACAAGGACGAGCGTGCGACGATGACAGAGGGTTATGAGGCACTGGCCGAGTTGCTCGCCGCCGGATCCGAACCCGACGCCGCCGGATCCATGCTGATCGGAAATGAAGCGGCGGCATGAGCGGGCTCGAAACGCTGGTCCGGTTTCACCAACGAATCGTCGACGAGAAGCGCAACGTGCTGACCCGGCTCGAGGAGGCACGCGATGAACTGGACGGCGCTCAGCGGCGTCTGGAGCGCTCGCTGGTCGATGAACAGGCCCGTGTCGAGGCATCGAGTGAAGCGGGCTACACCTTTCCCCTGTTCACCGCCGGTGTGCTGGCCAAGCGCGAGGCCATCGAGGGCGCCAAGATGGAGTTGGCCGGCCGCATGCATGACGCCAAGGCGGAACTTGTCGCCGCGTTTCAGGAATTCAAGAAGTACGACATTACTCAGACGCGCCGGCAGGCTCGCGTCCGGGCCCTTGAGCAGAAACGCGAGCAGACCCGGCACGACGAGATCGCGATCAATCAGTTCATGCGCCGCGCCGATACCTGAGCGGCGTCACGCGAGCAGCGCGTTGGCGTCTTCGGACAGGCGTTCGGCGAGCGGATCGACGGGAAACCGTCGGGTGGCCTGAAACCGCAAGGCTCCGGTCGCTCCGCCAATTTCATTGGCCTCTTCAAACACTGTCTGGATGTGGCTGCGTGCCGTCTCGGACAGGGCTGTGTGGCTGCGTACGACAAGCTCGAAGCGGGCCAGCGTAACCAGTCCGTCCAACTGAATAGCACCCAGGCGGCTCAATTCAACATCGACCACGAACCGCGTGCCCGCGCCTTCGTTGGGATCCTCCCCCGAACCGGGTTGATTGCGTGTAAAGAACCCGATCTGGTGGAGCGCGGAGCCGTCGAACAACGGAAACAGGAACGCCCGCCACTGTCCGGGCTCGGGCTCCGCCGAAACTCGCACGAACTGGCCGATATCGCGGGCAAGATCGCCGATCAGTTCGGGGCGTCCCGCGGAGTCGGCGAGCCGCCCCGCTGTAAAGCCCCCGTTCTATGTACCAGTTCCTGATAGAGTCTCGGGCGCGGGTGGACGCATGTTCAGAGACTGATGCGGGCGGATGTGATTGTACTGTTTGAGCCAGGCTTCGATGACGCCCGATTGCTCGTCGATCACGACCCGGGCGGTCTGATCGGTTTCGACGATGATCTGTTCGACCTCGCTGAGCAGCAGCGCGACGTTGGTGCGGTAGAAAGTGGGGACCTGCAGGCGCACCGTGCCGGGATCGACCAGCTCGGCCACCGCCGCGTCAAGGCTTCCGTTGATCGCCTGGGCGACGGAGCGGGCGGTGGTCAGGTCGGGATTGCGTAGCGCGATGTTGATCGAGTCCAGGGTGTCGAGCGAAAAGCTGATCTCGCGCTCGACGATGGCGCCATTGGCGATCCGGCCACTGGTGGGAACGCCGCGGGTGACCGTGGTGCCCGATTGGCCCTGGGCCGAAAAACCCGCTACCGAGACCTGGCCTTGGGCAACGGAGTAAACTTCGCCGTCGGCGCCCATCAGGGGGGTGACCAGCAGAGTGCCGCCGAGCAGGCTTTCGGCATCGCCCAGAGCGCTGATCGTAACGTCGATCCGGGTTCCCTGGCGGGCGAACGGCGGCAGGACGGCGGTGACCATCACGGCGGCCACGTTGTCCGTGTTGAGGGTGGCGTCGCGGGTGTTGACCCCGAGCCGCTCGAGCATGCTCGTCAGGCTCTGCTGGGTGAACGGCGAATTGTTGAGCGAATCGCCGGTGCCGTTGAGGCCCACGACCAGGCCGTAGCCGACCAGCATGTTGTCGCGGATGCCCTCGAAGTCCGAAATGTCCTTGATCCGCGAGGCGCCGTGGGTGGCGGGCGGAAGCGACAGGGCAGCAACCAATGCGAAGCTGATGGCGAGAACGGCGAGGCGGCGGAAAAAAGTTGGGGACGTGGACACTTTAGCTTGCGCGCTCCGAAAATGAATTCATCTCTGCGCCTCTACATGCCAATCGCGTGCCAACCGGGGCCAATCTCTAATTCTTTGATTTTAAGAGATAAATTCACAGGCCGCCGGGGTCGGCGGCGGGCCGGGTGTAAACTCTGCGCGCCGCCCGGCAATATCTTCCGCCTTCGCCGGCCGGCGGCGGATTTTACCGCTTGTTAACCGCCTTCGCGCACCCTGACGCTCTCCACGCATGCGACGGTGCGCCAACCGCACCCCACGGAGCCTCGATGAAAATTACGCCGTCGAACACAGTTGGAACCGGTTCGGTTCGTCGCAAGAGCGGCGCCGCGAAGACCGGAGCCGGCCAGGCGCGCTTTACGCTGGTCGATGACGCCGCCGAGAGTGTGCCGACCGTATCCGGGGTCTCGCCCATTGCGTCGGTCGATGCCCTGCTCGCGGTGCAGGAGGTCGGCATGCCGGGAAACGGACAGCAGCATTCGACCGCTCGGGGCCAGCGGCTGCTCGACCATCTCGACGAAATCCGTATGGGCTTGCTGCGCGGTGGCATTGCCCGGGGCACCCTGGTCGAGCTTGCCCGCGAACTCGACGTTGCCCGCGCCCAGGTGAACGACCCGCGTCTCGCAGAGGTGCTTGACGAGATTGATCTGCGCGCCCGGGTCGAACTCGCAAAATTTGCCGACAAGGCCTAGCCCGGTCTCGTCCCGCAGCGCCCGCCCGAACGGCCGTGCGTCGCTGAAAATCAAATAACTCCGTAAAATAGTTGATATTTTTTCCAACCCGTGTCGGATTCGCGCAGGGGCCAGAAGAGGTCTTGCGGGCCGGCCCAGCAATTCAATATACTCCCGCCGCCGACGACACCCTGTAGCGCCGATGGAGAAATAAATGGGGGCGAGACTCCCGAAAAATTACCGACCCTCCGAAAAGGAGCCGTTCATGAACACGCGCCAGCTGGAATATTTCCGGCGCAAGCTGTTGGGCTGGCGCGAGGAGGTATTGCGGGAATCGAACCAGACGCTTCATAACCTGAAACAGGGCTCGTTGCCCGAGGCGGACATTGCCGACCGGGCCTCGACCGAAACCGAGCGGACCGTCGAGCTGCGCACCCGCGACCGCCAGCGCAAGCTGATTGCCAAGATCGACGCGGCGCTCGATCGCATCGAGAGCAAGAGCTACGGCTATTGCGAGGTGACCAGCGAGCCGATTGCGCTCAGCCGCCTGGAGGCCCGGCCGATCGCGACCATGAGCATCGAGGCGCAGGAGAGTCACGAGCGGATGGAGCGGGTCCACCGCGACGACTAGGCGTCGGCTCCGCGTCACTGCCGTACTCCATTAATATCCACTATAAAAAAGGCCCGCGCCGGGGCACGGGCCGGTGGGGTCGGTTGCCGCTCGGACCGCGAGGGTCACGGGGACCGGCGGTTGGGTGCAGCAGGCGCATGAACTGCCGCTCCCTTAACCGGTCTCCGACGCCTCAACTCGTCAGAACGGATAAATCACGTCGAGCAGCTGGGTGCCGTATCGGGGCTGCTGGACATCGCTGAGTTGGCCGCGCCCGCCATAGGCGATGCGGGCTTCGGCGATCTTCTCGTAGTCGATGGTGTTGTCGGATGCGATGTCCTCGGGCCGCACGACGCCGTGCACGAGCAGCTCGCGCACCTCGAAGTTGATGCGCACTTCCTGGCGCCCCTGGATCACCATGTTGCCGTTGGGCAGGACCTGGGTTACGAGCGCCGCCACCTTCAGGCTGACGGTCTCACTGCGGTCGATGGTGCCAACGCCCTTGTGATCGCTGTCCGCGGAGAGGTCGATCAGATCAGTGGGATCGACCGCCTCGGGCAAAATTTCGCCGAACGCCTGCTCGTAGCCGAACAGCGAGGTCGCCGCCGCGTCTTCGGTGGTGTCGCGCTTGCGCTCGGTGGTGTTGGCGATGGTGGCGCTGTCGGCGATCTCGATCTCGACGGTGAGAATGTCGCCAACACCGCTCGCGCGCTGATCCTTAAAGAAGGCGCGCGCGCCGTTCTGCCATAACGAGTTGGCGCTGCTTGCGACCACCTCTTCCTGGGGCATGGGCAGGATGATCGGCTCGTAGCCGAGTTCCTGGATGGGGTTGTCGATGTCGCGCAGATCCGGCTCCTTGCCGACCTGCGCGAGCCGGTCGAGGGTCGCACAGCCCGAGAGGACGAGACCGCCCATTGCGGTGACGGCGAGCAGGGCCGTGGCGCGGCGAAGGCATGCAAACATCAAGATCGTCCTCAGTTGAAATCGAACGCCATGGCGCTCGGGACCGTCACCACATCGCGGCCGGTCACGACTGCCTGGATGACCATGTTGCTCTGGGGATTGAGTACGCGAACCGTGCTGCCCGCAGCGCCGTCGTCGATCGCCTTGCCGATCACGGTTAGTATCATCGAATCGGTGCGATAGACCATGGTAACCGGTGCGCCTTTGACGATCAGCTTGGGCGCTTCGAGGTCACGCATGCGAACGGGTTCATCGGCCCGGATACCCCGGCGCGCGGCCATGCCGACCATGTCGATCGGGTCGAGCACGATGTCGCCGGACAACTCGTCGGCCCGCGCCAAGGTCCAGTAGATATCGCCGTCGGCGACAATCTCGTCGGCACGCAGCCGCCGGTTCAGCACGGGCACTTCGACGATTATGAAGGCGCGGCCCGCGACCTTGAGCTGGACCCCCGTCAAGTCGCCCGAGGGCGGCACGAGGACGGCGGAGAAGCGGTTGGAGCGCTCGTCGTAACTCAGGTGGCGAATGTCGAAATCGGTCGGTTCGTAGAGCCCGACATGGAGTTCGGCGCGGCGGTCGACGAGTTCGATCTCGACCTCGCTGCCACCGGTGATAATGAAGATTTCGTCGGCCAGTCGATCGGCGATCTCGCCTGCCGAAATGATCTGGCTGGCGCGCTCGATCACGGCCTTCGCACCCGGTTCGGTGTGCCAGTCGAGGCCGTAGGCGCTGGCCAGACGGGCGATCTCGTCGCTCCACAGAACGGTGCGCTCGCCCGGTGCGGGCGCCTCGAGAAGAGGCTCGTCGGCAAGCGCACCGGTCTCCGTGAAAAGGTCGCCGAGAGTGACGAGGTCGCCCTCGACCATGATATTGCTGTACAGACGGTTGGACGCCAGTGCCGCCTGTGCGACCAGCAGGCCGACAGTGGCGACGACGGCGAACAGGATGGTGAGAGGTTTCATGCCGATCCCTCCTAGCGCATCTGGTTGACGGTTTGCATCATCTCGTCAGACGTCGTGATGACTTTCGAGTTGAGCTCGTAGGCGCGCTGTGCCGTGATCAGGTTGGTGATCTCGGCCACCGAGTTGACGTTCGAGGTCTCGAGGAAGTCCTGCAGGACGGTGCCGAACCCCGCTCCGCCCGGGGTACCGGCGGTGCCGGTGCCCGACGAGGTGCTCTCGATCAGCAGGTTGTCGCCAATCGCCTCGAGGCCCGCTTCGTTGGGGAAGATGTAGAGCTCGAGTTGGCCGACCGTCTGCGCGTCGGTCTGGCCGGCGAGTTTGACCTGGACCTCGCCGTTGATGTTGATGGTAACCGAGACGGCGTCCTCGGGCACCACGACGCCGGGACTGACTGCGAAACCGTCCGAGGTCACGATCTCGCCCGTGGGGCTGAGCTGGAACGTGCCCGCCCGGGTGTAGGACTGACTGCCATCGGGCATATCGACCTGGAAATAGCCCTTGCCCTGGATCGCGAGGTCGAGAGAGTTCTCGGTCGAGACCAGTTCGCCTTGCGAGGTGATGCGGTAGACCGACCCGGTCTTGACACCGACACCGACCTGAATGCCGCTCGGCACCAGCGTGCCGGCGTCCGACGAGGCGGAGCCGATCTGTTCGACGTTCTGGTAAAGCAGGTCCTGGAACTCGGCGCGCTGCAGTTTGTAGCCCGTCGTGTTCATGTTCGCGATGTTGTTGGAGATGACCTCGACATTGAGCTGCTGGGCCAGCATGCCGGTGGCTGCGATACTGAGGGATTTCATGGCTGTTATCCTCTGTTCCCGATCCCGATCAACTCGGAATCTTGAGAATTTCGTTGATGGTCTTGCGCATCATGTCGTGGTCGGTATTGGCTAGGTTCTGCGCCGATTGATAGGAGCGCAGAATTTCGACCATGCGCGTGACCTGGAGAATGGGCTGGACATTGGAGGTTTCGAGCATGCCCTGCTCGATATGGATCTCCTCCACGTCGACCGGCTCGAGATCGCTGCTGTACAGACCGCCGCGTGCCTTGACCAGGCTGCCGGACTGCTCGAAGTCAACGATTCGGAACACGCCGATCTCGCCGCTCTCGGCGAGCACGGTGCCGTCCTGCATGATCTGTATGCTCGCGTCGGTGGCTGCGAAGGTGAACGGCTTGCCGTCGTCGGCCTGCAACTTGAAGCCGTCTTGGGTCACCAGGTTGCGCTCGGCATCGAGCTGGAAGTGGCCGCCGCGCGTGTAGCGGGGGCCGTCGGGTGTGTCGACGACGAAATAGCCGTCGTTCTGGATCGCGACGTCAAGCGGGTTGTAGGTTGGCTGCAGAACGCCCTGGCTGTCGTCGCGGTACAAGCCCGCTTCCTCGACAAAGCTGACGGTCTGGCCGTTTTCATCGGTGCTGAGATACTCAGAAAACATCATGCGCTCGCCCTTGAAGGCCGTGGTGCTCGCGTTAGCGATGTTATTGGCCACGACATCCATTTCTTTTTTCAGGGCGACTTGATGTGAGAGCGAAATATAAACTGTGCTTTCCATAGTCCTTCATCGTTACAAGGTTGAGGCGTGCCCATCCTCTTGCACGTCCCATACCAACCGGCATTGTCTTTGTAAAACAGATGTTTAGATGGCACGATGCGATGCGCCAGCCGGTCGAATAGCGACCTTCGGCAGGCTTTGCCGGGCAGCTCGTGCCGATCCGCCAACGCAACCTCTTATTAACGAATATTTCCTACAACACATAAGTGCGATAGCGCGCCAAGCATTCCGGATGGGCGGAGAAAACAGATGGCCGACACCGCGATCGACGACAGCGAACTTCAAGAGACAGACGCCGAAGGCGACGCTGAAGGAGATGCCAAGGCAGCAAAGGGCAAGCGCAAACTGCTCAGCGGCAAGCGTCTTGTCATCGGCGGCGGCGTTTTGGTGCTGGTGCTGGGCGGCGCCTGGTACATGGGCATGCTCGATGCGTTTCTCGGCGGCGGCGAGGAGGCGACGGCGGAGGAAGAGGTCGTCCACCAACAGGTCGACATGGTTTATTTCGACCTGCCGGACCTTCTGGTCAATCTTGCGACGAGCGGCAACAAGCCGGCGTACCTGCGTCTCGTGGTCAGCCTCGAGATGACGGATGCCCACACCGTCGGCGCGCTGAAGAAGATGATGCCGCGCATTATCGATAACTTTCAGGTCTACCTGCGCGAGCTGCGCGCCGAAGACCTGAGCGGCTCCGCCGGGGTCTATCGGATCAAGGAAGAGCTGCTTGCACGGGTTAACAACGCGGTGCAGCCACTCGAAGTTCACGACGTGCTGTTCAAAGAATTGCTGGTCCAGTAGCGGGTTTCCCACACATGGCTGACGACTTCGACGACCAGATCCGAGAGAGCAGTAGCGACTCCGGCGAAGACCCTACCGGAGCCTGGGACGACGGCTTATCTGACGACGAAGGCGGGGGTCACAGTTCGATCCCCGACCTCGATGCCGATGCTGCGCGGGTCCTGAACCAGGAAGAGATCGACAGCCTGCTCGGCTTCGAGAATGAAGACGACGGCGAAAAAATCGGCATTCAGGCGATCCTGAACAGCACGCTCGTCTCCTACGAGCGACTGCCGATGCTGGAAGTGGTGTTCGACCGGCTGGTCCGCTTGATGACCACGACGTTGCGCAATTTCACGTCGGACAATGTCGAGGTCAGCCTCGATGCGATCAGCTCGATCCGGTTCGGCGACTATCTAAACTCGATTCCGCTGCCCGCAATGCTGGCGGTGTTCAAGGCCGAGGAGTGAGACAACTACGCGTTGATCACCGTCGACTCGGCACTGATCTACTCAATTGTCGACGTCCTGCTTGGCGGCCGGCGCGGTACCGCGGCGATGCGCATCGAGGGCCGGCCCTACACGACCATCGAGCGCAATCTGGTCGAGCGGATGGTGCTTCTTATCCTGTCCGACCTGAGCGCCGCGTTCGAACCGCTGAGCCCCGTCGCCATGCGCTTCGACCGGCTGGAAACCAATCCGCGCTTCGCCACGATTGCCCGGCCCGCCAACGCGGCAATTCTGGTCCGCATGCGGGTGGACATGGAGGATCGCGGCGGCAAGTTCGATATGCTCCTGCCTTACGCCATCCTCGAGCCGGTACGCGAGCTGCTGCTGCAAATGTTCATGGGCGAAAAGTTCGGCCGCGACTCGATCTGGGAGGCCCATCTGGCCAAGGAGCTGTGGGCCACGGAAATCGAGGTCGATGCGTTGGTGGACCAGCAGATGTTGCACCTCAGCGACGTCGCCCGGCTCAGGACGGGAGATACCCTGCTGCTTAACACCGCGCCCTCGTCAAACATCACCCTTCGGTGCGGTGGGGTCGAGCTGACGACCGGCCGCATGGGCCGGGTATCGGACCGCGTGTCGGTCTGCGTCAACGATAGTGTCGTGGAAAGGATTGAGAGCTGATGCCTCTGTCATTTTTCCTGGATGGTCTGATCGTGGTCCTGCTGGCTGCGACCATTGGATTCTGTATCGTATTGAATCGTCGGCTCGTGACCTTGCGCAAGGCGCAGGCGGAGCTTGCCGGGTTTGCTCAGACGCTGAACGAGGCGACCCGTCATGCGCAACAGGGCATCGAGGGTCTCAAGCATGCGTTGGTCGAGTTGAGCCGCGAGCTCGACGCCAAGATCAACAAGGCGGAGAGCCTGAATTCCGATCTTGCCTTCATGACCGAGCATGGCACCGACCTTGCCGTCCGATTGGAGGGTGCCGTCCGCGACACGACCAGCGCGCGCCCGGGCCATGGCGAGGCGCCGGGCGCCAGGCGCTACGACGTCGAACGCGAACTCCTCGACGCGCTTCGCGAGGTGCGCTGAGCCATGGGGTGGATCAAGCAGGTTCGCTTGCTTCCGGTCGCAATAATCGCCGCCGGCTTGTTGCTGACGATAAAGGTCGGCGGCCTCTTCGACAGCTTCAACGAGGTCATCGACAGTGTCTCGGTGTCGGAATCGCATGCTCGGAGCCTGCCAGAGGAACCGTTGAAAGCGGATTCCGAAGCGCGCGGCCTGGTACCGATGGAGGGGTCGGAGGCGCTGGACGAAACCGACCTCGCAATGACCGACGGCGACGTGGCCGACGTGGTTCTTGTCGATGACCTGTTCGATCCGATGGAACTCAACGCGACGGAATTCGCCCTGTTGCAGGATCTTTCGGCGCGGCGCGAGACATTGGACGAACGCGGTCGGGAACTCGACTTGCGTGAGAAGATGCTGCTTGCTGCGGAGCGTCAGGTCGACGACAAGATTGCCGAGCTCAAGGACATCGAAAAGACTATCGACGAGCTGTTGCGCCAGTACGACGACGAACAGTCGGCCCGGATCGACAGTCTCGTGAAGATTTACCAGAACATGAAACCGAAAGACGCGGCACAGATTTTTGCCCAACTCGACCTGCCTGTGCTTCTCGACGTTCTGGAGCGCATGCACGAAGCGAAAAGCGCACTCATTCTGGCGTTGCTTGACCCGCAACGGGCCAAGATGCTCACCATCGAGCTGGCCGAACGTGGCCGGCTGCCTGAAACGGCAGGGTCACGATTCTAGCAAATTCGGGCCAATTTCTGCGTCTCAAATTCTATTCGCGACTCTGACATTGTCGACGTTGGCGCCCGGTTCGGACAAACCGGTCGACCGAGCAATGGAACGAGACTTTTCAACGGGCCGTCGTTGCCCGATCGGGCCACCAAACAGGACGAATTCGATGCCTTGCCGGTCAGTTTCGAGCGGGCGCGCAAGGTCGGAATTGTGCCGCAGGATAGCGGCAAATTTTGCCGACAATTCGGTCAGTTCTTTAGTTAATCTTTAATCCTCTCAGCTAGTCTCTGTACCATGTTGCATGGCGCATGAACGCTCGGGTTTTGGCGAGCAGGGCGCGAGACTTTCAGGGGAGAATTCGGTTGCGGCGGAAAACAGCGGAGACAGCTCGGTTCCGGGCGGCGGCAAAAGCCATCGTCATCGCAATTAGCTTTGCCTGCGCCCTCATGGCGTCGGCCGAGGCCCACAGCGCCGCTATTCGCAGCGCAGAACATCCCGGCTTCGCCCGAATCGTTTTTGAGTGGGACGTGCCGACCCGTTACGAAGCTTTCATCGACGCCCGGCGGTTGACCGTTGCATTCGAGCGACCTATCGACACGTCAGTCGATGAGCTGGTTTCGCGCCTCGGCGGTAACTATCTGTTGGCCGGCAGCGTTTCACCCGACGGGCGCAGCGTCACCTTCGAACTGGCCGGGGATTTCAAGCTGCGCAGCTTTCCCCAGTCGCTGATGATCGTCATCGATCTGGTCGATCCCGAGCTGGGCGCCGTCGTGACAGCGCCGCCAGCGGCGATCGAGGCGCCCCCCGCTGACGTCGCCGAGCCGGCCTTCGATATGACGGACGCTGTCATCGACACCGACGCCGAGATCGTGACCGATGCGGCAATCGAGACAAATTCCGATCTGGTTGCCGGGGCGACAACGGCTGCAGCCGATTCGGTGGGGCAGATTTCGGTTCGCGTCGGTGAGCATGACCGGTTCGACCGGGTCGTGTTCGACTGGCCGGCCACCACGCGCTACAGCGTAACGGACCAGGGCCGTGAGGTTCGCATCGTCTTCGAGGCAAGTGCCGTGATCGATCTCGATGCGCTCAAGCGCGACTTGCCAGCCCGGCTGACCGGCGTTGCCGCCGAGGACGCGACGGGTGGCCTGATCGTTGTCTTCGAGCGCGCTGTCGCCGGCAACGTCCATCACTTCCTGAGCGGCACTTCTGTCGCTGTCGATTTTATCGACGACGCGGCACTGGCCGCGGCCAACGGATCGCGGGCTGATCTCGAGACGGAGGTCGCGTCGACGGGATCGACCCCGGCAGCCACAGCGGAACCCGCGGCGCCTGGTGAATTGGAAACGGAGAGCGGCCTGGGACAGGCTGTCGCCGAATCCGGTGAAACGCCGGCCGTCGTTGCGGCGACCGACATGGAGATGCTCGCCGAAGCCACCGTGCTGGCCGACATCGCGCCCGCGGCGGCGCCGACCAGCACCTGGACCCAGCGTCCGGACGAAAAAATGGCTGCCGCGCCGCCGCTCTCGCTCGTGCCCGGCGAGGCACTCCTGCCGCCGATTGCGTATGTCGCGACACCGGCAATCGAAACGGTTGCGCCGAGCGAGGCCGGGATGGCCGAGTCTGGGCCGGCGGTCCCGGTCCGGTTGAGCGATATCGGCGCGGGTCTGCGCTTCCGCTTCGCCTGGGACGAATCGACAGGCGCCGCGGTCTATAGCCGCAATGGCTCGTTGTGGGTGGTATTCGACAGCAAGCGGAAAATCAGCCTGCCGCCCATGAGCACGCCGATGATCCGCAAGGCGGGCATCCTCAATGGCGAGGTGTTGGACCTCGATCACGCCACGGTGCTGCGCTTCGATCTCGAGGACGAAGTGTTCGCCGACGTGCGGCGTACGGGGACCGACTGGCTGGTGGATTTCGTGCGCAGCCCAAACGATCCGCTGCGCATGCTGGCGCTGCGTGTCGAACCGGATGCCATGGGTTTGGCGCGGGTGGTGCTGCCGGATGCAAGCGTCGGACCCGTGCTTCGCTTCACCGATCCCGTGGTCGGAGATCAGCTCATCGTGGTCCCGCTCTACGGTTCGGACCACGGCGTTGCGCCGGGGCGCAACTATGCCCAGTTCGGGGTGCTGCCCACTGCTCAGGGCGTGGTGATCCAGCCCTACGGCGAGGATGTGACGGTGCGCGGGTTGCGCACGGGGATCGAGGTCTCGAGCGCACGGGGGTTGCATATTTCGCCGCTCACCGTGGGTGCCGGAATCGTGGACGATTCCGACCAGGCGGCCAGCCGCGTGTTGCGCTTCGACGACTGGCGCAGCCAGGACGGCATCGAACTGGCGGAGTCGCGTATCACCTATTTGCGCGCAGTGGCCATGGCCGACGACGCGACGCGCCCGCTGGCGCGACTCAACCTGGCCCGGTTCTATGTGGCCAACGCTCTCTATGCCGAGGCACTCGGCGTGCTGGCCCGAATCGAGGAAGAGATCCCCGATCTCGCGCAACGCTACGATTTCGCCGCGGTGCGCGGCGCCACGTTGTTGATGGCGGGACGGGCGGACAGCGCGGCGCGCGACCTGGAGCGGCCCGAGCTCGACCCGGTGCCGGAAATCGGTGTGTGGCGAGCGGCCATTGCGGCCGAGCGGGGCGACTGGGAGCGCGCGGCCGAGCTTTTTCAGGTCGCCGATATCGAAATTCTGCGACTGCCCCCGGCGTGGCAGATCAAGTTCAGCGTGCTGGCCGCCAACGCGGCAGTGGAGGCGGGTGACGTGGTGCGGGCACATTTCCGGCTCGACCAAATCGAAAAGCAGAACCCCAGCGAATTCGTGATGGCCGAGGTCGATTATCTGCGCGGCCGGGCCTTTGCGCTGGGCGCCAATTTCGATGCCGCGCTCGATTTGTGGGAGGCGGTGGCCGAAGGGCCCGCCCGCCCGATGCGCGCAGCCGCGGCGCTGGCCCGCTTACGCCTGCTGCAGGAACTGGACTGGATCACCGTGCCCGAGGCGATTGAAGCCTATGAGCAGTTGCGTTTCACGTGGCGGGGCGACGAGTTCGAGCAGTAGCTCCTCGATGAACTGGGGGCGCTCTACATCGGCGAGGAAGACTATCTTGCCGGTTTGACGGCGTGGCGTCAGGCGGTGCGCAATTTCGAGGATTCGCCTGCGACCCGCGCGATCGCGGAGACGATGAACGATATCTTCTCGCAGCTCTATGTCGAAGGAACATCGAAACACCTTGCGCCGCTCGACGCGGTCAGCGTCTATTTCGAGTTCCGAGAACTGACCCCGGACGGGCCGGTCGGCGATCAGATCATCGGGAGCCTGGCCGACCGACTGGTCGGTGTCGACCTGTTGAATCGCGCCACCGCACTGCTTGAGCACCAGATCGACCAGCGCCTGGACGGTGCGGCGAAGGCCGCCGTGGGTGCGCGGCTTGCGCAAATCCACCTGATGGAAGGCAACCCCGTGGATGCGCTGGCGGGACTTGAGCGCAGCGACGACGGCACCGAGACCCTGCCGCGCGACCTCACGGTCGAACGTCGTCAGCTGGAGGCGCGTGCACTGATCGCGTTGAACCGGCTGGACGAGGCGACGCGCCGGCTGATCGGGGATGTCAGCCTGGCCGCCGAGCAATTGCGCGCCGATATTCACTGGCGGGCGCAGGAATGGGCGCTCGCCGCGTCTGCCGCGGAGCGGGCGCTCGCGCAGACCCGTCCCGGCGATGAGGATCTGAGCGAATCCCAACGCTATTTCGTGATGTTGCGCGCGGTCTCTCTGGTGCTCTCGGGCAATTCCAAGGGGCTCGACGGGCTGCAACAGCGCTTCGGCGAGGCCATGGCCGACGGCGTTTACGCCGAGGCCTTCGGGCTGATTACCGGCAACCCCGACCCCGGACGCATGGCGTTTCGCGATTTTGCCAAGGCGGTCGCCGACGTCTCCGACATCGAAGCCTTTCTCGACGGCTACCGCGGCGGCGCCTAGATCGCCGTCGGCCCCGCGTTCTCGCTTACCCGCAGCGCGCGCCCTCCAGAGAATCGAACGATCGAGCACCCCGACGAGCCCGGGGGGCGCCGGCGCCGGCGGTGCATTCTTCGCTCGGACGAGGCGCGGGGTGGCGGACGGGCGCTAGACGCCGAAGCTGCGTATCAGGCTTCCCGCCAGCAGGTGCCAGCCGTCGACCAGCACGAAAAAGATGATCTTGAAGGGTAGCGAGACCATGATCGGCGGCAACATCATCATGCCCATCGAGAGCAGGATCGAGGCGACCACCATGTCGATGATCAGGAACGGCACGAAAACCAGAAAACCGATCTCGAAGGCGCGGCGCAGCTCGCTGATCATGAAGGCGGGAATCAGGACCCGCAGCGGCACTTCATCGAGACTCTCGATGGCGGGCATCTCGGCGATATCCATGAACAGGCCGAGATCGGCCTCGCGCACCAGCAGCAGCATGAACTCGCGCAGCGGTGCGACCGTGCGCTCGAATGCCTGCTCTTCGTCGATTTCCTCGGCGATCAGGGGGGCGACTCCCTCGCTGTAGGCCCGCTCCAGGGTCGGCGCCATGACGAAGGCAGTGAGGAACAGGGCGAGGCTGACCAACACCGTGTTGGGCGGCGTTTGCTGGATGCCCATCGCGCTGCGCAGCAGCGACAGCACGATGATGATGCGGGTGAACGAGGTGACCACGACCAGAATACCCGGCGCCAGGCTGAGGATCGTGAGCAGCGCGATGAGGCGAAGCAGCTGGCCGGTAAACGAGCCGCCGGTTTCGCCGAAATCGAGGTTGAGCGCTTGCGCCGCCGCGGGTCCCGCCCAGACCAGGCCGGTGCCGAGCGCGGCGGCGGCGAGGCCTGCGAGAAGCAGGCGGCGAGCTCCAGGGCGCAGACTCATGCGCGGGCCCCGTTTTCGTCCGACCCGTCGTTGCTTGCCTCTTCTTCATCCCGACCGCCGTCGGTCCGCTCGCCAACCTGGTCGAGCGCGGCGCGGAAGCGCCCGCCCGGGCGCTCGCGCCGGCCGCGTTCGATCACGGTGTCGCCGTGGGGGCCGAGCAGCAGCAGATGTTCGACGCCGTCGCGGCGCACCAGCACGAGACGGCGTTTGTTGTCGACCGCGAGGGCCTCGGCGATGGCGAGGCGTTTGCCGGGTTTCGTGCCCGCGCTGACCCGCACCCGGCCGCCCATGCCGAAGCGGCGCGCCGCCCAGGCGGCCAGACCGATCAGGCCGAGCACCAGAGCCAGCGCCAGGGCGAAGCGAAGATAGGTGCCGAAATCCATGACGTTGTGCGGTGCGGCGGGCTAGCGGGTGGTGCTGCCGCCATAGGCGTGGGCGGCGCGGTGGTTGACCGAAAGTTTTTCGAGTTCGCTCTTGAGGCGGTCGCGCCGGGCGCTCATTTCTTCGCCCAGGCGGGACAGCTCGTCGAACAGGCCGACGAGGTCGTGGAGCACTGGCCGCGCCTGGTCCGGCGGCAGGCTCGCGACACGGGCGCTCAGGCCCTGCAATTCGCGGGTCAGCACCTGGACGTCGGCAAGCTCGCCCTGGGCGAGGCCGTGGCGCGTGCGGTTGATCTCGCGCTTGAGGGCCTGGATCTGGGATTTGAATTCGGCAATCTGCGTCACGACGGGGCCCCTTTGGACTGGGTGGTGCCGTTCAGGCGATAGAGATAGGCGAGGATCTCGGCGACCACGGCGAAGGCGGGCAGCGGGATGACGCTGTCGATCTCGAGCTCGGTGAGCACGGCCGCGAGGTCGGCGTCCTCGCGCACGGCAACGCCGTTGGCGAAGGCAACTTCGACGATCTGGCGCGCAACCGGTCCGTGCCCGGCCGCCGCGACCCGGGGCGCAGGCTCGACGCCGCGCTCATAGGTTAGTGCGACGGCGACGTCGTCGTCTTCTTGCGGGCCGGTGATCGGGGTAGGGGGTGGGCGCATGGGCGGATCGTCGACGCCTCCTCGGGCTCCGGGCGGCACCGAAATTCGCCCGCAGGCGGGCACCGCGCTCAGGGTTCCGAGTGTCGGCCGGGCATGCTTAACAGAGCTTTAAACGAGGCGGTCGAAAGCCCGGAAATCGGGGCGAATCGGGGAAATTAGCGTCGCGGCGGCGAGCGCGGGCTAGTCGCGCTCGACAGGATCATCGGCCTCGATGGCCCGATCGTCGGTCAGCTCGTCAATCAGCTCGGCCCGGGCGCGGGCGGCCTCGAGGTTCTCCTGGCGGATCTTGTCGACGATTTCCTTGCGCAGGACGGAGGCCTCGGGCGGGAACGTGACGCCCAGCTTGACCGAACCCTTGCGCACCTCGACCACCGTCACCTCGATGGTGTCGTTGATCACCACGGTTTCGCCCAGTTTGCGTGTGAGATAGAGCATGACCCGCCCGTTCGCGATGGCTAGCGGGGCAAAGCCTAACCGATCTCGCGCAGCCGGGATAGCCCCGGGCCCCGGCGCGCGACGCGTCGATGGAGAGGGATGTAAACCTGCCCGATTGGGGATGGCGGCAGCCGGCACGGCCTGCCATCATGGTACCCTTACATCGAAACGAGGTGCGCGATGAGCCTTCCGGTAGTCGAAACCTGGTATGCAACGAAGGATTATGCCGACGGCGTGACCCGGTTCTACGAGCCCCACGTGCACGACTGGCTGCGCCCCAACATCTGGCATGTGCGCGGGCGCGACCGGGACCTGCTGGTGGATTCGGGCACGGGCATCGTGCCGATCCGCTCCGAGCTCGCCGCCCATCTCGAGCGCGATATCCTCGCCGTGGCAAGCCACACCCACTTCGATCATATCGGCGGGCATTACGAGTTCGCGGCGCGCGCCTGTCACGCGGCCGAAGCCTTCGTGCTCGAAAACCCCGACAACGACAACACCGTCGCCAACCTGTTCTACGATCCCGCCATGCTTATCGGTATTGGCTTCGAGCCGGCGATGGTGGAGAAGATGGACCCGTGGCTCCAGGCGGTTCCCCGCGCGAGCTACGACGTCAGGACCGACTATGCGGTTCGCCCGGCGCCGGCGACCGAGCTGCTCGACGAGGGCGACGTCGTCGATCTGGGCGACCGGGCCTTTCAGGTGCTCTACCTGCCGGGCCATTCCCCGGGCAGCATCGGCCTGTTCGAGGAGGCGACGGGGGTCTTCCTCTCGGGCGATGCGATCTATGATCCCGCGACCGGCCCGCTGCTCGACTTCTACGATTTCTCGGACATCGACGCCTACGTCGCGACCATGGAGAGGATTCGGGCGCTGCCGGTGAGCGCGGTTCATGGTGGCCATTACGAAAGCTGCGGGCGCGAGCGGATGATCGAGATCGCCGACGACTATATCGCCTCGAAGAAAGCGCCGGGCTGTCCGAGCGAGCAGTTCAAACCGAGTTAGCGAGCGCCCGTCCGGGGGTCTCCCGTTTCCGGGGAACGGTGCCTGACCTGTGACGAACTTGAACCGACGTGCCGCGGGCGCAAGAATGCGGCCATGACAGGTCCATCGCAAAATGCCCCGTCATCGGCGTTCGACGTGCGCCAGCTCGGTCCGAGTTTCGCGGCCGAGGTGCGAGGCTGCGACGTCAAAGCGGGTGTCAAAAATTCCGCGCTCTTCGCCGATCTGCTCGATCTCTTCCACGCCTACCGGGTGCTGGTGTTTCCGGCGCAGGCGCTCTCACCTCGCGAGCTCTTGGCCTTTGCCCGTCAATTCGGAGAGATCAGGCCGCATCCCGATCATCGCTTGTGCGTGCCCGATTGCCCGGAGGTCATGCTGATCGGCAATCTCAAGGAGGGCGATGAATACCGCTCGCTGTCCGTCAATTCCCGAGAGGAATGGCACGCCGACCTCACGTTCACGCCGATGCCGAACAAGGCGACAATGCTCTACGCGGTCGCGGTGCCGCCGGTCGGTGGCGACACGTTGTTTGCCGACATGGCCACAGCCTACGACAGTCTGAGCGACGAGGAACGCGAGGCCGTCGACAGGCGAGACGCAGTTTACGACTTTGTCTGCATGGACAACGTGCTGCGCGAACACGATCCGGACCGCCCGCCCTTGACAGAGGCAACCAAGCGGAGCTTGCCGCCGGTCAGCCATCCGCTGGCGCCGACGCACCCGGTCACCGGGCGACGATCGCTCTATCTCTCACCCGACGTGATCAGCCACGTCGAAGGCATGACGCCCACAGAGTCGAAGACCTTCTTGGCCCGCTATATGGCGCACGCGACCGAACCCCGGCATATCTACCGTCACCACTGGCGAAAGGATGACCTGGTACTGTGGGACAACCGCTGCACCAACCATTCGGCGACGACGTTCGACGACGCCTGTTATCTCCGGCTGCTCCACCGCTGTGCCGTGGAGGGCGAACGGCCGGTGTGACGGCGCAAGTTAGTACGCCGCTTGCCTGTGACCAGCAGTACCCGTTAGCGGGCCCAGAGGGCGAAGGATCAGACCCCGCTTCTGGCAGTTCCGGTCGATCCGTGCGCCCACCTGGTGCTCCGGTGGGAAGGTCTCCTTGGTTGCCTTGTCGCGAACGCAGTGAACGCAGGCCATGAGGCCAACGCCCCGGACCTCGCCGACGATCGGCAGGCCGCGGAGCGTTCCAAGGCGGTCGAGGAAATAGGGGCTGAGGTCGCGGGCCCGCTCGCACAGCCCTTCACGCTCCATGATCTCGATATTCTTGAGGGCCGCGGCGCAGGGAACCGGACGGCCGGAATAGGTGAAGCCCTGGGCGAACACGGCCTCACGGGCCTCCTCGGCGCTGACCGCGCCGAACAGCCGGTCCGAAATGATCGTCGCTGCGAGAGGGACGTAGCCCGACGTCAGCCCCTTGGCGCAGGTGATGATGTCGGGCACGATATCGAACACGGGCTCCGAGCAGAAGAAGTGGCCGAGCCGGCCAAATCCAGTCACGACCTCGTCGGAAATGTAGATCACGTCGTATTTGCGGCAGACCTCCAGGGTCTTGCGGTGGTAGCCGGGTAGCGGAATGACCAGACCACCCGTCGCCATCACCGGTTCCGCGATGAAGCAGGCCACGGTCTCGGGCCCGAGCTCCAGAATCTTGCTCTCGAGGTCCGCGACCTTCTCGTCGCAGAACGTCTCCAGGCTCATCCCTTCGGGCCGGTAATAGGGGTGGGGGGAGGGGATCAGGTGGACGAAATTGGACTCGTCGAGGTAGGTGAAATGCTCGCTGCGTTCGGACATCTTGCCCGACAGCGAGGCGGTCAGGAAAGTCGAGCCGTGATAGGAATCGATCCGGGAGATCACTTGCGTCTTCGCCTTGTTTCCCCGGTAGTTGTGATAGAACCAGGCAAAGCGGACCGCGGATTCGTTGGCATCCGATCCGCTCCCTGACAGGAAGACGTGTTCCAGGTCGCCCGGCGCGAGCTCGGCCAGCTTGAGCGCGAGTTCGGCGGTGACCGGGCTGGTCATCTGGTGGAAGGGGGAGAAGTAGGCGAGCTCGCGCATCTGGTGGGCCGCGGCGTCGGCGATTTCATGTCGGCCGTAACCGACCTGCACGCACCACATGCCTGCCGGCGCGTCGAGATATTTGTTGCCCTCGGCGTCGTAGACGTAGCAACCTTCGCCTCCGGTCATGACGAGGGATTCGAGCAGGTTCTGCAGGTCATGCCACGGGTGCAGGACGTGCTCGTGGTCCCACGCGCGAATATTGTCGAGGTCGTAATTGCCGGATCTAGCCATCCTCTGATCTCCTCCTCCGATGTCGTATTTGCCAGCCGACGTTAACTCGGTGTTGCTTTTATAAAAACCAAATTAACTCAAAGATTGGTTTGGATTTATTCAAAGCTACGAGCGGGGTCCAGCATTCAGCGTGGGACTCCCAAGGGCGAGGCACACTAATTCAGCGGTGTCGAGACGACGATATTCCGATAACGGCACCACCCTTGGACCGCTCTTTGACCACGGCCTCGAAGTCCTCGATAAAGAGATCGAGAGCCGTGGATGCGTTCTTGCCGCTCCGGGTGATCAGCATAAATTTCGACTCGTAGCCCAAGTCCTTGACAGGCAGAGCTTTGAGCCGCTTTTCGCGCACCCAATCCTCCGCATACCAGGTTGGCAGATAGCCGAGATAGCCGCCCGAAAGGATCAGTGTGGCGAGCGCCTCCATGTTGTCCACCGTCGCCCGGACCCGAACGCGGCCCATCCGCTCGCGGTCCTGATCGTGCAGGTAGCGCCGGGCAACGATGGCGCAGCCGTCGAGGTCGGCCCGAGCGACGGTCCGATCAGTTCGGGAGAATAACGGGTGTCCGGCGCCGCAATAGACTTCGAGCCGTTCCCGGAAAAGCGGGCGGAAGCGCAAGCCGTCGATCTTGCGGACGAAGGGCGCGATGGCGAGATGGGCATCGTCCGTGAGGACAGCCTGTTCAAGGTCCTGGCGAGGTGCCACGCGGAGATTGATATGCACGGTATTTTCGCGCTGGTTGAACCGGCGCACGACCTCGTCGAGGACAAACTCCGGATCACCGAGGACGTGATCCACCATGCCGATGTTCAGCACGCCGGTCACCCGCCCCTGGAGACTGCTCATGGCACTGTCGAATTCGCCGATCGCGGCGAACAGGCGCTTGGTTTCCTCGTACGCGGCGGTACCTTTGTCGGTCAGGCGAAAGCCGCCCCGTCCGCGCTCGCACAGCCGGGCACCAAGCCGTTCCTCGAGGGCGGACATGTGGGAGCTGATCGTGGATAGTCCGATATTCAGTTCCGATTGGGCGGCCGAATAGCCGCCGTGTTCGGTTACGGCAACGAAGACGCGAAGCAGCCGCAAGTCGATGTTGCTGAGGGTTGCCACCGGCGCACTCCTGATTTTTCAAAGTTCAAATAATATCCAAGTGAGAATCCATTAAAATGGATTTTCGTACAAGCGTCATCGCGGCAATGTACGGTCTTGTCCTGACCGTCGGTTCTCGGAAGGGGCGTGCCGGCGACAGGCTACAATCGCGCTTACAACGGGAGAGGATTCGGATGTATCAAGGCTCGAACATCATCACCAACGACACCGCCGACTATCCGCTGAGCAGTGGCGCGAACCTTGCCATGCAGGAACACGGCCGGCTGGGCTTCTCTCTTGCGGAATACCGTAGGCGCTACGAGCTGATCCTCGATCTGATGAAGGAGAAGGGGCTCGACATCCTTCTCGTTCGTTCGCCCGAAAACATCACCTACGTCTCAGGCTACGAGACGCCGGGTTACTACAAGTATCATTGCCTGATCATTGTGCCGGGGATCGAACCGGTTTTCGTGCTGCGCCGGTTCGAGGAGCTCAATATCCCGGAATATTCCTGGCTCACCCGACATGTTCCCGTGGACGACTGGGACCATCCGCCCAGCGTGACCGCGCGTGCGCTCAAGGATCTCGGTCTGACCAGCGGCACGGTGGGGGTCGAGAAGGACGGCTGGTTCTATACGGTCGAGGAGCACGAGACGCTTACGTCCGAGCTGCCGGGACTGACCTTCGCCGATGGAACCTGGATCGTGCGGGACGCACGGGTTCGCAAGTCGGGCGAGGAAATCGGCGTTATGAAACAAGCGGCCGCGGTTCTGGACAAGGCGATCCAAGCCGGGTTCGACGCTTGCGCGCCGGGCGTCTCCGACGACAAGGTCAACGCCGTGGTCAATCATACGCTGCTGGAAAACGGGAGCGAATATTGGGGTCTGCCACCCTTCATTCTCTCGGGGCCCCGCACCTGCCTGCCCCATCAGACCTCGCGCAACGAAATCATCGGTGAGCAAGACCTGGTCTATTTCGAGGTGTCGGCCGCTAAATGGCGCTATTCGACGGCGCTGATGCGTACCATCTTCGTGGGTGAGCCGACCGACGAACAGCGGCGTTGCGCCGAAGCCGTGATCGGTGCGGTCGACGCGGCAATGGAGACCATCAAGCCGGGCGTTTCCTGCGAGCAAGCGGATACCGCGGCCCGCTCGGTGATTGAGGAGGCGGGCTTCGGCGAGTATTTCCGTCACCGTCTGGGCTATTCCATCGGCGTCAACTATCCGCCCGACTGGGGCGAGGGCGAAATTCTCAGCCTGCGCCAGGGCGAACCGCGCCTGCTCGAGGAGGGCATGACGTTTCACATGGTGCCCCTGTGCCTGATCTATCGGCAATATGGCATCGGGTTCAGCGAGACAATCCGGGTGACCAAGACCGGGTGTGAGCGATTCTCGACCCTGCCACGGGAGATTCTCGTCAAATAACCGAAGCGCAGCCCGGCGAAAGGACGCGCACGGGTGGACATCGACCGAAACCGACTGCTTGACGACATCGCGACGTTCGACGATGCCCGCTATCTGCGGCTGCTTTATCGCTGCACCGTCGAGGGCGAGCGGCCGGCCGCCCTAAGCCAACCCCGGCCCTTGCGGCGGCCCGCGGTCGCGGGCTGGATGGTGCCGATTGAGCGGGCTTCGCATCAGATCATGACCCGACGCGTTTGGCAGGGCTAGTTTTTTGTCCGCCTGCCGAGCATCGTGAGCCGATGTCGGGGCTGGCCATTCCGTTCTCGATGTGGCAGTGTGCCGGTCATGGCGACGCTGCCGGCCCAGGATTTATCCGTTGATTTGCGCGCGGTCACGGTGCGCCCGACCTGGGGCGCGCAGGAGCACCGGCACTGGGACCGGCTGGTGGCGGAGCACCACTACCTACCGTTTCACGGCGTCATCGGCAAAGGCCTGCGCCATGTCGCGGTGCACGGCGAGACCTGGCTCGCACTGATCGGCTGGCAGCCCGGCGCGTTCAAGCTGGCCGCACGCGATCGCTGGATCGGCTGGCCGGCGGAGCAGCAGTTCCGGCGCCTGCATCTGATCGCCAACAACTCGCGCTTTGTCATCCTGACGCCTGGCCGGGTGCACAACTTGGCCTCGCGGGTGCTGGGGCTGAGCCTGCGGCGGCTGTCGCAGGACATCCAGGCGGTGCATGGATATCCCGTCTTTCTGGCGGAGACGTTCGTGGATGTCTCGCGCTTTGTCGGGACCTGCTACCGCGCGTCGAACTGGCGCTCGCTGGGGCTGACCCGCGGCTTTGCCCGCGAGCCCGGAGGCTCGGCGCGCTGGCGCCACCACGGCCAGCCCAAGGAGATCTTCGTGTTCGAACTGACCGACGACGCCGCCGAGGCGCTGAGCCGGACCGAGGTGCCGGCACACTGGAACGCTGAGCAACACACCGAGCCAATGGCGGCGCCGCGGCTGCGCAGCCTGTTCGAGTGTCTGGGCGAGGTGCCCGAGTGCCGCCGTGACCGGGGCAAGCGCTACCCGCTGAACACCGTTCTGGCGATCGCCGTCGCTGCCCGTCTGGCCGGCTACCGAGGTGTGAACGCGTTCGCCCAGTTCGCCGCCCTGCTCTCCCAGGAGCAGCTCGAGGCAGTGGGTGCGTTCTGGAGCCCGAGCAAGCAGCGCTACACCGCGCCCGCAATCACCACCTTCCACAACATCCTCGCCGCGCTGCCGCCCGAGACCCTGGACAACGCCATCGGTCAGTGGACCGGCCAGCACAGCACGGCACATGCGCCTGTCGCCATGGACGGGAAGGACCTGCGAGGTGCCTCGAAGCAGACCGAAGACGGGCGCCGGATGATGGTCGCGGCGGTGGAACACGACTCCGGCATGGTCCTCGGGCAGGTGGAGGTCGACAGCAAGAGCAACGAAATCCCAGCCGTACGCGAGCTCTCCAGCAGCCTCGACCTCGCAGGCCGCATTGTCACCGTCGATGCGATGCACGCCCAGCACGAGACGGCGCGCTGCCTGCTCGGGCGCCGCGCCGACTACGTGATCAGCGCCATCAAGGACAATCAGGAAACCATCCTCGAAGACCTCAAGGCGATCGACTTCAGCGACGCGCCCTGGCACGAAACCGTCGACAAGGGCCATGGCCGCATCGAGCGCCGCCGCTGTGCCGCCGTCGACCTCTCCGGCGCCGAATGGGACGGCTACGCGAACCTCCACGGGCGCCGCCAGGCGATGCGCATCGAACGCGAGCGCGAGATCCTCAAGACCGGCAAGAGCAGCATCGAAGTGACCTGGAGCCTCACCTCGCTCGGCACAGACCGCGCCGGGCCCGAGGAGCTTCTGGCCCTGGTCCGTAACCACTGGCACATCGAAAACCGGCTGCACTACGTGCGCGACTTCACCTACGACGAAGATCGCTGCCGGGCGTATGTGCGTCACCTGCCCCGCAATCTCGCCTGCCTGACCAACGTGGCCATCGCCATCGTGCGTTGTAGCGGCCGCTTCCGCTACCTGCCCGAGGCCAACCGCCACTATGCCGCCCGCGCGCAGGATGCCCTCGACGCGATCCTGATCGCGCCCACCGCATGATCCCGCAGGCGTAATCGCATAGCAGGGGGCGCAGAGACGCGCCGTCGAGCGGCGCGGTCGGACTGTCGTGCCCGCCGGGCCAGAAAACGCCGCTCGGCGGAGTCAGGCGGCTCTCATGACGTCGTCAAGCCAAGCTTGGAAACGACCCAAATCACCTTCAGCAGGTGCGCGCTCCCTCATCTCGCACCTTCAGCCCGGACAAAAAATTGTTCCTGCACCTTCTGGCGGGTGGCATGATGTTGCATTGATTTTATCGTAGCATGTACCGTAAAACGTTGACCAGGTACCGATTGCAGCGAGCAGTTGCGGAGAATAAGGCAAATGGCAAAGGCGAAGAGGAAGGCGACGGGGCTGGGCTTGCCGCCTGATTGCAGCTACATCGAAAACGACTGGAAGGTGCTGGCGGGCTTCTGGTATCCCGTCGCCTTCGAGAGCGAAATCGGCGCAGAGCCCTTCACAGCCACCCTGCTGGACACGGACCTGGTAATCTACCGCACGGACGAGACGGAAATCGTCGCGGCGCTCGACCAGTGCCCCCATCGGGGCTCGAAGCTCAGCCTGGGCTGTATCGAGGAGGGAGAACTTGTCTGCGCCTATCATGGCTTCCGATACGGAGCCGAGGGCCGATGCACCCGTATTCCCTCGATTGCGGGCAAGTCCAGACCGCCCGCGCGGCTGTGCCTGAGCACCGTCCCCGTCCAGCAGCGTTACGGCCTCGTCTGGGTCTGCCTGCGCCCCGAACCCCGCCTCCCCGTGTTCGACTGGCCGGACCTGGAGGATCCCGCCCGGCAGCGAGCCAAACTCGACCTGTATTTGGAATCCAGTGCAGGTCGGGTTATCGAGAACTTCAGCGACATCGCGCATTTCTCGATGATTCACGCGGCCAGCTTCGGACAGGCAGAGAAACCCGACGTGCCGTCCTACAAGGTCAAGGATACGAAATACGGCCTGTTCTACGACGTGCTGACCCACCAGCAGGACGGCAGCCTGTTCTTCGGCACGCCCGTCTACGCCGACCTCAAGGCAGAGTATTACGTGGCCTATCCCTATTCGGTCCTGCTCCGGTGTTTCTTCCCTCGGGGGGTCGAAGACATCTTCGAGACGGTCTGCCCGATTTCTGCCACGCGGTGCCGGAGCTTCATAGTCAAGACCCGCGATCACGACCTTGACCAGCCGGTCGACGACTGGATCGCGTTCCAGGCGCAGGTCAATGAAGAAGATCGACAGATCATCGAATCCCAGAAGCCGGCGCAGTTGCCGCTCAAGATCGCCGACGAGTTTCACGTCGCGGCGGATGGACTCTCGGTCGCCTACCGGCGCAAATGGCGCAAGTTGGGCTTCAAGGGTGATTTTCTTTAGGTCGTGGCACCACCCGTCGGACAAAAAAATCCATGCCTCGACGGCGTACCCTTTGCCGGCGCGTAGAGCGCTCTAGCACTGGCGGGCCTTGAAGCGCGGGTTGGAGCACGGTCGGTCCATCCCATGAGCGGACGTGGACGAAGGTGGCTGCTTGGTTTGCCCATGGGGAAATACGGGTCGCAAAGCATCGGATGGCCGTTCAGTCCACTTCGGCTGTCGAAATAGTCTTCTCCAAACGGCGAAAGCTTGTAGCCGGGAGCGGTAAAATATGCGGCGAAGTTCAATGTTTGAACTCGGCAGCAATCACGGTAGAAACTGAGCCAGCCAACCGCATTGCGATTGACTCGGTTTCCACGAATCCCTAGTGATATTGTCGTGAAATTTCATGGTCCGATTACGATCCGAGGCGTTCCAGATAGGAAATCCCGGATAAACGATCAGCAACCATCGGGCATGGCGTGAATATGGAGCAAACTGAAAGTGTGCCCAACGAGCGGTTCGATGCGATCGTCGTTGGTGCGGGCTTCGCCGGACTCTATATGCTCCACAAGTTGCGTGAAGCCGGGTTCGATGCCCGGCTCCTTGAGGCAGCGCCCGGCGTCGGCGGGACCTGGTATTGGAACCGCTATCCTGGCGCGCGCTGCGACATCGAGAGCATGCAGTATTCCTACCAGTTCGACGACGAACTGCAGCAGGAGTGGGAATGGTCCGAGCGATATGCGGCCCAGCCTGAAATCCTCGCTTATATCGAACATGTCGTCGAACGTTTCGACCTGGAGCGCGACATCGATTTCGAGGTCCGGGTCGAAGCGGCACGGTTCGAGGAAGCGACTGACGAATGGGTCGTCGTAACCGATACCGGGCGGTCGATCCGGGCGCGGTTTCTCATCATGGGAGTTGGGAATCTTTCGACCGCGATCGTGCCGCAATTCCAGGGGCACGAAGAATTTCGCGGGCCGATCTACCACACCGGACAATGGCCGACCGAGGGTGTCGATTTCACAGGCAAGCGGGTCGGCGTCATTGGCACCGGGTCCTCGGGGGTGCAGTCGATACCGCTCATCGCGGCTGAGGCCGATCACCTCTATGTCTACCAGCGCACGCCCAACTACGTCGTCCCGGTCCACAACCGGAAGCTGGAGCCCGAAGAGGTCGCACCGATCAAGGCCGACTACCTCGGATTTCGCGCGCGTGCGAATGCACAGTCAACAGCGTTCCTGTTTCCTGCTGACACCCGGTCGGCGCTCTCGCTGTCTGTGGAAGAGCGGAACAAGCGTTACGAGGAACAATGGGAAATCGGCGGTCTGCCGTTTATTGGGGCGTTCGGGGATCTGATGACCAATAAGGCGGCCAATAAGACGGCCGCGGAATTTTGGCGCGGCAAAATCTGCGAGGTGGTCAAGGATCCCAAGATCGTCGATCTGCTCACGCCGGACGCTGTCTTCAACTGCAAGCGGCTCGGTGTCGGCACCAACTATTATGAGACCTATAACCGCGATAATGTCACCCTGGTCGACATCAGAAAGACCGGCATAGAGCGGCTCACCCCCAACGGACTTCGCGTCGGGGGCGAGGATTACGCGCTCGATGCGATCGTTTGCGCGACCGGGTACGACGCGATGACCGGCAGCGTCACCGGGATCAACATTACCGGGCGGGGCGGGGCGTCGATCAAGGATAAGTGGCGCGAAGGACCCAAGACTTTTCTCGGTTTGACCGTCAGCGGCTTTCCGAACATGTTCAATATCTACGGCCCGGGCAGCCCGTCGGTGCTGGCGACTGCGACGACAGGCATCGAGCACCATGTCGAATGGGTCGCGGCCTGTCTGTCCTGGATGCGCGAGAATGGTAAGGCCCGGATCGACGCGACCCCGGAAGCAGAAGCCGACTGGGGCGAGCAAGTCGCCGAAGCAGGCAGAGCCTCGCTGCGCACGGCTTGTGATTCCTGGTATGTCGGCTCTAACGTACCCGGCAAGGCACGGGTCTTCATGCCATATGTCGGCGGCTTCCCCAAGTACGTCGACATCTGCGAACGCGTCGCTGACGTCGGCTATGAGGGTTTCACGACAGCCAGCTAATTGTGTGGCGCACCATCAGGCCGTCGGCCTACCCATGGGCCTCGGGGCTATCATTCGGTGTCTAAGGCATCCCGTACTTGATCGAATCCAATGGCCAAAATCGATATCGGCCGACGTCCGAATTTGATGCAGTGGACGGCTCCCACCCGAAGGCATCTAGGGGCCAAAAGGCTGGTTTTCATGAGCCACAGGGAATCAGGAGCCGTCAACGGACGAAGTCATCACGAATGGTGTTGATCTTGCGAAGAACGTGTTTCAGGTCCACGGCGTTGACGCTGAGTGTGGCGTGGTCGTCCGCTGACAGTTGAGGCAAGGTCAGGCGCTGCCCTTCTTCAGGAAGCCGCCGGCCTGGTTGGCATGGAGGCATGCGAGCCCGCAAAACGCCAAGGCTTAGATCGGGAGATCACTCTGGTGCGCGGGGTAAAATCGCGCAATAGTCTGCGGCGGGGTCGTGGCGACGGCTTCTCCCGGTTTAAAGTGTGTCGTTGGCCATCGCGAACGCGGCAGATTGGAGATAGACATCATGACGGAGCATCCCGCTCGCAACGTCTCCCTCGAGGAGATGGACACGGCAAGCCATATTCATCCCTACAGCTCGCTGGCCGACAACCTGGTCACCGGTCCGAGAATCATGGCCGAGGCCGACCGCATTACTGTGACGGACAATAAGGGCAATCAGTGCATCGACGCCATGGCCGCGCTCTGGTGCGTCAACATCGGCTACAGCCGAAACGAGATTGCGGATGCGGTCAGCGAGCAGATGCGCAAGATGAGCTTCTTCCACAGCTTCGCCGCGACGTCGAACGAACCCGCGATTCGCCTGGCCGATTGGCTGCTTGGATTGCTGCCCGACAATATGAGCAAGGTCTTCTTCGGCAACACGGGCTCGGACGCAAATGATACGAATGTGAAATTCGTCTGGTACTACAACAACCTGCGCGGCATGCCCCTCAAGAAGAAGATCATCGCGCGCCAGCGTGGCTATCACGGCGGGACCGTCGTAGCGGCCAGCCTGACGGGCCTGCCGCTGCTTCATAACGCCTTCGATCTGCCGATCAACGGGATCATTCACACCCTGCCCAACCACTATTACCGGCAGGCGGAGCCGGGCGTGAGCGAGCTGGAATTTTCCAGGCATCTTGCCGCCGAACTCGACGCCATGATCGAACGCGAGGGCCCTGACACGGTCGCCGCCTTCATCGCCGAGCCCGTCATGGGGGCGGGCGGCGTGATCACACCACCGGAAAACTACTTCCCCGAGATTCAGAAGGTACTCGACAAGCACGACGTGCTGATGATTGCCGACGAGGTGATTTGCGGCTTCGGGCGCACGGGCAAGTGGTTCGGAAGCTACACCTACGACATCAAGCCCGACCTCATGACCTTGGCCAAGGGCCTGACCAGCGCCTATATCCCGATGTCGGCTTCGATCGTATCGGAGAAGGTCTGGAAGGTGCTCGTCGATGGCTCGCCGACGGTCGGGCCATTCGGCCACGGCATGACTTACGGCGCCCACCCCGTTGCCGCGGCCGCGGCGCTTGCCAATCTCGACATTCTCGAGGGCGAAGACCTGGTCGGCAATTCAGAACGCGTCGGCGCCTATCTGCAGGCGCAGCTCCGGGAAAAATTCACGGATCATCCGCTGGTCGGCGAAATCCGGGGCCGCGGCCTGATTGCCGCCATCGAGTTCGTCAAGAACAAGGAGACCAAGGAAGAGTTCGACATGGGCGTCAAGATCGGCATTAAGCTGATGGCTGCCTGCTTGGACGAGGGGTTGAACATTCAGGCGCTGCTGGGAACGAACTCGACGGCCTTCTCGCCGCCGCTGGTGGTCACGGAATCCGATATCGACGAGATCCTGGCGCGCTACAGCCGTGGGCTCGACAAGGTGTTTTCGAACCTCAAGAGCGAGGGTCTCTGGGGCGACTGACGCGTCGAGAGTCTGATCGGGAAGCGGTGGCGTCGGTAAGCAATTTTCTGCATGCACCGAACGTATCAAGCCAATACGCGATTACCCGTGAGTTAAATTGACAAGCCCCCTTGATCGACCAATCAGGCTTGCGGCTTGTAGGCGACCACCTCGATTTCGAGGCGAACATCGACCAATAAATTGCTGACGACGGCGGACCGAGCGGGCGGGTCGTCGGGAAAATACTCGCCGTAGACCGTATTGAAGCCCGGAAAATCGGTCCGGTCCCGGAGCCAGACCATCGCCTTGACCACGTCGGACAGGTCGCAATCCGCCTCGGTCAGGATCTCCCTTATCTGATCGAGGGCCACGCGGGTTTGTTCCTCGATCGTCCCTGACGTCATCGGCTCACCATCTTCGAAGGGCACCTGGCCGGTCAGAAAGACGAAATCTCCGGCCCGAACCGCCCTCGAAAGAGAGAGCCTGCGCCCTCCTATGATCAGAGGTTCACCGATAATCTCCGCTCGCTTTTTCATAGTTCGGTCTCTCTGGCCGTGATCCTGACCGGGTGCGAACCCGACCGGATCACCACAATCGTCCTTGTGCGACTTGATACGGAATTCACCCCAAGCTTCGAAACATACTGAACTCTTGGTCGCCTGCAAAAGCAAACCGCGCGACGCCCTCGGCCTCAGCGATTAAAGGCAACATCAGAGGAGAGGAAACATGTTGGAATTGATCCGCACGTCGAGCGAGCCGATGGCTAATCCCATCGTGATGCGCCAGGCGACATCGATGGCACCGGTCATCCGATCATCCGCTTTGTCCCGGTTTCCTTGACGCGGGATGCAGGAATTGGTCACATTGACAGAAGAATTTCGAATTATTTTGAAGAATTTGAATGGCCTCTGCCATAGCGACGGACGACTCCTCCTACCGCATCAAACCGCCTGACAACTCTGATGGCCCGATGCCGAGAACGAGGCGATGGGCGGGCAGGTCATCGACTTCGTCAACGCATCTTCACCCATGGGGCGGATCGGCATGGTGCGCGAATGCGCCTCCTCGATCCTTGACAGAGGCGTGGAGGGCGCGACCATGGGCATGCAGCTTGATTTTTCCGGTAAACGGGTGCTGGTCACCGGCAGCACCAAAGGCATCGGGCGCGGCGCCGCCGAGGGCTTCCACGAGCTTGGCGCGAGCGTTGCGATCAACGGCCGAACTGCCGAGACCGTGGCGCAGACGATCGAGGAGATGGGCGGCGGCGAACGGCTGATCGCGGCGCCGGGCGACCTGTCGTCGGTGGCGGGGGTCGACAAGACCGTATCAGCGGCGATTGCCGAGCTCGGCGGGCTCGATGTGCTGGTCAACAACGCGGGACGCGGCGACGACCGCCCCATCGACGGGATCGACGAGGACTACTGGCAGATGATGATCGACCTCAATCTCAAGGGCGCCTTCTTTACCGCCCAGGCCTGCGTGCCGGCGCTCAAGGAATCCCGCGGCAACATCATAAATATCGCGTCGATGATGGGGGTGATGGGCGGGCCCGAGGGTTTGATCGTCTATTGCACGACCAAAGGTGCCATGATCCAGATGACCCGGATGATGGCGCTCGATCTCTCGCGCGACGGGGTGCGGGTCAACAATCTCTGCCCCGGCTGGATCGACACGCCGATGATCCAGAACGAGAACCAGATCGCCGGCGACGATGCCCTCTTGAATTACATCAACGCCGATTGTCCGCTGGGGCGGATCGGCCATGTGGATGAAACCACGGGCGCCATCCTCTACTTCGCATCGCACAACGCGGGCTATACCACGGGTGCAACCCTGGTCGCCGACGGCGGCATCTCCGCAGGGCGCTAGCACGCCCGCGAATATCCGCGCCAGCCTCCGTCGAAGGCATGGCCAATCCCTTCGTGATACGCTAGGCGACATCGATGGCGCCGGCCACCCGATCATCCGCTTTGTCTCGGTTTCCTTGACGCGGGATGCAAGAATTGGTCACATTGACAGAAGAATTTTGGATTATTTCGAAGGATTTTCATGGCCTCTGCCATATCGACGGACGACTCCTATCGCATCAAACCGCCTAGCAGCTTTGACGGTCCGATGCCGCCGTCCTATGAGTTGGATGCGGACCACGGGGTGCCGGAAGCCGCGATCGAACAGTTCGAGGCCGACGGCGCGCTTTGTCTGCGTAATGTGATGGATGGCGAGACCATCAACGCGCTCAGGGATGAGATCGATTATGCCGTCGCTCATCCCAGCCCCGAGACGCGGACGGTCAAGACACCGGGCGACCCCAAGATCTTTTATTATGAGTTCGATCTGTGGCGCCGCCACCCGATTTTGCGCAAGGTTCTGTTCGAGAGCCATATAGCGGACGTCGGCATGGCGCTGATGCGCTCGAAGAACGTGTCTCTCCACTACACCAACACATTCGTCAAGGATGGCGGCGCCTCGGATAAGCCGACACCTTGGCACGAAGACGCCTCGTATCACCGGATCATGGGCAAGAACGCCATCGCCATCTTTTTGGCCCACGACCATATGCCCGCGGAGACCACACTGAAATTTAAGCAGGGCTCTAATCGACGTGACGAACCGATCTATATGGGCTCGACCTTTACGAAGGGAGCCGAATACGGGGAATGGATGGAAGACCATGTGCCGATGCCGCCCCAGGAAGAACTCGATCGGCGATTTAAGACGATCTATTGGGAGGTCTTCCCCGGCGACACCCTGGTCTTTACCCAACGCACCCTGCATGCGGACCCTGCCAATACGCTGAAGACCCGACGCCACGCGACCTCGTTTAATCTCATCGGCGATGGCGTCGGTTACGACGCCCGGCCCGGGCCCGTGGATGTGCCGGGCGGCCTCGATCCCGACCTTGCCCACGGCGCACCGCCCACGGGCAAGCTCTTCCCAAAGTTGCGCTGAACCCGCCCGAGCGAGGGCATCCGGGTGAACATTGTCAGATTAACCGAGCGTGATCGGGCTATTCAAAGCTGTTCAGACTCTTATGCGGCGAGTTGACGCCATTCGCTCAGCGCGGCAGAGCGGCTCTGTTCGAACAGTTCTCTACGGACCAAGCGACGGTCCTGGTTGAAGCAAGTGCGCATGTGCGGAAACCGCGAAAGCTTCCTTTCAGGCTCAAGCCGGATTGGACTGACACGGTCCGTTTGAATAAAAAATTTTTAATTTGACTGACCCTGCGGTTTAATCGCGAGCGAGGCGGACGGCGTCCTGCCGTGCGCTCGATACCGTAACCGCCCGTCGGCCGCAGGATGCCGCGATGCCAGAGAGCAACCGATCCCCGACGCCGTGCGGCCTCGTCATCGACGGGCTGCAATACTGCAGCTGGTCGCCCGAGATTTTCCGCGAATTGGAAGAGGGCGGTGTGAGCGCGATTCACGTCACCGTCTGCTACTGGGAGAATTTTCAGGAGACCGTGACGAACATCAACCGCTGGAACCGGTGGTTCGAGCTCTACCCCGATCGCCTCATGCCGGTGCGCATCGCCGACGATGTGCGGCGCGCCCAAGCCGAAGGAAAGACCGGGATCGTTTTCGGCTTTCAGAACTGCTCGCCGATCGAGGATGACATCGAACGGGTCTCGACCCTTCACGACTTGGGCGCACGCTTCATGCAGCTCAGCTACAACAACCAAAGTCTGCTTGCCACCGGCTGCTATGAGGCGGAGGATTCGGGCATCACGCGTTTCGGCCGAGAGGTCATCGCCGAGATGAACCGGGTCGGTCTTGTCGTCGACATGTCCCACAGCGCCGAGCACTCGACGCTCCAGGCCATCGAGATTTCCACCCGCCCCATTGCGATCAGCCACGCCAACCCGTCGGCATGGCATCCCGCGCCGCGCAACAAGTCGGAAACCGTGCTCAGGGCGCTGGCCGAGAGCGGTGGTATGCTGGGGTTAAGTCTTTATCCCCATCATCTGGCGGGTGGCTCAGCCTGCACCTTGGAGGCGTTCGGCGCCATGGTGGCACGAACCGTTGACGTGATGGGGATCGATCACGTTGGCATCGGTTCGGACCTCTGCCAGGGTCAGGACGACAGCGTGGTCGAATGGATGCGCAACGGCCGGTGGCGCAGAATGCCCGATTTGAAGGCGGCGGATCGCCCGCGTTGGCCCGAGCCGCTTGCCTGGTTCGCGTCGAACCGGGATATCGCTAATGTCGCGGGCGAGTTGGCTGCGACCGGATTCGCGCCGGAAGAGGTCGCAAAAATCATGGGCGGGAACTGGCTTGCCTTCTTTGAGCGTTCCTTTGGTCCCGCGACGATCTCGTAAGCAAATCGTACCCCCCCATGTGCGCTTCTGAAACATCCACCACGCCGCTCACCGGTTCCGCCCGTCCCGACGCCGGCGACGGGCTTTCACGCCGCCCGCCCGGCAGCGTGATGCGCCTGGCGCGCCTCGGCTCCTTCCACCCGACCCGCATCAGCTTCGTGCGCTCCCTGATTCGCCGCATGCATCGTGAGGGCTGGTCAATCGAGCGCGACCGGTTCGATCTTGACGCCGACGGCTACGGCATGGCCGTCTACCGTGCTGCAACGCCGTTCGGCACGTTCAGCCTCGTCGCCTTTTCCCGTTATCTCCCGCCCGAAAACCGCACCGACCGGGTCATCGCGGAGGAATGGGACGCGAGCTTCGTCCTGATCGAAGGCCGCCCTGACGATGCCATGATCGCCCGCCTCGAAGTCACCGTGCCGCTTCAGGAGGCGGGCCATTACGAGGCCGGTGAGTTTGTGCTGAGCCGGGCCAACAAGAGTACCCGGCTGTTCGATTACGTCGTCGACTGCCTGGCCCGGGGGCAGCAACTCGCATCCGGTCGCCTCTCCGAGATCGGCTATCTGATGCGCACCACGGCGGTCTACGGCAACGGCAAGTTCGGTCTGGCAGATCGGCTAAAGCTCCACGAAGGCCCCGTGCTTAACCGTCCCTTTCAGGCAGAGTTCCTCACCGTTTATATGATTCGCCACTTTACCCTCGATCTGGTCGATCACATCGCCGCCGCGCGCAGCCCGGCGAGTGCGGTGATGCTCGAGCCCTTGCTCCGGCGCTCGCTCGGAATCGGTAACGCGACCGGTCTCGGTATGGCGCCTTTCCTGGTCAGCCATCCGACCCTGATCCATCGCTGGATCTGGGCCCGCGAGACGGCAATCGCGCGAGTTTGTGCGGTGACGCGGGCAAGCCCCGCCTGTATCGAACGGTTTCGGGATTTGCTCGCCCGTGCGCGGGCCCATATCGACGGATGGCGCACCGACGATGCTCGCTTCGCGGCCCGAATCACGGTCTTACGGCGCGAATTCGTGGACCTCGATGCCTGGCTCGATGGCGCAGGCAAGGCGGTGTTCGAGACCGACCGTCCTTGGCAGACGCTCGTCGCATGGTCGGAAGAAATCGCTTCCGTTGAGATGCAGGAATTGGTCAACAGTCTCCTTCTCGAGCCCTATCCGGATCTGGTCGACGAACTGGAGGAGACCATGGGCGATCCTGAGAATTCGGCGCTTTCCCCCAGCATGACCGTCGCGGCGCTCAAAGCGCTGATCGAGACCGACTATGGCTGGGCCCTCGACATGGATTTTGACAGGCCCGAGTCCCAACACCTCTTCTGGTACGTCTCCCAAGAGAAACTCGAGCCCCGTCTTGGCGAGCGTTACAACGAGCCGGGTGCCGAGAAGGAAATGCGCACCGAAGTCGCCCGCGATGTCGCCGCGCTTTTCGGCACCCTCCGCGACACCGTGACCGCCGATCCCGATATGAGCGTCGCCGAATTTCTCTTGCGCCATCCCGGCCTGCGTCACATCGCTCGTCGCGTACAAACCTTGCGCGTCTATCCCTATGGGGAGATCCGCGACAATCTTTTGGACCGTGATTGCATCGCGATCGATCTATTGCGCTGCAAGCTGTCTTTCTTCGGTGCCTGCAAGTTCGATCCCAAGTCCGACCGCTGGCTTCGCGTTACCCTGTTTCAGGGCGCTCCGCTGGTGGATGAACTGCCCCGGGCAGACGCCGACGACTGGGCGTTTCCCGCTATGCCCTCATGAGCCCGACGTCACGGCGGGCCGGTATGAAGGTTTCGATCAACGAGGTTCAGCGCTCGTGCGAGAAGGCAGCATGGGGCGCCGGCACGCCGGCGGGCGCGGACACGGATGCCGGCAGGATCGCGGCCTGGCTCGCGGTCCACCGCCTGTCCGGCGTTGCGCTGGCTGCGCGCGACCTCGTGTCGGTGGCGAATGGCGTCGATCCGGGCGCGGTTTCGGGGATTCATCGGGAAAGCGGCTGGCAGCTCGATGCCGGTGGCCGCTCTTTCCTGTACTTCGCGGGCGCCGTGCTCGACCTGGCTATCGCGGAAGCCGCGCGCTCGGTGGATGGAACCGCCCGGGTCCGTATCACCCTGGCACGCACCCCCATGTTCCTGGTCCCGTTTGCGGCAAAATCGGTCGAGCCCGGTCATGCGTTCCGGATCGGACCGGCCGGCCGGCCCGCGCGAGCATGGATTATCGCTGCCCAAAATGAGCCTCGATCCGTTCGCATCGCTTGGCGAGTGGTCACCGATCTGACCGACGGCGAGCCGGCGGATGTCGATCTCGCCTATGGCCCTTGGCCCGGGGCTGCGGGTCCATTCAAACAGCCGACGGATGGACTGGATCCGGACCAGCTCGCGCGCCGTAAACGAGATGCCATCGCTACCGGAGTATTCGCCGATGAGGCTGATTGGGCGGTAATCCAGCGGTTCGCGGCCCGTACCCTGGTTGTTGCCAGCGAGTCATCCCGTCGCCGGGGTGCGGGCGCGGAAGTCGACGACAACGAATAGCGGTCGTTTGATACACTTTACGACGCACGTGCGCTGGAAAAGGTGTGACTGCGGCTCAATTGCGCGGATCGCCGCCCATTGTTTTGAACGCGGATGCGGAGAAACCCGATGACCGACGACGATCTGTGCTACCTGTCAGCCTTCGATGCCATCGCGCTTTTCGAGGCGCGCAAGCTTTCGCCGGTCGAGCTTCTCACCGCGCATATCGCCCGCTCCGAGATCGCCGAGCCCGTCGTCAACGCCTTTTCCGAAACCTATTTCGACGACGCGCTGGAACAGGCGCGAAAAGCCGAGGCCCGATACGCCAAGACCGACGGCCGTCCCCGGGCGCTGGAGGGGATACCCGTGGCGGTCAAGAACGAGGCTCAAATCAAGGGTCGACGTACGACGTACGGTTCACTGATTTACAAGGACAATATCGCGACCGAAACCGACCCCTACATCGGACGCCTGATGCGCGCCGGCGCGATCGTCCATGTGCGCACGACTGCGCCCGAGTTCGCCTGCGACTGGGTTTGCCACTCGCGTCTCGAAGGGATCACCCGCAATCCCTGGAATCCCGCCTATACCAGCGGCGCATCCTCGGGCGGCTCCGGCGCGTCGCTTGCCGTCGGTACGACGACCCTGGCGACCGGCTCCGATATCGTCGGCTCGATCCGTCTGCCCGCGGCCCATTGCGGTGTCGTTGGCTGCAAGCCGCCCTACGGGCGCAACCCCAATGTCGCGTCCCAAAATCTGGATTTCTACAGCCATGTGGGGCCACTCACGCGCTCGGTGGTCGACTGTGCGATGATGCAGAACGTCACCGCCAGTCCCCATCCCCACGACATCGCGTCACTGCGCGGCAAGAATCACATCCCGCTCGAACTAAAGGGCATCGAGCGGTGGAAAATTGCCTGGTCGATGGATCTCGGCTTCTTCGAGGTCGCTCCCGAGATTCGCGAGCGGGTGCTGGTCGCGCTCGATGCGCTCCGCGACGCGGGTGCGATCGTCGAGGAAGTCGATGTGCCCTGGACTGAGGAGGTCAACCGGGCGGCCCGCCATCACATTAATCATCTGTCGTGCCGGGCACTGGTGCACCTGAAACAGGACCACGCGAATCTGATGTGCAAGAACACTCTCTTCTACGCCGATCGGGCCGAGGAGACCGGCGCAGAGGAATTTCTCCAGGCCTTGGAAACGGTGGACGAAATGTACCGGTTCATGGGCCCCTTGATGGAGAGGTACCACGGCTTTGTTTGCCCGACGATCACGACGGGCGAGTTCCCAGCCGATCTGTGGCCCTGGGACACGGTCAGTGTGAACCGAAAAATCGTGGCGACCGACTACGGTTGGAACCTGACGCACCCGTTCAACATGCTGAGCCGCCTGCCTGCGATCGCCGTGCCTGCCGGTATCGCGGCAAACGGTCTTCCTGCTGGTATTCAGATTGCTGCACGGAACTACGACGACGTGCGCGTTTTTCGCATTGCCAGGGCACTGGAGCGGGTTCAACCCTGGCTCGATTGCCCCGAGCGCCGGCCCCGGCTGCAATGAGTTGGGCGGGCTTTGTCAGATTAACCAGGCGTCAACTGGCCAATCAAAAGCGGTCACGGCTCTCACGCGGCGTGCTCACGCCATTCAGCGAGTGGGCACTGTCAACTAACTCGAGCAAGGCAAGTTTGTCAATGGCGGAGCAAAAAGGGACCACCGTGGCGGTGTAAGAAGGGACCACTTGGCGGCTGCGGGCTTGTCCCCGTAGTCCATGGGAGGGCCCCGCGTGCGACGCGGCGTGCCCTCAACAGGCCGACGCGGCGGCGCGCGCGGGAGGGACCTGTGGGCCCACGGGGTCAAGCGTGGGCTGGGTGGTCGGTTCAGTTCGCCGTCGGGGTTTGACGCCTGCGGCTCTGGTTGAGCCTGTAGCTCTCGCCATTCATCTCGAGGATGTTGACGTGGTGGGTGAGGCGGTCGAGGAGAGCGCCGGTGAGGCGCTCGGAGCCGAACACCTCGGTCCATTCGTCGAAGGGCAGATTGGTGGTGACCAGGGTCGAGCCCCGCTCGTAGCGCTGGCTGAACACCTCGAACAGGAGCTCGGCGCCGGTCTTGGACAGCGGCACGAAGCCGAGTTCGTCGACGATCAGAAGCTTGTAGGTGGCGAGCTTCTTCTGGAACCTCAGCAGCTGCTTGTCATCGCGGGCCTCGATGAGCTCGTGGACCAGTGCGGCGGCGGTGATGAAGCCGACCGAGAGGCCCTTCTGGCAGGCCGCCAGGCCGAGACCGAGGGCGATGTGGGTCTTGCCGGTGCCGCTGTTGCCGAGCGCGATGAGGTTCTCGCGGCGCTCGATGTACGCGCAGCGGGCCAGCTCCAGGACCAGCGTCTTGTTGAGCGAGGGGATGACCTTGAAGTCGAAGCTGTCGAGGCTCTTGATCACGGGGAAGCGCGCCGCCTTGATGCGCCGCTCGACCATGCGGCGCTCGCGGTCGATCAGCTCGAGCTCGGCAAGACGCAGAAGATAGCGAACGTGGTCGACGCCTTCCGAGGCACACTGCCGGGCGATCTTGTCGTACTCCCTCAGGAACGTCGGCAGCTTCAGCCTCTTGAGGTGGTGGACGAGCAGCACCTGCGGCGTGTCGGTCATGCGCGGAGCCCCGACAGCAGGCTCATGTACGATTTGGCAGACGTTATCGCGACCCGGGCGCGCGGCAGGTACGGATAGACGTCGAGATCCAGTCGAGGCGGCCGTCGCTCGGTCCGACACAGCACCAGGTGCTTGACGGCATCGAAGCCGATCGCGCCAAGCCGCAGGGCGTCGCCGACCGCACCCTCGACCTCCTCGGGCCGGAAGGTCTCCAGCAGACGCAACACCTGGACGTACTCGCGCTTGCCCGCCTTGCCCATGCGGGCTTCGAGCAGGCGTCGCAGAGTGATGAAGGCCTCGGGCAGGTCCCAGCCCGCCAACGGCGCGGCCTGGTCGAGGGCGCCGATCTTCTGCTCGATCAATGGCAGATAATGCAGCGGGTCGAAGATCAGGTCCTCGCTGTCATAGGACCGGCGGTGCCGGGCGATCACCTCGGCCCCGCAGCTGATCATCACCTCGTCGACATAGCCCCGGATCAGTACCTCGCGGTGGCCGTAGGCCACGGGTACGGAGTAGTCGTTGCCGCGGTAGCGCAACAGCGACAGCGAACTCACCCGCCCGGGACGCTTGTCGCAGGCATCGTATGGTGCCGGGGGTAGCGGTAGCAGAGCTTGGCGATCCCGCGCGAGGCGCTCGCCGATGGTCTCCTTGTGACCCCGCAGCCGCGCCGCCTGGCGCCGGCGGCACTGTCCCGCGAGATCATCGTTCAGCGCCTCGATGCTCTCGGCCCGCGGGACGGGGACCAGGAAGTTCCGCCGGATGAAGCCGACCAGTCCCTCGACCTTGCCTTTGTCGTTGCCCTTGCCCGGCCGGCCGAACCTGTCCTCGAACAGATAGTGGGATTGCAGCTCCGTGAAGACGCGCGTTCGCTGCCGCTTTCCATCGCCCAGGATGCGGGCAACCGCCAGCTTGGTGTTGTCGTACAGGATGGAGCGGGGGACGCCGCCGAAGAACGCAACCGCCGCGTTGTGGCCATCGCAGAACGCCTCGGTCGTCTCCGCCGGATAGGCCTTCACGAAGCAACCATCACTGTGGGGAAGGTCGAAGGCAAGGAAGTGGACCTTGCGCGCCACACCGCCGATCACCGCCATCGCCTCGCCGAAGTCCGCCTCGGCGTGGCCGGGGGAATGGACGAGCGGCACGAACATCTCGCGCGACCGAAGCCGCCGCTCACGGACATAGTCCTTCACGATGGTGTAGCCGCCGGTGAACCCGTACTCGTCCCGGAGACGGTCGAAGATCCGCTTCGCCGTGTGCCGTTGCTTGTGGTGGCTGGTCCGATCGTCCTCCAGGATCCGATCGATAATCCCCGTGAATGCGTCCAGCTTCGGACGCCTCCGCGGCACGCTCCGGCGATATCCCGGCGGCACCGAGAACGACAGCATCTTGCGCACCGTCTTGCGGTCCAGCCCGAACACCCGCGAGGCCTCGCGGGTGCTCATCCCCTCGACACGACACGCCCGCCGGACCCGCGCGTACAACTCCACCCGATACATCCCCCCGCCTTCCAGTCAGAGCAACCCTGACAGAAGGCTATAGACGGTCCCATTTTGGTCCGCCACAGCCGGATCAACCGGCCGCTTCAGTGGGGGATTATTGCGCCGCCGTTCTCACAAGTTTTGGGTGTTGTCAAACTAGAACTGTAAAGCCCCAATTCTATGTGCCATTTTCTGATAGAGTTTCGGGCACCGGTGGACGAAACGGGTGCCCTGTGTCACCTTTGGTGCCGCGATCGCTTGGACCAACGGTTCAGGAGGTACGACCATGACGACTAAAACCCCGATTGCCGGTGCGGACGCGTATAGGTCCGCTCAACCGATTGTCCGCACCATCGGCACGGCGGACCTCAGAGACGCTTTGGCCAGGGGCTTCGCTGATTTCAATGCGATGCCAACCCACTTGCTTTTGATTTGCATTATATATCCCGTCGTCATGGTCATCATCGCCGGGACTTACGCCGGATATGAGGTGTTGCCGCTGGTCTTCCCACTCCTTGCCGGATTCACTCTGATCGGCCCATTGGCCGCAACCGGCATGTACGAGTTGAGCCGACGTCGCGAGCGGGATCTCGATATCTCCCGGGGGCATGCCTTCGATATCCTCCGGTTCGCGTCCATCCGCACCATCGCGACGCTCAGTGCCGTGCTGATGGGGATCTACTTCGGGTGGTTGAGTACCGCGCTGGTTATCTACGAGCAAATTTTCGGCAACGCGGCGCCGACAACGATTGCAGAGTTCACCCGCCAAGTTTTCACCACCCCCACCGGCTTGACACTCATACTCGTGGGCTGCGGCGTTGGCTTCCTCTTTGCCGTCCTGGTTTTCACCTTCAGCGTGGTGTCTTTTCCACTGCTTCTGGACCACCGGCACGCCGGCACCATGACGGCAATTCAGACGTCGATAAGAGCGGTTCTTGCAAACCCGAAAACGATGGCGATATGGGGCCTCATAGTCGCCGGCGGCCTGCTGCTCGGCTCTTTGCCCTTTTTCGTCGGCCTCGCATTCGTGATGCCGGTGCTCGGACATTCGACCTGGCATCTGTATCGCAAGGTTGTGGAGTGGCCTCCGAATTCCGGACACTAGGCTAAGCCGACCCCCTGCTCGGCATTGCCACGTTAACAAGCCATAGGCTAAAAACCGCATCTGACGGCAGCATTCAGGTGTCTGATTGTTCACGCCTTAAGCGCGACCTAATATTGTATAGAGATTGATAATTTCACAAACGCGGCGATGCCGCGGACCCCCCGTAGCGGATGGGGCAGCTTCTGCTTGATCTCAATTTTCTAGGATTTCACGTCGCAAAGTAAAAGAACCGCGTCAAGAGGGTGTAACTCCCTTCGGACGCCATGATGCCCACGAACACCAGCACCAACAGCGGCGGGACCAATATGGCATACACGATGGCCATCCGCTCCCAGAACAGGTGCATGAAGAAGCTAACGATCAGCCCTGCCTTCAACATCATGAACAGGGTGATCAGAATCCACCTGAGATAACTCTCGAACTCGAAGTAGTCGACGAGATAAGACATCGCGCTGAGAACGAAAAGCCATCCCCAGACGACGAGGTAAATTTTAATCGGATGTCGTTGGCCCTCTTCGTGTGCCATGATTTCATTCACCATAGATAGAAAAATGCAAAGATGAATACCCACACCAGATCGACGAAGTGCCAATACAGGCCCATGATTTCGACGGCCTCGTATTTCCCCTTCCTGCTGGTGAAAAAGCCTCGCCTATTGGTGTCGAAGTCTCCCCGCAAAACCTTTCGAGCAATAATTACCAGGAAAAGCACGCCCATCGACACGTGAAAGCCATGGAAGCCCGTGATCATGAAGAAGACCGAGCCAAACTGGGGCGCGCCCATCGGGTTGCCCCAGGGACGGACTCCTTCTTCTACGATCAGCTTGGTCCACTCGAAGGCCTGCATCCCGACGAATGAGGCGCCAAATGCCGCGGTAATCAGCATCAGGACACCGGTTTTGACGCGATCGCGTCGATAGCCGAAGTTGACGGCCATGGCCATCGTCCCGCTACTGCTGATCAAGATGAAGGTCATGATGGCGATCAGGATCAGGGGGAGTTTCGCCCCCGCGATCGTCAAAGCGAAGATCTCGCTGGAGTTGGGCCACTCCACTGTCGAGGAGAATCGCACCGTCATGTACGAGAGCAAAAAAATGGAGAAGATGAAGGTATCGCTGAGGAGGAAGATCCACATCATCGCCTTGCCCCAAGGGACGTTCTTAAACGCCCGCTGGTCCGAGGACCAGTCGGCGGCGACGCCCCGCATCCCTTTAGGCCGCGTGAGAGATTCTCCTGTATCTGTTAACTCAGGTGGTGCCATGTGCTTTTCGCCTTCATTACTTAGACAGCAGTAGTGCGAATAAAATCAGCCAAATCAGGAGCAGGTAGTGCCAGTAAACGGCACACATTTCCACGCTCAAGCGCACTTGGGCCACCTCGGCACCGCGCCACACCTTGGCGGTGGTCCTGCTCCAGGCCACCAGGCCGCCCAACAGGTGCACCCCGTGCACCCCGGTGAGAAGGCAAAACGAGGCGTTGGCTGGGTTTGTCGCCGAAAAATAACCCATGGCGGCCAGTTGTTGCCACGCCAACAGCTGCCCGGCCAGGAAGGCAAAAGTGAAACCGCCCCCTACAGCCAGACTGACTTTGACGCCGCCAATCCGTCCCCGGTTCGAGGCAACCCGCGCCCATTGCAACCCGACGCTGCTCAAGATCAGCAGAGCCGTGTTCGGCCACAACAGCCACAGGTTGGGCAAGGGGCGCCAGTCCGCAAGCTCCGCCCGAGCGGTGTAAACGACGATTAATAGCAAGAACACGACCGTGACGACGACAAGAAACACCCTCAGGCCGACTTTCGCCGTGGGCAGGGAAAATGCGCGTCTGCCGTGAAGGTCGAGGACCGTATCCTGTTCCTTCTCCCAAGGTTTTCTTGTCAGCGCATGGATGACATTCATGTCTTAAGCTTCCTGGGGGTCCGACGCGTTGGTTCGTCGCGAAGCCCTTCGTGAGACCGTTTGGGCCAGCAATCGCACCTATTCCGCCGGCTCGACTGCGGCACCGGCGCGGCCCTCACGGCCGTCATCTGTCGGCTGATCATCCGGCGGCGCAAGGTTTTGCGGCAGGAAGTCCTGGTCGGCGCCTGGAACGCTGTAATCGTAGGCCCAGCGGTAGACGACCGGTACCTTCTCGCCCCAATTGCCATGCCCCGGCGGGGTATCGGGTGTTTGCCACTCCAACGTGGTGGCCCGCCACGGATTGCGACCAGCATCTCTGCCTTTGAAAGCGCTCCACGCCAGGTTGAAGAAGAACACCAATTGGGCGAAGCCGACAATCAATGCCATTACGGTGATGAACTGGTTCAGGTATGCGGCCGATTGCGGGTAGATCTCGCTATCTAACATTTCGAAATACCGGCGCGGCACGCCCAGAAAGCCCAGGTAGTGCATGGGGAAGTAAATCAAATAGGCCCCGAGGAAGGTGACCCAGAAGTGAAAATGGCCCAACGTTTGATTTAACATTCGCCCGGTCATCAGGGGGTACCAATGGTAGATCGCCCCGAAGATCACAAGGATCGGCGCCACACCCATCACCATATGAAAGTGGGCGACCACGAACATGGTGTCCGAAAGCGGAACATCGACGACGACGTTGCCGAGGAACAGGCCCGTGATTCCGCCATTCACGAACGTAATTATGAACGCGATGGCGAACAGCATCGGAAGCGTCAGGTGGATGTCGCCCTTCCACAGGGTCAGCACCCAATTGTAGACCTTGAGCGCAGTGGGGACGGCGATGATGAGCGTGGTGGTGGCGAAAAAGAACCCGAACCACGGGTTCATGCCGCTGACGTACATGTGGTGCGCCCACACCACGAAGCTGAGGCCGCCGATTATCACAATCGCCCAGACCATCATCCGATAGCCGAAGATGTTTCTTCTCGCATGGACACTGAGCAGGTCGGAGACGATGCCAAAGCCCGGCAGGGCGACGATGTAGACCTCAGGATGGCCGAAAAACCAGAACAGGTGTTGAAACAATATCGGGCTGCCTCCACCGTACTCAAGCCGTTCCCCCATCTCGACAATGGCCGGCATGAAGAAGCTGGTTCCCAGGAGACTGTCCAACGTCATCATCACAGCGCTGACGAACAAGGCGGGGAAGGCCAACAGCGCCAGGATGGTGGCCACGAAAATGCCCCATACGGTCAAGGGCATACGCATCAGCGACATTCCTCGCGTGCGCGCCTGCAGCACCGTCACCACATAGTTCAACCCACCCATGGTGAATCCGACGATGAAGAGAGCCAGGGAGACGAGCATCAAAATAATGCCCGCGTTCGACCCCGGAGTGCCGGAGAGGATGGCCTGAGGCGGGTACAGGGTCCAGCCGGCGCCGGTGGGCCCGCCTGTCACGAAGAAGCTCGATACCAGCACCAGCACGGCGACCAGATAGACCCAGTAACTCAGCATGTTTACGTAGGGGAAGACCATATCGCGGGCGCCGACCATCAGCGGGATGAGGTAGTTGCCAAAGCCCCCCAAGAACAGCGCGGTCAGCAGGTAGATGACCATGATCATGCCGTGCATGGTGATAAACTGGTAGTAACTGGCCGGGTCGATGAAGGAGAAGCTTTCCGGAAATCCCAGTTGCAGCCGCATCAACCACGACAGCACCAAAGCCACCACCCCGATTGCGATGGCCGTCAACGCGTACTGAATGGCGATGACTTTGGCGTCTTGGCAAAAGACGTACCTCGTCCACCAGCTTTTCGGATGGTAAAGCTCTACGTCTTCGACTTCGGCAGGCGGGATATGTTCGGCTTTGCTAGGCTCGAAATAGGCCATCAAACCACCCTCTTCGCTATTTTTTCATTAGGCTCTATCGGTTTGAACGTCACGGTGTAGATCCTCTCTCCGCGGGGTCCGCCTTCCCCTCGCTCAAGATCAGATTTGATATATCCCCTGTGTCGTTCCTGGCTTCAGCCAACAATTCCGCGAACGTCGACTGCTCTTCCAACCACGCCTGATAGGGACTCTCCTCCTCCACCACGACGTAGCCACGCATGGCATAGTGCCCAATGCCGCATAATTCAGCACAGAGTATCTCGAAGGTCCCGGTTCTTGTGGGGGTAAACCAGAAGTAGGTGACCATGCCTGGCACCATGTCCATCTTGGCCCGGAACTGGGGCACATAAAAGTTGTGCAGGACGTCGAGCGAACGATTTAGCACCTTGACCGGCTGACCGAGTGGAAGGTGCAAGTCATCGACTTCTATCACGACATCGTCTTGCCCATTGGGATCGTCCGGATTCAGACCGAGCGGATTTTCGTAACTGACGTGCATGGGATCGAAGGTGCCCAACACGCCGTCCTTTCCGGGCAAGCGGAAGCTCCACTGCCACTGCTGGCCCACGACCTCAATCTCGGCCGCCTCTTCCGGGACAGTGATGAATTTGTCCCATACCAGCACGCCGGGAATCAACATTCCGGCGACGCCCACCGTGGTCAGTCCGATGAGCCACCACTCCATCTTCTTGTTTTCAGGCTCGTATTCCGCCCGTCTTCCCTTCCGGTGATAGTAGCGGAGCACGCAGTAGGCGACAAACAAAACGATGGCGATGAAGACGGTTCCGGTGATCCAGAATGTGATGATGATCGTGTCATCGATGTAACCCCAATTCGAGGCAATAGGCGTCCACCACCACGGGCTCAGAAAGTGAAACGCGACCGAGCCAACGGCTACTAAAAGCACTACGAATGCGACAAACAATCCCGTCTTCATCGTTACCTCTAAAAGCTACGGACGCGATTTCAATTGAACCGGCTTATTTTATGCGCCTTACGGCTCGATCTTGTTTCCAGACACTCATGCATGCGGTGCGCAGCCCACAAATCTAACTTGGCGTATACACCATCGTGAACACAAATTTTGCGCGCCGCCTGGCGCTTCAAGATCAGACACGCCCGAGTCTCAACGATCACGGTCTGCCGTATGAGCCTACGGTGGTGTCAAACCGCCCCTCTATGCAGGGTGTAATTAATTCACTTTGAAGTAACAATAATTCACGCTAAATTACACTGACGAATGCGACGACGGGTGGCAAGGGAAAAACGTCAGGAACGCTGTGCCTGAGTGCCGGAAAATCCGGTCAATTGCCCGCCCAAACGCGGTCAACCCGCCAAAATCAGGCCATAGAACAGCTGCACGAGAACTACTGCCGCCCCAGGAGGCGCCATGTCGGTGCGAGGTTCATGGGATTGAAGGTTATCTAGGGAATGTCGGTTGAGACCAGAAGCGTAGCCCAGGTAATCGATCAACCCGCCGGCGCTCGGGTAGGCGATTATTTGGCCCTCTTGAAGCCCCGAGTGATGTCGCTCGTGCTGTTCACGGGCATCGCTGGGCTGATGGTGGCGCCGGGCGAGATTCACCCGGTGATCGCCTTCGTCGCGCTGCTCTGCATCGCGGTGGGCGCGGGCGCGTCAGGCGCGATCAACATGTGGTACGAGCACGACATCGACGCGCTCATGAGCCGCACGCGCCTGCGGCCGATCCCCCAGGGCCGCATTGCGCCGGCAACCGCGCTGGGTTTCGGCGTCACCCTCGCAGTCGGGTCCGTCGTGTTGATGGGGTTGGGGGTCAATCTGGCGGCCGCCGGGGCGCTGGCAACCACCATCGCGTTCTACGTCTTCGTCTACACCATGTGGCTCAAGCGGCGGACGCCCCAGAACATCGTGATCGGCGGCGCGGCGGGCGCCTTTCCGCCAGTGGTGGGATGGGCGGCGGTGACCGGGGATGTCAGCCTCGCGCCGGCGATTTTGTTTGCCATCATCTTCCTCTGGACGCCGCCTCATTTCTGGGCGCTGGCACTCTACCGCTCGGCCGATTACGAGCGCGCCGGCGTGCCCATGCTGCCCGTCGTGGCAGGCGCTGCGGCCACCAAGCACCAGATGCTGCTCTACACGCTCCTGCTCACGCCGGCAGCGCTGGCGCCCTGGATGATCGGACTGTCGGGCTGGCTCTACGCCACCGGCGCCGCCGTGCTCAGCCTGGTCTTCATCGGCCATGCCGTTCTGGTGCTGCTCAGCACGACCCATGCGGCCGCCCGGCGCATGTTCGGCTTCTCGATCCTTTATCTGTTCCTGTTGTTTGCTCTTCTGGTCGTGGATCATTATGTCGTTATCGGCGTCTGATAGGCAGTGTCAGAGCCTACCGGCTTGAGCCGGGAATGAAGCTCCCGTAGCCTCCGCCGCGAGACGCGCTATCTCTGGCGTACGGTGGATCACGAAGGCGGTCTCCTCGAAGCCGGCGTTTTGCAAGGCGGCATAATAGCTCTTCCGATTCGGCCGACCGGCGCTCGGGACAGCCGAGCCAGGGCTGCGCACCAACGCCCTGCAGGTTCCTGGATCGTGCGTAATTATGACGTTAAATGGGCCGCTCGCGGCCTCGCAGCCGCGCTTCGATCGAGGCGCCGTCCAACTGGCCGAAATGGCGGCCCCGAGAGGCCTGTTCCGAAAATTCCTGAGGCCGATTGACGAGTTGCGGCCAGCCCCTTTACCGCCATGACGGGCCTTGATCGAGACACATCCAATTCGCCCGACAGGACAGGTGTGTGCTGCGCAGGTCGATGTGCGCCCTCGCAGTGCGAAACGATCACGCGGCCGAGTTTCTCATCGCCAAACAAACCCGATCAAGAGCCGACCCCAGCCTATCACGACAGCTCCGGGTCGGGTTTACCCTCGAATGCCGATAGTGGTAATTTATTCGGCGACTGGGAGGAGCCATCTGGGGAATCCCAATTTACAGGATACCCATCTAGCGGAGGGTAGAGGCGGAGTGCGTGCGCTCCGCTTGCATCGACCAGCGGCGTCATCAATAATGCCGCCCGCCGACAGCCCCATAGTTATGATCACGGGAGTTTCATCATGAAATTGCGTCACCTGCTGGGCCTCGCGACCGCGGTTCTCATGCTCACTGCGAGCGGCGCCGCTTTTGCGGACGGCGATCCGGCAAAGGGCGAAAAAGTATTCAAGAAGTGCAAGACCTGTCACACCGTCGAGGAAGGCGGCAAGAACAAGGTCGGACCGAACCTGTGGGGTATGTTCGGGCGAAGTTCGGGAACCATGGAGGGCTTCAAGTTCTCCGAAGCCATGACTGAAGCCGGAATCGTCTGGGACGACGCGACCCTGGCCCAGTACCTGGCCAAGCCGAAGGCGATGGTGCCGGGCACCAAAATGGCCTTCGCCGGCCTGAAAAAAGAAAAGCAGATCGCGAACGTGATCGCCTATCTGAGGCAGGTAACACAATAGGCCGGGTACAGCGCGTGACTGGGGGCGTGGCGTCGGGCGTGGACCTCGATATCCGGGACCATATCCGGACCATCCCGGTGTAATGGAGAGACACTTTCTTCGAGCGCATCAGCGCCATGCTGACGTCCGCTATACGGCTCTCGAACAGAACCTTGCGCAAAACCGGTTTAACCTGGCAACTGGACCCGGTTATGGGGGCAGGTCACTCTCACAACTAAACTGAACAGAGTTCGAAAAGACGAGGTCGACTGTGTTGCATCGATGTTGCGCGGATTCGCCGGCAATGCCTGTCACCGCCAAGAAACCCGCGGCTCTCAAGGGAAATGCCCCGAGCTGTCCCAGGCAATAAAATTAGTTCGCCTTGAAGCGGTCTAAGATATTGATTTTAAAATACTATTGATTGGTTGCGCTGGCACGCAACCGCCTTTATTTGCGGCTTTCGGAGACGTGGCTGTGAGGGCCCGCAACCAGCGAGAGTTAGCTCCCCGTGCAGTCGAAGTGTAATCCACTCTCGGTGAGTTCACGACCCCAACGCCATTGTACCAACGTTCAGTGGCTTTGCTCCTCAGCTTCAGCTACGCACCGGAGTCGTAACCGACCGGGGCAAATTATTGGCGGAGCGGCCGCGCGGCTGTCTCGTCCTATTGCAGGTTTTTCCGGCGGGATCCAGAAACCTTTTTCGCCCAGGATCGTTGACCACGATCATAGAGTTCGACGATTCCCTTGGGCAAGAACAGGATCATCAGGATAACGGCCAATCCGAGCAGCAAAAGGCGGTAATGGCCGACTTCCCGGAGCCATTCGTTGCCGATCGTGACGATGAACGCGCCCACGATTACACCGGGGAATCGGCCTAGCCCGCCCACCGAGAGCATGACCATGACAATCAAGAAGAATTCTGTCCCGAGAATCTTCGGCGTGACCACGGTTACGTAATGCGCGTACAACGCGCCGGCAAGCCCCGTAATCAACGCCGAAACCGTAAACACGACGAGCTTGTATTTGTAGTCGTTGATGCCGAGGCTCTTGGCGAAATCTTCCGAGTCGCGCATGGCGACAAACGCTTTGCCCCATCGTCCGGGTAAAACAATGTAATAGATGACGTAGATGGCGATAGCGGCGACGCCAAGCGCCAGGTAATACCAGGCCATCTTGTTCTGAGAAACGAGGGCGAAATCGCCGAACTCTAGCGGCGGTACGCCCATGAGCCCCGTGATACCGCCGGTCCCGATCGGCCGTCCCTGGCGGATAAGTGGAGGCAAGGCGAGGTGGACGGTGAAGGTAAACAGGGCGATATATTCGCCGCGAAGACGCAGACACGGCAAGCCGATCAAAAATCCGACGACACCGGCAAAACCCATTCCGATCAGAAGGGGCGTAATTGATGGGGCGCCCAGATTGATTGCGGCCATGGAAGAGCCATACGCGCCCGCGGCAAAGAACACGAGTTGCGCGAAATTAAATATCCCGGCGTAGCCCAGCACCAGATCCCAGCCGGCAACGACCATGCTCCAGATGAAACACAGAATCAAAATATGGATGAAATACGGTTCGTGGATCACGATTCCCAAGACCGCAAGAATCCCCACGGCGATAGCGAAAAATACATGATTCATTGCGACCGCGTACCTTTCATAGCTCTTGCTACCGCAATGAGAGTTGCTGTGCCCACCGGAGCGCGCGCAGTTTGACGATCGTGGCCGACTCCCTTCGACGTCATCGTGTCCAGCCGCCGAACAGCCCGCTGGGACGAAAGATCAGGATCGCGAGTAGGGTCAGGAGCCACAGCGGCATGGTCCAGCTCGCCCCGATCCAAAACATGGTATAGGCCTCGATAATTCCCAAGATGAAAGCCGCGACGAGCGTGCCTCGTGTGCTGCCCAAGCCCCCCAACACGACAATCACGAAGGCTTTCAAAAACGGGACCCAGCCTACAAACGGAGAAATCAGGTGAATAGGAGCGAGGAGTATCCCGGCGAGGCCCGCGAGAACGGCTGAGAGTCCAAATGCATAGCCGAAGATCTGGTTGGCGTTAATCCCGACCATGTTGGCGCCCTGCATGTCCTGGGCCACGGCCCGCATGGCTTGACCATAGCGTGTCCTGCGCAAGAACAATTCGAGTGCAAACACGAGAATGAGTGCAAGCGCGAAGATGATGATCTTGTGATAAGAGAGCACGATCCCGAGGATCTCGACTTTGCCTGGCACCAGTGGCAAAAGAACCTTGTTCTCAGGGCCAAATGCTATCAACAGCGCATTGTTGATAAAAAACGCTACGCCAAGCGTTACCATCATCGTCGTAATATTCCAGCCGGGTTTCCAGCGAAGCGGACGAATCACCAACCGCTCGAGCGCCATCCCCAAAATAAAGAGCACCGGAATCACGATGAGAAAAGCCACCCAATAGCTCAGTTCCAGATACCCAACTGTCAGGACCCACGCGAGATATCCGCCCACGCCATAGATCGCGCCGTAGGCGAAATTGAGGATCCGGGTGACGCCGTAAACCAACGACAGGCCAAATGCCAACAGTGCGTAGATGGCACCCAACATGATTCCGCTAATCAGGATTTCGAAGATCTGGTGCATCCACCAGTTATCCTTTCCCTTGAACCCGAAGCACCAACCCGCCCAACGCCTCGGAATTCCCGTCACCGATGATACGCGTCGTGGTCAAGCCGGTCGGCTATCCAGCACCCAGAATCAAATCAGGCCTTATCCTCTTTCAGCTACTCTTCGAGCGCCCCAAGCGGGCCCTCATAGCTGGCTTTTCCCTCTTCCAAAAAATACACCCGGTCAATGAATGTCTTGAGTTGCCTGATGTTTTCCTCGACAAGAAGAACGGTAATTCCTTCCCGGTTGATTCGCTCGATCGTGCGCAACATATTTTGTACTAGATTGGGTGCAAGGCCGAAGGATGGCTCATCGATGGCCATGAATTTGGCGGCAGACATCAAACCCCGGGCCAGCGCAAGCATTTGCGCTTCACCGCCGCTCAAGGTTCGAGCGACCTGGTCTTGCCGAGATTTCAATACAGGATAAAGGTCGAAGACCAAGTCTAGATTCTTGCTCTTCAGTTTGCGGGCGTGATCCAGGTAGGCGCCAAGCTCGAGATTCTCCCGGACAGTCATGTCGACAAAGAGCCGGCGATCCTCCGCTACATAAACCAGGCCCCGCTTGACGATTTCGGGCGCGGTCAAGTCGTTGAGCCGCTCGTCGAGAAACGTGATTTCGCCTGATCGGACGGGGATAAGCCCGCAGATCGCTTTCATCAGCGTGCTCTTCCCGTGCCCGTTGGCGCCGATCAAACCCACAGCCTCATTTTCGTCCACGTGAATCGAGACATCCTGCAGCACGTGGAACTCTTCATAGAAGACATCAATGTTCGTGACTTTAAGCAATTGACTCGGACCCCAAGTAAATCTCGACCACTTGCGGATCGCGCATAACGTTCGACGGATCATCCAGGCAGATGAGTTGACCATGATGCAGAATCATAATTCGGTCGGATATGTAAGTCAGCGCACGAACCTTGTGTTCGATGATGATGAGGGTGATTTCCAACCTCTTGCGAAGGTGCAAAATCAACTCGACCATCTGATCGATTTCGTCGGCGGTGAAACCGGCGAGAGGCTCGTCCATAAAGACGAGTTCCGGTTTCGTGGCAAGAGCGGCCGCCAGCATTGTCATCTTGCGGGTCAAAAGATCGACCTTGCTCGCCATCATATCTCGCTTTGCATTGAGGCCGCACTCGGTGAGGATTTCGTCGTGAAATTCTTTCTTGGTTCGGCCCTCGATCGACTTCGGGCCGAGGCCAAAGCGGGTGCCGACCGCGACATTTTCAGAAACGCTCAGCGAGCCGAAAATCTGCGGAATCTGAAACGTGCGGGCCAGTGCCTTATGGCACAAACGGTGCGGGGGCCAGCCGTCAATTCGCTCGTCGTGGAAGAATATTTTGCCGCTGCTGGGCTTGAGCGTGCCGGTACACACGTTCAAAAGCGTCGATTTCCCGGCACCGTTGGGTCCGGCGATGCCAAAGATTTCACCCGCATTGATGTCGAACCACAGATCGTGGAGAGCAACGAGAGCGCCAAAGGATCGACTTACGCCCTGGACCGATAGAAGCGGAGCTGTCGTCGTCTTATCGAGGGGCATCGTGAGTTGGTCCCACATTGTTAGACAGGGTGGCGCCCGCGGCGCGTCAGCGCACGAAACAGAGACCTCTTTGGGTATTCGTGGAAGAGTCGGCGCGGACAAAGTCCCCGGGTCGCTTAAACCGTGCCCACGCCTTTTACACCGATACCGTGACCGAACACTCGTCTTCAGCGAAGTTGGCTCGCCCACTATCGCATCGTTCGGTCACCGGAACGCCGTAGTTGGCGAACCCGTGTGAGGGCAACGATCAGTTTTGTTCAAGCACCGCGACCCTACAGGACGGTGTGCCGCAAGGCACACCGTCCCCACGAATTCGGCTCACGATCGGGCCGCACGCCCGGTTCGAAATACGATCCCCATCCTCCGATTTTTTCCGCACTCCCCTCAATCAATCCAAGCCGGTTTCACAAAGTCAGCGACCATCTTCGAACCGATCATGATCGGCACGACTTTGCTGTCCTGAACCTGAAGGATTTGAGCGGGCGCGGCTTCGTCGGTCGAGCTTACGTACTGCTGGTCGTTGAAGCTAAGGCGACCCGTAATACCGTCATAGCTCATCGTGCGTAGCGTCTCGTTGATGGCGTCGTAATCGTCGACCGAACCAACTTTTTCCACCGCCGCCGCCCAAAACATGACCTGGTCGTAAATCTCGGCCGCGATGCCGAGAGCTGGGTCTTCGTTGTAGGCCGCACGCCATTTTTCCACGAACTCATCACCCTTGTCGTCCGGCATATGGGCCGAGGGCGTCATGCCCAACACGCCATCTGCAATCCCGCGCGTGACGACCTCTTCAAAGGCCGGAACGGCCCCGGTGTAGCCGACGTAAAGGAGGGCCCCCTTGACCGGGTCGGTGTTGAACTGATCGACAAGGGCATTCACGGCGGCCGGATCCAGGAACTCCGAGTAAATCAGAGACGGATTGGCGTCACGGAGCTTGGTAAGAATCGGTCCCCATTCACTGATGCCGAAGTCTACTTGCTCTCGCAAGACGACATCCCAACCGAGGGCCTCGGCCGCCTCTGCCGCGCTTCCCGTCATCTCGATTTCCCAATCGTACGGGCCCTCAATTAGGGCCAAATTCTTGTTCGGGAACTCGTGACCTATCTCCATCAGCTGCCGGAAGGTGATCCCGCCATAGTTGGCCGCCGTATCGATGAACATGTAGATATTTCCACATTCCATTTGCATCCAAAGCTCGACCACGTAGGCCGGGCCATCGACATGAAGATAAGGCACGTCATACGGACAGAACGCGGGAATATCGGGTCCCATTCCTCCGTAGCCGTTGATCAGGACGTTAACCTGTTCCCTCTCGACCAGATTGAGGGCCGCCGCTTGAAGCTTGTCGGGGGTGAGATCGCCAATGTCGAAAACGATCATTTCGATCTGTCGACCGAGCAGTCCGCCTTGCGCGTTTATCTCATCGATGGCGAGCTTCTCCGCCTTCTCCATCACGAACCCGTCACTGGCGAAGGGCCCGGTAATCGGAATCGGAGCTCCTACCTTGATGGGTTCGGCGTTGGCCTGGAATCCGAATGTAGCTGAGCCCAAAAGAGCGCCGGCTAATATGAAAACCGCAGTCCAGTTTAAGGATTTAATATTGGCACGACGTACCATTTCTCGAAACCTCCCTTATCTAGAATTCAGGGATTCAGCGGCGGGTTTGTATTTGATTTCCCTCCGTCGATGCCCTGCGCGAATTGCAACAGAAGCCTTGTTTTTCTTAGTTTATTTTTTCAAAACACTGGCAGATCGCCACTACCGAGTCAACGAAGCCCGAACGTCGACTGACCGCTGCCCGTTGAGTCTGAATTAGTTGACGTTGTTGGCATCGTTCGTTTGGCGGCGTACCAAGACGTAACGGTAATTTTGATTCACGGCGACTTGGAGTCCGAGCGTTGGAAAAATATCGTTCCGCAAGTGTAACGGTCGATGAAGCGCATCGGCCACTCGCCTCGTAGTTCGCCGGTCGTCGTATTTGGAGGAATTCAAGGGTTGACCATTCGGCAGGCACTCGCCCGCACCGATGGCCCTGGGGTCAAACGGCAGCAGCCACCGCGCGACGCGCCATCACGCCGACCATATGGGCACGGTATTCGGCGCTCGCGTGCAGGTCGTCGTTGAGCCCCTCGGCCGGAACTTCTAGCCCTTCGATCGCTGCGGGCGAGAACTCCGATGACAGCGCTTTCTCCATCGCCTGAGCCCGGAAAACACACGGACCCGCTCCTGTTACCGCGACTCGTATATCTGCCGCTCGCTTTGCCACCATTACACCAACGATAGCGAAGCGGGAGGCCGGGTTGGCGAACTTGGCGTAAGCTGCTGCCTCGGGTTTGGGGAAATGGACGGCGGTCACGATTTCGTGCTCTTCGAGGGCCGTTTCGAATATGTCGGTAAAGAAGTCGTCCGCGTCAATCCGTCGCCGGTTCGTTTCGATCGACGCGCCAAGCCCGACGAGAGCCGCGGGGTAGTCGGCGGCGGGATCGTTGTTCGCAATCGAGCCGCCGATCGTGCCCCGGTTGCGCACCTGGGGATCGCCGATCCCGCCCGCGAGAGCCGCGAGGGCCGGAATTTCGTGGCCCTGGGCGGCAACTTCGGCGTGCGTCGTCATGGCGCCGACCACGAGCGCATCGTCTTTTGCCTCGATGCCTGTGAGCGCATCGACGCCAGCCAGATCGACGAGATCGGACGGCGAAGAGAGCCTCAACTTCATGATGGGTAGAAGCGTTTGGCCTCCAGCAAGGATTTGCCCATCGTCGACCTCGGTGATGATCGCCGTGGCCTCGTCGACCGAAGCCGGACGGTGGTAATTAAAATTATACATCTACTCCCTGCCGTAAAAATTCGGTCGATTTTACCTTAAGCCCTTCCTCGTGGCTATGTCCGTACCATCTGCCAGGAACGTTCGCTCGACACATGGGTCGGATCGCGGAGCGCGGCAACAAGGTCGGCAAGGCTTCGCTCGGCGATGTAGTTCTCCGCCAGAAGCAGAGCCAACATCTCGTCGATTGAGTGAGGCAACGTCAGGGCCATAAATGCCTCGCCGAGTTTTCCGGATGTGGCCTGAGCACTTGGACGTCCTTTATTGCGGACGGACTAATCGATGCGAATGGCTGTCGCATTCCGCAGACGCACTGCAAGCCATCGCTTCGCATTGAAGTTCGCCGACCAAGAATTGAAGATATCGGACGAACCGTCGAACAAAGATTGTGCTCCGCAGACGGTCAAACCGTGGTCGGTCCGGGACAAGTGAACTTTGCCGTATCGCCGTTTCCAGTTGTTATTCCGTCGGCCTCGCCTCTACCGATTCCCGGATGGCGGACCACAGTTTCTCAGGTGTCGCAGGCACATCGATATGTGTGATGCCGAATACGCTTAAGGCATCGACGATCGCATTCGAGACGGCGGCAGGCGCTCCGATCGTGGCCGATTCTCCGCAACCCTTTACACCCAGCGGATTATGAGTGCAGGGGTTGTTTTCATTCGTCGACTGGATTGGGGCTTTCATACTATCCGCTCGCGGCATGCAATAATCCATGAATGATCCGGCCAGAAGCTGGCCTGTTTCGCTATCATAAACCGCGTTCTCGAATAACGCCTCACCAATGCCTTGGGCCAAGGCACCGTGTACTTGGCCCTGGACGATCATAGGATTGATGATCGTGCCGAAGTCATCGACCATAACGTATTGAACGATTTCAAGTTCACCGGTCTCCTGATCGATCTCGACTTCACAGACATGACAGCTGTTGGGGTAAGTCATGTTCTCTGGATCGTAGAATGCCGTCTCGTCAAGACCGGGCTCGACGACCTGAGACGGAAAATTCTGCCCCAGATAAGCTTCGTCCGCGAGATCCTCGAACGATATGGATTTGTTCGTGCCCTCAACCGTAAACGCTCCATCCTTGTAGTCGACATCGTCCTCGGCCGCCTCAAGCAGGTGAGCGGCGATTTTCCGACCCTTGTTGACGACTTTTTGGGTCGCCAAGGTGGTTGCCGACCCGCCGAGAGCCATCGAGCGCGAGGCATAAGTGCCGGTGCCGTAAGGGATCTGATCAGTATCGCCGTGAACGACCTCGATCCTATCGAGCGGCAGGTGAAGGCTGTCCGCAACCACTTGAGCAAAGGTGGTCTCGTGTCCCTGTCCGTGGGAGTGGCTTCCGGTCAGCAGGGTTACCGAGCCTCCGGGATGGACGCGCACTTCCGCTGACTCGGCGAAGCCGACGCTGGAGCCGAAGGAGCCCATCAATTTCGACGGTCCCATCGAGCCATTTTCAATGAGCGATGAAATTCCGATCCCGCGCAATTTTCCCTTTGCTGCGCTTTCACGGCGACGCTCTTCGAATTTTTTGTAGTCGCTGGTTCTTAGCGCGTCCTCCATGAGGGTCAGAAAATCGCCGGAATCGTATTCGAGACCGACCGGGGTCTTGTATGGCATCGCTTCCTTCGGGATGAAATTGCGCCGTCGGATTTCCGCCCGGTCGATGTCCATCTCGCGAGCTGCATTTTCGATTAATCGTTCGTGAACCAGCACGCCTTCGGGTCGGCCTGCGCCACGGTATGCATCCACGGGGACAGTGTTTGTAAACACGCCCTTGACCTCGGCATAGATCGCCGGCGTCCGGTAGGTGCCCGCCAAAATTGTCGTGTAGAAAAAGGTCGGGATTGCCGATGCGAAAGTCGACAAATAGGCACCCAGGTTGGCGACGGTACTTGCTCGCAGTGCGAGAAACGTGCCTTCGGCATCGAGCGCCAACTCTGCGTGTGTAACATGATCGCGCGCCTGGGAATCGGTTAGAAAGCTTTCCGAGCGATCGGACGTCCATTTCACAGGGCGGCCCAACTTCTTTGCGGCCCATGACACGACACCCTCTTCGGCATAGGCGAAGCTCTTCATTCCAAAACCGCCGCCCACGTCCGGAGCAATGACCCGTATCTTGTTTTCCGGCACTTTCAGCAATGAGGATGCGAGCACGCTGCGCATAATATGGGGATTTTGAGAGGACAAATACACAGTGTAACGATCGCTCGCAGTGTCGTACTCGGCATTTACCGCGCGGGCTTCAATGGGAGCCTGCACGAGTCGGTTGACGACCAAATCGAGCTTGGTCACGTGATGCGCTTTCGCGAAAGCGGCATCAACCGCATTCCTGTCGCCGTTTTCCCAATCGAAGCACACGTTACTCGGCGCTTCATCGTGAAGCTGGGCCTTTCCTTCCAAGTCTGCGCTCGCAGTATCGACGACAGGACGAATTTCCTCATAGTCGACGACGACGAGATCGGCCAGATCACGCGCTATATTCCAACTTTCACCGATCACGATCGCCACGGCTTCGCCGACATGCCGGACCCGATCGATCGCGAGAAGTGGTTTGGGAGGCATTTTCATGCGTGAACCATCCTTGTTTCGGAGTATCCAAACACAAGGAAGAGAACCCAATCCGGCACGCTTCAGATCAGCGGCTGTAAATGCCGCGACGAAGCCTGGAACCTTCTCAGCCTCCTCGAGGTTGACAGACTTGACCTGCGCATGTGCGTGCGGTGAACGGACAAAACAGGCGTAACTTTGGTTAGGTCGCACCACGTCGTCGACGTAGGTCCCCTGGCCAGTCAGAAATCGGAAATCTTCCTTCCGTTTTACTGCAGCTCCGATACCGTCAACCATGGCGTGATTCCTTCATTGCCTTCGCGCCGGCCAAGATCGCCTTGACGATATTGTGATAACCGGTACAGCGGCAGATGTTGCCCTCGAGTTCGTGGCGAACCGTTTCTTCCGACGGATCGGGGTAGCGCGCAACGAGGTCAAGCGCGCTCATCACCATCCCGGGCGTGCAAAAACCACACTGGAGCCCATGATGCTCCTTGAAGGCGGCCTGCATCGGATGAAGCTCGTCACCCTTTGCCAGGCCTTCAATCGTGAGTACCTCTGCACCCTCCGCCTGAAGCGCGAGCGTGGTGCACGATTTGACCGCGCGCCCGTTCAAGTGAACGGTGCAGGCCCCGCACTGGCTCGTATCACAGCCCACATGCGTTCCGGTAAGCCTCAGGTGCTCGCGCAGCAAATGGACAAGGAGCGTTCGCGGCTCGACGTCAGCCGAGACATCCTTACCATTGACTGTCATTGACACAGGCACGCTCATGGCTCCTCCCTCACTCTCCCAACCAGGATATCGATATCTATCCGGGTACTTCCTGACGCTCGCCGCCCATGCGTTCGGCAAAGGCGCCGAAGAAGGCATTCGCCAGCTTCTGAGACGTGCCTTTTAGCAGGCGAGACCCAAGCTGTGCGAGCTTGCCGCCCACAGCTGCCTGCGCAGAGTAACGCAACCGCGTTCCGGCACCGTCTTCCTCGAGGACAACGTCCGCGCTTCCCTTCGCAAAGCCCGCAATCCCTCCTTCGCCCTCGCCCGTGATAGTGTAGCTAACAGGCTGGACCAGGTTCGAAAGGATCACTCTGCCGGAAAAGTTAACCTTCATTGGCCCCATCTTGGTCGTGACCTTGGCAGTGAATTCAGTCTCCGAAATTTTCTCGAGCTCCTTGCAGCCGGGGATCGTCGCCCTCAAGGTCTCACGGTCGTGCAGTGCCTTCCAAACCTCTCCACTGGACGCCGGCAACCAGTATTCTCCCGTAAGCTCCATAACCGTACCAAATGAGAAAATTTCTTAAATTGACTATTACAAAGCGCAACCGATTGGGCAAGTTATGCGCGCCAGCAGATAGTCGAAGAAGTCACAATCGCCGGTCTTTACAGACGCCGCCGCCGCCGAGGCGGCGTAATAGTTCGATTTGAGGGAGCCGGCGTCGGCGAATTCCGCCGCTCCCGTTCCGTTCAGCTCTTCCGACCTATCCACGTATGGGTGACGGGCCGTGAGCGCTTCCCAGATCCACTATGACGTTCCGCCCTTCGCTCGCGAGCGGCCGCGATCCGATCGCCCTTCGCCAAACACTGGGCACGGTCTAAACTACCGGGCGGGATTGACCCGTGGGGGCGGCCCGCTCCTTATAGGAGGCGAAGGTGGAGCCGGACAATCTCATTCCACAAATCCCACCGGAGGTCGGGCGACGGGACAAAATAGCCCGTAGGCAATAAACTAAAGGGACTCGAAGAGATGAACACAATTCACAATCCGAAGACAATTCATGCGCCGGTCGGCGATATTTACAGTCACGGAGCCGAAGTGCCTCCGAACGCCCGGGTGCTTTGGGTGGCGGGTGAAGTCGGCCTAACGCCCGCGGGCGACGTAGTGAAAGGTTTCGAGGCCCAGACACGGACTGCGTGGGAGAATATTGCTGAAGTATTAAAATCTGCGGGAATGGGTTACAGCGATCTCGTCAAGAAGGACACCTATATTGTAGGCCTTGAATATTACGGCGAATACGTTGAACTCGAGAGAGAAATCCTCGGAGGGGCCAAGCCTGCGTCCAAGGCCATCGTCGTGCCCTCGCTCGTGCTTCCGGGCTTACTCATAGAGATCGAAGTGGTCGCCGCCAAATCGTAGAAGAGCGGCAGGCTCAGCCGCGACGACGTTCTGGCCTGTCCGGCCTGTCCATCGTAGCTGGATGAACCTTCGGTGGGTTCAGATGCAAACGATCGGGAGTCCTCTGTCTTTATGGACGGGACAGTGCGTTTGCATCATACTTTTCGCTTGGCGGGGTAGGATAAAAAATCTTCTCCGAACGTGAATAATTTCGGACCAGAGAGGGCCACAATGCTTGATTTTCTACAAGGCAAAGAGCAAGGCACGTTGGAACAGTGGCCGCCGTTTGCCGAGGCGGCCTATGCAAATGTGATTGGTGGTGATCCAAAGCAGTCGGCCCGGCTCGACTCCGGGACCCTGGATGATCAGCTGATGAGCGGGATTTGGGAATGTACGCCGGGAAAGATCGAGTTCGTCTACCCGTTTAGCGAACTCTGTACGCTGCTTGAAGGGAAGGTCACGGTCACGGACTCCGACGGCAGATCGGTAACCTACGGGCCGGGAGACAGCTTCTACATCGCTCAGAGAGAAAAGGTCCTTTGGGAAGTCCACGAGCGCGTTCGCAAATGCTTCTTCCTGCATATCGAGAAGCCATAAGCCCGTTTGACAGGGATAACGACCAGACGCGCGGCGGTCGCGATCTTCAAAACGGGGCTGCCGTAATTTGGCGATGGTTACTGTCTTGAGCTACGGCAAAACCATGAGTTTTACTGGTCGTTGGGATCACTGATCGGACAAGCGCCCTCGTCCGTTTACGGTGTTGTGGCTCCCGGCGGAAGCGGGGGCAGGCCAATCAGATCCCAGCGAACCCCGTCTCCCGGATAGATCGCGTAAAAGCACACGGCTTTTCCCTCCGTTTCGTATCGCAGCGGGGTGTCACGCGGAAGCCAAATCACATCACCCGTCTCGCAATCGAAGTTCTCGCCATCGACAACCACGCGCAGTTGCCCGTCGATAATGTAGAAAATCTCATCGTAGGTGACCGTCCATTCGTAAGAGCATTTCTCGAAAATGACGATGCCCCCGCCCAAGGTTTCGCTACTCGCCGGCGAGACAATGCGGGCAATCGTGGTGTTGTGCACCGGCGCTCCGCTCATTTCCTCGTAATGAAATTTCGATTGCTTGAACACTGTGGTTTTTGGCATGGCTTTTTCCCTGTGTTTAGGCGGTTGTCGTCTATTTTAGCTCAGTTTGTTCCAAATTATTAGACAGATCAACGGCACGGTTCATTTGTATCACCAAGTAAATCATGCCGCCTACAGGTAATTTTATCGCATCGCATTGCGGCTGTTGAGGCTGCGCCAGGGTAAACCTGCATCAGCTCGCAAGGAGGTATCGTAAGAGAAAACGTAAACTGTTCCGAGAACGTGGCGATCCGTCGCAGACGTTGCGGAACTGAAATAATCAGCTCACGACAGTTTCCTCTGACATTGTCATATGACACCATCGGCGCTCCGTCGCGCGATCCGGGCGGCGGACGGAAAGAGCTGTTGCGCATGTATGCATTCGTCTATCACCGCATCAACGGCGACATGCACGCGGCCGCCGACTATCGCGCGGAACTGGTGACCGTGCTGGCGCGGCGCGCCGTCGCGGCGGCATTGGAGGAGGCACCGGAATGACGGGCGAGGCCACGGACGGCATTGCCCGTGAGGACGCCGTCCTCGACGAGGCCGCCGGCTGGCTCGCCGAGGGCGTCGGCTGCGCGATCGCCACGGTCACCGAGACCTGGGGCTCGAGCCCCCGCCCCGTCGGCAGCCAGCTCGCGGTCTCGGGCGACGGGCGGTTTCTGGGCTCGGTCTCGGGCGGCTGCGTCGAGGGCGCGGTGGTGACCCTGGCGCAGGAAGCGATCGCGGCAAAGGCGCCCTGGCGCGCCGAATTCGGCGTCACCGACGAGGATGCCTGGGCGGTTGGTCTCGCCTGCGGCGGACGCATCGTCGTCACCGTGGAGCCTGCCGGTGATGCTGCTTTTTCCACACCGATCCTCGATCGTCTGCGTGAGGCATCCAAATCCGCGCGCCCGGTCGCCCGTGTGGTCGATCTCGAGGGCGGCGCGGAAAGCCTGGTCGAGCCCACGGGCGAAGTGTCCGGCGCCGCCCTGCCGCCCGATGTGATCGAAGCCGCGCGCGACGCGATGCAATCCGATCGCTCGGTCCGCCTGCCCGACAGCGCCTACTTCGTTCGCCCCTACAACCCGCCGGTCCGCCTCATCATCGTCGGCGCCACCCACATCGCCCAGTTTCTGGCCCCCATCGCCGAAACCGCGGGCTATGACGTCACCCTGATCGATCCGCGCCGCGCCTTCGCCGCGCCCGAGCGCTTTCCCGGCATCGAGATTTCGACCGATTGGCCCGACGAAGCGTTCGACAAGCTCTCGCCCGACAGCCGCACCGCCGTCGTCGCGCTCGCCCACGACCCGAAGGTCGACGACGTCGCGCTGATGCGCGCGCTCGACAGCGGGGCGTTCTATATCGGTGCGCTGGGCAGCCGCAAGAACCAGGCCCTGCGGCTCGAACGGCTCGGCCAGGCCGGTTACGACGAGACGGCGCTGGCCCGCATCCACGGCCCCGTCGGCCTCGACATCGGCGCGCTCTCGCCTGCCGAAATCGCTATCTCGATCCTGGCGGAGCTGACCCGCGCACGCCGCCTCGGCCCCGCCGCGTGAGCCAGGCGCGCCCCTCGCGGCGCATCGCCGGCCTGCTCCTGGCCGCCGGCCTTTCGCGCCGAATGAAGGACGCGAACAAACTGCTCATTAAAATCGACGGCGAGGCCCTGGTGCGCCGGGCAGCGCGACCGCTCTGCGCTTCCGGTCTCGATCCCGTGATCGTCGTAACCGGCCATCAGGCCGAGGCTGTAGAGCGGGCCCTGGCGGAGTTGCCCGTGACGATGGTTCGAAACCCCGACCCCGCAGCTGGCATGGGCGCCAGCCTCGCCTGTGGTGCACGGGCGCTGCCCGCAGGTATCGACGCCGTTCTGGTCGCGCTGGGCGATATGCCCGATCTTGCGCTCCAGCATTTCTGCGCCCTGCTCGACGCGTTCGATCCTGAGGAGAGTGCCGCAATCCTTCGCCCACAGTTCGAGGGCCGGCCCGGCCATCCCGTCCTGTTCGGCGCCGCCTATATCGACGAGCTGGCGGCCTTGAGCGGCGATGAGGGCGCACTAGCAGTGATCGCATCCCACCTCGGCGCGTTCCGCTGCATCGCTGTCGACGACCCAGCGGTGTGCCGAGACCTAGATCGAAGGGGGGATATTCGTGTCCCTTAGAGCGAGCGGCAGGCGGACTAAATTGTGATACTCAACCGGGTCTATTTTGACCAATTGTGCAGCGCTACAACCATGTTGCTGACAGCCGCAAGCAACAGTGGTCGCGGGCCCCCGAAACCAAATGCCAATTGTAATATCAATTCCTTAGCCCCGCTTCGGTGGAGTTTTCTCATGTGCTCTTACAACCGAGAAGGTATCAAGCGATATCAATGGCTTATACTATTTTTTTTATGAGTTCGTGGAAAATCCATGCAACATGTTTCTGGCTGGCCTTTCCCAATCGCAGCCTTCAGTTCCGGCGTGGGTACAGCCTGATCCACAGGTAGCTGAATTAAGCCACCCCTCAATCGTTGGACCGATTTGGCAGTAATTCAAGCAATGCCGTTTATAGTGGAGCCCACAGTGAAATGACGAGACGGGGACGGTGGCGACCGATCTGAGTTGGACCGACGATATCGGCGCGTCGCATGCGCGGTCGGGGCGGCCCGCGCGGATCGTTTCGCTGGTGCCCAGCATTACCGAGCTTTTGTTCGATCTCGGACTGGGCGAGCAGGTCGTGGGCCGGACGGCCTATTGCGTCCACCCGGCCGATGCGCTTGTAAACGTGCCCAGCGTCGGCGGGACCAAGAAAATCCGCATGGACCGGTTGCTTTCCCTCGAGCCAAGTCACGTCATCGTCAATGTGGATGAAAATCCAAAGGATCTGTCTGACGAGATCGCTGCACGCGGCATCGAAGTGATTGTCACCCATCCCGTCGAACCAGTGGACAACCGCCGGCTGTTTGAGCTGCTCGGCGGCCTTTTCGATCGCGAATCCGAGGCCGCCCGCCTATCGGTGCGGTTCGAGGACGTCTATGGGGCGACGCGTGCCGCATTGGCTGGGCAACGCCATCGCTCGGCGCTTTATCTGATCTGGAAAGATCCCTGGATGACCGTTTCGCGCGATACCTATATCGCGAACATGTTGGCGCTGGCCAACTGGAGCTGTGCGGGCCACCGGGACGAGCTGCGTTACCCGGAAACCCGCCTCGATCCCGATGCGCTGCAAGGAGTCGACCTGGTGCTTTTCAGCACCGAGCCTTACCGTTTCACGCAGGGTGACGTGGACGACTTTAACGCTGCGCGCGAAGTGAGTGCGCCGGAGGCCCGGGTGATCGACGGCGAGATGATCTCCTGGTACGGCAGTCGGGCAATTGCGGGGCTCGACTATCTGCGCGCGTTCGCGTCCGACGCGGCGGGCGAAGGCTTAAAGTAACGAATTGGTTCGCGCATTGGCGGCGGCTACGAAATTCCCTAAGGCATTCGCGTCAATGTTGTTAACCCGATGCTGCTGGAAGAGTCCTGGGACGTGTATTGAAAAATGACGCCCGGATTTCAACCGGTGCCGGGCCGCTTGGTCGGCAAGGCCTTTGAACGTGCCGTTGACGGCTTCCTCAACAGCGGCGTTATCTATGTAGACGCTTGATAGCAACACGCGTTTTCGCCGGCCGATTGCGACAAAAGATAGTGCGGGCACCCTCGGGTAAGCGGTCGAATTCGGCGGCACGTCTGGCGCTCTCAGCCTCCGCCTCCTTCTACGCGGCGCCACCTTCCTCTCCCAGTCGCTTGCCGTCAGATCACCGGATTTTCCCGATAGGTGCCCCAGAGATCGCGCAAGGCGTCGCAGATTTCGCCGAGCGTCGCCTTGGCCCTGACCGCCTCGATGGTGATTGGTAGCATGTTCGCGTCGGCATCGCGGGCCACGTTCGTCAACTCGGCGAGGAGGGCGGCGACCTTTTCGGAATCGCGCGAGGCCTTGACCGCACGCAGACGCTCGAGCTGGCGTGTCGCGGTCCCTTCGTCGTAGGGATGGGCTTCGAAATCGATATGCTCGTCGTCTTCGACATACTTGTTTATGCCGATCACGACGTGCTTGCCGTTCGCCTTCTGCAGCTCGTGCTCGTAGGCCGAATCGGCACAGAGTCGCTGGAAATATCCATCTTCGAGCGCTTTGATGGTGCCGCCGCGCTCCTCGACCTCTGCGATCACCTTCCAGATCTCATTCTCGACCTCGTTGGTCAGCGATTCGACGAAGTAGGAGCCGCCGAGCGGGTCGACCACCGAGGTGATGTTGGTCTCGTCGGCGATCACCTGCTGGGTGCGCATGGCCAGCTTCATGGCTTCCTCGGTCGGGATCGTGAAGGCTTCGTCGAAGCCGTTGGTGTGCATGCTCTGGGCGCCGCCCAGCACGGCGGAAAGCGCCTGGAGAGTGGTACGCATGAGGTTGACCCTGTATTGCGGCCGGGTCAGCGTCATCGCCGCAGTCTGGGCGTGGAAACGCAGACGCATGGACTCTGGCTTCTTCGCGCCGTAGCGCTCCTTCATCAGCCGGGCATAGACCAGCCGGAGTGCGCGAAATTTCGCGATCTCCTCGAAGAAATCCGCCTGGCTGACATAGAAGAAGGAGAGGCGCGGTGCAAACTCGTCGATGTCGACGCCCACTCGAGTGACTTCATCGACGTACGCCATGGTGATGGCCATGGTGAAGGCGGCCTCATGAACCGCGTTCGCGCCGACCTCGGAGATATGGTAGCCGGAGATGCTGATCGGGTTAAAGCGGGGCGTGTGCTTGGCGCTGTAGACGATGGTATCGCGCACCAGGCGCACCGACGGGCGGATCGGAAAGATCCATTCCTTCTGGGCCATGTATTCCTTGAGGATGTCGGCCTGGATGGTGCCGGCGATCCGGGTCAGATCGTAGCCCCGCTTTTCGGCCACTGAGACGTACATGGAATAGATGATCCAGGCGGTCGGGTTGATAGTCAGCGACGCCGAGATCGCGGTCATGTCGATGCCGTCGAACAGGGCCTCCATGTCGTCGATGGTGTCGATGGCGACCCCTTCGCGGCCGATCTCGCCGAACGCCATGGAATGATCCGAGTCGTAGCCCATGAGGGTAGGCATATCGAAATCGGTCGAGATGCCGGTCTGGCCTTCCTTGATCAGATACTTGTAACGCCGGTTGGTATCCTCTGGATTTCCGAAACCCGCAACCTGGCGGATGGTCCAGGGACGCGCGCGGTACATGGTGGGGTAAGGCCCGCGGGTATAGGGATACCGGCCCGGCAAGCCGATGTCTTCGAGCGGCAAGTTCATGGTATCGAGCGCGGTGTAAACCCGCTTGAGCGGAATCCCCGACGCGGTGCGGTATTCCTCTTGGCCTTCCGGGATCTTCCTGTTAAAGGCCGCGACCTCGTCGGCCTCCCAATCGGCCAGCTGCTCTTCGAGTTGCTCCAGTTTCATTCCCTTGATGGGATCGTTATGATCCAACATGACGGTCACTCCTCGTTTAGCGCGGTCAGCAATTCGTGTGCTGCGCTGTAGGGGGCCAGTTTTCGGGCGACGACTCGGTCGAGCATGCCCGATAGAGCACCGTTGCGCCGTGCCTCGAAACGGCTCCGGACGATTTCTTCGGCGGTCTTGATGACCCGAAGCTCGGCAATGGCGCGAGCGCGCCGCTCGATCTGGCCGGTGTCTTTGAGAAACTCGCGATGGGCATCGATCGCGCCGAGCAAATCCTCGATGCCGTCTCCTCGGGGTGCACTGGTGGGAATTACGGGCGCGGTCCAGCCGTCGCGCTCGCGCGCCGAAGGCTCGAGCATGAGCATGCCTTTGAGCGAGCGAATGGTGTCGTCGGCGTCGGGCTTGTCGGCCTTGCTGACGACATGGATGTCGGCGATCTCGAGGATGCCGGCCTTGATTGCCTGGATATCGTCGCCCAGACCGGGCGCCGAGACGACCACCACCGAGTGGGCAGCCTGAACGATCTCGACCTCGTCCTGACCGACACCGACGGTTTCGATGATGACGAGATCGAAGCCTGCGGCGTCGAGCACGTCGACGGCATCGAAGCTGGCCTTGGACAGCCCGCCCAGCGAGCCGCGGGTCGCCATGCTGCGGATGAAAACGTTAGGGTTCATGGCGACGTCACTCATCCGGATGCGGTCACCCAGGATCGAGCCGCCGGAGAACGGACTGGTCGGATCGATCGCGATGATGGCGACCTTGCGGCCCTGATCGCAGATCACCTTGACGAGCTCGGCGACCAGGGTCGACTTGCCGCTGCCCGGCACTCCCGTGATGCCTACGACGTGGGCGCCGCGGGATTTCTGAAACAGGGTCGAGAGCGCCTCGCGGCACTCCTCGCTTCCCGCCTCCGCGCGCGATATCAGCCGCGCGATATGCAACGGCCGACCCTCGATCACGCCGGGGATATAGTCGTTGGAGGGTTTTGCCGCCACGGCGTTATGCCTCGTTTCGTCCGTGCAGGGATTCGAACAGATTGCGATCATCGATCACCCGCCGCGCCTTGTGCTCGCTGCGCTCGAAGGTTCCCGGTTCGACCACATCGACGATCGCGCGCACTCCGATGCCCCGTTGCAGTGCCGTCGCGGCTGAGTTGCAAAATGGCTCGAGGCTGGATGGGCCGGCGGCGTGGAGCGTGCGGTTGGGCTCGACTCGCACGGCGAGCTCGTCCATGGCACCGTCACGGGTGATGATAACCCGGTGCTCGCCGCCGTAGCCGTCGAGCGCATTGAGGATCGCCTCGATGTCGCTGGGGTAAACGTTCTCGCCGCGGATCGTGAACATGTCGTCGATCCGGCCGTAGAGCCCCTTGGGAAGGACGGGGTAGCTCCGCCCGCAGGGCGAAGGACCCTCCGCCCACAGGGACTTGTCGCCGGAAGCGAGACGGATCATGGGCTGGGAGGTGCGTTCAAGGTGGGTGTAGACCGGCGTGCCTTCGCTGCCGTAGGGCACGCGGGCGAACGTGTTGGGGTCGCACACCTCGTGGTGGACGATGTCCTGCCACAGGGTCATGCCGAGGTCGCTTTCGTCGGTGCCGGCCGCGGAAAGCCATGGCGTCATCTCGGCCATGGTCCCGCTGTCGATTACCTTGATGCCGAAGATCTCTTCCAGTCGCCGGCGAATGGCGGGAATCGACGCGCCGGGCTCGCCCGAGCACATCATGATCTCGAGGCCGAATTCGCGGGGGTCGATCTTTTCGTCCTCGGCGACCTCGGCGAGATGGAAAGCGTAGGACGGCGTGTTGTACATGGCACGGGGCTTTGTCATCTTGAGCCAGCGCGCGGCGATGGCCGTCTGGCCCGCCGCGCCGGCACCAAAGGGAAAGCATTTCGTGCGCATCCGTTCGGCGCCCAGCATGATTCCCCAGGAACCGATATAGAGGCTGAACAGCGCGGCGACGAAAACAGTATCGCCCGGCCGGATACCGAAGCTCCACATCACCCGCGCATGGGCGTTGGCAATGGCGTCCCAATCGTCGCGCCCGAGCGCGAAGATGGTAGGGCGACCGGTGGTGCCCGAGGTGCCATGGATGTGGTGGACCTCGGAGTCGGGGATACAGAGATAGTCGCCGAACGGCTTGGCGCGGAGCTGCGCCTCGCGCAGCTCGGCCTTGGTTACGACGGGCACGCGCTCGAAGTCTTCCAGAGACTTGATATGGTCGGGGTGGATGCCGGCTTGGTCCCATTTGTTGCGGTAGAAGGGCGCATGCTCGTAAGCGTAGCGCATGACCTCGCCGATCCGCTCGATCACCGCCTTTTCCCGATCCGCGGGATGCATCGTCTCGCGCACGGGAAACCAGTGCTTCGCGTCCCGTTCCGGCAAGTAGTCGGGGTCGTAGCGGGTGGGGAATTTCCAGTCTTCCATCAGTCTTTCCCGGTTCCAGGGATCGGGCGGCTCACCGCGGGCCCCGTTCCGCCACGAGCCGGCGCAAATTGCTGACGATTTCGTCTGGCGTCGAGTCCTGGCGCAGGATCGCGGCGACACCCATTTCCTCGAGCTTCGCCACGTCGGCGTCGGGCATCAATCCGCCGCCAACCAAGATGATGTCGTCGGCCTCGTTCTCCTTGAGCAGTTCGAGCACGCGCCCGAACAAGGGCATATGCGCGCCCGAGAGAAGGCTGATGCCGAGGATGTCAACGTCCTCCTGGACCGCCGCCTCGACAACCTCCTCGGGCGAACGGTGCAGCCCGGCGTAGATGACGTCCATGCCGGCGTCGCGAAGCATCCGTGCGACCACCTTGACCCCCCGGTCGTGCCCGTCGAGACCGACTTTCGAGAGCAGGACCCGAATGATCTGTTGGTTTTCGCCCATCGACTCGTTCTCCGAAGTTAGCAATACTGGTCGGTTACGTTCCGGCGGCCAAGGCGAACGGTCGGCGCCGACCGGCTTCGGTTCGATCGAAAGTCTCGATCCGGGTCAGCTCGTCCCGTAGCAACACCATCGCGGTCTCGACGTGAGCGCCAGCCAGGCGCTCGGCGCGGTCAGGATCGCGATCGAGGATCGCTTGCAGGATCGCGGCGTGTTCGTCCCAGGTTTCGTCGGCCCAGTCCGAGTGTCGAAGATAGGCGCTCATGGCGTAGCGCAGTCGGTACCAGAGCAGCTCCATAGTGTCGTCAATGATGGAATTGCCCGAAAGCTCATAGATAAACCCGTGGAATTCGACGTCGGCGGCAATCAACCGGGCGATCGATCCTGACGCCAGTGCCTTGCGGCCGTTCGCGATGACCGCCTTTCCACGCCTGACGGTGTCGGATTTCGCCGTTTTAGCGGCTTCGCGGGCGGCCAGCTTGTCGAGCGCGCCGCGCACCGCATAGACCGAGCGCACGACATCTGCGTCGAGCGGTGCGACCATCAGGCCGCGTCGGCCGATCTCGCAGACAAACCCCTGGCTCTTGAGCAGGGCGAGCGCCTGAATGACCGGTTGGCGCGAGACGTGGAGACGCTCGGCCAGCCACTCCTGAGTGAGGCGCGTGCCCTGCGGCAAACCGCCGGAGCAGATGGTCTCGAGCAGGTTGCTGTAAACCTGCTCGACGAGGCCCGGAGGCGGTGACGCGTCGCGCATGCGATGTCGCTCCACATTATTACCCGTCGTTTTGACGGAAATATCCGTATACGGTTAATGTATACAAACACCGTTGGCACGCAAGACTTGGTTTGCTTGAGATCGTGAACGTTCGGGAAGGTGTCGCTTGGCGATCCGGATGACCGGCGAATTCGATCACGACACCGCCGACCTCGGTGCGGTCCGCCTGCACTATGTCTATGAGGGGGCAGGCGAGCCGGTGATCCTCATGCATGGCTGGCCGGGATTCTGGTGGGAGTGGCGCAAGAATATCGGATTCTTGGCCGCCGATTTCGACGTTAATCCGGCACGGCTTCAGGCATCGCTCCAGGAACGTCGAGCAGGTCGTCGGCCGTCGGCACAGCCGGGACGGCGGCAATCGCGTCGAGGAACGGTGCGGCGAAATCCCTCAGTTTGGCCACGCCGACGCCGTTGACTTCGGCAAATTCCGTGGCATTGCGGGGCCGGCGTTGGGCCATGTCGGCGAGCGATTTGTCCGAAAAGACGACATAGGCGGGCACACCGCGCTCTTTGGCGAGGCGAAGGCGTAGCTCCTTGAGCTCGACGAGCAGCGCCGTCTCGGTTGTGGACAGCTCGGCGGCGGGTGCTCTGCTCCGGGTTCTGCGGCGCGCGGGAAGGTCATGGCGCATGGTGTCCTGGCGATAACGAAAATCTACCTCACCCTGCAGCAGCGCCTGGCCCTTCTCGGTGATCGCTATGCCGCCAAAGTCTTTTACGTCGAGGCGGAGGAATCCGGGCGCCACGAGTTGGCGGATCAGAGAGCGCCAATTCTCCTTCTTGTGCTCGCCGCCGCCGCCGAAAGCGGGCAGACGATCGTGGCCAGCCCTGGCAACCTTTTCCGTCTGCGCACCGCGCAACACGTCGATAATGTGGGCGGCGCCGAAGCGTTGTCCGGTCTGAGACACTGCCGCAAGGACTTTCTGCCCCTCGGTCGTGCCGTCCACCATGTCAGCGGGGTCGAGGCAGGCATCACAGTTTCTGCACGGCTCGATTGGTTCCCCGAAATAAGCGAGAAGGGCGCGGCGGCGGCAGGCCGAGGATTCGCAAAAACCGATCAGTGCGTCGAGGCGGCGATGCTCTCGCCGTGTGCGCTCTTCGCCAGCGTCCTCCTGCTCAATGAACACCCGCCGCATTCGGATGTCGTCCAACCCGTAGAGCGTATGCGCCTCGGCCGGCAGGTCGTCGCGTCCGGCGCGACCGATTTCCTGGTAATACGCCTCAAGACTGCCGGGCAGGTCGGCGTGGAAGACGAAGCGGACGTCGGATTTGTCGATCCCCATGCCGAAGGCGATGGTCGCCACAATCACGACGCCCGGTTCGGTCATGAAGACGTTCTGGTTGGCATCGCGCACCCCCTTGTCCATGCCGGCGTGGTAGGGCAGGGCGGGGACACCGTTCTCGACAAGAAAGGCGGCCGCGTCTTCGGTCTTTTTCCGCGACAGGCGATAGACGATCCCGCTATCGCCGCGATGACGTTCAATGAACGAGAGCAACTGGGATTTCCAGTTCCGCTTCATTTCGACGGACAGCTTTATGTTCGGGCGATCGAAGCCGAGAACGACCGTCTCCGCGTTGCCGGCGAACAGCTGTGCCGAGATGTCTTCGCGGGTGACCTCGTCGGCCGTCGCTGTGAGGGCTGCGATGGGAACTCCAGGAAAGATCTTCCGCAAGCGCGAGAGATCCTGGTAATCGGGGCGGAAGGAGGGCCCCCATTGCGAGATGCAGTGGGCCTCGTCGATCGCGATCAGGCGGACATCAAGCCGGCCGAGCGCCGTCAGCATTCGCTCGGTCATCAGTCGTTCGGGCGCCATGTAGAGAAGCCGGGTCTCGCCCGAAGCGGCGCGCTGCCACGCGGCGACGTTGTCGACACGATCACGTGAGGAGTTGATGACATCGGCCGCGACGCCGGCGAGACGCAGGGCCGCAACCTGATCGTGCATCAGGGCGACTAGCGGTGAGACGACGATGGTAAGTCCGCCGCAGATCAGCGCCGGGACCTGAAAGCAGAGCGACTTGCCGGACCCGGTTGGCATGACGGTCAGCACGTTCCGCCCGGCCAGCAGCGCGTCCACCACCTGTTCCTGTCCGGGTCGAAAATCGTCGAAGCCGAAGATTTCCTTCAGGACCTGGCATTTTTCGTCACGAGATTTCCCGGGCGCTGGCATCTCACACATTCTCGATGAGTTCCCGCACAGAATGCCAGATTGCTTAGACGCAACAAAATTCATGCCGTGGGAACGGTACGGGCTTTGCCGGGATTTTAATGTCACGGTCTCAAACTCAGATAAATAATTTAATATAATCAATGATTTAAGAGGCGAAAATTACGGGTTAAACTTCCGCCTGAAGGCGATAAATTCGGGCATTGCCTATCCTTGCGGGAAGGTCGCGCAGCAGCGTCGCAACAGAATCGACCTAAGCACCAAAATCCTCTCGTCAGACGGTCGCGGAGGTGAAACTATTCTTGTAATGAATATAACGGGGAGCAGCCGGGCTCGCGTGGACGGTTGTCAGGAAATGTCGGTCAAACTCTATAGCGCTAAAATTTGCCCGTTCGCGCAGCGCAGCCGCATGGCGCTGCTTGAAAAGGGTCTCGATTTCGAGCTCATCGAGGTCGATCTGAAGAACAAGTCGGCGGAGTTTCTTGCGGTCTCGCCCTATGGCCGGGTGCCCGCACTGGTCGACGGCGATGATCAGGTCTACGAAAGCGCGGTGATCAACGAATATCTCGAGGAAGTCTACCCCGAGCCTCACCTGATGCCGGAGGAGCCCCGCTTGCGCGCTCAGGTTCGGCTGTGGACCGATTATTGCAACACCACCTTTCTGCCTCACTACTACGACGTGCTGACGGAACAGGACGAAGCCACGGCCGAAGAGCTAAAGGCGGGGCTCGACGAGAAATACCGCTTCATAGAATCCGAGGGTTTCGCGCAGCTTTCCGGCGAGGGGCCATACTGGCTGGGCGCGGAGGTGTCGCTGCTCGACCTGATCTACTATCCCTTCTTCGACCGGCTCGTCGTCTGGCAACACTACCGGGGCGTCACTATCCCCGACGACTGCCCACGCCTTGCGCGCTGGCACGGGGTCATGGCCGAGCGGGCCTCGGCGAAGGCGACCGCCGAATCGGATGCCTATTTCATCGAGCAATATGCCAGTTACGCCAACGCGGATACGTCCGCCTGGTCGCCCGCCGCCGATTCCGACTGACCGGACGGAGCAGAAACGGAGCGCGACGGTCTTGCGGCTGGTTCGGCTTAATTGATGGCGCACTTGGCGGCGGGCGATTTGAGAGGACGCGGTGCGTCAAACGTCGCCGCCTTGCGAGGTGGGTCGAGCCGGCGTATTCAGTCTTTGGGCGATTCTGACGGCGGCTCGATTGCTTCCGCCTCTTTCCTCGCGTCGGATTTTTCCTGCTTAGCGAGCAGGCGCGCCGCCTTCTTTGCCGCTTTCTGTCGCTCCCGTTCGGAGCGCTCGAAACGATAATTCGGTTTTCTGGCCATTAGCCCTCCGTTGATTCGTGCCGGCAGCGACGTTGCAGAGTAGATCGGATCGAGGTGGCCTGGAAAGCCGCTTAAGACATGGTTTCGACGAGCATCTCCTGCCAGCGCCGGACGTGGTGCTCGTAGGGCGGCGAAAATCGCCCCTGCGCGGTATCGGATGCCGTCACGCCGCGCTGCCAGCCCTCGATGACCGGCGGGTCTTGGGCAATAACCCCGTCGTGATAATCGGCAACTTCCTTGCGCGCGGCCTCGTCGTCAGGATTGTCGCCGATGAAGTAGAAATCCCATTGCCAGTCGGTCCGGTTGGCGGCGACGGGTATGGCGACCGAGGACAGCACGAAATCCCGGGCGGCGGTAAGCCACAGGGTCGGAAATAGCGAACAATTCTCGGTGCCGAACCAGCGCTCCTCGGGCAGGTTCGAGAAGGCCGGCGGCGGGGCCTTCCAGCCCTCCGGGTAGCCCTTCTCGCTCGAGACGATATAGCAGTGGCCGTCGACGCCGGTTTCGTAATCCTGGAAGGGGCCGATCTCATTGTAGAGCGGGTGCACCGTGCCGATATGGTAAGGCTCGATGAAATTCTCCATGATCAGCTTCCAGTTGGCCGCCGTATCGATGGTATAGCCCTTGTAATAGCGCAGCGCACTCATGTCGTAGTCGGCAAACCGCGCGGCGAACGGCGCGATATAATCCTCGAAGGGCGGCGCCTTGCCGTCCAGGTTGACGAAGATCCAGTCGTGCCAGACGCTGCAGCGAACGGGAATCAGGCCAAGCTTGTCCATGGCGCCGTTCTCATCGATCTTGTTCTTGCCGTAGCCCGAAAAATGGGGGGTCGCCTTGAGCCGGCCGTCGAGCTCGTAGGTCCAGGAATGGTAGGGACAACAAATCACTTTGGCGTTCGCACAAGGCTTCTCGACCAGCTCCATGCCCCGGTGCCGGCAACTGTTCAGATAGGCCCGGACGCCGCCCTCGCGGTCACGCAGCAGGAGAATGGGACGGCCCGCGATGGTGACGGGCCGGATGTCGCCCTTGCCCGCGATGTCATGGGCGTAGCCGGCAAATACCCAGAGCCGGGGGAACAGCCGCACGTTCTCCAGCCGGGCGAAATCGTCGCTGGTGTAGATGATGTTGGGCAGGCTTTCGGCCTGTTCGACAGGCCGGGCCAGCGCTTCGCGCGTATCCGGGCCGATGAAGTCGGCAAGCGATACGGTCATGGCGGCATCCCTCCAAGTAGCGGGACAACTATAGCGCTTTCGCTCGAAGCTTCCCAGACGGGCGATTCTGCCTGATTTACCGCCGTGCTCCCTTGATCTAGGGTGGATTACAACAGGAAACGAATTGCGGCGCCCGTGGCCGCGGGAGGAGAACATGACATTACCCGTCACCGACGGCCCTTGGTGGACACACAAGAAACTTTCAGACGGCATTACCCTGTTCGAAGAACCATTCGTGGATCAGTGGCTCCAGCCCAACAGCTGGTTCGTCGAGGGCCGGGACCGAAATCTGCTGGTCGACAGCGGAATGGGACTCGTGAGCCTGAAGGACGCGCTCGGCCCGCTCATGGAAAAGCCGCTGCTCGCGGTTGCTTCACACACCCATTTCGACCATGTGGGTAGCCATCACGAGTTTGCCGAGCGAGCGTGCCACAGTTCGGAAACCGACGTGCTCGCCGAGCCGAGCAATCACAACACGGCTGCCGACATCATGGACAACCTGATGATTGACGCCCTGCCTTACGAGGGCTACGACACGCAGAGCTATCATATCAAGGCCGCCCCCGTGACCCGCGCGCTCGATGAGGGTGACGTGATTGATTTGGGCGACCGGGTCTTTAAGGTGCTGCACCTGCCGGGCCATTCGCGGGGCAGCATCGGGCTCCTGGAGGAGGCGACGGGGGTCTTCTTTTCGGGCGATGTGATCTACGAGGGCGAAATTCTCGACGAGCTGTTTTCCTCGAACGTCGAGGATTACATCGAGACCATGAGCCGCCTGGCGGAGGTGCCCGTCAACGTCGTTCACCCCGGCCACTACGGCAGCTTCGGGCGCGAGCGCATGGTCGAACTGGTCAGCACCTATGTCGAGAGCAAGCAGGCCCCGGTCTGCCCGGCGGACGTTCCGAAACCGGCCTAGGCCGGGGCCAAGCCAGCGACGTTGACGCCGCCGCCAGGAGCGAAGTGGCCTGAGCCCCCGCTTCGATGTCCGCTTGTAGCCAAGAGCGGACCCGAGCTATTCGGCGGCCTCGGTCTCTTCCCCGGATTCGGCCGCCACGGCGGCGGCGTATAGCCGGCGAAATGCAAGGCCCGCCTTATCGCTCGTCACACTGACGGGGCGTTCGAGCCCGCCCGCCCCGTTGGCGAGGACGGTATCGCGGAAAAGGGAACTGTCCTCGTCGAACAGCTCCTGCATCCATCGCACCGTCGCCCATTGGCCGATTGGGCCAAGCGCGAAACAACGGACCGTCTCTTCGAAGAACCAAGTGTGAGTATCGTCGGCGGGCGTGATGCCAGCGTAGATCACGCTAATACGACCGTCCGCGTAGCGGTCGTAGAAGTGGACCACGCCCCCCAGGTCGAAACGCTCGTGACCCTCCTCCACGTCAGCAAGCGAGAGCCCGCTCCCCCGTTGGAGCCAACCGAAGAGACCCTTCGTTCGGACCACGTCGATGAGATCAGGCGCCTGCGACGACGACTCCTCGCCGTAATAAGCCTTGAAGCCGCGCTCATCCTCCCGGATCTCCACGGTTTGCTCCGGAAGGAGCGGCGTTTCCACATTCATAGTACCGAAGTGAATGAACTTGAGGTGAGCGTTATCGAGAGCGTTCTCCACCACGTTGACGAAGGGAGCGTCGATCAATTGGGCCGGTATGAACGCGCGCCGGCGTCCCGGCTGCTCTTCGAAGAACTCGAATTGCGTCGGATCGTGGTCGGGTTTCACCTCTGTATCCATCCAGATCCAGAGAATGCCCTGCCGTTCGATCAGGGGATAACGCGGAACCTTCGCCGTCGGCGGAATCTTCGCATCGTCCAGCTGGGACGGGATCTTGACGCAGGCGCCTTCACCGTCGAAGCGCCAGCCGTGGAACGGGCATTCCACTGCGCCATCGACGATCTTCCCCTGCCCGAGGTCCGTGCCGCGGTGGGGACAGAGTGCGCCGATCGCGCGGGCCGTTCCCGCGCCGTCCCGAAAAAACGCCACCTGCTCGCCGAGCAGACGGCGGGTAAACGGTTTGTCTCCGAGTTCATGGGACCAGCCGGCGTAATACCAGGTGCGACGTGCAAACATCCCGAACTCCGTTCCCGCCCGTGATTAAGGGGTCCCGACCCACGATTCGTTCAAGATACAATGCGCCCAAGTCGGTGAAATAGCGTCGAAAAACATAGGTTCGGATGGATTGACGTGTCAAGAGCGGGCAACGTCAGAGCAAACCGGCTTGAGCCGAGATTGAAGCCCCCGTCGCCTCGGCCCTTCCTGATTTTTACGCTCGAGGCTATACGGATTCTTTGCGGATGGACGGGTCGACCTGGCACCCCTGCCCGACAGCGAGCATGCCCAGAATTTGGTGAACGATGCACACCGCCAGCTTGGACGTGATCAGGCTGCTGTCGTGGACCGGGCACAACTCGGCGATTTCGATGATGCCGACGCTCTCGCGCCCACCGATGATCCTGGCAGCCCGGAGAACCTCGCGCGCCTCCAGCCCGGCCGGCTCGGGTGCCGTCACGCCGGGCGCGCAGGACGCGTCCATGACATTCATGTTGAAGGTGATGTATTGGCTATCGGTGTTGTCCCAGACCAGGTCGGCGGCCTCTTCGACGACGGGACCGATGCCCCGATCGAAGATTTCCCACATGGGGAAATAGCGGACACCGCGCTCGTCGGCCAAATCGATGAAATCCTTCGGGTTGAGGCAGTTCCGCGCGCCGACGTGCGCGACGTTCTTGACGTCGACGTTGGATAGTTCCGTTGCGCGGGCCATCGCGGAAACGCTCGTGATCTTCTCGCCGCCCCAGCTATCCGCCATATCGAGATGGGCGCCGAAATTGAGGTATCCCATCTTCTTTTCCGCGCCCAGATGGTCGGACAGCGCGTGGGCCGCGGGGATCGAGACGGAATGATCCCCGCCGCAAAGAATCGGTACCACGCCGGCGGCAAGAATGTTGCTCACGCATTCATAGATGCGCTCATGGGCCTTGGTCGGGTTGGATACGCCCAATCCCACGTCGCCGCAATCGACGATCTGGCAGCAGCTGGAGAGATCGACCCGGTGTTCGAACATGTAGGTGAAGTATTGGCTGGAGGCCTCGCGCATGGCGTGGGGCCCCGCCACCGAGCCGGGCTTTCCGATGTTTCCTTCGTCGTAGGGAACCCCGAGGAACGCAAACAACGCCTTCGCCTCTTTCAGATCCTTCGTCTCCGGGGCAACGGCGGGCGTGGACATGAAGGTGAGAATTCCCGGCGAGCGGATGACGTTCGATCCGTCCGCGCCGGGCGAGAAGATATGCTCGTAGGACTTGGCGAGATTCATTGGTTCGTTCTCCCAAACGGTCTCCGCTTGCGCGCTTTAAAGTTTCAGACCCTGCGTCTTGGCATGGCTCCCCAGGAAATGGCACACGGTCATGCAGGAGAGCTTGCTGGTAATGAGATTATTGTCGAACACGCTGCACAGCTCCGCGATCTCCAGAATGCCCGCCCCGTATTCGCCCGCGGTCTTCGCCGCGAGGATCATCTCCCGCGCCGTAAAACCGTTCGGCTCGGGCAGGGTGGTGCCCGGCGCGCAGGACGAGTCGAGACAGTCCGTGTCGATCGAGAGATAGAGCGAATCGCACCCCTTCCAGCAACGCTCCATGACGCCGTGGGTGACCGGGACAACGCCGCGATCAATGACGTCGTCCATCGTCTCGACGAGAATCCCGTGATCGTCCGCGAAATCCGCGAAGTCCTTGGGCGTCGCCGCATTGCGCGAGCCCACATGGGCAATGTTTGCGCCGGTGCAGTTCGGCAGCTCGGCGGCGCGTGACATCCCCGACGCGTTGGTGATCTTGATGCCGCCCCAGGTGTCCGCCGCATCGAGATGGCAATCGTAATGGGCGTAGCCGATTCTGCCATCCTTGTGAAAGTCGCTGAGCGCGCTGCAGGCCGGGATCGGCACCGAATGATCGCCGCCGCAGAGCACGACCATGGCGCCGCCGTGGAGAAGTTCGGCGACGTAATCGTAGATGAATTGGTGGCTGCGCTCGGGGTTGGCCGCCACGATCGGAATATCGCCGCAATCGACCATATTGAAGGCCGTCAGGAGGTCGACCTTGTACTCGAACATATAGGGGAAGTACTGCGTCGACGCTTCGCGGATGCCTTGCGGCCCGCTCGACGTACCCGGCCGGCAGACCTGCCCCTCTTCATAGGGCGCGCCGAGAAACGCCACCTTGGCGCCGACTGCGCGGATGGCCTCGCGCGTCGGTTCGCAATAGGGCGCGCCCATGAAGGTGTGGAGACCCGGTGCCTTGAAGGCGCCGTTATGGTGCTTCGGCGAATAGATATGGTCCATCGGACCCGTATGGGCGCCCGAGCCCCGATGCTGATGGGGATGGTGATGCCAGCCGCCGGGCCCGTGGTGATGATTGCCTCCCATGTCTCCCTCCGTTTTCGGGGCCGAGGCCACAGGCAGCCTGTCACGGCCCCGGACTTGACCGTCTGCGACCGGGACGAGGCGGCCGGCTCCATCATCTTGCCGCCCGCCTCTCCGGTTCGTTACGCCGCTGTTGCGATCTCCGGTTCGGGTCCTACGACCGGAGGAAATTCTCCCACGATTCGATCACCTCGTCGTAGGTCACGTGGGTGCCGTCGGACTCGAACGGGAACTGCTCCATGAAGCCGCCTGCATTTTCGAAAAATGTGCCGAGATTATCGTACGGATACATCGGCCGTGCCCAGTCATCGAGAAGCGGAACCGCGGCTTCCACCGTCGTCGCCGTCGCGTTGAAGTTATGGGCGTGAGCCTGCGCCTCGGGCGAGAGAATGTGATTCAGCAGATCGTGACACAGGTCCATATTGGGCGAGTCGGTCATGATCGAGTAGTTGTCGATGAAGGTGAGGGTCCCCTCCGCAGGATGCACCCACTTCATGGTCGGCGCGCCTTCGCCCATCCACATGGAAACGGCCTCCCAGCTCTGTCCCATGATTACGTCGCCGCTCTCGAACAGGGCGGCGAGTTCGCCGTAACCCGACGCAATGGTGAGGGCGTGCTCCTTCTTGAACTTGATCAGGAGATCCATCGATTCCTTGAGCTGCTCGCGGGTTATGAGCCAGGGTGTGTCCTTGCTGTTCGTAATCATGATGAAGGTCAACACGACGCCGAGGATGTCCTCGGTGACGGTGACTTTGCCCTTGAACTCGTCCTTGAACATGTCCATCCAGTGAGTCGGGGCTTCCTTGATCACGTCGGCGTTGTACATCAACGGCAGCGAACCCCAGGCGAAGGGCACGGCGTAGCGGGTGCCGTCGACCACCAGGCCTGTAGCGTCCCGGATCTCGGGGAAACAGCCGTCAAGGTTGGGTATGCGGCTTTCATCGAGGGGCGCGAGGAAGCCGTTTGCCGCCCAGCCCGGCACGTAGAACATCACGGGCGTGGTGAAGTCCATATGGCCCAAGCCGCCGGTCGCGGCCGTGGCGGCAATCGATTCCAGATTGTCGATGTAGGTGATTTCGAGTTCGATGTCGTGGTCGGTCAGGTAGCTGCCGCCCCGCAGGCCCTCTTCATAGCCGAGCCAACCCATGTATTTGACCGTATCTCTGGCACGCGCCGATTTCGGGCCGAACCCGAGGGTCGCGGCAGCAGCGCCCGCGGCCAATCCGCCCGTGACGAAATTTCGCCGGTTCATGGGCAGCATCGAGCGCGCACGGACAAGACCGTTATCGAAGACTTCGATTTTTTCAGTGAGGCTGTTGTAGGTTTTTGTCATCGTTAATCCTCCCGGTTGAAATCACGGTGCGCCATCGGCTCGTGTTCGTCCCTTCAATTAGTGACGGCGGAACACATTTAGCGCGTTCTTAATTTTGCTTGAACTCAGCCTATTTTAGGGCGAAGCAGCGAGTCAACGAGCAAATCACCGCGCGGCGCGGACTGACGGCGGAGAAAGGCCGGGCCGGTCAGGTTTCGTAGTGGTAGCTAAGAACCCGCGCCTCGCAGAATTCGCCCGCCGTTATGGGTTCGTATTTCGGCGGATGATGGGCGTCCCGACAGCTCGGCAGGCAAGAGATGGGAGTGTCGTAATCGAGGCCGAAGAAGTACCCCATCGAATAACGCGCATGCGCTCGCGGGTTGAGCACGCGGTGGGCCGTCGAGCGGTAACGATCGTTGGTCCAGCGCGGCATCAGATCGCCGATATTGACGACGATCGTATCCGCCACCGGGCGGGCCTCGACCCACTGGTCCTGTGCGTTCTTTAGTTGAAGCGCGCTGAAGCTGTCCTGAACCAGCAAGGTGAAGCATTCCTGGTCGGTGTGCGCCCCGATCCCCCAGGTCCCCGCATCGTCGAGGTTTTCCTGGAGCGGGTAGTGCATCAGGCGAAAGCCGGCAGTCGGCTTGCGGATCTTGTCCTCGAAATAATCTTCCGGCAGGTCGAGTGCGATGGCGAAGCCCGTAAACAGGGTCCGCCCCAGCCTGTTGAGGGCTTCGTAATAGCCGTAGACCGTTTCCCGAAAGCCTGGCAGGTTTTCCGGCCACTGGTTCGGCCCGTACAACAGGTTGCCGGCCGCGTGGTCCGGGTCGTCGGCCGCGACCTCAAGGGCGCTCTCGAAGGCTTCGTGAAAATCAGGCTTGGCGTCCTTGTCCGCGTGAACCTCGTACATGGGAACATAGCCGCGGGTGAGCGTGCGGACCTTCTTGACGTGGATCTTCATCTTCTCTTCGACGGACAGGGCGAAAAAGCGCCTCGCTTCGTCGAACGCGGCCTGCGTCGCCTCGTCGGGAATACCGTGGTTCCGGAGGTAGAGGAACCCCACTTCCTGACAGGCCTTGTCGATGGCTGATGCGACGGTCTCCTTTGCCTGACGATCTTTCCCGAAAAGCGGGCCGATGTCGACTACGGGTAGGTCGGTTAGGGGCACCTTCTCTGCGCCCCGCAAGGAGGCGTCCGCTACTGCCGCGTTCGTCAAATCGCTTGGCATCACATTTCCTCCAGACCACCGATGTCTGCAATTGGTACCCTTGGCAGACATTGACCCTAGATTCAATCGGGGCAATAACCCTATTTTCTATCGGGATAAAGAGCAAGCCGCGCTGCGCCGGTGCAGGTTTCGCGTCCTGAGCTTTCCTTGGCGTGCGCGCCTCGTTCGGGCTAACCTGTGTGGCAAGGACCACGGCCCAACCAAGATGCCGGGTTTACGGGAGAGGCGGAGGGATGTCGTCTATCGTCATTCGAAACGGTCGCGTTGCGACTGCCGTAGACTGTTTCGAAGCGGACATTCTTGTCGAGGACGGGGTCATCCGCTGGATCGGGAAGGATCTTCCGGTCGGTGACGACGTGCCCGTCCATGACGCGACGGGCTTGCTGGTGCTGCCGGGCGGGGTTGACGTCCACACCCATCTCGATTGGGATTTCGGGCATGCGCGCACCGCGGACACCTTCGAGACCGGCACCCGGGCCGCGGCGTTCGGGGGCACCACTTGCCTCGTGGATTTCTGCAACCAGGGCGAGGCGAGCCCACTGGCCGCGCTGGAAGATTGGCACGAGCGGGCGTCGAGTGCCTGTATCGATGTGGCAGCCCACCTGATTCTGAAAGAAGTCACCGACCAGGCGTTGATCGACATGCGCGAGTTGATCCAGCACGAGGGGGTGACCTCGTTCAAGCTGTTCACCGCCTATCCCGGCGTCTTCATGGTCGACGATGCGGCAATCTTCAAGGCGATGCGGGTGTGCCGGGACAACGACGCCATGACTTGCATCCACGCCGAAAACGGACCGGTGATCGACGTGCTGATCGCCGAGGCGCTGGCGGCCGGCCATACGGGACCGAAATACCACGAAACCACGCGCCCCAGCCTGATGGAAGGCGAGGCGGCGCATCGGGTGATTACGCTTTCGGAACTGGCCGAGGCGCCGGTCTATCTGGTCCACGTCTCGGCGCAGGAAGCGCTGGCGGCGGTCACAAGCGCGCGCGACCGCGGCGTGCCGGTCTATGCCGAGACCTGCCCCCATTACCTGTTCCTGACCAAGGAGGAATACGAACGGCCCGGATTCGACGCGGCGAAGTTCGTGATGACGCCGCCGTTGCGCGATTGCGGCCATCAGCAGGAGCTGTGGCGGGGCTTGCGGACCGACGACCTGCAGGTGATTTCGACGGACCATTGCCCGTTCTGCTTCAACGAACAGCCACTTGGCATGCTCTACTCCAAGCAGCAGGGCAAGGACGACTTCCAGAAGATTCCCAACGGCGCGCCCGGCGTCGAGACCCGCCTGCCGCTGGTCTATGACGGCGGCGTGGGCAAGAACGAGATGACGCTCAACCGCTTCGTCCAGCTCGTGGCGACGGCGCCGGCCAAGCTGTTCGGGCTCTATCCGCGCAAGGGCACCATCGCGGTGGGTTCGGACGCTGACCTGGTGTTGTTCGATCCCGGCGAGACCTGGACCATCCGGGCGGCGGAGCATCACAGCCGGATCGACTATTCGCTGTTCGAGGGGCGCGAGGTGACGGGGCGGGTCAAGAAAGTGTTCCTGCGCGGCGAGACCATCGTCGACGGCACGAACTTCACGGGACGGCCCGGGCAGGGACAATTCATCAAGCGCGGCGCATCGGGGGTGCGGCCGTAAGGCCGCTTGCTTGCCGGGTTGGCTTGGGCGGCGGCGGGCAAAGGGAGAAAGCCATGAGCAAGACGATGGTCATCAAGAACATCGACTGGCTGGTCGCCTACGACGCGGAGCGCGACGGGCACAAATACATCCGCAACGGCGACGTCGCGTTCGCGGACGATCGGCTCACCTATGTCGGGCCGTTCTATGACGGGCCGGCGGACGAGACCATCGACGGCACGGACCGGATGGTCATGCCGGGACTACTCGACCTGCATCTGCACGGCTACCAGGAAATTCATGGCAAGGGCTTCTTCGAGGATCTGGCTTCCAAGCATATGTGGATGACCCAGTTGTTCGAATACACTTGGCTGCTCCAGGAGGACGATGATTCCGCCAAGGCCGCGATGGAAGCCTCGGCCTGCGAACTGCTCAAGAGCGGCTGCACCACCATGGCCGAGCTTTATTGCTCCCACAAACTTCCCTTCGAGGGCTGGCTCGAGACCCTGGCCGGGACCGGTATCCGGGCTTACGCCTGCCCCATGGTCCAGTCGGGGCACTGGTACACGCCCAACGGCAAGGACCACCTCTACACCTGGTACGAGGAGAAGGGGCTGGAAGATTTCGCGGGCTCGCTGGACGTCGTCGACGCGGCGGAAGCCCATTCCTCGGGCCGGCTGCACGGCATGATCGGCGCCGCCCAGGTCGATAGCTGCACCGAAGAGCTGCTGGTCAAGTGCAAGCAGGCGGCGGTGGACCGCGCCATGCCGATGCAGACCCACGCGGCGCAATCGGTGATGGAGCATCGCGAGATGATCCGCCGCCACCGCAAGACGCCGCTCGAATGGCTCGACGATATCGGCGTGCTCGCGCCCCAGACCCTGATCGGCCACGCCATCAATATCGACCAGCACCCCTGGATCAACCACCACGAGCACAAGGACCTGGAGCGCCTGGCAACCTCGGGCGCATCGGTGGTGCATTGCCCTCGCGCCTTCGCCCAGTGGGGCGACATGATGCGCAGCCTGGGCGGCTACCGGGCGGCGGGGGTGAACATGTGCCTGGGAACGGATTGCTATCCCCACGACATGGTCGAGGAGATGCGTATCGCGGGCCTGCTCTCGAAGGTGGCGAGCGGCCATGTGGACTTGTTGCGCACGGAGCATGTCTTCGAGATCGCGACGCTCGGCGCCGCAAAGGCGCTGGGCCGGGACGACCTCGGGCGGCTTGCGCCGGGGGCCAAAGCCGATATCGCGCTGGTTGACCTCAAGCACCCCTCCATGCGCCCGTTGCGCGATCCGATCCGTTCGCTGGTCTATTCGGGAGTTGCAGCGGCGGTCTGTGACGTGTACGTGAATGGCCAACAGATGCTGCGCGGGCGCGAACTCACCATGCTCGATCATGAAGACGTTCTAACAAGGCTCCAGGCGGGCCAGGGCCGGGCGCTCACCCGGGTTTCGGATATGGATTGGGACGGACGCAGCGCCGACGAAGTCTCGCCGATCTGCCTGCCCGTCGAGTACGGCAACGAGCCGGTTTGATGGGGACGTCCGCGCAACACAGGGGTCCGGGCGAATGATCCGCGCGCTTCGCACCAACGGTCCCCTCATGGCGCCCTCGGCGGCGGTCTTCCTGCTTATCTTCGTCGCCCCGCTGTCCTATTTCTTCATCCTCAGCTTCTGGCGGGTAAAATCCTACAAGCTGGTCGCGGATGTCTCACTGGCCAACTACATCCGGGTGTTCGACCAGTACCACGAAGCCCTGGTGTTCACCTTCTCGATCGCCCTGATCATCGCCGCGGTGGTGACCACGCTTGCCTTCGGTTTCGCCTTCGTCGTGCGCTTCAAGGCGGGGCGTTTCAGCACTCTGCTTCTCTTCGGTGTGCTGATCACCCTGTTCGGCGGTTACCTCTCGAAGATTTATATTTGGAAAATCATCCTCGGCCAAAGCGGCATTCTCAATTCCGCCCTGCTGGGATTGGGAATCATCGACACACCGCTTGCCGCCTTCCTTTACAACCCCGCCGCCGTGGTCATCACGCTGACCCACTACATGCTGCCGCTGGCGATCCTGCCCATTTACGGCTCGCTGCGCGCGATCGACGACGTGCCCCTCAGGGGTGCTCGCGACCTCGGCGCCAGCCGCTGGCGCGTGTTCTGGGACATCATCATGCCCCAGTGTCAGACCGGGATTTTGGTCGCCTTTACCCTGGCCTTCCTGTTCTCCGCCGGCGATTACGTAACCCCCAAGCTGGTCGGCGGACCCTACACCTCGATGATCGGCGTCTTTATCCAGGTCCAGTTCGGGCTTCGCTTCGACGCCCCGCTGGGTGCTGCGATGGCGTTCAGCGTCATCGCGATTTGCCTGATCATTGTCGGGATGGCCGCGCTTGCGCTCCGACGCGCCTTGAGGGCCCGATGAGAGACATTCCCACCCTGTGCTGGCGTCTTTTCGGCGCGGCGACGTTCTTCTTCATGCTCTCGCCGCTTGGAATTCTCGTCCTGTTCGCCTTCAGCGACAAGAAGCTCCTGGCTTTTCCGATTTTGGGGCTCACGATCGACTGGTTCGTAAAAATATTTGACCGGCCCGAATTCTGGACCGCGTTCCAGAACAGCATGATTATCGTGGTGTCCGTCGGCGTTGCGTCCACGGTCATCGGGATCATGGCGGCAAGCGCTCTCGTTCGGCTCCGGGCCCGTGCCGCCAGCGTATCGATTATTCTTCTCACCATGCCGGTGATGCTGCCGCCGCTGGTGCTCGCCCTGGCGCTGTTGAGCTATTTTACCAGCGTGGGCGCCGGCCTCGGCTTGCCCATGGTGATCCTCGGCCACCTCGTCTTTACCCAACCCTTCGTGATCCTGATCGTCTATGCGCGGATGTCGAAATTCGATCATGCGATCGTCAACAGCGCACGCGACCTTGGCGCGTCGCCGCTCAAGGCTTACTTCTCGATCACCTTGCCGATTATTCGCCCGACCATCATCGGCGCCGCGCTCGTGGCGATGGCGCTCTCGCTCGACGATTTCATCATCACGTTCTTCACGATCGGCGGGGGCAACACGCTGCCGACCTTCATCTGGGGCATGTTGCGCAAGGGGGTCGATCCGTCGATCAATGTGGTGGCGCTCATCCTCATGATGCTCACGATCGGCGTCAGCATCATCGCGCTTCGGGTCACCCGCTACCGCGGCTGACGCCGGCCAATCCATTTTCCGTTTCGCTTTTCACGGAAAATCGAAACGGCGTTCAATCGCCACTCAGGCTTTCGCCCCATAATCGGCGGACCCCCGAGGAATGTTGCCAGGCCGCGTCCGCGGCCGGCGCGGGCTTGCGAAATCCAAGCGTCTCTATTTGTTCGGATTTCGCTCTAATCGAGCCGAACCTGGATTTCCCGCTCGGGCGGACGGACATCCGTGTCGTCCGTAGGATTTCGCGACCACATCAGTGTGAAGAAATCGCTCTCGGCGTCGAGCCCGATCAGCGGGCTGTGCCAGGTCCCGGGCCGGTAGCAGATCCCCTGGCGCTCGTTCGCGAGAAACGCCCGGGCGCTGGCCGTGTCCGGCTCGCCCGTCGCGTCGTCGGGAAATACGACGACGAGCCAACGGGACGCGGTGATCGGCATAAAGAGCTGGCTGCTCAAGGGGTGGCGTTCGATCTCGTCGATCACCACCGGCAAGGGCCGCGGCCGGTTGCGGTAGATCGAGGTGACGGGCAGCGCTTGGCCAGTCGAATGGGCGAAGCCCGGATTTTGGTCGACCTGGTGCGCCCAGTCGCTATTGACGTCGAAGCCGGTTTTACCGTCGGCTTCCAGTACGGCGCCGAAAGGTGCGAACGCCTCGGCGCTAAGCGGTGTCGGGTTGAGGACGAACGGAGTCATCTTTACACAATCGCCTGGATGAATTTATCGGCGGTCGAGACGGTGCCGAAAATGCTGTCGGGGCTGCGCACGATCTCCACCGCCGCCTGGTGCAGTTCGGGCACGGTCGCGGCGCAGCAATCCTCCAGCAGAAGGTTGTCGAAGCCCCGGTCGCTGGCCTCGCGCAAGGTCGTATGGACGCAGACTTCCGTGGTCACCCCCATGATGACGAGGTTCTTGATCCCGCGCCGGATCAGGATGTGCTCCAGCTCGGTGCTGTAAAACGCGCCGCTTCCTGGCTTGTCGATGATCGGCTCGCCCTCTTGAGGTGCGAGCTCTGGGATGATTTCCCAGCCGGGCTCGCCACGCACCAGGTTGCGCCCGATCTTGCTGTTGTCGCCGATGCCCGCACCCATGCGCCGGCTGCGAAACCGTTTGACCTCGGTCAGGTCCGAGCCGTCTGGCCGATGGCCCTCCCGGGTGTAGACGATGTGATAGCCCTTCTCCCGGGCCGCCGCGAGCACCTTGACCGCACCGTCGATGGGAGAGCGCATCACGGCCATGTCGGCCCCGGCCATCTCCGCCCAGCCGTCCTCGCCGCAGAAATCGACCTGCATGTCGATCACGAGAATGGCGGTGTTTTCCGGTCGCAGGTCACCGTTCCACGGAAACGGATAGGATTCCGCCTCGACATAATTTTCCATCCCTGATCTCCCTCTGTTTCGGGCGCAGGCACTGCCGCTTTGACGGTGCAGCTTATCGGTTTCCTTATTCGAGAATATCGCTGTTATGATTGCAAGAGGTTCGGCCGGGCAAAATCGCTGAGAGAGGGTTGCCCGGCCGTACCGCTCTAACCACGCAGTGCCACCGACGCGTGGCAGTCATGCGGGAAAGGGAAAACAGGGAGAGACCGATGCCGCAATTCGGCCATCGCGGGGGCGTTCCAAACACTGCCGCGCCTTGTATCCGGGTGGGGGACTTCATCTTCGTTGGCGGTCAGCTTTCGCTCGATGCCGAGGGTCGGGTGATCGGCGAGGATATCGCGAGCCAGACCCGCAATGTCTTCGAGGCGCTAAAGCAGGAACTCGCGCAAGCCGGCGCGGGCATGGCGGATATCGTCAAGCACAATGTCTATTACGATTGCGGCGAAGCCGACGAGGCGAAGTTTTTGCGCGAGATGAACCTGGTCCGGCTGGCCTATTTTTCGTCACCCGGCCCGACGACGACCGAAATCCGCGCCGGCCTGACCATCGAAGGGGCCTTGATCGCGGTAGAAGCGATCGCCGTTATCGGCGCGGAAAAGGAACCCTTGATGCCAGCGGACCATTGGACCTGGTCCGAGCCGTCGCCGTTCTGCCAGGGCTGGAAGGTCGGTGATCTGGTGTTTTGCGGCGGCCAGAGATCGCTAGATAGCAACGGGCAACTGCTCGGCACCGGCGATATCGAGATCCAGACCGACAACGCGTTCCGCAATTTCGAGACCATCTTCAAGGAAGCCGGCGGCGACCGGAACAGCATCCTGCGCCAGAACACCTACTACCGCTTTCTCGGCGAAGGGCATGACGTCACCGACTACTGGGAAAAGATGACCCGTGTGCGGATGCGTTACTGGGCAAGCCCCTCGGCCTGCGGCACCGGGGTCCGGGTCCATGGCCTGCCCGATCCGGACGAGCTGATCCAGGTCGAGGGCATAGGCACGTTGAGCGCGGAAAAGCAGCACCTCATGCCGGCAGATCATTGGGATTGGAGCATTCCCGGCAACGATTTTACCCAAGGCTGGCGGGTGGAAGACCTCGTCTTCGTGGGCGGTCAGATCTCGGCCGACGCGAACGCCCGGGCCGTCGGCGACGACATGGCGAGCCAGACCCGCAACGTGCTGCAATTCGTGCGCAACACGCTTCAGGAGGCGGGGGCGAGCGAGCGCGACGTGGTCAAGCTCAACAGCTATTACTGCGCTGAAGGCGACTGGGGCCAAATAGAGGCCACCAACCAAACAGTCGCCGACGTCCTGCGGGAGTTCTACCCCGACCCGGGCCCGGCGATGACGAACCTGCGGGTCACCGGGTTTGCGTTCGAGGAACTGCTCATTGAAATCGAAGCGATTGCGGTGCTCAACCGATAGGGAATGAAACGGTGCCAGATTCCGTAGAGCGGAGAGAAGACGAGACGCTAAAAGACTGGGGGCTCGCGAAGCTCAAATCTGTGCTCGCGGGCGGCTCGGACCCCCATTTGATGACTGGCGAGCAATATAAGGAAAGCCTGCGCGACGGGCGGCGCATCGTCGACAGCAACGGCAAGGTGATCGAGGACGTTACGGCCCATCCCCACCTCAAGCGGGCCGTCGACACCATCGCCGAGACATTTGATGCGCAGTTCGACCCCGAGACACGGAAAATCACCACTTACGTCGATCCTGACGACGGGCAACGCTACAGCACCGGCTGGCAAGTGCCGACCAAGAAGGAGCATCTCGAACGGCGCCGGGAAACGCTGAGGCTCAGCACCCGAAAGACGCTGGGCGTGTTTGGCCGCCCGCCCGACTACGGCTCGACCTGGGCCATGGGCTATCTCTCGATTATCGACAAAATCGGAGGCGATCGACCGGAGTACGCCCAGAACGTCAGAAACTTCGTCGATATGAGCCGGCGTCACAACCTGATCAGCGCCGACGTCGGCATCGACGTCCAGTCGGATCGGCGAATCCCGCGTTCAGAGCGGACCTCGCGCCTGCACGTCGTCGAGGAGCGGCCCGAGGGCGTCGTTCTGTGCGGTGCGAAGGCTTGCGCCAGCATTGGAGCGATCGCCCATTTCAGCACGGTTGCAACGGTCTTTACGCCCGATCTGGAGGACGCTGACGCGATTTACGCCGCTGTTCCCATGAACGCCAAAGGGCTGACCCTGCTGCTGCGTGAGCCACTGGTCGATCCAGAGGCGAGTGCCGAAGATCACCCGCTCAATTTCCGCGGCGAGGAAATGGATAATCTGCTGATCTTCGATCACGTCCTGATGCCCTGGGATCATCTGTTCGGCTACAACAACAAAGTGCTGCTGGGGCTGTACAACGAATTCAGCGTGCTCGCCTTCTGGCATATCCTTTCGCGTCTTGCCTATCGTGCCGAGATCTTTGCCGGTGTCGCGCAAACCACGGTCGATATTCTCGGCACAGCGCACGTCCAGTCAGTCCGTCACGCCGTGGCCGAGATCGTTCGCTACGCGGCAATGCTCAAGGCCGTCGTCATCGCGTCGGAAGCCGAAGCCGAATTGCGCAACGGTGTGCTGATCCCCAGCAACAAATATCTGATCCCGGGCCGCTTGTTCTCGACCGATGAATATCCGCGGATGCTGCACCTGATGCGCGATTTGGCGGGGCAGGGGATCATCAGCCGCTGGCCCGCGGCGGTGTGGGACGACCCCGAGCTGGGCAAGACGCTGGGGGAATGGATGCCCGGGATCGACGTAACAGCCCGGGAGAAGAACCGGTTTTTCAATTTTGTCTGGGATCTCGTCTGCAGCGACCACGCGGCGCGGGTTGCCATGTTTGAACACAACAATGCGACGCCGCCCGCGGTGATTGCCGAACAGGTTTACCTGAAGTGGGCCAAGGACGAGGTCTGCCGGTTCGTGCGAAACTACGTCGGGATCAATCCGGAGCGGCCGGGCGGCTAGGAAAGGAAATGCGGGCGATGACACAAGGCAAGTTCACGATGGTCGAAAACCCGGTGCCGTGGCCCAATGGGGCGCGCTGCGCCGTCAGCTTCACCTGGGACATGGATGCGGACAGCATCCTCCATCTCGCCCACCCGGACGACGCCGATACCCGGCTGATGTCCATGACCGACCTGCGCTACGGTCCCGAAGTCGCGGTGCCGCGCATCTGCCGCATGTTCGAGGCTTATGAGATCCCGCTCACTTTCTTTGTCCCGGCCTGGTCGGCAGAGGAACACCCCCAGGCCGTCGAGCGGATGGTCGAGGGCGGCCACGAGGTTGTCCATCACGGCTGGATGCACGAGCTGGCCAACACGTTTACACGTGACCGCCAGCAGTATTGGCTGGAGCGTTCTTACGAGAGCCTGAAGAAACTCACCGGCAAAGGCCCGCGGGGCTATCGCGGCCCGATGGGCTCGTTTTCGAAATACACCACCGAGTTCCTGACCGACCTCGGCTTTCTCTACGACAGCACGCTCAAGAGTGACGACGTGCCCTACGTGGTGGAGGACCAGAAGGGCAACCAGCTGATCGAGTTGCCGCCCATGTGGGCGCTCGACGACTGGCCCCATTACGTCCACAGCCCTGACCTCGATTACATGATGCCGATTATGGCGCCAGCACGAGCGCGCGAGGTCTATATGTCGGAGTTCGACGCGTCGTGGACCTACGGCGGCGGTTTCTGGCAGTGCGTCTGGCACCCGTTCGTCTCGGGCCGCGTCGCCCGGCTCGCGAGCGCCGAAGTCATGCTTCAGGAGATGATGGAGCGGGGCGAGGTCTGGTTCGCGACCCTCGAGCAGATCGCGATCCACGTGCGCGCCGAGATCGACGCTGGCAATTACACGCCGCGGGTGACCACCATGCCCATCAAAGACGGGCGCATCCCCGACATCCCGACGGTGGGGCCGTCGGACTAACCTGGCGCGATCCGCGTCTAAATTATCACCCGCTCCGGGTTGATCTTCAGGTAATCGCGAATAACCCGGCAGGCTTCGTCTCGGTCGTAATGCTGGTAGAGCTCTTCCGAGACGAAGGCGCGCGGTGTCGCGTTGGTGTTCTCGAACATCGCGACCCGGTTGGCGTGACTGCTGCAGGCCAGATCCCAGACGAAGTTGAACACCCGGTTCTTCTCCCGGCCGGTCACGCCGGTGCCCGGCGCAAACTCCTCCAGCTTCGGGCCGAATTCGGGATGGTCCCAAATCGCGGCCGGCCAGCGGCTGACCATGCCCTGGCCGCACAGGTCGCGCAGCAGATGCATGATCCGGGGATATTCCTCGATGGAATAGAGGCGTACCGGCGTTACATATTCGAGGTTCGGAACCGTCATCCCGTTCCAGACCTCCGCATCTTCCACGGCGGCGACGATCCCGGCTTTTAGAATTGCCGCGTACTTGATGATCTCGCTCACGGATTCCCGGACCGACTGGATTTTGCCGATGCCGAGGATATCGACGATGGTCTGGGCCGCGCCGGCGAAAAGTTCCGCGCGCACGGCGAGACGCGCGAGGATATGCCAGAACCCGACCACGCCGCTTTCGTGGTAAAGCCCGAGCAACTCCTTGTTCTTGAAGCTGACGAGATACTCCCGGGGCAAGAACACGTTGTCGAAGATCAGCAAGTTGTCGACCTCCTCGCCCCGGCTGTCGAGCGGATGGTCTTCCCAGTTCGAGTTCGGATCGGTCACCGGCTCGCGCAGCAAAAGCGAGAGCCCCTCGAGGTTGACGGGCAACACGGCCCACAGGCATGCCGCCTCGTCGAGCCCCGGGCTGAGCGCCGTCGACAGGGTGCAGAAATGGCTGATTGAACCGATGCTGCCGCACGGTTTCGCGCCGTAAAGCACGACCCCGTCGTCGCGTTCCTCGACGACGCGCAGGCGCCCCGGTTTTTCTGCGGCTGGAATCCGTTTGTCCGCCTGAATGTCAGGGATCAGGTCCGTGCTCATCAGATTGTGGGCGCTGCTGAGCTTGACGAAATCCCGGACGTTCTGGGCGAACTCGGGGTTTTCCTTTTCAATCTTGTCGTTCACGGCGAGAAATCCGAGCGCCATCATCGAGCCGTAATCGGGCGGCCGGCCGAAGATGCCCATCGTCTTCAGCGTCAGGATGCGGATTGCCGCCAGCTTCTGGCGGAGGTGCTCCTTGTCTGTCGGAATCTGCCAACCGATGGCGTAGCGCCCGCCGTCGTTCGGATCGAGATAGGTGAGTACGTCCTTATGGGCCGGGTCGAATTGCAGGTCGAACAATCCGGCGACGTTGTCGACCGCACGGGCAAGTTGGGGGTGGGTCGTGACGTCGTCAACCGCTTCGCCGTTAGCGTCGATGATCCGCCGACCGTCGCGCAGGCTCTCCTTGTATTGATCGCCCGTCATCAAGAAAGGCTCCTTGCCTCCTTTGAGGGCTGCCTTTACCTGATGCAGTCCGAGCTCCGTGGCCATGATCGTGTCTCCCTTTGTCTGAGCCGGTCCTCGTGCGACGCCGGCGGTCTAGTCTACGCGCCTCTAAATCCCTTCGCCCACCGCGTCGGCAGGCAACTCGGATATGCGACCCTCGTAGGTCGGCAGCTCTTCGACGCGGGGCGTGTAGCTGCCGTCGTCGATGCATTTGCGGACATGGGCGGCAATCTCCTCCATGGGTGCGAACCAGATGTCGCCGCGCGCCAGCATGGATTCGATCAACAGTTCGACCTGATGCCAGCGCGCACGCCGGCCCGTAATAAAGGGGTGCCAGACGGTCACCCAGATGCCGCCCTGGGCGCAGGCCGCCTCGAGTTCGGCAACGAACACCTCGATGGCCCGGGCCGGCGGCTGAATGGTCATGGTCAGGCCCAGATCCAGGCTGAACAGGTACTGGACGGCGTCGTCCATGGCCCATTCCGTGGGCAGCTCGACGACCTCTCCGCCCTGTTTGGAGCGGATAACGTAGGGCAGTTCGTCGCCCATCAAGCTTGAATCATACTCAAAGCCCTCCTGAAGCAGAAGGTCGAGCGAGTACTCGGAAAAATCGTAGAGCGGGGCGCGCCAGCCTCGGGGGCGTCGCCCGGTTACCTTCTCGATCGCCTCAATGCCGCGAACCAGCCAGTCGAGCTCCTCGTCCCGGCTGCGCTTGTTCGGGCTTTCGTGCAGATAACCGTGATGGGCGACCTCGTGGCCGTCCGCTACGATTGCTTCGACGGTTTCCGAGTAGCGTTCCGCACACCAGCCGGGCACGAAGAAGGTCTGCTTGATGCCGAACCGCCGGTAGGATTCGAGAACTCGCGGGATTCCCACTTTCGGCCCAAACCGGAGAAAGCTTTGGGTTGCGACGCGGCGGACCGCGTCGTCGGGGTACTGCAGATGCAGGATGCTGTCCGCATCCATGTCGAAGGTGATGGCCGCGGCGCATTTGGCGCCGTTCGGCCACGGCACGGGATTGCTTGGCATTATCGTTTCTCCCTGTTTTGGGGCAGCATTGAGCCACCCGCGCCCGGTCAGTCGCCGATCGCCGCGACGCCCTGGATTTCGATAATCTGCCCCGGCCGATGAAAGCCGTTGACGCGGATCGCGGTTCCGGTCGGTCCCGGCGTTGTCAGATACTGCATGCGCACGTCGGTCATACGCTCCCAATAGCTCTTCAGCGCGCCGCCCGTCTCGTCGCAGTGATAGAAGGTGTAAAGTTTTACCAGATCGCTCATCCCCGAACCGGCCGCCTCCAATACGCTTGCAAGATTCTGGAAGGCGTTGTGGGTCTGGGTCTCGATGTCGCCGGGCCCCAGGATCTCCCCCGACGGATCGGCCGAGATCTGGCCCGAGGCATAGATGAAATCGCCCATCCGTACGGCCTGCGAGAAGGGGGCGTCCTCTTTCCAATGCCAGTGGCGGTCAGGCGCGATGACGCGCGTCTCGCCGCTGATCGATGCGATCGCCTCGATTTCGATCAACAGGCCCTCATAGGCCAGCCCGTCCAACTGCATGACGATGCCGGCGGGATAAGGGGCGTCGATATAGTCGTGGCTGACCTTGAGAATCTCGTCGACATAGGCCGCCTGTCCGTTCGGAGCGCCGTCATAGCGGTAAAAGATGTTGAGCTGGACGATATTGGAAAAATTCACGCCCGCGCCATCGAGCACCTTGCGGATGAAGTCATAGGTGTTGCGGGTCTGGGCAACGATGTCACCTTCATCGATTGGGTTGCCCTGGGCGTCGGCGGAGACTTGCCCGCCCAGGAAAAGGTGGTCGTCGACGATCCAACCCTGGGAAAGCGGCACGGGGATGCTCCAGTCCCAATGGCCCTCGGGCATCACGCGCTGGCGCTGCCCACCGACCGCGGCGATGCCATCGATCTCAATCAGCAAGTCCGCGTAGCCCAGGCCGGCGATCCTGAGCGCGGTTCCGACCGGACCGGGGTCACGTAAATATTGAAGCCGGACCTGGGTCATCTTCTCCCAATAGGCCTTGAGCGCCGGGCCGTGGCCGTCGAACTGATACCAGGTGTTGAATTTCACGAGATCGGCAAGGTCCGAGTCCCCTTCGTGAAGCACCTGCTCGACGAACTTGAAGGTGTTGTGGGTCTGCTGCTCGATGTCGCCGGGCGCAACGGTTTGCGAGTCGGGCGTCAGAGAGACCTGTCCGCCGATGAAGAGCAGGTTGCCGATCTTCCAGCCTTGGGAGAACGCGACCGGTATGCTCCAGTCCCAATGGTTTGCAGGCATGAGGCGCTGTTTTTTCATGTGTTCACCCCTGCTCGATCATCCAGCGGGCTTTGCCGGATACCAGTATTCCGGCTCGGGAAGGCCCTGGTCTGCAGGCCAGTCGAGCACTTCGTAGATCACGGGCTCGGGCCCGCCGGCCTTGAAGTTGAACCAGCGGTTTTTCTCGAATTTACCGCTCATAATGCAGGATAACCCGCGCGCCTCCAGCGTCGCGGTCATGTCCTCGAAACTGGTGCCCTCATGGGTGAAGGTGACGTAGTGCAGGCCGCCGCCCTCGTCGAAGGCGTCCCGGTAGATGCTCTTGCCGTCCAGGGGCTGCATCACCAGAAGATTGATTTGGCCGATGAACGCGAGCCCGGCCCGGAAGGTGAGCGCCTCGAGAGTTCCATAATAGGTCGTTTCCCGGATACCCGGCGGCGTGATGTTGCCGACCCACCAGGGCCCGACGCCGAGGCGGTCGGCATAATCCCTGACGGTGGCGTCGACGTCGCTGGTCGAGATGGCGACCTGCGAGAATCCGTCGAACAGGCGGTTGGGCAGTGACGTGAAGAAATAGTCGTCCAAGGCATCCATCGGTGTTTCTCTCCCTCCCGCGCCTCAGTTAATTCGATGGTTTCCCCAAGCTCAGGTCGAGGCGCTTCCGTGGCGTGGGCATGATCATCGGTTTCAGTCCGGTCCATCGGCCCGAGCTGAAGCTCGTCACTCCATTTCCCGCACATAAAGCTGCTGGAAGTAGTGCACCATCTCCTCGCCGAATGAGCAGAACTTGGTGTCGTCGGACACCACGGAATGGCGCGCTTCCTGCTGGGCCTCGGTAGCCATGACGTCCTGATCGTTGATCTGGCCCCAGAACTCCGCGGCCTGCTCGCGCTTCTGCTCGGTCTCGGGATCGGCGGGATGGTCCCCGGGAAAGTAAACCGCCGCCTTGAGGAGGGTTTTGTCGGGTGCAAGTGGCAGCCACATCAGAGTAACAGTGTGGTCGCTCAGCACGCCCATCGCGACGTTGGGGAACAGGGTCATGATATAGGATCGGTGATCGAAGGCCGGCGTCTCACTCACCGGCTCGAGCCCTTCGGGCCAACCGGTCTGGCGGTGTCCGACTACCCAGTCCGTTGCGAGCCAGATCGACTTGTCCTGCAACTCGATGAAGCATTCCTCGACGATGTTGTTGGGATTTGGTGCCAGGCCGGGATGGTCGGGATGGCGCCAGCGTAGCTGCGGATGGATGAACGGTTCGTGATAAAAATCGAGCAGACCCTCGACCCCCAGCTTCCAGTTGCAGTTGGAGGTCTGCTCGTCGGTGACGGTGGCTTTTAGCCCGTCCCAGGCGTATCGGCCCCAGTCATCGACGGCGGCTGCAAAGTTGTCCTTGAGCGGCGGTGCCTTGCCCGAGATGTCCAGATAGACCACGTCCCACAGAACGTCGCAGCGGATCGGTACCAGGCCATTCTCGGCCCGGTCGATGGCATTGGATACGGGCGGTGGTTTGCCGGCTTTCTCGCTGTCCCAGAACGGTGTGGTGAGTAGTTCGCCGTCGATGCCGTACGTCCAGGAGTGATAGATGCAGCGAAACCGCGTCACCGCTTTTTCCGGTTCGAGGAGCACCTTGGTGCCCCGGTGGCGGCAGACATTGTGAAAGGCTCGCAGGTCACCGGCTTTGCCGCGCACAACGATTACGGGAATTCCGGCAACGGAGAGCGGAAGCGCATCGCCGGGGTCCGGAATCTGGTGGGCGAAACAGACGCCCATCCAGCCGGCGTGAAACAGTTTGCGTTGCTCGAAGTCGAAATAGTCCTGGCTGGTGTATATGATCGGCGGCAGCCCTTGCGCTTCACCGACCTCCTGATTGACGGAATCGATTCGATCTTGCGGAATGAAATCCGCAATCGATTGCGCTTCATGCATGAGCATGGCGACTTTCTCCCTGTAACGACGGCTCTGACTCTACAGTCTTGCCGGACAGTCTTGCCGGACGCAACACCTTGAAGATGGTGGCCTCTTTTTTTGTCCATCATAGAAGGATTCCATGGCCATGGCACCCTTCTCTGGCAACCCGCCAAACGACTAGGGAGGGCATAAAGATTGCGATGGGCGCGTCGAGATCAGGCCGACTTGGGAGGATGCCGGACGGGGCGGCTGATGCCTACTTGTTGTCGTCGTTCGACCCGCTGAAAAAGCGGCCCACGACGCGGCCGGCCTCGCGCGCCGGATCTTTTGCCGCCGCGACCTCGACGAATTTGTCGGCTGCCTTGTCCATTTTACTGTCGACCTTGACCGCGGCATCGACGGCGGCACGCTGTACCCGTGGATCGGCCGCGGCCCGCTTGGCCAGCTTCCACATTATCGTCCGAATGAGTGACATGCTTCGTTCTCCCGGTACTTCTTACGTCGTCGTGCCGCGGAAGCGCTGGCTCGCCCAGCCCTGGTCGAGATTGGAAATCTGGTGCCAGTTGGCGATCACATGCTGGAAATACCAGCGGCCGTCACGCTTGACGAAGGTGTCGTCGTAGGTCGCGGTGCTGATGACGGAATCGCCGCTCTCGGCGCTGTGCTCGTCGGTCACAGTGGAAATTTCCAGCAGCGAGAAGGCCCCGGCCGCGCTCTCGCCCGAGGGTGCCACGTCGATGCGCGCGTTGGTAATGATATGAGTGATCCAGGGGGTTTCGCGCTCGGAGCCGTCGATGAAGTTATAAATTGCTGTGCGGCCCCTGTGGATACCGAGCATGTTGCTTTCCCATACCGCGTCTTCCACGAAAAGTTCCGCGACGGCCGTGGCGTCGTAGTTCCGGTCGCAGGCGGCGGCATAGTCCGCCTTGAGCCGCTTGATCGCCTCGATGTCCTCAAGGCGCGCAACGCGCCGGTCCAGATCGCTCCGTGTATCGCCAGGCATGGGCCCCTTCCCCCAAGCAGTTCATCGAGCCCGCCAGTCTAGACCAAGGAGGGCAATCTGCGCAGTCCGTGTCGGCGGAGCAGAACGCGAGCGCGATCTCTGATATGCTGCCTGCAAAATGAACGGACCCGGAAGTGCCACGGAGCCATGGGCGCTTGGATCGATCAAATTCACGAGTTTGCCGCGCGCAAGCAGCCCTGCGTGCTGGTCACCGTTGCCGTGGTCAAGGGCTCCACCCCCCGCGAGGCGGGCGCGAAGATGCTCGTGACCGCCGAGGGCATCGCGGGGAGCATCGGCGGTGGTCATCTGGAGCTCAAGGCGATCGACGAGGCGCGGGCGCTGCTCGAGGGCGAGGTGCCGGCAAACCCGTTTGTTCGTGATTTTGCGCTGGGGCCCGCGTTGGGCCAGTGTTGCGGCGGCTTTACCTCGGTGCTCTTTGAGCCCCTCGGAGCAAGTGACCAGGGCTGGCTCAATACGCTTACGGTCGCTGCCGACGGGGAGCGGCCGGCCGCGCGGGTGGTTGGGCTGGACGACGGTGCCAAGGCAGCCTTCACGGCCGATCAGCAAAGCGGCGACGAAATCCCCGAGGCGGTTGCCGCCCTGGCCCGGGCGGCGCTGGAGGATGCCAGCGGTACCCGGATCGAGCCGGCAGGCGAGGGGAGTGCGCACTACGTGATCGATCCGGAAATTCCGCGCGGCTTTCGGGTCGTGCTGTTCGGTGCCGGCCATGTGGGCACGGCGCTGGTCACGACGCTGGCGAATTTGCCCTGCCGGGTCACTTGGATCGACAGCCGGGACGATGCTTTTCCGGTCGCCCTGCCCGACAACGTGACCACGCTGGTCTCGGACTTGCCCGCCTATGAGGCGGACGATGCGCCGCCCGGCGCGCTTTACCTCGTCATGACCCACAGCCACGGCATCGACCTGCAGATCTGCGAGCGAGTGCTCAAACGGGGCGATTTTGCCTACCTCGGGTTGATCGGGTCGAAAACGAAGCGCGAGCGCTTCCGCCGTGACCTCGGCGCGAAGGGATTCCCGGCGGCCTCGCTCGACCGGATAACCTGCCCTATTGGAATTCCCGGTATTTCGGGCAAACATCCGGATGAGATTGCCGTCGCCGTCGCTGCGGAGCTGTTGCAGATGGCGGAATCGGCTTCGGCACGACAAGCCGATGGAGCCATAGCGAGTGGCGGCTCGGCGGGTCCCTGAGGCAAGCACAAGTTGGGGACGATCAAAACAAGGGAGATAAAAAGCCATGAGCGCAACCAAGTCGGATATCGGCTCGCTTAGCCACGAGCACAAGGTGCCCGGGCGGACCGGGTACAGTTTCGAAGTCAAGAAGGGGCAGAAGTTTCGCCTGACCGACCTCGAAGGGATGCAGCCCATCGATTTCTGGGTCTTCAACAAGGAAGACCAGTTCGAGTACATGTCCGTGGAGCATACCCGGGTCCATAACCTCAGCATGGATGTCCGGCCCGGTCAATCGGCGGTGAGCAACAAGCGCCGACCTCTGGTGAGCATGGTCGAGGACAATTCCCCCGGCCAGCACGACATGCTGCTCGCAGCCTGCGATCAAACCCGGTTCGAGGGTCTGGGCCATGAGGGCTATCACGTGAACTGCCAGGATAATCTTCACCAAGCGATTGCTGCGTTCGGGATCGAGCTGCCCTTTACGCCCCAGCCGTGGAACCTGTTCACCCATTTTCCCTGGACGTCGGACAAGCAGATCATGCTGCTCTCGCCCGACACCAAGCCCGGCGACAACATCACCTTCGAAGCCCAGATGGACATCGTGGTCGCGATTTCGGCCTGCCCGCAGGACATTACGCGGATCTGCGGCGACGAAAATACGGACGTGTTGGTAGAAGTCGGCTCATAGAGCTATTGAGGATTCGAATTTCGCCCCGAGCGCGTAATCCTGTTCAATGAGCGGGTAATTGGCGCGCTTCGGGGCGGCACATGCGGTCTCATCGACCTTTCCATTCGTGGATGGGAATGGAAGAATGGCTTGGACAAAGAGTTACCATAGTTGAGATTTAGGCTCGGGGCAGGAACGTGGCCATGTAGGCAACGGCCGCGGCCAAGGCGATTGACAGGTGTATCGCCAATCGTCAATAATAGGATACCGTATCCGGTATTCGGATTGATGGTTAATCAAGCCATCGCAACGGCAAGGGAGAATTTCAAGATGTTTAAATGGATTACGCGAACGCTCGCGGCTGTCGCTCTGAGCGTATTTGCTGTGTCGGCGGCCGACGCACAGGTGCAGATCGAGGGCGATCCCAAGATCGCCATGCTGCAACTGGCGACCATCAACGACGGTGGCTGGTCCGAGGCGCTCGAATACGCCCGGGTCAACACCGTCGACGCCTTGGGCATCGATATCGACTACACGGAGAACGTGCCCGAGGACAATTCGGAAATCCTGCGGATCATCGACCTCTATGTCGACCGCGGCTACAACATCATCATCGGCACCTCGTGGGGTTACGGCGACGCATTTCTTGAAGCCGCCAACAAGTACCCTAACGTTGCGTTCGTGAATTGCGCGGGCGAGACGAATTCCGCCAATCTCGAGAGCTTCTACGCCCGGAGCTATCAGGGCTGGTATCTCGCAGGGATCATCGCCGGCCATCTAACCCAGACCAAGAAGGTCGGCACTATCGGCGGCTATCCGCTCGGTGTGGTCAACTGGGATCTCAACGGCTTCCTGCGCGGCGCGCAGTCGGTCGACCCGGACATCCAGATGATCGGCGTCTTCGTCAATTCCTGGTATGACCCGGTCAAGGAGACCCAGGCCGCGGCAGCGCTGCTCGAGCAGGGTGCCGATGTGCTCGGTTCGAACATGAGTACGCCCGGTCCGCATCTCGCCTTCGCCGAAGAGGGCAAATGGTCGGTCGGCTTCCAGGTCGACACGTCGGGTGTGGCACCTGACGGGGTGGCGACCTCGATGGTCTACAAGTGGGAAGGCTATCTGGTCCCGACCATCGAAGCGATCATCGCCGGGACCTGGGTACCCGCGGAGTGGGGTTGGTGGGAAGGCCTCCATTCGGGTGCTTTCGATGTCGATCCAATCGCGGATTGGGTGCCGGCGGCCGCTGTGGCGGACGTCAATGCGGCGCGTCAGGCGATGATCGACGGTACCCTCGACCCCTTCCAGGGCCCGCTCTACAAGCAGGATGGTTCGCTCGCGGTTCCCGAGGGTGAAGTTGTCTCCGATGAGGATCTCTGGGGCATGACCTATTTCATCCAGGGCTCGATCGGGACGATGCCGGAAGAATAAGCCGGCTATTTCTCGGTCCTACTCCTTACTCGCGTTGCTGAGATGAGCAAAGCCTTACAGATCACCGACGCGAGCAAGGAGTTCGACGGCCGTCCAGCGCTGCGCCACGCCTCGTTCGAGTGCGAATGGGGCGAGGTGCACGCGTTGCTCGGCGAAAACGGAGCCGGTAAATCGACCCTGATGAACGTCGTTTGCGGGCTCTACGCCCCGGATGAAGGGTCGATTTCCGTCGACGGCCAGTCCGTCACCATTGCCGAGCCTGCCGAGGCGTCAAAACTCGGGATCGGCATGGTTCATCAGCATTACAAGCTGGTTAAACGATTTACGGTCGCCGAGAACGTGGTTCTCGCTTGCGGCCCGGTGCTTGGCATCCGGGGCAAGAAAGAAGCGGCGGAGGCGATTGCGGCGAAGGCGGCGGAAGTCGGCTTCGAGATCGACCCGAACGCCGTCGTCGGCGATTTGTCGATCGCCGAGCAGCAACGCGTCGAGATTCTCAAGGTTCTGCTGCTGGGTGCGAAGATTCTCATCCTCGATGAGCCCACCGCCGTACTCACGGACCAGGAATCCGCAGCCGCGCTCTCCTTCTTGCAGCAACTCGCCATGGAAGGCCATGCGGTGGTTCTGATCACCCACAAACTGCGCGAGGTGATCGGCTATTCGTCGCGGGTGACGGTGATGCGGCGCGGCGAGACCGTCATGGCGGGCGCTCAGACCGAGGGCCTCGATGCGGGAACCCTGGCCCGGACAATGGTCGGCGAGGAGACCGTCAAGGAACAGCGCCGCGAGCGTCCTCTCGGGGAGGCACGGCTTCATATCGAAAATTTGACCGTGCCCCGAATCGGCGGAGGGATCGGCGTCGACGGCGCGGGCTTCGTGGTGCGCGGCGGTGAAATTTACGGGGTTGCGGGGATCGGCGGCAACGGCCAGCAGGAGTTGGCCGACGCCCTGATGGGCATGCGCAGCCCGCTGCACGGTCATATCAAGATCGACGGCACGAATGTTGCGGGCAGGGGTGTGCCGGCCTTTCGCGCACAGGGAATGCGCGCGATCCCCGCAGACCGCTTTCGCACCGGGCTTATGGCGGACCTGACCGTATACGAAAATCACGGTGTGACGGGCGTGCCCGCGGGCCAGTATGGCGGCTGGGCCTGGGTCAATCGTCACGCCATGCGGCGCGCCGCGGCCGAGGCAATCGAGGAGTACGGCATCCAGGGTGCGACACCCGACACCCCCGCGCGGCTGCTCTCGGGCGGCAACGCGCAAAAACTTCTGCTTTCGCGCGAGCTGGGCAAGGACACCAGCGTGATGGTCGCCCATTCGCCGACCCGTGGGTTGGATGTCAGCGCCTACCAGACCGTCCATAATTTGCTCCAGCAAGCGGCCGATGAGGGCAGCGCGTGCGTGCTGATCAGCGAGGATCTCGAGGAGGTGCTCGCCATTTCGACTACAATTGCTGTTATTAGCCGGGGCCAGATCGTGGGAGTATTCCCAGCCGATCAGGTTTCGCGCGAGGATATCGGAAAGCTGATGATGGGTCATGCTTAGTCCGATTTATCTCGTCCCGCGCCAGCAGATCCCGGTGTGGATGCGGGCGGCGACGTTCGTCGGCGGCATCGTTCTGGGCCTGCTGATCTCGTTCGGTATTCTCGTCGTTAGCGGCGTGACGCCGGGCCAGATCATCAACGAATTCGTGGTCTACGTCTTCCTCGACCTGAACGGGTTGGCGCAGGTGGTCACCGCTTCGACGCCGCTGGTTCTCGTGGGGTTGGCTTCGGCCGCCGCGCTCAAGCTCAAATTCTGGAATATCGGCGTCGAGGGCCAGATGTGGCTGGGCTGTATCGCCGCCACGGGCGTCGCCCTCTACGACATCGGACCCGAATGGCTTCGCCTGCCGCTCATGTTCATCGCGGCCGCTGCGGCCGGGGCATTCTGGATCAGCATTCCGGCCTTCCTCAAGCTTCGTTTCGGGGTGAACGAGATCATTACCTCATTGCTGCTGACCTACGTCGCCTTCAAGCTCGTCGAACATCTTCTGTTCGGCGCCTGGCACGACCCGGGCAGCGCGTTTCCCAATTCGCGCCACTACGAAGAAGGGGTCGAGCGGCTCGCCCGCTTCGGCTGGGGGTCTTCGCACACGGGAATCTGGATAGCGGTTGGCGCCAGCCTTGTGCTCTGGTTCATCATGACCCGATCGCGTTTCGGCTTCTACATGGACGCCATCGGGGTCAACGTGAACACCGCGCGGGCGGCGGGCGTTCCCGTCGTGCTTACCATCGGGGTCGCGGTCGTCATGTCGGGCGGCCTTGCGGGCATGGCGGGCGCCGGCCTGATCGCCGGGCAGGAATACCGCATGACTCTGTTTATCGCCTGGGGCTACACGTTTAGCGGCATCGTCATCGCGTTTATCGGGCGCTTCCGACCGATCCCGGTCGTCATTACTGCATTCGTGGTCGGCGGCGTCTATACCGCTGGCGACACGCTGATGGTGTTCTATCAATTGCCGCGCGCCATTACGACGCTGATTGAAGCCGTGATCCTTCTGAGCCTGATCGTAGTCGAGTTCTTCAGCCGCTATCACATCACATTCGGCGCGCAGGAGAGGGCGTAATGGGCGGCGATTTCATCCTCAACTGGCTAGCGACCTCACCCAGTTTCGCGGCGCCCTACCTCATTGCCGCCCTCGGCCTGATGATCAACGAGCGTGCCGGGGTGCTCAATCTGGGGTGTGAAGGCATCATGTTGATCGGCGCCATGACTGCGGCCATCGTGAGCTTCCACACCGGGTCGGCCGGCCTCGGCGTACCCATCGCGATGCTGGCGGGCGCGCTCGTCTCACTCATATTCGGGATCGCGGTCGTCATCTTCCGCACCGACCAGGTGTTGACCGGGCTTATCATCGTCGCCTTCGGAGACGGTTTGACGGGCGTCGTCGGGCGGCCCTACATGTTCGAATCGGTTGCGGGGTTCCGGGGCCTCGATTTGGGCGCGCTGAGCGACATCCCTTGGCTCGGTCCGATCTTCTTCCAGCAGGATATCCTCGTCTACGCCACCGTCGTGCTCGCGATCGGCATCTGGTGGGGCTTGCACAAGTCCAACATCGGCCTGCGCCTGCGCGCCGTGGGTGAAGACCCGGCGACGGCGGACATCTCGGGCGTGAACATCCAGCTCTTCCGGTTGACTGCGGTGGTGCTGGGCGGTGCGATGTGCGGTCTGGCCGGGGCCTATCTTTCGCTGGCGACGAGCTATGTCTGGATCGAGCATATGGTGGCGGGACGGGGCTGGATCGTCATCGCGCTGGTCATCTTCTCGGGCTGGAGGCCCGGGCGCGCGGTGATCGGCGCGCTGATCTTCGGCGGTGCCGAGGCGTTGATCCCGCGCATCCAGGCCATGGGCTTCGACGTGCCGATCTATATCGTGGGTATGCTTCCCTACATGCTGACGCTCGCAGTCCTCATCGTGCCGACCATCCTGCGCGGCGAGAAATCGCCTGCGCCCAGTAGCCTGCTGCTGAACTATCTTCGCCAGGACCGCCGCTAGCGCATTTCTCATCCGTCGACAGCGGATCGCCGATTGGGCAAAGTGGCCGCGAGGGGAGGGACGGGGCGATGGGGCAATCGAATCTAACGGTCGTGGCGCATCCGCTGGTCCAGCATAAACTGGGTCTTCTGCGGAGCAGGGAAACCCCTAATCCAGTCTTTCGAGCGTTATTGCGCGAGGTCGGGATGCTGCTCGGCTACGAAGTCCTGAGCGACCTGCCACTCGAGAGCATCACGGTCGAAACGCCGCTCGCGACGATGCAAACGCCGACGTTTCGGGATCGCGCGCTCTGTTTGGTCTCGATTCTTCGTGCAGGAAACGACCTGCTCGACGGCTTCCTCGAACTGGTACCCGTGGCGCACGTCGCCCATGTCGGGCTCTACCGTGATCCGGAGACCCTTGAAGCCGTCGAGTATTACTACAAAGCGCCCGACCGCCTTGGTGAGTTCGCGAACGTCGTTATTTTCGATCCGATGCTCGCGACTGGCCATTCGGTGACGGCGGCAATCGATCGCCTGAAGACGGACGGTGCGCGAAGCATCAAGTTCGTGTGCCTGGTCGCCGCCCCGGAAGGGCTCTCCCATCTCCATGCCGAACATCCGGACGTCTCGGTCGTTACCGCCGCGGTCGATGACGGCTTGAACGAGCATGGCTACATCGTGCCGGGGCTGGGCGACGCGGGAGACCGGCTCTACGGCACCCATTAAGTCCGGCCTGGCGTTCAGGCGGCGGCCCAGTAAGAGCCCTCGAGTCCGCCGACGCAGCGTCCCGCCTTGATGTGGGTTCGCCGACCGGGAAGGTTGCGGAAGATATCGACCAGCGCGGCGGCCTCGAACACGACAAGGTCCGCGGGCGCGCCGACGGTGACGCCATCCGTCGAGGCGCCGACCGTGCGTGCCGCCCGGGTCGTAACCATTTCGAAGCTCTCGCGAACCTCTTCATCGGTGCGCATGGCGCCACTCAGGACCGCGATGTAACCCAGCTCGACAGGGTCCATCCGGGTGAAGCGATACCAGATGTCGTACATGTTGTCGGCGGCCGCGCAGACGTTGACGCCGGCGTCGAGCAGTTCCTTGATGCGCGACGTGCCGCGACTGACCGGTGTGCGCCCCGGTCCACCTAGCATTTCGAGATTGGCCGTCGGTGCGACGATGATACTCATCTCGGCGGCCACGACCTTGTCGATCACGCGGTACGCCTCGTCGTCGGGGTAGACCGCGAGCGCGTTGCAGTGGCTCGCCGTCACCTGGCCCTGCATGCCGCGAGCGACGGTGGACTCAGCCAGCATTTCCAGGGTCTTGAGTTCGGGCACGTCGAAATAATCGCAATGGATCTCAGCCGGCACCTCGAATTCCTCGGCGAGGGAAAGGATGGTGTCGATATGGGTTTGCTGGTCCTCGACCGTTTGCTCGAACTCGGGCAGGCCGCCGATCGCTTGCGCGCCCATGGATAGCGCTTCGCGTAACAGAGCGGGCGCCTCCGGGTCGGTCACGATGCCTTCCTGGGGGAAGGCGAGGGGAATGACGTCGATGGCCCCGGCGAAGCGCTCGCGGGCGCGCATGACACCCTCGAAGGAGACCAGTTTCGTTGCGAAATCCACGTCGATCTGGGCCTGGAGGCAGCCGATGCCGTGGCCGACCGCAAGCCGCAGGGCGCGGCAGGCACGGTCCTCCACGTCCGCCACGGTAAACTGCTTCTTGACGTCGCGCGCGCGCGCGAAGGCGTCCTGGGAACGCACGGCGCCGTACAGGTCGCGGCTCAGCACCTTGTCGAGATGAAAGTGAGGTTCGACGAACGAGCGGGTGACGAGACCACCCCGGGCGTCAAGCCGCTCACGGGCTTGGCCGAAAAGCGAGGGTTCGATCGCGGCGATCCGCCCGTCCCGAATTCCGATATCGGCAGTCGCCTCGTCGTCGAGACGGCGCGCGCCAAGGATCAGGAGATCCCAGGTGTCGCCGGAATTGTCCGCGCTTGATACCATTGTCAATCTCCCCGGGTCGGGCGGCCCATGCCGCGTTGTATCCATTTAACGGATGTGGTATCCAAAGATTGAGCTTAAGGATTTTTCGGGCTAAAGTCAACGTTTCCGCGCCATACAGCCGATGAGAGGGACGCCGTGTCGAAACCAAAAGGCAAGTCGCAGACCCAGGACGAGGCGCCGCCGGCAGCGCTCAAGGGCGTGCGCCGGGCGCTCGCGGTGCTCGAACATATTGCCGTGCATCCGGGCCGCGCAACCGACATCGCAGCGGATCTCGGCTTGTCGTGGGCGACGCTTCACCGCACGCTCAGCGAGCTCGAGCAAGGCGGCTTCCTGCAACGCGCCCCGGATTCGAACCGCTACGGGATCGGTCCGCGCCTGTGGCTGATCGGCACCGCCTATCTCGCCGGGCATCCGGTGCTCGAGGCCGCGCGGCCCTACCTCGAGACCGCAGCGGGTCACGACGACATCGTCGTGCAGCTCGTCGAGCGGGCCGACCGCTACGCCGTCACGCTCTATTCTCACCAGACCTCCGACGAGACCATTACCAAGGCGGATTACGGCCATCATTTTCCGTTGCATTGCGGTGCCAAGAGCCAGGCGCTTTTGGCCTATGCGCCCGCCGCCTTCATCGACGCCTTTCTCGACGGTCCGCTCGAAATGATGACCCCGCAGACCGTGACCGATCCGAAAACGCTGCGCGAACGGCTCGATCAGGTTCGCGCCAACGGCTACGCGCAGACCGAGGGGGACGTCCAGATCTTTACGGGATCAATCGCGGCCCCGGTCTGGGATCGGGACGGCCAGGCGGTGGCCGTGGTCTCGTTTATCGGCCGCAAGTCGGTGTTCCGCGACGAAGCACGGGCCGAGCTGCTGCTCGAATCGCTGCTCACCACGGCTCAGTCGATCTCGATTGGCCTGGGTTGGCGGCCGAGCGACGGCCGGGCCGACTCCGGTTAGTGGCGTTCCTCGTAGGACGGCTCAAGGTTCTCCATCATCTCGACCAGCGCATCGACGGTCGCGTCGATGAAGGCCGCGCCCGCCGCCGCGTTCGCCGTGGTCGGATCGCCGAAGATGGAGGGATGGCCCGTTTCGGGCCGGGGCCGGCGGCCGTAGGTCCGCACGGGTGCCATCGGCGCAACCAGATCCCAGCCGACGAGCGGCGCTTTCACGTCCTTGAGGCGATCGAGCTTGACCAGATCCGGTCGGGTTGCGAGCTGGAAGGAAGTTTCGAATTCGCCGCCGTGGCCCATGCCGCCGACTGCCGAGTTGCGCAGGCCGTGCACGATAGCCGCGCCCGGCTCCCAATAGCTAACCGCTGTGACCTTGAAGTCGAATTCGGCGTCGAGATCGTCGACCAGCCGACGCGCGACCGCGTCGTTCGAAGTGCCGTTGGGCCGATTGCCGTTGAGCAGGAGTAGGTGCCCGAAACCCATCCGTACCAGCGCAGTGCCGACTTCGTAGACGAGCTGTTGGTAGGTCGGAATCGACAGTGAGATGGTGCCGGGAAACGCCTCGAAGGTTTTGGAAATCGCATAGGCCAGCGGCGGTGCGACCACCGCGCCGATCCGCTCGGCAAGACGCAGCGCGATATGTTCGGCTTGATGGGTATCGGTGTCGATGGGCATGTGCGGGCCGTGGGATTCCGTGGCGCCCGTGGGCAGAATGACGAGGCGGTCGGCGTCGATGGCGGCCTTCACCTCGTCCTGGGTCATTTGGGAGAGACGCACGTCCATGGCTCCGTCTTTCCTTGCTCACTATTCCGCCGCGTTTAACGCGTCGTCAGTGCGGCCGCATCGCGCTCGCAACTCGTCGATCGCGCACAACACCCGTTCGGGCGTGGCGGGGCAATCGAGTTCGGGCAACGCTTCGTAATCGCACACGCTCGCAACCGCGTCGGTAATCGCACAGAACGCCGAGACGGCGAGAGTGAGCGGCGGCTCGCCTACGGCTTTGGAGTGGAACACCGTTTCTTCGCGATTACGCCCCGATTCGAGCAACCGGATCCGGAAATCCTCGGGCCGGTCGCAACAGGTCGGAATCTTGTAGGTCGACGGCGCGTGGGTCGTCAGGCGGCCCGCCTCGTCCCAACAAATCTCTTCGCTGGTGACCATGCCAACGCCCTGGATGAAGCCGCCCTCGACCTGGCCGAGATCGAGCGCCGGGTTGAGCGACGCGCCGACGTCGTGAAGGATGTCGACCCGCGTGAGCCGGGTCTCGCCCGTCAGCGTATCGATAAGCACCTCGGTGGCGGCGGCGCCATAGGCGCAATAGAGAAACGGCCGGCCCTTGAATTTGGTCACGTCCCAATGGACTTTGGGTGTCTTGTAGTGGCCGGTCGCGGACAGGGAGACGCGCTCAAGATAAGCAAGCTCGGCGAGCTCGCCGAAAGTCATTTCGTCGTTGCCGATACGCACCCGGTTGGGCAGGAAAGCGACCTGGTCGCGGGGCACCTTGAAATGTTCGGCGGCGAAACCGCCGAGCCGTTCCTTCAGCGTCCGGGCCGCAGCCTGGGCCGCCTTGCCGTTGAGGTCCGCGCCCGACGAGGCAGCCGTCGCGATGGTGTTGGGCACCTTGCCCGTGGTCGTGGCCGAGCTCTTGATGCGGTCGAGGTCGATCTGCAGTTCCTCGGCGACCACTTGGGCCACTTTCATGAACAGGCCCTGGCCCATCTCCGTGCCGCCGTGATTGAGGTGAACGCTGCCGTCCTGGTAAATATGCAGCAGCGCACCCGCCTGGTTGCAAAAGGTGGTGGAGAAACCGACGCCATATTTTAGGGGCACGAGGGCGAAGCCCTTCTTGAGCCAGCGGTTCTCGGCGTTGAAGGCGCGCGCCGCGGCGCGTCGGGCGTCATAGTCCGCGCTGGCTTCCAGATTGTCGACGACTTCGTGGACGATGTTGTCCTCGACGGTCATGTCGTAGTGGGTGACGTTGCGCTCGGTGGTACCGTAGAAATTCCGCCGGCGCACCTCAAGGGGATCGGCGTCCAATTCGACCGCGATTGCGTCGATCACTCGCTCGGTGGCGAGCATCGCCTGGGGCGTGCCGAACCCGCGAAACGCGCAGGCCGAGACGACATGCATCTTGCAGACATAAGCGTGGACCGTCAGGTTTTCGATGAAGTACGCGCTGTCGCAGCTCATTACCGCGCGTTCCATGATCGACTTGGACTGGTCGCGCGACATGCCGCTGTGGGAGGCGAAGGTGAAGTCGAGGCCGCTGATCAGGCCGTCGTCGTCGAACCCGACGTCGTAGTCGATGACGAAGGGGTTGCGCTTGCCCGTCATGATCATGTCGTCGTCCCGGTCGAGCCGGACCTTGGCGGGCCGTCTGGTCTTGTGGCTGACCAGGGCGGCCACGGCGGCAAAGTGGGTCGCCTGGGTCTCTTTTCCGCCGAATCCGCCGCCGAGACGCCGAACCTCGACGGTGAAGCAGTTCGCGGGTTTACCCAAGATGCGCGCGAGGGTGTGCTGCACCGCGGACGGGTCCTGGGTCGAGCATTTGATCAGCAGGTCGCCATCTTCCTGGGGGACCGAGAGGGAAACCTGGCCTTCGAGGTAAAAATGTTCCTGGCCGCCCGTGGTTATCCGGCCCTGTAGGCGGCGAGGGGCGGACTTGAGCGCCGCCGTCGAATCGCCCCGGGCGCCGACGAAGGGGTCGGCGACGAATGCTCCTGCCTTGATCGCGTCTTCAGTCGTCAGGATCGGCGCAAGGTCCTCGTACTCGATCTCCGCCAGCCCCGCTGCCTCGCGCGCCTGGTCGATTGTCTGGGCTGCGACTGCAAATACCGCTTGGCCGTAGCATTCCACGAGATCGTCGGCGAAGACCGGATCGTCGTTGGTCAGTTCGACACTGAAATCGTTCTCGCCCGGCACTTCCGCGGCCGAAATGACGGCGACGACGCCTGGTGCCGCCGCGACCGCAGAAAGATCGCGACGGACAATCCGTGCGTGGATCCACGGGCTCAGCGCCACATAGACTTGCAAGGTGCCCGGCGGCTCGGGCAGGTCGTCGACATAGAGTGCTTCGCCGGTGACGTGTTTTTCGGCGCTGTCGTGGACACGCGGCTGATGAACGCCGCCCACAATCCGCTCGTCGGATTCAGCCATGAGCCGCACTCCCTTGCCCGGCCAGGCGCAGGCCGTCTGCCTCGCCGGAGGCTTCGAGATAGAACTTGAACAGCAGGTTTCGCACTACAGTGAGGCGGTAATCGGCGCTCGCCCGCATATCGGATATGGGCGCGTAGTCCTCGCCCAAAGCAGCCATGGCGTCCATCACCGTGCTCCGAGTGAAGGCCCGGCCGCGTAAAGCGGCCTCCGCGTGGCTCGCACGACGCGGCGTGGTCGCCATGCCACCGTAGCAGATCCGAATGTCGGCCACCGCTCCGCTGTCGCGGCGCAACGCGTAGGCGCCGCACACCGCCGAGATGTCCTGGTCGAATCGCTTTGAAAGCTTGTAGGCGCGGAACTCGATCGCCGGATCGGCGACGGGCAGGCGAATTCGTTCGACGAACTCGCCGGAGGCGAGGTCCTGCTTGCCGTAATCGATGAAATAATCTTCGAGGGGCATGGTCCGGCACACCTCACCCTTGCGCAGCACGAGCTGGGCCCCGGCGGCGATCAGTGCGGGCGGCGCATCGCCGATGGGTGAGCCGTTGGCCACATTGCCGCCGATGGTCCCCAGGTTGCGGATCTGCACCGAGCCCAGGCGGCGCAGCAGTTCGCCAAAATCCGGGTAGTGCTCGCCAATCAGGTCCATCGCGTCGCTGTAGGTCACTGCAGCGCCGATCTCGATCATGCCGTCGACGATCTCGAGGCAGCGCAGCTCGGCGACATTGCCGACATAAACCAGCGGATCGAGCCGGCGGTGCTGTTTGGTGACCCACAGGCCGACATCGGTGCCCCCGGCGAGCAGGCAAGCGTCGGGGTGGTCGACCAGGATGGTTGCCAGTTCTTCGGCGCTGGTCGGCGCAAAATAGCGAGTGCCGTGGCTTTCCATGGCGAGGCCATCGCCCCCGGCAATCTCGGCTAGCCCGCCGAGGACCGCATCGCTCTCCGCGACGGGCGTTTCGAAAGCGGTGTCGCCCATGCGGCGCGCGGCCTCGATAATAGGGCCGTAGCCGGTGCAGCGGCAGAGATTGCCTGCAAGCGAATCATCGATGTGCTGGCGCTCGGGCGTGTCGCCGTTGCGGTACATGGCGTAGAGCGACATGACGAAACCCGGGGTGCAGAAGCCACATTGCGAGGCGTTGGCCTCGACCATGGCGGCTTGCGCGGGATGGAGTTGTCCGCTGGGCGCGGACAGGTCCTCGACGGTGAGGAGCTGCTTGCCGTCGAGGGTGGGCACGAACTCGATGCAAGAATTAACCGCTTGGCAGTTTACGTCGTCGCCGTCGCGCTCGACGAGGACCACGGTGCACGCGCCGCAATCGCCCTCGGCGCAGCCTTCCTTGGTGCCGCAGCGCCCCTCGTGCTCGCGCAGGTAGTTCAGCACCGTCAGCGTCGGGTCGACATCGCGCAACTCGCGCGCATCACTGCCCAACAGGAATCGGACGGTGTCGCGCATGAGCCCTTATTCCGCGGCTTCCCGGCTGGCCGCCGGCGGCGTCGCCAGCCAGCCTTCGTCGGGATCCGTCCAGCCGTCGGGCCAGTGAACCTCGCCGGCCGCCTTCTTGGCCTCGAAATAGCCGCCGCGGTCGAACATGGCGAGCGGCGCGCGGCCCTGGCGCATTTCGACGCGCAAGGCCGTCGTTGCGGCTTCGTCGACTTGCCAGCTTGCGCCTTCGCGGCGCAGCGCGACGCCATAGTCGTTGCGCGCGGCATCCTCGGAGACGACGCCGCACCGGACGTCGTAACAGACGCGTTCGGGTTCGCGATCGAGTGGATCGCCCCAGCCGCCTCCCCCCGTGGTGACGATGCGCACGACCGAGCTGGCCTCGACGTCGACATTGTCGACCATGCCCGGCACATCGCGCCCCGTCGCGTCGGGGTCGGTGACCGAGACCGCGTAGGTGCTGCCGGGCTTGCCGCCGTTCACGCCGTAGGTGTTCAACATCGCCCGGTCGGCGTTGGAGAGCAGCTTGGAGCCCTGGAGCACCCGGATCCGCTTGTCGTAGCCGAGCCCGCCGCGCCGATAGCCCGCGCCACCGGAATCCTCGCGCAGGCCGAGCTGTTCAATCCGGATGGGATAGCGCGTTTCGGAGAACTCGGCGGGCAGGTTGCGCGAGTTGGGCACGATATGGACCACATCGCTGCCGTCGGCCCAGGGCCGGCCGGGACCGCCGCCGCCCAGCACCTCGCGGAACAGGTAGAAATCCTCGTTCGTCTTGCCGCCGTGCAGGCCCCAGATGCGGATTGTCTCATGATCCGCAGGCATCCGGCCTTCCGTTGCCTTGGACAAGCAGGCCGCGAACACGCCGAGCGCGCGCAACAGGATGAAGAAGCGCAGGCCCGTGGGCTTGCCGAAGGTCGGCGTCACCAGGGTTCCCTTGTCGGGGAAGACGACGTCGATAACGTCGAGTACGCCCTCGTTCATGTCGATCTCGGCGGCGCGCTCGGGCGAGTCCGCCAGCGAGCGCAGCACCGGCGCCATCCATTTGCGTACGAAGCGGCCCTCGCAATAGTCGATCGGCCAGTTGATCGGCCCCTTCGCTTCCGGGTCGGTGCCCGTGAAGTCGAGGGTGATCTTCTCAGCAGTCTTGGTCATGGTGACGCGAAACGCATGAAGGTGCGGCTCGTCGACGCCGTCGTTCTCGATGTAGTCCTCCCACGCATAGACGCCGTCCTTGATCTTGGGCAGCAGTTCGCGGCGCAGGGTCTCGGCACAGTTCTCGATAATCGCGTCGAACGCGGCCTCGAGCGTCGCGATGCCGTAGCGCGCGGCCATGGCGACGACTCGCTCGGAGCCCAGCCGGGCGGCGCCGATTTCGGCGTCGATATCGCCCTGCAAATGGTCCAAGAGGCGCGAGTTGCGCCCGATGATCTTGTAGGCGGCCTCGTTGAGCACGCCCTTGTCGTAGAGCTTGATGGGCGGGATCACGAGCCCTTCCGACCACATATCGGTCGCCTGCACCGGCAGGCTGCCCGGCACCATGCCGCCGACATCGTCGTGATGGCCAAACACCTGGCTGAAGCCGACCAGTTTGCCATCGTAGAAGATCGGGATCGTGGTGCAGAGATCGGGCACATGGCCGATGCCGCCGGCGCTGTTGTAGGGGTCGTTCCAGAAGAACACGTCGCCGGGATGAATGTCGTCCTCGCCGAAATACTCGAACACCGGCTCGACGAGCGCGGAATAGGAGCGCCCGGTGAGCTTGCGCCCCCTGGCGTCGAACAGGGCGACCCGGTAGTCGTGCTGGTCGCGGATCATCGGCGAGCGCGAGGTGCGCTCGACCGCCGCCTCGATCTCGAGTTCGGCGGAGCGGATGGTCCCCGTGATGACCTCAAGCTCGATCGGCCCGAGGACCGGTTTGCTGGGTGCGCCCGTCATGACAGCTTCTCCAATACTAGATTTCCGTAGCGATCGCACGTCACTTGCCAGCTCGCCGGCACAACGACCGTCGAGCCGTATTCCTCGACGATCAGCGGGCCGGTTAACTTACCGCCCGGCTTGAGGTCGTCGCGGTCATAGAGCGGGCAATCGATCCAGCCCGACGCTCGCCAAAACGCCGAACGGGTGCCGACCGACTTCGCAGGCCGGCCGTTGTCGGGCTTCTCCAGGACATCCGGACGGTGAGCCTGGCCGATCGCCTGGACGCGCAAATTGACCAGCTCGACATCCTGCTTACCTTCGTATTCGAACCCGAAGGTCTCCTGGTGGACCCCGTGAAACCGGGACCACATGGCCTCGACGGCATCTTCGCCGACCACGCCGTGCGGAACCGCGACAGGAACCTCGTGGCCTTCGCCGACATAGCGGGCGTCTGCTGTCCGGTGCAGCTCGATCCGGTCCTCGGCGACGCCCTCCGCCATCACTTCGGCACGGCCCGTCGCTTCGAGCTCGCGCCACACGGCGTCAATTTCGGCAACCTCGGCGCTTGATTGCTGGCGCACGAGGGTGCGGATGTAGTCCCGCTTGATGTCCGAGACATGCAGGCCGTACGCCGACAGGTTGCCCGGGTTGGGCGGCGAGAGAACGCGGCGGATATCGAGAAAATCGGCAACATCGGCGGCGAACATGCCGCCCGCGCCGCCGAACGCGACCAGCGTGTAGAGCCCGGGCTCGCGCCCGCGGGTGGTGGTTACCTGGCGGATGCCGTGAACCTGGTTGGCCGCCGCGATCTCGAACACGCCGGCTGCGGTTTCCTCGGGCGAGAGGTCGAAGCGCTTGCCCAACTCCTGAAAAGCGACCTGCGCCGCCGCCGCGTCGAGCGCAAGCTCGCCGCCGACCAGCGCGCCGGGCAGGCGGCCGAGCACCACCGCGGCATCGGTGACCGTGGGCTGGGTGCCGCCCCGGCCATAGCAGATCGGTCCCGGGTCGGCGCCGGCGCTCTTCGGTCCGACCTTGAGCGCGCCGTAATCGTCGACCCAGGCGAGCGAACCGCCGCCCGTGCCTACGGTTGCGATATCGAGCATCGGCGTCTTGACCGGGTAATGCTCGACCAGGGAGTGACTGGTCATCTGGGGCTTAAGTTGCTCGACCAGGGAGACGTCGGTCGAGGTGCCGCCCACGTCGAGATTGAGAATGTCCTCGAAGCCGGCGAGGCGCGCCATGTGGATGGCGCCCAAGACGCCGGCGGCGGGGCCCGAAAGCAGCATGGTGACGGGCCGTTCGCCGGCCGTCGCGTGTTTCACCACGCCGCCGTTCGATTGCATGATCAGGAAGGGGATGTCGCCCGCCTCCTTGCGCACCTCGTCGGCCGCGTGTTGGAGATAGGTCTTGCAGTAAGGCTTGACCAGCACGTCGACCAGCGTGGTCATGGCTCGCTCGTATTCGCGGTATTCGGGCAACACCACCGAGGAGAGCGAGACGAACAGATCGGGATGGCGCTCGGCGATCAAAGCCCCGATGCGCTGTTCGTGGGCGTCGTTGGCGTAAGAGTGCAGCAGACAGATGCCAAGACACTTGACCCCGAGTTCGACCAGTTCGTCGGCAGCGGCGAGCACCGCGTCTTCGTCGAGCGGCGCGATCTCTTCGCCCTCGAAGGTCATGCGCCCGGGTGCCTCGCGCACGAGATGAAGCGGCACCAGCCGGGGTGGCTTGACCCAGAAGAACGAATTGCCGTAGCCGTCGGGCACGGACTGGCGGGCGATCTCGATGATCTGGCGGAAACCCTGGGTCACGAGCAGCCCGAGGCCTTCGAACTTGTGTTCGAGCACGGCGTTGGTTGCTGTGGTCGAGCCGTGCAACAACTGGCCCACATCCTTGCCCGTGCCGCCGGCCGCGGCCACTGCCTTGTGGATACCGTCGAGCAGGCCGATGCTGGGGTCCGCCGGCGTGCTGGGCGTCTTGACCGCGTATTGCCGTCCCGAGTCCTTTTCGATCGCGATGACGTCCGTGAAGGTTCCGCCCGTATCGATTGCGATTCTGAGGTCCATCGTTTGTTTCCCTGCGTTCCGCCCAGCCTGGAAATATGAAATATCCGTAGAGTGGATATAATATCCAAAAATAATAAACTTCGGATCGTAGCCTGTCAACCGTGCTCCAACAAGCTCCTGTCTCGGCCGACAATGCGGTTCGACGGGGTGGGAATTCGTCGGCCGCTGGGCTACCGTGATTTTCCGGCCACGCCTGGCGATGACACCCACTCGGGGGAAGGGGCATGACCATCGATCTGCCCACCATCGACGAGATCCAAGACGCTCATAACGTGCTGCGTCCCGTGATCTGCGAAACGCCGCTGCTTGAGGCGCCGACACTGAACGAACGGGCGGGCTGCCGGCTTCTGGTCAAGGCCGAGGCGTTGCAGCACACGGGCTCGTTCAAGTTTCGCGGCGCCTATTACCGGCTCAGTTGCCTCGATGCGCGCGAACGCGCTGCCGGGGTGGTGGCCTATTCCTCAGGAAATTTCGGCCGCGCGCTCGCGACGGCGGGATCGATGCATGGCATCCCGGTCACGATCGTCACGCCGATCGATGCGCCGCCCATGAAAATCGAGGCCATTCGCGACGCCGGGGCTGAGGTCGTGCTGTCCGATCACGGCGAACGCAACCGCGAGGAGGCGGCGAGCGAACTGGCCGTCAACCTGGTCAGAGAACGGGGCGCGACGGCGCTTCATCCCTTCGACGATCCCGTGATCGTGGCGGGCCAGGGCACCGTTGCCCTCGAGATGTTCAAACAGGCGAAGGGGCAGGGCGATCGATTTGATGCGCTGCTTGTCCCGGTTGGCGGCGGCGGCTTGATCGCAGGTTGTACGCTAGCGGCCGATTCCGAAAGTCCCGCGACCGAGGTGATTGCCGTTGAGCCGGTCGGTTTCGACGGCATGGGGCGTTCTCTCGCGGCGGGCGAGCGACGCCGCATCGGTGAGGGCGGAGCCACCATCTGCGACGCGCTTCAGGCGGCGATGCCGGGCGAGGTGCCGTTTGCCGTCGCTGGCCCCCGGGTGAAGGCCGGCGTTACGGTCACCGATGCGCTCGCCAGCGAGGCGGTGCGCGAGGCCTTCCGGTGCCTCAAGATCGTCCTTGAGCCGAGCGGCGCGGTCGCATTGGCGGCGGCCCTTGACGGGTCTCTTGATCTGGCGGGAAAATGCGTCGGCGTCGTGGCGTCGGGCGGAAACATCGCCCCGGATGCGTTCGCCGATCTCATCTCATCGGCAAAATAACAAAACAGGGAGAACATGCGATGACACAAGGCAAGTTCACGATGGTCGAAAACCCGGTACCGTGGCCCAATGGGGCGCGCTGCGCCGTCAGCTTCACCTGGGACATGGATGCGGACAGCATCCTCCATCTCGCCCACCCGGACGACGCCGACACCCGGCTGATGTCCATGACCGACCTGCGCTACGGTCCCGAAGTCGCGGTGCCGCGCATCTGCCGCATGTTCGAGGCCTACGACATTCCGCTCACCTTCTTTGTTCCCGGCTGGTCCGCGGAGGAGCACCCCCAGGCTGTCGAGCGGATGGTCGAGGGCGGCCACGAGATTGCCCATCACGGCTGGATGCACGAGCTGGCCAACACGTTTACGAAAGATCGGCAGGAATACTGGCTCAACCGGACCTACGAGAGCCTGAAAAAGCTCACCGGCCAGGGCCCGCGGGGCTATCGCGGCCCGATGGGGTCGTTCTCGAAATACACCACCGAGATTCTGACCGGATTGGGCTTTCTCTACGACAGCACGCTCAAGGGCGACGACGTGCCCTATGTGGTGCAGGACAAGAAGGGCAATCAGCTAATCGAGATGCCGATCATGTGGGCGCTCGATGACTGGCCCCATTACGTCCACAGCCCGGACCTCGATTACATGATGCCGATCATGGCGCCGGCGCGCGCGAGGGAAATCTTCATGTCGGAGTTCGACGCGTCGTGGACCTACGGCGGCGGCTTCTGGCAGAGCGTCTGGCACCCCTTTGTTTCCGGCCGCGTCTCCCGGCTTGCGAGCGTCGAAATCATGGTCCAGGAGATGATGGAACGGGGCGATGTCTGGTTCGCGACCCTCGAGCAGATCGCAATTCACATGCGAACCCAGATCGACGAGGGCAACTACGACCCCCGCGTCCAGACCATGCCGATCAAGGATGGCCGGATCGCGGATATCCCGAGCGCGACGGTAACCGGCTAGCCACCCGGGGGCGGGGCAAAGCGCCAGCGCGACGGCTTACGCCCGGGCACCCGGGCCGTAGGCGAGATACATTGGCTCGCCCTCGGCGTAGCGCTCGGCGCGTAAGGGCCGGACGTCGAAGGCGGGCTCCTTGCCCAGCACCGTGGCGGCCGCTACCTCGCCGATCGCGGGTGAGAGCTTCAACCCGTGCCCCGAAAAGCCGATCGCCAGATAGAGCCCCTCGATCCCGGGCGCCCAGCCCAGCACCGGATGCCAGTCCGGCGTGACGTCGTAGGTGCCGCTGACCGCGCGGACCGGTTCGGCGTCGCAGAAATCGGGCAGGCGTTCGGCGAACGATTTTTGAATGCGCGTGAGGTGATCTGCCTCGTCCTGCGCGCTGTGGGGGCCATTGGGGTCGTCCATGAGGGGCATCTCTGGCGGGTAGGCGACTGCCAGCAGATCGCGTCCCATGTCGGGTCGGATGACGACGTTTGAATTGCCGTCGGTAATGCAGCAGCCTATCTGCGCCCGGTTGGGGGGCTGGCGCATATACATCATGTCGAGGCGGCGCGCCTCGAGCGGCAGGTCGATCCCGAGAGGCGAGAGCAGCTCGCGCCCCCACGGGCCGGTCGCGCTGATCACGAGCGGCGCCTCGATCGATCCCTGTGCAGTCGAGACTCCCGTGACCTTGCCGTTGGCGGTCTCGATCGCGTCCGCGCGCAGGCTCGAAATTACGCGGACGTCGTTTTCCTGGGCGGTGCCGAGCCAGCTCAGCACCATGCGCGTCACGTCGATATAACCGCCCGCCGGATCGTAAGCGCCGCCTGCCAGCGTCCCGGTCTCGATTGCAGGTTCGATCGCCTTGATCTCGTCCGGCCCGACGAAACGGGTGTCGATCCCGAGGCTTTGGGCAAGCTCAATATTGCGGTTGAGCGCCTCTAGCTGGGCTTCGACCACGATCAGCAGGTAGCCCATGGGCACGTAGCCGGAATCGCCGTAACCCACCTCGCGGGACCAGTTGGCGAGCACCTCGTAGCCGCGCATCGCCAGTTGCAGCATCAGGGCGTTCGAATAATGCAGCCGGATCTGACCGAAGGTGCGGCCCGACATGCCGCCGACCGGCGGGCGCTCGTCGATGACCACGATCCGCCGCTCCGTTTGCCGGTTGAGCTGGTAGGCGATGCTGGCGCCCATGATGCCCGCTCCGATCACGACGACGTCGGCCTGCGCCAGGGTGGTCTGGGTGCTCATGGCCGATCATTCCTCGCCCGGATGCCGAATTATCGTGCAATCCTCGACCCATAACCCGGTTAACGAGGTTTCTCAATATTTTCGGCCGGTTTCGAGTGAACAGGGTTGGAATTTTTGTCCTCCGATGGCTATCATCCTCAGGCCGCAAACAATAATGATCCAAAGGCGGGCAGGGGAGATGCGACCTATCGGCAAACACGGGCGATACGCCTGATGTGCGGCGTCTGCGGATGCGGCGAAGGCGAGGTGCGGATCGACGGCAAAGCGGCCGACGACGAGCATCACGGTCATTCTCACGGTCCCCATCACCATCACGGCGAACCTCATCATCACGACCACGACCATGATCATGCTCGTTCCGGCCATGGCCGCCGGGAACTGGTCGAGGTCGAAAAGAGCATCCTTGCGAACAACGACCTCGATGCCGGCGTGAACCGGATGCGCTTCCAGGCAGAGGCCGTGCTGGCGCTCAATTTCGTTTCCAGTCCCGGGGCGGGCAAGACGACTCTGCTGACACGCACCATAGAAGCCTTGCGCGGACATGTTCCCGTCGCCGTAATCGAGGGCGACCAGGAGACGGCGAACGACGCCGAGCGGATTCGCGAGACCGGCGCGAAGGCGGTGCAGATCAATACCGGGCGCGGCTGTCATCTCGATGCCGACGCGGTGGGCGAGGCCTATGGCGCTCTGAATTGCGAGCCCGGCAGTGTCCTGTTCATCGAGAACGTCGGCAATCTCGTCTGTCCGGCGGCATTCGATCTGGGCGAGGCCGGCAAGGTCGCGATCCTCTCGCTCGCCGAGGGCGAGGACAAGCCAATCAAGTATCCCGACATGTTCGCGGCGTCCGACCTGATGATCCTCAACAAGATCGATCTCGCGCCCTATGTGGATTTTGACATGGACAAGGCCGAGGAGTATGCGCGCCGCGTCAATCCCACGATCGAGATTATCCGTCTCTCGGCCAAAACCGGTGAGGGGTTCGACGCTTGGGTCGAGTGGATCCTGGCCACCCGGATAGCGGCCCGGGCGCGAGCCGACGAGCGGCCCGATATCACCATGACCCGCCATGCATGAACTGACTCTGGCCAAATGCCTGATTGATCTCGTGAGCGAGCAGGCGGCGGAGAAGGGTGCAAGCCGCGTCACCCGTATCCATGTCCGGCTCGGCGTGCTCGCGGGTATCATGCGTTCACTCTACACCTGCTACACCACCGCTATCCGCGGCACGATCTGCGAGAGCGCCATCCTCGAACTTGAGGAAGTGCCGCTCACCGTCCGCTGCCCGGACTGCGACGAGGTTAAATCGCCGCCCGGTCTCTACAATTTTCGCTGCCCCGATTGCGGCACCGCGACCCACGAGGTCGTGACCGGGCGCGAAATGCAGCTCGTCTCCCTCGAGCTCGACTACGACGAATTACCGGCCCCGCCCGTCCCGCATCGCGGCACGCCGGTGCACGCCCTGACAACCCCTGGCTCGTAACTACGGGAGTATCCCCATGGCCGCACCCAATCAGCCCTGGTCCATCGTGCCTCATCAGCATGACGGTCCGGCCGCCCAACGAGGCAAGCGCGATCACATCTATTCGCCGAAGAACCATAACGGGACCTTCAAGTCGGGCGGCATCGTCACTTTCGCCGGCGCGCCTTATTGCCCGCCCAAGGCGAGCGCGATCCGGGCAAAGGGAGCGAAGATGTGTTTCCTCGGCGTGCCCTGGGACAACGGCCAGATCGTGCGCTCGGGCACCTCGTCGGGCCCCGGCGGCATGCGCGACGCCTCGACCCAGTACTTCCCCTACATGTTCGAGTACGACGTCGACATCCTGACCCACTTCAATCTGGTCGATTGCGGCGACGTGCCGGTCATTCCGGGCAACAACGACGCGACCCACAAATATATCGAGGCCTATGTCTCGGAATGCCTGAAGGCGGGAGCAAAAGTGATCCTGTGCGGCGGCGATCATTCGGTGCCGATCCCGGCTGCCCGGGCGCTCTCGAAGCACATCAAGAAGCGCAAGATGGGCTATCTGCACATCGACTGCCATCTCGATTCCGCACCCGACTGGGGCGGCAATCCGGACACCAACTGCTCAGGCCCTTCGCGCGCCCTCGACCTGCCCAATTGCAAGGCGAAGAACATCGCGCATCTAGGCTCGCGCAATGGGCTCAACCCGAAGGACTGGTGGGATTTCTTCCGCGACAACAACGTCAAGGTGATCCCGATGATGGAGGCAGTCGAGCGCGGCGTGCTGAACTGCACCCGCGAGATCATGGACCTGGCTTCCGACGGCACCGACGCGATCTATTGCTCGTGGGATACGGATTCGCTCGACGGCTCGTGCATTCCGGGCACGACCCTGCCGGAATGCTTCGGCATCAAGCCCCGCGAGGCGATCCAGATGGCCCGGACGATCGGAACCTACGGCCCCGACGTCCTGGAATTTGCCGAACTATGCCCGATTTACGACGTCAGCGAGATGAGCAAGAAGCTCACCTGCTGCCTCGCCTACCATTATCTCGGCAGCCTGGCCAAGACGCAGCGCGAACAGGCAAGAAAGAAGCCCAGGGCTGCGCGCCGGGCTCGATGAAACACGTTTTTGAAGATTGGGAGACCGACCGATGAATCCTGCTAAAGCCTACGCTCATCTGTTTTCGCCGTTGGGCCGCGAAGGCGAAGAAAACTACCGGGGGCTCGCGCAAATCAGTTTCCTGCGCAGCCCGATTACCGAACTCAACGCCAAGGCGATCAAGAAATCCGGCGCGAAATACGCCTTTCTCGGTGTCTCGTTCGACGAGGGCGTGGTCGGCAAGCCCGGCACAGAGGAGGCGCCGCGCGAGCTTCGTCTCGCCTCCCAGGAATATTTTCCCTACTGGTTCGAGTTCGAGACCGATCTCGAGGGCTGCGCCATCGATTGCGGCGACATCGCGCCCGTCAAGGTCAACACCAAGCGCGCGCGGAAGGAAATCTACGAAGGTGTCCGCGAACTGCTGCGCGGCGGGGTCACCCCGATCATCTGCGGCGGCGACCGCTCGGTCTCGATCCAGGCGGCTCGCGCGCTGGCCGATCACATCGGCAAGAAGAAGAAAATGGGCGTCCTCCATCTGGGCGCGCAGCTCGATATGGCCCAAAGTTGGGCGGGTCAGAAGGAACTCTCGACCAACGCCATGGCCCGGATTACCGAAATTTCGAACGTCAACGCCGCCAACGTCGCCGTGGTCGGTGTGCGTAACTCTATGAATCCGAAAGATTATTTCGATCTCGCGAAGAAACGGAAGATTGGCGTCTACCCCATGTTCGACATGATCGAGCGGGGCATAGACGTTTGCTTCCAGGAGGCGGTCGACCGGGTATGGGACGGCACCTACACGCAGTATCTGAGTTTCAACATGAACTGCATGGACGCTTCCGCGGCACCGGGCGTCACCATGACCGAGCCGGGCGGCATCGAATCCCGCGAAATCATGCGCCTCGTCGGCATGATCGGAAACAAGAAGAAAGTGGGCGTCATCGACATAACCGAGAACTGCCCGCTCTATGACATCGGCGGCACGACTTCACGGCTCTCCGTCTGCATCGTGCTCCGGCTGATCGCGGCGATGATGGCCGCCAACGGCCAGACCGTCGATCCGAAGATCAAGCGCTCCGACCTCTAGAAGCCGGTGCCTGAAGGCACATTGAGTTTGGGTTTGGGTGCGCGGTAGCATTTCGTCGGCTAGGCGGGCGCCCGACGCCAATGCCTGAGGAGGAATACCCATGAACGAGCTGTCAAAGCGCTTGGCGAACGGCGACGTTCTAATTCTCGACGGCGCCATCAGTACCGAGATCGAACGGCTCAGCGTGCGTATGGACGACGCCGCCTGGTCTGCCATAGCCAACAAAACCCACCCGGAGATCGTGCGCGCGGTGCACGATTCCTATCTCGCGGAGGGCGCCGATATCATCATGGCAAATACCTACGCGACCGCGCCCCACGTGCTGGAGGTCTGCGGTCTGCGCGACGAAGCGGCGGCGATCACCCGCCGCGCGGTCGAGATCGCCAGGCAGGCACGTGACGCGGTCGCCGACCGGCCCGTTTATATTGCCGGATCTATTTCGCACATGCCGGCGCTGTGCCAGTTGGGCGGCCACACCCAGGACGATGCGTTTGCCGGCTACGAGGCCGAATACATGGGCCGCACGCCGCGTGGCGAGGCGGCGAAAGCGAGCTACCGCGAACATGCCGAGGCGCTGGCCGAGGCAGGTGTCGACGTGATCATGACCGAGATGATGATGGATATTGAAAACGCCACCATCGTGACCGAGGCGGCGCTCGCGACGGGCCTGCCGGTCTGGCACGGCTTTTCCGCCGAATTCGCCGCCGATGGCAAGACCATCGTGCAATGGCGCGGCGCGCAGTTCACCGAGATGGAACCGGGCCCGTTGGGCGAGCTGATCGCCGCCATCGTGCCCCTGGGCGGCGAGCTCGCCGGCATCATGCATAGTCCGTCATCGGTTACCGGCCCGGCGCTCCGGATCGTGCGCGAGCACTGGTCCGGGCCCATGAGCGCCTATTCGGAAACCAGCAAGTTCGAAAACCCGAAATGGAAATACGTCGATACCACCAAGCCGGGCGACTATGCCGCGATGGCGCTCACCTGGATCGAGATGGGCGTCCAGGTCGTGGGCGGCTGTTGCGGTACGCTGCCCGACCACATCAATGCACTCAAAGGCACGCTGCCGACGAGCCTGCCCCGGGCGGCGTAACGGAGGTCGCCCGACCATGACCGAGCTCTCGGCCCGCCTCGCACAGGGTGAGATCATCATTTTGGACGGTGCGATCAGCTCCGAGATCCAGCGCCGCGGCGTGGCCCTCGACAAAATATCCTGGGCCAGCCGCGCGACGTTGGAGCATCCCGACATCGTGCGCGAGATGCACGCCGATTACATCCGAGCCGGTGCCGACGTGATCACGGCGAATACTTACGGTGCGGGCCCCACTGTGATGGCGGCGGCGGGCTTGAGCGCGGATGAAACCGACGCGCTCAATCGACGTTCCGTCGAGCTCGCCGTCGAGGGCCGTGATCTGGCGGGCGTCGATCGGCCGGTGTGGATCGCGGGCTCTCTCTCTTCCATGCCGCCCATCAACGGCGAGCACGTGACGCCCAAGGGTCCAGAGGCCGCTGCGGGCTTTCGCCGCCAGGGCGAGGTGGTCGCGGAGGCCGGCGTCGACCTGATCATCACCGAGATGATGGTCGACATTCCCAACGCGGTCATCGTCACCGAAGCGGCGCTCGCGACGGGTCTGCCGGTCTGGCACGGCTTTTCCGCCGAGTTCGCGGAAGACGGCAAGACCGTCCGCGAGTGGCGCGAGACCTCCTACATCGACCCGATTGAGCCCTTCGACGAACTCGTCGCCACGATCGCCCGGATGGGTGGCGAGGCGGCGGGTATCATGCACAGCTATTGTCCCGTCACAGGACCTGCGCTCGATATCGTGCGTGCCCACTGGTCCGGCCCAACGCTCGCCTACGCCGAAACCGGGCATCTGCACGGTCCCGACTGGGTGTTCGAGGACGTCATCTCGCCCGAGGATTATGCCGCCATCGCCCACGGCTGGGTCGAGCACGGCACCCAGATCATCGGTGGCTGCTGCGGCACGAACCCCGACCATATTCGCCGGCTGCAGGAAACGCTGCGCCTCGCCGCGTAGTCGCAAATGGCGGTGCTCGATCATGAATGAGCTGACCGCACGTCTGACCGAGGGCAAGGTCGTTATTCTCGACGGCGCCATAAGTACCGAGATCCAGAGTCGCGGCGTGGCGCTGGACGAGCTGTCCTGGGCGAGTCGCGCAACCCTCGATCATCCCGACATCGTGCGCAAGATGCATGCCGATTACATTCGTGCCGGCGCCGATGTGATCACGGCAAACACCTACGGTGCGGGTCACACGGTGTTGCGGGCCGCGGGCATGACCGCGGAGGAGGCCGACGCGCTCAACCGGCGATCCGTCGAGCTGGCCTTGGAGGCCCGCGATCTTGCCGCTGCCGAGCGGCCGGTCTGGGTTGCCGGGTCGATCTCCTCCAAACGCCCGAGCAATAGCGGGAATGTAACGCCGACAGGCCCCGAAGCCGCCGCCGGCTTTCACCGCCAGGGGGAAATCCTTGCGCAGGCGGGGGTCGATCTTATCCTCACGGAGATGATGGTCGATATTCCCAACGCCACCATCGTCACCGAGGCGGCGCTTGCCACCGGCCTGCCGGTCTGGCACGGATTTTCTGCCGAACTCTCCGAAGACGGCCTATCGGTCGTCGAATGGCGGGATGGATTCTTCGTCCATCCCCGCGAGCCGCTCAACGACCTCGTTGCGACGATTACGGGAATGGGCGGCGAGGCCGCGGGCGTCATGCACAGCTACACGCGAGCCACCACCTTGGCTCTCGAGGTGGTGCGCGCCCACTGGTCGGGACCGCTGCTCGCCTACGCCGAGACCGGTCGCCTGCACTACCCTAACTGGGTGTTCGATGATGCCGCCTCGCCCGACGAATACGCGGCGCAAGCCAAACAATGGGCGGCTTCCGGCGTACAGATCATTGGCGGCTGCTGTGGCACCAATCCCGAGCATATCCGTAAGCTCCGGGAAATCCTGCTCCCCTCCGACTGATCGAAATTTTGTCGGACAAAAGGGGTTGAGTAACGCCCCCATAGCGTATGTATAATATATCAGTGTCGGGCCACAGGTTTGTTGGCTCCGGGAGGGGCGTCTTCGTGTCTGTCATATCTCATGGTAGAGCGGGGCGATGGTTCGGTGCGTTGCGGAGGACTCGCGAATAGGGACGTCGATAGAAAGCGACCTGTGAGCCTTGAATTTTAGGGTGTGAGTTTTAAAAACTTGGGAGAGTAGAGTTATGTTTCATGGAATTAGAACCGCTGCCACGACGGCGGTGATCGGTGTCGCTGTCGCCTTCGGCGGCGCGATCTTGGCCAGCCAGCCCAGCCACGCGGGCGGCGAAGTTTACGCGCTGACCTGGGAGGGTTATGCCAACGATAGCTGGGTTTCCGTGTTCGAGGAGGAGACCGGCTGCAAGCTGACCCAGACCTATATCGGCTCGAACGACGAAATCGTCGCCAAGATGGCGGTCGAGTCGAGCAACTACGATGTGGTTTCTCCCGAAGTCAGCTACGCGCAGATCCTCATCTCGATGGACGTTCTCGAACCCCTCGATCCGGCGCGCCTTACAACGTTCAACGACATATTTGAAACCTCGCGCGACCATCCGGGCGTCCAGCAGGACGGCACCATTTACACCGTGCCGATGGCCTGGGGCTCGATCCCGATCATGTATCGGACCGACAAGTTCGACGAGCCGCCGACCTCGGCGACCGTGCTCTGGGATCCGGAATATGCCGGCAAGATCGCGATCCAGGACGTCACCATGAGCCTCTATCTGGCGGCGCGCATCCTGTTCGGGCCGGACACGGACGTCTACAACCTGAGCGACGAGCAGCTCGAGCAGGTCAAGCAGATGTACATCGATCAAAAGCCGCTCGTGCGCGACTACTGGTCGTCGGCCGGCGAGCTGGTCGACCTCTACGCCAAGGGCGAGGTCTGGGTTTCCGAGACGTGGGGCGGCTATCAGGTCGCACTGCTTCAGGAGCAGGGCATCCCCGTGGCCGAGGTCATTCCCACCGAGAAGGCCGATGGCTGGCAGGATGTCTGGGGCATCGTCAAGGGTGCGGCCAATCTCGATTGCGCCTATGCCTGGGTCAACTTTGAAACCTCAGCCACCGCCCAGTGTGGCATGGTCCACGAGGTCGGCTATTCGCCGGCCAATCCCGTGGCCGTGGCGGATTGTCTGACGGCGGAGGATCGTGAGTTCCACCACCTGGACGACAGCTCTTATACCCAGGGGCTCGACTTCTGGCAGTTGCCGACCCGCAACGACGTCTATGTCGATACCTGGAACGCCGTTAAGGGCGCCCAGTAGCGCCAAACTCACGGTCGTACGACAAGACCGCGAGATCGTCTAGATCCGTGCCTGGTCCTTTTGGGGCCGGGCACGGCTTACGGTGTGTTGCGGCTTTAACTCCGAACAACGAAATATCGAACGCAGAGGGATCATGGCGTCACGCTGGAACGACGGAAAACGCTTTGAAGGCCGGGTGGTGGTCGTCACCGGTGCAAACGGGGGCCTGGGCAGCGAGATCGCCCGCCGGTTCGGGATCGAGGGTGCCAAGGTCGCGCTCGGCGTCCGAAGCAACCGGGATGCGGCGGAAAAGGCGCTGGCGGATATCGAGGCCGCTGGCGGAACCGGGCATCTGGCAACCCTCGATGTCACCGATCGGGCATCCATCGACGGATATACCGCCGATACGATCGAGCGTTACGGGGGCATCGATGTGCTCATCAATTCGGCTGGGCGCATCGATCCTGCCGATATCGGGCGTCTCGACGCCATCGATCCGGACGCCTGGGACAAGCTGTTCGAAATCGACGTCAAGGGCACCATGCAGATGTGCCAGGCGGTGGCGCCGCACATGCGTGAGCGCGGCGGCGGCGCGATCGTCAATTTCTCGGGCTCCTACGGCAACGGCGCCGATCCCGTCAACAACTCGAATTGCATCCCGATTCAGTACTGCGCGGCCAAAGGCGCGATCCGGGCCATGACCATGACCGTGGCGCGCGATCTGGCGCCCTATGATATTCGCGTAAACGCGATCTCACCGGGAATGATCGAGGCCAACTGGGCCGACGATTGGGGCATCGACATGGAAGGCGACGACATGGTGGCCGCATTCAACTCGCTCTCGATCCGGCGTCTCGGCGTGCCCACGGAAATTGCCGAGACGGTGCTCTATCTGGCGTCCGACGGGTCCGGCTACATGACCGGCCAGAATTTGTGCGTTGACGGCGGCTGGACAATGATGGGCTAACTCAACCGATAAGCTGGATGACGGGAACGGTGAGCTAAACCACAGGAGGCTCTTTCCATGACTATCGACGCTGTCAATCTGGCTGAGTTGATTCCGGGCGATATGCCCGACGGGCGCGAGGTCGCTGCCGAAGGGCGCGCTCTCGGCGATACGGTCGAGGTCGGGCAGACCCTCTATTGCAAGGAGAAGGGCGTCGGCTCGGAACGCGAATGGCGCGAGATTGCCCGCGAGAAGGGCATCCCCTGCAGCAGCTTCAGCATCGGGCTGAACACCTGGGAGGAAACCCGGGAGGGCATGGTGAAAATTTACGAGGACGCGCTCGCCCGGGGCGTGCGCCCGCCCGACCGTATCCAACTCATCGCCGAACGGCGCATGGGTCTGCCCAAGGACAAACGCGCCGAGGCGCCTCAGGAGACCGGGCCCAGCCTGTGGACCGATCAGGATTGGTGGGAGCTGGCCAATACCGTACCGATTTATCCCGAGGCGGCGGACAACATGATCGGCGGGCCCGGCTCGCTCGATAACGCGATTGACGCGCTGCGCGTCGGCATTACGACGATCGGGGCGCTCAGCCAGTTCACCTGGCGCTGGCCCTACTGGGACGACGACACCACCCAGATCACCTCCGTGGTCAAGGCGATCGGCCTGCTCGCCTCGAAGCGGGATCAGGGCGTTGTCCTCGATACCTATCTCGAAGACGGCTACCCTGGTGTCTTTCACGATTACGCGAGTTACGTCGGCTGGGCCATGCTCGAGTGCTACGTCACCCAGGACCTGATCGGCGCGGCCTATGCCAGTGCGGCGTTCGGTTCGCTGACCCAAAATCCGATCATCAAGGCGGCGGTCGTCCTTGCACTCTACGAGGTTAATCCCGAGCGCATCCCGATGTCCTATACCGCCGGCGATACCATCGGCTATACGCTCGATCACGACTCCAATATGGGGGCTCTGGTCAACGACCTGACGTTCTCGAAATTGACCGATATGCGCTACAAGCTCGGCACCGCGCCGCTCGCCGTGCCGGTCACCGAGACCGAACGCATTCCGACCTGGGAGGAGATCGCTCAGGTTCGGACGATTTCCCGCAAATGCGACCAGTACGTCCCGATGCTCGAGCCCTACGTGGACTGGGACAAGATCGAAGCAATGTGCGATGAGCTGGTTGCGGGCGGCACAGTGTTTTTCAATAACGCGCTTGAGATCATGAGCACCATGGGCGTCGATACAAAAGACCCCTGCCAGGTGCTCGTCGTCATGAAACGGCTTGGGCCGGAGATGATGGAGACGATGTTCGCTGCCGGCGAGCGCGATGATAGCTACATGCGCGGTTACAAGCCGATCCTCCAGACCGATCTCGTCCGCCAGACCATGGAAAAGCGCGACGAAGTCCTGAGCGAGCTTGCCCAGCGGGCGCCCGACGATTCGCTGAAGAAGCGCAAGGTCCCGGTGGCCTCTACCGACGTGCACGAATTTTCCAAATTCCTGCTGACCTCGACCTTCGATGCCGTGGGCAGCCGGGTGATAGATTGCGGCGTCAACTGCGATCCCGAGGATGTCGTCAAGGTGGCGGTCGAAACTGAGGCCGATGCTGTGGTGATCACTACCCATAACGGGGTCGCCCGGAGCTTCGGAACCAAACTGGTCGACGAAATGCGCACGGCCCGGATCGACGCGCCGATTTATATGGGCGGCGTGCTCAACGAGGATGTCGAGGGCTCGGACATGCCCGTCGATGTGCGCCAGGACTTGCACAGTCTGGGCATTGCGACGCCGGAATCGATCGATGAAATGATGGAAGCGATCAAGGGCAGCAACTATCGGGCGGGCGCTGCCGGTTCCGCATAGGCGATACGGGCGCGCTGAGGGTTTTGATGTCGTCGGCCGATAACCGCGCCCTCACCTTGGATCGTTTCGCTTCGCTTGCGGATCTCGTGCGGGTTTACGGTCGCGAACGGCCCGATAGGGCTGCTCTGATCTTCGAGGATAGAACCTGGTCGTACGCCGTGCTCGACGCCGCGTCGAACCGGATCGCCCAGGCCCTGCTTGATCTCGGTGTCGGTCCCGAAGAGTGCGTCGCGATCCTCGATAAGAACACGCCGGTCTATTTCGAGCTGTTCTTCGGCGCCTGCAAGCTGAACGCCACGACCGTCGGCGTAAACTGGCGCCTCGCGCCACCCGAGATCGAGGCCATCCTTGCCGACGCGATGTCGAAGCTTCTCATCGTGGGCGAGGAATTTCTCGACCCTCTCGCCAAGATCGACCTCGATTCCGGCTGCAAGATCGTCGTCATCGGCACGGCGGACGAGTTTGAAACCTATGAAACCTGGCGCGATCGCTACCCGGCCGACGATCCGGCGATCGAGCCAGATGCCGGCGCCAGCGTCTATCAACTCTACACCTCGGGCACGACGAGCGTTCCCAAGGGCGTCCAGCTGACCAGCCGAAACGTCATGGCGTTTGCCCACGCCGGCACCGTCGAGTGGCGTTTCGACGACGATAGCGTCAGTCTCGTGGCCCTGCCGTTATTCCACTCGGCGGGCAGCGCCTGGGCGCTGGTCGGCTTCGTCAATGGGGCGACCAACGTTCTCCTCCGCGAGGTCGACACATCCGAGATCCTGCGCACGATCGAGGCCTATCGGGTAACGAATATCTTTCTCGTTCCGGCGGTCATTCAGATGCTGCTGGCCACGCCCGGCGCGGAGGATGCCGATCTTTCCACGATGCGGGCCGTGGCGTATGGCGGATCGCCGATTTCGGAGATCGTGCGGATGGGCGCGCTCGAGCGATTCGGTTGCGATTTTCTCCAAATCTACGGTCTGACGGAGGCGACGGGCGCGGTAACGAACTTGCGCGCGGAAGATCAGGATCCCGGCGGTCCGCGCGCGGCATTGCTTGCTTCGGCGGGCACCGCCTGGGGTGATGTCGAGCTGCGCATTGTCGACCCGGAGAGCCGCGAGGATGTCCCCGCCGGCGAGGTCGGTGAGATCTGGGTTCGCTCGGCTCAGGTCATGAAGGGCTACTGGAAGAAGCCCGAGGCGACCGTCGAAACGCTGACCAGCGACGGTTGGCTCCGGACGGGCGATGCGGGCTATCTCGTCGACGGCTTCCTGTTCATCCACGACCGCATCAAGGACATGTTCATCTCCGGTGGCGAAAACGTCTATCCCGCCGAAGTGGAAAACGTCCTGATGCGGCACCCCGGCGTTGCCGACGTCGCCGTGATCGGCGTGCCCGACGAAAAGTGGGGCGAGACGGGCAAGGCGGTTCTGGTCAGGGCCGAGGGCATGGAGCCGGACGAGCAGGAGGTGATCGAGTTTTGCCGGGAACGGCTAGCTCATTACAAATGTCCCACCTCGATCGACTGGTGCGATACCCTGCCCAGAACGCCAAGCGGCAAGGTCCGCAAGACCGAGTTGCGCGAGCGCTACCGGGCGGAGACGGGCGAACGGGAAAGGCCGGGACGATGACCGCCAAGCATGTATCGATCGAGCGGGACGGGCGCGTCACGGTTGTCCGTTTTGATCGGGGGGATGGCAGGAATGCTCTGTCGTTCGAGTTGCTGCGCGAGCTGACCGAGGCCGCGCATTCGTTCGAGGAGGATTCCGAAACTTCGGCGATCGTGCTGACCGGCGCGCCGAGCGTGTTCACCATGGGTTTCGACCTCAAGGACGCCGAGACGACAGGGCTGACAAAGCTCAGTCTTGCGGAGAAGCGCAAGTTGTTGCAGACCGGCCCCCGGCTGTGTCGCGCCTGGGAAAAGCTCGAACCCATGACCATTGCCGCGCTCGAGGGCTGGTGCGTCGGTGGTGGCATGTCGATCGCGGTGTCCTGCGATCTGCGGGTGGCGGGCGAGGGGGCTGTCAGCTTCGCACCGGAAATCGAGCGCGGCATGAACATGAGCTGGCAGACCGTGCCCCGCACGGTCGCGCTCGTCGGGCCGGCGCGGACCAAGCGGTTGTTCATCATGGCCGAGAGGCTAAGCGCGCAACAGGGGCTCGATTGGGGCTATTTCGACGCCGTGACGCCCGACGGCTCTGCCCTGGAGCGTGCCCTCGAAATGGCCCGTCAGATCGCCGCCATGCCGCCGGTACAGGTGCGTATGGTCAAACAGGGCGTCAACGCGGCGGCATTCGCTCTGGGCGATGCGGTCAGCGCGCTCGACCGCGATCAGTACCTGCTGGCTCAGAGCTCGGAGGATTACGAAGAAGGCTTGCGCTCGTTTCTCGAAAAACGAGCGCCGAAATACACCGGGCGCTAGACCGGATGTCGAATTTTGGAATGATTCCCGACTGCTGATTGGTGCTAAACTATTGGATGTGTTCAACCACTAGGCCCAAACGGGTCGGATGAGGTGGCTGGGCGCAAGAGAAAACAAGGAGGTTCCCATGGCGTCGAATGCCGTCAATCTTCGCGATTTGATCCCCAGCGATCTGCCCGACGGGCGCGAGGTCGTGGCCGAGGGGGTCGCGCTGGGCAACACCATCAATATGGGCCGTTCCCTATATTGTGAAGAAAAAGGGGTCGGCTCGGATCGCGAAGCACACGAGGTCGCCAGGGAAAAAGGTATTCCCCTCACCCGCATCAACATCGGGCTATCGAGCTGGGACGAAACCCGCCTCGGGCTCGAGAACATATACGAAGACGCACTCTCGCGCGGCGTGCGCCCGCCCGACAGTTATAACCTGCTTGCCGAACGGCGCATGGGTCTGCCCAAGGACACCCGCGCCGAGGCGCCTCAGGAAACCGGCCCCTGCCTGTGGACGGAAAAGGATTGGTGGGAACTCAATCACACGGTTCCGATCCAGTGTGGGACCAACGACAATATGATCGGTGGGCCCGGTTCGCTCGACAATGTGCTCGATGCGCTTCAATGCGGCTCAACGACCGTCGGCGTCGTCAGTCAGTATTCCTGGAAATGGCCCTATTGGGACGACGAGACGTCCCAGGTGACCGCCGTGGTCAAGGCCGGCGGTGTGTTGGCCTCAAAGAGAGACCAAGGTGGGGTCTTCGAGACCTATCTTGAAGATGGCTATCCGGGCGTGTTCCACGATTATTCGAGCTATATCGGCTGGTCCATGCTCGAGCGCTATGTCGTTGAAGAGTTGATCGGTGGGGCCTATTCCGCATCGTGGGGCGGCTTGACTCAAAACCCGGTCATCAAGGCGGCCGTGACCCTTGCGCTGGACGCGGTAAATCCCAATCACGTGCCGATCATGTTCATCCAGGGCGACACGATCGGCAAGGAGATGGATTTCGACGCCAATATGGCCGGCGTGGTCAACGACATGATGTTATCGAAGATGGCCGATTTGCGTTACAAAGTGGGCTCCGCTTTTATCGCCGTGCCAGTCACCGAGGTCGCGCGCATCCCAACCTGGGAAGAGATCGCCCAGGTTCATACGATCAATCGAAAATGCGAAGAATACCTGCCGATGATCGACGCCTATGTGGATTGGGGCAAGATCGAGGCGATGCGCGACGCGCTCGTCGGCGGCGGCACGGCGTTCTATAAATCGGCGCTCTCTTCCATGAGCGAAATGGGCGTCGACGTGACGGACCCCTGCCAGGTTCTCGTCGTCCTGAAGCGCCTCGGCCCGGAGATGTGCGAGCAGTTGTTCGCCGCTGGTGATCGCGACGACAGCTATATGCGCGGTCACAAGCCGGTGCTGGAGACCGATCTCGTCCGCCAGACCATGGAGAAACGCGACGCGGTCCTGCGCGATCTCGCCGAGAGGCCCGCCGACGACAGGTTAAAGCAACGCAAGGTCGTGGTGGCCTCCACCGACGTGCATGAATTCTCCAAATTCCTGCTGACGTCGACGTTTGATGCCGTGGGCAGCCGCGTGATCGATTGCGGCATCAACTGCGATCCCGAGGATATCGTCAAGGTCGCAGTCGAAACCGAGGCCGATGCCGTGGTGATCACCACCCACAACGGCGTCGCTCGCTCGTTTGGTACCAAGCTGGTCGATGAGATGAAGGCGGCGCAGGTGTCTGCGCCGATCTTCATGGGCGGCGTGCTCAACGAGGATATCGAGGGCTCCGACGTGCCCATCGACGTCCGCCGGGACCTGCACCAGATCGGCATCGAAACGCCGGAGTCGATCGACCAGCTTCTCGAATCCGTCAAGGACCGCAACTACCGTGCGGAGACCGCAGAATCCGCGTAATCCGGATCGAGTGCGCTATGAACAATCAGTCCGTAAATCTCGCCGAGCTGATCCCGAGCGACCTGCCTTCGAGCCAGGAGCTGATCGCCGACGGCGCTGCCCACGGCAAGGCCGTCGAGATGGGCCGCTCGCTTTATTGCGAGGAAAAGGGCGTTCGCTCCGAGCGCGAATGGCGCGCAATCACGCGGGAAAAAGGCATTTCGTCGACCTGCATGAATATCGGGATGGCGACCTGGGACGAAACCCGCTCGGCGATCGAGAACATCTACGAAGACGCGCTTGGCCGCGGTGTCCGCCCGCCCGATCGCTTCAACTTGATTGCCGAACGGCGCATGGGCTTGCCCAAGAACAAGCGCGCGGACGCAGCCCAGGAAACCGGCCCCTGCCTGTGGAGCGAACAGGACTGGTGGGAGACCACCCATACCGTGCCGATCCACGCCGAGGCAGGCGACAACATCATCGGCGGACCGGGCTCGCTCGACAACGTGCTCGACGCGTTGCGCGCGGGCATCACCTCGATCGGGCTGCTCAGCCAATACACCTGGCGCTGGCCCTACTTCGATGACGAGACCACCCAGATTGCCGCGGTTGTCCGGGCCGGTGCGGCACTCGCTGCGCGCAAGGACGATGGCGTCGTCTTCAATTCCTATCTCGACGACGGCTATCCGGCGATGTTTCACGACTATGCGAGCTATGTCGGTTACGCCATGCTCGAGCGCTACATCGCCGAGGAGTTGATCGGCGCCGCCTATTCCAGTTCGTGGGGCGGGTTGACCCAGAACCCCATCGTCAAGGCCGCGGTCACCCTCGCCCTCGATGCGGTCAACCCGAGCCGGGTGCCGTTCTCCTACCTTCACGGCGATACCATCGGCAACACGGTGGATGTCGATTCCAACATGGCCGTGCTGGTCAACGACCTGATCTTTATGAAGATGGTCGATCAGCGCTACCGGCTCGGCACGGCAATCATCTCCGTCCCCTTGACCGAGGTCGAGCGCATCCCCTCCTGGCAGGAAATCGCCCAGGTCCAGACGATCAACCGCAAGTGCGATGACTACGTGCCCATGCTCGAACCCTACATCGATTGGGGCAAGATCGAGGCCCTGCGCGACGCGTTGGTCGATGGCGGGCAGGCGTTCTTCGCCTCTGCGCTCGAGACCATGAGCCAGATGGACGTCGACGTGACCGATCCCGCCCGGGTGCTCGTCGTCATCAAGCGGCTGGGGCCGGAGATGTGCGAACAATTGTTCGGCGCCGGCGAGCGCGACGACAGTTACCCGCGCGGCCGCCGGCCCGTGCTGCAGACCGACCTGGTGCGTCAAACCCTGGAAAAGCGCGCCGCCGTGCTCGATGCGCTCGCTGCCCGCGAGCCCGACGAAAAGCTCAAGGGCCGCAAGATCCTCGTCGCCTCGACCGACGTCCACGAGTTTGCAAAATTCCTGCTCACCTCCACGTTTGCGGCGGTGGGCAGCCAGGTGATCGATTGCGGCATCAACCGCGACCCGGAAGACATCGTGAAAGTCGCTATCGAGACCGAGGCAGACGCGATAGTGGTCACCACCCATAACGGCGTGGCCCGCTCGTTCGGCACCCATTTGCTCGACGAAATGCGGGGCGCGCAAATCGATCCGCCGGTGTTCATGGGCGGCGTGCTGAACGAAGACATCGAGGGCTCGGATATTCCCGTCGACGTGCGTGGCGATCTTCACCGGCTCGGCATCGAGACACCCGAGTCGATCGATCAAATGCTCGAGGCGATTTCCGGGCGGGTGGGCTCAGCGACCCCGTGAGCGTCAACGCCGTCGCGCTCGCCGATTTCGGCAGCACCTTCACGAAACTGACTGTCGTCGAGGCGGGCAGCGGCCGTCGCTTGGCGTCGGCACAGGCGCCAACTACGGTGCGCACCGATGTCATGGAGGGCTACGCCGAGGCGCTAAGCCGTGCGCAGACCCAACTACCGCCCGACACCGCCATCGTCGAAAAGCTCGCGGCCTCGAGTGCCGGCGGCGGCTTGCGGGTCGCGTCGGTCGGGCTGGTCGCCGACTACACCGCTGCCGCCGCGCGCCAGGCGGCGCTCAACGCCGGCGGCAAGGTCGAACTCGTGTTGGCCGGGCGGTTGACACCTGAGCAAATCGCATCTCTCGAAGCGCAGCGGCCCGAAATCGTGCTGTTTTCCGGCGGCACCGATGGCGGCCAGCACCGCCAGGTGCTGGACAATGCCCGGGCGATTGCCGGGGCGCGCTTCGACGCCCATATCATCGTTGCCTGTAACTGCGACGTGGCGCACGAGGCGGCGGAGCTGTTTGTCGCAGGTAGCCACAGCGCCGAAGTCGTCGGCAACGTGCTGCCCGAGATCCGTATCCTTGACATCGAGCCGGCGCGATCGGCGATCCACGATGCCTTCATCGAGCGGGTCATCCGCGGCAAGGGCCTGAGCCGGACCGAGGAGTTCAGCCGCGCCGTGATCATGCCGACCCCTGAAGCGGCGCTCGGGGCGACCCGTCTGCTCGCTGACGGACCGCCAGGAGAGACTGGCGTGGGCAACGTGCTCGTGGTCGATATCGGCGGTGCGACGACCGATGTCCATTCCGCCGTCACCTTGGCGCCCCACACACCGGGGATCACGGCCGAGGGTCTGCCGCCCTTGCCGGTGACCCGCTCGGTGCAGGGCGATCTCGGGATGCGTTGGAGCGCGCCCGGCGTCTACGAGGCCGACGCTGCCTGGCTCGACGAGCAGGCCGCGGCACAGGGTTGGCCCGCTGATTGCGCGGCGGATGCGGCGGGCCGGCGGCGTGACGATCCGGTTTTTATGCCCGCCGACGCGCGCGACGAAGCGCTCGACCGGCTCTTCGCGGTTTCCTGCATTAGCCATGCGTTACGGCGCCATTGCGGGTGGCTTCGGACCGTTTACGTGCCCAACCAGGGCACCAGCTTCATGCAGGAGGGGCTGGATTTGCGCGAAGTGCCACGCATTATCGGCACCGGTGGCATGCTGGTCCATGACGAGGCTGCCGCCGATACCCTTGCACTTGCGCTCGGCCGGCGCGCAGAGGGCTCACTGGTGCCGGCGACAGCGGCGGTGTTGCTGGATCAACACTATGTGCTGGCGGCCGCCGGGCTGCTCGCCACGCGCGACGCGGCTGCCGCCTACACCCTGCTCGTAACCGAGCTCGGGCTCGACGCCTAGCGGACGCGGGGGAAGGATTCACAGACGATCGGCCCGCCCTGGACGAGGTTTTCACCTCGATAAGGCGGATCGGTTTCCTGGGGGATGTCGTTAAAGATCACGTCGTCGCCGACCCAGTTGGTCGAGTAGGTGCAACGGCGCCGGCTCGTTGTGTTGCCCGGAGCAGTATGGAATGTCCAGGCGTTGAACACCAGACAATCGCCCGGCGACATCGGGCAGGTGATGATCTCGAAATCATCCGATTCGTCGAAGTCGGGCGGAACCGGCCTCTCCATCATGGGATTTTTGTAGGTGTCCTCGGGATTGAAATGAATGGCGCGATGCACCGTATCGCCTCGGTGCGAGCCCCGGGCGAAGCGCAACGCCGTTTCCAACGGTACCGTGTCCAGCGCGGTCCAGCAGTTGATGATCTTGCGGCCCTGCAAGGGGTAGTAGCCGATATCTTGGTGCCAGCAGGTTGACGCCTTGTCGCAATGAGCCTCCTTCAGCAGCACAAAATCGTAGTAGAAAATCATCTCCGCGGTATCGAGAAACGGCATGAACAGGTCCGGCGCGTCGGACTCGAAAATGAATTTCCGAAATTTCTCGATCCGGGACCACATCAGGAAATCGTAGAAAAAAAAGCCCGCCTCGCCGGGCAGATCCGTCATCGAGGATTGCCAGGACGGATTGGCAATCGCCTCGCCGATCCCCTTTTCGAGCATCGCGATCCAGTCCGGCCCGAACGCGCCCCGCAAGCAGATCACACCATCTTCACGGAAGGCCGCCACCGCCTCGTCGCCCGGCTCGTCAGGGCGTGCCGGTGTGAATTCCTGGATTTTCCCGAGGCGTTTTTCAGTCGGCTGACGCGCGGCTTCGGATGGCATCGCCGTTCCTTTCAGCTACAGCTATTTTCCAATAAGCTACTATGAGGTAGCGGTGCCTGCAACGGCACATGTTGCGCCGTGCCCGAGCCGGCGGGCGATGGCCTCGGCCGCAGCGATTCCCGACATGTAGGCCCCGTGGCAGGTGGCGCTGTGATCGGGCGAGGTCGCCTCGCCGGCGAAAAACAGCCGATCCGCGAGCGGTTCGGCGAGCTTTGCGCGCTGATCCGCCTGGCCCGGCAGGGCGACGGAGTACGAGCCCCGGATGAACGGGTCGCCGCCCCAGGCGGTCACGGTGCTGTTGACGAGCCGTTCGCGCACCCCCGATCCCAGGGCCCGGACCAATCCCTCCACGGCGAAATCCACCATCGCCGCGGGGCCCGCTTTTTCCAGCCACCAGGCGTGGCGGCCACCCACATGGCCGACCAGAAGCCGCTCGCCCTCGCGGCTGTAGCTTACGGGCGTCTCGTCGTCGGAAATTACCGCTATTCCATCGGGGCGCTCGTCTCCGAAGATATCGCCGTCGAACAGGAGCGCGATCCGGTTGGCAAGCCCGAGCGGGAGGCCGCTTGCCGCCTCGATTTTCCAGTCGGGCAAGACCGGGTCGAACCGGATACCGCCTGCCGCTAAAACCGACGACGAGACCGTCACGAGTGCCGCACGCCCCTCGATCGTTCCCTTCGCCGTACTTACCCTCACGCCGGGTCCGCCCCAGTCGATCCGCTCCGCACCGGCGTTGAGTTCGACCGGCAGATCGGCACCGTAGCGGGCAACCAGTGCTCCATAGCCTTCCGTCACCGACCAGTTTTCGTCGGTGTCGGTTTCACGAACCATGTCGAGGGTCGAGATTTCGTCAGCATCGTGCGACGTCCACAGCGTCATCAGGTGATCGAGCATGGGGGTCCAGCGGCCGTCGCGCTCGGTCACGTCGGCAACGGCCACATCGTCGCCGCGCTCGCCCGCGGCCTCGGCAGCGCTGAAATACGCGATCGCGGCGGCGCGAATTTCCGCCTGCTCGTCGGCGTCGGCCCAGTGGTCGCCCAGATAACAGTCCTTGCCCATGTCGTCCGGGAAGCTGTAGCCGTCCTTACTGTAGGCTAGGCCGAAGCTCTCGCAGATCGGCACGAACGGGTTGATGCTGCCCGAATGCATCCAGCGACAGCCCAGGTCGAAGGGCACGCCGAGGGTTTCCGTATCGGTGAACGCGCGCCCGCCGATCCGGTGCGCCGCCTCGATCACCGTAACGCTCAAGCCTCGCTCGCGTGCAGTCTTGCCGGCGGCAAGCCCGGCGGCTCCGGCGCCGATAACAATAAGGTCGGTGGTGTTCGCATTCGCCATGGGACTGTCTACTCTTGTTTAGCTCTCCGACGCTCGGTCCAACTCGATTCCGAGCCCCCGCACCAACCGCACGCGGCACACGGCCACAGCCACAGCGAGGCAGGCCTCAACGATCTCCGTTTCGTCGGCTCCTGCGGCACGCAGGGCGTTGAAATCGCCCTTGTGTACGGTCTGGGGCAGGGTGGCAAGTTTCTCCACATAGCGCAAGATCGTGGCGTGCTTTTGGCCGAAGGCGAGACCGAAGGTGGTGGTTTCGATGCCCTCGATCATCTGCGCCGCCGCCCCGTCGTTGAGCGCCACCTCGAAACGGGTCCGGTGGCGTTGCCAGAGCAGTTTGCAATCGGTGAGCCAGACGACGTCGGCGGCGATGAGTTCCAGAAACCAGACGTCGAGGGTGGGGGTGCTGCTGCCCGATCCGCCATCGGCGCCATGCACCGCGTCATAAGCGTTGTCAAGCGACTCACCGGCGGCTTCTTCGGCGCCGGACGCGATCCGACAAGTCGGCATCGTCACGAAGCTTGCATCGCCCTCATTTCTCGAATGCCCGGTTTGCGCGGAGCATAAGCCGAGTGGTCGAGGTGTTAATATGGCGCTTGAACAGCTGTGAAAATTGCCGGCGGATACGGGGGATTCGATGCTCGACGACAGAGAATTTATGCGTGAGGCCATTGCGGAGGCGGAACGAGGCCGCGCGGCCGGAGAAATGCCGTATGGCTCTGTTGTGGTCGACGCGGTCGGTCGAATCATCGGTCGTAGTTTCGATACGGTGGAGGGTGACGGCGATCCCACCTGTCACGCGGAGTTCAAGGTCGCCTGCGAGGTCTATCTGGCCAGGGGCGCCAGCCTCGAGGGCTGCACCCTGTATTCCAACGTCGAGCCTTGCGCCATGTGCTTCGGCTCGGCCTGGTACACGGGCGTAAGCCGCGTCGTCTACGGGGTGTCGATGGTCGAACTGATCCAGGTCCAGCCCGCATCGATGGAGGAGGTATTCGGCCCTTGTCGGGAGCTCAACGCCACGCTTGCGCGCCGGGTCGAGATCGTCGCGGGTGTTCTCCATGACGAATGCATCGCCCTGTGGCAACTAGGCCGCTCGATCTAGCGTGTTGGAGGGCACAATCCGAAGTGTGGCTGCGTCGGTGTAAAGCATGGCTAGGCTCCCAGTCACGCTCGGTGCGGATTGCGTCATAGCGGGTGTGAGATTTCTGGTGCAGCGTTGCCCTACGATGGGTTGCTGCGGGCCGGATGGGCTGGGGAAACCCCGCTGGCCCGTACCCTCGTCGACACCGCGGCACGCATTACGGCGACGGACAGGGCGCGCGTTATCTTCGACGATGTCGTCGTCGATCACCTTGCCCAGATCAAGCAAGACGAATGGCGGGATTTCACCGACTGGGCGACTAAAAACGACGTAGACGCGGGCGCCCACGCGGTAACCGGCAAGGAATTCGAGCGCTACTTCGTTTGGGTCTGACGACGAAACGATATGCGCTGACCCGGGATCGTAACAAGCAGCAGCCCCATCGACAGGCAGGCCAGCGCGCCCCAAATCCATCCCGAATGGACCTCATCGAACAGGATCATGCCACAGGCGATCCCGGCCAGGACGTCGAGATAGGCGACCGACGAAAGAAACACCGCGCCGGCACGGTGAATGATCTCGAACACACAGATCATATTCACCGCCAACAACAGGGTGACAATCACCAGGGCCCAGTCGCCTGAACTCATCGGCCCGGCAAAGAACCACCAGTCGCCCGTCACGGCGAGGAACGGAAAAATGACCAGCGCCGCAGCCAACAGGAAGGCGGCAGAGAGCGTGAGCGAGTCGGTGACGGGTGGCCGGTAGCGCTGGATCCACACGTTCTGGAGTGCGAACAGGATCGACGGACTGAATCCGACCAGAACCCAGCCCACCATGTCGGGCGAGGGCAGGCTCGTCTCGGGCAGGACGACGAGCAGGACGCCGCCGAAGCCCACGGTCATGCCGACGATCTTGAGGAGCGAATAGGGTTCGAGCTTCATCAGCCCGGCGAAGCCGTAGGTCAGCATTGGCGCGATTCCGGCGCCGAGCGCGACCACGCCGACCGGAATCTTCGGCGCGACGAAGGCGAGCAGCAGGAACGGTGCGCCCAGGCCGAACGCTCCGGGCAACAGGTAATAACGAAGATGGGCACCATCGAGCGGAAACCGGCGGCGCCGGATCACGACAACTGCGAGCAGGATCAGCCCGCTGCCCAGCATTTGCCAGAAGGTATAGGCGGAACCGGAATACCCTCGGACATGGCGACGCGGTTGAGCGTAAGCATCAGCCCCCAGGAGACGCCGATGACGAACAGCAGGCCGAACAGGATCGCCCAGCCGCCCAGGGTCAAGGGTGCTCGGGTCGCGGGGGTTGGCGAACTGGTCACGGGTTATGGATCAACTGGAACGGGCGCGCCGGTTCTGCTCAGAACCGTTTGCGGTAAAGATCGCGCCGCTCGTAGTCCGCCGCAGTCTCTTCGATCAACGCCGCGGTCGCTGGTGCGTCATATTCCTTCCGATAGCGCTCCGCCAGGGCGAGCAGCTCGGCCTTGTCGCGGGCGCGGCCCGGGCGGAGCAGCTCGTAGGTCTCGAAAATCGTATCCTGCGACACGCCTGCAAGCTCCGCGCCCCGGCGCAGGTTCTCGCCCAGTTGGGGCCGTTTGGCCGCCTCGGCGACCTCGGCCTGCAGGCGGAGCGCCTCGGGCGTGATCGCAAGGTCGCCCGGCTCGAGCCGGCCCTCGCGCGCCGCATCGAGGGTCAACTCGTCGAGCGCTTTTCCCGTACGCGTGCGCAACCGCGCCGCCTGCTTTTCGGCCACGGGATAGAGCGTGTCGAGTGCCTTTCTATCGGCGGTCAAGGAATGTCACCCGCAGCTCTTCCGGTTCGCGCGCTGGATCGAGCAGCGCGGTTTCGATGGCGTAGATCAATGAGGTCTGGACATGGTAGCGCGAGCCCAAGGCCTCGCCCTGATAGGGAATTGAAATCGGTTCGGGATCCTCGCCCTTCGCGTAGGCCGCCGCGTTGCGGCCCATCTGCCGGTAATGGCTCAGATCGATGATCGGGGCCTGGCAGAACAACTCCAGGTTCATGTGCGGATAAAGGTCCGCCTTGTGGATCACCGCAGTGCCCTTGGCCTGAATGCCGATCCCGATGCCCGAGCCCGATAGCCGTGCCGCGCTTAAGCCCAAAAATGACGTGTCCGCCGTATGGTGCATGCGCACCAGCCGGGCGGTGCCGCCGCTCTCCTCGATGCCGCCGATCAGTGCATCGAGCACGTCGGAGAGCAGCTCCTCGCCGGTGGTCCGGTGCAGCTCACCGCCGAACGCAGGCAAGAGCCCGATGACCACCTCGCGGGGCGCCTCTCCCGCCTGTGCGGGACCGGTCGGCTCCAGGCGGTAGCGCCGTCGCTCTTCGGCCGCGTCGCGCGCCGCCCAGGCAAGAATTTCGTCCTTCGAGAGAACGTCGCGGATCGCCGCGATTTCCGCACGGCGCTCGGGCGACATCTGGTGGCTCGTTCCCGGCCCGGCATAGTCGTTGGGATCGTTCACCGCGCTCAGGACGTGTCCATCGCGCACGATTGCGGCGGTCTGCAGGTAGTCGCCCGAGACCCGCTGTTTCATCAGGTCGAGGATGTTCTGGGCGACGTCGGAAAAACCGCGCCGTTCGAGGGCGGTGACGACATCGAGGATGGTAATGTCCTGCGCCTGCAACTCCGTTGCGATGCGGCGCACCTCGGCAAAAGAAAAGGTATCCGTGTCCTTGGAGCCGTGGGCAGTCAGCACGCTGGCCTTCTGTTCGGGCCGCAGGCTTGCCAGCCCCAATTCGTCGAGCACTGCCTCCAGTGCGTCGATGGCGCGGGCGCGCAAGGCCATCAACTCGTCTTCGGGCACATGGCGGACACCGCCCTCCATCTCGAAGTCGCGCTGCACCACTAGGTAATCCTCGATCTCCTCGGCGTTAAACAGCGAGGCGCCGAACGAGTTGTCGTATCCCGGAATCGAGCCCAGGCCCGAACAGATAAAATCCGTGCCCGCCATCATGTAGGGCATGATTTTGGCGCCGACCCGAATCTCGGATTCGCTGATCCGGGTGTCGTTACCCGAGGCACATTCCAGATCGAGCAACGCGGCCATTACGTTTTCCGCTAGGATTTCGCGCAAGCCGCCCGGCACCGAAGCGGTAACCGGCGCACCGTCGATGCCGCCGTTCTGGGTGCCCTGCACTCCAATGCCCCGCTGGACGCACAGGCAGCGCGCTTCAAGATAGAGGATCGACTTGGCTTCATGAAATCCCATCAGAAGCTCCGAGCCCGCACCCGACGTGCAGCGCGCCTTGATGCCGCGCGACGCGTAGCCCGCCATCAGGAAGGCCTTGGACCAAGGTGTGTCGTCGCCGTCGATGAACGAGCCCTCGGAGCCGTAGACCGACACCGTTTCGGCATACGACGTCAACCCTGCCATGCCGAGGCGCAGCTCTTCGGCCTCCTCGAACGAGCACTGAAAGAGCGTGCCGCCACGCCCCACGGCGGCGCCGATGGTGCAGGCCAGCGCGTTCGACCAGGCATTTTCCGCGACCCGCATGGTGGTTTCGATCTCGTCGAAACCGATCGCCGAGGCGGTGGCAGCGTCGGCCGCAAGCTGCACCGGGTCGTCTTTGGCGTTGGTCACATGGGCCTGGTTGGCCGGCGTTTTGCGTGTGCGCAGCTTGGCCTGGGCAAAGGTCAGCTCAAGGGTCGAGAGCCGCCACAGCACCTCGGCCAGTTTCGCGGGCGTAAGGCCCCGTGCGAGGCGTATGACGTCCGCCCGGGGCACGTGGATGTCGACCAGCATGCGCGCAAACTCGCCCGAATCCAGCGCCATCGCCTCGTCAGCAATCTCGGGGTCGATGGTGTGCGCGGCAATAAAGGCGTCGATCATGTCAAAATCGTCTGCCGCTACGCCGTCCATCTCGACGACCTTGCCGTCCTCGATGCTAATGGAGGGGATGGGATCGTTCGGACTTTGCGCCGCACAAAAGCCGTCAGCCGGGCTCTCCGGAGCGAATTTATCGAGCCGAAGTGCGCGCTCGTCCCACGCGTCGTAGCGCCGCCAGCGGTTCACCGTGCCGTCATCGGCCATGCTGTATCCTCCTCTTGACGGGTCAGGATACCCGCGCGGGGCCCCCTTCGCCAAGCGATCCCACATCGGGGCGATTCGGGAGCGCTCAACGGATCGGCTGGCGATGGATCGCGAGCAGCGCCTGGCTCGGCCTGGACGCTCCGGATACGATGGCATAGTCGCCCGAACCGAGCAGATGCGTGAGATAATCCCGGGCCTCGGCCTAACGACAAGACAGGAAATCAAGCGGCTTCCCATGGTCAAGCCGTCGGGCAAATATAGCGTGTTCTACGAGATCACTCTGTTCGAGGGCACCAGCCACTGACCGACACCATGCCGCCCAACGCCGATAAGTCACCCTGGTGGGCGGAGGAATCCCTCCTGCTCGTGGGCCACGGTGCCTCTGCCAATGCGGGCACCGACGCCGCTCTGCTCGAACATGCCGAAACGCTCCGCCGTCTTGGGCTGTTCACCCGCGTCGAAACGGGCTTTCTCAAGGGTGATCCGGGCGTCGAACAGGCGCTTGCAGACCTATCCGAAGGCCGCGTCGTGATCGTGCCCTTTCTCATGGCCGGCGGCCATATCGCTAACAGCGTCATTCCCGAGCGCCTGGGGCTGACCGGTCACATCACGGTGCAGGGCGCGCGCGAGCGCTATTACGGCGGGGCGGTCGGGCTCAATCTGGGCATGGACGCTCTCGTGCTCCGCGCTATTCACCGCACCGATCCCACTGGTGGGCGGGCGCTTGGCAATACGGCAGTTCTCATTGTCGCCCACGGGTCCTCGAAGGACGCGGCCTCGGGTGCCGCGGCCCGCGCGCTGGCAGACCGGCTGCACGAGCAGAACTTCTTCCGTGAGGTTCATGCGGGATTTCTCGAGGAATCACCAACCCTGGCCGACTGGCTCGCCCGGCGGGTCGATCCACCTGTTACGGTGATCGGGATGTTCGCGGGCGACGGGGCCCATGCCGAGGGCGACGTGCGCCAGGCCTTGAACGCCCATAAGCGGGGCCGGCTCTATACCTACACCGGCGCCATCGGGGCCGAACCCGGCATGGTCGCGCTGATCCTCGACGAGGCGCGCCGTGCGGGCATGAGCCTCGTGGGCAAGGGCTGAAAACGGCTTCATCCGGCGATCAGGAGAATTCGCCATGGCGACCAAGAGAACGAAACCCCGCTGGTCCGTCTCCGCCGTCGAATACGGCAAATCGCTCAAGGGCTTTGGGATTAACCTGCTGGTCCGCGACGTCGAGGCGAGCAAGAACTTCGCCGAGCAGGTTCTGAACGCCAGCGTCGTCTACTGGAATGAGGATTTCGCCGTCCTCCGCGCGGGCGAGACCCAGTGGATGCTCCACGCCGATCACACCTATGCCGACAACCCGCTCCTGGGATTCGTCGAAGGCGTTGAGGGTCGGGGCCAGGGCGTCGAGCTGCATCTCTACGAGCGCGATCCCGACGAGGCCGAGGCGGTCGCGCGCACGGGGGGGCATGTCGTTCTGGCGGGTAGTCTCGACAAGCCGCACGGCGTGCGCGAATGCTACCTGCTCGATCCCGACGGCTATTGCTGGGTCGCAAGCCGTCCGTTGGCGGATTAGACGCGTGGCGGTATCGCCCCAGGAAGCCGCCTCCCTTGCGGCCGAGCTCTATGGCTTCGACGCCACGGCCACGCCCCTCGCGGGCGAAGTCGACCAGATTTTCCGGCTCGATACGGCGGACGGCAAACGCTTCGTAATCAAGATCGCCGATCCCGCCATGGATACAGCCGTTGCCGAGCTCTATGTCGAGGGGCTGGATCACATCGCAAAAACCGATCCCGGCCTGCCCGTCGAGACGGTGATCCCGGCAACCGACGGTGCGCGTCTCTTACGCCACCAGTTTGCCGACGGTGAATGGCGCGCGGTCCGGCTGTTCAGCTTTCTCGACGGCGTGCCCCTGCATACCGTCGAACGCACGCCGGCCCAATGCCGTGCGCTGGGAAGACTGCTCGCCAAGACCGATCTCGCCCTGCGGGACTTTTCCCACCCCGCCGCAACCCGCGAACTGCTGTGGGATTTTCAACAGGCTTACGCCCTTCGCGATCGCACCGGTTACATCGAAGATCCGGTCCGCCGCACGCTGGCCGAGGCCCATCTCGACCGCTTCGAGGCGGTCGTCCGCCCGGCCCAGGCCGCACTCCGCCGCCAGGTAATTCACAACGACTTCAACTCCAACAACATCCTGGTCGATGCCGCCGATCACGATCGCATTGCCGGGCTACTCGACTTCGGCGATATGATCGAGGCGCCGCTCATCAACGACCTCGCCATCGCGGTTTCCTACCAGCTCCTCGATTCGGAGACGCCGCTGGCGTTCGCGAGCGAGCTTGTCGCGGCCTATCACGCGGTCCTTCCTCTCGAGCGGGCGGAACTCGACTGGCTCGCGGACCTCGTTGCCATGCGCTATGTCATGATGGTCGTCGGCTGTACCTGGCGCGCACACCAGCGCCCGGAAAATCGGGAATACCTGATGCGCAACGTCGAAATTTCCTGGGCGCGGCTGGATCGCATCGACGCGCTTCCCGAAGGCGCTGCCGCGCGGGCCTTCCGCATCGCCTGTGGCATGGAGTAAACGACAATGGCCGTTTTCAACCAGTATTACACCGGCGAGTCAGACCGCCTCGGTGCTGCCGAGAAGGCGCTGATCGAACGGCGCCAGGCGCTCCTGGGCCCCGCATACCGCTTGTTTTACGCCGAGCCGATCCATGTCGTCCGGGGCGAGGGGGCGTGGCTCTATGACGCCGACGGCGTGGCCTATCTCGACGCCTACAACAACGTACCCTGCGTCGGCCATTGCCATCCCCGCGTGGTCGAGGCGCTCGCCCGCCAGGCCGGAACGCTCAACACCCACACCCGTTACCTCGACGAAACCGTGCTTGCCTACGCCGAGCGCCTGATCGGCACCTTTCCCATTGAGCTCGCCAACGCGATGTTCACCTGCACGGGCAGCGAGGCCAACGATCTGGCGCTTCGCGTTGCGCGTGTGGTGACGGGCGGTAAAGGGGTCATCGTCACTGCCAACGCCTATCACGGTGTTACCTACGCGGTGGCCGAATGCTCGCCCTCGCTGGGCGAGGATAACCGGCTCGGCGATCACGTCCGCGTGGTCGCCGCACCCGACGCTTACCGCAACCCGGACGAAGACACCGGCGCGGCCTTCGCCCGCGCGGTGGAGAATGCACTGGCCGACATGAAAGCGGCCGGTATTGCGCCCGCCGCTCTGCTGGTCGACACCATCTTTGCCAGCGACGGCATCTTTGCCGAGCCGGCCGGCTTCCTCGCTCCCGCCGTCGAGGCCGTGCGCAAGGCGGGCGGCCTGTTCATCGCCGACGAGGTCCAACCGGGCTTCGGCCGCACAGGCAGCCACATGTGGGGCTTCGAGCGTCACGGTCTGGTTCCAGACCTCGTCACCCTGGGCAAGCCCATGGGCAACGGCCATCCCGTAGCCGGCATGGTGGCGAGGCCCGAATTGCTGGCCGAGTTCGGCAAGCGCACCCGTTATTTCAACACCTTCGGCGGCAACACCGTCTCCAGCGCCGTCGGCCTCGCGGTGCTCGACGTCATCCGCGACGAGAACATTTGCGAAAACGCCCGTGATACCGGCGCCCATCTCATGGCGGGCTTGCGTGATTTGGCCGCGGCTCACCCGCTGATCGGCGACGTGCGCGGCGTGGGGCTCTATATCGGGGTCGAACTGGTACGCGATGCGAGCAGCAAGCAGCCCGCAAGCGACGAAGCCGCTGCCCTCGTCGCTGCCATGAAAAAACGCCGCGTCCTGCTGAGCCCCGCCGGGCCCAACGCCAACGTGCTCAAAATCCGCCCGCCGCTGGTCTTCTCGAAGGACAACGCGGATACCTTTCTGGCGGCGATAGGTGAGGCGCTTGTCGAACTGGAACCTGACGGCTAAAGGGTCTGGTCGACCTGCAGCACTCCAATGCCGCGAACGTCCGGGCCGACGGCTCATGGCAACCACACTCTGCACGACGGATTGGCGGGCTGGCGTGGCGGTCTGGGCCTAGCCGTTCCGCGCGGCCACGGATTCGGCGAGCAGGCAGAGGATTTCATACATCAGCGTAGCACCCACCAGCGCCGTATTACCCGTCGGATCGAGCGGCGGGGCGACTTCCACCACGTCGCCGCCATAGAGGTCCATCCCGCGCAAACCGCGCAGCAGCGCCTGCGCCTCGCGCGTGGTGATGCCGCCCGCCTCGGGCGTGCCCGTGCCCGGTGTGTAGACCGGGTCGAGCCCGTCCACGTCGAAGCTGATATAGGCCGGCCCGTTGCCGATCACGCGGCGCGCTTCCGCGATCACGCCGTCCACGCCCAGCGTCTCGAACTCCTCGATGAAGACCACCCGCATGCCGTTGTCGAGCGAGTAATCCCAGCCTTCCGAGGTGTTCTGTGCACCCCGGATGCCGATCTGGATGGTCCGCTTCGGGTCGATCAGGCCGTCTTCGCAGGCACGGCGGAACGGCGAGCCGTGGTGGTATTTCGAGCCCAGGAAATAATCCCAGGTGTCCGTGTGGGCATCGATATGAACCAGCCCCAGCGGCCGCTCGGCGGCGATCGCCTGGAGTATCGGGAAGGTCACCGAATGATCGCCCCCCGCCGACAGGGGCACCGCGCCCGCCGCGTGGAGCTTGCGGAAGAAATCGGCGATCTCGGCGATCGCGGGCTCAAGGTGGAAGACGTCCGTAAACGGCACGTCGCCCACGTCGGCGATGGTGCACAACGCGTAGGGGTCGATTTTGGTGACGTGGTGGATCGAACGCATCAGGCTCGACTGGTTGCGCATCTCGCGCGGCCCGTGGCGCGCACCGGTCCGGTTGGTCAGCCCGCCGTCGAACGGAATGCCCGCCAACGCGATATCGATGCCCGTGGCGTCGCGTACCAGCGGCGCGCGCATGAAGGTCGCGATGTCCGTATAACGCGGCGCAAGCTTGGGGTCATAGCCCTGGGGCGTCAGCGGGTGGTCGCCGCCGGTTTCGCTGGTCATGGCATCTCCTCGATCGTCGGGGGTCTCTCGGATACCCATCATCGGGCGAAGTGGGGCCGCTGGCAACGGGGTGTGCGCGGGCGCGCGCGATGCTAGTCTTGCGCCCTGTCAACCAACTGCCGTAACCGGGAGGGAGAGCATGCCCGCCACGATCGAAATCGAAACCCAGGATCGCATTCGCCATATCCGGCTCAATCGGGCGAAACAGATGAATTCCCTGTCCTTCGACCTGATGGACGAACTTTCCGCCGCGCTCCGCGAGGCCGACGCCGACGATTCAATTCACGTGGTCGTGCTGGGGCACCATGGCAAGCATTTTGGCGCGGGCTACGACCTCAACGAGGACTGGGACGGGCGCTTCGGGGCCGAAACCGCGATCGGCGCGCGAGCCATGCTGCGCGCCTGCCAGGCCTTCGAGTTCGGGCCGTGGGATTGCTCCAAGCCGGTGATCGCCGTGGTGCGCGGCTATTGCCTGGCCGGAAGCTGCGAGCTGGCCATGATGTGCTGCGTTACCTTCGCTTCCGAGAACGCCATGTTCGGCGAGCCCGAGATCCGCTTTTCCACGGCGCCGCCGGTCGCGGTGATGCCTTGGGTGGTCGGGCTCAAGAAGGCGCGCGAGTTACTTTATACGGGCGAGCTGATCGACGCTCCCGAGGCGCTTCGCATCGGCATGGTCAACCACGTCGTACCCGACGCAGAGCTCGAGGCGGCGGCACTCAAATACGCCCGGCGTGCGGCGCAGGTTCCGCTCGAAGGGCTCAAGACGACCAAGGCGGCAATCAACAAGGGGGCTGAAATATCCGGCTTCCGCTCGGCCACCGACTACGGGGTCGAGGTCGGCGCGATCCTCGATGCAACGCCCACCGAGGTCTACGTCAAGTTCAAGGAGATCACCGAGAAGGAGGGGCTCACCGCCGCAATCCGCTGGCGCGAGAGCCAGTTCGAGGAGTAAGGGGATATCCGGGACGTCTCTTGCGTGACGGATTTCGCGAGCCCGCGCCGGCCGCGGATGCGGCCAATAAATTTACGCGGGCGGGCCGCCGCCACTGTGGCGAGAGCCTGCGCGGCGCTAGAGCGCGTAACGGGTCGGCGTTCCTACATCCGGCCCAGATGGCCGAACTGGACGTAATCGGACCAGGCCTGCTCGAGCCGGTGCAGGATGCGGGTGGTGGTTTCCAGGCTGGGCGCGTGCTCTTCGGCGTCGATCAAGGTATCCGCCTGGCGGATTTGCGCCGCGCGTAGTTGCTCGGCCAGGGTTTCGCCCTTTTCGGTCAGCCGGACGCGGATCGAGCGGCGGTCGCGGTCGCTCCGCTCCTGCACCAGATAACCCGATTCGACCAGCTTCTTGACATTGTACGAGACGCTCGATCCCAGATAGTAGGCCCGGCGCATCAGGTCGCCCATGGTGACTTCCTCGGTCAGGTTCGCCACCAGCAGCGCTTGAACCGCGTTGATGTCTCCGACCTCCAGCCGGTCGAGTTCGAGCCGCACCACGTCGAGAAAGCGACGATGCAGCCGCTCGATCATCTGGGTGAGTTCGGCGTAGAGCGCTTCGGCGCCACGCGGCGCGCCTAACGGGCTGGGCGGGGTGGAATGCTCGGTCGGCAGGGTCGCGGGCATGGCCATGGAAAAACTCCTTGCTCTGAGACCGACAGAATGCCCTGCCAACGTTAAGGCCTGCTTAACCGGGGGCCTGAAATTTTCGTTCATCGGGCATTATTTTTCCTTTTAATTTCATATATTTATTTACCGAACACTAAGCCGGCACGGAGTAGCCTCGGGACAGTCCCCGGATCAACCCTCTGGAGCCCGCCATGCCCCGCATCCCGTTGCCGCTTCGCCGCTTCTCCGCCGTCTCCCTGCTTGCTCTCTCGCTTGGCGCCTGCGCGGGATCGGGGGGCTTCGAGAACGAGGCGTCCTACGAATCCCTGATGCGGGTTGCCTCCGTCTCTGCCGAGACCGGCGACCTCAACACCGCGATGGGGCTGTGGCAGCGCGCCCACGCGCTGGCGCCCGACGAACCCGCGCCGTTGCTCGCTGCGGGCGAGGCCTATCTCGCGGTAGGCGCCTCCGACAAAGCCGTGTCCTCGTTCGAGCGCGCGCTCGAGGCCGCGCCCGACGACCCGGCCGCGCTCCATGCGTTGGCTCGGGCGATGATTGCACTGGAGCGGCCCGTACGCGCCGAACAGCTCTACCGTCACGCGCTGGATCTCGATGCAGACGACCGGCGGGCGGCCGTGGGGCTCGCCATCGCACTCGACGCACAAAGCCGCCACGCCGAGGCCCAAACCCTCTATCGCGCCGTTCTCGATCAGGCGCCCAATGATCCGGGCGTGCGCAACAATCTCGGCCTCTCGCTGGCGCTCTCGGGGGAATTCGACGCCGCCATTGCAATCCCGCGTCCGCTCGCGGGCGATCCCGAGGCGGGCCAGCGTGCGCGGCACAATCTGGCCCTCGCCTACGGCCTGATGGGGGCGCCCGATATCGCCGCGCAGATCTTGAGCGACGATCTCAGCCGTGAGGAGATTGCGGCCAACTATGTTGCCTACGCGGAGCTTCGCGAGCGGTTCGCCGCCCAGTATCCGGTCAAACCCCGCGGGGAGTGAGCGGTCCGTCGGCTACATTCTTGAAAACGCGTCGACGATATCGAGGATTCCCGGACCCATCACCACCACGAACAGCGCGGGCAGCACGAAGATGATCAGCGGCACGGTCATGATCACCGGCAGCCGCGCGGCCTTCGCTTCCGCCGCCATCATCCGTGCGTTGCGCAGCTCCGCGGCGATCACCCGGAGCGACGCGGCAAGCGGGGTGCCGAATTTCTCGGTCTGCTGCAGGGTGCTGGTCAGGCTGCGCACCGCGGCCAGGTCGATGCGCCGGGCCAGGTTGTCGAACGCGGTGCGCCGGTCGGGCAGCAAGCCCAGCTCGAAGCTCGCGAGCCCCAGTTCGTCGGCCAGTGCCGGCGCGGACGGGCCGATCTCGCGGGTGATGCGAACCAGCGCGGCATCGAGGCTTAAGCCCGCTTCCGCGCAGATCACCAGCAGGTCGAGCGCGTCGGGCAACGCCCGGCCAATCACCTTGCGTCGCTTGGCGGCGCGTCGGCGCACCACCAGGTCGGGCGCGTAGCTGGCGCCCAGTACGCCCGCCATCAAAACCGCCAGCGCCGGCAGCAGCGGCGGCTCGATTCCTGGCAGCAGGAACAGCCCGCCCGCGCCCACGCAGCCCGAAATCAGCGGTAACGCGAGCTTGGCGAACAGGTAGATGACCAGCGCGTCCTTCGAACGCCAGCCGGCAGTCGCCAATTTGCCGCCGATCGCTTCCGCATGGCGGCTGCGCATCAGGTCGAGACGGCCAACGACGCGGCGCATCATCTCGATCAGATTGCGCTTCCCATCCGCGCCCCGGCCGGCAAGCGTTGCATCGTCCGCCCTTGCGGCAGCGCGTGCCGCCTCGGGTTGGGCGACGGCGCGAATTCGCTCGACCAGAGGGTCGCGCCGGAGAAGCCCGGCCGCCAACGCCAGCACGACGAAGAAGGCGAGCCCGCCGACCCCGGCGGCGAGCAGGTCCGCCGCGCTTAAGGCGGCCGCGAGGGCGTCGAGCCCGGTCATATCTCGAACCGCGTCATCTTGATCATCACGGCGAAGCCCATCATCTGGCTGCCCAGCCCGGCAGCGACCAGAATATGTCCGCGCGGCTCCTCGAACAGGCGCAGCACGTAGTCGGGACTGACCAGCATGAGCAGCAGGAAGATGCCGAAGGGGAGCAGCCCGAGCACCAAGGCGCTCGCCCGTGCTTCCGACGACATGGCGTGCACCTTGAGCTTCATCTGCTGGCGTTTGCGCAGGATGTCCGACAGGTTGCCCAGCGTCTCGGCCAGATTGCCGCCGGTCTCGCGCTGCACCGAGAGGCTGATCACGAAGAAGTCGAACTCGGGCAGCGCGAGGCCTCGTGCCGCCTCCCAAAGGGCCTCCTCCATCGAGCGCCCAAGCACCATGCCGTCGGCGATGCGGGCGAATTCGGGTCCGATCGGCGCGAGGAAATCCGCGGCCAGGATATGGATGGCCTCGCTTACGGGCAGGCCCGACTTCACACTGCGCACGACCACGTCGATGGCGTCGGGAAAGCCCGCGCGAAAGGCGGCCATGCGCCGTCGGACCAGGTGTCCGACCGCGAGATGCGGCACCATCAGCCCGATGGCAAGCCCGGCCCCGAGCGCGAGAGGCAGGGGCAGGCCCAGAAATATCCTGCCTGTCGCCGCCGCCAGGAGCGCCAGCGCGCAGCACGCGAGCACGTAGCGGCTGAGCGTGATCGGCCGACCGGTTCGGGCGAGCCGGCGGACGAGCGCCTTGCGGCTCGGCAACCGGCGTTGTAACCAGCGCTCAAAGCCCCGGCCGTCGTCGCGCGCGAGGCGGATGCCCGGCACTGCCTTCGCCGCGACCCCCGGAATCTGGTGAGCGGCTGCTGCAAGGCGGGCGCGGGTGCGCTCGCGAGCCTCGACGCTGGCGCCGCCGATCGCCAGGGCCAGCGCGCCGAAGGCGAGCAGTGCGCCGACGAATACCGCGATGGCCACGAGATCCTCCGGGGCCAGGCTCAGCTGCGGCATCCCACCGCCTCCAGCAGCAAGGGGGCGAGGCCGAAATACTCCGCCTGTGGCGTGAAATGGGGCTTCAGCCCGCCCGAGCGGAATTTGCCGATCAGCTTGCCGTCGGCGCCCTCTCCCTCGTAGTCGTACCAGAACAGGTCCTGGGTCGTGATCACGTCGCCCTCCATGCCGACCACGTCGGAGACCCGCACCACCCGGCGCATGCCGTCGCGCATGCGCGCAATTTGCACGATCAGCTGGATCGCCGAGGCGATCTGCGAGCGCACCGCGGCGACGGGCAGAGTCACACCCGACATGGCGACCATGTTCTCGAGCCGCGAGAGCGCTTCGCGCGGGTTGTTCGCGTGCACTGTGCACATCGAGCCGTCGTGACCCGTGTTCATGGCCTGTAGCATGTCGAGCGCCTCGGCGCCGCGCACCTCGCCCAGGATGATCCTGTCGGGGCGCATCCGAAGCGCGTTCTTCACCAGCATCCGCTGGTTGATCTCGCCCTGGCCCTCGAGGTTGGGCGGGCGGGTTTCGAGGCGCACCACATGGGGCTGCTGGAGTTGCAGCTCGGCCGCGTCCTCGATAGTGACGATTCGTTCCGACGGCTCGATCATCTGCGAGAGCGCGTTGAGCAACGTCGTCTTGCCCGAGCCCGTGCCGCCCGAGATCAGGATGTTGACCCGCGCCCGCGAAGCCACCTTGAGCAGATCGGCGAACGGCGCGGAAAGGTTGTCCTGGCGCACCATGACGTCGAGCGTGATCGACTTTTTGGCGAATTTTCGAATCGAGATCGAGGGGCCGTCGATCGCCAGCGGCAGTGCGATGATGTTGACCCGGCTGCCGTCCTCGAGGCGGGCGTCGACCAGCGGTGTCGAATCGTCGATCCGCCGGCCGACTCGGGTGACGATCCGGGTCGCGACATGCATCACATGGGCGTCGTCCCGGAAACTCACGTCGGTCAATTCGAGCTTGCCGCGGCGCTCGACGAAGACCTTCTTTGCGCCGTTGACCAGAATGTCGGTCACGCTTTCGTCGGCGAGCAGCGGCTCCAGCGGGTCCAGCCCCAGCATGTCGTTAAGCAGCGCGGTGACCAGGTCGCGCTGCTCCAGCCGGTTCAATTGCAGTTTTTCCTCAACGAGGATGTCGCTCACCACGTCGCCGATTTGCTGGGCGAGTTCGAGGCGCGGCAGCCGGGCTGCCGCCGCGAGGTCGATTTTTGCAAGCAGGAGCGGCATCACCGACTGCTTCGCCGCATCGATGTTCGCGCGCGTACCGTTGCTTCCCGGCGAAGCGGGGTGCACGCCGTTGACCGGCTTGCTCGCCGCCACCGCGTTGCAGGGTGCGGGCATGGGGTGGGCGTGACCGTTCGCGGGCCGCATTCCGCCCGGGGGCGGGGTAAAGCTCATGATTTCGACCAGCAGGCCGGTCACCAGCCGACGCTGTGCGATCAGGTCGAGCAAGATGTCTTCCGTAGCCAGTGCATTGGCCACCAGTTCGCTGATCTCGCGCGCCAGCTCGTTGCGCGGCGTCGCGGCCAGGGTTTCCGGGTCGAAACGTGCGAGCAGGTCGGCAGCGATCTGTTGCTTGGCCCGTTCCAGCGCCGGGTCAACCTCGCCGCTCTCGTCGTTCACGTCGTCCAATCCGATGCCTTCGGGCAGATGCGGGAACTTCTTGCGCAACGCCTCGATGATCGTATTGGCGTAGGGCCAGTCGGTCGGCACCGCGACGGTCATCGCGCATCCTTTCGGTCCTTGCGGCCGGGCTTGGCGGAAACAGGTTCGTGCAGATCCCGGGTCAGTCGGGTGAGCGCCTTGACCGTGCGCCGGGCATGGCCGACCCGGGGGAAGGGCTGGCCCACGTTCTGGCTCTTGGCCGCCGCCTTTTCGTCGAACGGGATCTCGTGGTCGAGCGGCGCCTCCAGCGCCTTGGCAAAGTCACGCCGGGCCACAGGGTCGCGGTGTCGGCCCAGCGCCCGGTTCGCGGTCACGACGATGCGCGCGTCGGGGGCGTTGGTCCGGGCAAAGCGGATCATCCGGTTGCTGTCCCGCAGGCCGGTCAGGGTCAGCTCGGTAACGATGATAATCTCCCCGGCCGGTTCCAGCGCCGCCAGGTGAGCCGACGCCGCGTGGCGGGGCAGATCGATCACCACCCGGTCGAAGCGGGTCGCGAGTTCGTCCAGCAGCGAGCGCAGCCCGTGACCGTCGTAGCGCGGCGGGTCGTCCAACGCCTCCTCCGCCCCGAGCACAAACAGATGATCGCTCTCGCGGACCGTCGCGCGTTCGAGAAACAGTTCGTCGAGCCGGTCGGGCTGTTCGAGCAGTTCGCGTAATCCCCGGCTCGCTTCGAGGTCGAACAGCAGCGGCGCCACGCCGAATTGCAGATCGAGGTCGACAAGCGCGGTGCGCTGCCCGAACGAATGGCCGAACAGCCAGGCGAGATTGGCCGCCACCGTGCTGGCTCCCACGCCGCCCCGTGCGCCGATCACTACCGCCACCCGTCCCTTGGGCGTCTCCGCCGGCGCGGGCGCCGCGGAGACCAGCGCCGCGTCGAGCGCAGCGGTCAGGCTCTCCGCCGAGATCGGTTTGACAAGGTAGTCGGCCACGCCGACTGCGGCGAGCCGCCGGTAGAGCCCGATATCGTTCAGCGTGCCGAGCACGATGACCCGGCTGTGCGGGTCGATCAGCTCGTCGAGCGCAGCGAGGGCAACCAGGGGATCGGGGCTATCCGATATATCGAGCACAAGCAGGAGGGGTGAGGGCAGAACCGCCAGTGTCCGGGTCGCCGCCTCAATGCCGCCCGCCTGGACGGAATCGGCGGGCCAGCCCCGCGCTTCGGCAACCCGCGCGATGGTCTGGGCAGTCACCTCGTCCGCCGCGAACGCAGCGAAGGGGTCCGGCTCGGCCCCGGCCGACTCCGACGAAAACAGGTTCTGGATCGACATCCGCGTTGCGCTCCTTAGTCCGTCGATCTGCTTAAGGCGTTTCGAACAGCGACATCGCACCGCCGTCGTCCGAAGCGGTCGGCGCGGGCAATTCGCCCGTACGGTAACGACGCACAGTCTCGGCCATGCGCACGCCGTCCGCAGGGCCAAGCTCGCGGCCCAAAGCGAGGTCGCCGGGATCGGCCACCATCAGGCTAAGATTGACCGCGGTGGCGCAGCCGAAATTGCTCGACGGCGTATTGCTCATATCGAGCAGGCCGGGCTTGCTCCAATCGGGGCAGTCGGGCGCGATTACAAGGCTGCGCTCCACCTCGATGGCGGCACCGCTGGCACCCATTCTCGGCGTCGCGGCGAGCCCCATGTCTGCCAGGTGGGCGAGCAGGGATTCCGTGCGCGCCTGGCCCAGTGCCACGCCGTCCCGATCGGTGACGGCGACTCGGATCCGGTCGCTCTTCCGCAGCGCGGCCCCGGCCAGGAAGCGCTCGATGGCGGCAACCTCTCCGGCGGCAAGCCGCGCGCTTTCGGGCGCGAAGCCGACCGCGTGGTGCATCACCTCAGTTTCGATCCGCAATTCCTTCCGCGTCTCCTGGGTTGGCCAGAAGTCGGGCGCACCGGCGCAGCCGGCCAGGAGCAGGCCGATCAGCGCAGCGAGGGTGGCATGACCGGCGATGGCCGGCAGGCTTGGGATCCAACCCATGGTGATCCTCCTAGTCCAGGATGAACCCGACGGAACCCTCGAGCCGGGCCCCCTCGGGGCCGAGCCCGACGGTGTCGGGAAGTCCGCTGTTGGTGCCGCTCAGGATGCGGTCGAGATCGTTGGCCGGGACCATCCCGTCGACGGGCATGGCGAGGCTGCGCTCCGAGACCGGCTGCACGATGTAGGGCGTAATGATGATGACCAGCTCGCTCTCGTCCCGGCGGAAGGTGTCCGAGCGGAACAGCGAGCCGATCACGGGCAAGTCGCCCAGCCCGGGAAACTTCGAGACGTCGTGATCGAGGTTGTTTTGCAGCAACCCGGCGATCGCGAAGCTTTGGCCGCTCGCCAACTCGACCATGGTGTCCGCACGCCGCGTCGTCAGCGCGGGAATGGAAAACGCGTTGAACTCCACAGCGCCCGCCGAGGTCAGCTGGCTGACCTCCGGACTGACCCGAAGGCTGATTCGCTCGTTGCCGAGCAATATTGGCGTGAAGCTGAGCTGGACGCCGAACTTCTTGAACTGGACCGTGATGGTATCCGCGTCCTGGGGTACCGGGATGGGAAACTCGCCGCCCGCCAGAAAACTCGCGGTCTCGCCCGAAAGCGCCGTCAGGTTGGGTTCCGCCAGCACCGAGAGCAGCCCCTCGTCGGCCAACGCGTCGACCAGACCGTTTACGTCGAAGCGGCCCGTCGAAAAGCTGCCGAACAGGTTGTTGTTGTTCTCACGGGTGGCGAATGTAGCGCCCGCAAGCACCGGGTTGCCCGTCGCGAGACCGATCAGGAAGTTGCCCGACGAAAACACCGCGTCCCAGTTGATGCCGAACTGCTTGATCGCGGAACGCGATACTTCCGCGATACGCACCCGCAAGTTCACCTGGTTGGGTGCATCGACGCCGACGCGCATCAAAAAACCGTCCTCGGTGCCCACGAACTGGGCGGCGAGGCGGCGAACCTCCTCGGCGGCCGCCGCGGAGTGGGCCATGCCGCTGACCACGAGGGTGCCAGCCACGGAGGCGACCTCTATTTCCGCGTCGAGCATGCTTTCCGCCATCACTTCGCGCAACCGGCTCAGGTTGTGGCTCACCTGGATGCCCAGATTGGCGAGGATGTTGTCGCCCGCGCCCACGGCGTAGAGCGTCGTTTCGCCCGCTTTCTTGCCGAACACGTGGATCAGTGTCGGCGACTTGACCTGGATGTCGGGGATCTCCGGGTCGGCGATGAACACCGTAGCCGCCGCCTCGGGCAATCGAACCAGCGAACCCTTGTGGACCTCGATTTCGATCGAGACCTCGGCGGCGTCGATCACCTCGACCGCGCCCGCCCGCCCGGCTAGCGTCAGGGCGAACAGCAGGGCAAGTGTGAGTGCCGCAATCAGGGTAATAGGCCGCTCGAGGACGTTCATCGTGCTCATTCCCTCGGCGTCGCGAAGCTCAGCGCTTCGGCGGCGGAGCCGCGGACCACCTGGACCTCGCTGATACGCACGGTGGCGCTGGTCTTGGGCGGGTTGAGCAGGGCGCTGACTTCGTTGTCCAGCGTGTAGCTGGGGCCGGAGTCGGCGATCGATGGCTCGATTCCGACGGCATCGGCCAGTACCGTGCCCTCCCATGCGAGGCTGCGCAGCGAGAGCGTCAGGCGGCCCATCTCGGTCAGCATGGTGATGGTCTCGGCCTGCTTGAGCGTAACCTCGAGCGTCGCCGTCTTGGCGACCATGGGGTTGCCCTGGTCGGCGACGCGCTGATCCACGGCAAGCACGCGCACGTTGGTCAGCACCGTCTCGCTCGCCCGCAAGGTCCGGTCGTTGGCCGCTTCGCCGCGCTCGATGGCGTGGATCAGGATGACGTCGACCCGGTCACCCGGAAACACGAAGCCCGCGATTCCCGTGGTTGCCGAGATCGGTATCGAGACGGCGCGCATGCCCGGCGAGAGGATCGCGGCCATGAAGCCGCGGTCGCCGGGCCGCACGACACGGCTTTCGGTGACCGGTTCGCCGGCGGTGATGCCGTGGCGCACGACGGCGCCTTCGAAGCGGACCATCGGGTCGGGCTCGCCCGGCTCGGCCGGGCTGCGCACGACGTAAGCGGCAGCCACGCCGTCTTCGGGCCAGGGTTGCCATTCGAGGTCGCCTGCGCGCAGCAGAGAGCCGGCGGGCAGGGTCTCCGAGGCGACCAGGATTTTCGCCGCCGCCGCCGCGGGTGCCGTCTGGATCTGTTCGACCATGACGGGCCGCTGGTTGGCCGTCCAGTTCTTCACGAAATAGGCCGTGCCGACGGCGGCGATCAGCGCGAAGGCGATCAGGATGATGTTTCGGGCGCGCATGGCGTGGTCCCTCCTGCTTTCCGCTTACGTCGCGATCAGAGTGAGGCCCAGGAACAAGCCACCTGCCGCAATCGCAACGCCGTAGGGCATGCTGGTCTTGGCCACCGGCATGCGGGTGATCCCGTCGCCGATGACCGCATAGCGTCGCGGCCTGAGCACGCGCAGCCAGGTCAGCATGGCAAGTGCCAGCGCACCGCCGGCGAGCCCCGTGACCAGCAGACTGGGCATGATCATGCTGGGCCCCGCCCACAGCGCCAGTGCCGCCATCAGCTTGACGTCGCCGCCGCCCGCAAGCTGCAAGACAAAGAGTATTGCGCCGACTGCGAAGACCGCCGCAGCAGTAATCAGCGCGCCGGTCCAGTCGGTGCCGGCCGGTGTTGCGAGTGCGTGCACCGGATAGAGCAGAGCGACGGCCAGGGGGATGAAATTGGGAATCGTGTAGCTGCGAAAATCGCTGACCGCGGCCCACAGCATGAACCCGATAAAGAGCGCGATCGCGAGACAGTCGAGCGTGTCGGTCAAGGTCATGGCGTTTCTCCAGGGTTTCGGGTCGGCCGGAATTCGGGCTGGCGAGACTTCGGATCGATCCAAGTCGCATCGGTCCGGCGGGTTGGCGGGAAACGCCGAAATTCGCTGGCTTTCCCGCCGCCCCTTGTCGGATCGCGGGGTTGGGCGGCGTCATCCTGACGGCCGCCCGCCCCGTTCGCTTTCCGCCCGGATGCCTCGGCGGGCGGGATGGCGAGCTTAGCCGGCCGGCGCAGCAGGATCGGCTGCGGGATCGGCCGCCGGGTCGGCCGGAGCGTCGGCCGCTGCCGGCAGATTGTTATCGAGAGTGGTCGAAACGTCGGAGAACATCGTGTCCAGGCTGCCGCCCAGCGCGGAGACGCCCCCAATGTGTCAATGGCGGAGCAAAAAGGGACCACCGTGGCGGTGTAAGAAGGGACCACTTGGCGGCTGCGGGCTTGTCCCCGTAGTCCATGGGAGGGCCCCGCGTGCGACGCGGCGTGCCCTCAACAGGCCGACGCGGCGGCGCGCGCGGGAGGGACCTGTGGGCCCACGGGGTCAAGCGTGGGCTGGGTGGTCGGTTCAGTTCGCCGTCGGGGTTTGACGCCTGCGGCTCTGGTTGAGCCTGTAGCTCTCGCCATTCATCTCGAGGATGTTGACGTGGTGGGTGAGGCGCTCGAGGAGAGCGCCGGTGAGGCGCTCGGAGCCGAACACCTCGGTCCATTCGTCGAACGGCAGATTGGTGGTGACCAGGGTCGAGCCCCGCTCGTAGCGCTGGCTGAACACCTCGAACAGGAGCTCGGCGCCGGTCTTGGACAGCGGCACGAAGCCGAGTTCGTCGACGATCAGAAGCTTGTAGGTGGCGAGCTTCTTCTGGAACCTCAGCAGCTGCTTGTCATCGCGGGCCTCGATGAGCTCGTGGACCAGTGCGGCGGCGGTGATGAAGCCGACCGAGAGGCCCTTCTGGCAGGCCGCCAGGCCGAGACCGAGGGCGATGTGGGTCTTGCCGGTGCCGCTGTTGCCGAGCGCGATGAGGTTCTCGCGGCGCTCGATGTACGCGCAGCGGGCCAGCTCCAGGACCAGCGTCTTGTTGAGCGAGGGGATGACCTTGAAGTCGAAGCTGTCGAGGCTCTTGATCACGGGGAAGCGCGCCGCCTTGATGCGCCGCTCGACCATGCGGCGCTCGCGGTCGATCAGCTCGAGCTCGGCAAGACGCAGAAGATAGCGAACGTGGTCGACGCCTTCCGAGGCACACTGCCGGGCGATCTTGTCGTACTCCCTCAGGAACGTCGGCAGCTTCAGCCTCTTGAGGTGGTGGACGAGCAGCACCTGCGGCGTGTCGGTCATGCGCGGAGCCCCGACAGCAGGCTCATGTACGATTTGGCAGACGTTATCGCGACCCGGGCGCGCGGCAGGTACGGATAGACGTCGAGATCCAGTCGAGGCGGCCGTCGCTCGGTCCGACACAGCACCAGGTGCTTGACGGCATCGAAGCCGATCGCGCCAAGCCGCAGGGCGTCGCCGACCGCACCCTCGACCTCCTCGGGCCGGAAGGTCTCCAGCAGACGCAACACCTGGACGTACTCGCGCTTGCCCGCCTTGCCCATGCGGGCTTCGAGCAGGCGTCGCAGAGTGATGAAGGCCTCGGGCAGGTCCCAGCCCGCCACCGGCGCGGCCTGGTCGAGGGCGCCGATCTTCTGCTCGATCAATGGCAGATAATGCAGCGGGTCGAAGATCAGGTCCTCGCTGTCATAGGACCGGCGGTGCCGGGCGATCACCTCGGCCCCGCAGCTGATCATCACCTCGTCGACATAGCCCCGGATCAGTCCCTCGCGGTGGCCGTAGGCCACGGGTACGGAGTAGTCGTTGCCGCGGTAGCGCACCAGCGACAGCGAGCTCACCCGCCCGGGACGCTTGTCGCAGGCATCGTATGGTGCCGGGGGTAGCGGTAGCAGAGCTTGGCGATCCCGCGCGAGGCGCTCGCCGATGGTCTCCTTGTGACCCCGCAGCCGCGCCGCCTGGCGCCGGCGGCACTGTCCCGCGAGATCATCGTTCAGCGCCTCGAAGCTCTCGGCCCGCGGGACGGGGACCAGGAAGTTCCGCCGGATGAAGCCGACCAGTCCCTCGACCTTGCCTTTGTCGTTGCCCTTGCCCGGCCGGCCGAACCTGTCCTCGAACAGATAGTGGGATTGCCCGACATTCCCCAGATAGCCTCTGGGTTTGCGGGAATCATACCACCGTGCCACCGTCGAGGGAACGGAACCATTTCCGCCGCCACCCGATGACCTGATTTCGCGATTTTCCGGTTTCCGGAAGCCCATTTGCCCATATTTTCCGCCACTCAGACGTACCTCTCCCGTCATTATCACCTTGCCGTCGATTCCCTCGGCCTACGCCGAAGCGGGTCTTCGCCGTAGATCATCGATCAAGTCCAAGATTTTCTGGAACAAGTCCCTCGGCACCGCCACCTCGGCCAATTGGAACTTGACGTACCGGCCATGGCTGACCACCTTGGCTCCGATCTTCACCAGCTTCTCTCGCAGCGTGGTCAACGACCAGTGCTCCACTTCTTTCGGCAAAGCCAGTGTCCGCATGAAGTTGGCGAGATTGTAGGCCAGGGCGTGGAGCTGGAGCCGGACGGCATTGTCGCGGAACTTACGGCACGACAGCCGCGTCCATTTGATCGCCTTCTTGCCTTCCTTGATGTATTGCTCCGCTTTGCCCCGCTGATTGTAGAAAGCAACCACCCGCTCGGCGGGGCGCGACAGGTTGGTGACGATGAAGCCGACACGGGGAACCAGTTCGCCGGGATGCCATTCCACCTTGGCCACTACGCGCCGCTTCCTGCCCCAACTGCCAGCCTGATAGCTGAAGCTGGCGTAGTAACGCTGTACATGATTGGGCGGACGGCCAACGGGGCGCGTCAGCAGATGGCCGATGCTTTCTTGAAGAATCTGGTTCTTGGGTAGGCGGATCGCATACAGGAAGCCCTCGGCTTCGAGGTAATCGTAAATATCCGGCGCGGCGAAGGCGGCGTCGCCCCGGAAATACAGCCGCACCTTCCGCCCCTTGTAGCGAACGACAACCGGCTTCAGCACGCCTTCCCAGTCATCGGCGCTGTGGACGTTGCCGGGGCGCAGGGAACACCGTTCAAGGTCGCCGAACTGGTTGAACAGGAAGAGGGGATGATAGCAGGTGCAGCCGAAGTGGCCGTTGTAGGCCGTTCCCTCCTGATCGCCATGGGTCGTGCTGACGCTGGAATCCATGTCGAGAATGATCATCGTCGGCGGGCGCCGGTCATGAACCTTGTCGATCCACACCCCGTTCATGTCGGCCAGGGCTTCAACGTTCGCGTCGGTGGCCAGAACCTCTGTCTCGAAGCGACCCATCTGGCTGGTCGAGGCTGCCTGCTTCGCGACAGCATGGCCGCCGACGATCCACCGCATGACCGGGTCGAGGCTGAGCCGGTCGGCATCGTTCACGTCGTCGTACCCGCCAAGACGTCCGAAAACGGACTGGCGGAACTGCCCGACAAGACCGTGGCGACCGTTCTTCCCGCGACGGGTGTCCGTGAGCACGTCCCCGGCAATCTCGCTCAGTCAGACAGCATCATCCAGTTCCCGATACGGCAACAACCCGGCGTCCGAAGTGACCTTGGATCCGTGGAACTCCAGTTTCAGTCGACGGTCAAAATTCAGCCTCAGAACACCCTCTTTCGATTCACCCGTCGGGTGAGCCATATCAACACCCCAAGTCCGTCTATAACGTCATGATTCTTATACCAGAATCCGGGTGCGTGGTCATCAAATCTAAGGGTTATCTGGGAAATTCGGGATTGCAGCTCCGTGAAGACGCGCGCTCGCTGCCGCTTTCCATCGCCCAGGATGCGGGCAACCGCCAGCTTGGTGTTGTCGTACAGGATGGAGCGGGGGACGCCGCCGAAGAACGCAACCGCCGCGTTGTGGCCATCGCAGAACGCCTCGGTCGTCTCCGCCGGATAGGCCTTCACGAAGCAACCATCACTGTGGGGAAGGTCGAAGGCAAGGAAGTGGACCTTGCGCGCCACACCGCCGATCACCGCCATCGCCTCGCCGAAGTCCGCCTGGGCGTGGCCGGGGGAATGGACGAGCGGCACGAACATCTCGCGCGACCGAAGCCGCCGCTCACGGACATAGTCCTTCACGATGGTGTAGCCGCCGGTGAACCCGTACTCGTCCCGGAGACGGTCGAAGATCCGCTTCGCCGTGTGCCGTTGCTTGTGGTGGCTGGTCCGATCGTCCTCCAGGATCCGATCGATAATCCCCGTGAATGCGTCCAGCTTCGGACGCCTCCGCGGCACGCTCCGGCGATATCCCGGCGGCACCGAGAACGACAGCATCTTGCGCACCGTCTTGCGGTCCAGCCCGAACACCCGCGAGGCCTCGCGGGTGCTCATCCCCTCGACACGACACGCCCGCCGGACCCGCGCGTACAACTCCACCCGATACATCCCCCCGCCTTCCAGTCAGAGCAACCCTGACAGAAGGCTATAGACGGTCCCATTTTGGTCCGCCACAGCCGGATCAACCGGCCGCTTCAGTGGGGGATTATTGCGCCGCCGTTCTCAGATGACGTCGGACGGCACGGGAAAGATCGAGCTTTCCAGGAACGACACGCCCGCCGGACCCGCGCGTACAACTCCACCCGATACATCCCCCCGCCTTCCAGTCAGAGCAACCCTGACAGAAGGCTATAGACGGTCCCATTTTGGTCCGCCACAGCCGGATCAACCGGCCGCTTCAGTGGGGGATTATTGCGCCGCCGTTCTCAGATGACGTCGGACGGCACGGGAAAGATCGAGCTTTCCAGGAACGACACGCCCGCCGGACCCGCGCGTACAACTCCACCCGATACATCCCCCCGCCTTCCAGTCAGAGCAACCCTGACAGAAGGCTATAGACGGTCCCATTTTGGTCCGCCACAGCCGGATCAACCGGCCGCTTCAGTGGGGGATTATTGCGCCGCCGTTCTCAGCCAGATCGCCGTCGAGGAGAAAAACGGCGTCCTCAACCTGCTGCCGACCTTGCCTGTGGGATCCCCCGGCACCGTGGGCGAGCGCGGCAAACGCAAGCTGCGCAGCTTCAACATCCCGCATATCCCCCACGACGACGTGGTGTTGCCCGAGGAGGTTCAGGGCATCCGCGCCTTCGGTTCGGGGAGCGAGGTCCAGGCGTTGGCCGACGTCATGGCCGATCACCTGCAGTCCATGCGCAGCAAGCATGCCATCACGCTGGAGCATCTGCGTATGGGAGCGCTCAAGGGCGTGATCCTCGATTCCGACGGCTCCACCCTCTACGACCTCTATGCCGAGTTCGGTATCGAGGCCAAGACCGTCGCCTTCGGTCTCGACGACGACGACACCGACGTCAAGGCCAAGTGCATGGAAGTGCTGCGCCATATCGAGGACAACCTGCGCGGCGAGTTCATGACCCGGGTCCATGCCCTGGTCAGCCCGGAGTTCTTCGATGCGCTCACCTCCCACGCCAAGGTCGAGAAGGCCTATGAACGCTGGATGGACGGGGCGGCGCTGCGCGACGACATGCGGGCCGGCTTCACCTTCGGCGGCATCGCCTTCGAGGAGTACCGCGGCCAGGCCACCGATCAGGATGGCAATGTGCGGCGCTTCATTGCCGAGAACGAGGGCCACGCCTTCCCGCTCGGCACCGTCGAGACCTTCGCGTCCTACTTCGCGCCGGCCGACTTCAACGAGACCGCCAACACGCTCGGCCAGCAGCTCTACGCCAAGCAGGAGCCGCGCAAGTTCGAACGCGGCACCGATCTCCACACCCAGTCCAACCCGCTCCCCATGTGCCATCGCCCCGGCGTGCTGGTGAAGCTCACGGCCGAGTGAGGTGACGGCTCCGTTCGGTAGATCGGCGCGCTCCATTGAGCGGAAAAAATTCGAAGCTTCATCGGCGCCATGCGAACGAAGCCAGCCGAGGATCGTCTGCAAAGGTTTCGGGCAAGAATTCCTGCCTCTGCTTCGGGTACACACAGATCGCTTGAGCCCCTGCAGGCCCCAGCCGAATGCGCCATGTCTGTCGGTCGATCGGGCGTGGTTCTGAAAATACTTTGCAGACAAGAACGGCCAGATTGGCGCCTGCGTCAGGATCGCGTATGGACTCATAACGAATAAGTGCTAGGTCGGCGAGGCGCGCCGCATCCGCCAGATCCTGGCAGGGCGCGTATTTGATCGGGTCAATCCAGACCGCCCGGTCGGTCGCGAACGGCGGGAGGGTTAGGTCGATGGCGCGATCTGTGGCGAGGGCGGCTGCGAAAGCGGTGTACTCGGCGGCATCGTTCGGCCACGGAGTCTCCGGCGATTCGGCAAAGAATAGCAGGCGGAGAAACACGATCTCCGCGATGGCGGTCTCGGGTCTCTCCGATGCGTAGTAGACGCCATGGGTCCGTTCCGCCCTTCGGAATCGAGAACCTTGCGGATAGGTGGTGTCGTAGCGAAACGGCGTCGCGAGCAGGTAATCCAGGTGCCGGCAGTCTTCGGGGATGACCGGTTTGGTTTTCTCAATTAGCTCCTCCAGGATATTCTGCTCGTCCAGCCTGTCGACAAGTTTAAGTGTCGAGACCTGATGCTGGGCCTCGACGACACGCCAGCCTTGGCCCTCGTAGCGCCTCGCCTCAGACGAGAGCGCGTCGGGCGTCCAGATAGTCGATGACATCCACGAGTCCTACGATGTTTTGTATCTTCTCGGCAGGACGGTCGCCGAGAACTTCGTTGCCGTTGTTCAGCCATGCACGTGCCACTTGTGCGTCACCACCGACGATAGCGTCGAGCGACCGAAATAGCCGAACGAACAGGACGGAGAGCTCGAACGGCTTGGTGTTGGCTTCGAGCGTGTAGGCGTCATTCTTCATGCGGGAAAGCGTCGCTTCGCTCACACCGATGGTCCTGGCAAGTACCTTGCTGGTGACGCCAAGCTGCTCGGCTGCGCGCAAGACAGCTTTAGTCAAGACGGCTCGTTGGTCCGGCTGTGCGGTGTGTTGCGTGAGATCGAGGGTCATGCCCACCTCCTATCTATTAAAATATTTATATCATATAATTACTGTAGAAACAAACATAATCATGCTCGCCTTCGTCGACGCCATCGATCTCCTTTTCACGGACCCTAACATCGGCCGCGATGCCGTCTATACCCCAGACGGCGGTGAGCCCGTCACGGTCAGGGTGATCGCCAAACGCCCGGACGAGATCGTCGGCCTCGGCGAGACCCGCATCCATGCCGGCACCGCGCTGTTCGATGTGCGCGCCTCGGAGATCGCCGAGCCGCGGCCCGGCGACCGGCTCACCGTCGATGACGAGCACTATCTCGTCCAGGGTGAGCCGGTGAGCGATGCGGAGCGGCTGATCTGGACGCTCGAGGCCTGCCCGGCGGGGGCCGGTCCCGCATGAAGCTCGCCGCCACCATGGTCGGCTCGCTGAAAGCCGACATGCAGGCCGAGCTCCGCCGTATCGAGCGCGCCGTACCGGACGGCGTGAAAGCCGCCGGCGACGGTCTCAAAGGGAGCTTGCGCAAGCAGGTGGTCGCCGCCGGACTCGGCGCCCGGCTGTCGCGCACCTGGCGCGGCAAGACCTATGCGAACAAGGGTCACGACGCCGCGAGTTTCGTCTGGTCGAAGGCGCCGCAGATCGCGTTGGCCTTCGATAAGGGTGCGGTGATCAAGGGCAAGGGCGGCAATTGGCTCGCCATCCCGACGCCGGCGGCGCCGAAGCGGGGATCGAACGGCAAGCGTATCACGCCGGCGACGTTTCCGACCGCCCGCCACGGGCCGCTTCGCATGGTCCGCCGGTCGGGCCGTTCGGCGCTGCTGGTGGTCGATGGCGTGCGGGTGAGCGCCCAGAGCGGGCGGGTGGGCCGGCGCGCCAAGGGCGGCGGGCGCACCAAATCGGGCAGCTTCAAACAGGGCATCGCCACGGTCGCGATGTTCGTGCTGGTGCCGCGGGTAAAGCTGAAGAAGCGTCTCAATGTCGCCGGCGCCGCCAGGAGTTGGGCACGCAGGTTGCCGAGACTGATCGGCCGTCAGGTGCGGGCGAAGGAACGAGGCTGACGCGATGGCGAGCACGACCGAACAAATCCTGACCGCGCTGGCGGACCGGCTGCGTGCCGTGCCGAAGGCCAAGGTCGAGCGTAACACCGCCGCGCCCGAGCGTCTCCCGCGCGGCGGCCTGATCGTATACTGCGCGACGGCGATCCGGGCGAACCGGAGCAGGCGTTGGGCGGCCTCGGCGGCGTCTATTACGCCCACGCGGTCGCGATCGAGGTCCATGTCGAGACCGGCGAGGCTTCCGCCCGCGATGCCGCATTCGATGACCTGATCCTGAAGATCGGCGCCGTTCTCGACGGCGATCTCACTCTCGGCGGCCTTGCCTTCGGCATGACCACTGCCCGGCCCGAGATCGACACCGAAGCGGTAATCGGCGCGCCCGCCATCAAGACCGGCACCCTCGAGTGCGTCATCGAGTACGAGAGCGAAACCCCGCTCGGCTGACCCGCCGACACCCACCAGACACGAAGGAGACATCTCATGGCCCGAGCCTATGGTTCGAGCGCCACGCTGCTGCTCAAACGCGAGACCGCTTACGGTCAGGCGGCGGCCGGTGACTATATCCGCATTCCCTTCAACCGCTGCACGCTGGGCTCCGAGCAGGGGCTGATCGACGACCCGGTGCTGGGTCAGGGGCGCGACCCCTACGCACCCTTGCAGGACGCGATCAAGGACGAGGGCGAGATCGTCGTGCCCGTCGATCCCCGCTACCTCGGTATCTGGCTTACCGGATTGTTCGGCGATCCCGTGTCAAACACGGTCGCGGCGGCCGGATATATCGACTTCGCGGTCAACCCGTCCGATCAGGACACCGTCACTCTGGGCGGCACGGTCTGGACATTCGTCTCTGGAGCAGCCTCCGGCGATGAGACGCAGGTCCAGGCGACGATGACCCAGACCATAGACGGGCTCGTCGCCGACCTGAATGCGTCCGCGGACGCCAACATCTCCGATGCCACCTATAGCCGCCCGGCCGGTACCCAGTGTCTTCTGGTTGCCCATGATACGGCGGGCGCCACGGGCAACGCCTTCGCCCTCGCGGCGTCGGCAGCCATGGTCAGCGGCCCAACGCTCACCGGTGGTGGAAATTCCCACGTATTCGCCTCCGGGGACGACGTCCTGCCGAGCTACACCATCGAGGTGGGCCATCCCCAGGTGCCGGCCTACTTCCGGCATACCGGCGTGGTGCTCGATTCCATCGCGCTCGAGTTCGTCCGCTCGGGCGCGGCGGCCGCCACCATCCAGTGCGTCGCGCAAGGAGAAGAGCGGTTCGCGGCGAGCCGGGGCGGCACGCCGTCGAAGTTGGATTTCCGCCGCATCAGCCAGTTCCAGGGTTCGATCAGCCGGCCGGCTCACGGGTCGCCAACCTCACCGCCGGCTCGCTCACCTATGCCAACAACCTCGAGAAGATCGAGACCATCCGCTCCGACGGCCTGATCGACGGCGCCGATCCCACCGTCGCCGCACTCACTGGCTCGATCGAGGTCCGGTTCGCGGACACGACGCTGATCGATCTGGCCTCGAATGGCGCCCCGGTCGATCTGGAATTCGCCTATGAGATCGAAAGCGGCCTCAAGCTCACCTTCGAGACTCACGAGGTCTACCTGCCCAAGCCCAAGCTCGCCGTCGAGGGGCCGGGCGGGGTCCAGGCGAGCTTCGACTTCCAGGGTGCGCGCAACGAGACCGAGGGTCGCATGCTGACCGTGACGCTGATCAACGATCTCGACGGGAGCGACTATTCATGAGGACCTGGGCATGATCTCACTCGAACGAAAGACCGAGCCTTACGAGCTGACGCTGCCCTACGGCGTCAGCGTCACGGTGACGCCGCTCACCACCGCCGCCATGGCGGCCGCTCAGGCGGACGCACGGAAGCGTCTCGAGAGCCTGGAGGCGCAGGCGAGGGAACGGAAGGAGTCGGGGCTCGCCCTCGACGGACTGCCCGACCTAGACGACGACGATGCCCGCGAGGGCCAGTATCAGGCACTGCTGATCCACGCACTCGCGGCCCGCCACGTCACCGCCTGGTCGGGCATCGAGGACGATCCGCCTGTCACGCGAGAGAACGTCGCCGCGCTGATGGACCTCTATCCGGTGGGCGAACGGTTCATTCAGGAGTTCACGCTGCGCCAGGTGCTGCTGGCGTCAGCAAAAAACGCATCCGGGCCCTCTGCCGATGGCATCTCCAGCCCGGCGGCGGGCCCGGATACTGCGAAACCTGCGAAACAGAAAGCGCGCCCTGCGCCGAAGGCGGCCTCGGCCTGAACGGCGAGCCCTGCCCCTATCGCGAACACGCGCCGGTCGCGTTGGAAGAGCACCAGGCCTGGGAGGTGCTGACGGCATCGTTCGGGCAGCTCCGCATCGTGGCGGCCGGCCGGGTCGTGGGAATCGACATGGCGGCAGCGCTCGCCATCGCCCGGGCGCGCGGCTTCGATGAGAGCATCATCTCAGAGCTGTTGCAGGCGGCCGAGGCTGGGCTGATCGAGGCGATGAACGACAAGGACACCCAATAATGGCCAAGGCCAAACATACCTACGCGGTCCGCCTCGAGGTCGAGGGCGGCAATCGGGTCAAGGCCGATTTGAGATCTGTGGGCGCGAGCGGCGAGCGCTCGCTCAAGAAGATCGACCGCGCCTCCGACAAGGCCTCGCGCGGGTTAGGCACGCTCAGCGCCCGTGCCTCCGCTCTCCGCCGCCACATGCGGCTGTTGGGCGGTGCGATCGCCGTCGCCGCCGTCGGCCGCGGCTTGCAGCAAATGGTGAAGCTGTATGCGGATTTCGAGACCGGGCTGATCGGCGTCGGCAAGACAGCGGACCTGTCGGGGGCCGAACTCGAATCCCTGGGCAAGGATATCGATGAGCTTTCCAAGCGTATGCCGGTGGCCACGGACGAGTTGCTCGCCATCGCCCAAAGCGCCGGCCAGCTCGGGGTCAAAGGCTCCGACAACATCCTGAAGTTTACCGAGACCGTCGCCAAGCTCGGGACGGCGACGGACCTCAGTGGCGACCAGGCGGCCATGGCGCTCGCCCGCATTCTCAATGTCACCGGCGAGGCGCTGGGCAAGGTTGATGTGCTCGGATCGGTAATCGTCGCTCTCGGCAATAACTTTGCCGCCACGGAAAGCCAGATCGCCGAGATGGCCACGGAGGTCGCGCGCGGCGCCGCCGTATTCGGGGTGAGCTCCGCTCAAGCTTCGGCCTTGGCCGCGGCGCTGGCTGCCGTCGGTGTCAAGTCGGAGGTGGCGGGCACGTCCATCGGCCGCATTCTGCGCATGATCGACGCCGCCATCCGTAGCGGAGGCGAACATCTGGCCATCCTGACGCAGATCACCGGCCGGACTGCGGAAGAGATCAAGGAGCTGTTCCAGAGGGATGCGATGGCTGCGTTCGCGTTGTTCATCGACGGTCTAAAGCGGATCGGTGACGCCGGCGGCTCGGTGGCCGATGCCATGGCGGCGCTGGGCTTGGCCGACCAGCGTCTGCTGAAGACCATCCCGGTGCTGGCGAATCGCGCCGATCTCCTTGCCCAGGCACTCGAAATTGCCAACCGTGAAACCGAGAACGCCACCGCGTTGAACGAGGAAGCGGCAAGGGCGTTCGCAAGCCTGAACAATCAAACCGAGGTGATGTGGAACAACATCAAATCCCTCGCACGGGCCATCGGTGCGGACCTGGCGCCTGGCGTTAGCGTTGCAGTCCAGGGGCTGTCCGATCTCGCCAGCGAGGCCGGAGACGCCTACGAGAAGCTCAAGCTCATCGCCGAAGGCGACTTCAACTTCGAGGGGCTCAGCCTCAGCGCCACGCGACGCCAAGTGGAGGATCTCAGGGAGGAGATGGTCGAGCTGGCGAAAGAGATCAACGCCATGCCCGACATTACGCCGCCGGCCTTCTTCGAGGACCCACTGGGCTTCCTCGCGAACATTCCGGCGCGGGTCGTGGACGCGGACCGCGAGAGCAAGATCGAGGAGCTGAACGAGGTCGTCGCCAACTGGCGGCAGTGGAAGGCGAAGCTCGAGTGGGAACTGGAGCAAGAGCGCAAGCGTCGCGAGAAGCGGGCTGCCGCCAAGACCGAAGACCCCTCCGAGGGCGACCCGGCCGCGCCCCCGGAGGACATCGCGGCAGCCCAGGAACGTGCACGGCGCCTGTTGCAGATCGAGAAGAGCCTGAACAACCAGTTGTTCCAGTTGCGCTATCAGGGCGCCGAGCGCATCCGCGAGGAGTACCGGAAACTCGACAACGAGTTGAAGGATCTAGGTAAGGCCGGCGCCGATCCAGAAATGATCGAGCGCCTGCGCTTCGGCGCGGCGGCGGTGCGCGACGATAAGCTCGCCGAGCTCGCCCGCCGCGAGGATGAGATCGCCGATCGGCGCGCCCAGGCCAATAAGCGCGTTGCCAAGAGTCTGGGCTTCGAGCTGGAGGCGCTCAGGAAGACCGAGCGGCAACGCTTTGTCGATGTGGCGCTCAGAAGGTTGTCGGCCGAGGCGACCCCGGAGCAGCGCCAGGAGGTCGAGGCGCTCGCCGGCGCGCTGTTCGACGAACGCCGGGCCCAGGAGGCCCGCGACCAGGCGCGCGCAACCATCGAGGAGCTGAATGCGGAAACCGAGGCCCTCACCCAGACCGACCGGCAGCGGTTCGTCAGCCAAGCGTCACGACGGCTCTCGGCCGAGGCGACCGGGGAGCAACGCCGGGAGGTCGAGAGATTGGCCGGCGCACTCTACGACGAGAAACAGGCGATCGACCAGGCGGCCCAGGCCTACAAGCGCGCCGAGGATGCGGCCAGGGACTTCGCCCGCGCGGCGGTCTCGGGTCTCGAAAACGTGCTCACCGGAACCTCGGACCTGAAAAGCGGGTTGCACAGCCTTGCGGTCGAGATCCAGCGCATCTGGTTCCGCTCGCAGGTCGCGGACCCCCTCGAAGACTTCATCGCCAAGGGCTTCACCCAGCTGCTCGCCGGTGGCATCGGCGACCGGCGTCTGCCGGAGTTCAAGGGGCGCAACTTCGGAGGAAAATACGCCTCGGGCGGCTCCTTCATGGTCGGCGGCTCCGGCGGTGTGGACTCCCAGCGCGTCTCGTTGCTCGCCAGCCCCAACGAGCGTGTGACGGTCGAGACTCCGGCGCAGCAGAGCGCCGGCGCCCAGTCGAGCGTGACGATCAACTTCGCCCCGGCGATCGAAGCCGGCGTCACCCGGGCCGAGGTCGAGGAATATCTCGAAGGCGTGGCGTATCCGGTATTCGAGGACCGGATGCGCGGCGTCGTGGGCACCGACCTCGGGCGGCCGGGCCGGATGCGCCGCCAGGCGCGGCGATGACCGGGTAAGACGGAGAGGACCTTTACACATGTCGGAAATCGTCTTCCCGTCGGAACTCGGGATATCGGACAGCGGTATCGCGCCGCATCACCCCACGCAGGTCGTCCTGACCTCGCCGTTCACCCTGCAGACCCAGACGCTGACGCGCGGACCGGGAACCTGGCGGGGCTCGACGCAATTCGTTCTGGCGACCGCCGCGACCGAGGCGCGGGCCCGGGCGGCGGAGGCGTTCATGGCGACGCTCATGGGCCGGGTCAACTGGTGCGAATTGCCCCTGCACCGGCCGAGCGTCCCGGACGGCCACACCGCGGCGGTGACCGCCGCGATCGTGCTCAGCGACGGCGGCATCGCCCACCGGCTGTCCGGGGCCTTGCCCGTGGAGCCGGGCTATTACCTGCGCGTGGACAACCGGGTCTATTGCGTGCGCACCGTCAACGACACGCTGGTGACGCTGGATCCGCAGATGCCGCTCGCGATCGGCGCCGCGGTGGAGCGGGCCGCGAGCGTTCGCGCCCGCGCGGCGGACCAGCGCACCAGGCTCTCCGAGCGCAAACCCGGCATCTGGGGGCCGTGGCGCTTCGAGTGGGTCGAGGCAATCTGACAGGAGACGGACATGGGACTGAAGACCGCCGGCGAGAAGCTGTGTTTCCAGGGCGGGCTGTTCGGTGCGGCGGTGCACGTCGCGCTGCACGAAGCCGACCCCGAGGCCGCCAACGAACTCTCGGGCGCGAGCTACGCGCGCATTGCGGTGGACGCCGGAGACTGGACCGTCGGCGCCGCCTCCGGGCGCGTGTCCAACACCGCCGCCATCGACTGGCCCGCCCCCACGGCCGCGTGGGCCAAACCGACCCATGTCGGGCTGTGGGACGCGGCGATCCTCGGCGCCTTGCTCGCCTCGGGCGCACTGAACGACGTGCCCGCGCCGGCGCCCGGCGCCAACCTGTCGTTCGCCGCCGACGCGCTCGCCTTCGACCTCGCCACCGACGACTAACCGGCCATGGATATCGCTCTCGAAGCCTCGTTGAGGGGCGGCTCCCTCGCGACCGCCGCGACCCTGCACCAGGTCATACCGCTGGCCGCCGTAGTCGGAGGCGGCCCGGCCGCCGTCGGCGCGGAACTGCACATCGGCAGCGAGGGGCCTCGCGCGATACAGGTCCACTGGCTGGTCGAGTTCGTCGGCACCGACTACCGCTTCTGGTCGGGCGCCGGGGATCTGACCTATGGAGACCGGACCTATCGGGGCCGCGGCGGGCTGATCGAGCTGGCAGGCGCGGAGACCGACATCGAGTCGCCCGACCGGCGGATTACCGCCCGGGTCGCGATCGTGAACGACGAGTTGCGCACCGCTCTGATGCAGGACCCCAGCCCCCTGACGGTCGCCATCGAATGGCTCTACAGCTGGGATCACGGTCATAGCTGGCAGCGGGTGCCGCGCCGCTTCGTCGGGCGCCTGTCGCGGCCCGTCATCAAGGACGCAACCTACACCATCGAGGTCGAGACCCACGGCGACGACATCGACCGGGGCCGGCCGCTGCGCTGGTCGCACGAGGACCAGCAGACCCGGTATCCGGGCGACAAGGGTCTCGAATACATGCGGGAGCTTGCATCGGGCCTCGAAGCGGCCTGGCCGCCGTGATGGGCGCCGTGAGCGACATCCTGTCCGGCCAACAGGGCCCATATCGATGGGGCGCCCGCGATTGCCTGACGACAGCCAGGGCGCTGGTGGACGGCTTGCTGGGACGGGACAGCGGGCTCGACTATTCCGAGTGGCACGCCCTGCCGGAGGCGCGCGCGATGGCTGCGGCAACGCGGCGCTTCGGTTCGCTGGGCGAGGGCCACGCAACGGTATTCGGAGCGCTCGACGGGGTCGATGTGCTGGACGGGGAAACACCGTCGATGCCCGGAGATATCGTGTGGCTCGAAGGGACCGTGAGCGTCAATCGCGAGTCCTGGGACACCGCCGCGCGCGGCAGCCTGATCGGGTTCGTAGGCGACTCCCGCCAAATCTTCCACTGGACGCCGGTGGGGCTGCTGCCCGCCGGCGGCGACTACCGTATCGAGAGGGTGTTCCGATGCCGGCGGTGATCGCCAGCGCTGCGTTGGGCGCCCTATCCGGCGGCATCGGCGCCGCGATCGCAGGGACATCCATTTGGGCCGGTGCACTGATCGGCGGCGGGCTATCCGCACTGCAAAGTCTGCTCGCGCCGAAGCCGCCCAAGTTCGATCTCGATACGGGGGCGGCCCGCGTCGACACCCGCCATACGGTCCGCGAGGCGGTCTCGCCCGCGCACTGGGTCCTGGGGCGCGCCCGGGTCGGCGGCACACTGGTCTTCTACCGCGAGAGCGGCAGGACCCTGGACGTTGCGCTGGTGCTCTCCGAGGACGCGTGCGACGGCATCGAGCGGCTGTGGGCGAACGGCGAGGAGATCGCGATCGCCCGCGCGGCCCGGGCGCAAGGCGGCCATCTCATCGGCCCGGCGGCGGGCAGCGAATACCGCGGGCGGATCGCGATCTACGAGTACTTCGCGGCGGACGGGACGCAGGGCGACAGCTTGCGCGCCGCGGCGCGTAACGACTGGACCGCGGAGCACAAGCTTAACGGGGTCTCCTGGGTGCATGTCCACCTGCACCAGCCCGACTACGGCAACGACATCGACCGCCGGTTCTGGAACCGGTTCCCGGCGCTCGAGTTCCTGATTCGCGGTCTCAGGCTCACCTGGCCGGGGCTGGACACGCCGGTCTGGACGGACAACGCGGCCGCCCTCCGCTACTGGTGGCTGACCGCGCGGCGCGGCATCCCGGCCGCCGCCATCGACGCCGCGAGCGTGCGCGCCGCCCATTCGCTATGCGCGAGCCAGGTGACGGTCGGCCTGCCGGCGGGCTACGAGGATTACGATCCGACCTCGACGCGCTACACGGCAAATCGCGTCGTCTACGCCGACGACGACCCGGAGCGGGTCGAGGCGGAGATGGACTTCGCCTGGGCCGGCCACGCCGTCGAGCTCGACGGTGTCTACCACTTCCGGCCCGGCGCCGAGCGGCCGGTCTCGCGGACGATTACCCCCGACGACATCGTGAGCGTCCCAGCCATCCAGCCGGCGCCCGCGATCCAGGACCGCATCAACGCCGCCACGCTCACGCTGGCGCAGTCCCGGGAGCATGACTGGCTGGAGGCGGCCCTGCCGGAATATTCGGACAGCGAGGGCGAGACGCGCGACGGCGAGAAGCTGACAAAGGACCTGGGCAAGCGGGCGTTCGTGGCCGACCCCATCGCCGGCGGGCGGTTGCTGGCGATCGCGCTCAGGCGGGCGCGGGCGAGCGCGACCTACAGCTACCGGCTGAAACCGGGTCCCGCGATGGAGTGGATGACCGTGCTGCCGACGGATCGTGTGCTGGTCGACGATCCCGAGCACGGACTTGCCGACTATTCGGCGATGGTAACCCGCACGGTGGTCAATCCCGACTGGTCGGTCACCCTGACGCTCGTGGAGCAGCCGGTCGGGATTTATGCGGACACGACGGTGCTGCCGCCGCTCAAGCCCCGCAAACTCTCCATCGCCAGCCCCCGCGCCGTGTCCGCGCCGGAAGGATTCGCGGCGAGGCACGGCTTCGCCATCGGCCGCGACGGCACGGTCCACTGGTCCATCGACGTGTCCTGGACCGACACGCCCCACGGCACCCGGCTGATCCTGACCGGACCGGGCGAGACCCAGAGAGTGTTGGCCACGGGCACGAGCCATCGCTTTACGGTGGACGGGACGGGCGACTACAGGATCGAAGCCTATCACATCACCCTGGACGGTTTTGGCTCGCCGGCGGTCTCGGCGTCCGTCTCGTTCGACTGGTCGGAGGTGCCGGTGCCCGCGCCGGCGATCGTCTCGGCCGAGCAGTACGGCACGCTCCTGCAGATCGTCGCCCATCCCATTGCAAACCGCGACGTACAGGGGGTCGAAGTGCGTTACACCCGGGGACAGATCGACGGCGCCTCCGATCTGACGGCGATTACCGCCGACGGCTGGCTCGCCGCGTTACGGGCCGATGTGGCGCTGGCCGCGTCGATTGCCGGCGATCAGCCGCTGGTCGCGGACGCGCTCATCCCGGCGACCGGCCGCTACCGCCTGTTCTGCCGGCTGTTCAATCGCGTGGGCAATTACGGCCCGGTCGTCGAGATCGGCTACAAGCGCCTGGTCATCCCCGCGATCGAGACGCTCAGCCCGCAGCAATGGCCGCTGTGGGCCGGGACGCTGAACAATCTCTATCTCTGGCCGCACGACGGTCGGTACCGCCTGATCCCGGACTACGACGACCGCGACGACCTCACGGTCGACCGGCTGGACGGCAAGGAGGGCTGGCCGTTCGGACCGGTCGAGGGCTACGGCGCGGCCATGGATGACGACGGCGCCTGGTACGAGACCGAGGTCGTCGATCTCGGCGAGGACAGCAATATCGACGTGATCGCGACCATCGATTACCACGCACCGCCGAACCCCGCCGTGACGACCGAGACCGGGTACGACATCTACGCCTATCACGGCCTCACGGACGTGCGGGCGGACATGACCGAAACCCGGATCGTCGGCCGCACGGTCGTCGACGCGGTGCGCTATCTGGCCTTCCGGGTCCACCTCGAGACATGGCGCGGCGCGGCGCTGGCCCGGTTCGCGCCCGAGATTCGGAGGCTAGCCTGATGCGTTACATCCGCACCCTGCACGGCCGCGAGCTCGAGATCCCGGTCCCCGATCCGAAGGTCGAGACCGGAACCCTCCTGTGGAAAGGCGGGAGCGCCGACGTCGCGGTCTCCGGCGAGATATGCACCGTCCCGGCGTCGGTGACCGCGACGATACCGCCGCCGGCCCGGCCGGGCGAGCACACGGTCTGCAAGCTCACCGTCGGCAGACGCCAATGGGAAGTCCACTACCTCTTCGACCACAGTTCCAACCTACTGGAGGCGAAATACCGATGGCCGCAAACCTAGGGCTCGACACCCTTATCGACGAACTGGCCGATCTGACGGGAAGTGCGACCGGCTCATGGAGCAAGCTGCAAACGCTGCTCGGGCGGTTCAGATCGGACTCGACCGACAATCTGCTCGCCAGTGCCGCGCTCAAGAACGCCGGCACCGCGGAGGGCGAACTGCCGCTGCTCGGCGCGGGCGGCCTGCTGCCCGCCGTACACCTGCCCGCGGGCAGCACGACGGCGGCCGGTGTTCTCCAGCTCGCGACCGCCGCCGATCTCGATCGCGACGACCTCGCCGTCTCCGGCGCCGTCGTGAGCGCGCTGCTGCGCGAGCGGCTGTTGGGGTTCGCTAACCTGAGCCAGATAACCTCCAGCGGCACCTTCACCCCGCCCGCCGGCGTCGCCCGGGTCTACGCCTTCGTCTTCGCGGCCGGCGGGGGCGGCGGGAGCGGCGCCTACACGGCGCGTATTCCCGGCGGTGCGCGCCGGCCCTCCCTACCCGCGATCAGTCATGCAGGCGGCCCCGGCGGGCTGGGCGGCCTCGCCGCCGGCCTTATCGATGTGGCGCCCGACACGGTTTATCCGGTCACCGTCGGTGCGGCGGGCGCCCGGGGCGGCACCGCCACCGACGGCGGCGACTCGTCGTTCGCCGGGCTAAGCGCCACGGGTGGGGCGGCCGGCACGACCGCGCAGGGCGGCCGGCCCGGAAGCAACGGCTCGACGGGTGCTAACGGCACGGGCTCCGGGGGCAATTACAGCGCCGCCATCGACGCCACCGGGCCGGTCAGGGACTTCATCATGCCCCGCGCCCAAGGTGTCGCCGCCGTCGACGCCCTGTTCGCCCTCTTCGAGGCCGAGCGCGCCACACGCCGGGCGCGGGACGGCAGCGCCGCGGAAGCCTGGAGCGTCGATGGCGCCTACTGGCCCGGCGCCGGCGGCGCGGCCGGGGTCGGAAACGGTAACAATGCCTCCGGTGGCATCGGCGGTGCCGTGTTCATCGCCTACTAGGAGACCGGAATGACGAGACCCCGTTCGTTCCCGGGCACCCTGGCCGGCCTCGCGGCGGTTCTGTGCCTGGCCGCCTGCGCATCCTCGCTCTGCCCGCCCCCGGCGCCCGGCGTGAACACCCAGTGCCTCGTGCAGGTCCGCGTCGTCCACATCCCCGTGATCGCGGAGGAATACCGCAATGAATGAACCCCATTCGACCGAGATCGAGCGGGTACGCTCGGAGGCCGCGGCCCATCTCGCCGCCCACGAGATCGCCTGCGAGCGGCGCTATGGCGAGCTCCAGGCCCGACTCACCAAGATCGAGGCGCTTCACATCCGCAACACGTGGCTGCTCGGTGCGATCCTCGTGGGAATGCTCACCGCCTTGGGCAAGTCCTTCTGGCCAGCGCTCGGCGGCTGACGTTCCTCGCGACCGTCTCGCGCCGCACCATCCCCCCATACCGACCCGAGGCCGCCGCCATTCGCGCGGCGATGACCGGGCTCGTCCACAAACCCATCGGAGGCTCACAATGCTGACCTTGATCGGCAGTCTGCTGGGATTCGCCACCAGCGCCATTCCCGACATCATGGGTCTGTTCCGCGAACGCGCGGACCGCAAGCACGAGCTCGCGGTGCTCGATCGTCAGATGGAGCAGATGCGCCTCGGCCACACCCAGCGCCTCGAGGAGATCGAGGTCCAGGCCGACGTCGCCGAGAGCAAGGCGCTTTACAAGCACGATGCGGCGCTGGGCGGCAGCAGCCGATGGGTGGACGGCCTTCGTGCGTCGGTCCGCCCGCTCATCACCTACGCCTTCTTCATCCTGTTCGCATCGGTCAAGGGCTCCGGCCTCTATCTTCTGATCGTCGTCGAGGGGCTCCTCATCGCCGAGGCGCTGCCGCGCATCTGGGATGCCGAGACCCAGGCGCTGTTCGCAGCCGTCATGAGTTTCTGGTTCGGCAACCGGACGCTGTCGAAGCTCCGCGAGCGGCTCTGAGGCCATGCGCCATCTCACCGACGACGGTCTCGCCCTGATCAAGCGCTTCGAGGGATTCGCGCCCGAGATCTATGTCTGCCCGGGCGGCTGGCCGACCATCGGCTACGGTCACGTCGTGCGCGACGACGAGCGCGAGCGGTTCGCGGACGGCATCGACGAGGCGGAAGCCGAGGAGCTGCTGCGCCGCGATGTCGAGGCCGCCGAACGCACCGTGCTGCGTCAGATCCGGGTGCCGCTCGAGGACGGCCGGTTCGACGCGCTCGGCTCCTTCGCGTTCAATCTCGGCGCGGGCGCGCTGCAGTGCTCGACGCTCCGCCGCAAAGTCAACCGCGAGGAGCACGACGCGGTGCCGCATGAATTTGGGCGCTGGGTCTGGGCCGGCGGGCGCAAGCTGAAAGGGCTGATTCGGCGGCGCGAGGCGGAAGCAGGGCTTTATGCGGAGGCCCGTACCGGACGAGTTGCAAGGCGCCGAGAATTTGCATCAGGGTAAGCTCCGACGAGCCTACTCATCCAAAACGCTAAATTCCCTCTCTCAGCGCGGCGAACGCTTCATCTACAGATTTTCTATCTTGCAATAGAGGTATCAATAGTGACCGCAACTCCCGAACATGAGATTCCTTCTTTTCTGGGTCGGCTGCGTAAATGCTGGCGTGACCTGAATTACTTTGTATCGCCGTATCGATCACCACGAACGCACGCTGATCGTCCACCCGAAAGCTACGCACGACCACCGTTTCCAACGTGGCGACACCTTCGTCTTTCCGAGGGCCGTTCCCTCTTGGCCTAGATAGCCGTTCTTCAATTGAGGCCGTGACATACTCGGCCGAGACGTACCTCATACGATGAACGGAGAATCCTCTTAACTTAAGGTCTTGAACGGGTATCGCGGCTGTGCGGAGCTTTCCGTCCTTAATATGTTCAGGGTTGAACACCTCGCGAAGGAGAAACTCGTCGTCCTCGACAACACCGGGTGAGATACCCGGATTGGCACTGACGCTCTCGTTGAGATGCGGGATCGATACCGGCAATGTTTCGGTCAGGCGCTAAGCAGCTTCGTGATCTGAACAGGCAACCCCTCCGATGCTTGAACGTCATCGGCATGGAATCTTTGTCCATCCTTGCTGCGCGCAAAGTACGAAAATGTACGCGTACCATAGAACCCCAAATCCACGTGAACGCCTTCACTATCCCACAAGAAGTTAATTTCACCGTCGTCAGACAAGCTGATCTCAGGAAGAGGAATCAGAGATAGTGGCAAACAACAGGTGAAATTGCGCGCATCGTCGAATGCTGATGCGGTGGGCCAAATAGCCTCGGGCCAACGATCATCCTCCGGCATCTGTTGATATGTCCACAACCGATTCAGCAATTGTGATGTCGGCGAGGTTTCGGATTGAGAGGCCATCATCCAATGGGAGGGTTTGTACTCAGTCTCCCCGATTTCAACCGTCTCAAGAAGATATCCGGCGCGGATCCACGTCTCAGTCGTTTTGAGCTGCGCGTGGTCTCCGCCGTAGAACTCATCGGAAACCACTGGAGGGATTCCGCAAAAATGCGTCTGGTATTCCATCGCGGTATTCATGATCTCATCCCGATATGCGTCAACATATTTTCGAGCAGAAGACTTCCCAGAATCGTGCCATTCTGGCCATGTAGACGGTTCAGCACACCCTCAACCCCTAACTCTTTCCCTGTGGATGGTGAAAACACCGAATCAATTGATTGTCGTGGCGTGCTAAATTGACAAATTCCGTTGTGATCAATGGTGATCGTGGGTGCTTGATCTACCATTGCGCTCCCAATGTTCAGCTGATTCAGGATTCGAAAATATTTACTATTTGATTCAAACCAACCTGAGTGACAATGCCAAAAGGCTTCGCTTTCAAAACAATGTGCAGCCATATACGCGTTACCGTTCCGTAGCAACAATCCGGCGTGAGCGTCCTTGGGATCTCCATCGAACGTAAATCGATCTATATATCTCAAGCTGAATGCCGTAATGGAATTCTCTTCCAAATTCATGTGGGATAACACCGAGCGCATATATTGCAGACTGTGCAGCAGAGTAGTTGACCAGCTTTCGTACACTAGGAAATTCACCGCAAGAATATCTTTAACGAGACGAAGAACCCGAGCAGGCGCCCCATCTGCTTTCACCTTTAATAGCTCGAATCCGACGAGCCCGGAGGGAGTATTACCACCCTGAGCAACTATGTTCTGTGTCTCATTGTCGATCTTGATCTCCGCCATACGTATGTCATTCGACCGCGGAAACGCATCTTTCAAATCCTCGATAGCATTCGCACGAGCGCGCTCGACTGCGCTTGCAACAAAGTCGCCCCGGAAGTGAACGGCGATCGTGGCCTCCTGAATCGCATTCGTGCCAGCATATGGTAAATATTCGCCCATGTATCTCGGACTTCAGTTGCCACGCCGCCGCGCCGCTTCCGATGCATACTATATGATCGCGCGGCCGTATTCGACTCCTGCTCCACCTAAATTCGTTTACGGTTCTGATCCAACGATGCTGCCGCCCCCGGGAGGCAGTGCTGTACGCCGCGTAGATCGCGGCTCTGTACCACGCAGCACATCCTCAGGCCACGCTTCTTCTGCTGCGGGGGTTCCTCTCCCCCTAAATCGATATCGACTCTCCTGAGTCGTCTGTGGACACCACACAGGAGCCTGCACGTGTCTCACATCCTACGTGAAGGCGCCACACTTAATCCCAGCGCCGCCTCGATGCTGGCCGAAACGTCCTCCGTTGCCCGCTTGACTGGTTCCGTCGCGAGGTGGGCGTAGCGCGCCGTTGTCTGGACTTGGGTGTGGCCGAGCATCTTGCCGATCATGGGCAGGCCCTGGCCGCCTGACACGGCGACTGATGCGAAGGTGTGGCGCAAGTCGTGGATGCGCACGTCGTCAAGGCCGGCGCGGGCACGGATGCGCCGCCATGGGCGTTGCGGGTCTTGCAAATGCGTATTTTCAAGCTTGCCGGTGATGACCCAAGGGTTCCGCTCGAGCCTCTCGATCCCGCTGAGAATTCTTGCCGCGGCCCCGTCGATATGGACAATCTTGGCGCCGGTTTTGGAATCGGGCAGCCGGAGGACTCCGCTCTCGAGGTCCACGTAGTCCCATTTGAGGGTCTGGATTTCCGAGAGCCGGCAGCCCGTGAGCACCAACAGGCGAATCAGGTTGATCATCGACGCGCTCTCGATACCTTCCTGTTCGCATTGTCGCAGGACCTCGCCCAACCGGGTCAGCTCGTCGGCGCTCAGGTAGCGTTCGCGCTTCCCTTCGGGATATTTCTTAACGTGCCGGCAGGGATTGGACGCGTCGGGGCGCAGATCCCACAGTTCGGCGAGATTGAACATTTTGGATAGGACCGCGAGACACCGATTGGCCGTGTGTGAAGTGCGCCTGAGCTTATGGTGTAAATTGGCGACATCGGATCGCTTTACTTCGGCCACCTTAAAATGACCTAACGCTGGCAGAATGTGAACCCGAAGATGGAGTCGATAATTGTCTGCTGATTTCGGCTTAAGCCGCACGGCGATGTGTTCCTCGTCGAAGCGTTCGGCGAGGTCAGCGACGGTGATTATATGACCGCCGTTTTGTCGGCTGGCTGCCGGGTCTTCGCCATTCCTGACGCGCGCCAAAATGTTGATTGCGCTCGTTCGGGCCTGCTCGGGCGTAGTGACACCGTGGTGACCGAGAACCATGCGCCGGCGGCGACCGCCGGCGCGGTACATCACGACATAAGTCCGCGTGCCTCCACGCATGATGCGGATGCCAAATCCCGGGATTTGGCTATCAGTGATGGTGTAATGCTTGTCTCGAATTTCGGCGGCTTCAACAAGATGTTTGGTGATCTTCGGCATGGTTGGGCCTGCTCTTCTGATCATTTATTAGCGGGTTTACTGCAACTAGGGTGTGGACTCAATTGATCCATAGTCTTATCGCGAAGATGTGGATCATGGCGAGGAAGTTGCGGCTGAGTTTTTCGAAGCGTGTTGCGAGCCTTCGCATGTCTTTCATGGTGCAGAAGAAGCGCTCGATGATGTTGCGCATTTTGTAAAGACCGACGTCATGGGAGATGGGCTCTTTGGCGTTGCTCTTTGATGGAATGACCGCCAGAGCCCCGTCATCGTCAATGAGCTGGCGGATGGCGCGTGAGCCGTAAGCCTTGTCGGCGACGACGGCAAGCGGCGCTCCGGCGCCTTCGAGAAGATCCGGCAGGACTTGACCGTCATGAACCTGACCGCCGGTGATGACAAAGCGCCGGGGACGACCGTGTTCATCGACTACGGCGTGAACCTTGCTTGTGCGGCCGCCGCGTGAGCGGCCGATATCCTGCGCCAGTTCCCCCCTTTTGCGCCGGCTGCCGCGCGGTGAGCCTTGACGATGGATGAGTCGATGAAGAACAGGCTGTCGCCGGAGTGTTCGGCAAGCCCATCGAAGATCGCCTTCCATATGCCGCGCCGTGCCCAGCGCGCATAGCGGTTGTAGATGGTGGTGCGCGGGCCGTAGCGCTCGGGCAGGTCGCGCCACGGGGCGCCGGTGCGCAGAATATAGAAAATTCCGTTCAAAACACGCCGATCGTCCATACGCTTCGGACCACGTCCGCCCTTGGGCAAAAGCGGCTCGATCACCGCCCATTCTTCGTCTGACAAATCAAAGCGCATGATCAAACTCCTTTCCAAGAAGCTTGAATCACACTTCCACACTATGAATCAATAGGTTAAATTGGGTTCAGAACCTAGTGTGGCTCCAATGTGGCTCCAAGAGGGCAAGAACGCAAGTGTATTTCGGTGAATCCGCGTGACAAGTAGGAGGTGGAAAATACAAATATAACAGCTAGTTAAGGAACTGTCGCGTAATCGCGTGCAAAATCGAGAAACAGATTGACACAAACTTTTAATCAGACGGTCGCAGGTTCGATCCCTGCAGGGCTCACCAATCTTTTCAAGGGGTTAGATAAAAGACCGTTTTTCGTGTTTAGGACGGGTAAGCAATAGGTAAGCACACGAGCCTGTTTCGCGCAGTCCCCTGGACAGCCTTAGGGACCGCGTTGGGTGGGCGTTGGGAAGGGTTTCCGGGTGGCGACACGGAATGGTCGAAGGCCCCGCCTAACCTCCTCGGTTTCTAAGAACCTATCGAAGTGCCGGGGGCACCCCCCTATGGGCCATCAGTGTGCGCACGCGCGTTGGCCTCTTGTGTGTACACCGATTCCAAATTCGGCCTTCGGAGTGGCTGCTTGCTGGCTACAAGCGGACATCGCAGCAGGGGCGCCGGCAAGTCCGGTCCTGACCCAAAGCGGACATTAAGGCGGTTTCCGCCTCGTCAGAGGGAAATGGGTGGCCTCCGTGACGGCGACGGTTGTCGAACGCTTATGGCCGTTGCCCCCCAGCCATCATTTGGACAAGATCGACATTAGCCCAGATATTTCTCGATGAAGCCGCGCAGGCGTTGGCCGAAATACCACATCAGCCAGCAGACCACGAAGAATCGGATGCCGCGCGAAAGGATCGAGACGCCGATGAAGACGCCGATGTTTAGACCGGTCATGCCGCTCGCTATGGTTATCACCTTGTAGGGGACGGGGGTGGCGCCGCCGATCCCGACAATCCAGGCGCCCCACTCGGCATAGTTTTGCCGGAAGGCGTCGAACTCGTCCAGGTAGCCGTAGAAGTCGAGCAGATCGCGTCCGAAGCCTTCGAATAAATAATAGCCGATGGCATAACTCACGCACCCGCCCAGCACCGAGGTGAGCGTACACCAGGCGGCCAGAAACCAGGCGCGCTTCCGGTTGGCGAGAATCATCGGCACGAACTTGAGTGTCAATGGCGGAGCAAAAAGGGACCACCGTGGCGGTGTAAGAAGGGACCACTTGGCGGCTGCGGGCTTGTCCCCGTAGTCCATGGGAGGGCCCCGCGTGCGACGCGGCGTGCCCTCAACAGGCCGACGCGGCGGCGCGCGCGGGAGGGACCTGTGGGCCCACGGGGTCAAGCGTGGGCTGGGTGGTCGGTTCAGTTCGCCGTCGGGGTTTGACGCCTGCGGCTCTGGTTGAGCCTGTAGCTCTCGCCATTCATCTCGAGGATGTTGACGTGGTGGGTGAGGCGCTCGAGGAGAGCGCCGGTGAGGCGCTCGGAGCCGAACACCTCGGTCCATTCGTCGAAGGGCAGATTGGTGGTGACCAGGGTCGAGCCCCGCTCGTAGCGCTGGCTGAACACCTCGAACAGGAGCTCGGCGCCGGTCTTGGACAGCGGCACGAAGCCGAGTTCGTCGACGATCAGAAGCTTGTAGGTGGCGAGCTTCTTCTGGAACCTCAGCAGCTGCTTGTCATCGCGGGCCTCGATGAGCTCGTGGACCAGTGCGGCGGCGGTGATGAAGCCGACCGAGAGGCCCTTCTGGCAGGCCGCCAGGCCGAGACCGAGGGCGATGTGGGTCTTGCCGGTGCCGCTGTTGCCGAGCGCGATGAGGTTCTCGCGGCGCTCGATGTACGCGCAGCGGGCCAGCTCCAGGACCAGCGTCTTGTTGAGCGAGGGGATGACCTTGAAGTCGAAGCTGTCGAGGCTCTTGATCACGGGGAAGCGCGCCGCCTTGATGCGCCGCTCGACCATGCGGCGCTCGCGGTCGATCAGCTCGAGCTCGGCAAGACGCAGAAGATAGCGAACGTGGTCGACGCCTTCCGAGGCACACTGCCGGGCGATCTTGTCGTACTCCCTCAGGAACGTCGGCAGCTTCAGCCTCTTGAGGTGGTGGACGAGCAGCACCTGCGGCGTGTCGGTCATGCGCGGAGCCCCGACAGCAGGCTCATGTACGATTTGGCAGACGTTATCGCGACCCGGGCGCGCGGCAGGTACGGATAGACGTCGAGATCCAGTCGAGGCGGCCGTCGCTCGGTCCGACACAGCACCAGGTGCTTGACGGCATCGAAGCCGATCGCGCCAAGCCGCAGGGCGTCGCCGACCGCACCCTCGACCTCCTCGGGCCGGAAGGTCTCCAGCAGACGCAACACCTGGACGTACTCGCGCTTGCCCGCCTTGCCCATGCGGGCTTCGAGCAGGCGTCGCAGAGTGATGAAGGCCTCGGGCAGGTCCCAGCCCGCCACCGGCGCGGCCTGGTCGAGGGCGCCGATCTTCTGCTCGATCAATGGCAGATAATGCAGCGGGTCGAAGATCAGGTCCTCGCTGTCATAGGACCGGCGGTGCCGGGCGATCACCTCGGCCCCGCAGCTGATCATCACCTCGTCGACATAGCCCCGGATCAGTCCCTCGCGGTGGCCGTAGGCCACGGGTACGGAGTAGTCGTTGCCGCGGTAGCGCACCAGCGACAGCGAGCTCACCCGCCCGGGACGCTTGTCGCAGGCATCGTATGGTGCCGGGGGTAGCGGTAGCAGAGCTTGGCGATCCCGCGCGAGGCGCTCGCCGATGGTCTCCTTGTGACCCCGCAGCCGCGCCGCCTGGCGCCGGCGGCACTGTCCCGCGAGATCATCGTTCAGCGCCTCGAAGCTCTCGGCCCGCGGGACGGGGACCAGGAAGTTCCGCCGGATGAAGCCGACCAGTCCCTCGACCTTGCCTTTGTCGTTGCCCTTGCCCGGCCGGCCGAACCTGTCCTCGAACAGATAGTGGGATTGCAGCTCCGTGAAGACGCGCGCTCGCTGCCGCTTTCCATCGCCCAGGATGCGGGCAACCGCCAGCTTGGTGTTGTCGTACAGGATGGAGCGGGGGACGCCGCCGAAGAACGCAACCGCCGCGTTGTGGCCATCGCAGAACGCCTCGGTCGTCTCCGCCGGATAGGCCTTCACGAAGCAACCATCACTGTGGGGAAGGTCGAAGGCAAGGAAGTGGACCTTGCGCGCCACACCGCCGATCACCGCCATCGCCTCGCCGAAGTCCGCCTGGGCGTGGCCGGGGGAATGGACGAGCGGCACGAACATCTCGCGCGACCGAAGCCGCCGCTCACGGACATAGTCCTTCACGATGGTGTAGCCGCCGGTGAACCCGTACTCGTCCCGGAGACGGTCGAAGATCCGCTTCGCCGTGTGCCGTTGCTTGTGGTGGCTGGTCCGATCGTCCTCCAGGATCCGATCGATAATCCCCGTGAATGCGTCCAGCTTCGGACGCCTCCGCGGCACGCTCCGGCGATATCCCGGCGGCACCGAGAACGACAGCATCTTGCGCACCGTCTTGCGGTCCAGCCCGAACACCCGCGAGGCCTCGCGGGTGCTCATCCCCTCGACACGACACGCCCGCCGGACCCGCGCGTACAACTCCACCCGATACATCCCCCCGCCTTCCAGTCAGAGCAACCCTGACAGAAGGCTATAGACGGTCCCATTTTGGTCCGCCACAGCCGGATCAACCGGCCGCTTCAGTGGGGGATTATTGCGCCGCCGTTCTCAGATGACGTCGGACGGCACGGGAAAGATCGAGCTTTCCAGGAACGAGACGGCACCGATGACCCAGATCGCGTACTTCGTGTCCGAGACGCGAATCAGCCATCTGTAGGTGCGCCGGAGCATGAGTCGGGACGTTGAATCCGTTGCGAATTGCGGGTGAATAAAAGTCAGATTAACTGAGCGTGATCTAGCTAATCAGCCGGGATTCCCCAGATGGCTCCTCCCAATCGCCGAACAAAGTAACACAATAGGCATCCCGAAGGCGATTCCGACCCGGAGCTGTCACGATAGGCTGGGGTCCGCTCTTGATCGGGTTTGTTTAGCGATGAGAAACTCGGCCCCGTGATCGTTTCGCACTGTGAGGGCGCACATCGACCTGTGCAGCACACACCTGTCCTGTCGGGCGATTTGGATGTGTCTCGATCAAGGCCCGTCATGGCGGCAAAGGGGCTGGCCGCAACCCGTCAATCAGCCTCAGGATTTTTCGGAACAGGCCTCTCGAGACCGCCACTTCCGCCATCTGGAAAGTGATGTAACGGCTGTGGCGCACGACCTTCGCTCCAATCTTGATCAGCTTCTCGCGTAAGGTGGTCAGCGACCAGTGGCCCACTCCGTCGGGCAAGGCGAGCGTGCGCAGGAAGTTGCCCAAGTTGTATGCCAAGGCGTGCAGCTGAAGACGCACCTCGTTGTTGCGGAAGCCATGGCAGGAAAGCCGGGTCCAGTTGATCGCGTTCTTGCCTTCCTTGATGTACTGCTCCGCCGTGCCGCGCTGATTGTAGAAGGCGATCACCCGCTCGGCAGGCCGGGAGAGGTTGGTGACGATGAACCCGACACGGGGAAACAGCTCGCCAGGATGCCACTCGACCTTGGCGACCACCCGACGGGACTTGCTCCAGCTCTGTGCCTTGTAGCTGAAGCTGGCATGGTAGCGCCTCACTTCTTTCGGAGGTCGGCCAACCGGTCGTCTGAGTAAATGAGCGATGCTCTGTTGCAGCACCCGGTTGGCGGGAAGGCGGATCGCGTACAGGAAGCCCTCAGCCTCCAGGAACTCATACACCTCTGGCGAGGCGAAGGCGGCATCGGCACGAAAGTAGCGCCGCAGCTTCCGGTCTCGGTATCTGCTGACGACCGGCTCCAGCACCTCGCGCCAGCCATCTGCGGAGTGCACGTTGCCAGGACGCAGGGCGCACCGTTCCAGATCGCCGAACTGGTTGAACACGAACAGCGGATGATAGCAGGCACATCCGAAGTGACCGTTGTAGGCGGTTCCTTCCTGTTCGCCATGGGTCTGGCTGACGCTGCTGTCCATGTCGAGGGCGATCATCTTCGGCGGTCGACGGTCGTGCACCCGGTCGATCCAAAAGCCGGATAGGGCGGTCAACGCCGCCAGGTTATCGTCCGTCGCCAGCCATTCCGTCTCGAAGCGGCCCATCTGGCTGGTCGAGGCCGCACGACGATCAAGACCCTTGCGATCCACGATGGCTCGCATCGCCGGATCGCGCGACAGTCGCTCGGCATCGTTCACATCCTCGTATCCGGCCAAGCGTCCAAACACCGATTGACGCAACAGGCCCGTCAGCAGGTGGCGCGTGTTCTTGCCGCGCCGCAAATCCGACAATGCCGCCCCAGCCAGATCAGTCAGGCCGAGAACATCGTCCAGCTCGCGATAGGCCAGGAGCCCAGCGTCTGAGGTGATCTTGCTGCCGAGGAATTCCAGCTTCAGGCGGCGGTCGAAATCGACCCGCAAAGGGAGCTTTCTTGAGTCACCCGCAGGGTGAGACGGGTTTGACCCGTCGCGATGATGGTATTGCATTGATTCTTATAGCAGAATCGCCCAAGAAGGTCATCAAACTGGCAATCCATCTGGGGAATCCGGGATCAGAAGTGGTCAAGGTTCTCACGCGGCGAGTTGACGTCAAGAAGCGGACGCGACAGCACGGAATTTCTTGAAGAATTCGCGGCCGGTAAATCTGACAATGCCTCTACGATGGATCGATTATCGTATCTCTCCGTCCTCCAGGCGCTCAATCAGGTCGAAATCCTTCGTTTCAAGCTGGACGCCCAACGCCTGCGCGGAGTCCCGCGCGCTCGAGACCTTGCTCGCTCCGGGGATGGGGATGATGTGTTCGCCCTTGCCCAGCAGCCAGGCAAGTGCGATCCGATAGGGCGAAACGCCGTACTTTTCGGAGAGTCGGCGCATCGGACCGCGGGCACGCATGCGCGCGTGGCCGTGATGCCCTCCGACTGGGCTATAGGGCATGTAGACGATGCCCTCGACCCGACACATGTCTACCACGCCGTTCTTGAAATCTCTCTTGAACCACGGGTTGCACCGATTCTGAACCGAGGCGACAGGCGTGAGATGTAGCGCGAGCGCGAGCTGCTCCGCATCGACGTTCGATAAACCGATGTGGAGGATCTTGCCTTCCTCCCTGAGCCGGATCAGCTCGCCGACGGATTCTTCCAGCTTCACCTCGGGGTCCGGAATGTGGAGTTGATAAAGGGCGATGGCTTCGCCACCGAGGGCCACAAGGCTTCTTTCGCACGAGGCGCGCAGCCATTCGGGTCGGGCATCCGGCACCCAATCCCCCTTCGGGCGTCTCATGCCCCCTTTGGTGGCCACGATGACCTTTTCGTCCATTCCGTTCCGTGTGAGGGCATCGTGGATCAGGCGCTCGTTGTGGCCGATGTCCGAATCGTCCAGGCAATAGACATTTGCGGTATCGATGAAGTTGCCGCCCGCTTCGATGAACGCGTCAATGACGTCATTCGCCTCAGCCTCGCTCGGTCGGCCGGCTATAGATAGGGGCATGGCGCCCAGACCAATCGCCCGCACCTGCCAACCCGTGGCATTGAATTCCCGGTTCATCACATCTCGCTCGTCCGCTTGCGTGTCAGACAATTCCCCCGCCCAGCCGCTTGCCCATGAAAAACCACCGGCACGTCAGGTAATGCCGCCGTAAACCTCTGTTCGCCGCCCGCAAGCTGACACCGAAATGCTACCAGCGTCTGGCTGTTGGATCACTACAATCTCTGCTGCAGAAAACGAGAGGGACCTTCCAACGCAGAGGGTAGAAATGATCTGCCGATCGTCATGCCGCTCTTGTTCTGAACTGCGTCTCTCCAAGGAATCACTTGACGAGAGGCCCCCAAGGGGGTGTGCCGGTTTGGTGTCAGGGGAGGACGTGTGTCCGCTTTTAGCCATAAGCGGAAATAATTAGCCCTTGCCATTAATGTCTGCATTTGACCCAAAGCAGACTGACCTGACCTGCTTTAAAACGGCCCAATCCTAACTTTTGGTTTGGACCACTTAAATCCGAGCAGACCATCAAGAGCCGCCCGACGAACCCGGATTGGGGCTGAAGTGTTTCATCTTGTCGGGCACGCCCCTCCACGCGTCGGCATCCTCGGGTGGCGTTCCTATGCGGGTGATGATGGGCCATTGCTCGGAGTAGGTGCGGTTGTGCTCAACCCATTTGGAGAGATCGCCCTCGGTGTCGGGCAGGATCGCCTCGACCGGGCACTCGGGCTCGCAGACGCCGCAATCGATGCATTCGTCGGGGTGGATGACGAGCATGTTCTCGCCCTCGTAAAAGCAGTCGACCGGGCAAACCTCAACGCAGTCCATCAACTTGCACTTGATACAGGATTCGGTAACGACGTACGTCATGACCCTACTAGCGTGCGCGAACGGGCACCGTCGGCCTCTGAACACAATCTAGAGCGTGAGCCGTGCTTGCCCACCTTGATCCGCGCCAGGGCTCACTCGGCACGCAGCCTGGCCACCCGCTGAACGGCCCCCGTCACATTGCGCACGCCGGCACAAGCATGCATTAGGGTTTATGCGGTGGGCATTCTCGCGCGTTCCCGGGACATGGACCTGGGCTATAACATCACCGCCGATTATACCCTCCGGCCTGCCAGCGCGTTTCTGGCTCCTACGTCCTCGGCGAATCCTTGCCCTCGGGGTTCTTATCCGGCGCCTGCCCCTTGGCCTCCGCCCGTTCCTCTATGTTAGGCTTGGTAGAAGGCTTGGGCTCCGCGAAGCAACGGCACATACGACACAACATTCTCATGAGCATCTAATTAGGTCCCTGTCTTCCGACCCATATACTAGCGCGCACCGTCTTTCTCGACCAGCACACGCCGCTGGACTCCTGGCCGGTCCTCAATGTCCGCTTCTGGCTACAAGCGGACATCAACGCAGGGGCGCCAGCACGACCGCTTGTGACCCTAAGCAGAAATTCAGCTGGACACCAGTGGGTATCTGCTCGTAGCCATTTCCGGACATTGAGGTCGGGCCCTTTGATAGCGAGGGCCGGTCTAATGGCGGCACAATAATCGAACCGAGAATTCCGACCACCCGTTCCGACGACGAGAGGGAGCAAGGCGCGCTGCAGGGTTCTAAAAGCTCTCCGGAAATTCGCCGCCGTCGATGCCTCGATCCACAACCTCTTCAACCAGCACCGTCATCTTAACCGCCGCGACGTGTTCAAACAGAACCGCTCTGCCGCGCTCGCTGAATGGCTTCAACTTGCAACCTGAGACTACGGGCTCATCGGTTTTTGGGAACTGGTCGCATTGGTCTGACAACACCCGTGACGGGGGTCAGGCGCGCGCACCTACGATGCCTCGCGTATCGCGCGCCAGACCTTCTCGGACGTGAACGGCATGTCGATATGGCGCACGTCCAGATGCCAAAGTGCATCGATCACGGCGTTGCCGATCGTCGGCGGTGCGCCGATCGTGCCTGTTTCGCCGATGCCCTTTACACCCAGCGGGTTCGTCGTGCTCGGGATTTCTTGAAGCATCGTCGTATAGGAGGGTACATCGTCGGCGCGGGGCACGCAGTAGTCCATCAGGGAGCCCGTGAGCAGTTGACCCGATTCCGAGTCGAACACGCACTGCTCCAGCATGGCCTGCCCGATGCCCTGGGCCAGGCCGCCGTGAATTTGTCCTTCCACCACCATCGGATTGATGACGACCCCGGCGTCGTCGACGGCGTAATACTCGCGCAAGGTGACCCGGCCCGTATGGGGATCGACCAGCACGATCGCCGCGTGGATGGCCGAAGGGTAATTCATCTCGGGCGGATCGAAGAAGGTCGATACCTCAAGGCCGATCTCGAAGCCCTCGGGATAGCTCGCTCCCGTATAGGCCGCCTTGGCCATCTCGGCGAATGTCATACTGCGGTTGGCACCCTTGACCTGAAATCTTCCCTCTTCGTACTCGATCTCCTCGGGCTCGACCTCAAGCAGATGGGCAGTAAGGATGCGGCCCTTTTCGATGACCCGTTCGCCGCCGATTTTTAGAGCGCTACCCACCAGGGTCATGGACCGCGATGCGTAGGTGCCCCGGCCGACGGGAATCTGATCGGTATCGCCATAGGCAATGTCGATATCTTCGATAGGGATACCGAGCACGTCGGCGAGCACCTGTGCGAACGTCGTCGCATGTCCTTGGCCGTGACTATGGCTGCCGCACAGCGTCGTAACTTTCCCGCTGGGATACACGCGGACTGTTGCGCTATCCCAAAACCCGTCCCGCGCCCCGAACTGCGCAAGCAATTTGCTCGGCCCGAATCCCGCGCTGTCGTGCAACGCCGCAATGCCGATGCCCATGAGGACACCGTCTTCGCGCAGCCGGGCCTGCTCAGCGCGCGCGGCGTCGTAATCAAAAATCGTATCGAGCTTTCGATCCAGCTCCGGCAAATCGCCCGAGTCGTAGACTGCCCCCGTTGCGCTCGTGTAGGGATATTGTTCGGGCTGGATGAAATTTTTCCGGCGCAGTTCGCGTTCGTCCTGTCCGGTTTCGTGAGCGTAATTGGCAAGCATCCGCTCGGCGACGCAGATACCCTCGGGCCGTCCGGCACCCCGATAGGCATCGACCGGCGTGGTATTCGTGTAGACGCCGCGAATTCGCGCGTGGATTGCCGGAATAGCATAGGCGCCGGAAAGGATCAGGCCGTAGGCGTAGGCTGGAATGCAGGATCCGAATGCGCTGAGATAGGCGCCGCAGGCGGCCAGCGTCTGGACCCGCAGGCCGAGGATATGCCCGTCGTCGTCGAACGCCATCTCGGCCGTGGTGTCGTGATCCCGGGCGTGAGTGTCGACCATCAGATTTTCCTCGCGGGTAGAGGTCCAGCGCACGGGACGACCGATCTTCCTCGATGCCCAGAGCACCACCGCGTCTTCGGGGTAGTGATATATCTTCTGCCCGAAGCCGCCGCCCATGTCGGGCGCCACGACGCGAATCTTGTGCTCTGGCACCTTCAGGGACGAGGTCGCCAGCCATTCGCGCAGAAAATGCGGGTTCTGCGTGCCCGTCCAAAGCGTATAGCGATCGTTCGCCGCATCGTACTCGCCGACCATGCATCGGGCTTCCATCGGCATCGCTGTGATCCGGTTTTGCGTGATCGCCAGACGCTCGACATGCGCGGCCCCGGCGAACGCCTCGTCGGTTGCCGCCTGGTCGCCGATTACAACGTCGAATACCGCGTTGCTGCCAAACTTCTCATGGATGACCGGCGTCTGCGCGTCGAGCGCCCGGCCCGTTACGACATTCGCCGGCAGGGGCTCGTAGTCCACCTCCACCGCTTCCGCGGCGTCGAGCGCCTGAAAGTGCGTCTCGGCGATGACCACAGCAACTGTATCGCCCACATGGCGCACCCGACCCGCCGTCAGGATCGGTCGGGGCGCCTCGTTCTGGGGCTGATCGCCCAACGGCACGTGCCACACGATTGGCGCCTTGCCGAGGCCGTTCGCCTCCCAATCCTCGCCGGTCAAGGCGGCGAGAACGCCCGGCATCGCCTCGGCGGCGGCGGTCGAGAAGTTCCGGATATTGGCGTGGGCGTGGGTGCTTCGTACGAAAACGGCGTATGTCGCACCGGGCACCGCCATGTCGTCAACGTAATTCCCCCGTCCGGTCAGGAGCCGAACGTCCTCGAAACGCTTAATCGACTTGCCGATGTACATGAACGTCCCCTCATGCGCCTGGAAGCTGGCAATTTTATCCCAAAAGTTCCGGTGTGATTTTCATTCTAACGTCTTCTAACGTCGATTTAGGCTGAATGATGGATGGGGAACAATGACCGGACGAGTTTGAATCGCTCTAATCCTCTCCGCAACCCAACACGCCCCAGCCTCGAACTCGACCAGCAAGCTGGGGCGCGTGAGGGTGATGTTGCCGATCACCAAGGCGGCGGGAAAATTGCCCGTGAAGAACTCGCGCCGTGCTTGCAATAAGGCAGGTCGGTGCTCCATATTGGTGAGAAACGTCGTGAGCTTCGTGATGTCGGCCATGGTGCCGCCCGCGGCCTCGACCAGGTTTTTCATGTTGGTGAACGCTTGGATGGACTGGGCGTAGGCGTCGTTCTCACCGACGACCTGACGATCCTTGTCGAGACTGACCATGCCGGCCAGCACGATCTGATCGCCGACAAGAAAGCAATTGGACCATGTGCCTTCTTCGGGCTCGTAGACAAGCGGGCTCGTGATGCGTCGTTTCTTGGGCACGAATTTTCCCCCTCTCTCTTTATTGACGTGCTTCAACGCGGTGCCGAATTTCAAGCGTTCTCGATCCCGACCGCCGCACGCCTCTTGGCAGAATTTATCCCCCGACCTTAAATGAGAAGGCGAATAAGAATCGAATAGTATTAAAAGAATCGGGACATGGAACAGGGCAGGGACGGATCGAGGCGATGAACCGATCGCCGTCAATATCCCGCGCTCGGAGCGTATAAACTTTCTAGATCACCACGGAGCCACACTCGCCCTACAAGGTTCTGTGGCATAGGGGCTTGGTGGGCGTTTCTCAACGCGCTCTTTCCGCGCCTCGGTCCGCGACATCAAACTTCAATTTAATAAAGGGTTGCGAAGGTTTGCGGGGGATGAACGGAATTAAGGGGCGTCATCCGTGATAGGTTACGGCCCAGCAGACGGCGAGACGAGGAGCAACAGAGATACCCGCGGGGAGGGAGGCTGAAGGCATGGCGAATTATCTGATCAGTAACGGAATACTGCTCGACGCGACGGGCGCAGACGCAAAATCCGGTAGTGCGGTCTTCGTCGAGGACAACAAGATCGCCAAGGTCGACAGGACGGACAAGGTCGAGGCCTTCGCCAGAAAACGAGGCGAGTTCGAGACGATCGACGCAGCCGGCAGAACCATCATGCCGGGCCTGATCGATTGCCACGTTCACCCGAGCTACAACGAGATCACCTCGATCGAGGCGCTCGAGATGTACGGCAGCGCCGAATACCGAACGCTCAAGGCCGCCCTCGCGATCCGCAAGATCCTGCGCGCCGGCGTGACCACCGTCGGCAGTCCCGGCGGGGTCTGGAAGATCAATGTCGCGCTGCGCGATGCGGTCGACGCGGGTCTGATCGAGGGCCCCCGAATCCTCGCAGGGGGCCACTACATTTCGACCTGGAACGGGACGGGGTCGTTCTTCCCGTCCCATGTACAGCATCCGCAATCGTCCTTCGCCGTGCTGTGCAACACGCGTGACGAGATGATCAAGCAGGTGCGCCTCGAAATTAAGGACGGGGTCGATATCATCAAGGTTTCGGGCGACGGCGACACCTCGACCTCGGCGGGCATGGATCTGCTGGGCAGTATCACGCTCGACGACCTCAAGGCGATCGCCGAGATCGCCCACCGGATGAAGCGCAAGGTGACCATCCACGCCCGCTCGGGCCGGGCATCTGCCGAGGCTTCGCAAGCGGGCTTCGACTGGATCATCCACGCCTCGTTCATGTCCGACGAGGACCTGGGCGTGATCGTAAAGAACGGCACGCCGATCAATCCGACGCTCTCGCTGCTCGCCAATACCATTGAATGGGGCCCCGATCTGGGCGCGGCGAGCGAGCTCATCGATTTCTACAAGTACGAACTCGACGCGGCGAGCAAGATTCTCACCAAGGCGCATGAGGCCGGGGTCACGCTGATGGCCGGCACGGACAGCGGCATGATGACGGTTCCCTCGGGTGCCTGGCACGCCCGGGAGATGGAGCATCTCATGACCTATTGCGGGCTGAACAACATGGAGGCGATCCAAAGCTCGACCAAGAACGCCGCTGAGGTCATGGGCGTGGGCGATCAGGTCGGCACGCTGGAGGAAGGCAAGTTCGCGGACATCCTCGTGGTGAACGGCGACCCGCTCGCCGACATTTCAGTGCTTCAGGACCCTGCGCGTCTCGATGTCATCATGAAGGACGGCCGGATCGTCGACACCGAGAGCCCCCTGCCCGAGCCGATCATCCACGGCTGGGAAAAGCCGCTTCTGGTGTGGCCCGATTCTACGCCACGCCTGGCGACCCAGGAATGGGTGCGCGAGCATGCGAGCAGCAAGCCGCGTTGGATGAATGAGATATCCGAAGCGGCCGAGTAGGCTTGGCGAAAAGTCTTCGGACCACCCCAAGGATTCGCGTCAACCCAGGGGAGACGGCGCCATGGCGTTCTCTCGGACGGGCTGAAGCTTTATTATGAGGAACGGGGCAGGGGCGCGCCGCTCGTCCTCGTGCACGGCTTTGGTCAGAATCGGTCCGCTTGGGCGGACGTGGTCGATGCCTATGCGCGCTACTTCCGGGTGATCGTCGTCGAACTTCGGGGCGCGGGCGAAAGCGACGTGCCCGAACCCGGCTATACGGTGCGCAACCATATGGTCGCCGACATGGTAAGCCTGTTGAACAGCCTCGAACTCGAGCGCGTCCATTTCTCCGGTTTCTCGCTGGGCGGCGCGATTGGCATGGAGTTCGCCCTCGCCCATCCCGACCGGTTGATCTCGCTTACGCTGAATTCGACCTGGCAGGGCGGGCCCTGCCCGCACCTCGTGCGGTGGACCGAAATCCGCAAGCGCCAGATCATCCAGAATGATCCGGTCGTCAATGTGGGCACTCGGATATTCAATTTCTTCAGTCCGGAATTCATCGACGAGCACGAGGACCGGCTCGACGCGTTCATCGAGCGCGAGAAAAAATTCCCTCCGACAACGCCTGAAGGCATTGAGGGGCACGCCCAGGCCTGCCAGACCTTTGATGTTCGTGATCGCCTGGGCGAAATCAGGACACCGACGCTGATTACCGTGGGCACGGGCGACCGCACCACGACGCCCGGGTAGGCGCGTTACTTACGCGACCATATCCCGGGCTCGGAACTGATCTTTATCGACGGTCCCGGCCACGCCACTATGTTCCAATGCCCCGGGGAATTCACGACCGTGAGCCTCGGCTTCCTGCTCAAGCACCAGAGAACGCAATGCGACAGGATCGAGCGTGGGAAGAAAGCGGATCAGGAATCGCGCGAGGCCGCAATCGTTGAGCTGGTCGAGGAAGCGTCGGCGGCATTTAACAGCTGCAACGTTGATGCGATCGTCGAACTCTTCGCCGAGGAAGCAGACTGGTACCTGGCGCGCGGGCCCGAGGCCTGCGGCCGGCTGGTCAAGGGCCGCGAGGCGATCCGGGAACTTCTGGCCAGCCGCTATGCGCGCTTTCCCGACATGCGCTGGGTGCATAAGGGCGCCTGGGCCTCGGGCAACGCCGCATTTTCGACCTGGACGGTTCAGGGCAAGGCCGGGGATGGCGAGATCATCGACTGGTGGGGCATCGACTACTGGGAATTCGCCGACGCCAAGATCACCAGGAAGGACACCTACTGGGAGTATGTCGAGCGAGACGATCCCGAGCGGGATTTTTAAGCGCCGGGGTCAGGCGGGTTCGACGATCTTGCCCAGGGTGGGCCAGACTTGGGGACAGAGGTGATGGTCGACCGGGAATTTTTCGCCGTGCCGGATGACCGGATCGACCGGTGAGACGAGCCGCATGGGTCCGCGCCGAACCGCGTAAGTGGCATCGTCGCCGACCCAGCGGTGGACGACGGCGCGCCGGCGGCGCGCCGTCGCATTGCCAAACGCGGTATGCACGGTCAGCAGGTGCTGAAAGACCACGTCGCCAGGCTCGGTCTCGAAATAAATCATGTCGAGCTCGTCGCGCATAGCATCGAAATCGGGGATCGGCTCGTAGGTCTCGGGCTCGTCGTCACCGGGAATTTCCTTGTCGAACCCCGTGGCGAAAAAGGTTTCGCCCTCGCGCGCACTGGCCCCCGGCGCCTCGTACCAGATCTTATCCTTGTGGGAGCCCCGGATGTATTGCACCGCGCCACTGTCGAGCGTCACGTGATCGAGCGGCACCCAGCTTCCACAGACCTGCCAGCCGTTGACCGGGTTGGCGGACTGGTCGTTGTGCCAGTCGGTGATGTAGGGCGAGTGGGGTTCCTTGACCAGAATGAAATCCCATAAAAGATTGATCCGGCTCGAGCGGGTGATCCGGGCAGCGAGCTGCGCCAGAGGCGATTGAAACGCGATGGCCCGGAAATCCTCGTCGAAACGCCACATATAGGTATCGATGGCTAAGCGACCGCCTTTGTCGTCCTTGTTGAGATCCAGGCCCATCTCGGTCGGATTTTCGAGCAGGCAATCGGTGGCCTCGCGCAGGCGCTCGATCCACTAGGAATCTATCATCTTGTGGAGGCAAACGACGCCATCTTCCTCGAACGCCCTGACCTCGTCTTCGGTTACGTTGCGCAAGGGTTCTCGATTCATGGCCCTCCTCCCGAAATTTTATTCATTTTATCATAATGAGATCGGTAAGTCTTATACAGGGCAACCGCATTGCGAGCATGGGAGTCTGGAATGGATTTATCGGAGATCGAACGACGGGTAAGCCGGCTCGAAGATATCGAGGCCATAAAACAGCTCAAGGCGCGCTGTTCGGCGCTGGTTGATCAGGACGACGCCGAGGGGTTCGCCGATCTGTTCACCGACGACGGCGTGTTCGCGGGAGCGTTTCAAAGCCTCGAAGGACGCGAGGCGCTGCTGGGCGTAAAATTCTGGCCCTTCATGGTGCATTACGTCGGCAATCCGATCATCAAGGTCGAGCGCGACGAGGGTTACGGAAAATGGTACTTCCTGCGCCCCTACACCGATCACGATGGCCAGGCCTGCTGGGCGGGTGGGCGTTATGACGATCACTATGTTCGCCGGGACGGGGCGTGGAAATTTCGCAAAGTTGCGATCACTAATTTCTTCGCGGTTCCCTATGCCGAGGGCTGGTCGCCGTCCGGCGAGGCGGCGCCCGCGTGATAAATTTCGCCTTGGTCAAGTGAAGCGCACCTGGGCCTCGCCCAGCTCATCCCAGGTCATCACTATCTCCGCGCCCTTTTCGAAATCCTCAATGTTGGGTGTAACGGCACCCAGTAGGAATCGAGTGCCCCTGGATAGGGTCATGCCCTGGGCGGTCATATGACCCAGGCACCAGGCCAGCACTTCGAAGGGATGCCCCAGCAGCACCGAGGCGCGATCGCAGGCGACATCCTTGCCGTTGATGGTCAGGCGCCCCTCGAGCGACCCGAGATCGAGGCCCTGCCAGTCCGTCCGGGGCGCTCCGAAGACGCCGCCCCAGTTCGAGCTGTTGTCGATGATCATGGGAAACGCGATCGGCGGGTCCTGCGCGAAGTAATCGACGCTGAAATCGACCAGTTCGATCCCCGCCATGCAGGCATCGACGTAGCTACGCACGCTTTTGCGGCTGAACGGCGCGTCGGCGGCTGAGATGTCCGTTCCCAGGCGGATGGCGAACTCGCCCTCGATCCGGGGACGGTTGAAACCGTCGAAGGGCACGTCGCCGTCCTCCTCGATCAGCCTCGATGCAAGAATGCCGCCGAATGCAGGCGAATCGATGCCAAGCACCTCGCTGCCGCCGCACGCGGCGCGAATGTTCGGGCTGACGAGGCCGACCTTGTAGCCAACCACGTCGCCTAGGCCGTGCGCGGTGAGAAATTCCTGGACACCGCGCTGAAGGTCATAGGCCTCCGATTCGCTTTCCGCCAGGCACTCGACCGGCAAGGCATCTAGCGTGGTCGGGCCAAGCCGTGCGTTAGCGTATAGCTCTATGGTTCGTTTGATCGACGCGTCATCCATTTCCCACCCCAGTCCGACATTGTCGGATTAACCGGGCGTCATCTGGGCACTCAAAGCGGTAGGGGGAAATTCGGCCACGATCCTCTCCGCCTCGCTCCCGTGCGAAGCCCTTTAGGCGTTTGTGCCGGCGTTGAGGTTCTTGGCCGCTGTTTTCACGGCCTTGACGATGTTGTGGTAGCCCGTGCAGCGACAGATATTACCCTCAAGCCAGTGGCGGACGGTCTGTTCGGAAGGATCGGGATCACGGTTCAGCAAGTCGAGCGTGCTGAGCAGCATGCCCGGCGTGCAGAAGCCGCATTGCAGCCCGTGGTGCTCCTTGAAGGCCGCCTGAACGGGATGCAACGCATCGCCGTTCGCCAGGCCCTCGACCGTCGTGATCTCGGCCCCTTCGGCTTGAACAGCGAGAGTGGTGCAGGACTTGACCGAGACACCGTCCATGTGGACGACACAGGCGCCGCACTGGCTGGTATCGCACCCCACATGAGTGCCCGTGAGTTTGAGATTGTTGCGCAAAAACTCTACCAGCAAGATGCGCGGGTCGACATCGCCCTCAACCGGCTTGCGGTTGACCACCATCGTGACGCGCAGTGTCATGCTTCGCCCTCTTTTCCTCTCTCGACGCGCGGTGCGCCCGAACTCTCGACCAGAGCGCCGAAAAACTGCACAGCCAATCTGCACACCTTGCCCATGACTGCTCGCGAGCCTAACCGGGCAAACTTGCCGCCGATTTGGGTCTCCAGACCATAGCGTAGCATGGCGCTGTCAGTCTAACGCGAACCGATCTTCAAAGCGCCAAACGACGCGGCGCTCATGCGGCCAACTGAAGCCACTTGGCCAGGACGGCCGAGCGGCTCTGCTTGAAGACGTCGCGGCGGTTAAGGGGGCGGTCCTGGTTAAAATGATTGTGGATCGAGACATGGACGGCAGCGAATTTCTGAAGAGTTTTTACATCCCTGAAGCGCGCCATTGCCCCCGCTTGTCATCGGAACGGCTGGTGTGTCAATGGCGGAGCAAAAAGGGACCACCGTGGCGGTGTAAGAAGGGACCACTTGGCGGCTGCGGGCTTGTCCCCGTAGTCCATGGGAGGGCCCCGCGTGCGACGCGGCGTGCCCTCAACAGGCCGACGCGGCGGCGCGCGCGTACAACTCCACCCGATACATCCCCCCGCCTTCCAGTCAGAGCAACCCTGACAGAAGGCTATAGACGGTCCCATTTTGGTCCGCCACAGCCGGATCAACCGGCCGCTTCAGTGGGGGATTATTGCGCCGCCGTTCTCACTGGTGGGAATTCTCGGCTCTTGAGTGTCTGCTTGTGACCCATAGGAGACATTGAACCCGACAGCATTTGACCCCAGCCGAAGTTGGTCACGCTTTGTGTAAAGCTGGTCAAGATCGGTGCCAAGTTTGTCCGCTATGGTCTCTATGTCCCGTTCCCATTGGCCGAGGTTGCCGTGCCCCGGAACCAGTTTCGGGAAATCCTGCGCCTGATCGATGGTCTGCGGTCAAGGCCACCAACACGATGCTGAACGGACACCTGGAATCATGTCGGCTGACGGGAGAGATGTGCCCGGTTCAAGTGAATTTGGGCGGTTCGCGTTGTGTCGGAGGGAAATGGATGGCCTCCGTGACGGCAACGGTTGTCAAACGCTTCTGGCCGCTGCCTCCCATCCATCATTAGGCCTAAATCGACGTTAGAAGACGTTAGAACGATAACCACACCGGAATTTTTCGGATAATTCGGATAATATTGGCAGCTTTTCGGCACAAGGCGAGGGATGTTTATGTACATCGGAAAGTCCGTCGAACGGGTCGAGGATTTCCGTTTCCTGACTGGGCGGGGCAATTACGTCGACGACATGGCCGTGCCCGATGCGGCGTACGCCGCCTACGTGCGCAGCACCCACGCCCACGCCAATATTCGAAAGCTTTCCACCGAGGCGGCCACGGCGATGCCCGGCGTTCTCGCTGTTCTGACCGGTGCCGACTGGGAGGCGGATGGCGGCGGTAAGGCGCCCGTAATGTGGCACGTAGGGGTGGGCGATCAGCCCCAGAATGAAGTGCCCCGACCGATCCTGACGACAGGTCGGGTACGCCATGTCGGCGATACGATCGCGATGGTCGCCGCCGAGACGCGCTATCAGGCTCTCGACGCCGCGGAGGCTGTCGAGGTGGAATACGAACCGCTGCCCGCGAACGTCGTAACGGGCCGGGCGCTCGACGCGGACACGCCGGTCATCCATGAGCAGTTTGGCAGCAATGTGGTCTTTGACATCGTGCACGGCGATGAGGCGGCGACCAACGAGGCATTCGTGAATGCTGCGCATATCGAGCGTCTGGCGATCAAGCAGAACCGGGTCACCGCCGTCCCGATCGAGCCCCGTGCGGCGATAGGCACGTACGACGCCTCGAACGATCACTACTCTCTTTGGTCGTCCTTGCAGCACCCGCACATGACTCGCCAATGGCTGGCGGAGCATTCTCTGAAAGCGCCCGAGCACAAGATCCGGGTCGTGGTGCCGGACGTCGGCGGCGGATTCGGGCCAAAGACCTACCACTATCCGGAAGATGCAACCGTGCTCTGGGCCTCGAGGAAGATTGGCCATCCTGTGCGCTGGACCTCGACCCGCGCGGAAAACCTGATGGTCGATACCCATGGCCGCGATCACGACACCACCGCTGAGATGGCGTTCGATGACGAGGGATGCATCCTTGGCATGCGGGTCTCAACTCTAGCCTGCTGCGGCGCGTATCTCAGTCCATTCAGCACCTGCATTCCGGCTTACGCCTACGGCTTGATCCTGTCCGGGGCCTATGCGATCCCGGCAATCCACGCACGAATTCGCGGTGTCTATACGAATACGACGCCGGTTGACGCCTATCGGGGTGCTGGGGGGCCCGAGGGCATCTGCATCGCCGAGCGGATGCTCGTGAATTGCGCCCGCAATACCGGGCGCGACGAACGCGAGCTGCGACAGAGAAATTTCATCCAGCCCGAACAGTACCCCTACACGACCGCATTGGGGGCGATCTACGACTCCGGCGATATCCCGGGGTTGATCCGAAAGCTCGAGTCCATTTTCGATTACGACGCCGCACGTGCCGAGCAGGCACGGTTGCGTGAACAGGGCATCCTCATGGGCATCGGCGTTGCGGCGATGCATGACAGTGCGGGGTTGGGGCCGAGTAGGATACTCGCCCAGCACGGCGCCCGGACCGGGCTATGGGACATGGCGACGATCCGCGTTCATCCGGCCGGCAAGGTGACAGCGCTGTGCGGCAGCCACAGTCAGGGGCAAGGCCATGCGACGACCTTCGCGCAAGTGGTTGCCGATGGGCTCGGTATCCCCATTGAAGACGTCGAAATTGCCTATGGCGATACCGATCGAGTTCCCGCTGGCCGGGGCACATTTGCCTCGCGCTCCATGACCCTGGTAGGCAGCGCTCTGAAAATCGGCAGCGAACGGGTTATCGAGAAGGGTAGGATCCTCGCCGCCCATCTGCTCGAGGCGGAGCTTGACGAAATCGAATATGGCGATGGAAATTTCGGGGTCAGGAACGCCAACCGTCGCCTGTCCTTCGCCGAGATGGCCAAGGCGGCCTATACGGGCGCGAGCTATCCCGAAGGCTTCGAGATCGATCTCGAGGTCTCGACTTTCTTCGACCCCCCCGATTTCAATTATCCGGCCTGTGTCCACGCCGCGATCATCCTGATCGATCCTGATACGGGGCGGATCACCTTGCGCGATTATTACGCCGTCGACGACGCCGGCGTCGTCATCAACCCGAAGATTGTGGAAGGGCAGATCCATGGCGGCCTAGCCCAGGGCATCGGCCAGGCGTTGATGGAGCAGTGCGTGTTCGATCCGCAATCGGGTCAACTGCTCACCGGCTCCCTGATGGACTACTGCGTGCCACGCGCCGATGACCTGCCCTCCTTCGGCACCCTCCTGCAGGAAACGCCGAGCACGACCAACCCGTTGGGCGTCAAGGGCAAAGGCGAATCAGGTACGGTCGGCGCGCCGGTGACGCTGGGCAACGCCGTGATCGATGCGCTCTGGCATCTGGGCGTGCGCCACATCGACATGCCGTTCACGTCCGAGAAGGTCTGGAGCGCGATACGGGAGGCGTCGCAGGCGTGATTGCCAACACCAGGAAATTCGCCGGAGCGAAACGGGGGCGGCAGTGAATTTATGCAGGGTTTTGATGTCTCTGAACCTAGCCATTGCCCCCTCTTGTCGTCGGAACGGCTGGTGGGAATCCTCGGCTCTTGAGTGTCTGCTTGTGACCCTTAGCGGACCTTCATTAAATCAAGGTGAACCCGGCCAGCTGGCGTAACTGTAGTTTAAACCGCCGCCAAACCTGTCCAATGAATGGGGAGTAGCTCAGTGATGCCGGACAGCTGGATTTGGGACTGTTTTTAGGCCTATTGTGGCGCTTTGTCGGGAATGTCCGGCGCTGACCTTATCAGGCGCGCGGGCATCGGGGAGGACCACCAGCCAAATTCAGAAAGTGGGCACGAAATGACAGATCAAGCTGCGAGGAATGTCAGCCTTGAGCAGATGGATATGGATACCACGCTGCACCCATATACCACGCTCGACGAGCACCTGAAGAACGGACCCGAGCGCATTGTCGCGAGCGGCAACGGGATTTACATCACCGATACCCAGGGTCGCACCTACATCGACGCGATGGCGTCGCTGTTCTGCGTCAATGTCGGCTATGGCCGCTCGGAGGTTGCCGACGCGATCGCCGAGCAGGCCCACAAGATGGCCTATTTCCATACCTTCGCGGGCAACGCCAACGAGCCCCAGATCCTGCTCGCCGACCGGCTGCTCAACGGCCTGCTGCCGAAGAACATGAGCAAGATCCTGTTTGCAAGTTCGGGCTCCGAAGCCAACGACGGCAACATCAAGCTCGCCTGGAATTACCAGATTTTCCGGGGCAAGCCCAAGAAGCGCAAGATTATTGCCCGCGAGATGGGTTATCACGGCGTAACCGTCATGGGCGCCAGCCTGTCTGGCCTGCCGATCATGCACCAGGCCTTTGGCCTGCCGCTGGATTTTGTGATCTATACGGACAAGCCGCATTATTTCTGGGGCGGCAATCCCGGCGAGTCGGAGGTGGATTATTCCAAGCGCCTGGCCAAGAACCTCGACGAGTTGATCGAGCGCGAAGATCCCGAGACTGTCTGCGCCTTCATCGCCGAGCCGGTGATGGGCGCGGGCGCCTCGGTCAGTCCGCCGGAAGGCTACTTCCAGGAGATCCAGAAGGTCCTCGACAAGCACGACGTGCTGTTCATTGCCGATGAGGTTATCACCGGCTTTGGTCGACTGGGCACCTGGTTCGCCGCCGACTTCTATGGCTTCGAGCCCGACCTGATGACCCTGTCGAAGGGCATCACCAGCGCCTATATGCCGAGCTCGGCATCGGTCATTTCGAAGAAGGTGTGGGACGTGATCAGTGCGACCCATCCCGAGATGCCGATGTTCGCATCGGGATCGACGGCAGCCGGCCATCCGATCGCTTGCGCAGCCGCGCTTGCCTGCCTCGACATCTATGAGAACGAAAACCTGATCGACAACGCCAAGGTCGTGGGCAAGTACTTCAAGGACCAGCTGATCGCGCGCACCGGCGATCACCCGTTGATGGGCGAAGTCCGGGGCGAGGGCCTGTTGCTCGCGACCGAGTTGGTGGCCGACAAGGACACCAAGGAAGTGCTCGATCTCGAGTGGGATTGTTCGCACCGCCTGTGCGATCTGTGCCTCGAGGAGATGCTGATCACGCGCGGCTACTACGGGCACAATTCGTCGACCTTCGCGCCGGCGTTGACCATCACCACGACCGAGATCGACGACATCGTCGATCGCTTCGAGCGGAGCCTGAACAAGCTGGTCGACGAACTCGTTGCCGACGGCCGCTGGAAGCCGAAGAACTAGAAACGCGCAAGGCCCTTCCGCCTGTCTGACATCGGCGGCTAATTCTCCACTTTCCTCGGCTAGGCGAGTGTCGGGTTTTGGCTATCAACAGACATTGAGGCAGGGGCGCCAGCACGTCCGCTTATGATCCTAAGCGGACATAGATGACCACTCGGTAACGTCCTTAGAGTGCGACCTTGTATTCCTGAATGGTATTGCCGCCATCGACGACTATGAGTTGGCCGGTGACATAGCTCGCCTCCTCGCTCGCGAGGAACACAGCGACGTGGCCGACCTCCTCAGGCGTGCCGGGGCGTCCCATCGGTGTGTAGCGGCCAGCGATGACCTCGTCTTCACTGCTCGACGGGGTCTTGATCCAGCCCGGTCCGATGCAGTTGACGGTCACGTTGTGTGGGCCCATCTCGATGGCGAGCGAGCGGGCCATGCCGAGCATGCCGGCCTTGGCGGCGCCATAGACGGTATTTCCCTGAATGCCGACCGTGGGGCCAGTGACTGACGACATCTGCACAATGCGGCCGTAATTGCGATCGATCATGCCAGGTAGCACGGCCCGGGTGACGAGGAACGCGGTCGTCAGATTGATGTCGATGCCATAGCGCCAACCTTCTTCGGACGTCTCGTGGAGCGGAGCCGAGGATTCGTCTCTGCCAACCTGTACCATGCCTGCGTTATTGACCACGATGTCGATAGGACCAAGCGCGCCGGCAACCTCCTCGATCAGAGCCGCGACTGTGGCCGATTCCGTAAGATCGGCAGGCTTCGCAAAGGTCTCCTCTGGGCCGCCGCCGAGTTCCTCGATCCGCCTGTGGATACGCTCCGTCGTCGATGTGATGGCGACCTTGGCACCGTTAGCCCTAAGCAGCCTCGCAGTCGCAAATCCGATGCCATCCGCGCTGCCCGCGCCGGTTACCAGCGCGATCCTTCCCTCGACCCCCGTCATGACGACCTTCCGTTCTCATTGCTGCCGCTGACGATTGCCAGATTATGATCAATTTGGCGGTGATAGAATCCTGGATGCTCGTCCAGCAGCTTAATAACACGTACACCTGACATGTGCTCCGCTTCAGAGTCCGCTTGTGGCTATCAACAGACATTGAGGCAGGGGCGCCGGCACGTCCGCTTATGACCCAAAGCGGACATTTTGACGAAACTGTCGATCGACTGGGCGCGCACTGGCCATGGTTCAATCCGTCTTCGCGTGACCAACGGCATTACTCCAGTTGCACAACAGATCAATATCGGTACCAATACCGCCAGGGTCGATCGTCAAGATCAAACAGACGACCAAGGGGGAGGGGCGGGCGACATGGTGCGCAAGCATCAGGTGTTCATCAGTTACTCGAGCAAAGACAGAGGGGTCGCCGACGCCCTCTTCAACGAACTCGAATCCACCGGGGTTTCTTGTTGGATGGCCCCTGGCAGCATCGGGGTGGGGAACGATTTCGCCGATGCGATTACCCATGCGATCAAGAACAGCGAAGCCTTCATCCTCGTGTTTTCCGCCAACACGAACGGTTCGGAACATTGTCAGTCGGAAGTGAGCCTTGCGTTTGATAGCGGTATCCGTCTCGTGCCGTTCCGCATCGAAAACGTCGACCCAAGCCCAAGCCTTCAATATTTCCTCGCAAAAAAGCACTGGTTGGATGCATCGAGCGGTCCGCTCTCTACACATATCCACGCGCTTAACGAGTAGTTGCACCAGCTCTTTACCGACGGTGACGACAGTGGATCTGCAAGCGCCGAAACGGGGCCATCGAGCCAAGTCCCCGACAAAATCGAGAGTTCAAAGCACGAAGAAACTCCGTCGACCACTCACCGGCCACCGGTTCCCCAGGATGACGCCACCGCGATCCTTGTCGTCGATGACAATGAGGACCACCGCTATACGCTGGTTCGCCGATTGGAGCGCGAAGGATACAGCAACATCACTGAGGCAGAAAACGGGCGACTGGCACTGGAAGTCTTGATGGAGCACCCGTTCGACCTGGTATTGCTCGATATCATGATGCCGGAAATGAACGGGTACCAACTCTTGGAGCACATGAAAGCGGATACCTCTCTCAGGGATATTCCGGTGGTTATGATTTCGGCGTCGGAAGAGATCGAGAGTGTGGTGCGCTGTATCGATCTGGGCGCGGAAGATTACCTCATGAAGCCGTTTAACAAGGTGTTGCTCAGGGCGCGCGTATCTGCCTGCATCGAAAAGAAGAGACTCGGCGATCAGGAGAGAACATATCTACTCCGTCTCGAGGACGAAAAGCATGATTCCGACGAATTGTTACGCGCCATTCTCCCCTCGGGCGCCATTCGGGAACTGAAATCGATCAATGAGGTCAAACCCCGTCGCTACGACGATGTCGTGGTGCTGTATTGCAACATCGTCAATTCTGCGTCGTATTGCGACGGCAGCCACCCCGAGCAGGCTGTCGGGGAGCTGCAAACGGTTGTTGCGAAATTTGAGGACATCGTGCAGGAGCACGGGTTGGAAAAAATCAAGACGACCGGGGGGGCGTTCCTGGCGACGGCCGGGTTGCTCGGTAATATCGTCGAGCCTGTCCCGGCCAGTGTAAAATGCGGCCTTGATATGGTGACGGCATGTGGGCGCACGAAGCCGGATTGGGATGCCCGGGTCGGGATACACGCCGGTCCGGTGGTCGCCGGGATCGTGGGGCATCGCCAATTTCTCTTTGACGTTTGGGGAGAAACGGTAAACACGGCAATGTCGATTTCCGAACGCGCAGACCGCGATGCCGTCTTGTTGAGTGGCCCAAGCTGGCAGCATGTTCGCGGCCGATGTCGTGGAAAATCCCACGGATTTATGACTCTTGAGGGAATTGGCTCGCTGGAGCTCGTCGAGTGCCAGGAGGTTCGCTGAGAGGACCGGGGGCTCCCCTCGATCCTGCTTACGGGGCGGGCTCGGTGGGGAGAAGAGCTTCGATTTTCTCGATCAGCTGCGGAAAATCGATGGGTTTGGACAGGAAGTCGTCGCAGCCCGCTGCGAAGGCATTCTTCTCGTCGTCGACCAACGAATGCGCCGATACCGCAATTACGGGTATGTGACTGGTCTTGGGCGATGCCTTGATCTCTCGGGTTGCATCCCAGCCGTTCTTCACGGGCAATCCCACGTCCATCAGGATCAGGACCGGCATTTCCGAATAGGCCATGTTCACTCCCTGCTGGCCGTCGACCGCAATGACGACGTCATAGCCCCGACGCTTCAATCGCGCGGAGAGCATGTAGATATTGTCCTCGTTATCCTCGACGTAGAGGATTTTGCCCTTTGACTCCATCTTCTTCCTCGGTCTCGTCTCTCCCGATGCACGACCACGCCTGGTTGGTCGCGCCCGCGCCAGCATCAGACATCGGACTTAGCGCACCGTGTTCAACCGTTTTCGTCAAGCGCTATCGTCGAAATTCTCGGGCAGGCGGGCGCTAAACGTCGTGCCCACGCCGGGTTCACTCTCGACTCCAATCGTTCCGCCCATTTTCTCGCATAGCCGCTGGCTGATCGTCAGTCCGAGGCCCGTGCCGCCATATTTCTTCGTCGTGGAACTGTCGGCCTGGCTGAATTCCTCAAATACCGCTTTCGTTTGTTCCGGCGTCATGCCGATACCGGTGTCGGCGACAATGAAGTTCAGCCAATCTCCGCCCTCGGAAGGTTCGCGTGCCACTTCCATCGTAATTTGACCATTTTCGGTAAACTTGCACGCGTTGCTCAACAGATTAAAGAGAACCTGGCGCACACGCATGGGGTCGCTGTGCATGGTTCCGACATCGTCCGGGCATTTGACATCCATGCGGTTACCATTTTTTTCAACCAGGGGCTGGATCGTTGCCGTCACCTCGTTTATCAGATCCAAGATTTTGATATTTTCGGCGTGGATATCCAGCTTGCCGGCCTCGACCTTGGACAGATCGAGAATTTCATTGATCAGATTAAGCAGGTTCTTGCCCGCGCTCGATATGCGCCCGAGTGGCTCAATGAGCTCGTTCTGGCCGACATCCTGGGCATCTTCTTCCAGCAATTCCGTGATCCCGATGATTGCATTCAAAGGCGTCCTGAGTTCATGGCTCATGCTCGCGAGAAAAGCGGACTTGGCCTGATTCGCCCGATCGGCCTCGTCGCGGGCTTTCTGTAAATTATTGGCCAGCTCGATCAGTTCCCCCTCGGCCCGTTTTTGTTCGGTAATATCGAAGACCGAACCGTCGAGCCAGCGGGCGGCACCCTCCTCGTCGTAGACTGCAAGGCCCCTTTCATCCACCCATCGAACCGAGCCGTCTTTGTGGCTGGTGCGGTATTCTACCTTCCAGGAATTTTTGTCAGAAACGCCTTCACCGACCGCATCGTCGACCAGCGCCCGGTCATCGGGGTGGATCACGCTTCGATAGGACCTGACTTGATTGCCGATGAAATCCGTCTGGGGATAACCGGTAATCTCTTCAATCGCAGCGCTGATGAATTCCATCGTCCAATTGGTATCGACGGCACAACGGTAAATCATGCCGGGAATATTCGAGACCATCGTGCGGACCCGGGCCTCGCTATCCTGGAGCATCTTTTCCGCACGCTTGCGCTCGGTAATGTCGTGCTCAATACCCCCGATGGTCGAAATCTCACCGGAAAGATCAAATATCGGGAATATCATTGCCAGGATCTCGATCTCCTCACCATCTCGCGTCAGCGTGTACTCTTGCGACAGAACCCGCCCTTGTTCCATGACGGTTCTATTTTGCTCAACGTACAGATCGGCCTCATCTTCGGGAAAGATATCGGAATCCGTCTTGCCACGGATTTTCTCGTCGGTGACTTCGTTGAGCTCCTCGAACGCGTGGTTGACCAGGATATACTTGCCCTGATTGTCCATCAGCCAGAGTGATTCAGGCATGTTGTCGACGACGGCCCTAAACCGTGACGCCTCCCCCCGTTTCCGTTCCACTACCGGGCCCAGTTGATTACCGACCGAGCTCATGACTTCCAACACGGCGTCATCGGCTTCCGCAGCGTCCACCGAAAAAAACTCGAGCACCGCGGCAACCTCCTTATCCACGAACACTGGAAAGGCGAAACCGGAGCGCACGGATGCGCCATGGCCCGAGGCCCGTGGAAAATCGGGCTCCTCCTCGGTAATGTCTCTAATCCAGACGGGCTTCCCGGTTACGAGGACCTGGCCCGCGAGCCCGACACCGCGCGCGACGTGCGGCGTTTCGGTAAGCCGGCGAAAATCCTCAAATCGTTCGGGCTCGTCCAGATGCCAGATATCCGCCGACACGAGTTCATCCGCACTGCCCTCGCCGACCATATAGACATGACCCACGGACCACCCGCCATAGGCGCAGACCTCGTCGAGTGAGGTCTGCAACGCCTCCTCCGACGTCCAGGCCGCGTTGGCGGCAGCGGCGACCTTCTGAAGCAGTTGGAGAAGCGACGTCTTTTGACGCAACGCCTCGACCGCCGCTTCCCGCTTCCCGGCTTCGTCGATAACTTTTTCCAGGACGCGATTGTATTGCGTCGCGATTTGGCCGACCTCAGTATGGGGCTCGACGGCGACCGGCTGCGTAAAGTCGGCGGTTTGACGCTGCCTGTCCATTTCGCTCAGCAAGTCGAGGAGCTCGTCACCCGCCCCATGCTCGGACACGTTCAACCCGATCCTCTCGTCTTGCGGGCTTACCCGCAAAGGCAAAACGCGATTGATGAGCCACAACAGGACGAAGCCGCCTCCGAACGCCCAGGCGAAGCAAACTACTACGCCTGTGGCCTGCACAAGCAATTGGTCCCACCGCCCCAAACCAGTGCCCAAGCTGGCGGGATCGGCAAACAGGGCAACGGCGAGAGTTCCCCACACGCCCGCGCAACCATGAACAGGAAACGCACCGACGACATCATCGATCTTGAGTTTCTCGAGAAGCAGTGTGGCGCTGAACATGACGAGCGCGGCGATGGCGCCGATGATCACCGCCGATAAGGCGGTCATAATGTGTGCCGACGCCGTGATCCCGACGAGGCCCGCAAGCGAGCCGTTCATGACCATCGTGACGTCGGGCCGACCGAGAATTCGCCACGACAATATCAGCACGATGACGCCCCCCGAAGCGCCGGAGAGCGTGGTATTGACAACGATGAACGGTATCGCTTCCGTGACTCCGAGAGTGCTGCCTCCGTTGAACCCGAACCACCCGAACCAGAGAAGGAAAACGCCCAAGGTCGCAAACGGAATGTTGTGACCTCTTATGGGCGTTTTCGAATCGAAGCGCCCGATCCGGGGACCGATCACAATTACGGCCGCCAAGGCGATCCAACCACCTACCGAGTGAACGACCGTCGACCCGGCGAAGTCGATGAATCCACGGCTCTCCAACCACCCCGCGGTTGTTACGCCCGACGCGCTCCCCCACATCCAGTGGCCCATAACCGGATAGATCACACCCGCGAGAACGGCCGTAACCACGAGGTATCCTGAAAAACGCATACGTTCGGCGACCGCGCCTGATACGATTGTCGTGGCCGTGCCGCAAAAGATCAATTGAAAGATGAAGAACGCCATCAACCACGGCTCGGCAGCGCTGCCGAAGAAGAATCCGGTCGTTCCGAAGAGGCCGCGGGCGCTCATGCCGAACATCAGGGCGAAGCCGAACAACCAGAACAGTACGGAGGAAACGCAGAAATCAGTGAAGTTCTTGACCGCGACGTTGATGCTGTTCTTTTGCCGCACCAGGCCGCTCTCGAGGCAGGCAAATCCCGCCTGCATCAGCATGACCAATGCAGTGCACAGCAGCATCCAGCTTATGTCAATCAGTTCCGCCGACACGACTGCCACGGATCATCCCCCCTGTGGGAATCGGCGAGACTTCCATCCGCCCGACTGCTTCGCCGATCAGCTTTCTTCCAGTAAAAAATCACGCCATCGTTTCGGGCGCGCATCGCAAGAGTTCGGGCTCCCCTCTAGGCGACGGCGGCACCCCGCGATCGATTCTCCCGTTCGTGCGGTCACGCGTGTAACCTCGTGACCCGCTTCGACTTAACTTTAAGCCGCTCCAATTTGCATTGTCCCTATACAGAGCCGCCCGGCATGTCGTCGTCGATACCACTGGCCTGAGGGTCTACGGCGCCAGCAACGGCACATGATCCCAAGAATTGGCGACAAGCTCTTTAAAGGAAACTTATTTATGGACCGTTCATCGCTATCATCGGGAACATGACCCTCCTAGTCTGAAATAAAAGGGTATGGCTGGGAAACTCAACAAAGGCGAATGCAATGAATAAAACGGAATATGTTGTCGGCGTTACCGGCCACCGCGACATTCACCCGGATGCGCTGGACACGATCAGGGAGCAGGTCCGGCTAACCTTCGATGAGCTTCAGAGATCGCTCCCGAACACCGCCATTCGCCTGATCTCGGGTATGGCCGATGGAGCCGACCGGATCGTTGCCGAGGAGGCACTTGCGCGCGGGATCAAAGTCGATGCGATTCTGCCGATGCCGCTGGAGATGTATCTCGACGATTTTTCCAAGCCGTCCGCACTTGAATTGAGAAAACTCCTGGAGCACCCCGATGTCGGCGTAGAGGAAATTCCCCTCCCGAACGATCGAGCCCCATCCCTCCTTACCCAGACTGACCGCGACCAGCTTTACGTCGGGCTTGCACGGGTTATTTCTCGTCGATGTTCTCTCCTGATCGCTTTGTGGGACGGTGTCGACACCGGGCTGGCGGGGGGGGGGACATCGAACACATTACTGAACTTCATAAACGTTCGCGCTCAAGGCGACGGCGAGCCCGTCCAATATCAAAGAGCGTCGGATGCGGCACATCATGGCCCGTCCGGTAATTTCGCCGCCTGGATAGTGACAACCAGGGCGAACGCCACTGAAATTCAAAAGACCAGACCCGCCTATCTGACCGGACGTTCCGGGCGGGTCGTCATGGATGATGCGATGCCAAATGAACTCAGCAATCGCATCTCGAAATACGATGCTTATAACGTCACTTTTGGAGAACGCCTTCAGGCGGGTGATTTATCGTCGCCCTATAGCCTGATGGGGGCCGTTCCCAAGAGCGTCGGCCCCGGCGATTTGCGCGCCTTGGAAAAAATTGAACGTGAGTTTGAAAAAGCCGACGTCATGGCGATCTACTACCAGAAATACTCGGATCGCCTGTTTGCCGGATTTGCCCTGGCTGCCGGGCTCATGGGATTCCTGTTTCTGGTTTATGCCAAAGTTCTGGCGTCGAACTATTTTCTGTTCGGTTATTTGGGAATGTTCATCGGCGGTTATTTCGCCTTCAAATACGCCCACAGCAAGCACTGGTTCTCAAAGCACCTTATGTATCGATTGATCGCGGAAACGATGCGAGCCCGGTTTTATCTGAGCCTCGCCGGGTTGGGAGAAGGCAAACAGGTTCAAAGCCTTGAGAAGATGACCGGGATTAAACAGTTTTCGGGGTTTGGTTGGATCAGCGATTTGTTCAAGTTTGTCGAGCCCACGTCCGCTCAATCGATCATCGCCGATGCACCGTCAGGTCTTGAACGTCTGCAAAAAAATTCAGGAAGCATGGATTGACGATCAATGTATATATTTTGCAAAGAAAAACCGCCTGTTAACGCAACGCCATCATCTGAGCGAAAAAATCAGACTGGGCTTGATCGGGTTCCTCTTGGCAAGCGCCGTACTGCTGATTTTTGCAAAACATTTTCTGGCGTCGACCGACTTGATTGGTGATCTTCACTTGAAGACGGCGATCGTTTTTTTTATGGGGTTCCTCCCCTTATGTTTCGGCGTTTGGGAAATTTACAGTGGCAAATTGGCGGTAAAGGAACTCGCCTGGCAGTATCGCAAGCAACTGGATCTTTTCACGGATGTGAACGAACGCTTGAAGGTTGAACCGGACCCAAAACTCCGCCAGGAGGTTGTCGGTGAATTGGCGCTCGATTCCTTGCGCGAAACCTTTCTGTGGACCATGCAGCGCTATCACCGTGAACATGAACCCCCAACGGCAGGATGACAGATACCCACGGCGGCGGCGGCGATACAGACATTTTGCATACGGGACCAGCTGGAAACGAAGCCCCAGACGACGCAGATCACGCGGTAGACCTTTTGCACGGCAATAGGGCAGACGCGAGGCTCAGCGGCCACCCTTGGGTCCTCCGCCGGTCGATTGCTCATCTCGCACTCCGTCCCGCTGAAAAGGCGACGGCGGCGTATTGCTCTAGATCAACCACCGACATCGTCGTTGACATTGCCTCGCCAGGCAGTCCGCACTACTGTTTCTTCACAAACCGGCGGCCATCTGGAGAATTTCGGGTGAGAAAGCGAGTCATTCTTACGGTGCTGGCGGCAGTGCTGGTAATTTCGGGGTGTGCCGGCAAACCGGACGGTGCATTCCAGGCGGGATCCTGGATGGGCGGCCGATATTTTTACGAAAATGGCGACTTCGATTTTTGCGGTATGGAGGCGGCGACCACGAGCGGCCACAGCCTCATGTATGCAATCCGGAATGACGGAAACTTGGTCATCAGCTTGCTGCATAACGATTGGAGGCTGGCGCCCGGAACCGTCTACCCGACGACGGTCACCGTCAACGGCATGCTCCTGGGCCAGTTCAATGCGCAGGCGCAGTACACCAATTTGTTCTCGATGGAATTGCATTATTCAGCGTCTGTGCGAAATTCGTTATTCAACGGTGCGCAACTCGGTGTTCAAAATTCCATTATTTTCTGCGACTTCGGACTGGCGGGATTTGGCATGGCGCTTTCGCGGCTCGAAGACTGTGTACAGAGGGCCGGCTAGCGGACGATTATTAATTCCTTACTGTTCCTCGGATTCCAAAACGGATTTCCATATTTCCTGCGACCCCGGGGCCTGCATCGGGCCGTCGTGCCGTTTGGCAAGCCGCCCACGAACGGGCGTGATGCCGCCAGACATGGCCGGCACCGCTATCCACACCGCGCGCGCATTGAGAACAATGTTCAGCAATAGATCCTGAATCGAATAATCGGGCCCCTTAAAAAGGGTGGGCCTTAAGCCTTGGCGGGCGCGGGCGGAACGGCCAGGGACAGGCCCAGCCGGGTGTTCTCGACCCGTTACAACCGCCGGTCGCTGAGCGGCTCGCGTTTCGACCTTGCCATCGGCGGACGAATTTCCGCTTGCCGTCGCCTGCTGCGTGGGCTCACACTTCCATTGATAACGGCGCTCCGTCTCACGTCTGCCCGGACATCAACGATCCGACTCGTGAGTGCCCAGTCCGAATGCTCCGCGCTTTGGGAACGCGCCGCTCAAAAAAATTCGATCAGTCCGATGATTTCGGGGCAGCGGACGCTCGTCTTTAACAGGGAGGCAGCCATGACGATTCCGACACCGAGATTGATTCTCGGACTTCTCATCCTCACGCTTCTCGCCATCGTGCCGTCGCAAGTCATGGCGGCGGACGGCGGATTGCTGGACAGCGGAAATACCGCGTGGATTCTGACGGCGACGGCGCTCGTTCTGTTCATGACGATGCCGGGGCTCGCGCTGTTTTACGCCGGCCTGGTAAACTCCAAGAACGTCGTTTCAGTGCTGATGCACTGCTTTGCAATTACCTGCACCGTCTCGGTTCTCTGGGTGGTCTTTGTCTACGGCCTCGCTTTCGGCGATGGCGGCGGTGCGAACATGGTAATCGGCGGCTTTGGCAAGGCGTTCTTCAGCGGCGTCGGGTTCGACGGTATGAGCGGCAATATTCCCGAATCCGTCTTCTTCATGTTCCAGATGACCTTCGCCATCATTACCCCGGCATTGATCGTCGGGGCCTATCCCGAGCGCATGAAATTCACCGCCGTGCTGCTGTTCAGCTCGCTCTGGTTGATCCTCGTTTATGCGCCCGTCTGTCACTGGGTGTGGGGCGGTGGTTTTCTGGCCGACCTGGGCGTGATGGACTTCGCGGGCGGTCTCGTGGTGCACACGACGGCAGGGGTGTCCGCGCTGGTGGTGGCCGTAATGCTTGGCAGCCGCAAGGGCGCTGACCCGGACGAGCGGGCGGCGCATAATCCCGGCATGACGATGGCCGGCGCGGCGATGCTCTGGGTCGGCTGGTACGGCTTTAACGCGGGCAGCGCGCTCGCCGCCGACGGCAGCGCGGGCATGGCATTGCTGGTGACCCACGTCGCCGCCGCGACGGGGGCGTTGACCTGGATGTTCGCCCAATGGCTCCACCAGGGCAAACCCTCGATCGTGGGCATTGCCACGGGGACCATCGCGGGGCTCGCCACGATTACGCCGGCGTCGGGTTTCGTCGGCCCGGTCGGTGCGCTCATTATAGGCTTCGCGGCCGGCTTCATCTGCTACGTCATGGCGCATATCGTGCGGCGGGTACTCAAGCTCGACGATTCGCTCGACGTGTTTGCCGTTCATGGCGTTGGCGGCATGCTCGGCATCATTCTGACGAGCGTTCTCGCGTCTGCCGTGTTCGGCGGCGTCGGGTTCGGGCCCGAGAGCTCCGTCCTCCATCAGCTCTGGGTTCAGGCCGTCGGCGTTGGCGTGACCGCGGTGTGGGCCGGCGTGTTGAGCGCCGTCATCCTGATCTTCGTCAGGATGCTCGTGGGCTTGCGGGTGAGCGAGGCGGAGGAAACCACGGGCCTCGACATGGCGCATCACGGCGAGCGCGGCTACGACCTGTAGCCAGTTCGATCGACTAAATCGCCCGGCGCGTGTGAATCGCGTCGGGCGACAGGGGAGGGACGGTGCAGGTTGCCTGTCGCTCTTCCTGTTTCTCGGCGGTGCGCGCAGGAATAGCCGGCCAGGATTCGCTGTGCGCGCCCTGTCAGGCGCTGGCGGCTTTCTTTAGTGCGGCGGCCTTTCCCGCGTAGCGGGTGCCTCTCAGGTCGGCGTCGTCGAGGTTGGCGTCGTGGATCCGGGTCTCGGTCATCTCGGCCTTGGCCAGGATCGCGCCGGTCAGGTTGAGCCCGGTCAGGTCGGCGCCGGTCAGGCGGGCGTTGGAAAAATTTGCGCCCTCGGCATTGGTGGGCCAGCTCCGTCCTGTCGGTTTGCCCTCGGCGTCCATAATCTCGGCCGGGTGAAGCAACGCATCGTTGAGCAGGGCGCTGGAAAGATCGGCGCCGGCAAGATTTGCGCCGGACATATCGGATTTGCGGAGTTGCGCGCCCTTGAGGTTGGCGTCGCGCATGTCGCAGAGCACGAACGTCGTCTGGGACAGGCGGGCCCCCTCGAGATTAGTGCCGCGCAGGCTGGCGCCGCTGAGATCGACGTTGGAGAGATCGCACTTTCTCATATCCCTGCCGTCAAGTTGGGCGCGAACCCCGCCACCACCGCCGCTCGTAATCCAGAGGCTGTGCAGGCGCAGCACCTCGCGAACCGGCAGCAGGTCGGGATCGGCCGCGGGTGCGGCGGCGTCAACGGTGTCGGCGGCGTCGGTGTCGGGAACGTCGTTCTGGATCGAGGCGGCCAGGTTCACGCCCGAGGTATCCGCCTTGTCGAGGATCACCCCGGACAAATTGGCGCCGGAGACGTTGGCGTTGGCGAGATCGGCGCCGGCGAGGTTGCAGCCCGCCATGTTGGCCTCACTCAGGTCGGCGCCGGCGAGGTTGATGCCCTGGAGGTTCGAGCCGGCGACGTTCGCGTGGCTCAATTTTGTACGGGCGAACTGGGCGTTGGTCAGGTCGGCGTTCTGAATCGACGAGCGCGACAGGTTGGCGCGCGTCAGATTCGCGTCGCGCAGGATCGCGTTGTCGAGTGTGCATTTGTAGAGGTCGCTGGCGAACTCGCCTTTGCCCTTCTCATAGCTCATCAGGGCGCCTTCGCGCATATCGGTGCCCTCGAGGTTGGCCCCCGTGAGGTTGGCTTCACGAAGCTTCGTGCCACGCATATCGGCCAACGACAGATTGGCGCCGAGCAGGTCGGAATAGCTTAAATCCGCGCTGTAAAGGTCGGATTCCGAAAGATTGATGCCGTTGAGCTTGCTGCAGGAGACGTTGGCGCCGAGCAGCTTGGCGCGGACCAGTATGATATCGACGAGCTCACACCCCTTCATGTCGGCGTTGCTGAAATCCGCGCGCCGGCCGCCGGACTTCTGACGCAGCCATAAATGGTGACTTCGGATCTTTTCGTCAATGTCGTCCGGCTCGAGGGCCATGATTCTTCGCTCCGATCGGCTCCAAAATACGGGCTCGATTCCGACGGCCGGCGAATGAGAGAACGATTCGCCAACCCCAACCTATGGTTATTGAGGGGTAAAGGTTAATTAACGCTTATGATGCCGCGCGTCGGAGCGGTCAGCGGGCTCAGCGCCGGTAGTCGATGTCCGCGTGGTCGAGTTCGCGCAAGAGGGCGGTCCAGGCGAGGCCGAGATAATCGTCGTTGCCCGTGCGGTGCTGGTCGGCGGTGCGCTGGCAGACCTCGGGCGGCAGCGGACGGATCGCGCCGCCGGTCGCCTGGAGCGTGAGCTGCACGGCGCAGGACTTCTCCAGAAAAAACATGCGGATAAACGCCATGCCGACGGAATCGCCGACGGTCAGAAGGCCGTGATTGCGCAGGACGAGATTGTTCTTGTCACCGAGCGACGCGGCCAGCCGAGGGCATTCCTCGCCGTCCAGCACGATGCCCTCGAAATCGTGATAGGCAAGATCGTCGTAGAACATCAGAGCTTCCTGATTGACGAACAACATACCGTCATCCAGGCACGAAACCGCCATTCCGGCTTCGGTGTGGGTGTGCAGGACGCAGGCGACGTCCGGCCGGGCACCGTGAATGGCGCCGTGAATCATGAACCCGGCCCTGTTCAGGCTGTACTCGGTGGGCTCTACGAGGTTGCCGTCGAGGTCGACCTTTATCAGAGACGAGGCGGTAACCTCGTCGTAGGCGAGGCCGTAGGGGTTTAGCAGGAAGTGATGATCCTTGCCCGGCACCCGTGCCGAAATATGGTTGAAGATCAGCGTCGTCGCCATTCCGTAGCGGTGGATCAGGCGGTAGGCGGCGGCAAGCTGGACGCGGGCGTCCCATTCTTCGGGACTGACCGTGCCTTCCACGGAGGACGTCGACGATTGAACGGCTTGAAACGACATGGTCTGCTCGCTTGCTGGTGATTGATCGGTTGGTGCCATTCTATCACCTTGCGGTGCAATACGAGAAACGTCGACGCACCGGCAGGAAAAATGGCAAATACTGTTCGGAAAGCGCCTCCTCAAGGCGGTAAACTAGGGTGTGGACTCAATTGATCCATAGTCTTATCGCGAAGATGTGGATCATGGCGAGGAAGTTGCGGCTGAGTTTTTCGAAGCGTGTTGCGAGCCTTCGCATGTCTTTCATGGTGCAGAAGAAGCGCTCGATGATGTTGCGCATTTTGTAAAGACCGACGTCATGGGAGATGGGCTCTTTGGCGTTGCTCTTTGATGGAATGACCGCCAGAGCCCCGTCATCGTCAATGAGCTGGCGGATGGCGCGTGAGCCGTAAGCCTTGTCGGCGACGACGGCAAGCGGCGCTCCGGCGCCTTCGAGAAGATCCGGCAGGACTTGACCGTCATGAACCTGACCGCCGGTGATGACAAAGCGCCGGGGACGACCGTGTTCATCGACTACGGCGTGAACCTTGCTTGTGCGGCCGCCGCGTGAGCGGCCGATATCCTGCGCCAGTTCCCCCCTTTTGCGCCGGCTGCCGCGCGGTGAGCCTTGACGATGGATGAGTCGATGAAGAACAGGCTGTCGCCGGAGTGTTCGGCAAGCCCATCGAAGATCGCCTTCCATATGCCGCGCCGTGCCCAGCGCGCATAGCGGTTGTAGATGGTGGTGCGCGGGCCGTAGCGCTCGGGCAGGTCGCGCCACGGGGCGCCGGTGCGCAGAATATAGAAAATTCCGTTCAAAACACGCCGATCGTCCATACGCTTCGGACCACGTCCGCCCTTGGGCAAAAGCGGCTCGATCACCGCCCATTCTTCGTCTGACAAATCAAAGCGCATGATCAAACTCCTTTCCAAGAAGCTTGAATCACACTTCCACACTATGAATCAATAGGTTAAATTGGGTTCAGAACCTAGTGGAATGCGGAGCGAACAGCAGGTCGGGAGTGGGTTATGACCGAATTGAGCGAGCGAAACATCAGCCTCGAGCAGATGGACAGGGAAACTCTGATCCACCCCTACACGGCGTTGGGCGAGGGGCGGCCGGAGCCGACCCTGGTCACAGGCGCCAAGGGCATCGAGGTCAGCTTCTCGAACGGGCGGACCTGTATCGACGCCATGTCGTCGATGAACTGCGTCAATATCGGCTACGGCAACCAGCGGGTGGCCGAGGCAATCGCAAAGCAGGCGCGAGAGCTCGCCTACTATCACAGCTTTCTCGGCGTGACGAACGAGCCCTCGGTGCGCCTCGCCGACCGACTGCTCAACGAGCTGCTGCCCGGGCATATGAGCCGTGTCATGTTCTACAGCTCGGGTTCCGAGGCGGTCGACGCCGCGATCAAATGTATATGGATGTACAATTACTTACGGGGAAAACCCGAGAAGGCGAAAATCATTTCCCGCAAGGGCTCCTATCACGGCGTCACGCTTGGCGCGGCGAGCGTGTCGGGCAGTGAATCCATGCGCAAGGGCTTCAACCTGCCGCTGCCCGGCTTCCTGCTGACCGAGGATTTCCACTACTTCCGCGAGGCGCAGCCGGGCGAGAGCGAGCGGGACTATTCCAGGCGGCTGGCCGGTCTCCTGGATGAGCAAATCGTGGCGGAAGGCCCCGAGACGATCGCGGCCTTCGTTACCGAGCCGGCGTTGGGCGCGGGCTGCGCAGTGATGCCGCCGGAGGGCTATTACGATGAAATCATCAAGGTGCTGCGCAAGCACGACGTGCTGTTCTTCGACGACGAGTGCATCACGGGATTCGGGCGTACTGGCAACTGGTTCGCCTGCACCACCTTCGGCTTCGACGCCGAGCCCGATATCATGACCATGTCGAAGGGCATCACCAGCGCCTATATTCCGCTCTCCGCCGTGGCCGTCTCGGAAAAAATTTGGCAGGTGTTGCGCGACGGCGTTCCGAGCGAGGCGGTGCCGATTTACGCGACCGGCTCGACCGCGAGCGGTCACCCGATCGCCTGTGCTGCCGCGAACGAGAACATCGACGTGATGATCGACGAGAATCTGATGGAAAACTCACAGACAGTGGGGGCTTTTCTCAAGCGGCGGCTGGCCGAGCGGATCGGCGATCACCCGCTGATTGGCGAGATTCGCGGCGAGGGGCTGATGGTCGGTCTCGACCTCGTGGCAGACAAGGCAACCAAGGCGATTCTCGACCCGGCGTGGGACTGCGCCCACCGGCTGGTCGAGCTTTGCCGCGAGCAGGAAGACCTGATCGTGCGCGCCTTCTTCGGCACCAGCTCCATGTCGTTCGGCCCCCCGATCATCCTGAGCGAGGCGCAGGCCGACGACATCGCAGGCCGGGTGGAGCGCGCACTGGCTACGTTGACCGAGGAACTTCGGGCCGACGGGCGCTGGCCCGGTCCGGCGGGGGCGTAATGGCTGCGCGCTATCGCGATTCGCGTCAAGCGGAACTGCCGTTTCACGAGTTTGCGGAAACGAAAGCGGGCGGCGAGCGCGGGCGGCGGCAGGTGCCGGTGCCGGAATCGGCATTTCCGGACGAGTCCGGCGACGCCGCGCTACCGAAACGCAGCCGGCTGGGCAGCGTGGCGGAGATGGCGGCGACCTGGAATCTGACGGCGCGCCTCGCCAACGCGGCGCCGATCGGCGCCGCCTACGGCGAGTGCCTGGACTGTGCCGTCGAGGTGTCGGGCCGGGCGAAGGTTCAGGCCGGCGTCGCCTATACGGAGGAGCGGCGCATCGTGCTCAACACCAAGTTGCTGGAAGCGGGCCGCGAGGCCGACCGCGACGTGACGTTCCTACATGAATGCGCTCATATCCTCGCCAACCGGCGCTATCGCGCGCGGTGCAACCACGATCATCACTGGAAGCGGGTGATGGAGATGCTGGGCGAGCCGCCGCGTGCGTCGCACCGGCTCGACTATCTCTCGCGCGAGGCTCATGCGGTGGTCGCCTGGGTCTGCCGCAACTGCGGCGAGGCCTATCATTTCGTACGCCCGCCGCGACGACGGGTTTCAGACTGCTATTGCCGCCATTGCGGTCCACGGGCCGGGCGGCTCGAGGTGACGTCGACATCGCGCGGGGCGGTGGCATGATCCATGGCATCGCGCAGCAGCAGCCCGGCGGCTAACCGCCCCCGGATTCGCTCACTACCGGGCGGCCTGCAGCACGCCATTCCGGATAGCCGTCCTCCAGCCGCCGGGCCCTGATTCCGCGTTCGCGCAGCGCGGCAACTGCTTCGAAGGCAAAGACGCAATAAGGACCGCGGCAATAGGCGATGACCTCCTTGCCGGCGGGCAGTTCCTTGAGCCGTTCGTTGAGCTGCCTGATGGGGATATTCAGGGCTTCGGGAAGGTGTCCGGCGCCGAACTCATCCTCGGGCCGGACGTCGAGCACGGTTACCTCGCCGTTCCGCACGCGCGCGACAAGTTCCTCCCGCGACACCGGATCGAGGCTGTCCCGATCGTGGAAATAGCCGTCCAGGACGCGTTGCACATCGGCGACGTTGTGTTCGGCGATGCGTCGAAGGGCGACGAGCATGTCGACCACAGCGTCGTCCGCGAGGCGATAGAAGATGTGTTTGCCCTGGCGCCGGGAGGTCAGGAGACCTGAGCGGCGAAGCTGCTGAAGATGCTGAGAGGTGTTGCCCATTGTCAGACCCGCGACCCGGGACAGCGCTTCCACGGATCGTTCCCCTTGAGCTACAAGTTCGAGCAGCTCGAGGCGATTCGGGTGGCTGAAGGCCTTGGCCATGGCGGCGATGTGGGTCAGGACCTCGCGCTTGGGGTTCCTGCTTGACACGTTCTCTCTTTTCATTCTATTATTCTATGGATTAATAGATTAATAATCAAGCTCGGCTTTTAGGTCAAGGGCAGTAGGGCATTTCGGCTCGCGGATTTCTCCCACGGCAGAGGATTTTTACCCAAATGACAGCAGCGATGGGGACTGTGGTGGACGCAAGGTCATGATCGGGGTGCGGGGGCAGAAGGTTTCGCGGGCGCCGATCCTGGCGAACAAGGATTATATCTCGCCGTCGGTCTTTCGTCCCGAAAGCATGCTGCGCGAAGCGCGGCGGCAGAAGGCGCTGGGACGCCATACCGTGCCCCCGGTCTGCGTGCTCGATCCCGACGGCGATATCGTCCGCGGTTTGAGGTCGACGGGGCAGGCCCGGGCGGATGAGCAGTGGGCCTGCTATCACACCGACCTTTATCGATTCGCTGACGGCGGGCGCGAACTCGGCGTCGTCGGATGCGCCGTGGGCGGCTCGTTCGCCGTTCTCGTCGCCGAGGAACTGTTTGCCTGCGGCTGCAAGCTCTTGATCAGCATGACTTCCGCGGGACAGATTCTTCAGCCCCGGGACCCGCCCTATTTCGTGCTCATCGAAAAGGCGCTGCGCGACGAGGGCACCAGTTACCACTACCTGCCGCCGAGCGACTTTGCCGAGGCGGACCCGGATCTCGTCCGGCGGGTCGCCGCCGCCCTCGCCGAGTTGCCGGTTTCCGTACTGCGCGGCGCGACGTGGACGATCGACGCACCGTTCAGGGAGACCGAAGGCGCCATCAACTCCTACCGGGCGCAGGGTCTCGTCGCCGTCGAAATGGAAGCCGCCGCGCTTTATGCCTTCGCGCGCGCCCGGCAAAAGCCCGTCATCTGCCTCGCCCATGTCACGAACCAGATGGGCCGGATCGAGGGTGACTTCGAGAAAGGGCTCGATAACGGAGCCGAAGAGGCGCTTACCGTCATCCGCACCGCAGTTCGCGGTTGGGAATCCGTCGAGTAATCCAGATAGATATTTTTAATTTTCATGAATGTAATCAAATAATTATACGATGTTTCTTACAAAAACAATAATCAGGAGGATAACGATATGTGGAAGAAATTTCGTGCGGGACTGGGTTGTGCCGTGGTTGTCGCATTCCTGGCAGTGCCCGGATCGAGTGCCTTTGCCGGCGATGCGGAGAAGGCGTCGCTTTACGACCGTCTCGGCGGTATCTATGCGATCGCGACCGTGGTGGACGAGTTTATCGAGCGTCTTCTCGTCAACGACATCGTGAATGCCAATTCCGCGATTTCAGACGCGCGCACCACCGTGCCGAAAGCGGGGCTGAAGTATCAGGTGACGTCGATGGTGGCTTGGGCGACAGGCGGACCTGAGAGCTACTCCGGCCGGTCGATGCTGGAATCTCACGCCCACCTTGGCATTACCGAAGCCGAGTGGGGCGAGATGGCTAGCGTGTTCGTCGCGGTGTTAAACGATTTCAACGTTCCCGCCGCGGAGCAGGAGGAGTTGCTATCAATCGTCGGTACGACGAAGGCCGATATCGTCACGCGCTAAGGCTGAGCGCGGGGGCCTGACTGGCGGGCCAAAAATAGCGGAAGCAGCACGAGGCCCGCCACGAAGCCCCCGACATGGGAAGCCCAGGCAATCTGGACGCCCTCGGCGCCGGGGGCGCCGGCGAATCCGACCAGCACCGCAAAGCCGATCCAAATGAGCGCTACGGGAAGCAGCCGGACGCCGCCCCGCGTGAGTGGGCGCGACGCCATCAGCCGCAAAACCGCGCCGAACAGACCGCTGATCGCACCCGACGCGCCGACTACCGGAGCGACGAGGCTGGGATAGATGGCGAGATGAGCGAATGCGCCGACAACACCGCAGATCAGGAACAGCGTGAGGGTACGGCCCGGTCCCAGCACCCGTTCGGCGCCGGCGCCGAAGGCCGCCAGCATGACCATGTTGATGATCAGGTGAAACACGCCGCCATGGAGGAACTGGTGGCTGAGGGGCCCGACGAAGGATTCCCAGCCGAACCAGCCCGAGCGGTAATAGGCGGGCGAAAAGCCCAGATGGATCAGGATCCACGCCTCGCTCTTCACCGGGAGCAGCAGCATGACGACATAGACCGCCGTGCAGACGCCGATTAGCGCCGCCACCAGGGGCGGCAGGTTGATCATCGGCTGCCGGCCGGCGCCGGCCGGGGGTGCGGGCGGAGGATAATTCACGCGACGTCGGCTCCCGCTCCCAGCGCGTCGATCAGGGCGCGGCCCATCGCCTCGGTGGTTGCGTCGCCGCCGAGATCGGGGGTCTTGATCCGCCCTTCGCGGAGCACCCGTGCGATGGCCACTTCGATGCTGCGCGCCGCTTCGGTGTGGCCCAGATGGTCGAGCATCATCGCGCCGGTCCAGATTTGCGCGATCGGGTTGGCGATGCCTCGGCCGGCGATGTCCGGTGCCGAGCCGTGCACGGGCTCGAACATGGAGGGATGGGTGCGTTCGGGATTGATGTTGGCCGCAGGCGCCAGGCCCATGCCGCCGACCACCGCTGCACCCAGATCGGAGAGGATGTCACCGAACAGGTTGCTGCCGACCACCACGTCGAACCAGTCCGGATGCTGGACGAAATGGGCGGCCAGGATGTCGATGTGGAACTGATCGGTCTCGATATCGGGATAGTCCGCGGCGATCACAGCAAAACGCTCGTCCCAATAGGGCATGGAGTGGATGATGCCGTTCGATTTTGTTGCCGAGGTGACTTTCTTGCGTGGACGAGTGCGAGCAAGTTCGAACGCGTAACGCAGGATGCGGTCGACCCCGGTACGGGTGAACACGGATTCCTGGACGACGCATTCACGAGGCGTGTCCTGGAAGATGCGACCACCGATCTGGGAATACTCGCCTTCGCTATTTTCGCGCACAATAACGAAATCGATCTCGTCCGCGGTGCGGTCTGCGAGCGGCGAACGGACTCCGGGAAACAGGCGGATGGGGCGCAGATTCACGTACTGCTCGAATTGGCGGCGGAGCGGGATCAACAGACCCCATAACGAGACATGGTCGGGCACGCCCGGATAGCCGACCGCGCCCAGAAAGATCGCGTCGAAGGGGCGAAGCTGCTCGGCGCCGTCGTCGGGCATCATGCGGCCCGTTGCGGCAAAGGTCTCGCAGTTCCAGGGAAACTCCTGCCAGGCGAATTCAATGCCGCGGGCGGCGCCGGTGGCCTCCAGCACAAGGACGGCCTCGGCGACGACTTCCTTGCCGATGCCGTCGCCGGGAATGAGCGCGATACGATGTGTGGTCATGGTTTGCTCTTTGCTTGTTCGTGTCTGTGCTTGCCGCGCAATCTAGCGCAGCGGGCCACACGCTGCGAGGGGGATCAATCGGTCGTGCAAAGGGCGCGGAAGAACGCCGCCATGTGATGTGCCGCCTGGCCGTCGGGATAGAGATAGTCACGGCCCACCGGGCAGGCGCGCCGCGCGCGGCAGCCGGCCTCGAGGCAATCGATGCCGGCGGGAGCGGCGAGATGAGAGGTGCAGACGGGCACATCGTAGCCCTCGGGCCCGAACGCGCCGACGGGACAGGTTGAAAGGCACGGTCGCTCCGCACAGCTCTCGCATGGGCTGGGGCGCGGATCGGGTGCGGGCAGAGGCAGCACGTCCGCGAAGGCGAGTGCTCCACGATAGCCGTGCCAGAGGCCAAATTCGGGATGTATCAGCATGCCGATGGGCGAGGGATAAACCGCGTCCGCCGCCTGCGCCCAGCGCTGGAAAGGCAACCAGGGCGGACCGTCGCCGGGCAGCAAGGCGTGCCCTGCGAATTCGTGGGCGATTTCGTCGAGCAGCCGGCGGGACCAGCCGTCGAGCGGGTGATCGCCCGTTGGCGCCGTGGCGCGGAACGCGGCCCACATGGCGGGGCCGGCATGGCCGACGAGATAAAGAGTGCGGACGGCCCGCCCGTCGACGAGCGGCGGCACGCTATCCTCGGGGCCGGGGCAAAAGCCGCCGCGCAGACGCAGCCCGTGCGGTGCCAGGGCGGTGCTGAGACGATCAGGATCGGCGTTCACAGGGCGCGTCCGCCGCCTAATCGGCCACGTCCGGCGAGACGACGATCATGAAGTGGTGGGTGTAGCCCGCGCCGTCGGAAATCGTTACGCCGGTAAAGCCCAGCATGTGCAGCATATCGAGAAAGCCCACGCTGTCGTCGAGCCCGAGGGAGGAGACGAAGCGCGACGAGCGGGTCAATACGTTCATTACCTCGAGCATGGCGCGCGCGCGGTAGGGGGTGTCGAGTTGGCCGTCGCGGCGGCTGACAAGGACCAACTCGGTGGCACCCTCGCCGATCGGAAAGAGCGCGAAGGACAACGGATGGGGCCGTGCGAGCAGGGCGTTGACGACGCCCGCGACCAAGCGGTTGCGCTGGCGCTCGTTGGCATCGACCAGGGTCGACGTGCTGGGGGCATAGGTCTCGGTAACGGTCGGGCTGCGGTAGTAATAATCCGAGCCGAGTTGGGCCGAGGCAAAACCAGGTGCCAGCAGGGCCGCAGCCAGGGCGAGCGCGACAAGCGTGTGACGCATGAGTGATCTCCGTTGACAGTTGATGCCGGTCGGCACCGATCAGCGCCGGTTGTTGGGCGTGGCGAACGGATCGAATGGCAGCGGGTCGTCGAACCAGTCGCGATAGAACGCAGCGACGTGGGGGCGGATATCGGCCATTAACGCGTTGACGCGACGCACCCGTTCGGGCGGACCCGCGGCGGCAATCTGGCCCAGTTCCTCGATGATTGCCGCTTCGTCGAGCGTGGTGAAGCGCCCGTCGGCGAAGACAAGGGTGCCGGCGATCATGACGCTGTCGACATGACGGGGAGCGCCCAGTTGAAGCAGTGCCTCGATGGGATCGGCCGCGCCGTCGATATGGGGCGAGGTCATCGTCGCATAGTCGATCAGCACGGCGTCGGCCGCTGCCCCTGGGGTGAGCCGGCCGATTGCATCGCCATAGGTGGTCGCCCTGGCGCCGCCCAGGGTTGCCATGCGGAAGACATCGAGCGCCTCGGGGCAGGCCTCGAAGCTCAGACCCTGGGGCAGGCGGTGCAAGTTGCGCACCAGGCGCATCTCGCCCAGCATGTTCTCGTCGTTTGCCAGGCTGTTGCTGTCCATCCCGATCGCCACGTTGAGCCCGGCTTCGATCATCGCGCCGACCGGCGCGATGCCGCAGCGCAGCCGCAAATTCGAACTCGCATTGTGGCAAACCGTTACGCCCCGTTCGGCGGACAGAGCGATTTCCGCCTCGGTCAGCCAAGTGCCGTGAGCGAAGCTCGTGGTTGGGCCTAACAGGTCCAGGCGGTCGAGATGCTCGACCATACTGCCGCCGTAGAAGCGCTCGGCAAAAGCACGTTGCAACGGCGATTCGAGCAGATGGACGTGCAGACCCGTGCCGATCCGATCGGCGGACTCGGCCATCTGCGTGAGAAGCTCGTCGCTGCACCATTCGGGGCCCGAGGGAGCAAGCAACAGGCGAACACGCGAATGCTCGGCATATTGCTCGCGGTGCTCTTCAACCAGCTCGAAGTAATCGCCGCCGCCAGCTTCGTCAAGCTCATCGAACAGCGTCCCGATGCGCTGGACGAGATCGGCGGGCAGGGTCTTGATGAACGCCGCGTCGTCATCATAGACGAAGGTATGACGGTCCTGGGTCGAGAGTGCGTAGGCCACCCGCATTCCTGAATCGGCATAGGCGCGCAGCGTATTCCGGCTTTCCTCGCCGGTGTCCCACCAGTCCCGCGGATAGGCCATGTGCAGGACGCAGGTGACGCCGGAGCGGATCATCCGCATGGTCGCGTAGAGTGTGTCGAGATAGATGTCGAGCGGCGGCATGCGCCAGTTGTCGGGCAGCCAGCATTCCAGATAATCGTCGCGGATTCCGAAATGGGGCGCCATGACGCCTGACCCGTGGTGATGGGCATTGATCAAGCCGGGCAAGACGAGATGGTGTTGCGAGCCCAGAACCTCGGCCTCGGGGTGTGCTTTGCGCAAGTCATCGAACGGGCCGACCGCCTCGACATTCTCGCCGACGACGAGCACGCCGCCATTCGCGATGACGCCGCCGTCAGTGAGTGCGGCCGGATCGGTGACTATGTGACCGCCGTGCAACAGTGTGGTTTGCATTCCGCTCGACTCCGGCTCCGCGCAGTCAGTGACCGTCAGCCCGTCGGGTCGGGCGCTGCCGTCTGCGCCGCAAGCTTCTGGGTCAGATCCATATGGAACACCGTCCCCATCGCCACGTCCATGGTTGGATTCCGCTTGAGCAGCTTGCGCAGCTCGTCCTGCGGCCAGGAAATATAGCGGGTTGGCCGCACAGTACGCACCGTAGCGGTCGCGTCGCCACCGTGAATATAGGACATTTCGCCAATGAAGGTGCCGTCCTTTGCCCGGGCGATCTCCTGGCCCTGACGTTCCACGGCAACCTCACCGTTGTAGATCAGTTTGAGTTCGTCGAGCGGTGCGTTCTCGGTGGCAAGCAGTTCGTCCTCGGTACTGTCCCGCCAGCGGGCGAGGCGCATTACCTTCATGAATTCGACCGGTGCAAAGTTACGAAACAGGGTCTGGTAAAGCTCGCGTTCCTCGTTGGTGAAGCTGACGCCGCGGCGCTCGAGAAACAGCATTACGACCCGCACCAGATTGATCACAAGAAAGACGAACAGCCAGAAGATGACGAGCCAGAGCGGCCCCTCGGGAAGGAAATAGTTGTAGGCGAGTCCCAGCACGCCCGAGACGATCGCCAACAGGCGCAGCAACAGGATGTCGCGTATCAGAAAGGACAGGGCGGTCAGACCGAATGACAAATGGCCAACGACGTCAAAAAGTATCGCCATCACTGATTACCTCCACACGGCAGGGCAACTCGTATCGAAGGGCAGTGTACGACGAAACGGGCTTGTAAAACTGTGCGTGGCCTCACGCGAGACCCCTATAATTGGTCGATACCGGGTGAGCCTGAGTTGCTCGATGTGATGGTTGTCATAGGCAACTCGGTACAACCCGAACGAGAGTGAGAAAACTGCTGGAGGCCACGTCCCGGCCGCCGGCCGGAGATGTTATGCGCATTTTGATCGCCGACAGCCAATCGATCTTCCGTACCGGGCTCAAGCACGTACTGCGCAGCCTGCAGGTGGAGATCCGTGTCGTCGAGACGGACGGGATCGACGGTGCCCTCGAGGCGATCGAGAGTTCGTCGTCGATCGATCTGGCCATTGTCGAACTGTCTGCGCCCGGCATGGACGGCGGTAACGGGATCGCCCGACTGTGCTCCCGGCAGGGCGGCCTGCCGGTAATCGTGGTGGCCTCCGATATCACGCGCGCCAGCGCATTGGGCGCGGTCGATCGGGGCGCCATGGGCCTTGTCCCCAAAACCGCGATCGGCGAGGAGGTGTTGGAGGCGATCGAAACGGTCATGGACGGGCGGGTCTGGTTGCCAAAAGCCCCGGACGGGACGACTGGTGGCAAAGTGGTAGGCGAAGGCGTATGCGATGCGGGCCTCGAGGCCAAGGGGCTCGACCGGCTGCGCAACCTGACCCGTCGCCAGCGCGAAGTTCTAGAGAAGCTGGCCGACGGAGAAACCAACGCCGCCATCGCGCGCGATCTGGGACTTGCCGAAGGGACGGTGCGCATTCATGTTTCGGCGATCCTCAAGAGCCTGAACGTCAGCAATCGGACCCAGGCGGCGATCCTCGCAAACCGGTATTTCAAGGATTGAGGCGGTCCCTTGCCAGAGGGCTCACCCGTAGTCGTAGCCGAAATCGTATCGCAGATGCCGCCGGCATAGCCCGGCGATGAAGTGCCGGTCGGCGTCGTCGAACCATCCGGCGACCGGGCGGTCGTCGAGCCGCACGGCGGGGCGCTCGATGGCGGGGTTTGGCTGTTCGGCCATCTTTTCTTTCGTGGAGTCGGCGACGACCGAGGCAAGCAGGTCGGGAGTGGCCCCGTCGATCCCGAAAAAATCGCAGACCCGCGCCAGCTCACGCGGCGTATTGGCGCGCAGGTCTTCGTAGCGCAGGACGGCAGTGTGGGCCGGATTGCGCTTGATCACGGCCCCCCAGCCGTTGAGGAACCGGAGTTGCTCCCAAATGTCGGTGTCGTAGGCCTTGCCGGTAACATCGCCGCGAAGAAACGTAGAAAAATCAACGCGATAGTCATCCTTCCATTTTTCGTAGCCAGCCACCAGCGCGTCGCCCAGGTCGCGCACGAGCACGAGGGTTGGCGGCATTCCCAGCAGGCGATTGGCGAACACCGAGCGTTGAAGGTAATGGGGCATGGAATGGGAATTGACGACGCGCGGAATGCCGGTGTAACGCGGCGGGGCCTTGGGGTGGCCGACGATGGAATCGTCCTGGATGTGGGCGGGTTCGGGAAGCTCGTGAATGCGTGCGAGCGTCAATCCCAGCATGTATTTCAGCCAGTGAGTGCCCGACTGCTTGACGCTCGCCATGAAGCCATCGTAGTCGCGCCGGCGGCGCAGGGTCGCGCTGGTGAACAGGCCACGATTGACGCAGCGGGCGCGAAATCGCCATTCGGCCGCAATAAGGGAAGCGCTCATCTAAATTAATCCCCATATTCTCCAAGATGGTTCCACAGCGCGGGCGCGAACCATATCGCCGCTCAATGCGTCCGCCGAACTGTATATCCCGCAAGCTTCAGTGCGCGCAGCATTTTTTCCGGACACAGCGATTGTTTGACAACTGAAACCGGGCTCTGCCAGTCTACCGAACGACGGGTTGGCGTCCCGTGCCCCAGAAGCTACTGCAAACCTGTAAAACCGAAGGCTTTCCATGGCTGTTGCCGCCCAAACGAAATTGAAAGCCGGCGACGGTCACGTGGCGCCGAAACGGCGCGCGAAATACGCTCTGGCGAAGGGTCGCGGCGTACCCAAGATGATCTATTTCGACACGAAGGATGCAAGCGTCGACAAGGTCGTTCGGGCGCTCCGGCGCATCAGTTGCTGCATCGTGCGCAATCTGGTCTCGAACAAGGTCATGGACCAGGTTATGGGCGAGCTTCAGCCCTATCTCGACAAGACACCTCACGGGCGGGGCAAGTTTGTCGGTTTGCGCACCAAGCGGGCTTCGGGCTTGGCTACCAAGTCGAAGACGCTGGGCGAAAGAATGGCCGTCCATCCCCTCGTTCTCGGGGTGGTGGACAAAATGCTGCTCGATCATTGCCACAACTACACGCTCGCAACCACCACGGCCGTCTCGATCGGCAAAGGCGAATCGCTCCAGGCGCTGCACCGGGACGACTCGCTCTACCCCTTCAGACATCCGGGCCCGGAAACTGTGATTACGACAATCTGGGCCGGGACCGACATGACCGAGGAAAACGGGGCCACCCAAGTAGTTCCGTGCAGTCACAGGTGGGACGACCGGCGGGTGCCCAAGCGAAACGAGGTTATTCAGGCCGTGATGCCCAAGGGCTCGGCAATATTCTATATGGGGTCGATGTATCATGGGGGAGCGGAAAACTTCACCGACGATTACCGTACAGGCATCATCCTGGGCTATTCGATGGGCTGGTTGCGTCAGGAGGAAAATCAGTACCTTGCCTGTCCACCAAGGGTGGCGAAGCATCTTTCACATAAACTGCAGCGCCTGATCGGCTACAACATGCACCCGCCCATGCTATGCTGGTACGAGTACAACGATCCGCGCATGCTGCTGGAAGGTAAGGCTTCCAACACGATGGCTGCAACCGACGTTGTGAACGAAGTCGAACCCGGGAAGACCCCGCGGTCCGGACGTATCAAGCGCATGGGGTAGAGCGGCTCTGACGGTCCCGTGCGGACAAGGAGGATTGATGGCTGTTATCTCAGAAGCCGCTGTTCAAGCTGAGCAGCACAAGGCGCCGAAACGGCGCGCGAAATACGCTCCGGCGAAGGGCCGCGGCGTGCCCAAGATGATCTATTTCGACAATAAGGACGCGAGCGTTGACAAGATCGTCCGGGCGCTCCGGCGCAACAGCTGCTGTATCGTGCGAAATCTGGTCTCGAACAAGGTCATGGACCAGGTGATGGGCGAGCTTCAGCCCTATCTGGACAAGACTCCGCACGGCGAGGGCGAATTCGTCGGCCTGCACACCAAGCGGACCTCCGGCCTGGTTGCAAAGTCGAAGACGCTGGGCGAAAAAATGGCGATGCACCCGCTGGTACTCGCGGTGATGGATAAAATGCTGCTCGACCGCTGTCACAACTATACGCTCTCGCCGACGCAGTGCGTTTCCATCGGTCCGAGCGAATCCCTCCAGCCGCTCCATCGGGACGATGCGATTTATCCTTTCAAGCACCCGAGCCCGGAAACCGTCATAACGACAATCTGGGCTGGCACCGACATGACCGAGGAAAACGGTGCAACCCAGGCAGTTCCCGGTAGCCATAAATGGGACGACCGGCGGCGCGCAAAACGGCATGAAATCGTCCAGGCCGTCATGCCCAAGGGATCAGTGATCGTCTATATGGGCTCGATGTATCACGGGGGGGCGGAAAACTTCACGGACGAATACCGCACGGGTATCATCCTGGGCTATGCGATGGGTTGGCTGCGCCAGGAAGAGAATCAGTATCTCACCTGTCCGCCGGAGATCGCGAAATCATTGCCCGAGAAGCTTCAGCGGTTGATCGGCTACGACCTCCACCCGCCTTTTCTCGGCTGGTACGAAATGAATGACCCGCGTATCCTGCTCCAGGGCGAGAGGCCGACGGCCACGGCAGCGGGCGAGCTGACCGCTGACGGCGATAGCGAAAAGACGCTCCAGGTGGGGCGGATAAAGCGAACCGGCGCCTAGCGCAACCGTTTACGTTACGGGCGGATTAGGAGTTTCGATGGCTGTCGTCACTGATTCTACCGTCGATGCCTTTCAGCACAAGGCGCCGAAGCGTCGGGCGAAATACGCGCCGGCGAACAAACGCAGCGGACCTCGGGTGGTCTACTTCGACAAGAAGAACGCAACGCCTGATAATGTGGTGCGCGCGTTGAAGCGGAACGGCGTGGTCATCATCCGCAAGCTGGCTTCGGGCGCGCTAATGGACCGGGTGGCGGCGGAACTGAAGCCCTACCTCGACAAGACGCCGTTCGGCGAGGGTGAATATATGGGCATGCGCACGAAGCGTACCTCGAGCCTGGTCGCAAAGTCGAATACCGTTGGCGAGAAATTTGCTGTTCATCCACTGATCCTCAAGGTAGTCGACGCCATGCTGCTCGACCGGTGCCAGAATTACCGGCTGGCCACGACCCATTGCGTCTCGATCGGCAAGGGAGAGAGTCTCCAGCCGCTGCACCGCGACGACTCGATCTACCCCCTGACCCATCCGGGACCGGAAAGCGTCGTCACCACATTCTGGGCGTTTAACAATTTTACCGAGGAGAATGGCGCGACCCAAGTGGTGCCGGGCAGTCACAAATGGAACGATCGCCGGAGACCCAAGCGGTCCGAGGTCTGCCAAGCGGTGATGCCAAAGGGCTCGGTGGTGATTTTCCTGGGATCCACTTTTCACGGCGGTGCCGAGAACTTTACCGATAAGGATCGGACGGGAATGATTCTGGGCTATTCGCTGGGCTGGCTGCGCTCGGAGGAAAACCAGTATTTGGCCTGCCCGCCGGCGGTGGCGAAGAATCTTTCGGAAAAGCTCCAGCGCCTGATCGGCTACACCATTCATCCGCCCTATCTCGGCTGGTATGAGACCAACGACCCCCACGTGCTGCTCGAGGGCAAGACAGGCAAGGTGATGCAAGCCCGCGAGCTTTATCTCGAAGGCGACAACAAAATGACCCAGCAGCCCAAGGGCATCAAGCGAAGCTAAATCGCTGTTGATGGGCCGCGAAGGACGGTTATGAACCAGCTGCCTCTGCGCGAGGTCACCGAAAAGGAGATCCAGGCCTTTTGGGAGAAGGGCGTGGTCTGTTTGCGCGGCGTCATCGATATGGACTGGATCGAGCGCACGCGCATCGCCTTCGATCGAATCCTCGACGAGCCCGGTCCGACCGATGAGAACCTCAATCCGGAAGGCACACCCGGCCGCTTCGCGGTCGGCACGTTCATGTGGCTCCACAACGACGACTTTCGAGCGCTCGCCTTCGACTCGCCGCTGGCGCCTATCGCTGCCCAGGTGCTGCGCAGCGAGTATTTAAACTTCATGTTCGATTTCTACTTCGACAAGGAGCCCCACACGCCCTATCGGACGATGTGGCACCATGACCAACCGGGCCACCCTGTCGACGGATTCAAACTTTGCGGAACCTGGCTGCCGCTCGATCACGTAACGGCCGAAAGCGGGGCGATCGAAATTATCGCCGGATCACATGCCTGGGACCGCTGGTTCATTACACCTTTGGACGAAGACGACAGCCTGGGAAATTACGAGGCGTCGTACTCGCCGGTGCAGGGAACGCGGTCCGATCCCCTGGAGGGACGTCTGGAAAGCCGGTTCGAGCCCCGGCCCGATTTCGAGAGTCGGCGGGATGATTACGAAATCATGTCCTTCGACACCGAACCGGGCGACCTCCTTGTCGTCCACACGAGGTCTGTGCATACGGCGAGGGGAAACAACACGGATCGCCGGCGGCGCGCGATGGGGCACCGCTGGGTCGGCGACGATACGACCTATGCCGTTCGCGAGGGTCTGATTGGCGTGACTATGCCATGGGATCCCGGACTCGAACACGGCGATCCGTTTCCGGCGGAGCACGACTTGTTTCCGCGCATCTGGCCCCTCGCGGACCGATAAATTCCGGCTCCTCTCCGACCTCTCGTCGTGGGGTTGTTTACAGCAGATTTGGAGGCTGCGATGATGCGCGCCTTGCGTGACGACGAGGTGTGTTGGGAATACTCGCGCCGGGGAGGAAATGTCATGGCCGAAGACGGATTTTGGGAGGCGTTGCGCGCCGAGATCGCCGAGCACCCGCTGACCGATCATCCGGTCTATCGCGGCATCGTCGACGGCTCGCTCAAGAAGGAAACGATCGGCGAGCTGTGCGCCCAGCTTCGATACACCGTGACCGACGGGATCTCGTCGCTCGCCCTGATTATTCCGCAGGTGCCCCGGCCCATCAAAAAGGAACTGGCCGGCAACCTGTTCGGCGAGCTGCACGGTACGCGCAAAGCCCCGTCGCACTGGGAGTTGGCACTGCGCACGGGAGCGGCGGCCGGGTTCACCGAGGACGAGCTCGACAACCGGCCGATGCTGGCCGAGACCAAGATCTATCCCGACACGGTCGCGGCCTACGCCATGCGTGGCCAGTGGACCGAGGCCCTCTCGTTCGTCGCCATCGGGATCGAGGATCTATTCACCGCCTTCTGCGACGGAGTGACCAAGGGGCTCAAGGAGCATTACGGTTTTTCCGACGAGCAGGCGTTCTATTTCTCGGTGCATATCGCCGCCGACGAGGAGCATGCTGTGACCGGTTGGAACGCCGCCAGGGACTACGCCACGACCGACGAGAAAAAACAGAGCATCCGCCGTGCCTCGCTCGAAGGCCGGAACATGTGGTGGAACATGTATTCTGCGGTCTATGAGAAAGGCGAGCACAAGGACTGCCCACGACTTCAACTGGCGTACTAATTCCGGGTCTCTTTCCCCAAGGACATTGCCTCATGGCCACACCAACCGTGATCCGATTAGAACCCGACGGCCCGGCCGGGACGGGGATGCAGCCGTGCCAATTCGTCGATCCTGCGACCGTCATCGAAGGCAATCTGTCAGAGACCGGGCACAATTATTTCACCGACGTGACCGGGCGGATCAACGCCGGGGTCTGGGAATGCTCGGCTTACACCGAGCGCATGGAAAGCTATCCGGTCGACGAATTTTGCTACGTGCTGAAAGGCGGCGTCGTGATTACCGTCGACGGCGAGCCGGCACAGACCTACAAGGAAGGCGACGCCTTCATGATGCAGCGGGGCACCAAGGGTTTTTGGCACGTGCCCGAGGTCTTTCGGAAATATTACGTCATCGTCGAACCCGATGAGGGCGGCTGAGCGTTACTGTTTGCACCTCTCGGCAAGTGCAACTCCAATTAAAGGTCAGTGGTTCCATGACGCGCGATTCCCGCTACGACATTCTATTTGAGCCGGTAAAGATCGGTCCGGTCACCGCACCCAACCGGTTTTACCAGGTGCCACACTGCAACGGCATGGGCCATGTCCGGCCCAAGACCAACGCAGCGATGCGCGGTATGAAAGCGCAAGGCGGCTGGGGCGTCGTTTGCACGGAGGAGGTGGAAATCCATCCAACATCCGACATTGCGCCCTTCATCGAGGGGCGGCTGTGGGACGACGCCGATATTCCTTATCATGCGGTGATGGTCGATGCCGTGCATGAGCATGGCAGCCTGGCGGGCATCGAGCTCTGTCATAATGGCTTTCACGCGAGCAACTACCTGAGCCGCGAGGTGCCTATCGGGCCGCGTCATCTGCCGGTCGATGCCCACGAGCCGCTCCAGGCGCGCGAGATGGATCTCGAGGACATTCGGGATTTTCGCACCTGGCACCGCGCGGCGGTGCGCCGATCGTTGAGCGCGGGCTACGACATCATTTATTCCTATGCCGGGCACAACCTGACGCTCCAGCTCTATTTCATCAATCCGCGCTACAACTCGCGCAGTGATGAATACGGCGGCAGCCTCGAGAACCGGACCCGCCTGCTGCGCGAAACCATCGAGGACGCGCGGGAAGAAGCCGGAGACCGGGCGGCGATTGCGGTGCGCTTCGCGGTCGATGAATTGCTCGGCGACGATGGCATCCAGGCCCATGAGGAAGGCCGCGCGGTTGTCGAACTTCTGGCCGAGCTGCCCGATTTGTGGGACGTCAATGTCGCGGACTGGCCCAACGACTCGACCACCTCGCGGTTTACCGAAGAGGGCTCCCAGGAGGACTACATCGCCTTCGTCAAGCAGGTGACGAGCAAGCCGGTGGTCGGCGTCGGGCGCTTTACGTCGCCCGATACGATGGTCTCCCAGATCAAGCGCGGCATTCTCGATTTCATCGGCACAGCAAGGCCCTCGATCGCCGATCCCTTTCTGCCGAAAAAAATCGAGGAGGGCCGGCCCGAGGATATCCGCGAGTGCATCGGCTGCAACATCTGCGTGAGCCACGACTACATCATGACGCCCTTGCGTTGCACCCAGAACCCGACCATGGGTGAGGAATGGCGCAAGGAGTGGCATCCCGAGACCATCGCGCCGAAGGGGTCGGACGACGCCGTGCTCGTGGTAGGCGGCGGGCCTGCGGGCCTCGAGGCGGCGCGCGCGCTGGGCCAGCGGGGCTATGCGGTCACGCTCGCGGAAGCCGGCGGCGAACTAGGTGGCCGGATCGCCCGGGAATGCCGCCTGCCGGGGCTCTCGGCCTGGGGACGGGTGCGCGACTACCGCGTCTACCAGCTCAGCCAGATGGCCAACGTGGACCTCTATCTCGAAAGCGAACTCGGCGCCGACGCGGTGCGCGAAATGGGCGCGGCACGGGTGGTGCTGGCGACGGGGTCGCATTGGGCGCGCGACGGCCAGGGACGGGCGCATCACGGGCCTGTCCCGGGCTGCGAGGCTGCCGTCGTGTATAGCCCCGACGACGTGATGAACGGCGCGACGATCGAGGGGCCGGTGGTGATTTTCGATGACGATCACTACTACATGGGTGGCGTACTCGCCGAGCTATTGCGCGGCCAGGGGGCCGAGGTGACGCTGGTGACCACGGCGAGCGATGTTTCGAGCTGGACGCACAACACCATGGAGCAGGGCTTTATCCAGACCCGCCTGCTGGAGTTGGGCGTTGAGATCAAGACCAATCGTAATCTCGTTTCCATTGGCAACGGCGTGACGGAACTGGCCTGCACCTATACGGGCCGGACCGAGAACGTTGCCTGTGCGGCAGCGGTGATGGTGACCATGCGGCTGCCCGACGATGGGCTCTACCACGCGTTGGTGGCCGATGGGGCCGCGAACGAGACTGCGGGCATCGCCTCGATCGACCGAATCGGCGATGGCCTTGCGCCCGCGACTATTGCCGCGGCGGTTTATGCCGGTCACCGCTACGCCCGCGAACTCGATGGGGCGGCACCCGATGTGGTGCCGTTCAAGCGTGAGACCGGCGGATTGGGTTAGGCGTGCCGCGGCCGCTTGATTTCCAAATCGCCTCGCCTATTGTGGCCGCGACGTTCCAACGAGACACGCCAAAGGGGGATTGATGCGCGCATTGCTGTGCAAGGAGCTGGGCGAACCACTGATCGTTGCAGATATTGCGGCGCCGTCGCTGGGTCCGGGTCAGGTGCGCATCGGCGTGCATGGATGCGGCGTGAACTTCGCCGACGTTTTGATGGTACAGGGCAAGTACCAAGAGAAACCCGATGTGCCTTTTAGCCCCGGCATGGAATGTGCCGGCGAGGTGATCGAGGTTGGCGAGGGAGTCACTGCCGTCTCCCCGGGCGAACGGGTGATTGCGTTGAGCGATTTCGGAGCCGCTGCCGAGGAACTGGTGACCAACGACTACAACCTGGTGCCCATCCCCGAGAGTATGGACTACGCGACCGCCGCGGGCTTCGGTGTGACGTACGGCACCGCCCATCTGGCGCTGACCCGGCGCGGCCAGCTCAAGGCGGGTGAGACGCTGCTCGTCCACGCGGCAGCCGGCGGTGTCGGATTAGCCGCGGTCGAAATCGGCAAGGCGCTGGGAGCGACAGTAATCGGCAGCGCGGGCGGGCCCGAGAAATGCGTGATTGCCAAGGCGCACGGCGCCGATCGTGTGTTCGACTACAAGACCGAGGATATCCGAGAGACCGTCAAGACACTGACCGGCAGCGCGGGCGCCGATGTCATATTCGATCCGGTGGGCGGCGACGTGTTCGACGCCAGTCTGCGCTGCATTGCCTGGGAGGGGCGCCTGCTCGTGATCGGCTTTGCTTCGGGCCGCATTCCCGAAATCAAGACGGGCATCATGCTGGTGAAGAATATTAGCCTGGTCGGGGTCTATTGGGGTGCCAACCGGCGGCGCGATCTCGATGCGTTTCGCGAATCCTTCCGCGAGCTGAGTAAGCTATACGAGGACGGTGTGCTCAAACCCCTGACCTCGGCGACCTACGATCTCGCCGACGCCAGCCAGGCCTACGCCGATCTCGCCTCGCGCAAGACCACAGGCAAAATCGTGCTGACGACGGGACGCTAGACGCCATGCCCTTCTATTCCATCGACGGTATCGTGCCGGTGGTCGATCCGACAGCCTACGTTCACGACACTGCCGTGCTGATCGGTGACGTCCATATCGGACCCGGCTGCTACGTCGGTCCGGGCGCGTCGATCCGTGGCGATTTTGGCCGGATCATCCTGGAGAAGGGATCGAACCTGCAAGACAATTGCGTCATGCACGGTTATCCGGGGCCCGACACGGTAATTCGCGAAGACGGCCATGTCGGCCACGGGGCGGTGCTGCATGGCTGCGTCATTGGGCGCGATGCGTTGATCGGCATGAATTCCGTCGTTATGGATGGTGCGGTGGTCGGAGAATCAGCCTTCGTCGCCGCCATGTGCTTTGTTAAGGCGGGCTTTGAAGTGCCGCCCCGTAATATTATTGCCGGCGTTCCGGGCAAGGTGCTGCGCGAGTTGAGCGACGAGGAGATCGCCTGGAAACGAGAGGGCACCCTCGATTACCAGGAGCTGACCCGGCGTTGCCTCGCGACCTTGCAGGAGGTCGCGCCTCTTGAAGCGCCCGAACTCGATCGCCCCAAACTGACCGTCGGTGTCGCAGCGCCCCTTTACGCCACCAAGAAAACCTAGGGGCTCAGCCAATTCACTTTCCTAAGGTCGAAAAGTGATTTGGCGTTCAGTCGCCACGTAGGCTCTCGCCGCATAAGCAGCGGCCCGCCGTCGCGGGTTTGCGAAACCCGCCAAGCTTCATCTTGTCGGCTTTCGCATTAGTTTCCGAAGCCGGACTTGAGGGCCTGGCGCTTTCCCAGAGCGCGGCCCAGCCGTTTAAGCGCCTTGGAGCAATCCCGGGGATCGAGATGAACTTCGACCAGGCAGAGCCGATTGCGGGTCTTTTTTACCGCGTCGAGCACCGATTCGAGATCGCCCTCGGTGTGCACCTCAAAGCTGGCGGCTTCGCCGAACACCGCCGGCAATTTGTGATAGCGCCACGGCTGAATGTCGTTGTAGGGGCCGTCGTGGATCACCCGCTCGACGGTATAGCCGTCGTTGTTCATGACGAATATAATCGGGTTGAGCCCGTGCCGGATAATGGTCGAGATTTCCTGGGCGGTCACCTGGAAGGCGCCGTCGCCGACGAACACCACCGGTCGCTTCTTGCGGTCGGCCAGCGCGCAACCGAGTGCTGCGGGGATGGTGAACCCGATCGAGCAGTAGAACGCCTGGCAGATGAAGCCGATGCGCTCGCGCATGACCAGTTCGCCGGCGCACAGGAACGAATCACCAGCGTCTGCCAGCACAATGGTGCGCCGGTCGAGGAAGTGGTTCAGCCGTTGGTAAAATCGCGCGATGGTGATTGCGGCGCCGGCGCGGGGGTGAAAGGCCGTTTCGAGCGCCCGCGCCGCTGGGCGGATGCGCTGAGCGGGTTTTCGCGCGGCGAGGCGCTTGGACAGTGCGGCGATGAAGTCCTTCAGGTAGACCTCGGGATAGACATGGTGCTTGATCCGCACCTTGTCGGAGTTCGCATTGATCAGGCGGGTCTCGTCCAGCGCCGCGGTGTAGATGCCCAGTGTCATGTCGGTCAGAATCGAGCCCAGATTGAGCAGACAATCCGCCCGCTCGACGGTGCGTTGGACGTAGCCCTCGGAGAGCGCGCCGGCGTAGATGCCGATGAACTGGGGATGCTGCTCGGTGATCAGGGATTTCGCCAGCAACGTGGTCGCGAACGGATAGCCGGTCCGCTCGATCAACGCCTGGGTCTTGGCGCGCAGGCGAAAGCGGTGAATTTCGACACCCGCGAGGACCGCCGGGCGCCGGGCGTTGCGCAACATGACCGTCGCCTCGTCGACCGCTTCAGCCAGCGCGGCCGTGTCGCTCTCCAGTGCGGCTTCGAAGCGGAAAGGCGACGGCTTGGGGCAGGGGTGATCGACCAGGTCTTCCGGGATTTCGATGAACACCGGGCGCTTATGGCGTAGGCAGGCGGCGAGTATCTCGTCGATCTGGGCGGGAGCGAGCGTCGCATCGGTCAGCACGGCAGACGCGATGGTGACCTTGGCAAAGATGTCGGCCTGGGCGTTGAAATCGCCGAGCGTGTGGTGGAGGAGCAGGCCGCCCCGGCGGTCGGTCAGGCTGGGACCGCCGCTGATCACGATCAGGGGCACGCGCTCTGCGTAGGCGCCGGCGACGGCGTTGAGCACGGAAAACCCGCCCACGGCATAGGTGACGCAGACTGCGCCGATGCGGTTTATCCGGGCGTAGGCATCCGCCGCATAGCCCGCGTTGAGCTCGTTGCAGGTGCCGATCAGCTCGATGGGGCTTTCGACGATGTGATCCATGAAGCGGAGCACATAATCGCCGGGCACGCCGAAGACATGGCCGACGCCGATTTCGTCAAGCCGCTGGACGAGATAGCGGCCGATGGTCATAGGCGGGCGTCGGGCCATGGAAATGCCTCCTTTGCAGGGGCACCATGTTAGGGCAAACGGTTGCCGGCGCGATACCGCAACGTTGGCCCGAGCGTGCTAGAATAGCCACCGGGAGACGATGGACATGAAACGACTGAGTTGGTTGATCGCCGCCGTGGTGATCGCAGGCATCGGACCGGGAGGCATGGTTCCGGCCATTGCGGGTGACGATGCGGTACAGGCCGTGGAGGGCGACGATTGCAGCTGCACCGCGCGCCACGAAACCGTAGTCAAGCGCAGTGCTGAGAAATACTTCGCAAGGGCCCAGGAACTGCGTGATGAGGATCCTGTCGAGGCGTTGCGCCTGGCGCGCCTCGCGGCCGAATTCTTCCCCGAGCTCGAAGGGGCGCAGGAGCTGGTTGCGGAGCTCGAGACGCAATGAGGATTGCGGCGGTTACGGTCGCCCTCGGGCTCGGGCTGACGCTGATGGGGGGAGCCGCAGCAGCCGAGGACGCCGACGCGCTGCGCCTCGCCGACCCGCCGTCCAAGAGTTCTAAGGATTGCGCCTGCCAGGAGAAGTACATGTCGCCGGGTAAGGCGGGCGAGTACTACCACAAGGCGGTGCGTCATTACCGCGATGGCGATTTGCGGCAGGCACTGATCTGGGCGCGGGTTGCGTTGCAGTACGACCCGACCCATGACCGGGCTCGCGATCTCAAGCACGAGCTCGAGGAAAAGGGCGTGACCGTTATCGACGACTAGTGCGCGGCAGCGAACGCAGTAAGGTCGGTGGCAAGGCTCGCCATCAATTCGGGCCATCCGCGCACACTCTGTTGGCGGACCAGACGCATGGTCGGATACCACGGGCTGTCCTCGCGCTTGATGAGCCAGCGCCAGTCCGCAACCTGCGGCAACAGCGTCCAGACCGGGCGGCCCATGGCGCCGGCCAAATGGACCACTGCGGTATCCACGGAAATCACCAGGTCGAGATTCGCCACGGCTGCGGCAGTATCGGCGAAATCGTCGAGTTCTGAATCGAGCGACTCAATCGCAAGACCGTCCGGTGGCAGGTCGGTCTGGGCGACGGCATCGCCCTTTTGCAGGGAAAAAAACCGTACCCCGGGTGCGCTGCCGAGCGGCGCAAAATCGACCAGCCGACAGGAACGCCGCCGGTCGTTGCGGTGGCTGGGGCGGCCCGCCCAGACGAGGCCGACCGCCACGCCGTCACCGGCAAGCCTTGCCGCCCAGCGTTCCGCAAGCTCCACGGGCGTTGAGATATAGGGGACGGTTTGCGGGATCGTTTCGAGGGTTGTGTCGAACATGCCCGGCAGGCTCATGACCGGTAGGTAACAATCATGCGCAGCGCCGGTCGTGCCGTCGTCGTGCCGGGCGACGACCTCGGCGACGCCGTCGAAACTTCCGGCCAGCAGGCGCACGAGTTCAGGCTGGCATTCGAGCACCGGCCGGCCGCCCCGTTCGACGATTTGGGGCAGGTAGCGGGCCATCTGGATGACGTCGCCCACGCCTTGCTCGCAATGGATGAAGACCCGCCCGCCATCGAGCGGCGAGCCGTCCCAGCGCGGCGCGCTGAACTGCCGCCGACCGATCTGGTCGAGAACGCCCGGGCTTTTGAAGCGCCACTCGTATTCCGACCAGCCTGCGTCGAAGCGCCCCAACGCGAGGAGAGACGAGGCGGAGTTCCAGCGGGCGCTGACGTGATCGGGCTCGCGCGCCGTGGCATGGGCAAGCTGCTCGACCGCCTGAGAGTGGCGGCCCAGGTCGGCGAGCGCGCAACCCAGGTTGTAATGGGCGGCGACGGCGCCCGGGGCCAGGTCGAGAGCCGCATCGAAGGCGGCGCAGGCTTCCTCGTAGCGGCTCAGCCGGTGCAGTGCCACACCCAGATTGGTCCGAGCATCGGCGTCGACCGGGTTAAGCGACAGCACGCGGCGGTAGGCGACCACCGCCTCCTCGCAGCGGCCGAGACCGAGCAGCAGGTCGGCAAACCGGCGATGGGCCTCGGCATGATCGGGAAGCTCGGCGAGAAGGCGGCGAAACGCGACAAGCGCAGGCACCTTGTCCTTGCGCCCCGCAAGTCGCAGGCAGGCCTGGAGCTTCTCGGGCGAATCCGTCGCGGCCTTGTGGTGAACCGACGCCGCGCTGGGGCCGCCGCCCTTGGGCCGCGCCTCGGCACGGGCCAGCGCCTGGGCGATGCCCGCATCCTCCGGCGCCAGCGCGCGGGCCTCGCGATACAGCGCCAGGGCCGCGTCATGCTCGCCGCGCGCCTCGATCACCTGAGCCAGCCGGTTGTAGGCGGGTGCGAAGCGCGGTGCCAGGGCGATGACCCGCTCGAACGTCTCGATGGCGTCGTCAAGGCGACTTTGCGCCTTGAGCACGAGACCGCGGCTGTTGTGATAGGCCGCGTTCGTCGGCGCCACGGCGATGGCGGCGTCGAGGAATTCTAGCGCGGCCTCGGCATCGCTTTTCTGGAAGGTGATGATACCCTTCAGGTGGAGAGCGTCAGGCTGGTTCGAATTTCGCTTGAGTGCCTTTTCGCAAAGTGCCAAAGCGTCGTCGAGCCGGCCCGCCTGGTGATGGGCGATGGCATCGGCAATTGTCTTGTTGGGACGGGGCTTGGCGGCCATGGGAGAGGTTCGTCCGAAGAGGTCCCAGGAGGTGCGCGCCGCTACGGCGACGTGAAGACCACCCGTGGGAAATAGCAGGAGACGATCCAGTTGGGATCGTCGACCACCTGGCTGATTCGCATGTCGGCGCAAGCGCTGCAAATCAGGTAGACATCGACCGGTGCCAGATTCTGCTGGGCGCTGATATGCTCGACCATTCGGCGCAGCGCCTTGCGCGCGTTTTCGAGCAGATCGGGGCCGATCCCCGTGGTGACCTCGTAGCCCGCGCCCGAGAGATGATCCGTGGTCGACCCCGGGGTAACAAAGCGGGGCGCGCTCGGCGCGGCGCCCTTGACGAGGCCGATCCGCAGGGTGACGTCGATGGGGCTTTCTACACCCGTGCCGCAAACCTCGCCCTCGCCCTGCGCGGCGTGAGGATCGCCCACCGAGAGCAGGGCGCCGGGAACCTGGACGGGCAGGTAAAGGACCGTGCCGGCCCCGATGTCGCGAATGTCCATGGTGCCGCCGACGCTTTCGCGCGACGGCAGGATGACGTGGCGGCCCGGCTCGGCCAATGCCGTACCCACGGCGCCCGCCAGCGGCTTGAAGGGGACCCGCGCGTGGGTGCCTTCGTAGGGCACCAGCTCGGTCAGGGCGGGGTCGTAATGCCAATGGTGGATGTAGGGCAAGGGAAAATCGCCAGCCAACAGACCGAAATTCGGGATGTTGGCCGACCAGCCCCAACCCGAGGGCGTCATCTCGAGCACGGTAATTTCGAGCGCGTCGCCGGGTTCCGCACCCTCGACGAACACCGGGCCGGTCGAAGGATTGATATTGGTAAAATCGAACTTGAGAATGTCGTCCGCAGTGGACTCCGGCGTGATCTGTCCGTTGGAAGCGTCGAGGATTTCGAAATAAACCTCGTCGCCCGGACCGATGGTGAGTACCGGGGGGAGCGCGTTGTCCCAGTAGACATGGCGGTGTTCCCGGGCGATCCGGTGCGACGTTCCCATGTCAACCTCCTCGAAGGATGCGGCGTGCGCGGATTCAATCCTGCGCGAAAGGGCGGGGGCGCGCAAGCGAGTGGTGGGAGTTGCCCGCGCGTTCAAATCGGTCACAATGCGGGCATGGACGAACCGCTTCCCCTGGACGGCATCACCGTGATCGAGCTTGGACACAGCGTGGCGGCGCCTTACGCCGGGCTGATCTTGGGCGGGCTCGGCGCCGACGTGGTCAAGGTCGAAAACCCCGGCAGCGGCGACCACGCGCGGGACTGGGGGCCGCCGTTCTGGCACGGCACGTCGGCTATGTTCCAAACTCTCAACCGCGATAAACGAGGCGCCGCCGTCGATCTGACCGATTCCGATGCCCGCGATGAGTTGCACCGCCTGATCGTCGAGCGCGCCGACGTGCTGGTCCAGAACATGCGCCCCGGTGTGGCCGAGAAGTTCGGACTGGGTTCGGATGCGCTGCTGGCGGAAAGGCCGGAGCTCGTCTATTGCTCGATCGGGGCCTACGGCGCGACTGGGCCGTTGGCCGAGCGTCCGGGATACGATCCGCTGATGCAGGCATTCGCCGGGATCATGAGTGTCACTGGTGAGGAGGGTGGCGGCCCCGTGCGCGTCGGCACCTCGATCATCGACATGGGGGCCGGTTTGTGGGCGGCGATCGGTATTCTGGCCGCGCTCGAGCGCCGTCATCGGACCGGGCGGGGCGGTCTGGTCGATACCTCGCTGCTCGAAACCGGTATCGCCTGGATGGCCTACCACGTCGCGAATTATCTGAGTGCCGGACTCGAACTCGGGCGCTGGGGATCGGGCACGCCGGTGATGGTGCCCTATCAGGCATTCGCCACCACGGACGGTCAAATCATCGTCGCGGCGGGAAACGACGGCATATTTCGCAAGCTGTGCGATGCGCTGGAGCGCTCCGAATTAGCTCAGGAGGCGCGATTTGCCCACAACGCACAGCGTGTCGAGAATCGCGACGACCTGATCCCGGCGCTCGAACAGGTGTTCGCCCACAAGACCAGCGCCGACTGGATCTCGCGCCTCGATGCCGCCGGCGTTCCCTGTGCGCCGATTCAGACCGTCGCCGAGCTGCTTGCCCATCCCCAGAGCCGAGCGCTCGGCATGGTACAGGATGCGCCCGGCCTCGATATGGCGTTGGTCGGTCTGCCGCTCTGCTTCGACGGCAGTCGGCCGCCCTTCCGCCGCGTTGCCCCGGGCCTCGGCGAGCACGGTGCGGAGATTTTTTCGGATAGTTCCGACGAGGGAGGACAGGATGTCGGTTGATCCCATTCACCTTCTGCTCGAGCGGCGCCCGGACGGGCTGTTGGTCGTGACCCTGAACCGACCCGAGGTTCGCAACGCCTTTAACACGGCGATGGGTCGGGAACTCTTCGACCTGTTTACGGCACTCGGACAGACCCCGGCGGAGACCCGCTGCGTGATCGTGACTGGTGCGGGAGATAAGGCGTTTTGTGCCGGTGCCGACCTCAAGGAGCGCGAGGGCATGGACGAGACGACCTGGTTCGCTCAGCACGCGCTCTACGAGCGCATGATGCTGGCGGTCGTAGATTGCCCGGTTCCGGTGCTAGCCGCAGTCAACGGCGCGGCGATGGGCGGTGGCTTCGAGCTCATGCTGTGTTGTGATTTCGCCTATGCCTCCACGGCCGCACGGTTCGCCTTGCCCGAGGTGAGCCGCGGCATCATGCCGGGCGGCGGCGGCACCCAGACCCTGCCCCGCGCGGTCGGCGAGCGTCGCGCCAAGGAGATCATCTGGTCGGGCCAGCCGGTCTCGGCGGAGACGGCATCCGACTGGGGCATCGTCAACCGGCTCTGCGCGCCGGACGATTTGATGACCGAGACACTGACGCTCGCCGAGGCAATCTGTGCGAACGCGCCGCTCTCGATCCGCCAGACCAAGAAGGCGATTCACTGGGGCCTGCAAATGGACCAGCGCACGGGCATGGCCGTAGAGATTGAGGCTTACAATCACCTGATTCCCACCGAGGACCGGCGCGAGGGCGTGTTGGCCTTCAACGAGAAGCGCCCGCCGCGCTTCAAGGGACGCTAGGAGGCGGTCATGACGGAAACGCCCGAGTTGCGTATCCGGGAAGTGGGCTTGCGCGACGGCTTGCAGAATATCGCCGACTTCATGCCCACCGTCGCCAAAACGGCGTGGATCGACGCGGAAGCGGCGGCGGGCGTGCGCGAGATCGAGGTATGCTCCTTCGTGCCGCCCAAGCTGATCCCCCAGTTCTCCGATGCCGAGGAGGTCGTGACCCACGCGCTCGGCCTCGACGGTCTGACCCCGGTTGCGCTGATTCCCAATTTGAAGGGCGCGGAACGGGGTGTGGCACTCGGAGTGACCAAGATGGTGTTCGTGCTGTCGGTCAGTGAAAGCCACAACCAGGCCAACGTGCGCCGCTCGACGGAGGAGTCCGTCGCCGATTTCGAGCGCATCGTCGCATTGCGCGATGGCGGCCGCCAAGCGCCCCGATTCGCCCTGACGGCGGCACTCTCGACCAGCTTCGGCTGTACCTACGAGGGCCGAGTGGATGAGCGCCGGGTGATCGAGCTGGCAAGTGGGCTGGCCGGGCGCGGCGCCGACGAAATCATGCTCGGCGATACGGTGGGCTTCGCCGACCCCGCCCATGTCCGCCGCCTGGCCGGCGCGGTGCGCGGTGCGGTCGCGCCCGTGCCCGTAGCCTGTCATTTCCACGACACCCGTGGGCTCGGCCTCGCCAACGCGTTTGCGGCCTATGAGGTGGGCGTGCGCGAGTTCGACGCCTCGCTGGGCGGCCTGGGCGGTTGCCCCTACGCGCCCAAGGCGACGGGCAACGTGGTGACCGAAGACCTCGCCTTCATGTTCGAGGCGATGGGGATTGCCACCGGCATCGACCTCGACGCCCTGGTCAGGGTTCGCGAGATCGTGGCCGCCGCCCTGCCCAACGCACCGCTCTACGGCAGCCTGTCCCGCGCCGGCCTGCCCAAGGGGTTTGCCGCCGCCCGCTAAGAGGAGCCGCTGCGCTCCGCGCGCAGTTCGATACGGCACGCTTCGGTAGCCGCGCTATCGACGGTGCCGCCGTCGGCGTTCAGAACAACGCCGTAGAGCCGTTGCGCGGCGTCGGCGCTGACATAGCCGTCGAGCACGTCGTCCAACACGTGCTCCGGCTCGCGTTCCAGCGGATCGCCGTAACCGCCGCTGCCCGCTGGCTGGACGACCACCCGGTCGCCCGCCCGCACGGTGCGTGGCGGGCCCTTGGCGGGAAGCGGCTCGGCCTGCCCGTCGGTATGGCGGATTTCGTTAGCCATCAGGCTTCCCGCTGCGCCGCCAAACAGGCCGGCAGGCGCAACGCGCCCACGTTCGCCGTTGGTACTCAGGCTGGCCTCGTCGAATTCGACCCGGTAGATGCGGCGCGCGCTCAGGCCGCCGCGCCATCGGCCTGCGCCGCCGCTGTCGGGCACGAGCGACCAATCCTCGACGGTGAGGGGCGAGGAAAATTCGATCTGCTCAGCCGACTGGCTGCCCACATTGCCGACATGAACCCGGATCGCGCTGACACCGTCCTTGTCGGGCCGGGCGCCGAGCCCGCCGCCGTGCACGTCGATGGCGCCGACATAATCGCGTCCGAGCGCCTTGCGCCGCGACTCCACGGGATCGTAGCCCCCGATCACCGCCGTGGCGGCTGTGTCGTAACTCTGAGCGATGACCCGCTTGGGAATTGCGGGCGCCAGCGCGGTGAGCAACAGATCGATCACCCGGGGCGAGGTTTCGGTGTTTCCCGAGACGACGGAGGCGGGCAGGCGGCAATTGAGGATCGAGCCCTCAGGCGCCGAGACGGTGATCGGTCGGTAACAACCCTGGTTAATCGGGATCGCGGGGTCGGTCACCGCCTTGAAGGTGAACCAGGTGCTGTTCAACGTCACTGCCAGAGGGCAATTTATGCCGCCGCGAACCTGATCGCCGCTACCCGCGTAATCGACCGAGACGGAATCGCCCGCCACCTCGATCCGCACGCGGATCGGCACCAAGGCGTCGGACCAGCCGGGCGCGGTGACCGGCTCGACAACGTCCTCGGCCTCGTAGACCCCGTCGGGAATACGCTCGAGTTCCACCCGCATCAGCCGCTCGGAATAGTCGAGCGCCTCGCGCATGGTGTCCGCCACTGTGCCCACCCCGTATTTTTCCGTCAGCGCGAGCAGGCGCCGCTCGCCGACCACCGTGCCCGCGTACTGGGCCTGGATGTCGAGCTCGCGATTGGCCGGGTCGCGGGTGTTCTGGATAATCAGGGCCATCACGTCGGGCACCACCTCGTCGCGCCGGAACAGGCGGACCGGCGGAATGCGGATGCCTTCGCCGAAAATGTCCCAGGTGACGGGCGCGTAGCTGCCCGGGCTTTGGCCGCCGATATCCGACCAGTGGCCTCGTGCCATTGTGTAGCCGACGATCGTGCCGTCGATGAAAACCGGCCGGGTGAACTGGACATCCGGCTGGTGGTTGCCACCGGCGAGATAGGCGTCGTTGCCGACGATCACGTCGCCAGGCTCCAGATTGTCGACCCCGACCGCCTCGACCATCGTGCGGGTCGAGACGACCGCCGATCCAAGCATGGTCGGGATGTCGTTGCCCTGGGCGACGAGCTGCATGTCGGCGTCGAAGATCGCTGCTGAAACATCGCCGCCGGAATGGATGATCGGGCTGGCGGCGGTGCGCATTATGGCGATTTTCATCTCGCGTGCCACGGCGTAAAGCCCGTTGCGGATAATCTCGTAGGTGACCTTGTCCATCAGCCGTTCCCCGCGAGGTCGATGACCATGTTGCGCCCCGTATCGACCGTGGCGCTCTGGCCGGCATGGAGAACGACCGCGGAACTTGGCTCGATGATGATTGCGGGGCCTTCGACGCGGTGGCTGGGCCCAAGCTCTGCGCGGGTGAATACCGGCAGGGTCGTGGGGCCGCTCGCGAAATAAATCGCGCGCTCGCCCACGGGACGGGGCGATCCGGACGACACCTCGCCGGCCGAGGCCGCAAAGCCGCCAATGCGGCCGATCGCCTCGATGCGCAGGTTGGCCAGAACAACCGCGCGTCCGGGTTGGTCGAAATTCCACAACTGCCGGTGGGCGGCGGCAAATGCGTCAGCCAGACGCGTGAGCGCGGCGATATCCACCGGCCCGGCGGCGGCGAAATCGACAGTGATGGTTTCGGCCTGGGCGAGATAGCAGCAATCCGCGCGCCGGCGGAGCTCGACCGCCGATGGATCGAGGCCCGACGCGGCCATGCGCTCATAGGCCTCGGCCTCCAGCGCGGCCAGACGCGATTCGGTCTCGCTCGCGTCGAGTTTGGCCAGGCTGGCATTGACCGGCGCCTGAAGATCCTGCTGCATGTCGGCGATCAGCATGCCGCAGGCGGAAAACAGGCCAGGAAGCGGCGGCACGACGATTCTGGAGAGGTCGAGCTCGCGGGCGAGGTCGACGGCATGCACCGGCCCGGCACCGCCGTAGGGGATATAGATGCACTCGCGTGGATCGAAGCCCCGTTCGACCGTCACCAGCCGTATCGCTTGCGCCATGAGCGCGTTGGCGAGCGCGCGGGCCGCCTGGGCCGCATCTATAAGGTCCATGCCCAACGGCTGAGCCAGATGGTCGCTCACCGCCCGGCGAGCGGCTTCGGAGTCGAGCGAAAACTCGCCGCCGAGTAAATCCTCGGGGTCCAGGTAGCCCAACACGAGATTACAATCCGTGACCGTCGCACGTTTGCCGCCCCGGCCGTAGCAGGCCGGGCCGGGGTCTGCGCCGGCGCTTTCGGGCCCGACGCGAAGGCCGCCGCCGGCATCGACCCAGGCGATCGAGCCGCCGCCGGCGCCAATCGATTCGATCGCGAGCGTCGGCATCCGCACGACATGGCTGTGCAGGTAGGATTCGTGGCGAATTTCGGGGCGAAAATTCCGGATCAGCGACACGTCGAAGGTGGTGCCGCCCATGTCGCCCGTGATCGCGTGAGGTGCGTCCAACGCGTGGCACAGGGTTAGCGCTGCGGTCACACCACCGGCGGGGCCTGATTCGAGCAGTGCAGCGGGCCGCCGACCGATCAGCTCGGCGGTGGCGAGACCGCCATTCGACTGCATGAAGTGAACCGGCGCACCGACCGCTTCGGCCGCAAAGCGCTCGCTTAGGGCATCGACGTAGCCGGCGCATTTCGGCCCCAGCATGGCGTTGATCACGATCGTGCTCATGCGTTCGTATTCATGGATCTCGGGGTTGACCTCGCCCGACGCCGTAACGAACAAATCGGGGCGGAGCTCGCGTGCGCGCCGCGCCGCCTGCTGCTCATGGACGGGATTGACCGGCGCGTTGAGCAGGCAGAACGCCAAAGCCTCGATTTCCTCGCTCGCGCAGTCCTCGATTGCGGCATCGAGATGGGCGCGGTCGAGGGGCCGCTCGACGGTGCCGTCGTAGAGGACGCGTTCGTCGAGTTCGCGGCACAGGCGCCGAGGCACCAACGGCGTGGGGTTGGCGAAGAACAGGTCGTACAGATCGGCCCGATCGTGCCGTGAAAGCCGGCGAATCTCGAGGATGTCCCGAAAGCCCCGGGTCGTGAGCAGGGCGGTGGGCGCACCCTTGCCCTCGATAATCAGGTTGGTGGCGATGGTCGTGCCGTGCCCGACGAAGGCAACCTTGTCGCCGCCAAAACCCGCCTGCTCGAGAATCCGGTGCACCCCGTCAGCCGCGCCGATCGACGGATCGGCGGGCGTGGTCGCTACCTTGGCGGTTTCGATCCGGCCCGAGGCGTCGTCGATCAGGATCACGTCCGTAAACGTCCCTCCGACATCGATGCCCAATCGGATCATGGCGCTTCACCCCCCACCTTGTGCGCGGATGGTACTCGGAATCGCTTCTCCGGGCAGCTTCTCTGACCCGTCAGGCAGAGGACATCTATTGCATGATTGAAACGAAACCTTAACTGTCGCGCCCTATAAGGGTAGGCGCGGATAACCGGACGAGGAGACATCGCTATGGCTCTCAGTCACGCTACGTATCGGGGCGCTGTATTCGTACCTGGCGGTTTCGTCGGCGACCGGCGTACCCTGAGACTTCCCGGAGCAGTTCGCGCCTTGCACGCGGCCTTCTTCACCGCACTGGGCTGGCTCGTTTTGGGCGGCCTCTTCTGCCTGAGCTTCGTCATTTTCGCGCTTGGCATTACTCTGGCGAGACGGCGCCCGGCCTTATTCTCACTTTCCCGTTCCCGGGCTACGTCCGTCTCTCGACAAACAGGCCTTACCCGTCGGTAGCTCGACAAGCCATACCCGGCGTCGTGCCGGGAAAGTCGTTGTGAGCGAATTCCGATCCGATTACGCTTGAAACCGATTCCCCGGAGGGAGGAAGCGGTTTGAGGACGGAGCGCGCACGCGCCAAGCGCAGGATCACTCGGAAACATGGTCTGGCCCGGTCAGGGACTGTGGCCGCGATTGCCGTGGCGGCGGGGCTGACCGTCAGCGCGGCTTATGCCCAGATCGAGGCAATCCCGCGCGACGCGGCTGCCATGATTTTCGATGCCGCCCGGCAGGCCAATCTCGGTGCCCCTCACTACGGCATGGCCGGCTTCGATCCGGCCAATGTAGCGCTCGTCGAGGTGATCGACGAATCCCGTCGTCGCGCGGCGGGCGCCATGATGGGGCTGGCGGCAGTCACGGCAATCGATCGCTATCCGCCGCTCTTGCCGCAGATCGTGCGGGCGACGGTCGGTATCGCGCCGCGGTTGCGCGACGATATTGCCCGCCATGTGATTTTGGTGTTTCCACGCCAGGCCGACGCGGTTTACGCCGCGGTGGGCAGCGGGCCGCTGCCGGCGAGCGCTCCAGTCTATGGCCAGGCTCCCTCGATCGTCAGCAGCTATACGGAACCGCCCTGGACTGCGATTCCGGCGCACCTGATCGAAGAGCCGCGACCCGTCGCCCAGGCCGCGGCGCCCGCCCAGCCGGCGCCGGTTGCCGCCACGCCGGCGCCCGTGGAGATTCCCGCGTTGCCCGGTACGGCGCCCGACGCAAGCCTCGCCGAGGCACCGACGCCGCAGCCGGTGACCGAAGGCGGCATCCTCGGGAGCGCACCGACGGCCGAGGCGGACGCGTCCTCGCTGTTGGTTCTGCGCGAGGAAGTAGCACGCACGGACACCGGCGAGCCCGAGCTCGGGCCCCATGGCTATCCCATTCTGGGCACGCCACCCGGTGGACGCAGCGGCGGTGGGACCGCGGAATCCACGGCGCGGCTCGGTCTCGGCTTTGGTGTGAAGCCGGAATACGAGGGCAGCGACGAATTTGAGGTGGTTGCCCTGCCGATCATCGACGTCGAATGGATGGAAACCGTTTACCTCAATACCCGCGACGGATTCGGATATTACCTCTGGAAGCTGCCCAACCTCGAAATCGGGGCCGGATTCGACTATCGCTACGGCCGCGAGGAGAGCGACGCGGATCTGCTCACAGGCCTTGGCGACGTCGACGACAGTCTCGAACTGGCGGCGAATTTCCGCCTGCACTTCTCGCCCCATTGGCATGCCAGTGCGCAATTTCGGCGCGACCTCTCGGGGGGACATGAAGGCACGACAGCGGACCTCGGCGTTGGCTATGGCGCGGAGATCGCCTCCCTTTGGCGCGGAAATCTTGAGTTCGCCATCGAATGGGCGGACCAGGACTACATGACGAGCTTTTTCGGAGTGAACGCCGTACAGGCGAGTAACTCGAGTCTTGCACGATTCGACCCCGACGCCGCGTTCAAGGCTCTGGCCTTCGGCGGGGGTCTGAATTACAGGATCGACGCCAACTGGTTTGCGCAAGCGTTGATTCGCTTTTCGTTGCTGACAGGCGATGCTGCGGACAGCCCGGTGACCGAAAGCGATACGCAACTTCTCTCGGGCGTCGGGGTCGGCTACCAGTTCTGACCGACGCTAATCCTCGCTCAGCCGATATCGCGGTAGACCACCAGAAAACCCAACGAATTGCCTTCGGCGTTGAACACTTCGATTTTTCCAGTGACGTCGCCACTGCCCTCGATCGATTGGGCGTTGCCCACGCCGATGCCGCCCGCGGCGACCAATCGGCCATCGGTGCGCAGCGTCGAGGGTGCGGCGCGGTAGAGGATGGTGTCGCTCTCGCCACGACCATCGCTCATTCGTATGCGTCCGTCGGAGTCCAACTGCAGGCGATCGACGTTGTCTCCCTCATGCGCTATGGAAATGGCCGGTTGGGCAGCCTGCTTGATGCTGTAGCGCAGCGCCAGCGGGTCGTTGATCGCCATGAACTCGCCGGCGTTGATTATCGTCATCGCAAAGGCGCCGCCCTTGGGCAGTTCGGGCATGACGTGCCCATCGGGCCAGTTACCGCCCAGCACCTTGCCCAACCCCGTGACCCGGGAGTTGATGATGACGAGGCTTTCGCGCCCGGGATCCTTGCTGTCGAGGTAAAGCAGGCAATCGTCGCGCATTCCGACGCCGTCCTGATAATCGATGTCGTGGAGCAGGAGCCCCAGCGTTTTCGGATAGGGTTTACGAGGCTGGCGATACGTAACGAGAGCGCGTTTGCCGGCCCAGGGTTGGTTGATTTCGAGCCGCGCGCCGCCGATCGACACCGTTCCCAGATTCGTCTGGTTGAATTTGTTGTCGATCAGTAGGAAGCCCTCGCAAGGAGAAGCTTCGACCGAGTGGTCATAGGTAAAATTTTCGATCCGGAACGAGGAGAGATGCTGCCCACGCATCGCATCGGCCCGGATCGCGTAGCCCGATGTGTTGTCCCAGCGCAGATGTTCCCAGTGCAGGTTGATCCAGCCACGGGTCAGCTTGATGGCGTCGGACCGGCAGTCCCGGAATCGGACACGCCGGAGCAGGAGGAATTTGTCGACGGACTCATCGATAACGAGCCAGGATCCGGGCTGGCGGGCAAGGTTGGCGGGCTCGAAGCTGATGCCCTCGAGACGCCCGACCCATCCGCCGCCGGCATAGCCGCGCGGCATCTTGAGTGCCGGCCCGCCTCCGTTGGACCCACCCCACAGGATGCCCGAGGAAATCCCCGGGTCGAGCCCGACCAGCGAGCAGGATTTCCAAAAAAGAGTTCGGGTGATCAGACATTCGCCCGGCGGAAAGACGACCTCGGGAACCGATGCGTTGCCCTTGCGATCGCCGAGATAGAGAAAATGTTCCTGAGCCGCCTCGATCGCCGCCTCGACGGCGTCGGTGTCGTCGGCCACGCCATCGAGACGAGCGCCGAAATCCGCGACGGACAAACGAAATGGAACCGCAGGGGGGGAACTCTCGCCCATCGTCGCGTCGGGCAGCTCGTCGCCACGAGCCGAAGACCCCGGTAACGCGGCAGCGAAGCCTGCACCTCCCGCCGTGGCGGCGAGAAAGGCGCGGCGGGTGGGGCGCTCGGCCATCGGGGTCAGTCGATTCGGTCGTAGACGGGAAGAAAACCCAGCGAACGGCCTTCCGCGTCGAATACTTCGATCTTGCGCACGAGCGAACCGGACTCAGCCGCGGGCTCACTATTGCCGACACCCAGTCCCGACGCCGCAATGACACGGTCGGAGACCTGGACGAAGTCACCGGCGTTGATCAGCATGAGACTGAATCGTCCGTCGGGCGGCACCGTGGGCCGAAACTGGTCATCCGCCCAATTGCCTGTCAAAAGATGTTTCAGCCCCGTGGTGCGGCAGTTCATGATGATCAGGCTCTCGCGGCCGCCTTCGGGCATATCAAGATGGAACAAGCCATCGACCATATTCGTCGCGTTCTGGTAGTCGATGCCCTCGATCATGAGGCCGAGGGAACGCGGCGGCGGTACGCCATCGATCTGGTAGGTGACAAGGGCGCACTTCTGAGCCCAAGGTTCGTTGATTTCGATACGCGCATGACGGAAAGCCATGGTGCCGAGGTTTGCATTGCGGTGGCGGTTATCGACGTGAACGAATCCGCCACACCGGGAATTTTTGATCGAATGATCGTAGGTGAAATTTTCTACCGTGAAGGATGAGAGATGCTGGTTCGGGTGGACGATCGCCCGGATGGCGTAACCGCCGATATCGTCCCAGCGCAGGTGCTCCCAGTGCAGATTGACCCAACCGCGTGTCAGCACGATGGCGTCGCGCCGGCATTGTTTGAAACGCACTCGGCGGAGCAGGAAAAACTTGTCCACGGACTCGTCGATGCGTAACCAGGCGGACGGCTGGCGCTGCTCGCTGGCGGCTTCGAAGCTGATCCCCTCGATCCGGTTGGTCCAGCCGCCGCCGATGAAGCCGTGCCGCTTGTTGAGCGCGGGTCCGCCGTCGTCGGGGCCGTCCCAGACGAGCTTTGTCGAAATGCCCGGATCGACACCGATCAACGGGCAGCTTTTCCAGATCAGCGGGCGGGTGATGCGGCAGGTGCCCGGCGGAAAAATCACCACGGGCGCAGCCCCGCCGCTTTTCTCGACCCGTCTTTGGGCGTCGTCGATCGCTGCCTGGATCGCCGGCCCGTCGTCGGATTTGCCGTCGCAGAGCGCGCCGTAATCCCGCATCGAGACCGCGTCGTCGATTCGCTCGGGCGGATGCGACGCCCGGGCCGCGCCTGCGCCAAGCGTGCCGCTGGCAAGCAGCCCGGCGCCGGCGGCGCCGACGGCCAGAAAGCGGCGGCGTGAGGAGGGGGTGTCGGTCATCGGTCGGTCTCGGGCCATGGTGGGAGTAACTCGTAAAAGTCATCTTAACCGGGCTATGGCGAGGGCGGTAGCACCCGCCGCTTTTTTGCAGGAGTGTGCATGACGAGGACGGCAGGTCAGGTGGGTTCGGTGGTTTCGTGCCGGGGCCGGCGTGCATGCGCGCTGGTACGGTTGACCAGGTAGAGCCCGATAATGAGCAACACGAGTGCGCTCCAGATCCACAGGGAATGACGTTCGTCGAAGAACAGGATGCCCAGCACCATACCCGCGGGAGTGCCGATATAGCCCCACAGGGAATAGAACACGGGCCCGGTCAGCCGCACACATTCGACCGCGAGGTACCAGACGATCGGATTGTAGAGGATTGCTCCCAGGACGATCAGGTCGTCGTTGTCGAACGGTCGGGTGAACCACCACCATTCGCCGGTTATGGCCATGGCCGGAAGAATCACCAGGGCCGCGGCCGTGAACAAGCCCCAGCAGATCAGCACGCCGCCCTGACCGGGGCGGCGGACGACGGCGATATAGACACTGAACACGGCCCAGCTGATCGGCGCAACCAGGCCGAGCAGAACCCAGGGAACCATTGTGCGCGAGGGCAGGCTCGCCTCGGGCACGAGAATAATCGCGAGGCCGATCAGACCAATTACCAGCCCGGCCAGACGTACCCGGTGAAAGCGCTCGAGCGCGAGGAGCAGAGCGAAAACATAGGTAAAGGCTGGCTCGAGCGTCAGGTCGAGGGTCAGCACGCCGACGGGTACGTGCGGGGCGGCGTAAATCATGGCGAGATACGGGATGCTGACGGCGATCACGCCCGAGATCGCATAGAGCTTGAGGTGGGTGACATCGAGGGGTGGGCGTTCACGGCGGATCGCAAGCACCACGCTGAGGATTACCGCCGAGCCGGCGAACTGAAGGAAGGCGTAGGGGAGCAGGGGGATGCCGGCCTCCGCGGCTGCCCGGTTGAGCGCGTAGCCCCCCGCCCAGCTCATGCCGATGACAAAAACCAGGAGCAGCGACAGCGCCGCCCCGAGGGGGCGCGCGGTTACCTGGGGCGGGGCGCTCGAACTATCGCTCATGGGGGTGCGGGATCAATCGTAAGTTGGTTCGTTCCCAAGCCTAACGGAGCGCGTTGCCAGTGAACAGGCGCCGTGCGATCAACCGGGCGGCAGTATGCGTGCCTGGCGCGTCGTGTAGTTGAGCAGGAACAGCCCAGCGAGAATGATAATGACGGCCGCCCAGACCCAGAGGCTGTGAGATTCATCCCACAGCACAATGCCGACCACGATGCCTGCGGGCATTGAGACGTAGCCCCAGCCAGCGTAGAGCACGGGGCCAGCAAGCCGGATGCATTCGAAGGCAATGACCCAGGTGACGACCGCCACCCCGCCCAGCGCGATCATCATGCCCTCGCCGGCACCGAATCCGGCCGGAACCCACGACCAGGTGCCCGTCGCGACCAACACCGGAAGCGTCCAGAGCACGGATGCCACCGTCAGACCAAATGTGATGACCACTGCGTCGGTCTCGGGCGGGCGATGGCGGGCAATCCAAACGCTCAGGATTGCCCAGCTCAGCGGCGCCGCCAGGCCCATCGCGACCCACGAGGCCATGTCGGGGGACGGCAGGCTCGCCTGGGGCAACAGGATAAGCATCAACCCGCCGAGACCCAGAAGGAGCCCGAAGAAACGGACTGCGTGAAACCGTTCGAGCGCCAGGATCAGCGCGAAACCGTAGGTAAAGGCGGGCTCGAGCGCCATGTCCATGGAGAACACGCCGAGAGGAACGCGAGGCGCGACAAACACGATTACCACGACCGGCAGAGCGTTGCCCAGCAGTCCGAGCAGGCCGTACAGCTTGAGATAACTCCAGCCGAGGGGCACGCGGCGCCTTTTGACGAGCAGCCATGTGCCCGCGATGAGGGCGCCCGCCAGGTTGGGCCAGAAGACCACTGCGAAGTAAGGGACGCCCGATTCGATGCTTAGACGAGTCAGGGTGGTTGCGGCGGTCCACCCCAGCCCGACAGCGATCACCAGCACCAGCGAGACAATCGGGCTGGTCTGTCGGGCCGCAAAGGGGCCGCTTTCGGATCGCTCTGACATAGTTGGTGTTCCGTTCGTTGCCGTGGATAAAAGCCCGTGGACGGTGTCGCAGTCCGAGCGGCGTCAGGACTTCTGATCGTAGGGAATCATACGGGCAATCTCGAACTTGTTAAGCATGACCACGTAGCCGTCGTCGCGCAAAAACGGGATGAAGTAGGACGGGTCATTCATCAAATCGAGCACGCGGGAGTTGGCTGGGACGAAAAAGTGCCCACCCAATTGGGCACCGTCGGTCATTTCGACGTGAACCCGGACCTTGAGCTTCGGAATGTAATGTCGATTCGCCATGTCTGCCCTGTGGCTATCGCGATTTTAGCTGCAGTTTAGCACTCAGCCGCGACTTTGCCGATCTCCGTGCCGAGATTTCGGGCCGCATATCCGGCTGCAGTCAGGCGGCCGACAAGCTCGTCGACACTAATTGCCGAGAGGGTTCGCGACGCCAGGGTTGGAGTGCGCTCTACGGCACTCTCAAGCAGTCGGTGAGCGTCGCGGATATCATCGAGGGTGACAGTCATCGCGGCAAGGGGGCGCCGCTGGCAATGCCCAGCTCGGTCATTGTGTCGGCCACCGCCTCGAGCGCGCCCGCGATTACCTCGGCGTCGATGGCGCCGATGCAGCCGATCCGAAAACTCGGCGCGTCGGTGAGTTTGCCCGGATAGATGGCGTAGCCGCGCTCACGAAGCGCGGCATAAAATTTGACGAATTCGAATTTCGGATCCGCGGGCTCTCGGAACGTCACGATGACGGGCGCCTGGACGGGATCATCCAACAGGGATTGGAAACCCAGCGCGCGCATGCCGGAACCCAGCGCGCGGCAGTTGGCCGTATAGCGTGCACCCCGTCCGGCGACGCCGCCCTCCGCGGCGTGCTGCTTGAGCGCGGTATCGAGCGCGGCCAGAACCTGGACGGGCGGCGTGAAGCGCCACTGACCGTTCGCCTCAAACCCTTGCCACTGAGCGTGCAGATCGAGACTGAGCGAGGGTGAGCGGCCCTCGGCCTTGAGCAGGGCATCGGTCCGCGCGATCACGAAGCCAATGCCCGGAACGCCCTCGAGGCACTTATTGGACGAGGCCATGAGAGCTTCGACGGAAAGGGCTGGAGCATCGATGGGCAGCGCGCCGAACGAACTCATGGCATCGACCAGAAGGCCCCGGTCGTGGGCGGCGCAGGCCTCGGCAATTTCGGCCAGCGGGTTCAGGATTCCGGACGTTGTCTCGCAATGGATAACCGCCACTTGGCCCAGGCTGGTGTCCGCCGTGAGTCGGCGGCTGAGTTCATCCGGATCGACAGGTCGATCTTCCGGCGTTTCCCACAGGGTGCAGGCGCGGCCCAGACGTCCGGCGATTTCGGCGAGCCGGCGGCCATAGGCGCCGTTGGCGGCAACGAGCAGGCCGCCGCTCCGTGGCACCAGGCTGCCGAGCGCGGCCTCGATGGCAAAGGTGCCGCTGCCCTGGACGGGCAGGCAAACATAGTCGGTGCCGCCGTTGACCAGCGCAACCAGTCGTTTGCGAACTCTCGCGGTGAGCGCAATGAAGTCCGCGTCGCGTGAGCCCCAGTCGCGCATCATGGCGCGGCGGGTGGCGTCGCTGGTGGTCAGCGGCCCGGGTGTCAGGAGATAAGGAACGCGGTCGTCGGCGGGTGTCACGCGGGCCTCCAAGGTTGCTTCCGTCACGCCCAACCGGCGCGGGCCGCAGCATAACCCCTTTCCCGAGGCGCGACGAGACCGTGAGACTAGGCGATCGCCGGCCCGGCCCGCTCTGCAATAAGCCGTGCAATCGCCGGCACATCGTCGAAGGTCAGGCAAAGCGGAGCAGGCTGGAGCATGCCTGCGGTATCGAGCGGGTCATGGCTGACCAGTGCAACGATGCTGGGGTCGGTCCGCCATCTTGGCTCCGCATCGCTATCGCTCACGATCTCGAGCTTGGCGTGGGGGTGATCGTGAAACCCCAGCGCGATCACGAGGTCGACCGGGCTCATCCGCGCCAGCAGCTCGGGTAGGTTGTCCGCCTGCCCGCCACGGCTCTCGTGCATCAGCGCCCAGCGATGGCGCGAGAGCACCAGCACCTCGGTGGCGCCGGCCTCACGGTGAAGGAAGCTGTCCTTGCCTGGGCGGTCGATATCGAATGCGTGGTTCATAAATTTCGTAACCGACACGCTCAGGCCGAGCGTCGTCAATTCGGGCACTACAGCGACCAGCAGGGCGGTCTTTTCCGAGCCCGCTCCGCCGGTCAGGCCAAACAGCTTCATCATAGGTCCGTCTCAGCCGCCGCCGCGTTGATAATGCAGGCGGAAGCGGGTCAGAAAATAGTCGGCTTCGGCGACGGATAACCCGTCGTACCGGATCGACACGTCGGTAACGGGAGTCTCGAGAAATGGCCCAAGCCGGCGTATTCGTTCATCGCCGAGCGTGATTCGGATGGTACCGTGTTCGTCCTCGACGACGATCTCTTGTTCCCTGACACGGTGGGCGCGGCCTTCGAGAGCCGCTGGCAGCAGGCGAAAGATTTCTCCGTGGGAAAAGCCCATTTCAAGCTCTATCGCCTCGACCTTGCCGCGCGACAAGTCAGCCGCCGGCAATGGGGGGCGCGATGGCAAGGACCTCGCCGTCCACCAGGGGGCGCTGCGTGACCTCTTCGGGGGTTTGATGCCGTCCGTCGATCATGACCAGCGCCGTAATCCGTGGTGGCAGCGAGAGCTGCTCGATCACCTGCTGAGGCGTGGTGCCGTCGGGCAGGTCGAGATCGATTTCCCCCGCCGTCGCCCCGGCCGGTGCAAATGGCTTGAGGCTGGCGAACAGACGCAGGCGGACCTTCATCGCGTGCGCGGTTCAGTTTGGCCCGGTCAGGTGGACCTGTGCGAGGTAGGCCTCCATAATGCGCAAGGGATCGTCCTTGAGCTTCTTTTTCCAGCCGCCGAGCGGCGCCTCGGTCTGGATCAGGCCGCGCAGCACGCCGACATGCTGGGTCAACCCCAGGCTTAACGCACCGATCAGCTTGTCGTCCTTGAATTCGAGCCGCATATAGCGGAAGCGGTCTTTGTCGACGATCTCAGCGTGATCGCCGCCGTCGACGCCCATCCAGAGCCCGTAGGAGGACGTGATCAGCCCGAGGGTCGCAAGCACGTTCATGTTCAGGCTGCCGCTGTGCTCCGCCGCGATTCCCGCCATGTTCTGGGCTGCGATCCGTCCATGCTCAACCGCGGTCGTCTGGATTGCCTGAACGGTCCACGAGCCATCGGAGAAGTCGAGACCCTGGGCGCAGTCGCCCGACGCATAGATGTCGGCGACATTGGTCTGCAGATGATTGTTCACCAGAATGCCGAATTCGTGCTTCACTCTGCTGCCCTTGAGGAAATCGGTCGTCGCCTTCACACCGGTTGCGGTGATCACCACGTCGGCATCCGCCGCCTTGCCCTTGTCGAAGGAGACCTTGAAGCGATGGCCGCCCGTGCCCGATTCGATGCCGATCACCTTGGTCGAGGTCTTGACGGTCACGCCCCTGCTCTCGCACCATTTCTTGATCATGCCGCCGCCCGCCTTGTTCATCATGCGCGGAACCATGCGGTCTTCCATCTCGACCACGGTCAACTCGACGCCGCGCTTGACCAAGGCTTCGAGGATGATGCATCCGATGAAACCGGCGCCCATGAGCAAGACCTTCGAGTCGGCCTTCGCATGCTTCATGATGTTGCGCGCGTCTGCCAGGGTCCAGCAATTGTAGATGCCGTCTCCGGCGTCGATGCCGGGCACCGGCGGGATGATCGCGCGCGAGCCCACGGCGAGCAGAAGCTTGTCGTATTTGAGCGCCTTGCCCTTTGACAAGGTCAGCTCCTTCTTCTTGGCGTCGATCTTCTCGACCCGGGTGTTCTGCCGGTAGTTGATGTCGAGAGCCTCGTAAAATCCCTTGTCCTTGCGCAGGTGTGTGCCGCCTTCCTTGATCTCGTCGGCGAGGTAATAGGGAATCGCCATGCGCGAATAAGGTGGTGCGTCCTCGTCCATGACCAGAGTGATATTGGCGCCCGGTTCGAGCGCGCGCAGATGCTCCGAGGCGACAAGACCGGAGGGGCCGGCACCCACGACGACATGTTTCATTTTCTCTCCCCTTCGTCAGGCGCCGCATCGTGGGCGGCGCGCGTCATCGGTAAAAAGGGGAAGGGCCCGCCGGGCGCCTTCCCCTCTAAGCGTCGTCGGTCTCCGGGCCGCCCGGGCCCGGATGCCGGGGTGGCTAGAGCCCCAGGCGCGACCGCGTCTCGTTGGTCGGCACGCCTTCCTTGGTCCAGCCGCGAAGCTCGTAATATTCGTCGAGCACCTCGTCGAACTTGCCTTTGCCCGCGACCAAGCCCTTGGCGGGGCCGCTCGGCGCGCCTTCGTTAAACAGACGGGACGGCAGGGTGTCGTCCTTGCGTTTGAAGCCGGCGCGGAGATTGAAGTCCTTCTCCAGGTTCCAGACCCGCTCGCCCAGCGACAGAAGGCTATCGAGCGAGAAGTCGCCTTCGCACGCCGCATCGATCTGCGGTCCGATGTCCTCGAGCGACCAGGCGAAGGTGGTGAACAGGCACAGGCCCGAGGAATCGACCACTGCGGTCGCGTCCTGGAAGCCCTTGACGAGCGCCGCCTTGCCGTCAATCTCCGTCGGGTCGGTTTTCTCGGGAACGCCGAACACCTCGGACGCGATGACGTAGCCGCGCAGATGGCAGGCGCCGCGATTCGACGTGGCGTAGGCGATCGACATGCCCTGAGTGCCGCGCGGGTCATAGGCCGGGAACTCTTGGCCCTTCACCGACATCGACAGCTCGGGATGGCCGTACTTCTCGCACAGCCGTTTCGAGCCCTGTCCCAGTTCCTTGCCGAAGCCTTCGCCCTTGCCGGTCATCTCGGCCATGGTGGTGAGCGCCTCGGCGTTGCCGAAGTTGAGCTTGATCCCGCCAGTCTCCTTGTCGGTTATGACACCCATCTCATAGAGTTCCATGGCTGCGGCCAAGGTCGCACCGTACGAGATCGGGTCCATGCCGTATTCGTTGCACATGAAGTTCGCGAAGGTGCACGCGTCGAGGTCGTCGACGCCGGTGTCCGCGCCCAGCGACCAGGCGTTCTCGTATTCCAGGCCGCCTGACGCGCCCCAGTATTCGGGGCGGTTCTTCACGGTGTAATGCTCGGTCGAGATTTTCGAGACCCGGCCGCAGGCGATGGTGCAGCCGAAACAGGCCTGATTATGGACCAAGTTGGTGGTGCCGTCATTACGCGGCGTGGTCATGCCCGTAGAGCCGATCGCCGCCGCACCCTCGAACTGAATTTCCTTGAAGTTTCGGGTTGGCAGGGCACCGGTCTCGTTGATGATCTCCATGACCACCTGGGTTCCCAAGGCCGGCAGGCCCTCGCCGGTCACCGGATTTTCCGCCAGCACCTTCTTGCCCGCCGCGACCGATTTCATGAAGCCCTTGATGTCATCGACGCCGCCGACACCCTTGGTGCCGCGGATGGCAACTGCCTTGAGGTTCTTCGACCCCATCACGGCGCCCACGCCCGAGCGCCCGGCGGCGCGGTGCAGGTCGTTGACGACCGCGGCATAGAGCACGCCGTTCTCGCCCGCGGGCCCGCAGCTTAAAACCCGGACCTGTGGGTCCTGGGCTGCCTTCTTGAGGGTCTCCTCGGTATTCCAGCACGAGGTGCCCCAGATATGCTTGGCGTCGCGCAGCTCGATGGTGTCGTCCGCGATCCAGAGATAGACCGGGGCCTTCGACTTGCCTTCAAAGATAATCATGTCGTAGCCGGCGAATTTGAGCTCAGCGCCGACATAGCCGCCGGAGTTGGAACACGCGATCGCGCCGGTTAGGGGACCCTTGGTGATGACGGAATAGCGCCCGCCCGTCGAGGCGATGGTGCCCGTCAAGGGACCGGTCGCGATCAGCAGCTTGTTCTCCGGCGAGAGGGGATCGACTTTCGCGTCGACCTCTTCGCAAAAATATTTGGTGGCAAGGCCGCGCTGGCCCAGATAGTCCCGTGCCCATTCCATGTTGAGGGGCTCGACGTCGCAGGTGCCCTTGGTCAGGTTCACCCGGATAATCTTGCGTTGCCACGACATGACGGTCTCTCCCTAAGTTCGATCAGCGGTTGGTTCGACGGGCGGTCAATGCCCGACGAGGTCAAGCTTCGGCTTGGCTGCCGGCGTCGGTTTTTGACGCCCAGGCCTTCATCCGCTCGTAGCCGGTCCAGTCGCTGTCGACATAGGTAATGGCTTCGGTCGGGCAGGCTTTGGCGCATTCCGGATCGCCGCCGCACAGGTCGCATTTGATGACCTTGCCGCTGTCATGGTTGTAGTTGATGGTGCCGAACGGGCAGGCGATGGTGCACACCTTGCAGCCGACGCACAGCTTGTCGTCGACTTCCTTGGCCAGGGTCGCGCGGTTGAGCTTGATGGCGTCGACCGGGCAGGCCTGCTGGCACCAGGCTTCGGCGCACTGGGTGCAGGTATAGGGCGCAAAGCGCGCCTCGTCGTGGAACATAAAGACCTTGATCCGGGATTTGGCCGGATTGAACAGGCCTTCGTTCTCGTACGAGCAGGCCATCTCGCACTGGAGACAGCCCGTGCACTTGTCGACGCTGATATTCAGAGATTTGGGCATCCTGTCGCTCCCCTTATGGATAGCCGTTGGACACCGCAGGGGCCTTCTTCGACGGTGTTCCAGAACCGTCGACGGGGCCGATTGATGCGGCGCTATTGAGGAAAAGTATGAAGGGTGGACAATTCCCCGTCAAGCACGCGAGCGTCCGAATAAGCCACAATAATTTGGTGGTTACGGCTGTTGTGCCAACATCGGGAGGCGTCCGGTTCGCCAGTGGCCGACGATCAGGGAGAATCCGGGCGGGACGGCATTCTGCAGAACCGGGAGCGGGCAGTTGAACCCGGCGCGGGTGCAACCCCTGGGCCCGACCCCGGACGAGTTGTCTCCCCGCTCGGACGCAAACGATCTCAACAGCCCTGCACCCGTGAGGCGAAAACTCAAATTCGAGTGAATACGCTAAAAGAAAATAGATATGGAGCGCGGCACAAGGGTCTGATCGAGAATGATTTTTCGGTTTACAATCCGCCAGGATCGATCGTATTGGCGAAGCCGATCCTCGCGTCGGCCAACGTAGCTTGCCTCCGTCCGTTCGAGCCGCGATTGATAGACCAGAATGTTGCATCGGACGTCAATTTTGTCCTCGCCCAAATCGTCAATCTCCACATTTGAGACGAAGTAGCGCAGCCGTGAAGGCGGTCGCTCCGCGTGTGCCAACGGCGAGCGTAACCGCTCGATCCGGGAGGCGAGGAATGCCTTGTCGTCGTCGAACAGCGCCATCTCGCCGTCACCCGCAACCGCGTCGGGCTGACCGTCGACGGTTTCGCGCGCGGGCATCCAGTAGCGCGCATCGTCGGTGAACAGATCCAGCCATTCCTCGTAGCGCAGTTCACTGAGCAGACGAACCTCGCGATAGAGGAACTGCTCAACGCTGTGCTGCAGTTCGTGGCCGACCATGGGACCGTCCGGACCAGGGAGCGTCGATGAGCGCCGCCCAATGCTTGTAGAAATTAAGCTGATTGGTCTCCGAGATGTAGGGAGCGAAGCGGCCCGGGCAGCCGTCGGGGCCGTCCAGCGGCGCTTGACCCACATTCATCTGGTAATTGAAATCCAGTCGCTGGCCGACCACGCCCCGGGTCGCCTCGGTCACCTGTTCGAAGTTCTCGGTGTCATCCTGGGCGGCGATCCCGGTGACGGATTGAATGCGCGTGAAGTCGATCCGCGCGAGGTCCTTGATCACCTTTGGTGCATCGCGGTCGAGGCCGCACCAGTTCCACGCTTCGATCCGGTTGGGTCCCTTGGGCAGCCAACGATAGAACCCTATGGGGCGCAGCGCGCTGAAGTCGTTGAACGAGAGATTGGGAAACAAATTGCTGAACGAGAGCCCGTAGACCCCGGCCTGGTGCTTGGAAAACGCCTTGATCAGCCGCTGATGGCACTCTTCCACATACTCGACGACTTCCGCGCCGTACTCCTTCGCGGTCTCGAGATCGACGCGATAGCGTTCGTCGCCGAAGACGACACCGGTCATGCCGTGACCGTTGTCGAGCCCGATATTGTAGTAGTCGGCCTCCTTGCCGCGAAAGCTCGGGTTAGCCGGGTTGATCTGCCGGATGTCGAGCTTGAACATCGAGCCGTGCGAATAGGGTAGATGATAGGTGTCGCCCGTGAAGTTCTCGCTCGCGATCTTCCAGTTGGCCTCCAGCGAATAACGCTGGACCCCGGGAACGAACTCGATGCCGCCGATCTGGCGCTCGATCATGACGTCGAGATACCAGCGCAAATCGCCCAGGAAGTCGTCGAGGCTTTCCGCACCGGCATCCCAATTGCCGAACAACAGGCCGCCATAGGAGGTGAGTTTCGGCATCTCGAGCAAGCCCCATTCGGACTTGTTCAGGCGATCCCCGTACGCGTTCTGCCTCAGGGGCACGCCCTTCAGCTCACCGGAATTCGCATAGGTCCAGCCGTGGAAACTGCAGGTGAATTGACGCGCGTTGCCGCGATCCGCCCGGCACACCTTCATGCCCCGGTGCCGGCACGAGTTCAGAAACGCCCGAACCGTCCCGTCGCTGCCGCGGCACACGAAGACCGGGTCCTCGCCCATATAGGCGGTCATGAAATCACCGGGCTCGGAGATTTGCGATTCGTGCCCCAGGAATAGCCAGCAGCGCGCAAAGATGCGTTCGAGTTCGGCCTGGTAAACCTCCGGATCGAAAAAAATCTTGCGGCTGACGAGGCCCTCGTCAAGCTTGACGTAACCCTCGGATCCCTCCATGGGCGGCTCTTCTCTTTCTTGGGCAATGCCAAGGCTCGCGTTGGCGCACGCCAAGCGTGCGGACACTAGCATGACCACGTTTCAGGGACTAGAGATGCCCGCCGCCGTGCGTCACCGATCAGGTGTAATAGATGATCAAATAGAGCCCGAGCAGGGCGGCGATCCACAGCACCGTGTTGCCGGTAAGCCAGGTGCGGCCGAACACCCCTGCGGGGCCGTGGACCCGGAAGATTTGGCCGAGCAGCCCCTTGGCCGGGCGTTCGCCTGCCCGCTCCACGCCTGCGGCGAATCCGATCATGAGATCGGCAAGGCGGCGCACGCCGGGCAGGATCGCCCGGCGTAACAGCCAGTCGGCGTCGATGTTGATCGAGCGCAGCTCCGGCGGGTAGAGCCCGGTCATCTTCAGCCAGGCGAAGGCCAGTGCCGAGAGGAACAGCAGCTGCAACTGCGCGATCACGTGGGGCAGGGTGTAGGGCAGGTAGTCGACCGAGTAGGGCAACAGCGCGTAGAGCGGCGCTGGATGGATGCCGATCGCAAGGCACAGCCCCGCACCGATCGCCATGGCGGCGAGCATGTTCCAGCTCGGATCGCGCGGCCGTAACCCGGAATCGTGGGCGAAGAAGGCGAAGAACGGGATCTTGATGCCGGCATGGTGGAACACGCCGGCGGAGGCGAACAACAGCAGGAACCAGATCACGCTGTAACCCTGCTCGGCGGCCGCGGCCATGATCATCGACTTGGTCACGAAGCCGCTGAACAACGGGAACGCGGAAATCGACGCGGCACCGATTATACAGAGCCCGGTGGTCAGCGGCATGCTCCGGTAGAGCCCGCCCAGCTCCGAGCCGTTGATCTTGCCGGTCTGGTGCAGCACCGCACCCATGGTCATCAGCAACAGGCCCTTGAACAGAACGTCGGCGAAGGCGTGGGCGACCGCGCCGTTAAGCGCCAACGTCGTGCCCAGCCCGATGCCTACCACCATGAAGCCGAGCTGGTTGATCATGCTGTAGCAGAGCACCCGGCGCAGGTCGTTCTCGATCACCGCGTAGAAGATCGGGAACACCGCCATCGCGGTGCCGATATAAATCAGCGGCTCTTCACCGGGAAACCCACGGGCGAGAGCGTAGACTGCGGCTTTGGTCGTAAACGCGCTCAGGAAAACCGCGCCCGTCGGGGTCGAGGCCGGGTAGGCCTCGGTGAGCCAGGTATGGACCCCGGGAAAACCGCATTTGATGCCGAACGCGACGAAGATCAGGATGCCGCCCAGGCTGTCCAGGCCGATCTGGCCGAAGTGGCTCGATCCGGTCTCATCGATCAGCAACAGCGCCCCGGCGAGGAACAGCAGGCCGGCGCCCGCCTGCACGCCGAAATATCGCAGGCTCACACTGGTTGCCATCGGGGTGCGCCGAGCCAGGACGAGGCCGGTCGATGCGATGGTCATGCCCTCGAAGGCGATGAACAGCGAGATAAAATCGCCCGCGAAGACGAAGCTCAGTGCGCTCGCAACGTAGACCAGCGCACTCGTGACCTGCAGCCGGTCGTCGACCTTGAGCGCGAACAGCGCGCCGATAAAGGCGGCGATGTGGAACAGGATGCCGAACAGATAGCTCAAGGAATCGGCGCGGAACAGTTCGAGCCGATAGCCCAGCAACTCGGTTTCCAGCCCACCGCCCTGAGAAAGCGCCCACAGGTTGATCGCGCCACCCACCGGAGCGAGCAGCAGGAGCACGGGGCGAATGCGGCCGGGCAGCACGAGCGCAAGGAGTGCCGCGATGAGAAACGGCGCGAAGGGGGGCAGGAGACTACCGCTCATCGTAGTAGTCCTCCTTGCGCATCACGAGCTTGCGCAACTCCTTTGCGACCAGCACGAGCACGACGCAGGCGATGAAGCCGTAGAAGCCGTAAAAACCGAACCAGGCTTCGGGTCTCAGGATAGCGTGTTTGTCATATAGCAGGTCGGCCAGCAGCAGCCCCGTGCACAGTGCGAAGAAGATCCAGAAGGCGCGCTTGAGCGCCCGGGACTGACCCCGGAATTCCTTATTGATCATGGCCCGGCACTCCCCGTAACGAGCGGTGCGAGAAGGGCCGTGAACAAGCCGGGATAAAAGAACAGAACGACACAGCCGGCCGCCGAGATCGCAAGCCCGACGAGACAGGGGATCGGCGCTTCCTTCACGCCGCCGCCCGAGGCGCCGGCGGGGTTCGCGAAGAACGCCCGGGTCACGATCGGCAAGAGGTAGGCGATGTTCAGCAGCGAACTCAGCGCGAGCGCGCCGAGCAGGATATAACTTTCCGCCTCGATCGTGCCCAGCGCCAGGTTCCATTTGCTCCAGGCGCCGAACATCGGCGGCAGTCCGATCAGGCTGAGCGTGCCGATGGCGAAGCAGGTCATGGTCACGGGCATGGTCCGGCCTACTCCGTCGAGCTCGCTGACCCGGGTTTTGCGAAGCGCGGTATAGATCGCGCCCGCACAGAAGAACAGGGTGATCTTGCCGAAGGCGTGCGTCGCGATATGCATGCCGCCGCCCAGAATACCGTGAGCGTTGGCAAGCCCGGCGCCGAGCAAGACATAGCCGAGCTGGCCGATGGTCGAGTAGGCGAGCCGGAGTTTCAGATTGTCCTGGCGGAGAGCGACCAGCGAAGCGGCGACGATAGTGAAACCCGCGACGTAGATCAGCCAGCCGCTCCCGGTCATGGCGGACAGCGTGTCGATGCCGAAGATGTAGATCACGAGCTTGAGAATCGTAAACACACCCGCCTTGACCACTGCGACGGCGTGCAGCAATGCGCTCACCGGGGTCGGCGCCACCATCGCTGCGGGCAGCCAGCGGTGAAACGGCATCAGCGCCGCCTTGCCCACGCCGAACACGTAGAGCACCAGCAGAATGGCGAGAACGGCCTGCGACGCGTGGCCCTCCAGGATGCCCCCCTCACGAAATTCGAGTGTGCCGGTCAGGTTCCAGGTCCAGATGATGGCGAACAGCAGAAAAACGATGGAGGTCGCCAGCAGAAGACCGAGATAGGTACGCCCCGAGCGCCGCGCCTCCGCATCGCCCTTGTGGACCACCAGCGGATAGGTCGAGATCGTGAGGGCCTCGTAGAAGATGAACAGGGTAAACATGTTCGCGGCGAACGCGATTCCGATGGTGCTCGACAGGGCTAGCGCGAAGCAGGCGTAGAAGCGCGTCTGGTGAGGCTCGTCGTTGCCGCGCATGTAGCCGATCGAATAGATCGCGGTAACGATCCAGAGGAACGAGGCGACCAGTGCGAACAGCATGCCGAGCGGCTCGAGTGCAAAGCCGAGTTCGAGGCCCGGCAGCACGCTGATCAGGTGAGCCGCGGGCCGTGCGCCGGCCAATACGCTGGGCAGCAGCAGCAAAACCACGGCAAACAACCCCGCGGCGGTGGCCAGCGTCACGGCCTCGCGCACATTGCGCCAGCGGCCCGTTAGCGCGATACCCAGTGCGCCCACCAGCGGCAGGCCGAGCGCGACGAGAATTGCAGCGCTCACGGTGCTCCTCCGAGCAGGCTCTGCGCAATTCCCTGCGCGATCCCGATGGTCGCTTCGGTGTGGATCCCGAAATAGACGCACGCCGCGACCAGCAGCCATGAGGGCACCAGAAGCAGGGCAGGCGGATCGCTGACCTTGGCCGTTCGCGTGGTGGGCGGGTGGAAATAGGCGGCCTCGATGATGCGTCCGACATAGGCGAGGGCGAGCAGTGAGCTGATCAGCATGACCACGGCCACCGGCCACAGTCCGGCCTCGAACGCGGCCTTGACCAGATACCATTTGCTGATGAAGCCGACCGTCAACGGCAATCCGATCAGCGACAACCCGGCGATCACCACGCCTGCCATGGTGAACGGCATGCGCCGCCCCAGCCCGTGCAGGTCGTCAAGTTGGAGGTTGGCGCCCAGCCGGTACCCCACGGCGCCGATCAGCATGAACAGGCCCCCCTTCATCAGGGCGTGGTTGAACAGGTGGACCACGCTTCCGGTCAGCCCCGTCTGGTTGGCATAAGCAATGCCGACGACGATGTAGCCGATCTGTGCGACCGACGAGTAGGCGAGTAGGCGCTTGACGTTGGTCTGAAAGATGGCGACCAGCGAACCCGCCACCACGGCGATCAGCGCGAGCGGCATCAGGATCAGATCGAGAGGCAGCACTTCGAAGGAAAATTTCCAGCCGAACACCGTGAAGACGAAGCGAAGCAGAAGGTAGGCGCCCACCTTGGTCGCCGTCGCCGAGAGGAACGCGGCGACCGATGAGGGTGCGAAGCTGTAGGCGTCGGGCAGCCAGAGATGGAGTGGAAACAGCGCCAGCTTGAGGCAGATACCGACGGTCAGGAAGGCGAACGCCATCTGGACCGTCCGGCTCTCATAATGCTCGGGCAGGCGCTCGGACAGGTCCATGATGTTGAGCGTGCCCGTCATCATGTAAAGCAGGCCAATGCCGATCAGGATCAGGGTCGCGCCGATCGTCCCCAGCACCAGATACTGAAACGCAGCACGTAGCGCCCGGCGGTCGCGGTGCTGGGCGACGAGGACGTAGCTCGCGAGCGAGCTGATCTCGAGGAAGACGTAGATGTTGAACGCATCGCCCGTCGCCACGATGCCGAGCAACCCGGTCAGTCCGAGCAGGAATACGGCGTAAAACAGGGCGCGCCGGGTCGACTGGATCTGGTGCGAGAGGGTCGGCCAGGAATAGGGCACGACCACCGCGGCGATGCCCGAGACGATGACCAGCACGAAGGCGCCCAACGCGTCGATCCGGTATTCGATGCCGATCGGTGGAATCCAGCCGCCCAGATGATACGAGATGACGCCGCCGTCGCCGACCTGCAGCAGCAGGAGCAGCGAAATTGCAAAGCAGGCAAACGCCACCAGGCTTGCGATGCCCCAAGCGATCAAGCCGCGTCGGACGAGCACGCAGACCGGCGCCGCGATCAGGGGGATGACCACCTGAAGGACGGGAAGATGCTCGCCGATCATGACTTGGGCCTGTCCGCGTCGCGCTCCTGGATCTCATCTTCCTCGACCGTGCCGTAGGCCTTCTTGATGCGCACGATGAGGCCAAGCCCCACTGCCGTGGTCGCCACAGACACGACGATCGCAGTCAGGATCAGAACATGGGGCAGGGGGTTGCTGTAGGTATCGAACCGGTCGTCGAGGATCGGAGCCGTGCCGCCCCGTACCTTGCCGATCGCGATATAAAGCAGGAAGACCGAGGTCTGGAAAAGGCTGAGGCCGACCAGCTTCTTTACCAGGTTTCCCCGGGCGATGACGATGTAGAACCCCAGCATCATCAGGACGATGCTGATCCAGTAATGGTAGTGGCCGAGCACGTCCATTTCAGCGCCTCCCGGCGAAGGCGAAAAAAATCGTCACCACGACCGCTGCCACCGTGATGCCAACACCGAACTCTATCGCCAGGATTCCGATGTGATTGCCGTGGGCAAGGCCATGTTCGCCATGGCCGAAGGCACCGTATTCCAGAAAATTGCCACCCAGGATCAGCGACGCCACACCGGTCAGAGCAAAAATCAGCAGGCCGGCCGGGGCCAGCAGCAGGAGCGCCCGCCAGCCCAATACCCGCATGGCCGTCTCGGGATCGAAGACCAGGGCGTAGAGCACGAAGGCCGAGGCGAAGATAACACCCGCCTGAAAGCCGCCGCCCGGACCGTAGTCGCCGTGCAGTTGGGTGTAGAGACCGAACAGCATGATTACCGGGATCAGCAGCTTGGAAATGACCCGCAGGATCAGATAATCCTTCATGGCCGCTTCCTCCGCCGCCAGCGGGGCAGTCGCCCGATCAGCAGCAGTACGCCGATGCCGGCCGTGAAGATCACGGTCACCTCGCCCAGCGTGTCGTAGCCCCGGTAGGAAGCCAGCACGGCGGTCACGGCATTGGGCGCGCCGGTGTCGTGGAGGGTGTGCTCGAGATAGTGGGGAGCGACATGCTGGTGCGCCGGCGCGTCGATGTCGCCAAAGAGCGGCGTGTCCACCGTGCCGTGGATCAGCGCCGCCCCTGTAATCGCCACGACCAGGAGCGGAAGCCACGGGTTATGGATCGGCCGTTTCTCCCGTGTCCCGATCAACACCAGGGCGGCGAGCAGCAGGACGGTCGTGATGCCGGCGCCGACCGCGGCTTCCGTGAAGGCCACGTCGACCGCGTCGAGCCGAACCCACAGCCCTGCCATGACGAGGCTGTAGAGGCTCGAAAACATGACCACCGCGACCAGATTGCGCATGCGCAGAATCGCGATGGCAATGACCACCAACAGGCTGAGCAGCACGACGTCGAGATAGGGCGCCATCAGTCGTCGTCCGCCTCGTCGTCCGTATCCTGGTTGCGCTGCGCTCCGCGCGCCCGCGTCCAGGGCTTCTCGCCGGCTAGCAGGGCGGCGTGGGCAAGCGAAAAGCTCGAGGTCGGGCTGGTCATCAGCAGGAACAGCAGGATGAGCACCAGCTTGAGCGTGACGAAGCTGGCCCCGCTTTGGAGCATAAGGCCGGTCAGCATAAGGCCCGCGCCCAGCGTATCCGTCATGCCGGCCGGATGCAGCCGGGTGAAGAAATCGGGCATGCGCACCAGGCCGATGCCGCCGGTCACCACGAAGAAGGCGCCCGCCATCAGCAGGATCCAGCTTGCGATATGCACGATCATCGCTCGCTCCTGCTGCGAAAATGGCCGCGTTGGAACAGCTTGAGCACGGCGATGGTGCCGATGAAGTTGATCAGCGCGTAGACCAGCGCGATGTCCAGAAAATCCGGGCGGTCGATCAGGAAACCGACCACTGCAATCAGCAGCACGGTCTTGGTGCCGAAGCTGTTTACCGAGAGCACGCGGTCGTAGATGGTCGGCCCGAGCAACGCGCGGGTCAGTGCAAGCGCCATGGTCGCAATCAGTGCTGCGGCGGCGGCTATGAACATGGTCACGGTTTCGGCTCCAATCGGGTGACCCGACGATCCATGTCGCCCTCGCGCAAGGCCTCGAGGCTTGCGCGATTGAGCGCGTGGACCTCGACGAAGCCCTCGCCCACATGGGCCGTTACGGTGCCGGGCGTCAGCGTGATCGAGTTGGCATAAATCACCCGTGAGAGGTCCGTGTGCTGGCTGGCCGGCAACCGCTCGAGTGCGGGGTCGATGGGCAGGCGCGGATGCAGCACGCGCCAGGCCACGTCGAGATTGGCTTTGACGACCTCCATCGCGAGCCAGCACCAATAAAACGGCGCCCGGGTGGTCAGGTGGATGGGCAACCCCTCATGGTCGATGACGTCCATGCGGTGGGCAATGAACACAGCCAGCGCGCAGCACACCGCGCCCGCGATCAGCAGGAAGGGCGTGAAGTGACCCGAGAGCGCGACCCAGATCGCAAACAGAACCAGAAACAGACCGACGGCGCGGAACACGGCGCTTCCCCTTTGTCGCAGCACCCTTGAGATTGCATGCGGCGGGCACCGTGCGCCCGCGGCGGCGGCGATGATGCCGCACAGTGTTAATCTAGGGATCGCTCGATGAGGTCTCAAGAATTATCGGGCCGCTCCTCCGATGCCGGGCCGGGTCAGCGCGTTGGCCCCATCCCGGGTTGCGTGGAGCAGCCAGTCGCGGAACACCGCAATTTTCGGTCGCTCGGCGGTCTCCTCCGGGGCCACGATGTAATAAGCCCCCTGGTCGCCGAGCGTGATATCGAACGGGATGACGAGCCGCCCGCTCTCAAGTTCGCGTTCGATCAGTGTCGACCAGCCGATCGCCGCGCCCTGGCCGTCGATGGCAGCTTCCATCGCAGTCAGTTCGTCCTCGAACTCGAGGCCCTTGTTCGCGTCAACCCTGTCGGCGACGCCCACCGCCGTGAGCCACATGCGCCAGTCCTGGGGCCAGATGCCGGCATGGAGCAGGGTGACGCCGGCGAGATCCTCGGGCCACACCAGCCGCGGCGGGCCATCGCGTAAGCCCGGGCTGCAAATGGGAAACACGGCTTCGCCGACGAGATGGTCGACGCGCAGGCCGGGCCACGAGCCCCGGCCCCAGCGAATCCCGAGGTCGACGTCGTCGCGGGCGAAATCGGTAATCTCATTGCTCGTTGTGAATCGCACCGAGATGTCGGGATGGGCCTGCTGAAAGCCGGCGAGGCGGGGCACCAGCCATTTCATGGCAAAGGCCGCCATGGTTGCGACCACCAGGGTGCCGCTCTCGTCGCGCCGGTAAAGCCGTGCAGTGGCATCGTGCAGCCCCTCGAAGGCAGCCCGCACCGCCGGCAGGTAGTCCTGGCCGGCCTCGGTCAGCAGCAAGCGACGATTGCGCCTGATGAACAATTGCAGCCCAAGCTCTTCCTCCAGCCGCTTGATCTGGTGACTGATCGCCGTCTGGGTGACGTTGAGGTCCTCAGCGGCCTTGGTGAAGCTCAGATGGCGTGCGGCGGCCTCAAAAGCGCGCAACCCGTTGAGCGAGGGCAAACGTTTCTTCATAGCTCCATTATATATGATTATTTGTCATGTAAAACATGAAAAACTGTCGTTTGTTATATCTCTATAAAGGGCTTATAAGAAAAGAAGAATCGCAGCACGGAGGAACGGACATGTCCCTTACAGAGACTAAATCTTTGAACCAAATTTGTCACCAAAATGGTCTCGGCTGGGCGCTTTGCTGGATCAACGAATGGCGGGCGCGCTCGCGTTGGCGTCGCTCGATCGCACGCTTCACCGCGCAGGATCTCGACGATCTCGGGTTGCTCCCGGTGCAGGCGCGGCGTGAATCTCTCAAGCCCTTCTGGCTGGCCTGAAGGAGTTTCCACTTCAATGGCGCCGGGTGGCGTCTGCCGGACGCCCTCCCAGGTCTCTCCCAAGCGGCAGGCATCGCCCGGCGCCTAGGATTCCAACGAACCTTTCCGACGTTTTGGGACGCGCAGTCTAACAGGCCCCTATCGGGCGGTGTTTGCCGGGTTCCAGACAGTACGAGGTCCGGGGCCGCGGTGTGTCATCGCGATCGGCTGCACGGCTCGTCCGGGCGTGAATAGGGTCGTCTGGAGCGGGCGTGGGCGCCACCGCAGGGGTCACCATTCGGACGATGAATTCCGCCAGAATTTCAGATATGTAAACCATGTCTCGCTCCATTAACTCAACTATTGTCTCTCTCAATATGCTCCAATAAACTATTGACGACAAACGATTATTAGTTATCTTACGTGTAAGAAAAAGTTACACGAGCCATGGCCAGAAACCTCCCCTCCCTCAAAGCGCTGCGGGCCTTCGAAGCCGCTGCCAGGCATCAAAGTTTTGTCGGTGCCGCCGGCGAGCTCAATGTCACCCACGCGGCGATCAGCCGGCAGGTGCGCGAACTCGAAACCTGGTTGGACGCGCCCTTGTTTCGGCGTATCCACAGGGGCGTCGTGCTGACGGAGCCCGGTGCGCGCTACGCCGGCGTGCTCGGCCGTGCGCTCGACCGCATCGCAGCGGCGACCGAAGAAGTTCTGCGGCCCGACGCCGCAGGGCTGCTGCGCATCAGCGTCGAGATCTCCTTCGCCTCGCGCTGGCTTGTGCCCAGACTGGGGCGGTTCAGGGCCGCCCATCCGGATATTGATGTGGATATCGACCAGACGGACACGACTGACGATTTAAGCTCCGGCAGCGCCGATCTCGCGATTCGCTACGGTGAAGGCTATTGGCCGGGAACCCGGGTTACGCACCTCTATGACATCCTGATTTTCCCGGTTTGCGCCCCATCCTTGCTCAGCGGCGAACATCCGCTTCGCGAGCCGGCGGATTTGCGCCATCATACCCTGCTGCACGAGGAGCATCCCCGCTGGTGGGCGGAATGGCTCCATGCCGTGGGGGTGCACGATCTCGACCCGAGTCGCGGGCCGCGCTTCTCCAACATGGCTCTGACGCTTGACGCGGCGCTGAACGGGCAGGGCGTTGCGCTGGGGGACAACGTGGTCGCCAAGGGCGACCTCGACGCCGGACGCCTGGTCAGGCCGTTCGAGCAGGAGGTTGAATTCGAGGCTTATTATCTGGCCGAGCCCGACGTCACGCCGGCGCATCCAACCGTCGAGGCATTTCGGACCTGGCTTCTCGCCGAAATCGCACCGTTTCGTGACCGGACCAAGTTGGCGCCGGGCTGAACCGGCACGCGCATGGACCGTGGCGCCCGCCAAGCGTGTTAATCTCGCCGAGATATGGGCGGTGCCGCGGGAAGCAGGCCATGGCAGCAGATAACGACGACGTTGCGGAACACGGCTCCGAGCCGTCGCCCGCCCGGTTCGACGATCCGATCGAATTCATCCATCGCGAGCATGATCGCCAGATCGTCATTCTAGGCGCCGTCGAACGGCTGGCCGAGGCGCCGGACGCCGGCGATGCCCGTGAAACCGCCGCCTATGCGCTGGACTATCTGGAACGCGAGTTGCCGCTTCACGTCGAGGACGAGGAGCGTGATCTTTTTCCCCGACTCGCCCAACGAGTCACGGTGGACGACGGCTTCGACGACATTCTGGCCGCGTTGCAGGCAGAGCACGAGAGGCCGACGATGTCTACTGCCGGACGCTCATGGCCGACCTTCGTTGCCTCGCTGAGGGCAAGACGCTCGACGATCCCCTCACCTTCGGCCACCAGGCCCGCGCCTTTGCCGGGTTCCAGCGCCGTCACCTGGCGTGGGAAAACAGCGTGCTCTTGCCGCTCGCGCGGCGCCGGCTCGATCCAAGCGATGCCGCCGATCTCCGCCGTACCATGACGGCGCGCCGCGGCGCGACCCACTCCGCATGAACCGGCCAATCGGTTGCGTGCGCGCGCGGAGCGCTTTCCTGGCGGCTGTCACAATTTTTCTGTTGCTCGGCGTCGCGTCGTCACCGGGCACCGCCCAATCCAACCCGGTGCTGGGCTTCGCCGTCGACCGCTTGAGCGTCGAGACGGCGCAGGGCGGGAGGCACGAATTTTCCGTCGAACTTGCGCGCACGACCGAGCAGATGGCCCAGGGGCTGATGTTTCGCACCGAGCTTGCCGCCGATGCCGGCATGCTGTTCGATCTCGACCCGCCGCGCCGGGTCTCCATGTGGATGAAGAACACCCTGATCGCCCTCGACATGCTGTTCATCGGGGCGGACGGCCGCATCGTGGCGATCGCGGTCGATACGACGCCCCGATCGCTCGAGCTGATCGATCCTGGCACGGCCGTGCGCGCCGTGCTCGAACTGCCCGCCGGCACCGCCGCCCGGCTCGGCATCGTAGCTGGCGATTTCGTGCGTTACGTCTGGTTCCCCTCTGCGCCCTGAGAGGTTCCCGCGATCGGCGTGGCTGAAACCCGGCAACTCCGGCGCTTCGACATCGGCCGGATCGTGGGCCTCGCGACGGCGGCGGAGGGATCTTCTGTCATGCTGCGAATAATCGCGTATTGTGTCCGTGGACGACAGACTTTACCTTCCGCGCAGCGGGCCGGCGCGGGGCGTGGCGCAGCCTGGTAGCGCATCTGCTTTGGGAGCAGAGGGTCGCCGGTTCAAATCCGGCCGCCCCGACCACCGCCCGGTTCAAGACCCGATACGCATCGGAGAACGGCATAGCATGGACGTTCGCATTTATAAGCCAGCCAAGACTGCGATGCAGTCGGGGCGGGCCAACACCAAGGGCTGGGTGCTCGAGTTCGAGCCCAGCGGGCCCAAGGAGATTGATTCCCTGATGGGCTGGACCGGTTCCGCCGACACCCGCCGCCAGCTTTTGTTGCGCTTTGCCACCTGCGAAGACGCGATCGCCTATGCCGAGCGCCGTGGCCTGTCCTATCGGGTGGCTCTGCCCCGCGAGCGCACGGCCAAGCACAAGACCTACGCCGAAAATTTCGCGTTCCGAAGAGTAATCTGAGTATGGCGGTTCGTGCTGCCGTCGTTGCGGTGGGTCTGCGCGCCCTTAGCTCAGCTGGATAGAGCAACAGCCTTCTAAGCTGTAGGTCCCAGGTTCGAATCCTGGAGGGCGCGCCAATCTCCCGATTTTGGTTAACCTGTTGATCCGCCAGCGCCATTGCCGTTGACAAGCGGGAGCCCCGCCTGTACGAATTTCGTAGACTCTTTGAGGAGGACGTTCGGCGGTTCGGCGGGACCGGCGTAAGGATAAAAGTAAGGCGCCCCAATTCCGCCACGCTCGAACGCTAGAAGAGACGAAGTGATAACCGTTTAGGGAGAGGACCAAACAACATGTCACGTATTCTGAAGTCTATCGCGGCGTCGGCGGCCCTCGTGGCCGGTGTCGCCATTGCCGGGTCGGTCGTTGTGCCAGCCGAGGCGCAAGCTGGCGAGCTCAGCATTCTTACCTGGGAAGGCTATGCCGACCCGGGCATCACCGGGAAGTTCGAGGAAGAGTCGGGTTGCGTCATCAGCCGCACCTATGTTGGCTCGAACGATGAATTCCCGGCCAAACTGGCGGGTGGCAGCTCGGCGTATGACGCCGTCTCGCCGTCGGTCGACACCACGGGCATTCTCGCCAAGATGGGCGTCGTCGAGCCGATCTCGATGGATCTGCTTCCCCTTTGGGACGACATCTACGAGGGCTTCCAGGTTCATCCCAGCGTCACGGGCGAAGAGGGCTGGATGCCGCCGGATGGCCATATCTGGGCCTCGCCCTATGCCTGGGGCTCGATCGCCTGGATGTACAACGCCGACGAATTCGATACCCCGCCGGATTCGATTGGAATCATGTGGGATCCCGCCTACGCCGGCAAACTCTCGATCTGGGACGACAAGACCAACATCTATGCGGTTGCGCGTTATCTCTACGGCCGTGATGCGCCGGTCTACGACTTGTCCGACGAGCAGCTCGCGGAAGTGCGCGACAAGCTGATCGATTCGAAGCCGCAGATGCGCAAGTTCTGGTCGACCGCGGGCGAGCTGGTCAACCTCTACGCCAACGGCGAGGTCGTCCTGTCCAACACCTGGGGCGGCTACCAGTCGGCGTTGCTCATCGAGCAGGGCATCAACATGGTCGAGTTCATCCCCAAGGAGAAGGCGGATGGCTGGCAGGATGCCTGGCAGATCGTCAAGGGCACGCCGAACATGGAGTGCGCGAAGCAGTTCGTGACCTACATGCAGACGCCGCATGCCCAGTGCCAGATGTCGACGATCATGGGCTATTCCATGGCCAACGCCGCGGCGGCCAAGGAGTGCCTCTCGCCTGAGATGTATGAAGCGCTTCATCAGGGCGACTGGGTCTATTTCGACGGCCTCGACTTCTGGCAGGAGCCGATCCGGGTCGACAAGATGATTGAGACCTGGAACGCGGTTAAGGCGGCCCAGTAACCGGGCAGCCTTCAAGGCAAGCAGTCAGAGCCGGGCGGGGATGTCCGTCATCCCCGCTCGGAACTCTGTATAGGGCACATTCAACGAGCGACCCCGGACTGCGGGGCGGGCGGCGCGTTTCGCGGGTACAAATCCTGTAGTGGCTAGAGGGCCGGTTTCAAAGTCATGGGCAACATCATCGAGTTACAGGGTCTGAACAAGAGCTTCCCTGGGGGCGTCAAGGCGGTTGACGATGTCAACCTGACCATCGAGGAAGGCGAGTTCCTGACCATGCTGGGCCCGTCGGGCTGCGGCAAGACGACGACGCTCCGGATCATCGGTGGCTTCGAGTTTGCCGACAGCGGCCGGGTCATCCTCGACGGCGAGGATATAACCGATGAGCCGCCCTATCGCCGGCCACTGAACATGATGTTCCAGGATTTCGCGCTGTTTCCCCATATGACGGTGGAGCAAAACATCGGTTACGGGCTGAAGCTGGGCGGCGCGAACAGGGCTGAGATTGCCGAGACGGTCGCCACCTCGCTCAAGACCATCGAGCTCGAGGACAAGGCGAACAACCGGCCCCACGAGCTTTCGATCGGTCAGCGTCAGCGCGTTGCGCTGGCCCGCGCGCTGGTGCGCCGGCCCAAGGTTTTGCTGCTCGACGAACCGATGTCGGCGCTCGACGCGAAGCTGCGCGAGACGATGCAGGTCGAGCTCAAGCATCTGCACGAAATGCTGGGCCTGACGTTCATCATGGTGACCCACGACCAGACGGAATCGCTGGTCATGTCGGATCGCATCATGGTCATGAACAAGGGGCGGATCGTGCAGGTCGGCACGCCGACCGAGCTCTACGACCAGCCAGGGTCGCCCTATGTGGCGAACTTCCTGGGCACTTCGAACATGCTGGTCGCCAAGGTCAGCGAAGTGACGGGCGACACGGTGGTCGTCCAGACCGGCAACAACGCGATCCGCGTGAGCGACAGTGGCAAGAATCCGAAAGTCGGGGGCCAGGTGATGCTCTCGATTCGCCCGGAAAAGATTCGCATGCTATCGGGCGGCGCGGCGGCGCCCGACGGCTTCAACGTCATTTCCGCCACGCTGCGCGAGCATTTCTTCCACGGCGGCTCGGCGCAAATCGCCTTCGATGTCGGCGGCGACAAGCCCGTGGTGGTCCACCACCAGCTCGATTCAGCTTCCTCGCAGGGTCAGCTTCCGGCACCCGGCAGCGAAGTCCAGTTGACCGTTGATCCGGCCTCCGTCACTCTGTTCGAGCATGTCGAGGCCTACGAGGCGGAGGATCGGCTGTGAGTAGCCGTAGGAGTTATGCCCAGCGGCGCCGTATGGGCGCCATTGCACTGCTTTCCGGGCCGATGGCGTGGTGGGGCGTGGTGCTGCTGACGCCTTACGTGATCATGTTCCTGATCAGCTTTTATTCGCGCCAGTTTCCGCTCCACATCCCCGATTTTCAGTTCGGCAACTACGGCATCCTCTTCACCGACCCGCAGTACTACATCGTGATGCTGCGCAGCCTGAAGATCGCGGCGTTCGTCTCGATCCTGGCGTTCCTGATTTCCTACCCGCTGACCTATTACCTGGTGTTCAAGGTCAAATCGCCGCGCGTGCGCCTTATGCTCTACGTCGCGACCATCATCCCGCTGTGGGTTTCCTACCTGCTGCGCGCCTATACCTGGAAGACCATCCTGGGCAGCGAGGGTATCCTTAATTCGCTGCTGATGTGGATCGGCATCACCGACGAGCCGATTACCTTCTTCCTCTACAACCAGACGGCCATGGTTATCACCATGGCATATATTTTTACGCCCTTCATGGTGATGCCGCTGTTTGCCACGCTTGAAAAGATCCCGCGCAGCCTGATCGAGGGTTCGAAGGATCTGGGCGTCGGTCCCTACCGGACCTTCTTCAAGATCACCCTGCCGCTGTCGGTGCCGGGCATCCTGGCGGGCTTTACGTTTACGTTCTGCCTGGCTGCGGGTGATTTCATTTCGCCCATCCTGGTCGGCGGGCCGTATTCGAACATGATAGCCAACGTCGTGGCGACCCAGTTCGGCATGGCCATGAACTGGCCTCTGGGCTCGGCGATCGCGGTGGTGATTCTGATCATCGTGGTCGGTATCCTGACCCTGTCCGACCGCTTCGAGCGGGTCGGCCGATTGAATTTGGGATAGCGCAATGACCGCGATTTCAACAGAAACCGGAGCCGGGCGGCGGGTTCAAACCAGGCGCTTTCGCTTCGACATCGGCAGCCCGACGACGACGCGCCGCGCGCTTGCCATCGCGGCCGCGGTTGCGCTCGCCTATCTCTGGGCGCCGATCGTCTGCCTCATGCTGTTCAGCTTTAACTCGAACTCGATTACCAAGCTGCCGCTGACCGGCTGGACCCTCGACTGGTACGTCTTGGCGCTGTCCAACGAGCGGCTGATGGATTCCGTCGTCAACAGCCTCATTGTCGCCGCCTGCGCCGTGGTGATTTGCATGGTGATCGGCATTCCCACCGCGCTGGCGCTCGACCGTTACGATTTTCCCGGTAAGACCGCGTTCCGCCGCATGGTTATCCTGCCCTACGTGCTGCCCGGCTTGATCACCGGCGTCGCCATGCTCAGCTTCTTCTCGATGGTCGGCGTTCGGCTCAGCCTGCTCACGGTCATCGTCGGCCACGGCACCGCACTCACGGGCATCGTGGTGACCAACGTGTTCGCGCGCCTGCAGCGCTTCGACCGGCGCATCGAGGAGGCTTCGGCCGACCTCGGCGCGAAGCCGTTCCAGACCTTCTGGTACGTAACCTTCCCCAACATCCGCTCCGCCGTCGTCGGCTCGTCACTGATCGCCTTTACCCTGTCGTTTGACGAGATTCCGGTCACGTTCTTCCTGACCGGGCGCGACAACACCCTGCCGATGTATATCTGGTCGACCATCCGGCGCGGCATGACGCCCGAGATCAACGCCATCGGGTCGATCATCATCGCGGTGTCGGTGGTTCTGTTGTTCGTTTCCGTCTTTATCATGGCCGACGATGGACCGGGCAAGCGGCTCAAAAAATAGCCCGCGCACCTCGGTGCGCCGGACCGACCGGGTGGTGGCAGCGCCGCCTCGGCCGGCGGGAACGCGCCCGCATCCCGCCCGCGCACCGCGTCCCGAGGCGATGCACGATATCGAGGGCGTCTTTCACTATCTCGACACCAAGCGCCGCGCCCGCGTCATCCAGTGAGCGACCTCGAAGATTTCATAAACCAGCCGGGCCGTGCCGAGCGGGTTCGCGAGGTCGGTAAGTTCGCCGTTAGCCTTGGCGTCGAGATGATTTATTTCCAGTACATTTCCGTAACCGGACGGATCATCGGCAAGGCGATTCCGGTCGAGCATTGGGAGAACATCGCACAAAAGGGCGTGCAAACCGTCTACGGCGCCGTAACCCACGCTTTTGCCGACCGGCACGGCAACTTCCTCGGCTTCGATACCACCCAGTCGGAACTGGTTGCGATCCCCGAACCCGAGACCTTCTGCCAGTTGCCCTGGAACAAGGCGATGGGCCGGGTCTTCTGCACCTTGTTTCGCAACCGCGAAGACCGCGAAGATCCGGGCGGTATCTTCTCCGCCGACTGCCGCGGCAACCTGCGGCGCGCCTCCGAGAAGTTCGCGCAGGATCACGATGGCTTGCGGCTTCGGCTCGGTTGCGAACCCGAGATGCTGTGGCTCAACCGCGGTCCCGACGGCAAACCCGACGGCGGCCCGACCAAGCCCTACGCTTATCATATCGATCAGTTTGAAATTCTCAGCGGCGTCGTCCTGAGCGCGCATCGTTACGGCAAGGCAATGGGGCTCGACATGATCCAGGCGGATCACGAGGATGCGCCGGGCATGATGGAGCAGAACTGGCAATACGACGATTGCCTGCGCACCGCCGATCGCCTCACGACGTTTCGTCAGATCTGTGCCCAGGTCGCGCGCGAGAACAACCTGATCGCCATGTTCATGGCAAAATCCTACGAAGGCATCTCGGGCAATGGCTGCCATCACAACATGTCGCTCTGGCGCGGCGGAAGCGACGAGACCGTCGCTCCCGAAATCGACCCGCTGCCCGGCTCGCCGGAGATTTACGCCTACAGCAAGGGCGGCCAGAACGTCTATGCCTCCGAGGGCGACGGCTGGATGCCGAGCGCATTGGGCCTGAACTGCATCGCCGGGCTCGTCAAACATATGCGCGCGCTCACCGCGATCGGCTGTTCCACGGTCAACTCCTATCGCCGAATGATGGAGACCGGCCTCTGGGCACCGGTCTTTGCCGACTGGGGCCTGCAGAACCGGACTTGCGGCTTGCGCGTCTCTTCGTCCGACCGCATGGAGTACCGGGCGGTGGATTCCATGGTCAATCCCTACCTGATGTGCAGTGCGATGCTGGCGGCGTTCGACGACGGCTTGAAGAACAATCTGGACGCCGGCGAGCCCGAAACCCGCAGCGCCTACGAACTGCGCGCGGAGGGCAAGGCGCAACTGCCCATGAATTTGGGCGAGGCGCTCACCGCGCTCGACGCCGACGACGTGATCAAGGCCGCACTGCCCGGCGATATGTATCGCTGCTACGAGCATTACAAGCGCGACGAGTGGGAGCGCTTCAACGCGACACTCACCGAGTGGGACATCGACACCTATCTCGACTGTCTGCCGTGACGCCCCTGCGTCGCGCCCGACGAGGAGCGATGCGATGCATGACATCAATCTGACCGACGAGCAGCTTCGCCGCTGGGACGACGACGGCTTCCTCATGATCGAGAATTTCCTCGAACCCCACGAGGTCGAGGCGGCGCGGTCGCGCTTTCCGCTGCTGTTTCGCGGCGATTTCGAAACCGGTCTCTTTCCCGACGAGTGGAACTGGAAGGAAGGCCGCGACGCGGACGATCTCGCGCGCCAGATTTGCAACGCCTGGAAATCGGATTACACGATTGCCCGCTTCGTGCTGTCCGCCAAGGTTGGCCGTTTGTGCGCCCGGCTGTCGCGCTGGCCCGGCGCGCGCATCAACCAGGACAACGTGATCTGGAAGCCGCCGACCGCGCGCCCGCTCGGCATGCATCAGGATGAGGCTTATTCGTTCTGGATGGATCCGCCCCAAATGACATCGGCCTGGATCGCGCTCGACGAGACCAGGGCGGGGGCGGGAACCATCGAGTACGTCCGAGGCTCCCACAAATGGGGCGATTTCGGACCGATCAAGCAGTTCCACGCGCCCGAGAATTACCGCAAGGCCGTCGACACCGCGGCGGCCCAGATTGGGGTGACGCCGGAGTTCGTGCCCGTCGAGCTGCCGCCGGGGGGTATTGCTTTTCATCACGGCATGACCTTCCACGGCTCCGACACCAACCGCAGCGGCTCGACAGTCCGTCGGGCGATGATTGCCCACACCATGTCGTCCGATTGTCGGTTTACCGAGACCGGGGTCAGCTATATCTACAACCGTTACAAGCGGGTCGGCGACACGACAATGGACGAGAGCTTTTTCCCCATCCTGTGGACCGAGAAGGGTTACCGCACGCCCTGGCTCGACGGCTATGTCCGCAAGGGGTCGGCCGAGGGTCTCGCCGCCTGAGCGCCGCCATCCGAGGTTTGAATTCGCTGTCGGCGACGGGCCGCGACGGTTCCTGAGTGTTCGGCGAATTTGACCTGAGAATATTCACGTAAGCCACTGTTATTGAATTAGGAAATATTATCCAGTGAGTCTCGTTCAGAGGCTGGGTTGTGACGTCGGAAGGACACATCCAGCGCCAAAGGGTTTAACCAAAAGATATAATTTGCATAAAGGTCTACAAACTAGCATATTTAGTGCCATGGAGATCGCCCTAGGACCGCCGATCGAGAAGCTCCCGGCGTACATGCATATCGCCCAGCGGATTCGCCGGGCGATTCAGCTTGGCCGCTACGCCCGGGGCGACCGGCTGCCCTCCGAGGGGCAACTTGTCGATCAGTTGGGGTTTTCTCGCGTCACCGTGCGCGAGGCGATCCGCCACCTGGAGGGCGAGGGCTATATCGAGACCCGGCGCGGCGCCAAGGGAGGGCTCTTCGTCCGGCGTCAGCAGGCAACTCGGGCATCCCAGCTCGCTGCGTTGCGCGCCGAATGGCCAGCCATCGAAAATTTCTTTGAATATCGCATCGCTGTGGAAACCCGTGCTTCCCGTCTTGCCGCTGAGCGACGTGAAGCGGCGCACCTTGCCCGGCTTGACGCGGCGCTGGCGGCCTTTTGGCAAGGCAGCCAGTCAGCCGATTTCCGCCGGGCGGATTCCGAATTTCATCTTGCCATCGCCGACGCGTCTGCCAATCCCCACCTGCAGCAGGCGTCCGAAGAGGCCCGCGCGGGCATGTTCATGCCGTTCGACGCGGTCGAGTTTTCGCCCGAGCTGTGGGCCGAGCAGCCCGACCAGCACGCCGCCATTCTTGATGCGATTCGCGACGCCGACGCCGAACGCGCCGCTGCGGCGATGACTGCACACCTGGAGACGTCGCGAACCCATATCCGGGAACTCGTATGGGCGGGCGCCGCGCCGCCCGTCGACGCGTGAACATGCCAACCGTTTGAGGGAGAATTACGAATGCTTGATCTGGAAATTACCGACGCCCACGTCGAACAATTTCGCGAGGATGGCTTCATCGTGTTCGAGAAGTTTCTCGACATGAGTGAGGTCGAGGCGGTGCGCGAGCGCTTCGAGCATCTGTTTCGCGCCGAATGGGAAACCGGCATTCCGCCCGATGAGATCAACTGGACCGAAGGGCGCGACGATCCGGCCCTGACCCGCCAGCTCTGCAACAGCTGGAAGTCTGACTACACCATCGCCAGCATTGCGCTCCGATCCGAGATCGGCCGCATCAATTCGCAGCTGGCCGGGTGGCCAGGCGCCCGCATCCACGTCTCGAACGAAATCTGGAAGCCGCCAGGCGCCAGTGCGCTCGTCATGCATCAAGACGGCAGCTGGCTCGACTATCTCGTGCCACCCAATATGACCAGCCTGTGGATGGCGCTCGACGATACGTCGGCCGAGGCCGGCACTGTCGAATATGTCAAAGGCTCGAATCACTGGACGCATGCACCCAAGCCCACCGGAAGTTTCCTCGCCGACGACTACCGGAATTTTATGCGGCAGGCCGCCGCCGCCGCCGAGGGGCTGACCGAAGATCAGCTCGAGATCGTGCCCATCGAAGTGCCGGCCGGCGGCATCGCCGTGCATAATTGCTGGACTTGGCACGGCTCCGCGGCGAACAGTGCGGCGACGCAGCCGCGCCGCGCTCTGGTCTCCCACTGCACCAACTCGGAGACGCGCTTCCACCCCACCCATAGCACTCACTATTACGTGCGCTATCGCAAGCGCGACACCGACGAGCTGGACGAGAGCTTCTTCCCCATCCTGTGGCGCGAAGACGGCTACCGGACCCCCTGGCTCGATGAGTACATGGCCAACGCCGGGCGTCGCACCGCTGCGTAAGGGATTGCCGCCATCGGCGGCGCACTGATACCGCGCCGCCGCGGTACGTGCTAAGAGAGGATCGGCGCCGGCCGCGGCATCACCGCGGCCGGTTGCCTGTTTTTTATCCTTCCGCCGCACGAGGCCCGCCCCATGTCGACTACCCCCGATCCTGCCGCGTTGGAGCTCTCGCCCGAGGACATGAAGGCGCTGGGCTATCGGATTATAGATATGCTCGTCGACCATCATGTCAATTTGAAGCAATCCCATCCCGCCAGTACCATCTCGCGCGCCGCCGCCGAGGCGCTGTTGCGCGAGCCGGCACCTCGTGGTTCGTCTGCGCCCGAAGCAGTCCTCGAAGAGCTGGAAGAAAAAGTCATCCGCAACACCCTGTTTCCGACCCACCACCGGCATTTCGGCTGGATCCCCGGTCCAAGCAACTTTGTCGGTGCAATGGGCGATGCGATCGCGTCGGGCTTCAATTTCTGCCCCGGGCTGTGGCTCGAAGCGTCTGCCGCATCGCAGGTCGAACTTGTTGCCGTCGACTGGTTGCGCGAGCTTTGTGACATGCCCGAAGGGGCCGGCGGTCTGTTCGTAAGCGGCGGCTCGGTCGCCAACCTCACGGCGCTGGCGACCGCGCGGCGCGTCAAGCTGGGTTTCGAGTTCGCCGATGCCATCGTCTATTGCTCCGACCAGACCCATCGCTCCAACGCCAAGAACCTGCGCATCCTGGGCTTCGCGCCCGAGCAACTCGTCTCGGTGCCGACCGACGACGCCCTTCGCCTCGACGTGACCGCCCTGACCCGGGCGATCGCCGCCGACCGGGCGGCCAGACGACGGCCGTTTTGTATCATCGCCAACGCGGGCACGACGAACACCGGAGCGGTCGATCCCCTCGATGCGCTGGCCGATCTCTGCGGCGTCGAGGACATCTGGCTCCATGTCGATGGCGCGTACGGCGCGGCGGCGATGCTGACTGAGAAGGGGCGCGTCGCGATGAAGGGGATCGGGCGTGTCGATTCACTCGCCATCGATCCCCATAAGTGGATGTTCCAGCCTTACGAAATCGGCTGCGTCCTGGTGCGCGATGTGCGCTGGCTGCCGCCCACCTTCGGCGAGCAGCCCGAATATCTGCAGGACACTCATACCGGCGGCGACCCGTCCATACCGGCGACGACCCGTCGGGCGAGATCAATTTCGGCGATTACGGGGTTCAGCTCTCCCGGGGGTTCCGCGCGCTCAAGCTCTGGATGTCGATCAAGGTGTTCGGCGTCGATGCCTTCCGCGCCGCGATCGATCGGGGCATCGCCAACGCCGAGCACGCCGAAGCGATGCTGCGCGAGACGGGCGATTTCGAAATCGTCACCCCCGCCCAATTGGAAATCGTGACCTTCCGCTTCCTGCGCAATGGTGCCGATACCGACGAACTCGATCGCGTCAATTTGGCGATCATCGACGGCGCCATCGCGGACGGCTACGCCTTCCTGACCTCGACCCGGATCGGTGGTCATGTGGTCCTGCGGCTATGCACGATCAACCCGCGCACTACCGAGGCGGATCTGCAAGGCACTGTGAATTTGATTGCGCGGTTGGGAGCCGAGGCTTGAAGAAGCGTGATCAAGAGGCGTAAAACAGACGCAGGGAGGCGCCCCGGTCATGCATGCACTCGATCTGTCCGACGCCAAGGTCCAGCAGTTCCGCGACGACGGCTTCATCGTCTACGACCAGTTCCTCGGGGGCCATGAAATCGAGGCCGCGCGCTCGCGCTTCGAGCCGCTCTTTCGCGGCGAATGGGAGACCGGGATTCCGCCCGACGAGATCAACTGGACCGAAGGCCGCGACGATCCCGCCAACGCGCGCCAGCTCTGCAACACCTGGCGATCGAACTACACCATCGCGAGTCTCGTGCTGCGCCCCGAGATCGGCGAAGTCGCCGCCCGCATGGCAGGCTGGCCCGGCACTCGCATCCATCTCGACAACGTGATCTGGAAGCCGCCGGGCACCAGTGCCTTCGCGATGCATCAGGACGGCAGCTGGAACCATTATCTCGTGCCCAACAACATGTGCAGCCTGTGGATGGCGCTCGACGAGACCAAGGCGGACGCCGGCACGGTCGAGTATGTCCGGGGCTCCAACCACTGGCATCACTCGCCCAAGCCCGAGGTGTTCCGCATCGACGACTACCAGCGATATATGCGCGAGGCGGCAGCACGGGCGGGCGTCGACAAACCTGAGGTGGTGCCCGTCGAGGTTCCCGCCGGCGGGCTCGCGGTCCACGATCGCTGGTGCTGGCACGGCTCGGGCCCGAACACCGAACAGAGCCGCATGCGCCGGTCTCTTGTCGCCCACTGCACGAACTCCGAGACCGAGTTTCATCCCACGGCGACGACCCATCTCTATGCTCGCTATCGCAAGCGCGACACGACCGAGATGGACGAAAGCTTTTTCCCCATCCTGTGGCGTGAAGACGGCTATCGCACTCCCTGGCTCGACGACTACATGGCCAAGGCCGACAGCAGCGCCGCCGCCTGAGCACGCGATCGGTCATGCCGGGCACCAACGGGCTTGCCTTTCATCCTGTGACGGCCGATCGCTGGGCCGATCTTGAATCCCTGTTCGGGCCCGAGCGGGGCGCGGATTCCGGCTGCTGGTGCATGTGGTGGCGCACCACACGAAAAGAGTGGGAGGCGATGGGCAAGCCCCGACGCAAGGCCGCGTTCAAAAAGATCGTCAAATCGAACGCGGTTCCCGGCATTCTTGCCTACCACGGCAGCGCCCCGGTCGGCTGGTGTGCCATCGCGCCTCGTCGGGCGACGCCGTCGCTCGATCGCTCACGCGTGGCGAAGCCGGTCGACGATCAGCCCGTCTGGTCGATCACCTGTTTCTATATCGCGCGGTCTCACCGCAAGCGTGGCCTGATGACGGCGTTGATCGACGCGGCGTGCGATCACGCGGCGGGCCACGGCGCGGGCATCGTCGAGGCTTACCCCCCTCGAACCCGCCCGCGTTCTCGATTGGGGCGAAGGTTTCATCGGCATCGCCACGGCCTTTATCGAGTGCGGGTTTTCCGAGGTCACGCGCCGCACGCCCACTCGTCCCGTCATGCGCCGCGCCGTGGCTTCCTAGCCGTCGAATTCGCCGGGTGAATAGGGGTAGATCGCGCCCCCGCCGGTAATTTCCTCGACGAAGCCGAACCCGCTCAAATCCTCCATACGCATGGGATAGAGAATGCCGTCGAGATGGTCGCACTCGTGCTGCACCAGCATCGCGTGAAACCCTTGGGCTTCGAAACCCACCGCCTGGCCGTCGAGCGTGGTGTAGTCCGCCTGAATGCGGGTGAAGCGGGGCACCTTGCCGTAAAGACCGGGCAGCGACAGGCAGCGTTCCCAGATCGGCTCCTTCTCCCCCGTGAGCGGCGTGATCACCGGGTTGATCATCGCCGTCCAGGGCACTGCCGGCTGTGCCGCACCCTGTGGAATGCGGTCGGGCGGAACGCTATAGAGTACGACCCGCTTGTCGACTGCGATCTGGGGTGCGGCGAGGCCGGTTGCCCGGATGTCGTCGAGCGTCTCGCGCATGTCCTCGACGAGGGCGGCGATGTTCTCGGCCTCGACGTCCTCGACCGCGGACGCCACTGCCATCAGGCGCGGATCGCCCATGCGCAGAATCGGCCTTATGGCCACGCGCTCAGTCCCAGAAGATCATCGGCGTCTTGGTCAGGATTTCGACGCCGTCCTCGGTGATGATCACGTTCTGCTCGAAGCCCGCGAGCCCGACCCCTTCATGGATCAGGAAGGTTTCCGAGCTGCACGCGGTACCCGCTTCGTACACGTCGTCGGGGTCGGTGATCTCGTTGCCGATCCAGCTGTCCCAGAACATGCCCTGGCGGTGGCCATAGAGTGGCCACTGGGATGCGGCGCCGTCGAGCACGGCGCCGTTCTTGACCATCAGCTCATCGCCCACCTTGGCCAGGTCGCGCACCAGCACGCCGGGCTTCATGGCGGCGATGATGCCGTCGACCACCTCGACGGCGCCCTCGATCAGGCGCCGCTGCTCCGGGCTCGGCTTGTTGCCGCACACCGCCGTGCGCCCCGGGTCCATGAAATAGCCTTCCTTGATCGGGCCCATGAACCAGGCGCGGATGGTATCGCCCTCATTCACCGGATCGGTCGAATAGCCGTTCCACGGCGAGCGCGACCAGTACTGGATTCGGTCGCCGTGGGAGAGGCGGACATATTCCAGCACGCCGCCGTCCTTCATCACTTCTTTGGCGCCCTCGGCGGCCGATTCCGCCTCGCTCTTGCCGCTGATAAATGCCTTCATCAGAGCGTCCATGCCGCGGGTCACGATCTCGCCTGCTTCGCGCATGCAGTCGAGCTCGCGCGGGCTCTGCTGGCGGCGCGCATCGCGCACCACGTCGTCAGCTTCCTCCCACTCGATGTTGGGCGTCGCCGCTTTGAGCTGTTCCCAGTATTTGGCGGGCAGGGTGTCGGCGCCGACGAAGGCGACCTTGCCGCTGATGTTCTTGTCGTTCAGCGCGTCGATCACACCCTTGATCGGGTCCATGTGCCAGCTCACCCGATCGGTTGCAATCAGGTCTTCGGGAAAGCCCGCCTCGTCCATGTGCAGTTCCGGCGTGCCGCCGTCCTGCATGATCACCGCCGAATAGGAGCGCGCCTGCCATAGCGGCGTGTCGTATTCGTGGGCGGAATGTCCGGAATAGAAGTTGGTGAGGTAGAGGATGTCGCCGGCGCGGTCATAGGAGCCTGCGGTGCGGCCCCAGATCACTGCGGTCTGGTAGCCTTTCTCGCGCATGCTCTCGTGGACCTTCTCCCAGCGCGCCTCGTACTCGTCCTTCGGGAAGTACTTGCTGACCATTGTCGGTTATCTCCCTCGTTTCTGATCTCGATTGCCCCGGCTAACTGCCGTGATGTGAATTGGTGCCAGCTTAGCCCAAGCGGGCGCTGGGAAAAACCTCGAAGCGGTGTTATTTCGCCATTTGCAGTCGCCTCATTCCCGCGCCTGGTCCGCTCGCTCGGCGACGCAGGACGCCAACGACCCCGCCATCCCCCGCATCACCGTGAAATAGGCTTCCGGGCCCGGCGCAACGCCGGCGCCCAGCGGATCGAGCCGCACGGTCCGCGCGTCTGTGCCCTCGATTAGGGTCTCGACGAGGGCATCGGGATACTGGGGCTCCGCAAACACGCAACCAATGCCATTGGTTTCGATGGTCTCGCGCAGCTCGCTGATACGCCGTGCTCCGGGTTTGCGTTCGGGATCGAGCGTCACCGCCAGTGCGCCCTCGAGCCCGTAGGCGTCCTGCAGATAACCGTAGGCATCGTGGAACACGACGAAAGGTCGACCGCCAAGGGGCTCGAGCAGGGCCCGGAGCTCGTCGTCGAGGGCGGCGAGCCGGGCGTCGAGCGCCGTTGCGTTCGCACCGTAGAGAGCGTCGCGCGCGGGGTCGAGCCGGGCCAGCTCGCCCGCGAGCGCAGCTACGATAATGCGCGCGTTGGCGGGATCGAGCCAGATATGGGGATCGAACGCGCCGTCGTCGTGCCCGTCCTCGTCCTGCCCGTGAGCGTCGGGGCCGGCCGCCGCCCAGCGCCGCAGAGCCACCCCGGATAGCGTCATCAGGGCGAGAACCCGCGCATCCTCTGCCCGCGCTGCGACAGCGCGATCGAGAAAGCCGTCGAGACTCCCTCCGATGCGCACTATCAGGGAGGCGTCTCCGATCGCCGCCATTTGAGAGGGTCGCAGCGCGAAGCCGTGGGGCGACGTTCCGGCATCGACCAGAAGCGTCGGGGAGCTAACACCCGCCATGATCCCCGCGACGAGCGAGTGGATCGGCAGGATCGAGACGCTGACGGTGGGAACTTCGCCGGCGCGTAGGGGCAGTGTGCCGGCGGCGAAAACCGCGAACAGCAGGATTATGACGCCCGCTCGCATAACCAATCGGGCAACACGGGGATATTGTTTCGGGCGGGGGAGATGACCTTGCATGACTTTGCGATTCCAACGAGGTTATGTTATAGCATATCGTGATGTTATACACCCATAGCCGACTTGGTTCTGCGCTTCAATATAAGATCAATAACGATCTGTAAATGCATGGAAATGTTAGAATTCAAGGATCATGATCACTCCCGCTGTATCGCCGATGCGTTGGGCAGCGCGGAGCGCATCTGCGAGGAACGCGGCGTCCGGTTCACGCCGCTTCGTCGCCGGGTCCTGGAACTCGTGTGGCAATCCCACGGGCCGATCGGAGCCTACGAGGTGCTCGACCGGTTGCGTGCCGAGTGTCGCCGCGCGGCGCCTCCTACGGTTTATCGCGCACTTCAGTTTCTCGGTGACGAAGGCTTCGTCCACCGCATCGAATCGCTCAACGCGTATGTCGGCTGCACGACCCCCGAGAGCCGCCATAACGCCCAATATCTGATTTGCGGCCTGTGCGGCGAAGTGGCCGAAATCGATGTCGACGAGATCACCAGCGCTATCCATCATCGGGCGGGCGATTTCGGCTTCGAGGTGCGCCGCCAGACCGTCGAAGCGGTTGGGTTGTGCAGCCGCTGCCGTGTCGAGCAGGACGAGGGAACGGACTTTGGCTAGCGGCGGCACACCGGCCGGGCCGTTGATCGAGGGGCACGGGCTGGCCAAGGCGTTCGCCGGGCGCACCGTTCTGCACGACGTCGCCATCCGCGTCGATCCGGGCGAGATCGTCGCAATTGTCGGCCTCAACGGGGCGGGCAAGAGCACTCTGGTTCGTATTTTGTTGGGCCTGCTTGGCCCCGACGCCGGTCGGGTCGTCCGCCGGGCCGGTGTCAGGATCGGTTATATGCCCCAGCGTCTGCCCGTCGATCCTGCTCTGCCACTCACGGTTTCGCGGTTTCTCGCGCTTGGCGGACGGCACGGGGCACCCCGTATCCAGGCGGCACTCGACGAGGTCGGCGCCGGCCGTCTCGGTGACGACGCGGTCCAGACTGTCTCGGGCGGCGAGTTGCAACGGGTATTGTTGGCCCGGGCGCTGCTCCGCGAGCCCGATCTCCTGGTGCTCGACGAGCCCGTCCAGGGTGTCGACGTCACCGGCCAGTCGGCACTTTACCGCCTGATCGGGGATATCCGTGAGCGCCACGGCTGCGGCGTGCTGATGGTTTCTCACCAGCTCCATCTCGTGATGGCCGCCACCGACTGGGTAATCTGCCTTAACAACCACGTCTGCTGTGCCGGCCAGCCGGAATCCATCACCCGTCACCCGGAATACCTCGCCCTGTTCGGCGAACAGGTCGCCACGGGTCTCGCGGTTTATGCCCACAGCCACGACCATGTCCACGATGCGGCCGGAAACGTGGTTCCGCTCGAGGGCGAGCGGGACGGCACCTCGGGCTAATCACCCATGGACGAGTTTTTTCTGCGGGCCCTGCTGGGCGGTCTCGGCGTCGTGCTCGTTGCCGGCCCCTTGGGTTCCTTCGTCGTCTGGCGGCGCATGGCGTTCGTCGGCGATACCATGTCCCATTCGGCGCTGCTCGGCATTGCCGTGGGACTCGCGCTCCATATTCACGTCGCTATCGGCGTCCTGGCCGCCGCCGTCGCCGTCGCCCTGCTTCTCGGCCTCGCCCAGCGCCAACGCCGGCTGCCCACCGATACCTTCCTCGGCATCTTGGCCCACGCGTCGCTCGCCATCGGTCTCATCGTCATGGCGCTGCTAGATCTGCGCGGCTTTGCCCTCATGAACTACCTGTTCGGTGACATCCTCGCGGTCAGCCGGGTCGATCTCTACTGGATTTACGGCGGCGCGGGTCTGGCGCTTGGCTTGCTGGCGGCAATCTGGCGGCCTCTGCTCTCGCTCACCGTGCATGAAGAGCTGGCCCGCGTCGAAGGCGTGCCCGTCGAGCGCGTGCGCATCCTGTTCATGCTGCTGATCGCGATCGTCATTGCCGTCGCGCTTGAAATCGTCGGTGTCCTGCTGATCACGTCGATGCTGATCATTCCCGCGGCCGCGGCGCGGCGTTTCGCCCGCACACCCGAGCAAATGGCGGCGTTCGCGGTCCTTGCCGGCGCCATCGCCGTGGCCGGCGGGCTGTTTGGCTCGCTCGCCTGGGACACCCCCGCCGGCCCCTCCATCGTTGCCGCCGCCGCGGCCCTGTTCGCGGTCGCAAGCCTGTGGCCGAGCCGCCGCGAGTCCGGCGGTGGAGGGCTCGGCGGATCCGGATAGCGAATTCCGAACCACGTATGTCGCGGTTTCGCGTGCCCGCAGGTGCGAATCGCCACTTGTGCGGCGAAAACCTCCGTGGCGATTGAACGCCGCTTGGCATTGCAGCAAGCCTAAGCGGATAGGGCATTAAGCCGCGCAAAGCCCGCGTCGAGATCGCGAATCAGGTCGTTGGCATCCTCCAGCCCCGCATGGAGGCGAACCGAGGGGCCAACCGCGTCCCACTTCGTCGCGCTGCGCGCGTTTTCGGGCTGGGTCGGGATCGCCAGGCTTTCATAGCCGCCCCAGCTGTAGCCCAGGCCGAACAGTTCGAGCCCCTCGAGCAGGGCCGTCACCGCCGCCTGGGCGACCGGTTCGAGGACCACGCCGAACAGCCCCGAAGCGCCGGTGAAGTCGCGCTTCCAAAGCGCGTGTCCCGGGTCGTCCGCAAGGACGGGGTGCAACACTCGCGCCACCTCGGGTCGGCCTTGCAGCCATTCTGCCAATGCGAGCCCGGTTTCGTGGTGGCGGCGCAACCGAACGTCGAGGGTGCGCAGGCCACGCAGTGCCAGATAGCAATCGTCGGGCGAGACCGAAAAACCCATGTCTTCGACCGCGTTGGTGATCGGCGTATAGGCCTCTTCGGTGGTGGTCAGGATGCCCATCATGGCGTCCGAATGGCCGACGATGTATTTCGTTGCGGCCTGGACTGAGACGTCGACGCCGAAATCGAGGGGCTTGAAATAGAGCGGCGTCGCCCAGGTGTTGTCCATCGCGACCATCACGCCCTTGGCATGCGAGGCCTCGACGATCGCCGGGATATCCTGGACTTCGAAGGTCAATGAGCCCGGCGATTCCGCGTAGACCAGCTTCGTGTTGGGCCGGATCAGCTCGGCGATGCCCGCGCCGATCAGGGGGTCGTAGTAGGTCGTCTCGACACCGAAGCGCGCCAGCAGCGCCTGGCAGATGCTCCGGCTCGGCTGATAGACCGAATCGACCATCAGGACGTTGTCGCCCGCCTTGACGAAGGCAAGCAGCGTGGCAGCTGCCGCGGCCTTGCCCGAGGGAACCACCACCGAGCGGTAGCCGTTCTCGAGCTCCGCCATGGCGTCCTGCAGCGCGAAATGGGTGGGACCGCCCCAGCGGCCGTAGGTCAGCGTGCCGAAGCGGTCCCACAGGTTCTTGTCGAGATCGGCGACCGAGGCGTTAAGCACCGTCGAGCCCCGATGCACCGCCGGGTTGACGTAGCGGAACGCGCTGGTCTCGTCGCGCCCGCCATGGGCGAGGCGGGTGACAGGGGTGGTGGCGGGCTTGCGGTCGTCGTCGCTCATGGGCGGCCTGTCCAGTCGGGGGCGAATCTCACACCTATCTTTGCATCAACCCCGCGGTGGTGCCATGCCCGTGGTAAGCCCGCGGCCGCGGGCCGCCGCTTATCCGGCGTGGACCTTCGTGGCGACTGGACACCATTTCGCTTTGGTTTTTGCAAAGCGGAATGGAAAAGAAGTTAGTCGATCGTGAATTCGCAATCGTTGATCTGTCCGCCGGGGCCGTTGACCGGCCAATCCGGGTGATCCCACGGGCAGCAGGAGAACGCGATGATCAGGTCGCACTCGGCCTTCAGCGTGACGTGGCAGCCTTGCGTGCCGCCGGGCATGGGGAAGGTCATCTCGCCCTTGTCGCTGATGAAGGTGTGCTGGAACAGGTTCCACGGGCAGGGCTGCTCAGGAATCTGGAGCCCCAGCTCCGCCATGCCCTCGATCAGGTTTGTCGCGCAGGCGCGATGCGGCGGGCTGTCCATGCCGAATTCATGATAGAGCGCGGGGCTGCAGGCGGCGCACTGGGTGTCGTGCCAGCCCGCCGAGCTATCGTCTTCAAGGGTGATCATCGGGGTGTACAGGTTGCTCACCATCACGTCGCCCTTGCGGGTAAACGCGTTGAGGATTTTCAGCCGGGTATGCTCCATCGACATGAACTCGTCGGTGTTGGGATCGCAGAACGCCCAGCAGTCGACCACCTGAAACCCCGCAGGATTGGCCAGCTTTAGGCGCTGCCCGGCTTTCAAGTGTGCGGCCTTACCAAAGCGGGCCTTGATCGTCGTAACGTCGGACATGGCGGAATCTCCCTGTTGGTTTTATCGCGCTTGGCGCGAGCTTAGCGAATTCGCCGCGCCGCGCAAAGACGCCACGGAGCGGCGAATTTCGCAATCCCGCGACCGCGGGCCGCCGCTCATGCGGCGAGAGCCTGCGTGGCGCCTGAACGCCTTTCAGCTTTCACGCCTAAAGCTGAAAGAATTAGGCGCTAATTGATTTCGACCGCGCAGTCGTTGATCTTGCCGTCGGTGCCGTTGATCAACAGGCCCTCGACGTCCCACGGGCAGCAGGAAAACGCGAGGATCAGGTCGCGCTCGGCCTTCAGCGTGACCGAGCAGCCCGCCTCGTTTCTGGGTTCTTCGTGGCGGATGAAGCCGTCCGGGTTGACGAAAGAATGCTGAAACAGGTTCCACGGGCTGGGCTGCTCGGAAATCTCGTGTCCCAGCGCGGCCATGGCTTCGGCAAGATTGAGCGCGCAGGCGCGGTGCGGAGGGCAGGGAATTCCATACTGCTCATAAAGTCCCGGGCTGCAGGCCGCGACCAGCGTGTCGTGGCCGCCGTCGCTGGTGTCTTCGACGAAGGTCAGCATCGGCCGGTTGCGGCTCGAAACCATGGTGTCGCCGGCGTGGAAATAGACGTTGTGGATATATTCCCGGGAATGCTCCATCGAGAGCACTTCCGAGATATCCGGGTCGCAAAACGCCCAGGTGTCGACCACCTGGCGGCCGGTCGTGTTGATCAGCCTGAGCGTCTGCCCAGCCTTGAGCGGAAAGGCCTTGCCAAAGCGGGCGGGCACCGTGTCGTGCGTGATCATGGCGCTCTCTCCCTGCCGGGTACGCCTTGAGGCGCTAGGTGATCTCGAAGACGCAGTCGTGAATCTCGCCGTCGGCGCCGTTGACCAGCATGCCTTCGATTTCCCACGGGCAACAGGAAAACGCGATCACCAGGTCGCACTCCGCCTTGAGCGTGACGCCGCAGCCAGGTCCGTTGTTGTCCGCCGGGATATGGCTGAACGAGCCGTCCGGGTTGACCGTGCTGTGTTGAAACAGGTTCCACGGGCTGGGCTGCTCGGGGATTTCCAGGCCCAGCTCGGTCATGCCCTCGATCAGGTTGGTGGCACAGGCCCGATGCGGCGGGCTGTCGACGCCGAGAAAGCGGTAATGCTCGGGGCTGCAAGCCGCGGCCAGGGTGTCGTGGCCGCCGTCCGACGTGTCGTCTTCGAGCGTCAGCATCGGCTTGAACTTGTTCGAGACCAGTGTCCCACCCTTGCGCACGAAAATATTGAGGTTTGCGTTGCGCGTATGCTCCATCGACATAAATTCCGACAGATCGGGGTCGCAAAACGCCCAGGTGTCGACCACCTGGTCGCCGCTCAGATTCGTCAATTTCAGCCGCTGACCCGCCTTCATATGCGCCGCTTTGCCGTGACGCGCGGGAATTGTCGTCTCTCCCATGACCGTCTCCCCCGGTTAATTATTGGCTTGTTTCGGCCATCATAGGCGAGGTCGTACAACTCGCAAAGCGGCATGACAATTCTGTGATCGCCGAGTCACATTCTGGCCGCAATATCTTGTGAGACTTCACTTGCGCGGGAGATGGACAATCCATCCGGGAGAAGCGCACGGGGCTTGCGGCGGTACCCTGTCCGTTGCGGGCCCCAACTCTGTTCAGGCAACGCCCGGCGCGGATCGCTAATAGGTCTTCAGGATCGTTCCATAGGGCAGCACACCGTTGAATCGCATCATCGTGCAGGAAACCATCTCCCGCACCGAAACGGCGATATCGGACGGCTGGTCATGGTTGATCTGGGCCGGGCCGGTGAAGATCTCGGCGCGGCCGTCGCTGCCCACGATCGGCGAAACCTCGTACTGGACCTTGACCAGTTGGGCCAGCGACGGCGTCATGCTGCCCTCGGCGTCGGGGATGATCTTGAGCACCACCAGGGGCGGGTTCGGATCGAGCGCGTCCAGCGGCACGTTCTCGCGCGGCCGCATCGTCGCCGTCAGCAGCCGGTGGTCCCCGGCAAGATCGGTGGTGACGCGCACGTCGCCGGAGCCCAGGGTGGCGATCTCGATCTTTTCGCACAGCTTCTTGGGGAAGCCGTAAATCTCGCGACCGATGATCGAGGCGTTCTCCCTGGTCTCGTAGAGATTGCACGAGTACAGCATGAGCTCGCCCTCGAAGCGGCACAGGAAGCCCAGATAGCACTCGCCGTAAGCCCCCGCGACCGTCGAATAGCCGTTCCGCGCGGTGGTCAGCACCGCAGTGGCCGGCTCGACCATCTCGAGCTCGGCGGGCAGCCTCGAGAGCGCCTCCTCGTCGTCCGTGTGGTAGACGAAAGTCACCGCCTGGCAGTCGCGGTAGTAGTACGGGCCCCGCGGATAGAGCGGGTGCGTCACCGGCATCGATTCGCCGAAATCGCTTGGTTTCAATCGGCCGAATTTTGCCTTGCCCATGATCCGACGTCCTTTGAAGTTCCTATGACGGAGCGAGCCGTGGAGTTTTACACTTCGAGGCGAGCGCAATCAATTGAAGACGAGCGCCGACGTTTGTTGCGTCGGTGCGAATTTAGGCCGATGGTCCGTGCGACGTCGTGTTGAGATAATCGATCGCAAGCGAGGGGAGACCGCATGACGAAACCACGCATTGCCATCATCGGTGCGGGCACAGGCGGGTGTGGCTGTGCTCGGCGCGCCGCCGAACTGGGTGCTGCCGAGGTCATCCTGATCGAGAGGGAAACGCCCGCGGCGGGCTCATCGAGCCGTTCGGCCGGGGTCTACAACGCCCAGACCACCGACCCGCTGCATATCGAAATCCGGGTCCGCGCCCGCGAGCTGTTCTTCCGCCTCAACGAGGAAGGCAAGCTCCCGCTGGCAAAGATCGGCAACCTTCGCCCCGGCGGCACGGCGGCAGACGTCGCGGCCTTCGAGGCCGCGCTGGAGGTCCAGCGAAGCTTGGGTGCGCACGACGGCCAGGTGCTCGATCCCGACGCTATGAGGCGGCTCGTTCCCGACCTCAAGACCGACGACCTCGCGGGCGGCCTGTTCGGCCCGAACGACGGCCATCTCGACGGCTACCTGCTATGCACCGCGCTGGTCGACGAGGCCAAGGAGCATGGCGCGCAACTCCTCGCCCATGCCGAAGTGACGGGCCACGCAAAGCGCAACGGGGCGCATCTTCTGCAAACCACGCAAGGCGAGGTCGAATGCGACGTCGTCGTCAACGCGACCGGCGCCTGGGCGGGCCGAATCGGAGAGATGCTCGGCCATCCCGCCGGGATCAAGCCGCAGCTCCACGAAGTCGTTCAGATCAAGCTGCCCCGCGAGCTCGGCTACGTCGTGCCCATGATCAACACCTATATGCCGGGCCAGGCGGGCCAGGGGGTCTATTTTCGCCAGGACGGGCCCGACAGCATGATCGCCGGTCTGCACAGCTACGACGCAGTCGAGGGCCTCGACGTGGCCGATCCGGACGCCTTCGGTCCGTCCGAAGGCGACGACTACCTCATGGAGGTCGCGACCCTGGTCTCCGAGCGCCTGGAGGTCGAAGGGCTGGGCTTCAAGTACGGCTGGTGCGGGCTCTACCCGATCAGCGCGGACGGCCAGTTCCAGGTCGGCCCCTACGCGGCGGACCCGAGCGTCGCGGCGGTCGCCGGGCTGGGCGGGGTCGGCGTGACCTCGGGCGCGATTTTGGGCGCGCTCGCCGCCGAGTGGATCATGCTCGGCAAGCCGACGACCCTGTCCGCGGCCAACGCGCAAGCGCTGCTGCCCGACAGGCCGGATCTCGCTTCGCTTGCCTCCTAGGCGAAGAGCGGGTCAGTCTCTGTCCGCCGCGAAGCCTTCCGCGATCTCGACCAGCCAGTCCTGGGGCAAATCGGCCGTGAGCGAGTAAAACAGCGGGCCTGCGGTCCAGATCACCTGCCGGTAGCCGTCGAGCCCCTCGGGCATGCGCTCTTCGAGGGGCGCGAAGACCACTCCGTCCGCGCCCGATTCGGGCAGGCCGTCGCGCGACATGACGTAGAGCGTCAGCGGTCGGCCGTCCGCTTCATAGAGATACGCCGCCACCGGGCGTTCGAGAAAATAGGCGAGCCGGCCGCCAACCAGATGCGCCGCGTCTCCACCCGCAGGCGGGAGCGGCGGCGTAAATCCCACGCGTCCGGCGAACCAGCCCTGCACGATCGCCGCGTCGCCGCCGCGCCCGGCGTTGAGCACCGTGCGCATGTCGTCGATCGGTGCGGTGACCAGCCAATCCCCCGGCGCGTCGCCGCCCTTCCACTGGTAGAGAAAGAGCACGACGAGGGCGAGCGCGACGATGCCCACCCACAGCCAGCTGCGCCGCCGCCGTCCGCCTCCGGAACGCGACCCCGTCGCCGCGTTCATGGCGGACAGCCGGATATCGCGCGAGATGTTGCCGCCGAACCCGCGCAGGGATTCACCCTCCTGCTTGGCCGCGGTCACCTTGGCGGCGAGCAGGTCGTCTTCCGCCAGCATCCGGCTCAGCTCCTCGCGTGCGCCGGGCGTCTCGTCGAGGAACTGCTGGATCGCCACGACCTCCTCCTTGGGGAGCTCGCCGTCGATATAGGGGCGAAGCTTCGCCCGGATCTCGTCCCGGTCCATGGTTTCCGTCACTTGTTGAGCAAAATCATATCGTTAGGAAAAAATCATTAAATTAGTGTCGAGCCTGTCAGGCGGGGCGAAGATAGCTTTCGAACAGGTCGAGATGAACCGCCAGCGCGGGCTCCGAGCCGGATCCCCCAAAGCTCTCGTCCCTCGAAGCGTACCGCGTAGACATGCTGGGGTGCCTCGTCGCCCCCGTTGCCCAGGCTGTCGGCGAAGACGAACACGCCGTGGTTGCGCAACACCGTGCCCCGGCGGTCGCGTGCGTAGCGGGGCAGGCGGGTATGGCCCGATGGGTTCGCATTGATCGTGCGCACTTCCTCGCCGGCGGCAAAGCGGGGTTCGATGTCGAGGTCGCGCCGCTTGGATCGGCCCTTGCGCAGCGCCGGCTCGACCCGCTCGCAGGCCAGCTTGTAGACCGGCTCGATGTCTCTCTTGCGCACGCGTCCGTCGGCGAGTTCGTCAGGGTCGATCGCACCCAGTTCCAGCGCCAGGGTTTCGACCGCGCTCATCCAGCGCTCGTAGTAGCTCGACGCCAGATAACGTGCATGACCCATCCGCTCCTGGGCGTGGCGCTTCTGGTCGACCGTAAAGCCCAGCGCCGCCCCGGCGATATTGCCGATGGCGAAGGCCCGGCCCTCCCAGGCGGCGTGAAACACGGGCTCGTTTGCTTCCCGCTCCACCGGCCCGAAGCCGTGCATGCCGCCCATGTCGTGGATGCTGTTCATTGCTGCCTCGCGCCGATACCATAGCGCCTCGGCCCGCGCCCTGCCAGCGCGCGGGCGAGCGGAGGCGCCGCGCCATGATCACGTCCCAGGAGGTTCTCGATTTCTGGTTTCTGCCGCCGGATGCGCCGGAATTCGGACGCCGGCGCGCGGAATGGTTCATCCGCTCGCCCGAATTCGACGCCGCCATCGAGCGCGACCTCGCCGGGGCTTACGACGCGGCACGGCGTGGCGATTACGACGGCTGGCGCGCGGCGCCCAAAAGCTGCCTCGCGCTGATCCTGTTGCTCGATCAGGTCCCCCGAAACCTGTTCCGCGACGCCGCTCGTGCCTTCGAGAGCGATGGGAAGGCACTGGAGCTTGCCCGCCATGCGCTGGACACCAAGTTCGAGTCTGAACTCCTCATCGTTCAACGCTGGTTCCTCTGGCTGCCCTTCGAGCATGCCGAGGATATGGCCTGCCAGGAGACCTGCCGGCGCCTTGCCGAGACCTTGCGCGACGATCCCGAAAGCGCGGATTTCATCAGCTTTGCAAAAAGCCACTACGACGTGATCGAACGCTTCGGCCGGTTCCCCCACCGCAACGCTGTGCTCGGGCGCGAATGCACGCCTGACGAACGCACCTTTCTCGAAGCCAAGGGCGGCTTTATGTAAGGGGCGGGCATGACGGAACCGATCGGCACCGGGACGATCCTCGATTTCTGGTTTTTTCCTTCCGACGATCCCCGCTACGGTGACGAGCGGGCAATCTGGTTCGACGAGCCGGTGGCCGCATTCGACGACGAAATCCGCAAGCGCTTCGCCGACATGTACGAACTGGCCCGCACCGGCGCGTACGATCACTGGTTCGACGACGGCGTCATGGATTGCCTCGCGCTGGTGATCCTGCTCGACCAGTTTCCCCGCAACATGTTCCGCCAAAGCCCCCGGGCCTACGAATCCGACGCCGCTGCGCTGGCTCTGGCGCGCAAGGCAGTCGCCCGGGGCGACGGCCGTGACCTGGCGCCCGTGCTCCGCTGGTTCCTTTACACGCCCTTCGAGCACGCCGAGAATCTGGCCACGCAGCGCGAATGCGTCGCCTTGGCCCGGAGCATGGAGGACCATGCCGGCGGCGCCGACTACATCCGTGCCGCGGAGCGTCATTGCGAGATCATCGAACGGTTCGGCCGGTTCCCCCACCGCAACGCCGCGCTGGGGCGCGAAACCACGCCCGAAGAGGCCGATTTCCTCAAGCAGCCGGATTCGTCGTTCTGATCGTACGCAGCCGGTCGAGGCCGACCTGAAGTACCGATATGCCGGCAATGATCCCAAGCGTATCGGTTGCCGAAATCTGCTGGCCTAAGGCCGCCGGGACCAACACGGCGCCCGAGAGCAGCCAATGCCCGCCCGTGCGCAGGCGCGCCCGCCAACCGCACCGGATCAGGTCCCAGTCGGTGCCGACGCTGGTCAGGGTCGCCATGCAAAGCGCCGTTGCCCCGCACAGGATCCAGGCTTCGGTGCTGTTAAAGGGGCTGCCGATTTCAAGCTCGACGGCGCGCTTGATGCCGATGGCGAAGGGAACAAGGCCCAGATAGAGCGGTGCGTGGCCGTAGGCCCAGATCCTGAATTCCGTCACCCAGCGGCGCCCTTCGACGCGAAGCTCGTCAGCTGCCGCAACGCCAACAAAATAGCCCCACCAGAAGAGGAAGCACGAGAACATGCCGAGCGCCGCCGGGATCAGCGCCATGGGCTCGTGTCAATGGCGGAGCAAAAAGGGACCACCGTGGCGGTGTAAGAAGGGACCACTTGGCGGCTGCGGGCTTGTCCCCGTAGTCCATGGGAGGGCCCCGCGTGCGACGCGGCGTGCCCTCAACAGGCCGACGCGGCGGCGCGCGCGGGTGTGGCGGGCGCCGAAAAACGGGGTCGCCAATTCCACCAGCAAGGCCGCCGCGCAGAGCGCATAGCGCGCCTCGCCGTCGATGAATACGGCCGTAAGCCACAGGGCGGTTGAAACCGCCCAACTGCGCAACCAGAACGTGGCCAGCGCCTTGGCCACGGGAATCCGCCGCGCCCGCCAGTATTGGACCACCAAAAGCCCCCGGTAGGTGGCGGCCGCGCCCGCAAACCACGTTCCGCCAGTGCTAAAGGCGTCCGCCGCGACCACACCCATGACCACGATGACGACCATCTGGAAAAACCCCAGACCTCGGTGAGCAACGTCGTCGGAATCGAAGCGGGTTGAATAGAAGGTGTGGCCAACCCAGGCCTACCAGATTGGCAGGAAGAGGAGTGCGAAGCGCGCCACGCCGGCCCAAGAGTAATCGTCCGCGAGCCCGTGGCTCATCTGGATGATGACGGCGACAAAGACAAGATCGAAAAACAGCTCGAACCAGGTCGCGTGGCGCGGCCGGGGTTCGTCGGTCTCGCGCAACCGGAGAGGCGCAAAAAAGGGCATTTTGAGCATGCTCGGCTGCTACTATGGCCGACAACCCGCCGCCGGCCAACTGCGGCGTCGTACGCGACAAGGAGGCAGATATGAGCAATCCGATCTTTCACATGGTGGCGGGGGCGCCGGCGCCCGTCGCACCCTACAGCCACGCGGGCGAGGCGGACGGCTGGCTGTTCGTCACCGGCCAGGTGCCGAGCGATCCCGACGATGCGGCCGCGCCATTTCCCGACGGCATCGACGCCCAGACCCGGCGCGTGATGGACAACCTCGCCCTCGTGTTGGACGGCCTCGGGCTGGGCCTCGAGCACGCGGTGGCGGCGCGCGTCTTCCTCACCCACTTCGACGAGGATTACCGCAAGATGGACCGGGTCTACGAGAGCTACTTCGCGCCCGACCGGTTGCCCGCTCGGACCTGTATCGGCGTGACCGGGCTGGCCGAGGGCGCCCGGGTCGAAATCGATCTCGTGGTGCGTCGGCCTTCATGACCGGCGACGACCGCGCCCCGGTGATCGAAGCCATCGACGCCATCACCCTCGCGGTGCGCGAGATGGCCCGCTCGGTGCGCTTCTATACCAACTTCGGGTTCGAAATCCGCTACGGCGGCGAGGAGGCAACGTTCACCAGCTTCCATGTCGGGCCGGGTTATCTCAATTTGCAGCTTGCCCCCACGGTCCGGGTGCCGCGCAACTGGGGTCGGATCATCTTTCATGTCTCCGACGTCGATGCCATGTATGCGCGGGCCCGCGCGGCGGGCTACGAGCCCAACTTCGAGCCCGAGGACGCGGAGTGGGGCGAGCGCTATTTCCACATCCTGGACCCGGACGGCCACGAGATGAGCTTCGCGAAGCTGCTGGAAAAGCCGGCCTCCTGAACGTGAGCCTGCGCGGAAGCGGAATTCTTTGAGCCTGTGACTGCAGGCCGCCGCTTATGCGGCGTGAGCCTGCGCGGCGCTTGAGCGCGTAAACAGAATCGGGCGCGATGTTTCTTCCTACTGCCCTGCCTGGATCTGGGCCTCGCGCTGGCGGATCAAGAGGATCAGATCGCGCAGGCTCAGCTTGATTGCCTCGAGTTGCTGGGTGCTGGCGGTGGCGATGCGCGCCGCTTCGACCTGGTAGAGGCTGTTGCGGTCGGGCAGCGCGGCGGCGACGGCGGGCGTCGTGCCGTCGTAGGAGGCGACCAACGCGCCCGGCTGGGTCGCGGCGGGCCGGGCGAAGGCGGGGTTGGAGAGAACGCTGATCCGGACCACGTCGCCCAGCAGCGAATGGCTCGTGCTGGCGCATTCCGCGTCGAATTCGCCCGCCGCCACGGGCACGAACCAGAGCGCCTTGGTTTCGCCGGGCAGCACGGCGATTTCCTCGTAATAGGGGAAGGTCTTTTCGCCCGTCGGACCCACCAGCTTTTTCACGGCGGCGGTTTTGAGCAGTCCCTCGGACGCGAAATAGCAGATGTAGTTGCCCACGTTCTCGATCACCAGCCGGTACGGCAGGCCCTGTTGCAGGCGCAGTCCGCCGGGGTCGATGTCGTAATGTCGCACGCGCAGTCCCACGCTCTGGGTCTGGTCCCAGTTGGTCGTCTGGGTCACCGTCTGGGGGTTGGGCAGGAAGCCATGCACCGGGTTGCCTTCGATGTCGGTCTTGTCCAATCGGGCCGAGCAGGCGCTCAGCGCGATCGTCAGGGCTCCGGCCAGAAGCACCGCTACGGCGAATTTCATGCTGCTCTCCTCATTGCGAAGTTACGCCGTTTTAGCATTCCCGGGGCCAAGCGCAATCATTTCCCGCCGTCGGCCGGGGCGTTGATCGCCCAGTCGTAGGCATGATCCGCAATTCGTTCCGCGCCGGCCAGCCGGGCGGCCAGCGCGGGCTCGGCGTAAATCCTCAGATGGGCGATCACCGCCTCGTCCGAACCGCCGAAATCCACCGCGTACCAGTCGTAAAGGCTGGAGACGGCAAGCCCCCCGTCTGCCCCAACCCGAACCCCGCGCGGATGGTTCACGAAGGCCCGTGCCGCCGCGTCGAGCATCGCCTCGACCCGGTCTGCGCTAAACGCGCGCGGGGCCAGGTCGGGGCAGCCGAGCGAAGCGCAGGTCACGCCGTAATGAATCCGGGGATCCTGCCAGAGCGGGCGCAGGATTTTGTGTTCGATGGCGTCCAGCGAGAGCGCGATCCCCTCGACCATGACCAGCGCAGCGCCCCACGGCCCATCGGAGAACCAGCCTGGCGAGATGTCGATGTCGCGGATCGAGGCGACGGGCCAGTGATCGAGGATCAGCGCCACCGTGGCCGCGTTGTAGAGGTTGAGCCAGAAGGCAAGCTGCTCGCGCCGCGCCAGCGCCGTAACGGACGACGCCTCCAGTGCGGCGATATACGCTGCGAGTTTCGCCCGATCTTCGCTGGTCACGGCCGCGTAATCGAGGCGCGCTATTCCGTCGGTGCCAACCGTGCGGTAGCGGACGAGAAAGCCGTCCCACGCTCCGTGATCGAGTGCTTGCGCCGATCCCTCGTTGTGGGCCGTGAAGCGTGCCGTCGTCGCCTCGTCGGCCGTCGCTCCGGTGCCCCCGTACCAGACAAAAACACAGAGAATGACGAGAATAAACAAATAGTTGCGAGTCATTTCTCAGGTTCTGTCGAGGTCATTCGGCAAGCCGTAGCAAAGCTGTCCCGTTGCAGCCGCGCGCACATCTCGCAAGCCAGCCAAGCCTCAACGTTTTCACCCAGGCGCGGCCGGCGGCCCTACTCCTTGGGCGGGCTATGGACGAGGGCGGCCGAATTCATGCAGTAGCGCAGGCCCGTGGGCGGCGGGCCGTCGGGAAAGACGTGGCCCAGATGGGCGTCGCAGCGCGCGCAGAGCGCTTCCGTGCGCACCATGCCGTGGCTCTCGTCGGTCTCCGTCGTGACCGCATCGGGGCTGGCGGGCTCGAAGAAGCTGGGCCAGCCGGTGCCCGATTCAAACTTGGTTTCGGCCTCGAACAGCGCCTGCCCGCAGCACACGCAGGCATAGGTTCCCGGTTCCTTGAGCGCACAGAGCTCGCCGGTAAACGGCCTCTCCGTGCCCTTCAGGCGGCACACCTGGTACTGCTCGGGCGTCAGCTGCGCCCGCCACTCCTCGTCGGTCTTTACGAATTTGTCGACCATCCTCGCATCCTCCGGCAATCAGGCATCACTTCGAGAGAAAAGATAGGGTGCGCGAGCCCGCTCTACCACTCCAGCGGCTTGCGGTTGCGAAAATAGCCGCCCGCGGGCCCGTCGTCGGGCAGCATGGCGAGCCAGATAATCCCGTCAGCACCCTCGTCGATGCTGAGGTCCGCCGCCTCTCCGCCAATCGCGGTGCGGGTCCAGCCCGGATCGCAGGCATTGACCAGCACGCCCGTGCCCTTGAGTTCAAAAGCGAGGATGCGGGTCAGCGCGTTGACCGCGGTCTTCGACATCCGGTAGCAGGCATAGCTGCCCCACATGTCGGCAAGCTGGGCGGCGCCCGACGAGATGTTGACCACCCGCCCGTAGCCCGCCTCACGCATCGGCGGAATTAGCGCCTGACACATGCGCAGGCCGCCCAGCGTGTTGACGTTGTACGTCTTCAGCGCGACGTCCGGGTCGGCCCGGAGCACGCTCGCCGCCGCCAGGTCCTCGGGGTTCTCGATGATTCCGGGATCGCCCTGGATGCCGGCGTTGTTGACCAGCACGTCGACCCGCCCCACGTCCGCTGCCAGCCAGTCCGTGAATTCGGCGACCGAGGCGTCGTCGCTCACGTCGAGCCGGCGATAAAGCGCGTCCTGCCCGAGCTCGGCGAACGACGCGGCCGCCTCGTCGCTGATTTCCGCCGCCAGGTCGCTCACCACCACGCGGTAGCCGTGGCGCGCGAGCCCCCGCGCAGCCCCCAGGCCGAGCCCCCGGTTCGAGCCCGTCACCACCGCCAGCCGTCCGTCGCCGTTGTCCGCCATTCTCGATCTCCCTTTCAGGCTGTCGCACCGCACTATTATGCCCGATCCCCGCGACCGTGACAGGAACCGGCCCGGCGCGCTACAATGGAGCGTTCCTTATGCTTTAAGATGAGGACGCCCATGAGCAACACCCCCCGCGATAGCCTCGAAGACCTCTGGCGTGAGCACAAGAAGCGCTTCGGCGAGGCGCCCTCCCTCGACTGGGCTCATCCCGACATCATGACCAAGGCGCTCCGCGCGGCACTCGAGCGGGGCGAGCCCTGCACCCGCGAATCACTGCGCGGCGACAACGTGATCAGCATCAACCGCAAGAAGATCATCAACTGCCGGGTCTTCATGTAGCCGCGGCGCTGATCCGTCTCCCGGCGCGCTCGTGTGGCGCGCAGCGCAGGTGGCTGCTAGATCTCAACAATCAGCTCCAACGCCGGCAGCATGCGCCCGGGAATCGAGAACGACGGCACCTCGCCCGTGCGCTGCGCGCCCATCGCCTCGTAAAAGCCCGCGGCGTCCGGGTCGGCCGCGATGGTAATGCGTCGGGCTCCGAGGCGACGGGTCGCGGCCTCCAGATCGGCCCACAGGGTCCGCCCGACGCCTGAGCCCATCGCGCCGGGCTCGACGAAAAAGAGCCCCACATCGACGCACCCGTCGTCGAGCGGATCGATTTGATAGAAGCCCGCGATGCTTCCGGCGCGCTCCGCCAGCGCGACCCGCCCTTGAGCGATGATCGAAGGCTGCACCGTAAGCTCGGCCCGGCACGCCGCCATAAAGACGTCGTCATAGCCCCAGTGCGCCTTCGAGCGCACAGCCAGCGCCGAAAGCGCGTCGGCCTCGTCTTCGCGCGCGTGGCGGATCGAGACAGGCAGAGTCGCTGTCATGGCAAGTGCGGAGGCGTTTCGAAAAGCACGGAGCCGCGCAAGGCCGTGACCACGGCCCGCCGCTTATGCGGCGCGCCCGCGCAGGCGCGGACCGTCAGGTCCGCTGCTGCGAGCGACGTGAATACTCCGCTGCCGTGAGCAACATAGACACGTGAGCGCTACAGTCACTACCTCCCGATTTCCATCTGCACGTCCGTGGGCGTGCCGCCGCAGGTGTCGTTCATGTCCTGGGGGCAGGCCGAGATCACCACGTGGCAATCCATTTCTACACGCAGCGTGCAGTTATCGCCCAGCTTGGTCTCCGGCGCCTTGACCTCGAAGGTTCCGTCCGGGTTGAGAAAGAAGTTGGTGAACAGGTTCCAGGGCTGGATCACCCCCTTGACGTCGAGCCCCAGGTTCTCGAGCTGGATATGCAGGTTGTCCTGGCAGCTCGCATGGGGCATCGGCGCGCCCAACTCGATATAGCGAGCCTGGTCGCAGGCGGCGAACTCCATATCGTGCTGGCCCGGCGAATTGTCCTCGATCAGGGTCACGATGGGGCGGCGATAATTGGTGTAGGCTGCATCGCCGAGCCCGGGGTAAAGCTTAGAGATCGAGGGACGGGTGTGTTCGGGCGAGAGATACTCCCAGTTGTTCTCGTGAGAGAACGCCCAGAAGTCGATGGGTTGGGCGCCCTGCAGGTCCGTGAAGCGGAGCAGGATGCCCTTGCTCACCGTAACGCTGGCACCGGTCCGCGCCGGCACGTGGATAACCTGGTCGACCGTGGTCATCGCGCTCATCTCGTTCGTCTCCTCTGGCGTGGCCCGGGAGCGCATGGGCGGCGCCCCGCATGGCGCTCACCATAGCGTAAAATGGCCTCGCGTCACGGCCTTCGATGGCCCTGCTTATTGGAGACTCGACCCGTGACAGCGCCCGCCCACCTCGCTAGAGTATTGCCGTCCGCCGCGTCTCGAAAGCCTACGACAAGAGGGGGCAGAAAAGCGGGCGGAACACGGCTTCGGATGTTGGGAGGTGCACCGGCCGATCCGTTCTCGATCCAGCGCGCCGGCGTCCGCCGGACCCGACCATCGGGTGGGGCGAGCGCCGGGAGTCCGCGACCGATCGTTCATTCGCAACACACCTTCAGAAGTGTCGACCGACAAGGAGGCGACGACCCATGATCAAGAACCCAATGCCGTGGCCAAAGGGAAACCGCTGCGCCGCGACCTTCAGCTGGGACATGGATGCCGACAGCATCATTCACATGGCCCATCCCGACGATGCGAACACCCGCGTCTCGACCATGTCCTATTTGCGCTACGGACCCCAGATTGCGGTCGAGCGGATTTGCGACCTGTTCGAGAAATACGATCTCAAGACCACCTTCTTCTGCCCCGCCTGGTCGATGGAAGAACATCCCTACGCGGTCGAACGCATTCTCAAGGGCGGTCACGAGTTGGCGCATCACGGCTACATGCACGAACTGCCCAACCTCAACACCCGCGACCGCGAGGCCTACTGGACCGGGCGCGCCGTCGAGACCCATGTCCGCATGGCGGGCAAGAAGCCGGTGGGCTATCGGGCGCCCTGGTACAACTTCTCGCGCAACACCATCGAGATCCTTCCCCAGCACGAATTCCTCTACGACAGCTCCCTGATGGGCGACGACGTGCCCTACAAGATCCGCTCGCGCACGGGCCACGAGCTGGTCGAAATTCCCTGCTGGTGGACCACCGACGACTGGCCCCATTACGTCCACAACTTCGACCTCGACTACATGATGACCATCCAGCCGCCGCGCCTCGCCCACGAGGTTTACTGGTCCGAGTTCGAGGCGGCCTACGAGTTCAAGGGCCTGTGGATGTGCACCTGGCATCCCTTCGTCACCGGCCGCGCGTCGCGTATGCGCTACGTGGAAAAAATGATCAAGGACATGCTGGCAAAGGGCAAGGTCTGGATCACCACCCACGAAGCGATCGCGCGGCACGCGAAGAAGCTGTTCGATTCCGGCAAATACACCCCGCGCGTCGATACCATCCCGTTCAAGGACGGCCGCATTCCCGAACTGGCCGAGGACGCTGTCCCATTGCGGGGCTAGGCCGCGTCCGGTTTGATACGACCTCTACACGCCGGGGCGGCAGGCGAGCCGCTCCGGCGGTGTTATTCCGCGCCTAGCAAAGGCGTCATATTCCGCCGCCAACCAGTGGGGCGAACGACGGCTTGGCGATTAGCCAATGCTGGGCATACCGATAGCAGGCGTTGCGGGAACAGACCATTGTGGGTGTAGCAGAGGGAATCTCTTTCAATGTAGGGCACCTGGTTAGCTAATATCGGATTTTGCGGCACGCCCAAGCATGGTGTTTTGGGGTAAGATTTTCTGATGTGTCGGGAGTACCTGCCCCCCCCCTGCACCCCAGGATCACCGGGAGCACCGGCGAGCCCCAGATCACCGGAGCACGTTGAGCACAACGCGCCTTACCTAACCCCCCTGAAATTTCAGCGTAATTGAGATTTCGTGGTTCCACTTGAACATACGGATTGACAACATATGTTGTCAATCCGTGTGTTAAATCGATAAAATTTGACCTATATTCAAGCCTATGTATTTTAGTTAAGTCATTGATTTGTATAAAAATTTTGTTTAATATCTTTCTCATCGAGAGGTCGCGCCGTCCTGATGGGTCCAAACCAACTGGCTCCGGCGCACCGCAACTGTCTGGCAGGCTCCGCGGAATGGCCATCTCGAAGGGTCGGGGGTCCAAACTCCGGCCCGCCCCTTCTTCTTAGTGGAGCACCCCGCAAATGGCAATCGTGAACAAGAAGCGGCTCAAAAAGATTGTGCGTCATAAGATGGCGATCCGCTCGTCCTTGTGGCACAACCTCGACGAATCGAGGCTTTGGGACCGCCAAAAGTCCGATGGCTGGTTAAGCATTCCCAGAGCTATGCCGTTATTGCTACGCATTATGGATAGTTTCTCCAAGGGTAAGCCAGTCTCGTCGACCTACCTTGACCTCTGGTGCAGGACCTACGACGACTCGTTTATCATTGCGAGCAAACACCGTGAAATGGCCTACTATTCCGGTTTTACAGGAGAGCGGGCGGTGCGGACCTGGATGACTCGCCTGCGTATCCTTGAAGACCTTGGTTTTATTGAAATCAAAGAGGGACCGAACGGTCCCATTAGCTACGTGCTGGTATTGAATCCCTATCTCGTCGTTGGTGAGTACAACAGCTCTGGGCAAGTCAACGCGGCCTTATACAATTCTCTGAAAGAACGGATGATCGAGATCGGCGCTCAAGACCTTGATGAGGCGGAGCAAGATGAGGTGGAGGACGCTCCAAAAGTGAAACAGAAAGTTTCTCGCAGACGGAGCAAATCTACGGCCGCTTGAAACGCCGGAGTTTCTTGCTGCACTGTCGGATAGCCACCCCAGCGTTGTTTCTTTGGCCCCTGTCGTCGTAAGCTTGCGCCGATAAGTTGTTGTCGAGGGGGATGAGGGATGGAATTTACCGAGCTTGCGCCGGAGCAGCAGGTTCGCGCCTTGGCCGATACCTTGAAGTTCCTGGCCGAGAACGACTGCCCCAGCCTGGAAATCGCCGCCGAACAGATGGCCGCGCCCGCGGACGAGCTGTGGGGCCGCGTCCTGCGCGACGCCGGTCTTCCCGCAACCGGGGTTCCCTGGGATCTGATCGGGCTGCACCGCGCCCAATCGGCACGTCTGGGTTCCCGGCGTGCCGGCGTGCTTCGGCTCATGCAGCACGAGGCCGGCACCACCGAGGCCGAGGTGCTGGCGGCAACCGGCTGGACCCGCTGCGTCGGCACCTTGCGGCGCACCGCCCGCGACATGAGGCTGATGTTCGTCGTTGCCGAAACCGCTACGGGAATGCGGCGTTATTACGCAATCCCGCCCGACGACCTGGAGGCTTTGCGCGCGCGCCGTTCCGCCGAGGTGCTGGTCGAGGCGGACCGTCCCGATACGATCCGGCTTGGCGGCGGCCGGGTGCACAAGGTCACCCTCGGCCACCTTATCGAAGCCGGCTATCTGCGCCCGCCGCTGGAGCTCGAGGCGCACTCCGTCGGTCATCGCTTTGTCGCGCGCGTCGAAGCCGACGGCACGATCGCGTTCGATGGCCGCAGCTTTCCCTCGCCGTCTTCGGCGGGCAGTGCGGCAACGGGCGAGATCGCGTGCCCCGGTTGGGCGTTCTGGCACGCCCGCGATCCCGTCACCGGCGAGGCCAACCCCCTCAGCGACCTGCGTCAGCTTTATCTCGACAATTACGGTCTTTAAGCCAGCCCGTCGCTCGTGATTCCCCCTATAATCCTTGCCGGTCGGAAATCGGCGGCACGACGCCGGTAGAGATAAGCCGCGCGCGGAACTGGCGCGAAGCCCGCTCATTCGTCATCAATCGGGCTTCGCCAGCCCGTGACTGCGAGCCGCCGCTTATGCGGCGTGAGCCTGCGCGGCGCTTGAGCGCGTGAAGAGAGAGGGAGACGATCATGGAAGGGCGATATTTTCCACAAGGTGAGTACGAGGACCGCTGGGAGCGGGTCCACACCGAGATGGAGCGCCGCCGCTTCGCGACCGCGGTGGTCTGGGGCCGCTCGGGCGGCTCGTTCGACCGCTGCGGCGACGTGCTCTGGCTTTCGAATTTCTATTCCACCGCGACCGGTCACGGCATCGAGACCACGACGGAAAACCGCGACGCCGCCTATTTCAACGCCCGGGCGCATAACGCGGTCATCCTCTCGCCCGGCGAAATTCCCGAACTTCAGGCCGACGAGGACACGCCCCGCGAAGAGCTGATGCCGATCCCCACCGATCACATCGAGTGGCATCACGATACGGTCAAGGGCGTCGCCGATTCGCTCAAGCGCCGTGGGGTTACGGGCCGGGTCGCTCTGGTCGGCTCCGACTTCTTCCCGATGAAATACTGGGAACAGCTTCAGCGCTACACGCCGGACATCGAATGGGCGGTCGACGACGGCCTGGTGCTCGACGTCCGGCGCAAGAAGAGCCCCCGGGAGCTCGACGCCATGCGCGAGGCGGGCCACATCGCGGCGCGCTCGCTCGACCGCCTGATGCAGGCGCTGGTGCTGGGCCGCTCCGAGGCGGAAGCCGCGGCGGCAGCCCAGGCCGAGGTCGCGCGCTCGGGCGGGCGGACCATGATGAGTGCGGTCTCCCACGGCGAGCTGATCCCCTATTTCGCGGCCAATCCGCTGACCGGCTATTCCCAGCTTGCGCCCAAGCGGGGCGATCTCGTGCGCGCGTGGGTCTACGGGCCGATGTTTCACGGCTATTTCGTCGATCCCGGGCGCACCGCCGTGTGCGGCGGCAAGCCCAGCCCTGAGCAGCGCGAGCTGATCGAGACCAACGCGGATTTCGTCGGGCGCCTGATGGCCAGGGTGCGGCCTGGCACCCGCGTCATGGATGTCGCGCTCTACGGCGACGAGCTGATGGCCGAATTCGGCAGCGGCACCGACCAACTCTCCCAGAAATGGCCCCATTACGGCCACACCAACGGCATGATGATCGAGACCCCGATCTTCGGTAAAACGCTCTGCGATTCAGACGCCGTGGTCGAGGCCGGCTGGGTCTGCGGCTCCGAGATCTTTCTCTCCCGGCCGGGCCTGGGCAGCGCGGGCTACGAGCAGAACTTCATCGTGGGCGAAGAGAGCAACGAACTGATCACGCCTGCGCCGCTGCTCTATTGGGATTGAGGGGCGGGCAGCGCGTCTATTCATTCACCGGACAAAGGAGCACCGCCCGGAAGAGCGACGCAATAAATGTAGAAGGGCTTAATCTGCTGTCATGGGGTGTTCGCCAATTCATTTAACTACGCGCGGCAAAGCCGATTAGGTCTAGCTGGAAGCGCTCAAAAAGCACAAATATCGGAAGACTCCGACTCTTGTCATGAGTCAGCAATAATTGCTCCAGCGAATGGTCTATTCACTCATTCCAATTCCATACGCCCGGACGTTATAGGTATCTGGCCCAGGGGTGAATTGGATATCGAGAGACGTGTTGGTCGTGATCGAAAAAGTCGGTGTCGTGGGACTGCCATTGATGAAGTTGGCCAGTGTCGTAACCGTATGGGAACTGAGATTCCCGTATGCGATCAATCCGGCCCAGATATCGCTTCCTGCACCATTGTCTCGGGCCACAACCCAAGCTAAATGCATACGGCTACTAATGGGTAAAATTGCTTCGACCGTCGTCCCGACCGTTTCATTTGTTTGCCCGTGAATTCTAAGTTGGCCACCGGCCAGCCCCCATTTTTTCTCTTCAATCAAGTGTGCGACATCGACGGCCGTAGCGCCGAGCAAATTTAACAGGCCACCTCCACCTGTACCGCCGATGTGAACTTGATCGGTCGATGCATCGGCAAATAATAGATGGTCATTGGTTTCACCCGCGACGCGAAAATCGACGTTGTCGTCTCCAGCGTTGACGATGACCGTACTTGGCGTACCGCCGGTTATACTGAGTGCTTTCTCGATGGCTCCCGTGTCAGCGAGAAAGACGCCGCTCGAACCTCCACTCTTTTCTATGGAGAAGGTAGGCGAGCCCGTTCCCGCGCTCAGCCCGAACAATGCCGTACCGGTGGTACCGGTGCGCTCCAACTCGATGACCTGTCGCGCGGTGGTGTCCCGGGTAAACTTGCTCTTGCCGGATCTGTCGATTCGCAAGCGTTCTGTGACAGTGTTTGCACCGTCAGCTGTCGTTGCGAAGATCAACCGGCCTGGGACGTCATTGACTCCAGGCGAACCGTCTATCTCGGCCCGAATATTGGCAGCGGCGTGTCGAATATCGGTTCCGTCGGCCGCGAGCCAACGGATTTCACCGAGCCCGTCGTCATCGTTGACGATTGTGAACGTGCCAGGTGTTGTCCCTCTGCTCTTGGCAAAGTTGAAGCTAGGCCCTCCGTCATCCGGTGACCAGCGCGCGACTTCTGCAGACGAACTGGCCGCATCCGTTCCATGCTGAGCGACTGCTGGAATTTGGCCCCCGAAACCTGGCAGTTGCGTTGTATTTCCGACAACGAGCCCAGTCAAATTATCAGGCGTGCCGCCTTGGATATCGTCGCCGGACAGCGAATTGTCGGGCACGTTTACTGGCGCGTTGTTCACGGTCAGCGTGTCCGTCGTCACGGCGGTCGCCTTGACCGTGCCGTTGACGTCCAACTTCTCAGCGGGCGTCGCCGTTCCGATGCCTATGCGGTCGTTTCCGGCATCGGCATAGAATATATTGTCGTCGTTTTGCGACCTGATCCGAGTGTCTACGTTTTCACCGCCTTGGTTTATGTCGATTATGTTTCCGTCCCACGTCTGCCGGATCACGCCGCCGGCGTAGAGATACATCTTGTCGCCATTATGCTCATAGCGAAGGGCACCCCGAAAATTGGCGTCAGTGTCAGCAAAGACGATGTGTTGGTTCTGCGTGTTAGGTCCAGTAAACGTAACACCTGAGCTACCCTCGTTACTCTCGAATACCGCGACGTCGTAAAGGCCGCTGACCATCCCGCTCGACGCGCTCTCGACGACATGCAGTTGTCCTTCAGGTGTTGTCGTCAAATCGCCAATCAACGTGTTCTGATTCGCATGTATCGCGGAATCGGCCACTTGCAGTTGCTCGGCCGTGGCATTGTCGTCGATGCCGAGAGAGGTGAAAGCCCCCGTCAGCGTAAGCCCGGTGAATGTCGGGCTGTCGCCCGTGCCGACCCCGATGGAGGTGCGCAGCGTCGCACCGCTTTCGTAAGCGAACGCGCCGGCACCCGTGGCAACAATAACCTCGCCGTCCGCCGCTGCGGCACCCAAGGTGTTCAAATCGTCCAACACCGCGCCGAACGCCTGTACGTCCGATCCGATGGCCACACCGATAGACGTGCGCAGCGTCGCGCCGCTTTCGTAGGCGAACGCACCGGCGCCCGTGGCGACAATCATTTCGCCATCCGAAGAGGCCGCGCCCAACGTGTTCAGATCGTCCAATACCGCGCCGAACGCCTGCACGTCCGATCCGATGGCCACACCGATAGACGTGCGCAGCGTCGCGCCGCTTTCGTAATTGAATGTGCCGGCACCCGTGGCGACAATAACCTCGCCGTCCGCCGCTGCGGCGCCCAAGGTGTTCAAATTGTCAATGGCGGAGCAAAAAGGGACCACCGTGGCGGTGTAAGAAGGGACCACTTGGCGGCTGCGGGCTTGTCCCCGTAGTCCATGGGAGGGCCCCGCGTGCGACGCGGCGTGCCCTCAACAGGCCGACGCGGCGGCGCGCCGGCGGCCGTGCTGTCTCCTGTGCCGCCATGCTCGAGCTTCAGGGTTCCCGTCGATGAGCTAAAGGCCTCGAGCGTGGTTGGAAATCCAACGCCGTCGCCGATGATGATCTCCCCGTCGGCCAGCAAAACCCCGCCGTCCGTCAACGACGAGGCGCCGGTGCCGCCGTCCGCGACCGCCAGCTTGGTGGTCAGCGACAGCGAACCCAAGCTTGCCGAGCCCGACGCCGTGAGGCCGTTGTCCTTGATCAGGACGCCGTCCACGGTGACGCCCGCGCCGCCGCCGGTCGCGGTGTATTCATTGATCACATTGGACTTTAAGGCGTTCGGAAAAGATACGCTCGCCGACGCGGCAAGTTCGCTGATCGTATCCACCAGGAGGCCGTTGGGATGCTTCGCTTTTCCGACTTTGAACTCCACGCCTTGACCTGTGACATTTTCATTCACTTCGTCCGTAACAACTTCAGCCATGGATAAATCTCCCTCGTTGCGCGTGGGTCATGGAAACACTGTTTTACGTCTGCATCGCTCGTATTGCCCGGGTACACGGACAAAACTGGTTGGCCGCGCGCCTGCCCGGTGCTCGCGCCCTGTGGAGTTTATGCGGGCTCGAGCTCGGCCGCCGGGGCTGGCGCTTCCGAACTTCCCGTACTGGGCGTCTGCGTCCCCGCCTCTTTCAGCGGTTCCAGCTCCGCCTGCAGCGCGTCCCGCTCGGCACGGAGAAGCGCTAGCTCGGCGTTGGCGTGCACGAGCTTGTTCATGGCGTCGTCGCGCTGCTCCTGCAGCGCGGCCAACAGGGCATTGACATGGCGGGCATCGACGCCCGGCGTCTCTCGGTTGCTCATCATAATCTCCCATTCTCTGCGCCGGGTGGCGGGCGGCGCCTCTTTTCGCTCACTGGTTTGTCGTCGTCTGCTGCACCAAGCTTAGGAAGAAAGTGAGTGAGCAATAGGCACGGCAATTCCTTAGAGTCACATGAACTATAAGTATAATGTGATTCAAAAACAATGAGTCTAAAGTCTTAAAATCGTGACAACGGTAAGAATCGAGAGAGTGTGTATAGGAATATATATTATATAATGAAACAATGTTCTGATTTTGATGGCGGATAATGTAACGAAGTCAGAAGGCAGTGATCGCCTAAATTATTGAAATTAATAAAAATTAATCGTGTTCAGGGGGTGTCGGCGCGAAGCCAAGGGTGCAGACGAGGCTGCCTGGAAATTAGGCAGCGCGGTGGCGCGGTCCGGCTGGTCCGCTGCCGCCCTTTTTTATAGTGGGTAAAAAGGCCGTTCAGATCGGCGGGCGCAGGGCGTCCCAGGGCTGGGCCTGCTCGAAGCCTGACGCCGCGCGGAGCACCGTGAGGTCGTCGAAACGCCGGCCGACGATCTGCATCCCCGTCGGCAGACCGTCTTTGGACAAGCCCGAGGGCAGCGAGATTGCGGGCAGCTTGAGCGCGTTGAACTGCATGGTCATGTCGAGCCCGACGAGGCGGCCGTCGCTGTCGATAAAGTCGAACTCGCTCTCCTTGGCGGTGACCAGCGGCGCAGGAACCGCCTCGGTGGGGCAGAGCAGCGCGTCGCAGCGCTCGAGGATGGGACGGAGCTTGGCCCAGGCCTTGCTGTATTCGCCCTCGCATTTCTTGTAATCGACCGCGCTCAACGCCAGGCCTTCCTCGATCAGCTTGACCAGTTCGGGATGCATTTTTGTGCGCCACTCTTCGAGGTAGTGGCCGAAGAAGGTCGCGTGAAAAACCCGCCAGTGGTCGTACCAACCCATGTAGAAATCATTGCTCCAGCCAAGCTCGACCTCCTCGACCTCGGCGCCCGCCGCACGCAGCGCGTCCGCCGAGGAACGCAAGTTCGCCTCGACATCCTCATCGACGCGGTAGTGGCCGAAATCGGCCGAGAGTGCAAAGCGCAGGCCCTCGATGTCGCCGGGCGGCGGCACGGGCACGTCGAGGGGCACGCCAAGGGTTGCGGGGTCGCGTTCGTCGGGACCCTGGCAGACTTTCAGGAACAGTGCTGCGTCGGCCACGGTGCGGGCGAGGGGTCCGTGGTTCGCCAGACTGTCGAACTGGGAGGGCAGGAACTCGAAGGGGATGCGCCCGAAGCTCGGCTTGAACCCGACGCAGCCGCACATTGCCGCCGGGATGCGCACCGAGCCGCCCATGTCCGAGCCCTCGGCGAGGGGCACGCAGCCGGTCGAGACCGCGACGCCCGAGCCGCCCGACGAGCCGCCCGAGGTGCGCTCCGGGTTCCACGGGTTGCGCGTAATCCCCCACAGCGGGCTGTCGGTGAAGCTCGAAAACGCAAACTCCGGCGTCGTCGTCTTGCCCACCATGATGGCGCCGGCGCCGAGCAGGTTTGCGACCACGAGGGCGTCCTCGTCGGGCACCCAATGCTCCAGAATGTGCGAGCCGCAGGTGGTGGTCTTGCCCGCCGTGGGCGTGAGATCCTTGATCGCGATCGGCACGCCGTGCAAGGGGCCGACCGCGTCGCCGCGCATGATCGCGGTCTCGGCCTCCTTCGCCTTCTCGATCGCCTCGTCGGCGTAGATGAAGCAGAAGCCGTTGAGCGTCGGGTTGACCTCCTCGATCCGGGCGAGGCTGTTTTCGACCACGTCGACGGGCGACAGCTCCTTGGCACGGATGCGGCGCGCAAGCTCGGTGGCCGACGTGTAGGCAAGATCGAGGTCGCTCATTGCTCTCTCCCGGTCGGTGCGGTCGATTGCGCCGAGGGTAGCGGAGCGCATACTTTGGAGCTAGCGTAACGCCATGACCATACGAGAATTCAACCAGCCGCTCGGCGGCAACCAGATGCCCCGCTTCGGCGGCCCCGCGACCTTCATGCGCCTGCCCGCGGCCGAAACCGCAAAGGGGCTCGACGTCGGCTTCGTCGGCGTGCCGTTCGACATCGGCGCGTCGAACCGCGTGGGCACCCGCTTCGGGCCGCGCCAGATCCGCGCCGAATCCTGCCTGATCCGGCCCTACAATATGGCGACCCGCGCCGCGCCCTTCGACAGCCTGCAGGTCGCCGACATCGGCGACGTCGCGATCAATACCTTCAACATCGCCGAGAGCATGCGCATCATCGAGGCGGCTTACGACGAGATCCTGGCCGAGGGCTGCATTCCGATGACGCTGGGCGGCGATCACACCGTCGCGCTGCCGATCCTGCGCGCACTGGCGAAGAAGCACGGACCCGTCGGCATGGTCCATGTCGACGCCCACGCCGATATCAACGACGAGATGTTCGGCGAGAAGGTGGCCCACGGCACGCCGTTCCGCCGCGCGGTGGAGGAGGGCCTGCTCGACGGTAAACGGGTGGCCCAGATCGGCCTGCGCGCGACGGGCTACGCGGCGGACGATTTCGACTGGCCGCGCGAACAGGGTTTCCGCGTTGTCCAGGCGGAAGAGTGCTGGCACAAGTCGCTCGATCCGCTGATGGTGGAAATAGCCGAGCAGCTCGACGCCGGGCCGGTCTATCTGAGCTTCGACATCGACGGGCTCGATCCCTCTTGCGCGCCGGGCACGGGCACGCCCGAGATCGGCGGGCTGACCACGATCCAGGCCCTGGAGATCATCCGCGGCTGCCGCGGGCTCGACGTGGTGGGTTGCGACCTGGTCGAGGTCTCGCCGCCCTACGACACCTCGGGCAACACCTCGCTGGTGGCGGCCAATTTGCTGTTCGAGATGCTCTGCGTGCTGCCCGGCGTGGTCTATCGGGACTAGGCCGGCGCCTCCCGCGCCACCACCGCCGGCGCCTCGCGGGGGTCGCGAGTGAGCGTGTTGAAACGGGCGAGCTTGGCGCGGTAGGCGTCGGCCTCGCGCTGTTGGCGGGCAGCATCCCAGCCGAGGATATCGCCCACGGTCTCGGCGGCCAGCTCCGCTGCTTCGAAGCCCATGGTCTCGGACCAGCCCGCGCGGGTGCGCCGCGCGAGCAGGTCGATCAGGGAGGTCACCTGTTCGTCCGCCGCGCGGGCGCGCAATTCGGAAAGCGTGAGTGCGGGGTCGTGGTCGAGCAGGGCGGGCGAGCCGTTGCCCGCTGCCATGCTAGCCGCAAACGACATGGTGCCGGGCGTGCCCGAGGGCGCTATGCGCCGACGGACGGTTTCGCGAAACTCCTCGCCCGCGGAACGGTGGGTCATGATCGGCCCGGCCGTGATGGCGAAGACGTTGGGCAGGCCGCCGGGGCCGAGGTCGTGGATTTCGCGCGAGCGCCTGCCGCGGGGCAGGAGCGCCGCGTCGTAGGTCAGCGGGCGGACGCAGGACCAGGTGAACTTGACGTTTTTGCGGGAAATGGCGAGACCCGGCAACAGGCGGTTGGCCTCGTCGATGACGCCGTCGATTTCGTCTTCGCCGGCGTGGACATCGTCGGGGTCGCCTTCGTAGAGGGTTTCGGTCGGGCCGAAGTAATGCAGGTCGCGCCACGGCAGGCAGTAGTAGGGCCAGAGCTCGAGGTTGAACGCGGTGACCCCGAAGCGCGCGCATTCGGGGGGCAGGCGCATGACCACATGGATGCCCTTGGTGCCGGTAATCTTACGCGGAGCGTTTGGGTTGGCGAGCCGGCTGACCTGGTCGATCCAGATGCCCGCGGTGTTGAGCACGACCGTGGCTGAAACCTGTGCGCTCGCGCCGTCCAGCGTATCCGTTAGGCCGAGGCGCCAGAGGCCGGTGCTTTCGTCGCGCACGAGCCCGGTCACGCCGGTGTAATTGCGCACATGCGCGCCGAGACGGGCGGCGTCGAGCACCGCGTCCATGGCGATGCGTTCGGGCCACTCGAACTGCCACTCGGTATAGGTCGCAACGGCGCGGAGCTTGTCGGGCGAGCCCAGCCAGCGGACGAAGGGAAGCGCAGCGTGTGCAGCCTCGGGCTTGTACATTTTGAAGTCGAGCGGCCGGCCCGCCGGGCCGAGCAGGCGGAGGATCGCGAACGCGGCGCGAAGCTGCCAGGCGGCGTAGGGGCCGTCGCGATAGACCGGGTAGCAGAGCGTGAGCGGCACGGCGCGCTCGGGCGTGTCGCGCGCGAACTCGGCGCGCGCCACCATCGCGAGCCGGCTCATGCGGCACGCGGTGGCGAAGCGGCCGGGGTGGGCAAGGATTTCTCCCAGCGACGAGCCGCTTGCCAGATAGCGCAGGCCGCAATGGAGAATGCGGCTCGATCCGCCGCTGGTGCCCGAGGCGAAATCGCCCTTGTCGAGAAGCAGGGTCGAGTAGCCCGCGGCCGCCAGCCGGTGGGCAGCGGCAACACCGTTGATGCCCGCGCCGACGATTGCAACGTCGAAGGACCGGCCGTCAAGATCGGTGAGCGCGATACGCCTCATGGGGGCTCCCTGCAAAAATTCCGCCCGCTGAAATCCTGATCCCGATCGGCGCCTGCGACAAGGCTTCAGAAGATGTCGTCGTCCTCGTCGTCGCGGGGCAGGATTTCGGCGGCGGGCGTGCCTGGGGCGTCGGGGTCCTCGCCAAGCTCGGCGGCGTAAGGACTGGTGCGGGGCATCGGCTGGTATTCGCCTTGCTGGTCGGGGGGCAGGGCGGCGCGCTGCGCCATGCGCCAGAACGCGAACAGCAGCGTCGCCAGGCCGACCGCGGCACCCAGCGCGAACAGGCCGCCTGTGCCCAGCCCCATAACGGCGGCGGAGGCGAGCAGCGGCCCCGCCACCGCGCCCACGCCGTAGGCCAGCATGAGGCCGCCGCTGGCACCGACGCGGTCGGCGGCGGTGATGTAATCGTTGGCGTGGGCGAGGCAGAGAGGGCTGAGGCTGAAGATCGCACCGCCATAGACGACCGCACCCGCGAGCAGGACCGGTTCGCTCAACGCCTCGCCGAAGAACATGGCGGCGCCGAACAGGGCGATGGCGGCGCATACGCCTGCGATCACCGTGCGCCGGTCGAAGCGGTCGGACAGCCAGCCGAGCGGCCATTGCAGCACCAGACCGCCCAGGATTGTCGCCGTCATGAAACGCGCCGTGCCCGCGACGTCGAGCCCTGCGCCCGCGGCAAACACCGGCCCCAGCCCGTAAAAGGCGCCAAGCACCACGCCGCTGGCGACCGAGCCCGCCATGCCGAGGGGCGAGATTGCGTAGAGGCGGCGGATGCCGAAGAACCGGGGCGAAGGCAGGGGCGGCGCCGGCGTGCGGGTGAGCGCCACGGGAACCAGCGAGATCGACATCAGGAGCGAGCAGACGCCGAACAGAGCGAAGGAGGATGGCTCCCACAAGTTGAGCAGAAGCTGTGAGGCGCCGAGCCCGAAATAGACCACGGTCATGTAAATCGCGAGCAACTGGCCCCGGTTTTCATTGCTGGCGCGGTCGTGGAGCCAGCTCTCGATGCAGATATAGAGCCCGGCGATGCAGAACCCTTCGATCAGTCGCAAACCCGACCAGAGATAGGGGTCGAGCGCGAAGCCGTGGGCCAGCATGGCCGCGGAGCAGACCGAGGCGCAGGCGGCGAAGATGCGGATATGGCCGACCCGGACGAGGGCGCGGTGAATGGTGAGCGAGCCGGTCACCAGGCCGACGAAATAGGCCGCGCCGACGATCCCCGGGACGTAGGCCGGGTAGCCTTCCTGGACAAGGCGGACGCCGAGCAGGGTGCTGACCAGGCCGCTCGCGAGGACCAGCAGAAAGGCGCCGCTCAACAGCGACGAGCTCGTCGCGACGAGATGCTTCACGAGGGCTCCGTCGTTTCGGCGTCTCGTTGATGGGCGCGCCAACCCTGCGCCTCGATGAAGACGCGGGTGATCTCGGGATAGGCCGCCTTGATCTCGATCTCGAGGGCGGAGATCGCAGCCTCGACGTCGTTGGCGCTCAGATTGTCGCGAAAATCGAGGCTGAGATTGAGCAGGATGTCGCGCGGACCCAGATGCATGGTCAGGACCTCGTTGAGCCGCAGCAACTCGGGCCGGCTCAGGAGGATCGCGCGCACGCCCTGGCGTACGGAAGCGTCGGCGGCCTCGCCGATCAAAAGGCCCTTGCTCTCGTAGGCGAGCAGGATGGCGACGATGGCCAGGATCGCGCCGATGACGATCGACGCGATGCCATCGAAGATCGGCATGTCGAGCGCCTGGGCCAGCGCGATGCCGATCAGGGCCGCGACGAGGCCGAGCAAGGCCGCGGTGTCCTCGAACAGGACCGTAAAGACCGTGGGGTCCTTGCTCGCGCGGACTTCGGCCAGAATGCCGCGCCGGCCCCGGGTCTTGTTGAACTCCTTGGCCGCGATGAACAGGGCGGCGCTCTCGAAGATCATGGCGACGCCGAGCACGATGTAGTTGACGTAGGCGCTCTCGATGGGGTGAGGATCGAGCAGCTTGTGGACGCCTTCGTAGACGGAGACGCCCGCGCCGACGGCGAAGATCAGGATCGCGACGACGAAGGTCCAGAAATAGAGCTCCATGCCGTAGCCGAAGGGGTGGTCTTCGTCTGCCGGCTTGCCAGCCTTGCGTATGCCGTAGAGCAGGAGGCCCTGGTTGCCCGTATCGACGAGCGAGTGGATCGCTTCGCTCAGCATGGCGGAGCTGCCCGTGAAGATCGCGGCCGCGAACTTGATCGCCGCGATCGCCGTGTTGCCGGCAAGGGCAGCATAGATGACCTTCTTTGAGCCGTGTGCGTCCACGATTACTTTGTCTTCAGGTCGCTGGCGGCAGGCGGATCACGGTGCGCTATCGTCAGCCGCCGGAGCGGGGGACGACGGTCCGGGCCGCTCCATGCGCACCGGGATGGTCTCGGAGGATCGGATGTGCAGGTCGCGCTGGGGATAGGGGATCTCGATACCGTGTTCGTGGAAGCGGTCCCAGACCTCGAGCAGGACCTCGCCCTTGACGTTGACGGTTCCGTTCTGGGGATCGGAAATCCAGATGCGCAATTCGAGATCGACAGAGTTGTCGCCGAAACCAACGATAAAGCAGACGGGGGCAGGATCGTTTAGCACGCGCGTGGAAACGGCCGCGGCCTCGACGCAGAGCGCTATCGCCCTGCGCACGTCAGAATCGTAGTGGATACCGATGGGCACCTTGAGGCGGATACGATTGTTGCTGTGGGACCAGTTGATCACCCGCTGGCTGATCAGCTCTTCGTTGGGGATCAGATGCTCGGTGCCGTCGCGGGTGACAACGGAAGCGTAGCGCGCGTTGAGCTGATCGATCCAGCCGTAGGTGCCGCCGACCTCGATGACGTCGCCGGGCTTGATCGATTTGTCGAGCAGCAAGGAGATACCGCTGACCAGGTTGCCGACGACGCGCTGCAGGCCGAAGCCGATGCCGATGCCGAGCGCACCCGAGAAGATGGCGAGGCCGGAGAGATCGATGCCGACGCTGGTCAGCGCGGCGACGAAGGCGAGGGCGATGAAGGCGAGCTTGATCAGCTTGGAGAACAGGACCTGGACCGAGGGGGTGAGGTCGCTCGACTTTTCCAGCTGGCGCTGGATCATGCGGGACAGAACGCCGGACAGCCAAAGCAGCAGACCGAGCACCGCCAGGCCCTTGATCACCGCGAGCAGGGAGACCCGCCATTCGCCAAGGGTGAATGAGATGCCGTCGAGAAAATCGATGGTCGGGTCGAGCGAGCCGATGATGTTGAGCGCGGCGAGCACCCAGACGCCGGTGGCGATTATCCGGGTCCAGAAGCCGTGGCCGATAATCGAGCTCGCGTAGCGGATCACCAGCCAGGCGGTGATCAAGCTGGCCACGGTGCGGACCAGCCCCTGGCCCCAGTCGAGCTGCGCTGCGATACCGACGGAACTCCAGAGCAGGATGATCGCGAACGCGGGAAGCGCGAGCCGGACGAGCGCGCGCGCCGGCCCGGTCAGGACCTCGGGCAGTCCGCCGGCGTCGAGCCGGGCGGTGGCCCAGGGTCGTGCCATGCGGGCGAGCAGCCAGGCGAGGATCAGCGCCGCCCCGACGAAGGGAAGCTGGATCAGGGTATCCCAGACCAGGACGTCGTCGTAAAACCAGTCCCGGATCGTAAGGCCCCAGCTTTTCAGCGTTGAAATCTGTAGAACGTCGTCCATGCCCGCTGCCTTGCCGCTTCAGGCTAATGTGCGGCGCGCCGGAAAAATTTGCCAGCGGCGATTTGGTAACAAGCTCTGGTCGGACTGCTGAAATGCCCTAGAATCACCGGAAACCGGGAATGCAGAAGGCAGCCGATGGGCGGACGGGTCGAGAGCATATTCATGACCGGCCGGGGCGGGGCGGCGATGGAGCGGGTCGACGCCGTCGAGGCGCTGGAAGGTCAGGGGTTCAAGGGCGATCGCTATTGCACGCGGAGCGGCTACTGGACCGGGATCGACGAGTGCCAGGTGACCCTGATTGCGGGCGAGGATCTAGACGCCATCACCGAACAGCTCGGCGTCGCCGTACAGAACGGCGAGCACCGGCGCAACCTGGTGACCCGCGAGATTGCGCTGATGAGCCTGGCGGGGCAGCTGTTCCGAATCGGCGAGGCGGTGTTCGGTTTCGACCGTCCGCGCCCGCCGTGCGCCTATATCGCGTCGCTGACCGAGCGGCGGATGACCAAGGCGCTGTGGAACCGGGGCGGGATCTGCGCCCGGGTCGTGCGCTCGGGCGTGGTGCGCCCGGGCGACGCCATCGAGATCATGGAGTCTCCGCCGCCCGAGCAGGGCGGCGGTCTGCCCGACAGGAACGCGCGCTAGGGTATTTTGTGCGCCCAAGCGCCGCGCGGGCTCACGTCATTAAATGGGGCCGGCCGCCCTAGGCCAGCCCCGGCCCGGCTAAACCTCTTTGCGCCGGACCGACCAGACGAAGCCGTCGTACCAGAAATGCATGATCGCGATCACGAGGATGACCGCGAGCGGCCAACGGCCGTTGCCGTCGTAGATTTCCGCCCCGAAACCGTAGGCGAAGGCGAAGCCCAGGAAGAGGGCGAGCGCGAGGGGTTTCGACCAGGTACGCGAGCCCAGACGGAAGGCGTTGACCATGGTGCCTTTCTCGCTCCACCAGACGATGGCGAAGTACTGGAAGGCGTGGAAAAAATTCATGATGAAGAACGCCTCGCCGAACGGGTTGAAGCCCCAGACGAAGATCGAGGTGACGCCGGTCGAGACGTAGAGCGCGACCTTCTGCCACGAGATCCGGTAGCCGCGCCGGTGAAAGCGCCAGTAGGCAAAGGCGTAGTAGAGATAGAATGGCACGCCCGCGCAGAGCACGCCCCAGGTGAGCCAGCGGCTGCGGTAATCGACATAGGCGGGGATCGAGGTGAAGAAGGCGGAACCGATCGCCTCGAACTCGTAGAAATCCTCGATATGGTCCATCAGCGAAGCGCCCGCCGCGATGGGGCCGGCGTAGAGGAACAGGTTGAAGATCATGTCGAGGTAGCGGCCCGTGCGCGCATCGTTGCCCGCGCGCATGTCGTAGATTCGGCCCAGGCCGAAGGTCTGCATGCTCGAATGGTAGACGTCCCAGAAGGTCGCGATCACCGAGGTCACGACGAGGACCCAGGGCGACAGGCCGCAGGCCACCAGCAGGGCGATGGGCACCAGGGTGAAGCGCAGCGGATGGCGGCGGAAAATTTTGGGGTTGAGATGGCTGCGAAAGACCACCGCGACCAGGTGGGCGAAGATGAAGATGCCGATGAAGACACCGGCGAAGGTCCGTTCCGCACCGAACAGTCCGACGTCGTTTTCGAGTAGCGAGTTCGCGACGAGCAGTCCCAGCGCGAGGGCGAGCAACGGCGAGAAGATGAAGAATAGCGAATCGTAGCTTGGCCCGACGATAAAGCCGCCGTTGGCGACGGGCTTGGCGGCGAACACCGCGGCCGGGCCGCCGGCCACCACGCGAGCGGGATCGCCCAACGAGGGGAGCGCGGCGGCGAGCTTGCCGAGGCGCGAGGGAGGGGGCGGAGCGTCGTGCATTGCAGGGGCCATTTTATGCCCGGCCGGGCAAACAGGCCATTTAGAGAGTTGAAAGCGCCGCGGCAACGGGTGGCGTGCGCGGGTTCGGCTCGGCTCGACGACCAGAATTATTTGATGCCGATTACCATGTGGGCGGGGCCGGTCAAATGCTCGACGCGGATTTCGGAAAAGCCGGCCGTGCGCATCCACTCAGAGCAGTCGGCGCCCGTGAAGTCGAAGCCGCCCTGTGTCTCGATCAGCATGTTGAGGCTCATGAGCAGGCCGAAGACGTTCGTCGTGCGGTCGTCGTCGATGAGATTTTCATAGACGATCAGGGCGCCGCCATCAGGCAGGGCGTCGCGGGCCTTGGCGAGCAGCATCACCTTCTCGTCCAGGTCCCAATCGTGGAGTATGTGTCCCATGATCAGCACGTCTGCTGTCGGAAGCGGGTCGTCGAAAAAACTGCCCGGGTAGAAGCGAAGTCGATCCGCCATGCCCGCCTGAGCGACGTAGTCCTCGAAGATCGGCCCGACCGCGGGCAGGTCGAAGCCGCCGCCCGTCAAATGGGGATGGGCCCCAGCAACGGCGACGGGCAGGCAGCCTTGCGCGGCGCCGACATCGATAAAGGTTTGGTATTTATCCCAGGGAAATTTTCGGGCCATGGCACCGGCGGTGCTCATGCTGATCCCGGTCATCGCCTGGAGGAACCCCTCGAGCCGGTCAGGATCGGCGTATAGCGCGGTAAAGAGGTCCTCACCCTGCTTCGTCTCGTTCTGGGGCTTGCCCGTCCGGAGCGCTTCGGTCAGGCTTCCCCAGAAGCCGTAGAGCCGGTTGCTCGATAGTTCAAGCATGCCGCCGACATAGCTTGGCTTCGCCCTGTCGAGAAAACGGTCCGTCTCGGGCGTGTTGGTGTAAAGCCCATTCGGGCGGCTCAGCATTCCCAGCGCGACGAGGGCATCGAGAAAATCCCGCGAGCTGCACGGGTGAAGTTCGAGGCTCGCGGCGATTTCGTCATGATTCTTAGGGCCCTCGGCCAGCAGCGTGAAGAGCCCCAGTTCGACCGCGCTGAGCAGGGTTTTCGAGCCCCAGTAGGCGTGCGCCAGTTGCATGATGCCGTCAGGTTGCGGCTCTGTACTCATCGCCATTTCCTTCGCCATATTTTTTGTCGTTGCCATGATTGGCTGCGCGCTGGCGCGAGTCAATTCTGGTTGCAGCAAAAAGTTTGCTACCATCGTTTGTCATGGTCGCCGACGTGCCTTTCAACCGCGAGCTAGACTTTCGCTACGCCGAGGCGGCGGAGCTCTCGCCGCTGGTGCGCCGGGTGATCGCGAAGAACCCGAGCTATTTCACGTTTCACGGCACGGGGACTTATATCGTCGGGCGGGGACGGGTGGCGATCATCGATCCGGGCCCCGACGATCCCGCCCATGTGGAGGCTCTGCTCGCCGCGGTGGCGGGCGAGGAGGTCACGCATCTGCTGGTCACCCACACCCACCGCGATCATTCGCCGGCCACCGCGGCGCTGCAACGCGCCACCGGGGCGCCGTCTTACGGCTTCGGATCTCACGGCACGCGCCGCGCCGGGCCTGCGGTGGAGGAGGGCGCGGATTACGACTTTGTGCCGGATCACCGGCTGGTCGACGGCGACACGATCGAGGGCGCGGGCTGGACGATCGACGCGGTTCACACGCCGGGCCATACCTCGAACCATCTCTGTTTCGCGCTCGCCGATGAACGTGCACTGTTTTGCGGCGATCACGTCATGGGCTGGTCGACCACCGTGGTCTCGCCGCCCGACGGCGACATGGCCGTCTATGTCGCCTCGCTGGGCAAGCTGCTCGGTCGAGAGGACACGATCTATTATCCGACCCATGGTGCGCCCATTACCCAGCCCGCGTCGTTCGTGCGCGCGCTGATCGAGCACCGCGCCGAACGCGAACGCCAGATCGCCCACGCGCTGGGCCGCGGCGTCGAGACCATCCCGGAGATGGTGACGCTGATCTATACCCATGTGCCCGACGCGTTGCACGCTGCCGCGGCGCGTTCGGTGCTGGCCCACCTGATCCATATGGTCGAGACCGGGCGGGCCGAGTATTCCGGGCCGTTGGACGAGAGCGGCCGGTTCGCTGCCGCTTCGGCGCCGTGAGCCGGCCGCGCAGGACGTTGCTCGGCTGGAGCAGCGGCAAGGACAGCGCCTGGACGCTGCGTGTGTTGCGCGACGATCCGGCGATTGAGACGGTTGGCCTGGTGACCACCGTGAACGCCAAATTCGACCGAGTGGCGATGCACGCGGTGCGCCGTACCCTGCTCGAGGCGCAGGCCGCGGCCGTGGGCCTGGCGCTTTACACCGTGGAAATTCCCTATCCCTGCTCCGACGACGAGTACGCCGCCGCCATGGGCGCGTTCGTCGAGCGAGCCCGAGCCGACGGCGTCGAGGCGATGGCGTTCGGCGACCTGTTTCTCGCCGACGTGCGGGCCTATCGCGAAGCGCGCCTGGCGGGCACCGGCATCGAGCCGCTGTTTCCGCTGTGGGGCGAGGACACCGCCGGGCTTGCACGCCGCATGATCGGGGCCGGGCTGAGCGCAACCGTCACCTGCATCGATCCCAAGGCGCTCGATGCTTCCTTCGCGGGCCGCGCCTTCGATACGGCATTCCTTGCGGACCTGCCGAAAGGCGCCGATCCCTGCGGCGAGAACGGCGAATTCCACAGCTTCGTGACCGACGGGCCGATGTTTGCCCATCCCGTGGCGGTGGCGCGCGGCGAGGTGGTCGAGCGGGACGGCTTCGTGTTCGCCGATCTTTTGCCGGTCTGATTTCGCTCACGGCAGCGGACCTGACGGTCCACGCCTGCGCGGGTGCGCCGGATAACCGGCGGGCCGCGGTCGCGGCCCAAAGAGATGTTGCTATTCGGTGAAGCGGCGCTCGGCCTCGTCGACATAGCGGTAGGTGGGCACCGCGCGGCGCAGTCCCGCCACCGGCGGCTCCGCCAGCAGCCGGCGCACCTCGGACAGGACACAGCGGGTGATATTGGCAATCGGCAGGTCGGCGGGGGGCTCGACCGGCACCCAGCGGATATCTTCGAGTTCGGGCCCACCGCCCTGCTCACCGCGCAGATGCGCCGCGTCGGCCAGGAAGAATCGTGCGTTGAAGCGGCGCGGTAAGCCGGGCGGCGTCGTCGCGCGGCAGACGAACTCGAGGAGGTCGAGGGCGGGAGCCAGACCCTGATCGTGAAACCCCTGCCAGTGGGGCATGACTGCCCGGCGCGTCGGCGCCACGGGCTGGGCCAGGATAAAACCGGTCTCTTCGAAGGTTTCACGGATGGCAGCGACCGCCAACGCGCGGGCCCGGGCCGGGCTGCAGGCGCGGGTGAGCCGCTCCTCGACGTCGGCGCGCAGGGGCGAGGCGACGGGCACCCGCGCATCGCCCCGATCGACCCGCCCGCCGGGAAAGACGTAGACCTCGGGCATGAAGACGTGGCGGCTGTGGCGCCGGCCCATCAGCACCTCGGGCCCCTGGCGGCCGTCGCGGAGCAGGATCAGGGCGGCGGCATCCTTGGGCCGGATGGTGGGGTGGCGCTCGGTCATCGGAGCGGCGGTGCCGCGCCTCAATAGCTCAGCCGGCGGGCCAGCATCTGCTCGTAGCTGTGAGTGTAGAGCTCGATGATGTTGCCGTCGGGATCCTCGCAATAGGTCAGTTTATAGGGCTCGTCCTCGCCGAAGACCTGCCAGACCTTGCTGCGGTGGCGGCCGCCGTTCTCGACGATGCGTTGGGCCATGCCCTCGATGTCGGGCGCGGTCATGCAGATGTGGAAGATTCCCGAGCCGGTCTTCCAGTATTCGAAATTGTTCTCGCGTTTCTCGACCGCGGGGGTCTCGAAATCGAACAGCTCGATGCCGGTGCCGTTCGCACTTGCCAGGTGCGCAATCCGGCCTTTCTTGAAATCATCGTCAAACAGGTCGGAGCAAATCTCGCCGAGCAGGCCTTCGTCCGTCTCCATGACGAGCGGCCCCATAATGAGAGTAAGGCCGAAGGTCCGGGTGTAGAACTCGATGCCCTTCTCGATGTCCAAGACGGTGATCCCCACGTGGTTGACGGGGTGACATTCGATCATGGCGCGCTTCCTCGCTTGGCAAGTTGGATGGCCGGATTATCGCAGAGCGGCGCGGGTGCGCCTAGCGGCTACGGAACAGGTTGGCCGGGTCCTTGAACGATTTGAATTCGAGCGCGTTGCCCGACGGGTCGCGGAAGAACAGGGTCGCCTGTTCTCCGGCTTTGCCCTTGAACCGGATGCGGGGCTCGATCACGAACTCGACGCCGGCCTGTTCGAGCTGTTCGGCGAAGGCGTGCCAGGCGTCCCATTCGAGCACGACGCCGAAATGGGGCACCGGTACGGCATCGCCGTCGACCGGGTTGGCCGCGTTGTGTCCGGCCAGATCGGGCTTGAGATGGGCGACAATCTGGTGGCCGTGCAGGTTGAAATCGACGGAGACGGGGCTGGATCGGCCCTCGGCACAGCCCAGGAACCCGGTGTAAAAGACTCGCGCCTCGTCGAGGTCGCGCACGGGAAAGGCATGGTGGAAGGGTTGCAGTTGGGGCATGGCTTCGTCGTCTCCGGTATTACACGCCCAGGCGGTCGCGCAGGTCGTACCAGGCAAGTATCGCGGGCAGGGGCCAAGGGTTGCCGGTGTAGAACGTCCGGGTCGGAAATGTGAGATCGTCAAACGGGCTCGCCCGGCCCGAATTGCCGAGCAGGGTCATCGCCGTCCTATGGCCGAGCCAGGTCGAGGGCGTCACGCCGGAGCCGTTGTAGCCGCAGGCGTGGTGGACCCGACCGCGCGCCCCCGTGTGGGGCAGGTCGTCGAAGGTCATCGCGACAAAGCCGTGCCAGGCGTGGGTCACCTTGATCCCGGCGAGTTCGGGAAAGATGCCGAGCATCTTGGCGTGGACCCGGCGCGCGCCCTCGCGGTCGGAGACCTCGGAATAGGCGGCCCGCGCTCCGAAGATCATGCGCGTGCCGCCCGGCGAGGGGCGGTAGTAATAGATCATCTTGCGGGTATCGACGATCATGTGACGGCCCGGAAGCAGCCGGTTCATGACCCCCGCATCGAGCGCCTCGGTGGCGATGATGTAGCTGCCCACGGGCACCAGCCGGCGGCGGATCCAGGGGGTCGCGCGCCGGGTGTAGCCGTTGGTTGCGACGATCACGTCGCGCGCTCGGGTGCGGCCTGCGGCGCTGAGCACCGTAACCTCTCCGGCCTCCTCGTCAAGTCTCTCGACGGGTGTGTGGGCAAGCACGGTGACACCCGCGGCCAGCGACCGGTCGAGCAACCCGGCGTGGTAGAGCCCGGGATGCAGGCCGCCGTGGCTGTGCTCGATGCGCCCGCCGTAATAGGCATCGGTGTCGATGATCCGGTGCTGCTCGGTGCGCGGCAACATCTCGCCCTCGTAGCCGACCTCCTTGCGCATGAACTCGAGTTCGCGGGCCATTTTATCGTAGTCTGCCCGGTGGACCGCGCCCTTGAATTTGCCCACCACTTCGCAGTGGCAATCGATATCTTCGCGGCGGATCAGGTCGACGGTGTAATCGAGCCCGTCGATTGCCTCGCGGACCATGTCGATACCGGCCTGGCGGCCATGCCGCTCGATCAGCCCCTTGAGCGAGACTTTGAGCAGGTTGCCGATCATGCCGCCGTTGCGTGTCGAGCAGCCGTTGCCCGGCGCATCGGCCTCGAAAACGACGACGTCGCGCCCCGCGCGAGCGAGATCGAGCGCGGCGGACAGCCCGGTGAAACCCGATCCGATGATCGCGACGTCGCAGCGCGGCGGCGGCGAGGGAGCGGGCAGGGCATGCAAGGGGGCCGCCTCGTGCCAGTAAGGCGCCGTCTTGAAACCGTCGGCGTAGAGGGAAGCGGGCATGGCACGGGCTTTCAGCAGCGGGCGGCGAAAAGGAGCGCGCCGGAGGACCGCTCCTTCGATTACTATCGCCGTGCGTCGAAAGCGAAGTCAATGATCCTGCGGGCGGCCGGGCATCGCATTGGTCCGGCGGGGCCGGATCGCATGGGAGCGAGTGGCGATGGGACGGATGGCGGGCAAGGTTGCGATGGTAACCGGCGGCGCCAGCGGAATCGGTCGGGCCTGCGCCGCCCGCCTGGCCGTGGAAGGCGCACGGGTCGTGCTGGCCGATATCGATCGCGCAGGCGGCGAGGCCGCAGCCCGCGCGATCGGCGAAGCGGCGTGGTTCGTATCGCTCGACGTCACACGGGAAGCCGACTGGGAGGCGGCGTTCAGCGTTCTTTTCGAGCGCTACGGCGGTGTCGACGCACTGGTGAACTCGGCGGGCATCGATATGAGCGCGACGGTCGAGGACCAGACGCTGGCCGACTGGCAGCGGACGATCGAGGTCAATCTTTCGGGCACGTTTCTCGGCACCAAGCATGCCATGACGGCGATGCGCGAAACCGGCGGCGGCTCAATCGTCAATCTCGGTTCGATCTGTTCGCGGATCGGCTGGGCGACGGAGCCGGCCTATTGCGCGAGCAAGGGCGGGGTTTCGAGTCTGACCCGGTCGAGCGCACTGAGCGGTGCTAAATTCGGCGTGCGCGTGAACACGGTGTTGCCCGGATTCATCTGGACGCCGATGACCGCCGGATTCTACGAGCGTAAATTCGGCGACGTCGAGACGGCGCAAGCGGAGCTTGCAAAACGCCATCCCATCGGCCGTGTCGGGTGGCCTGAGGATATCGCAGCGGCGGTGCTCTACCTCGCGTCGGACGAAGCGAGCTTCGTGACCGGCACGGAGCTCGCCGTCGATGGGGGATTCCTTGCCGAGTAACAGCGGATTCGATAACGTTTCGTATCGAACGAAAGCGGCGCTGGATCGGCAAATCAGGCGCGCAAGGTGGAGCGGGCGGCAAAGCAGATCCACGGCATCCGGCCGACCGGTGATCGCTACGTTCCGACGCTAAATCTCAATCTAAAGGTTTTGTTAATCAAAAAGGTTAAGTCTTTGACATAGTACGTTTTGTCTGTAGATGACCGGGTGGCCGTGCCCGGAATTTTATACTGGCTAGGCCGACGGACCCCGAAGCTTCGGGGCGGTTCGGCGTCAAGGACGCGAGATGAGCCAGATCGAGCAACTGGACAGGGACGAGCGCGAGCGCCTCGACGACGAGCTGAAGCTGGCGCTCGAGCGCCTCGATTTGCTCGTCGAAGCGACGATCGACGGGATCTACGACTGGGATCTTCCGAGCGGCAGGCTGTGGCATTCACCGAGACTACATCGCCTGCTGGATTATCTTGACGGGGAGATGGGCGACGCCATCGACGGGTGGGAAGAACTGATCCATCCCGACGATCGGGAACACGCCGTCGACGCCCTCCAGGCCCATTTCGAGCGGAGCACAGCCTACGCCGTCGACTATCGCATGCGGACGAAGGACGGTGGCTACCGCTGGTTCTTCGATCAGGGTCGAGCGATTAGGGACAGTGAGGGGCGGCCCGTGCGTATGGTCGGCGCGATGCACGACGTCACGGATCGGGTCGAGGCCGAGGCAGTGCGGACGCGGCTTGGCCGGATCGTCGAAAACTCGCTAAACGAGATCTACATCTTCGATTCCGAGACGTTTAAATTCATCGACGTCAATTCGGGAGCCCGGGGGAACGTGCAGTTCGGTGCGGACGAGCTTGATGAGCTGACGCCTCTGGATCTGAAACCCGAATTCACGCAGGAAAGTTTCGAGACCCTGATAGCACCGTTGCGCCGGGGGGAGCAGGACCAGATCAACTTCGAGACCGTTCACAAGCGTAAGGACGGCACGACTTATCCGGTCGCAGTGCGCCTTCAGCTCATGGCGCAGGAATCACCGCCGGTCTTCGTCGCATTCATCGAGGATATCACCGAGCGCCTCCAAGCCGAGGCGATGCGCAGCCGGCTGGGCCGGATCATCGAGCATTCGCTTAATGAAATTTACGTCGTGGACGCCGAGAGTTTGCGCTTTGTCGAGGTCAACGCGGGCGCGCTCACGAACCTGCAATACAGCGCGGACGAGATACGTGAGATGACCCCGGTCGATTTCGTGCTGGATTACACCCTCGACGAAACACGCGCGCTGCTGACGTCCGTGCGCGACGGCGAAACGGCGTCGAAAAGCCTGTAAACCCGGCATCGGCGCAAGGACGGCTCGATCTACGACGTCGCCGTTCACCTGCAATATATGGGCGAAGAATATCCCCCGGTTTACGTCGCGTTCGTCGAGGATATTTCGGAACGCAACCAGGCGGACGAAGAACTCCGCGACGTGCACGAGCGCCTGCGCGCGAGCGAGGCGCTGTTCCGCAGTATGACCGAGAACCAACCCGGGGCAATCTATCGCAGCCTGCTCGACAAACCCTGGACCGACATTTATTTTAGCGACGGAATCGACGAGCTGACCGGCTATCCGGCCGCGGACTTCGTCAACAACGCGGTGCGGCGCTTTGCCGACATCGTCCATCCAGACGATGTGGACATCTATTACGACAGCACGATTTCGACCGAGGCCAATTCCGAGGAATACCGGATCATTCACCGCGACGGGAGCATCCGGTGGATCCAGGATCGCAATCGCGGCGTGTACGACGACGCCGGCGCGATCCGGTTGATCGATGGCATCCTGCTCGACGTGACCGCCCAGAAGGAGTTGGCGGCAGCGCTTGCGGCGAGCGAGGACCAGTTCCGCTCGATGGTCGGCAATATGCCGGGCGCGGCGTACCGCAGCCTGCCCGACGAGCACTGGACCAACGTCTACTTGAGCGACCGCATAGAGGAGATCACCGGCTACCCGGCCGACGACTTTATCGACGCCAAGGTCCGTCGGATTGTCGATATTGTCCATTCCGCCGATCGCGAGAGCTTCTTGACCAGCGAAGTGTCCGGCGTGCCCCGGCCCCTGGAGTACCGGATTATCCACCGGGACGGCAGCACCCGCTGGATCCAGGATCGTTATCACGGCCTCCATGATGGGCAGGGCAACCTGCTCTGGGTTGACGGCGTGATGTTCGACGTGACCGCCCAGAAGGAGGCGGAAGCGGCGCTGGCGGAAAGCGAAGATCATCTGAGCGCCCTGGCCGCGCACGTTCCCGGCGCAATCTATCGCTCGCTGCACGACGAACACTGGACCGACCTCTATATGAGCGAAGGGATCCAGGATCTGACCGGCTATCCGGCCGCCGATTTTATCAATGGCAAGGTCCGTCACTTGGACGAACTCTGCCATCCCGACGACCGGACCACGTATTTCGACAGCGAGATCACCCGGGAACCTCATATCGACGAATACCGGATCATCCACCGCGACGGCAACGTCCGGTGGATCCAGGACCGCAATCGCGGCGTCTTCGGCGACGACGGCGAGGCCCGCTGGATCGACGGTCTGCTGTTCGACATCACCGCCCAGAAGGAGGCGGAAGCGGCGCTCGCGGCGAGCGAGGAGCAGTTCCGTACGATGGTCGATAACATGCCGGGCGCGATCTATCGCTGCCTGCCCGACGAGCACTGGACCGACGTCTTTATGAGCGACGCGATCGAACAGCTGACGGGATATCCGGCCTCCGAGTTTCTCCGAGCCGGGAACAACCGGTTCGAGGAGATAATCCATCCGGACGATCTCGACGATTATATGAACGCGGGCATCGATCCGGCGGACGATCCCTACATCACGGAGTATCGGATCACCCATGCGGACGGCGGGATCCGCTGGCTGCACGACCGCAGCCGGATAGTCACTGACGGGTCAGGCAACGCCGAATGGGTCGACGGCGTGCTGATCGACGTGACCGCGCGGCACGAGGCGCAGGCCGCGCTCGCCGAGGCGACGCGGGAGAGAGAAGCGAGCGAGGCTCAGTTCCGCCTGATGGTGGCGAACGTCCCGGGCGCTATTTACCGCTGCCGGCCAGACGAAGACTGGCCGTGTCACCATATGAGCGACGGGATCGAGGAGTTGACCGGTTATCCGGCGTCGGAGTTCATCAATAACCGAGAACATTTTTCCTCAATTGTGGTCGCGGCCGACATCAAGCCGCTCGACGACGTACTCGAACAGATCAAGTCCGGAGAACTGGTCGAAAGCGAATATCGGTTCTTGCACGCCGACGGTTCCGAACGCTGGGTTTTGGAGCGTTCGAAAGGCGTGTTCAATGCGCGCGGCGAGTTGGAGTGGCTGGACGGCGCCATAATCGATATCTCGGCGCGCAAGGAGGCGGAAGCCGCTGCGCGTGCCAGCCAGGAGCAGTTCTCCGGCATCGTCAGCAACCTGCCCGGCGCGGTCTACCGGACCAAGGCGGACGGCTGGAGCATGGCGTTTATCAGCGAGAGGATCCAGGATCTGACCGGCCGCGCACCCGCCTTTTTCCTGGATCGCGGGCCCGAGGCATTCCAAACGGTCACACACCCCGACGATCTTGAGTCCGTTAGGGCCGGGATCGCGCGAAGCATCGAAACGGGCGTTCCCTACGATAACGAGTACCGCATCTGCCACACGGATGGCTCCGTGGTTTGGGCCCATGAGACGGCCCATGCCGTGCGCGGCCCAGACGGGCAGTTCGAGTGCCTCGACGGCGTGATCTTCGACGTCACCGCGCGCAGGGAGGCGGAGACGGCGGCACGTGAAAGCGAGCAACAGTTCGCGAGCATGGTCGGCAATATCGCAGGCGTCATCTACCGCACCGCCCGCGACGGCTGGACCCTCGAATTTGTCAGTGAGCAAATACGCGACCTGACCGGGCGCGGGCCAGATTACTTCATCGGTACCGGACCCGAAGCGCTTGCCAGCGTGGTATATCCTGACGACCGCCTGACAGCCTACGAAAAAATCGCGACGAGCATGGCGAAGGGCGTTCCCTACGAGAACGAGTACCGCATAGTCCATACCGATGGCTCGATTCGTTGGGCGCAGGAGAACGGGCAGGTTATCCGAGATTCCGATGGCCAGTTCCACTGGATGGACGGCGTTATTTTCGACATCACCGAGAAGAAGAATGCGGAAGAGCAGTTGCGCCGCAGCGAGGCGAGCCTGTCCAACGCCCAGCGCATCGCGGGCCTGGGCCGCTGGGAATGGGACCTCGAGGCCGAAACCCTGTGGTGGGCCGAGGCCACCTACCCGATGTTCGGCTTCGATCCGGACGCGACGACGCCCAGCTACGATCTGTTTCTCCGCCACGTCCATCCCGACGATCGAGAGGTAATGGACGAGGTGGTCGAGCGCTCGCTCGCGACGGGAAAGTCGTACACCCTCGATTTCCGCTTCGTGCGTCCGGACGGCGAGCAACGGATCTTCCAGGACAGCGCGGAGCCGGTTCTCGATTCGACGGGCAAGGCGACAACTCTGCTCGGCACGGTGCTGGACGTTACCGAGCGCAGGCAGGCGGAGGAGAGGTTGCGCCGGAGCGAGGCGAGCCTCGCCAATGCCCAGCGCATTGCCCATGTCGGCAGCTGGGACTGGGATGTGTCGTCCGGCAAGCTTTATTGGTCGGACGAGATCTACCGCATCTTCGGCCGGGATCCCGAGAGCCTCGTTCTTTCGTTGGAAGATTACTATGCGGCGGTACACCCCGACGACCGCGCGTGGCTGCGTGCGGCGGTCGAAAAAGGGGTTGCCAGTGGCAAGCCGTTCGGCAGCGACCACCGTATCGTTCGCCCCGACGGTGAGGTGCGTGTAATCCACGAGGAATCCGAGGTCACCCGCATCGCGGATGGGGCAACGGCGCGCGTCAGCGGAACGATCCAGGACGTCACCGAACAGCACCGCGCGGAAGAAAGGCTGCGCGCCAGCGAGGCGAGCCTGGCCAACGCCCAGCGGATCGCACGCATATCGGCAGCTGGGATTGGGACCCCACGGCCGATAAATGGTACTGGTCCGACGAAATTTTCCGCATGCTCGGACGCGAGCGGGATAGCTACGACACCACCCTCGATAATTTCTACGCGGCGGTACATCTCGACGACATTGAGAGCTTACGCGCGGCCGTGGACGAGGCGCTCGGTCAGGGCGCGGGTTACCGGCTCGATTTTCGCCTTGTCAAGCCGGATGGCGAAATCACCATTGTGAACGAACAGGTCGAGGTGGTGCGCGACGACGCCGGGCGTATCGTGCGGGTCAGCGGTATCGACCAGGACATCACCGAGCGCCGCCGGGCTGAGCGCGAACTGCGCGAGACCCTCGAGCGGCTCGACCTCGTGACCAACGCCACGGTCGATTGCATCTACGACTGGGACCCGGTGGCCGATACCCTGTGGCACTCGCCCCAGATGGAAGACCTTCTGGGTTACGAGGTCGAGGAGGTGCGCGACCATCCCAACGCCTGGCTCGCCCGGGTTCATCCCGACGATGTTGAAATCCTGACCGGCGCGCTGGACCAGCATTTCAAGAGCCGAGAATCGTTCGAGCTGGAGTATCGCGTCAAAGCGAACGACGGGCGTCATGTCTGGCTGCAGGATCGCGGCCAGGCGGTCTGGAACGAAAACGGTGAGGCGGTGCGTATGGTCGGCTCGCTGCACGACGTGACCGAGCGCAAGCTGGCGGAGCAGAGGTTGCGCGCCAGCGAAGAACAGGTCCGCGTCATCACCGACAATATTCCATTGCTGATCGGCTATATCGACCGCGACGAATGCTACCGGTTCGCGAACAAGGCTCAGGAAGCCTGGTTCGAGATGCCTGCCGAGGAGATCGTGGGCAAGCATCTGCGCGAAGTATTGGGCGAAGCGACCTATCGTGAGGTCAAACCCAAGGTTGACCGGGTTTTGATGGGCGACCGGGTCGATACCGAGGATGTCCACGATCGGTCGGGCAGGCGACGGACCGTGCATACCACGCGGATCCCCCATTTCTCCGAAGACGGTTCGGTATTGGGTTATTTCGTCGTGGTCGAGGACATCACCGAGCGCAAACGGGTCGTGGAGGCGTTGCGCGAGAGCGAGGAGCAGTTGCGCGTGATCACCGACAACGTGCCCGCGATAATCGTCTATATCGACAAGGACGAGCGTTTTCGCTTCGCCAACCGGGCCCAGTCGGAATGGCTCGGCTACCCTGCCGCAAAAACCATCGGCAAGACCCTTCGCGAAGTTGTGGGCGAGACGTTCTACGCGATCGTCAAGCCCGAGGTCGACAGAGTGCTCTCTGGCCAGATTTCGAGCCAGGAATTTGCGGCCGAGCACCCGATCAAGGGTGCGGTGACGCTGAACACCACGCGCATTCCCCATATTGCCGAGGACGGCTCGGTGCTGGGCTATTTCGCGGTTGCCGAGGACATCACCGAGCGCAAACGCTCGGAACAGGCGCTGCGCGACAATGAGGCGCAGCTTCGCCTCGTGACCGACAACGTGCCCGCGATGATCGTTTATGTCGATCGCGACGAGACGATACAATTCGTCAACCGGGCACGCGAGGTGTGGTCGGAGCAGCCGGCGGACGAGCTGGTCGGCCGCTCGGTGCGCGAGGTCGTCTCTTCGGAATCCTACGAGTCAAACAGTCCACTGATCGAAGAGGTGTTGCGCGGAACACCCAACAGTAGCGAACACGCGGTCGAGCACCCGCGGTTTGGCCACCGTGTGCTCGAAACCACCCGGGTGCCGAATTTCGACGATCGCGGCGAGGTCGTGGGTTATCTCGCGGTGATCGAAGACATCACCGAGCGCATGGCCCTGGAGGAGGAATTGCGCCACACCCAGAAGATGGAGGCGGTGGGCCAGCTCGCGGGCGGCATCTCGCACGAGGTCAACAACATGCTGACCCCCATCGTCGGGCTGACCGAGATGACCCTGCGCAGCTTGCCCGGGGATTCGAAATCGCGGCCGAACCTCGAAATGGTGCTCACGGCGAGCCACCGGGTCGAAGAGCTGGTCAAGCGTATCCTCGCGTTCAGCCGTGCCGATACGGAGGAGATGGTCGAATTCGACCTCTCCGACGTGGTCGCCGAGGCGATCCCGTTGCTCAAGGCCACGGTGCCCTCGACGATCCAGGTCGATGCCGAGATCGGAGAAGGAATCGGGCCGGTGTTCGGCAATCCCACGGCCGTGCAGCAGATATTGATGAACCTTGCGACCAATGCCGCCTATGCCATGGAGCCCGAGGGCGGGCATCTCTCGCTCGCCCTCGACCGGATCTCGAAGCGCGATGGCAGTCGCTTGCGACGCCTGCTTGGTGCCGGGAGCGCGGTCGCGCGGCTCACCGTGCGCGATACCGGTTGCAGCATGAGCGAGGAGGTGCGCGACCGCATCTTCGAACCGTTTTTTACCACTCGGGAGGTGGGCTCGGGCACCGGCCTCGGGCTCTCGGTGGTGCACGGAATCGTCACCAAGCTTGACGGCTGGATCGACGTGGAGAGCACGCCGGATGAGGGCACCATGTTTGTTATCCACATCCCGCTTGTGGGTAACACTGGCAAGGCGAGCGGGATCGCGCATCGCTGAACGCGAAGTACGAATTTAACGACGCCCGAAAAAACACTGAACCCTTTGGAGAAATTCATAAAATAGTATAGAATTTTCCATACGTATTTATGATCGTGATGCTGGCAATACTGTTTCAGCATACTTTTAAGGAGCGAGCCCGATGGAGCGTGTCCTGATTGTCGATGACGAGGAACTGGTACGGGTTACCGTGCGCCAGATCCTGGAGAATGCCGGCTATGAAACCTCGGAAGCGAGCGATGGCCAGCAGGCGCTGGACGACTACAAGGAGAGCCGCCCGGATCTGGTCATTACCGACATCATCATGCCCAACAAGGAGGGCATTGAGACCATAATCGAACTGCGCGCCATGGACCCGGAGGCGAAAATCATCGCCATCTCGGGCGGTGGACGGATCGGGGCCAACGATTATCTGGAATTGGCCAAACGCCTGGGCGCGAACAAGGTCATTGCCAAGCCGCTGAACAGCGAAAAACTGCTTCAGGCGGTCGAAATCGTCATGTCCGCCTGAGCCTGAGCGGACGACGCCTGCACGGCCGCCGGCGGGTGGTGCCGGATGTAGGATTTGAACCCACGACCTACTGATTACAAATCAGTTGCTCTACCGCTGAGCTAATCCGGCGTTCGCACCGGATCCGCGCGGGGCACCACACTTGGCACGCATCCTGACGGCGGATCCAGAAATCATCCTCTGTATAGCAGACCCCTCAGGGTCTCCGCGAGCGCGTTGCGCACGGGTGCCCGATCAATTGCGGGCATCGGGGCATCGATGGCAAGCAGATCGTAAATCTCGTTGCCCGAACCCGAAAGGTCGATCAGGCAAGTCGCCTTACCCGCTGTGAAAGCAAGTTTCCACAATCCGCACGATGCCATGTCCAGAGAAACATCGAGCGCCTTGCCGGTACTCCGCGACGTGGTCCGTGATCCGCTCACACCGATTAGAACGCCATCCCCGGTATGAGCCAGTCCCCGGGTATAGCCCGCAACCTCGTAGGCGCCGAACGCGATATTCTTTTCGGGCTCGCGCGCGACGTGGAGACGACCGGTTCTGGATTCACAGAACATCAGGAATCCCGGACTGCGGATCAGGCTGTGAGGCTGGTTCACACCCTCGGCCAACACAGTGGCGGTATCGACGTTGAGCACCCGTCCCTCCGACGACCAGCGGCCCACGGGGTCGCGCGGCCCAAACGCGGAGACCAGGAGTTCGTCCCCGACGAACGTCAGCGAATTCAGGTGAACGTCGTCATCACCGTCGGAGGTTTCGGGGTAACGCCAGTGAAGCCGCTCGGAAGCAAGGCGGGGGCCGTCGAGCAGGAGTTCGTAGACCGCATTGTCGCCCGTGCTGGCGACGTAGAGGCGTCCATCCCGCAGGGCGAGAGAGTGGGGATCGCGGACCCGGGAGAGCGGACTGCTCGCGACAAGCGTTCAGTGGCGTGTATCAAGGGCGACAAGCCGCGGCAGTTGCCTCGACTGGACGATGGCGAAGACGAATCCGTCGTGGCAGATCATTCCCGTGGCGCCGAAGTCGCGGCGACCAGCACCGATGCGGATCCAGGCGAGGGGATCGCCCGGACGTTCGAATGCGGCCAGCGCGAAGCGCCGGCGCGGCCGATCCTGATTGCAGAACGAAACCAGATACATGAGCGAGGCGTCTGATTCGTTTCCTCACCCGCACAAGCGGGAGAATCCAGTCAGGCGGAAACTAGCCTCGCGGACCGAACCGTACAAGCCGCGCCCGACACGGGGCGGCACGGCACGGCGGCTCAGCTTCGGCGAGGTCCGGCGATATTTTGGCGGTTTGGTTTTGCCACATGTGTTGTGACCGGGTTTAATTTGTGCGTAACCCCACGCCACATAGCAGGAGGACGTCAGTCATGGACAAGCCACTCGACCGGATGGCGGCAAATTACACCATCCACGCCGGACATCGGCATTTGGCCTGGGACAATTCTCGCACCCCTGCGGTTACCGCGGCGCCTGGCGACGTGGTGGCGTTCGAGGACATCGACGCGACCTGCGGCCAGCTTACCGCCGGGTCCACGGTCGAGGACATCCGCACCCTCGACTTCTCGCGGGTGAACCCGATCAGCGGCCCGGTCTTTATAGACGGAGCGGAGCCGGGCGATGCCCTGAAGGTGACCATCCTCGACATGAATGCGAGCGGCTGGGCATGGACCGCGATCGTGCCGGGGTTCGGCCTTCTGGCCGACGATTTTCCCGAGGCTGCGCTCAACATTTGGAGCTACGACAAGGAGTTTGGAACGCCCGCCATTTACGGACCCGGCGCGAGCGTCCCCCTCAAGCCGTTCTGCGGCACCACCGGCGTCACGCCCGCCGAGGCCGGGGAATTCAGCACAATCCCGCCCTACGCCAGCGGCGGCAACATGGATATCCGCGATATCGGCATCGGCGTCGACCTCTACTTGCCCGTGCAGGTGCCCGGCGCCCTGTTTTCGATCGGCGACACCCACGCGGCCCAAGGTGATGGCGAGGTTTGCGGCACGGCAATCGAATCGCCCATGACCGTGACTATGAAATTCGAACTCTCGAAGGGCGAAAACCTCCGCTTTCCGAGGTTCGTCACCCACGGCTCGGTAAGCCGGCATCTCGACGAAAAGGGTTACGAGGTGACCACCGGAATCGGCCCCGACCTGATGGCGGCGACCCAGGATGCCGTGCGCGGCATGATCGACCGGCTGGGCGTAATCCAGAAATTGGCGCCGGAGGACGCCTACATGCTGTGCAGCGTGTGCGCCGATTTGCGCATCAGCGAAGTGGTGGACCAGCCGAATTGGGTGGTGTCGTGCTACCTGCCGCGACTGGTCTTCGATTAGGCGCCGCCGGCCGCGTCAGGAACGGGCGAATTCGTAAAGCGCCACGGCGGCGGCGGCCGACACATTCAGGCTGTCCGCCCGCTCGTCGATGGGCAGCCGGGCGAGCTGGTCACAGCGCTCGGCGGTCAGGCGGCGCAGGCCCGCGCCTTCGGCGCCCAGCACGAGGGCGGCTGGACGGTCGAGCCCGAGGGCGGCGAGGGTTTGCTCCGCGCCGGCGTCGAGACCCACGCACCAGTAGCCGATCTCCTTGAGCGCATCGAGCGCCCGGGCGAGATTGGTCTCGCGCAGCAGCGGGACCCGTTCCAGCGCGCCCGACGCCGCCTTTGCCAGTGCGCCGCTTTCGTCGGGGGCATGACGCTGTTGGAGGATCACGGCACGGGCGCCGAACGCCTCGGCCGAGCGCAGCACCGCGCCCACGTTGCGGGGATCCGTGACCTGATCGAGCACGACCACCGCGCCGCGGGCGGCCGGCGAACAGGTTTCGGTCAAATCGTAATGGGGCAGGGGGTCGACCAGAAGTGCTGTCCCCTGATGAACCGCACCGGGAGGCAGCAGGCCCTCGATCGCGTCGCGCGAGGTGTTTTCGGGCACAAGACCTGACGGCAGGGACCACGCGGTGTCGGTGGAATCGTCGAGCCGGGGCGCCGGCGCTGCCAAAAGCAGCCGGCGACAGCGCCGGTCCGGGTTCTCAAGCGCGGCCTGGACCGCATGACGGCCATAGAGCCAAAGACCCAACGGCGCGGCGGATGTCCGGCGTCGAGCGCCGCCATCGCGCGGCATTGAGCGGTGTGAGCGCGTTCGAGACCCCTTGCGAGCAGACATGGGGCGCACTATACTCTCAATCGTGATTTGACGGCGCTCGAAGCGGTTCGAGACTCCCTCTGGAGGGGGAGTGGTCTCGAAACGCTTTGATTCGCGCCCATTTAGCGTTGACAACCGGTCGGGAAACCTCTTACTTCGCACTTCCCCAGTTATGGCGTGAGCGTCGGGGCGCGGAGGGGTGGCCGAGTGGTTAAAGGCAGCAGACTGTAAATCTGCCGACGTACGTCTACGTAGGTTCGAATCCTACCCCCTCCACCACTTGACGGTGCCGGCGGTCGGTTCCGACGGGAAGAGGACATCAGGAAAGCAATTCGGCGGGTGTAGCTCAACGGTAGAGCCCCAGCCTTCCAAGCTGGTTATGTGGGTTCGATTCCCATCACCCGCTCCAAATGCGAGGTGGCGGGCCAGGGAAGGCAACGGTCGGGACGCTTGGTAGCGTTTAAAAACGAAAGCACTTTTTTAAGTACGGAGAAGTTTTCGATGGGTAAGGCAAGATTCGAGCGAACGAAGCCGCACTGCAATGTGGGGACGATCGGTCACGTGGATCACGGCAAGACGACGCTGACGGCGGCGATCACGAAGACACTGGCGGAGACGGGTGGCGCGGAATTTGTGGCGTTCGAGGATATCGACAAGGCGCCGGAGGAGCGCGAGCGTGGGATCACGATCGCGACGGCGCATGTGGAGTACGAGACGGAGCACCGTCATTACGCGCATGTCGATTGCCCGGGCCATGCGGATTACGTGAAGAACATGATCACGGGCGCGGCTCAGATGGACGGGGCGATACTGGTGGTTTCGGCGGCGGACGGGCCGATGCCGCAGACACGGGAGCACATCCTGCTGGCGCGCCAGGTGGGAGTGCCTGCGATCGTGGTGTACATGAACAAGGTGGACCAGGTTGACGATCCGGAGCTCCTGGATCTGGTCGAGCTGGAGGTTCGCGAGCTCCTGTCGGTGTACGAGTTTCCGGGCGACGACATCCCGATTATCCGGGGTTCGGCGCTGGCGGCACTGGAGGGCCGGGACGAAGAGACGGGGAAGGCCTCGATCCTGGAGCTGATGGCTGCGGTGGACGACTACATTCCGCAGCCGGAACGCCCGAAGGACAAGCCGTTTTTGATGCCGATCGAGGATGTGTTCTCGATATCGGGCCGTGGCACGGTGGTCACGGGTCGGGTGGAGCGTGGTGTCGTGAACGTTGGCGAAGAGATCGAGATCGTGGGCGTGAAGGACACGACGAAGACGGTGTGCACGGGAGTGGAGATGTTCCGCAAGCTTCTGGACCAGGGCGAGGCGGGAGACAACATCGGAGTGTTGCTGCGGGGGACGAAGCGCGACGAGGTTGAGCGGGGTCAGGTCCTGGCGCAGCCGGGGACGATCACGCCGCACACGAAGTTCACGGCGGAAGCGTACATTCTGACGAAGGAGGAGGGCGGCCGCCACACGCCGTTTTTCACGAAGTACCGTCCGCAGTTTTACTTTCGGACGACGGACGTGACGGGACAGGTAGAGCTGGCGGACGGTGTCGAGATGGTGATGCCCGGCGACAACGCGTCGATGACGGTCGAGTTGATCGTGCCGATCGCGATGGACGAAGGGCTGCGCTTCGCGATCCGCGAGGGCGGCCGCACGGTCGGTGCCGGCGTCGTCGCCAAAATCCTCGAATAGGCTGCGAGGGAAAGAATTGATCGGACGGGTGGCACGAGGCGTGTCGTCCGGCCAGGCCGCGGGTGGAGGAGTGTAGCTCAACTGGTAGAGCACCGGTCTCCAAAACCGGGGGTTGGGGGTTCGATCCCCTCCACTCCTGCCAACCGGATGGCCGGAGCCGGTGGGTCAAGCGGCAAGAGGCCCGTGAGAGAAGGATGACAATGTAACGATGGCGCGCACAGCACCCCTAGAGTTTATGCGCCAGGTTCGCCAGGAGGTCGCAAAAGTAACCTGGCCGACCCGCAAGGAGACCACGATGAGTACCGTAATGGTGTTCATCATGGTGACGTTTATGGCGTTGTTCTTTTTCTTCGTGGACCAGGTGCTCTCGCTGGGCGTGCGTGGAATCCTGGGCCTCGGAGGCTGACGCGGATGGCAATGAAGTGGTATATCGTCCACGTCTATTCCGGATTCGAGAAGCGCGTCGCCCAGTCGATCGCCGAGCAGGCCCAGTTGAAGGGCATGGACGACCTGATTGAGGATGTTCTGGTGCCGGCTGAAGAAGTCGTCGTCATGCGCCGGGGCAGCAAAGTGAAGTCGGAGCGCAAGTTTTTTCCGGGCTACGTGCTCGCCCATATGGAGATGACGGACGAGACGTGGCACCTAGTCAAGAATACCCCGAAGGTAACCGGTTTTCTCGGCGCGGGCAGCCGCCCGATGCCGATTTCCGAGACCGAGGCGAATCGCATCCTTCACCAGGTGAAGGAAGGAATCGAGCGGCCAAAACCGTCGATCACGTTCGAGGTGGGAGAAACGGTGCGGGTGTGCGACGGACCGTTCGCTTCGTTCAACGGACTGGTCGAGGACGTCGACGAAGAGAAGGCGCGGCTCAAGGTAGCGGTGTCAATTTTCGGGCGGGCGACGCCCGTCGAACTTGAATACGCGCAGGTCGAAAAGACCTGATGCGATAAACGGCCGGGCTCCGATAAGGGCCGGGTCTGCTTTTTTGGAACCGCGCGGGAGACTGGCCATAGTCGTACCGCGCCCCTTGACGACGTTGAGGATGGACAATGGCGAAGAAGATTGAGGGCTACATCAAGCTCCAGGTGCCAGCCGGGCAGGCGAATCCCTCGCCGCCGATCGGCCCCGCGCTGGGTCAACGCGGGTTGAACATCATGGAGTTCTGCAAGGCGTTCAACGCCGCGACCGGCGAGCTTGAGCAGGGCATGCCGATTCCGACAACGATCACGGTCCATGTGGACAAAAGTTTCACCTTCGTTACCAAGACGGCACCGGTAAGCTTTTTCCTTAAAAAGGCGGCCCGGCTCGAGAAAGGGGCATCGGAGACTGGTCGGGAGGAACCGGTTGGCATGGTCAGCATGGCCCAGGTTCGAGAGATTGCAGAAAAGAAGATGGTCGATCTGAACGCCAACGATATTGATGCCGCGTGCCAGATGGTGATTGGCTCGGCGCGATCGATGGGCCTCTCGGTGGAGGGCAAATAGAATGGCACGCAGGGGCAAGCGGTATCGCACCGCGCAGGAAGAGATCGGTTCCGGGAACCAGTACGGCCTTGACGATGCCGTGCGATTGGTCAAGGCGGGGGCGCTGGCGAAGTTCGACGAGACGATCGAAATTGCAATCAATCTCGGGGTCGACCCGCGTCACGCAGACCAGATGGTGCGCGGCGTCATCTCGTTGCCCAACGGCACGGGCAAGACACCGCGGGTTGCCGTATTCGCCAAGGGCGACAAGGCCGATGAGGCGACCAAGGCGGGCGCCGATCTGGTCGGTGCCGACGATCTGGCCGAAAAGGTTCAGGGCGGTGAGATGAATTTCGACGTTTGCATCGCCACGCCCGACATGATGTCGGTGGTGGGTAAACTGGGCCGGGTGCTCGGCCCGCGTGGGCTGATGCCCAACCCGAAGCTGGGCACGGTGACGATGGATGTGGCGGAGGCGATCGAGAAGGCAAAGGGCGGGCAAGTGCAGTTCCGGGTCGAAAAGGCCGGAATCGTCCATGCCGGAGTGGGGCGGGCGAGCTTCTCCCAGGAGGCGCTGGTAGAGAATGTCCGGGCGTTCATCGGCGCCATCCAGGCAGCTAGGCCCACCGGGGTTAAAGGTACTTATATGAAGAAGGTTGCGTTGAGTTCAACGATGGGGCCGGGCGTTCGTATGAACGTCTCGAGCCTGTCGGCCTGAGGCGGGGAGACGGATCGTGGAACGGGCGCAAAAAATACAGGTTGTCGAAAGCCTCAAGCAGGTGTTCAGCGAGGCCGGTCTGGTTGTGGTGACGACGCAGAGTGGACTTAACGTTGCGGAAGCGACCGACCTGCGCCGCAAGATGCGTGATGCGGGGGCCCGCTACACAGTGACCAAGAACCGGTTGACGCGCCTCGCGCTTGACGGGTCGCCCTATGCCGGGTTGATCGACCTGTTCACGGGCCCGACCGCGATCGCCTATTCCGACGATCCCGTCGCAGCGGCCCGGGTGGCGGTCGATTTCTCCAAAAAGAACGACAAGTTGATCGTGATCGGCGGCGGTATGCCCGACAAGCCTCTGGACGAGGCGGCGATCAAGCATTTGGCCAGCCTGCCGTCGCTCGACGAGTTGCGGGCCAAGATCGTGGGCATGATCAACACACCCGCGACCCGTCTGGTGGGCCTGCTCCAGGCACCGGCGGGCCAGCTTGCACGCCTCATGGCGGCCTATGAAGGCGCTCCCTGCGCGGAGCCGGCGCCCGTGACGCCCGTGGACGACGCGTCCGCCGCAGTTGCAGCAGAGGCGCCGCCGGCCGAAGAGGCGATGGCCGAAGCCCCGACAGATGCCCCGGAAGTTGCCGGGGAGGCACCCGAAGGGAACGAAGAATCGTAAGTTATTTCAAATGTTTGCAACCGTAAGACCAGAGGAAAAGTAAACCATGGCGGATCTAGCGAAAATTGTGGACGACCTGTCGTCGCTCAGTGTTCTTGAGGCGGCGGAGTTGTCGAAAATGCTCGAGGAAAAGTGGGGCGTTTCGGCAGCGGCTCCCGTGGCGGCTGCCGCGGCGGCTCCAGCCGCGGGCGACGGGGCGGAGGCCGAGGAGCAATCCGAGTTCAACGTCGTACTCGTGTCGTTCGGGGAAAAGAAGATCAATGTGATCAAGGAAGTGCGTGCCGTCACTAGCCTCGGCCTCAAGGAGGCCAAGGATCTTGTGGAAGCGGCTCCGAAGGCGGTCAAGGAAGGCGTCTCGAAAGTGGAAGCCGACAAGATCAAGGAGCAACTCGAGGCGGCGGGCGCGACGGTTGAAATCAATTAGCCTCCGGTTCCTCGACGGCGCGCTAACGGACCGGCCGGCGGGCGACCGCGGGTACGGAGCTTGGCGCATGCGCGCGCGCCGGTTTCAAGCGGCCTGTTTCGGGCGATCCCTCCCCGGGACCACGGTCGATGGGCGGCGTGCCCCCTACGGATACGGCGATACTGCCGCGCGCGTGCGCGCGGCATCGCAACACCAGGCCGGTGCTACGGGCGCCGGCAACGCGAGGCGCGACTTCGCGAAGGAGCGGTGATGACGGAGACCTATTCAAATCGGCGGCGACTGCGTCGGGATTTCGGGCGCATTTCCAGCGTGTCCACAATGCCGAACCTGATCGAGGTGCAGAAAACCTCCTACGAGAAATTTTTGCAGAAGAACGAGGTGCCCGGTGAGCGCTTGGTGGAAGGCCTCGAGGAGGTCTTCCGTTCGGTATTCCCGATCAAGGACTTTTCCGATCTCGCGTCGCTCGAATACGTGCGCTACGAGTTTGAGGAGCCGAAATACGACGTCGAGGAATGCCAGCAACGAGGCATGACCTATGCGGCACCGCTCAAGATGACCCTGCGTCTGATCGTCTGGGATGTGGACGAAGACACCGAGTTACGCACAGTACGCGACATTAAGGAGCAGGACGTCTACATGGGCGACATGCCCCTGATGACGACGAACGGCACCTTCGTGGTCAACGGCACCGAGCGGGTCATCGTCTCACAGATGCATCGCTCGCCCGGCGTGTTCTACGATCACGACAAGGGCAAGACCCACAGCTCGGGAAAATTTCTGTTTGCGGCGCGGGTGATTCCCTACCGGGGCTCGTGGCTGGACTTCGAGTTCGACGCCAAGGACATCGTTCACGTGCGCATCGACCGTCGGCGCAAGCTGCCGGTCACCGCTCTGCTGCGCACGCTCGGCATGTCGACCCAGGACGTGCTCGACGAGTTTTACACGACCATCGAGTTTACGCGGATCAAGGACGGCTGGAAAATGCCGATCAACGCGGACCGGTTGCGCGGCACCAAGTTGCTGCACGACGTGCGCGACGCCAAGACCGGCAAGGTCGTGATTGAAGCAGGCACCCGCGCTTCGCCGCGGCTCGTTGACAAGCTGGCCAAGAGCGGCGTGAGCGAGCAGCTGGTCGAGATCGACGAGATGGTCGGGCGCTATGCTGCGACCGACCTGATCAATGAGGAGACAGGCGAGATCTTCATCGAGGCTGGCGCCGAGATCACGGAAGAGGATATCGCCTCCATCGAAGGGGCGGGCATCAAGATCCTGCCAACTCTCGCGATCGATCACATCCATGTCGGCCCCTATATCCGCAGCACGCTGGCCGTCGATAAATCGACCACCAGCGAAGAGGCGTTGATCGATATCTACCGGGTCATGCGTCCGGGCGAACCACCGACGGTGGAGACTGCCGAAAAGCTGTTTTACGATCTGTTCTTTGCCCGCGGCAAGTTGGTCAAGGATCGGGTCGAGGCGCGCGCCGAGCCGAAGGGCAAAGCCAAGGTTGTGGCGACGCTCAAGCGCGAGGCGCTGGGCGACGTCTGGATTCTCGATTACGCGGACGATTACTGCTGTGTGGTGATCCCCCAGTCGCGGCGCGACGAAGCGATCCGCGGCCCTGTCTGGATTGCAACCGATACCCTGAAGAACGAGGGATCGGAGCGCTACGACCTGTCGTCGGTAGGACGGGTGAAGATGAATGCCCGGCTCGGCGTGGAGGGCGAGGACCGACTGCGGGTTCTGCGCAGGCAGGATGTTCTCAAGACCGTGAAGATCCTGGTCGACCTCAAGGACGGCAAGGGCGACGTCGACGACATCGACCATCTCGGCAACCGCCGGGTGCGCTCGGTGGGTGAGCTGATGGAGAACCAGTACCGGGTCGGCCTGTTGCGCATGGAGCGGGCCATTCGCGAGCGCATGAGCTCGGTCGATATCGACACGGTGATGCCGCACGACTTGATCAACGCCAAGCCCGCAGCGGGCGCGGTACGCGAGTTCTTCGGCTCGTCCCAGCTCTCGCAGTTCATGGACCAGACCAACCCGCTGGCCGAGATTACCCATAAACGTCGGCTCTCGGCGCTCGGTCCGGGCGGCCTGACCCGCGAACGCGCGGGCTTCGAGGTGCGCGATGTGCACCCCTCTCATTACGGCCGGATCTGCCCGATCGAGACGCCCGAAGGGCCGAATATCGGACTGATTAACTCGCTCGCCACCTACGCCCGGGTCAATCCCTACGGTTTCATTGAAAGTCCCTACCGCAAGGTGATCGACGGCAAGGTGACCGACGAGGTGATCTATCTCTCCGCGATGGACGAAGGCAACCACACGGTAGCCCAGGCCAACGCAGAGCTCGACGCACAAGGGCGTTTCACCGAGCTGCTCGTCAGCAGCCGTCAGCGCGGTGAGTTCGTGATGGCGCCGCGCGAATCCATCGACATGATGGACGTCTCGCCCAAGCAGCTCGTATCGGTGGCGGCGGCGCTGATCCCGTTCCTCGAGAACGACGACGCCAACCGTGCCCTGATGGGCTCGAACATGCAGCGCCAGGCGGTGCCGCTGGTCCAGCCCGAAGCGCCTTTCGTGGGTACCGGCATGGAAGAGGTCGTGGCCCGGGACTCCGGCGTGACTATCGTCGCCCGGCGCAGTGGCGTCGTCGACCAGGTGGATGCGACACGCATGGTCGTGCGCGCCACCGACAAGGACGGCGCGACCCAGGGTGTCGATATTTACAACTTGCTGAAGTTCCAGCGCTCCAACCAGAACACCTGCATCAACCAGCGGCCGCTGGTGAAGGTGGGCGACCAGGTGGACGTGGGAGAAATTCTCGCCGACGGGCCGAGCACCGACCGGGGCGAACTGGCGCTCGGGCGCAACGTGCTCGTCGCTTTCATGCCCTGGCAGGGTTACAACTACGAAGATTCAATCCTGATCTCCGAGCGCCTCGTCAAGGATGACGTCTTTACCTCGATCCACATCGAGGAGTTCGAGGTTATGGCCCGCGACACCAAGCTGGGCCAGGAGGACATCACTCGCGACATTCCGAACGTCAGCGAAGAGGCGCTGCGCAACCTCGACGAAGCGGGCATCGTCTATATCGGTGCCGAGGTCAATCCAGGCGATATCCTGGTGGGCAAAATCACGCCCAAGGGCGAATCCCCCATGACGCCCGAAGAAAAACTGCTCCGTGCGATCTTCGGCGAGAAGGCCTCCGACGTGCGCGACACCTCGCTCAAGGTGCCGCCCGGCGTGTCGGGCACGGTGGTCGAGGTTCGCGTCTTTTCGCGTCGCGGCGTGGACAAGGACGAACGGGCGCTCGCCATAGAACGCGAAGAAATCGAGCGGCTTGTCAAGGACAAGAACGACGAGCAGGCTATCCTCGAACGCAACATCTATAATCGGCTCAAGGCGAACCTACTGGGCCGAGTCGGCGCGCGGGGACCGAAGGGCTTCGGGACCAACGTGAAAATCACCGACGAAGTGCTCGAAAAATTTACGCCGGGCCAGTGGTGGCAGATCGCGCTCAAGAACGCGCAGATCACAGCGGAGGTCGAGGAGCTCAAGAAGGAGCTCGACGCCGAGCATAAACGTTTGCAGGACCGCTTCGAGAACAAGGTCGAGAAACTGCAGCGCGGCGACGAGTTGCCGCCCGGCGTGCTCAAGATGGCCAAGGTGTTCGTCGCGGTGAAGCGCAAGCTGCAGCCGGGCGACAAGATGGCCGGGCGCCACGGCAACAAGGGCGTGATCTCGCGCATCATGCCAATCGAGGATATGCCTCATCTCGATGACGGCACCACGATTGACATCGTGCTCAATCCGCTGGGCGTGCCGTCGCGCATGAACGTGGGTCAGATTCTCGAAACCCATCTGGGCTGGGCGGCGCACGGGCTGGGCCTCCAGATCGGCCGCATGGCTGAGGAGGCGAGCAGCAAGACGGCGCGCGACGGCTTGCGCAAGACGCTCAAGGAAATCTATGGCGAAGGCGGTGCGCGGGGCCGGGATTCGTTGATCGCATCGTTGACCGACGACCAGGTTGTCGAGCTTGGTCACGACCTTGCCCACGGTGTGCCGATGGCGACGCCGGTGTTCGACGGGGCGCACGAAGCCGACATCGTCGAGTTGCTGGAGCTGGCGGGCCTGGACTCGTCGGGTCAGGTCACGTTGACCGACGGCAGAACCGGCGAGCAATTCGAGCGCAAGGTGACGGTGGGCTACATCTACATGCTCAAGCTGCACCACATGGTCGACGACAAGATCCACGCCCGCTCGATCGGCCCCTACAGCCTGGTTACCCAGCAGCCGCTGGGTGGCAAGGCGCAGTTCGGCGGCCAGCGCTTCGGCGAAATGGAGGTCTGGGCGTTACAGGCCTACGGCGCCGCCTACACGTTGCAGGAGATGCTGACGGCGAAATCCGACGACGTGTCGGGCCGCAGCAAGGTCTACGAGGCAATCGTGCGCGGCGACGAGAACTTCGAGACCGGCATACCGGAATCGTTCAACGTGCTGGTCAAGGAGCTTCAGGCTCTCGGGCTCAACGTCAATCGTTCGACGCAGAGCTGAACCGACGGATCGAGGCCGGGCGCGCCTTCGGGTGTCGTCCGAGCCGAACGGTCGCTCCACAGGGGTGACGAAGGAGAACGGACATGAATGAGCTGATGAATTTCTTCGGACAGGTCGACGGCAGTCAGAAGTTCGACCAAATCAGGATCACGATCGCGAGCCCGGAGAAGATCCGGTCCTGGTCCTACGGAGAAATCAAGAAGCCCGAAACCATCAACTACCGCACCTTCAAGCCCGAGCGGGATGGCCTGTTCTGCGCGCGAATTTTCGGTCCGGTAAAGGATTACGAGTGCTTGTGCGGCAAGTACAAGCGCATGAAGTATCGCGGCGTGGTCTGCGAAAAGTGCGGCGTCGAGGTCATTCAGTCGAAGGTCCGCCGCGAGCGCATGGGGCATATTCAGCTCGCTTCGCCCGTCGCCCATATCTGGTTCCTCAAGTCGCTGCCCTCACGCATCGGCCTGCTGCTCGACGTGACCCTCAAAGAGCTCGAGCGGGTACTCTATTTCGAGAGTTTCATCGTGGTCGAACCGGGGCTGACCCCGTTCAAGGTGCGCGAGTTGCTCACGGAAGAGCAGTTCATGGAGGCACAGGACGAATACGGTGCCGATGCATTTACCGCGGGCATCGGGGCCGAGGCGATCCGCGACATGTTGGCGGACCTCGATCTCGAGGCCGAGCGCGAGCGCACGCGCGACGATCTCGAGGCGACCGCGTCCGAAACCAAGCGCAAGAAGCTGGTCAAGCGGCTCAAGCTAATCGAAGTGTTTCTCAGCTCAGGCAACCGGCCGGAATGGATGATCCTCGAAGTCGTCCCCGTGCTCCCGCCGGAGTTGCGCCCGTTGGTGCCTCTCGACGGCGGGCGGTTCGCAACGTCGGACCTGAACGATCTCTATCGCCGCGTGATCAACCGCAACAACCGTCTCAAGCGGCTGGTCGAGTTGCGCGCACCCGATATCATCGTGCGCAACGAGAAGCGTATGCTGCAGGAGGCGGTGGACGCGCTGTTCGACAACGGTCGGCGCGGTCGGGTCATCACGGGGGCGAACAAACGCCCGCTCAAATCCCTCTCCGACATGCTCAAAGGCAAGCAGGGGCGCTTTCGTCAGAACCTCCTGGGCAAGCGGGTCGACTATTCAGGCCGTTCGGTCATCGTGGTCGGGCCAGAGCTCAAACTGCATCAGTGCGGGCTGCCCAAGAAGATGGCGCTCGAGCTGTTCAAGCCGTTCATCTATTCCAAGTTGGAACGCTACGCCTTGGCGACGACCATCAAGGCCGCCAAGCGCATGGTGGAAAAAGAAAGGCCCGAGGTGTGGGATATCCTCGAGGAGGTAATCCGCGAGCATCCGGTGCTGCTCAACCGGGCACCAACGCTGCACCGCCTGGGCGTCCAGGCGTTCGAGCCAATCCTCATCGAGGGCAAGGCGATTCAACTTCACCCGCTGGTTTGCACCGCGTTCAACGCCGATTTCGACGGCGATCAGATGGCCGTGCATGTGCCGCTCTCGCCCGAAGCGCAACTCGAGGCGCGCGTGTTGATGATGTCGACCAATAACATCCTCAGCCCGGCCAACGGCAAGCCGATCATCGTGCCGACCCAGGATATCGTGCTGGGACTCTACTTTATGACCTTCGAGCGCGAAGGCGAGCCGGGCGAAGGCCGGGCCTTTGCCACGATGGGCGAAATCGAACAGGCGCTGGCGGTCGGCGCCGTGTCGCTGCACAGCCGGATCAAATGTCGTTACCACACGGTGGATGCGAACGGCGATCCGATCACGACGACCGTTGATGCGACGCCCGGGCGGATGCTGCTGTCCGAATTGTTGCCGCGCCATCCTTCGGTCGATTTCAGCTGCATCAACCGGTTGTTGACGAAGCGCGAAATCACCGAGGTCGTCGATCTGGTCTATCGCCATTGCGGCCAGAAGGAGACGGTCATTTTCGCCGACCGGATGATGAAATTGGGTTTCGGCTTCGCCTGCCGTGCGGGAATTTCCTTCGGCAAGGACGATATGGTCGTGCCGAAGGCCAAGACAAAGCTGGTCAACGAAACGCACGAACTGGTCAGGCAGTACGAGCAACAATACACCGACGGCCTGATCACACGCGGCGAGAAATACAACAAGGTCATCGACGCCTGGTCGCAGTGCACGGACAAGGTCGCTGAAGAAATGATGAGCGCGATCTCGAATCAGGCCAACGAAATCGACACGGAAACCAAACTCAAGAAGCCAATCAACTCGATCTATATGATGGCTCATTCCGGGGCGCGCGGTTCGCCGGCCCAGATGAAGCAGCTGGCCGGCATGCGCGGTCTGATGGCCAAGCCCTCGGGCGAGATTATCGAGACCCCGATCATCTCCAACTTCAAGGGCGGGCTGACGGTGCTCGAATATTTCAACTCGACACACGGCGCGCGCAAAGGCCTGGCCGACACAGCGCTCAAGACGGCCAATTCAGGCTATCTGACCCGCCGTCTCGTCGACGTCTCCCAGGATTGCATCGTCGTCGAGGAAGATTGCGGAACCGATCTCGGCCTGACGATGCGTGCCGTGATCGAGGGCGGTGAGGTTATCGCGCCCCTGACAGAGCGGATACTCGGCCGCGTGGCGGCCGACGATGTGGTCAATCCGACGAACGGCGATGTGATCGTTCCTAAGGGCGACATGGTCGTCGAGGAGTCGCTGGGCCCGATCGAAGACGCGGAAGTCGAGACGGTGCGCATCCGCTCACCCTTGACCTGTGAAAGCACGGATGGCGTTTGCGGTCTGTGCTACGGCCGCGATCTCGCGCGTGGAACGCGCGTGAATATGGGCGAGGCAGTCGGTGTGATTGCCGCGCAGTCGATCGGCGAGCCGGGCACGCAGCTGACCATGCGCACCTTCCACATCGGTGGCACCGCCCAGCGGGGCGCGGAGCAGTCCGCCATCGAGGCCCTGACCAAGACGGTGGTGACCCTCGAAAACCGCAATGTGGTCGAGGACAGCGGCGGCACCCACGTCGTGATGGGGCGCAACTGCGAGATCGTTCTACGCGATGAAAACGGTCGCGAACGTGCGCGCCACCGCCTGCCTTACGGTGCCAAGCTTTTGGTCGCGGACGGTGACAAGGTCGATCGTGGCGACAAGTTGGCCGAGTGGGATCCCTACACCCTGCCGATTATCACCGAGAGCGAGGGTGTCGCCCATTACGTCGACCTCGTGGAGGGCGTCTCCGTGCGCGATACGCTCGATGAGACGACAGGCATCTCGAACAAGGTGGTGATCGACTGGAAACAGCAGCCGAGGGGGGCCGACTTGCGCCCGCGCATCACGCTGCGCGACAAGAAGGGCGACATCGTCACGCTCGAGAACGAGCTCGAAGCCCGTTATTTCCTGTCGGTGGATGCGATCTTGAATGTTGAAAACGGGGCGGAGGTGCATGCGGGCGACGTGCTCGCGCGAATTCCTCGGGAATCCTCGAAGACCCGCGACATCACCGGCGGTCTGCCGCGCGTCGCCGAGTTGTTCGAGGCCCGCAAGCCCAAGGATCACGCAATCATCAACGAAGCGCCCGGACGCGTCGGATTCGGCAAAGACTACAAGTCGAAGCGCCGGATCGTCATCACCCCCCTGGAGGGCGAGGGAGAGCCTCGCGAGTATTTCATCCCCAAGGGCAAGCATATCGGAGTGCGCGAAGGCGACTGGGTCGAACAGGGCGATCTGTTGATGGATGGCAACCCGGTGCCGCACGACATTTTGCGCGTGCTCGGCATCGAGGCGCTGGCCGTCTATCTGGTCAACGAGATCCAGGATGTCTATCGATTGCAGGGCGTGAAGATCAACGACAAGCATATCGAGACGATCGTTCGTCAGATGCTGCAGAAGGTAGAAATCACGGCGCCCGGCGAGTCCACGCTTCTTGCGGGCGAGCAGCTCGACCGCATCGAGTTTGATGAAATCAACGCCACACTCAAGGCGGAAGGCAAGAAACCGGCCGTGGCGATCCCCGTGCTTCAGGGCATCACCAAGGCGTCGCTGCAGACCCGCTCGTTCATATCTGCCGCGTCGTTCCAGGAAACCACGCGTGTACTGACCGAGGCCGCGGTCTCCGGAAGAGTGGATAAGCTTCTGGGACTAAAGGAAAACGTCATCGTAGGTCGACTCATTCCAGCGGGCACGGGGGGTGTGATGAACCGGATGAAGAAGATCGCCCAGGACACCGACGCCATCGAGGCGGCGAAACACGAGGCGATCGACGAAGCGGCCGCGATCGAGGCGGCCGAAGTAAGCGCGCAAAGCGACGGCGCCGAGTAGCCCAACCGGCGCCCGGCGGTCGGACGTTAAATCCCGCTAAGCCGCCGGAATACGGGATAAAATTCGGGAATTGCTCTTGACGGCGCCGGGTCGCTTCACTAGTATCCGGCTCTCCTTGAGGGGGCGGTGGTAGAACCCGCGTTCTAGACACGTTCCCGGGTGAACCTGACGGAACAACTAACCCGATGCCTGGGAGGCTGGCGAGAAAGCCTCCGGAGAAGCACGAAAACCGGGCTTCTCCGTATTTTGCTGTGTCCATGGACGACCATGGACGCCGCTGAAAGGTGTTTGTATAGCGATGCCGACGATTAACCAGCTGATCCGCAAGGGCCGCGTGGCTCAGATCGCGCGCAACAAGGTGCCCGCGATGGAGGGCTGTCCGCAGAAGCGCGGCGTATGTACGCGCGTCTACACGACGACCCCGAAAAAGCCGAATTCGGCTCTGCGAAAGGTCGCGCGCGTTCGCCTGACCAACGGTTTCGAGGTGACGAGCTATATTCCGGGTGAGGGACACAATCTCCAGGAGCACTCGGTCGTGATGATCCGGGGCGGTCGGGTGAAGGATTTGCCCGGTGTGCGTTACCACATTATCCGCGGAACGCTGGATACCCAGGGCATCGGCGATCGTCGCCAGCGCCGTTCGAAATACGGCGCGAAGCGGCCGAAGTAGGGGAAGCTCGATGTCACGCCGTCATGCCGCCGAACGCCGCGAAATCCTGTCCGACGCCAAATATGGCGACGTGGTGGTGACCAAATTCATGAATTCTGTGATGATTCAGGGCAAAAAATCTGTTGCAGAATCAATAGTTTATGGAGCTCTCGACGTTATCGAGAAAAAGAGCGGCCAGGATCCGCTCAAGGTTTTCCACGAGGCGCTCGAGAACGTAAAGCCCGGGGTTGAGGTGCGATCTCGCCGGGTTGGTGGCGCCACCTATCAGGTCCCGATCGAGGTTCGCCCGATCCGCCGTCAGACCCTGGCGATCCGCTGGCTGATCGAGGCAGCGCGCAAGCGGTCGGAGACGACGATGATCGCGCGGATGTCCAACGAACTGATGGATGCGGCGGCCAACCGTGGAACCGCCGTGAAGAAGCGCGAGGACACCCATCGAATGGCCGAGGCCAACCGCGCATTTTCCCATTACCGCTGGTAGTCGCAGACGGTTTTGGAAGCATAACAGCCATGGCGCGCACTCATCCTCTTTCGAACTACCGCAATATCGGCATCATGGCCCATATCGATGCGGGCAAGACGACGACGACCGAGCGCATCCTTTATTACACGGGCCGCTCCTACAAAATCGGCGAGGTGCATGAAGGCACCGCGACGATGGACTGGATGGAGCAGGAGCAGGAGCGCGGCATCACGATCACATCCGCGGCGACGACCTGTGAGTGGAACAATTGCCGCATCAATATCATCGACACGCCGGGGCATGTGGACTTCACCATCGAGGTAGAGCGCAGTTTGCGCGTGCTCGACGGCGCGGTAGCGGTGTTTGACAGCGTAGCCGGGGTCGAACCCCAGTCCGAGACGGTGTGGCGCCAGGCCGACAAATATGGTGTGCCGCGAATCTGTTTCGTCAACAAGATGGACCGTGTCGGCGCCGATTTCTTTCGGTGCGTGGATATGATCATCGATCGGCTGGGGGCGAACCCCATCATCCTGCAGTTGCCGATCGGCTCAGAGGATAAATTCGTCGGCGTGGTCGATCTGGTCAAGATGAAGGCTATCCTCTGGAAGGACGAAGCGCTGGGCGCCGAGTTCGAGTACGCGGACATTCCGGCGGAGCTTGCCGAGCAGGCAGCCAAATACCGGGAATTGCTGATCGAGGCCGCCGTGGAGATGGATGACGAGGTTTTGGAAGCCTACCTCGGGGGCGACGAGCCCGACGAAGAGGCGCTCAAGCGTTGTATCCGCAAGGGAACGATTGCGAACAAGCTGGTTCCGGTGCTCAACGGCACCGCGTTCAAGAACAAGGGAGTTCAGCCGCTCCTCGATGCGGTGGTCGATTACATGCCCTCGCCAACGGAAGTGCCGGCGATCCGCGGCGTGGCACCGGGCACGGACGACGAGATCAAGCGGCGAACCGATGACGACGAGCCGTTTGCGGCGCTGGCCTTTAAAATTATGTCGGACCCCTTCGTTGGGACGCTGACCTTCGTGCGCGTCTATTCGGGCGTGCTCAAGGGCGGCACCGGCGTACTGAACAGCGTAAAGGACAATCGTGAGCGGGTCGGGCGGATGCTGCTCATGCATGCCAACTCGCGCGAGGATATCGACGAGGCCCGGGCGGGCGACATCGTCGCCATTGCGGGCCTGAAGGCGACGACGACGGGAGATACCCTGTGCGATCCGAACCATCCGGTGATCCTTGAGCGCATGGAGTTTCCCATCCCGGTCATCGAGGTGGCGGTCGAGCCGAAGAGCAAGGCAGACCAAGAGAAGATGGGCGTGGCGCTGGCGCGTCTGGCGGCAGAAGATCCGTCCTTCCAGGTCAAATCCGATCCTGAGTCGGGCCAGACGGTGATTGCGGGCATGGGCGAGCTTCATCTTGATATCCTGGTCGACCGCATGCGCCGGGAATTCAAGGTCGAGGCCAATGTCGGCGCCCCCCAGGTCGCCTATCGCGAGACCATCACCCGCGAATTCGAGATTACCTACACCCACAAGAAGCAGACCGGCGGCTCGGGCCAATTCGCCAAGGTCGAAATCTTTTTCGAACCTCTCAAGGCGGGCAGCGGCTTCGAGTTCGAGACCAAGGTCGTCGGCGGTTCGGTGCCGAAGGAATTTATTGGCGGCGTGGAGCAGGGCATTCGGAGCGCCATGGGCTCGGGCCCGGTTGCCGGCTATCCGCTGATCGACTTCAAGGCGACGTTGGTGGACGGCGCGTCGCATGACGTCGATTCCAGCTACCTCGCCTTTGAAATCGCGGCTCGGTCTGCGTTTCGCGAGGGGATCGTGAAGGCCGCCCCCGTTCTGCTCGAGCCCGTCATGCGGGTCGAGGTGGTAAGTCCCGAGGATTATCTCGGCGATGTCATGGGCGACCTGAACGGCCGCCGTGGTCAGATCGGTGGCATGGAGGGTTACGGCAACGCCCAGGTGGTCAATGCCCGCGTCCCGCTGGCCAACATGTTCGGCTATGTCAATCAGTTGCGGTCGCTGACCCAGGGTCGGGCGACCTTCAGCATGGAATTCGACCATTACCAACAGGTTCCTCGGTCCATTTCCGAGGAGCTTCGGGCCAAATCGGCCTGAGTGCGCGGGGAATGACCCGGGCCAGCACTGACGGAGAAGTTTTCGATGGGTAAGGCAAGATTCGAGCGAACGAAGCCGCACTGCAATGTGGGGACGATCGGTCACGTGGATCACGGCAAGACGACGCTGACGGCGGCGATCACGAAGACACTGGCGGAGACGGGTGGCGCGGAATTTGTGGCGTTCGAGGATATCGACAAGGCGCCGGAGGAGCGCGAGCGTGGGATCACGATCGCGACGGCGCATGTGGAGTACGAGACGGAGCACCGTCATTACGCGCATGTCGATTGCCCGGGCCATGCGGATTACGTGAAGAACATGATCACGGGCGCGGCTCAGATGGACGGGGCGATACTGGTGGTTTCGGCGGCGGACGGGCCGATGCCGCAGACACGGGAGCACATCCTGCTGGCGCGCCAGGTGGGAGTGCCTGCGATCGTGGTGTACATGAACAAGGTGGACCAGGTTGACGATCCGGAGCTCCTGGATCTGGTCGAGCTGGAGGTTCGCGAGCTCCTGTCGGTGTACGAGTTTCCGGGCGACGACATCCCGATTATCCGGGGTTCGGCGCTGGCGGCACTGGAGGGCCGGGACGAAGAGACGGGGAAGGCCTCGATCCTGGAGCTGATGGCTGCGGTGGACGACTACATTCCGCAGCCGGAACGCCCGAAGGACAAGCCGTTTTTGATGCCGATCGAGGATGTGTTCTCGATATCGGGCCGTGGCACGGTGGTCACGGGTCGGGTGGAGCGTGGTGTCGTGAACGTTGGCGAAGAGATCGAGATCGTGGGCGTGAAGGACACGACGAAGACGGTGTGCACGGGAGTGGAGATGTTCCGCAAGCTTCTGGACCAGGGCGAGGCGGGAGACAACATCGGAGTGTTGCTGCGGGGGACGAAGCGCGACGAGGTTGAGCGGGGTCAGGTCCTGGCGCAGCCGGGGACGATCACGCCGCACACGAAGTTCACGGCGGAAGCGTACATTCTGACGAAGGAGGAGGGCGGCCGCCACACGCCGTTTTTCACGAAGTACCGTCCGCAGTTTTACTTTCGGACGACGGACGTGACGGGACAGGTAGAGCTGGCGGACGGTGTCGAGATGGTGATGCCCGGCGACAACGCGTCGATGACGGTCGAGTTGATCGTGCCGATCGCGATGGACGAAGGGCTGCGCTTCGCGATCCGCGAGGGCGGCCGCACGGTCGGTGCCGGCGTCGTCGCCAAAATCCTCGAATAGGCGGTAAGGCGAAAGCGGAGTAGACGAGCATGGATAGCCAGAATATTCGGATTCGATTGAAGGCGTTCGACCATCGAATCCTCGACCAGTCGACCGGCGAGATCGTCAACACGGCGAAGCGCACGGGCGCGGGAGTTCGCGGGCCGATTCCGCTGCCCACGAAGATCGAGAAGTACACCGTGTTGCGCTCGCCGTTTATCGACAAGAAGTCGCGGGAGCAGTTCGAGATCCGGATTCACAAGCGTCTGCTCGATATTGTCGATCCGACGCCGCAGACCGTCGATGCACTGATGAAACTCGATCTGGCGGCGGGCGTTGACGTCGAGATCCGGTTGTAGGGAGACCAAGGCTGTGCGTACGGGAGTTATTGCGCGGAAGCTCGGAATGAGCCGGGTGTTCACGGAGCAGGGGGACCATGTACCGGTCACCGTGCTCAAACTCGACGATTGTCAGGTCATCGCGACGCGCACCGCCGAGCGCGACGGCTACGACGCGGTCCAACTCGGCGTTGGCACGGCGAAGGTAAAGAACGTCAATAAGGCGATGCGGGGTCATTTCGCAAAAGCCAAGGTCGAGCCGAAGCGTAAGCTCGTTGAATTTCGCGTCAGCGCCGACGCGTTGCTCGACGTGGGCAGCGAAATCGGAGCCAATCATTTTATCGCGGGGCAGTATGTCGACGCGGTCGGAACCTCGATCGGCAAGGGTTTTGCCGGCGCCATGAAACGGCACAATTTCAGCGGTCTGGAAGCTTCCCACGGTATTTCCGTGTCTCATCGCGCCCACGGCTCGACCGGCCAGGGCCAAGACCCGGGCAAGGTCTTCAAGGGCAAGAAGATGGCCGGTCATATGGGCGATCGGCGCGTGACGGTGCAAAACCTCGAGGTCGTCTTGACCGATCCCGAGCGGAATCTGGTCATGATCAAGGGCGGCGTGCCGGGCGCGGAAGGCGGCTACGTGCTGATCAGCGATGCGACAAAACGCCAACGGCCCGACGAAGCGCCTTACCCGGCGGGCCTGAAGGGTGCGGGCGATTCCGGTGACGAGGCAGCCCCGGCCGAAGAGGCTCCGGCCGAGGATGCTGTCGAGGCAGCGCCAGCCGAGGACGCCGTCGAGTCCGCTCCGGCCGAGGATGCTGCTCCGGCGGAAGACAGCGAGTCATCGAAAGAGTCATGACGATGGACAGCAAGGTCGTCGATATCAACAACAAGGAAGCGGGCACTATCGCCCTCGCCGAGGAAGTGTTCGGCGTGACGCTGCGCCCCGACCTGATCCAGCGCACGGTTAACTGGCAGCTCGCCAAGCGTCGCGCGGGCACGCACAAGACCCGTGGCATCAGCGAGATCCAGGGCACCACGCGCAAGCCGTTCAAGCAGAAGGGCGGAGGCCGCGCGCGCCAGGGCAGCCTGCGCTCGCCGCAGATGCGCGGCGGTTCGGTGACGTTCGGCCCGGTGCCGCGCGATCACGGTTACAAACTGCCCAAGAAAGTACGCAAGCTGGCGCTGCGCTCGGCGCTCTCTGGCAAGCAGGCCGACGGCAAGCTCGTGGTGCTCGAATCGACGACCATCAAGTCGGCCCGGACCAAGGACCTCGCCAAACTTCTGGCCAAGCTCGGCTGGACCAAGCCGCTGGTTATCGATGGGCCCGAGGTCAACGCCGAATTCGCCCGTGCCGCGGCCAACATCCGCGGCCTCGACGTGCTGCCCCAGCAGGGGATCAACGTCTACGACATCCTGCGCTGTGACACGCTGGTGCTGACCAAAGCGGCAGTAGAGCATCTGGAGGCCCGACTGAAATGAACACCGAGCGCATGTACGACATTATCCGCGCACCGGTCGTTACCGAAAAGTCGACCCGGGGCGCCGAGGTAAACCAGGTGACCTTCCGGGTGGCGATGGATGCGACCAAGCCCGAGATCAAGCAGGCCGTCGAGACCCTGTTCAAGGTCAAGGTTAAACGCGTGAACACGATCCGCGTCAACGGCAAACGCAAGCGATTCCAAGGCCGGCCGGGACGGCGCGCGGACTATAAGAAGGCCATCGTGTCGCTCGCCGAGGGCGAAATGATCGATGTCATGACGGGGGTCTAGACCATGGCGTTAAAGACATACAAGCCGACCACGCCGAGCCAGCGCGAGCTCGTTCTCATCGATCGTGCCGATCTGTGGAAGGGCAAACCGGTCAAATCGCTGACCGAGGGCATGTCGGAAAAGGCTGGGCGCAACAACAACGGCCGGATCACCATGCGCCGGCGCGGCGGTGGCCATAAGCGGCGCTACCGCATCGTCGATTTCAAGCGGCGCAAGTTCGATATGCCCGCGACGGTCGAGCGCCTGGAATACGATCCGAACCGCTCCGCTTTCATCGCCCTGGTGCGCTATGCCGACGGCGAGCTCACCTATATCCTGGCGCCGCAACGCCTGCAGAAGGGCGACATGGTGGTTTCGGGCGAAAAGGTCGACGTCAAGCCTGGCAACGCGATGCCGATGAAGAACATCCCGGTGGGAACCATCATTCACAACATCGAAATGAAGCCCGGCCAGGGCGGCAAGCTCGCGCGCGCAGCCGGCACCTTCGTCCAACTCGTCGGCAAGGATGCGGGCTATGTGCTGCTCCGCCTGTCGTCGGGCGAGCGCCGGATGGTGCGTGCCGAGTGCATGGCGTCGATCGGGGCGGTGTCCAACCCGGACAACAAAAACCAGAACATGGGCAAGGCGGGACGTTCGCGCTGGCTGGGTAAGCGCCCCTCGGTGCGTGGTGTTTCCATGAACCCGGTCGACCATCCTCATGGCGGCGGCGAGGGCCGCACCTCGGGCGGGCGTAATCCCGTCACGCCGTGGGGCGTGCCGACCAAGGGCAAGCGCACCCGCAAGCCGAACCTCAAATCCGATCGCCTAATCGTGCGGCGGCGGAAAAAGAAGTAAGGAGACGAACCGGTGTCGCGTTCCGTTTGGAAAGGTCCTTTCGTTGACGGCTTCTTGCTCAAGAAGGCCGAAGACGCCCGCGCGTCGGGCCGCAAGGACGTCATCAAGATATGGTCACGCCGGTCGACCATCCTGCCGCAGTTCGTCGGATTGACCTTCGGGGTCTACAACGGCCGGAAGTTCATCCCCGTTATGGTCACCGAACATATGGTCGGGCATAAATTCGGCGAGTTTTCGCCGACCCGCCTCTACCACGGCCATACCGCCGACAGGCGGGCGAAGAGGGAATAAGGCGATGGGCAAGCAGACTGCAGCCCGACGGTTGGGCGAAAACCAGTCCAAGGCGGTGGCGACGAGGCTTCGGACCTCGGCCCAGAAGCTCAATCTGGTGGCGGAGATGATCCGCGGGCTCGACGCGAGCGACGCTCTGGCGGCGCTCAGTTTTTCGCGCCGTCGGATCGCAGTCGACGTGCGCAAGGTATTGCAATCCGCGATCGCCAACGCCGAGAACAACCACGACCTCGATGTCGATCGACTCTATGTGTCGGAGGCCAGCGTGGGCAAGGCCATCGTCATGAAGCGTTGGCGCGCCCGTGCCCGTGGCCGCACCGCGCGCATACACAAGCCGTTCAGCAAGCTCACGGTCATCGTGACGGAGCGCGAGCAGCGGCGAGGGAAGAAGAAGTAATGGGGCAGAAAGTCAACCCGATCGGATTTCGCTTAGGCATCAACCGGACCTGGGATTCGCGCTGGTATGCGGAGCAGGAGTACGGCGATCTCTTGCACGAGGATTTGCGTATCCGCGATTACCTGATGAAGCGGCTCGCCCAGGCGAGTGTCAGCCACATCGTGATCGAGCGCCCGGCGAAGAAGGCCCGGATCAGCATCCACACGGCGCGGCCGGGCGTGGTGATCGGCAAGAAGGGAGCCGATATCGAGCGCCTGAAAATCGAGTTGCAAAAGCTCACCGCGAGCGACCTGCACATCAACATCATGGAGATCCGCAAACCCGAGATCGACGCCCAGCTGGTGGCCGAGAACATCGCGCAGCAGCTGGTTCGCCGGATAGCCTTCCGCCGTGCCATGAAGCGCGCCGTTCAATCGGCCATGCGGCTCGGCGCCCAAGGCATCCGGATCAACTGTGGCGGCCGCCTGGGTGGCGCCGAGATCGCGCGGACCGAATGGTATCGCGAAGGTCGGGTGCCGCTCCACACCCTGCGGGCGGACATCGACTACGGGCACGTGACCGCGCATACCGCCTACGGCACCTGCGGAGTCAAGGTTTGGGTCTTCAAGGGCGAAATTTTGGCCCACGACCCGATGGCTCAGGACAAGAAAGCTCAGGAACAGGCGAACGTGCGCTAGGCCGATCGTCGAGAACAACGAGAAAAGACCATGCAGCAACCGAAACGATCCAAATACCGCAAGATGCACAAAGGCCGCGTGCATGGCATGGCCACGCGCGGCAGCCGGCTGCAGTTCGGCGCGTTCGGCCTCAAGGCGGTCGGCGCGGGCCGTATAACGGCACGCGAGATCGAAGCCAGCCGGCGTGCCATGACGCGGCACATGAAACGCGCAGGCCGGGTCTGGATCCGGGTGTTCCCGGATGTCCCGGTGACGGCCAAGCCGACCGAAGTGCGCATGGGCAAGGGCAAGGGCAACCCGGAATACTGGATGTGCCGGGTCAAACCGGGCCGGATCATGTTCGAAGTCGACGGCGTATCCGTGACGGTCGCGAGACGCGCCCTCGAGCTGGCCGCCGCTAAATTGTCCTGTCCGACCAAATTCGTGGTGCGGCTGGGCGAGGAGCTGTAGCGATGAAGGCTCAGGACGTTCGGGCGAAGACCGACGACGAATTGCGCGATCAGCTCGTGACGCTCAAGAAGGAAGCCTTCAATTTGAGGTTTCAGGGAGCGACCGGGCAGCTCGAAAACACGGCGCGGATGCGTCAGGCCCGGCGCGACATCGCCCGCATAAAGACCGTGCTGGCGATCCGCGCCGGCGCAGCGTCTTAGGAGGAAAGACATGCCAAAGCGCGTGATGCAGGGTGTCGTGGTCTCGGACGCCGCCGACAAGACGGTGACGGTAATCGTCGAGCGCCGCGTCGCCGATCCGCTCTACAAGAAGACCGTCCGCCGCTCGAAGAAATTCGCGGCCCATGACGAGGCCAACGCCTGCAAGAAGGGCGACGTGGTGCGAATTCAGGAATGTCGGCCGATCTCGAAGCGCAAGCGCTGGGAAGTGCTTGCGGATTCGACGGCCGAGAGCAGCAGCTAGGTGCTCGAGCCTCGGACGACGTGAAAGTGAACGACGATGATTAGTGCGCAAACCAATCTTGACGTGGCCGACAATTCCGGCGCCCGGCGGGTTCAGTGCATCAAGGTTCTGGGCGGATCGAAGCGCAGGAACGCAAGCGTGGGCGACGTCATCGTCGTGACCGTGAAGGAAGCGATTCCGCGGGGCAAGGTCCAGAAGGGCGAGGTGCTGCGCGCCGTTATCGTGCGCACCGCCAAGGAAATCAAACGCGCGGACGGCAGCGCCATTCGCTTCGATCGCAACGCGGCGGTGCTGATCAACGCGCAAGGCGAACTGATCGGCACTCGAATATTCGGTCCGGTAACGCGCGAACTCCGGGCGAAGAAATATATGAAGATCATCTCGCTTGCGCCGGAAGTGCTGTAGGGCGGGGCGGGGCAGACCACGACGATGGATACGGGATTGAGCGAATGTCGGTGAAGATGAAAATCAGGAAGGGCGACGACGTGATCGTGACGTCCGGCCGCGATCGCGGCAAGCGCGGTGAAGTGCTGCGCGTCTACCCCAAAGACGCCCGGGTTCTCGTGCGCGGCGTCAACGTGGTCAAACGGCACACGAAACCATCGGCAGCGGCCGGGCAAGGCGGCATCGCCGAAAAGGAATCGCCACTTCATATATCGAACGTGGCGCTTGTCGATCCCAAGACCGACGGAGCGACGCGGGTGGGTTACAAGACCCTCGATGGCGGCCGCAAGGTTCGCATTGCGCGCAAGTCCGGCGAAGTGATTGATCTGTAGGAGATAACCGATGCATCCCCGCCTACGCGATCAGTACGAAGAAGTGATCCGGCCCGAGCTTCAGGCCCGGTTCAACTATGTGAATCATTTCCAGGTTCCGCGCCTGGACAAGATCGTCATCAATATGGGGGTTGGCGAGGCGGCACAGGATGCGAAGAGGATCACGCCGGCGCTCGAGGAACTCACGCTGATCTCGGGGCAGAAGCCGGTGGAGATCAAGGCACGTAAGTCCGTCGCCAATTTCAAGGTCCGCGAGGGCGTGCCCGTCGGCTGCAAGGTTACGCTGCGGCGCGGCCGGATGTACGAATTCATGGATCGACTGGTTAACATTGCATTGCCGCGTGTCCGCGATTTCCGCGGTGTGTCGGCGAAGAGTTTCGACGGGCGCGGAAACTTTGCGCTCGGCGTCAAGGAGCAGATCGTGTTTCCCGAGATTGATTACGACCGGATCGATGCGATCCGCGGAATGGATATCGTCATTTGTACGACGGCGAAGACCGACGAGGAGGCCAAGGCGCTTCTCGAGGGCTTCAACATGCCGTTCCCCAAGTAACGGGTGACCCAAAGCAATAGGTGGATGAGATAAACGGGGGTTTTCGAGCATGGCCAAGACGAGTGCCATCGAGAAGAACAAGCGACGGAAGCGACTTACGGTGAAGCATGCGGCAAAGCGTGCTCAACTCAAGGCGCTGATCCGCGACCAGTCCAAGCCGATGGAAGATCGGTTTTCGGCGGTGTTGGCCCTTGCCAAACTGCCGCGCAACGGCGCGGCTGTACGGGTGCGAAATCGCTGCGAGTTGACGGGCCGCCCGCGGGGTTATTACCGCAAACTGCGGATGTCGAGAATTGCTCTGCGTGACTTAGCCTCGTCGGGACAGATCCCCGGCATGGTCAAGTCGAGCTGGTGACGGAGGTTCTGGCATGGCGATGACCGACCCCCTCGGGGATATGCTGACAAGAATTCGCAACGCGCAACGCGCAAGCAAAACCGTTGTGCGCAGCCCGGCGTCGAAGCTGCGCGGCAACGTGCTGGAGGTTCTCAAGAGTGAAGGTTATATCCGGAGTTTTAGCCGGATCGACTACGACGGCGGCGCCAGTGAGTTCGAGATCGAGCTCAAATACCACGAGGGCCAGCCGGTTATCCAGAAGATCGCGCGGGTTTCCAAGCCGGGTCGGAGGGTCTACTCGTCAATCAAGGAGCTGGCGCCGATTTACAACGGGCTTGGGATCACGATCCTTTCGACGCCGCGCGGTGTGATGTCCGATATCCAGGCCCGCGCCGCCAATGTTGGCGGCGAGGTCCTGTGTGAGGTGTTCTAGGAAGGTCGACGATGTCGCGGATTGGCAAATCACCCGTTCCCATACCTGACGGCGTCGAAGTTCAGATCGCCGGGCAGGACGTAACCGTCAAGGGCAAGCTGGGCGAGTTGTCTGTTTGCCTCGTGTCTGAGGTCTCGATCACGCAGGGAGACGATGTACTCGTGGTTCAGCCTGTCGACGATTCCCGGGTGGCGCGCCAGATGTGGGGTTTGTCCCGCAGCCTCGTGAACAATTTGGTGGTCGGCGTGAGCCAGGGCTTTACGATCAACCTCGAGATCCAGGGTGTCGGTTATCGGGCCGCCGTTCAGGGACAGTCCCTCAATCTGGACCTCGGGTACAGCCATCAGGTCAAATTTCCGATCCCAAACGGGATCAACATCGCCTGCGAAAAACCCACCCTTATCAGCGTGCAGGGGGCGGATCGCCAGCAGGTCGGTCAGGTTGCCGCAGAAATCCGGAGATTCCGGAAGCCGGAACCCTATAAGGGAAAAGGCATTCGTTACGAGGGCGAATATGTCCGTCGTAAGGAAGGCAAGAAGAAGTAGCGAGTGCAACGATGATAAACATCAAATCCAAGGCTCTGTATTCCCGCCGGCGTCGCCGGGCACGCGCCCGCTTGAACCGGGGACAGGAGCAGCGACCCCGCTTGTCGGTGTTTCGATCCGGCAAGCATATCTATGCGCAGGTCATCGACGATCGCTCGGGAGTCACGCTGGTCTCGGCGTCGAGCCTCGACAAGGTGCTGCGCACCGAACTGAAGACGGGCGCGGACAAGTCCGCGGCCAGTCGCGTGGGCAACGAGCTCGCCCAACGCGCGAAAGCCGCCGGTGTGACCAAGGTCGTGTTCGACCGTGGCGGCTACGCTTATCACGGCCGGGTCAAGGCGCTTGCCGACGCGGCCCGTGAAGGCGGCTTGGACTTTTAGGAGCGACGGACATGAATCGCAACGCAAGGGACCGGAGCCAAAGGGGCCGCGAAGATTCGGACCTAATCGACCGGCTGGTCGGAATCAACCGGGTGGCCAAGGTCGTCAAGGGTGGCCGGCGCTTCGGCTTTACCGCTTTGGTCATCGTGGGCGACGGCCGCGGCCGGGTCGGCTACGGCTCCGGCAAGGCGCGCGAGGTGCCTGAGGCGATCCGCAAGGCGACGGAGCGTGCGAAACGTCGCATGATTCGTGTGCCGTTGCGCGAAGGTCGTACCCTGCATCACGATATCGAGGGCCGAAAGGGCGCCGGAAAAGTCGTGCTGCGAGCCGCACCGCCTGGCACGGGAATTATTGCAGGGGGTCCGATGCGGGCCGTGTTCGAGTGCCTCGGCGTACAGGACGTGGTGACCAAATCGCTGGGCAGCGCGAACGCCAACGCCATGGTGCACGCGACGTTCGACGGGTTGGAGCATCTCGTAGCCCCCCGTGCCATCGCCGCCAAGCGCGGCAAGAAGGTCAGTGAAATTTTCGGCCGCCCGGTCGAAGAGGCGGAGGCCTAGAGCGATGGCGGATGCAGTTGGTTCCAAGGTGCGGGTGACTCAGATCGGCAGTCCGATAGGTCGGCGCGGCGATCAGCGCGCGACTCTGATCGGCCTCGGTCTGAACAAGATGCACAAAACGCGGATTTTGGAGGATACGCCGTCAGTACGCGGCATGATCAACAAGGTCTCGCATCTGGTCCGCGCCGAGTCGGTCGACGGCGCGAACGCAAAGGACTAGGGCGATGAAACTGAATGAACTGGGTGCGGTTGCCGGCGAGAAGAAGACTCGCAGACGCGTTGGCCGGGGAATTGGTTCGGGCAAGGGAAAGACCAGTGGCCGGGGCCACAAGGGCCAGAAGTCGAGGGCCGGTGTCTCGATCAACGGGTTCGAGGGTGGCCAGATGCCGCTTTATCGTCGCTTACCGCGGCGGGGCTTCCACAACAGGTTCAGTCTCGACATGGAAGCGTTGAACCTCGACCGCCTGCAGGCCGCCGTCGACGAAAAGAAACTTGATGCCGGCAAGCCGGTCACGGTTGCGGTGTTGCGCGCGGCAAAGGTCGTGCGCGGCAACCGGGACGGCGTGCGCCTGCTCGGCCGGGGCGCCTTAATCGCCAAGCTTAACCTTGAGCTCGACGGTGCCTCGAAGACCGCCGTGGCAGCCGTAGAAAAGGCCGGCGGCACGATCACCGTGACCCGGCCTCCTAAGGCGGACCAACCGGAGCCTAAAAAGAAGAAGCAGAAGAAGGGTAAAAAGGCCAATACGGCGGCGCCGGAGTCAGAAAGCGATCAGGCTGCTGCGGCTGAACCTGTGCCCGATGCTGCGGCAGAGCAATTGGCAGACGAGCCCCCGGCTGAGTCCGGCGACGCGGGCGAGGAGTAGGCGGCAGGCTCATGGCGTCGGCCATCGAACAACTAGCGGCGAACATCAACCTCGGTTCCCTGGCCAAGGCGAAAGAACTCAAGAAACGTCTTTGGTTCACCCTGGGCGCCTTGATCATCTACCGTCTGGGGACCTATATCCCGATTCCGGGGATCGATCCCACGGTTCTAGCTGACGTTTTCGAGAGCCAGGCCGGCGGAATCCTGGGCATGTTCAACATGTTCTCCGGTGGCGCGCTGGGTCGCATGACCATCTTCGCGCTCAACATCATGCCGTACATCTCGGCGTCGATCATCATGCAACTGATGACGACGGTCTCGCCACATATCGCCCAGTTGAAGAAAGAGGGCGAGGCCGGACGCAAGAAGATGAACCAGTACACCCGCTACGGCACCGTACTCCTGGCAGCGCTCCAGGGTTACGGCATCGCCGTGGGCCTCGAGGGTTTTTCCGGCGCCTCGGGCGGCGCGGTCATCGATCCGGGCATGTTTTTCCGGCTGACCACGGTGGTGACCCTGACCGGCGGGACCATCTTCCTGATGTGGCTGGGCGAACAGATTACGGCGCGCGGCGTGGGCAACGGCATTTCGCTGATTATTCTCGCCGGCATCGTCGCCGAGCTGCCCCGCGCCCTCGTCAACACCCTGGAGCTGGGCCGCACGGGCGTGATCTCCCCGGGTTTCATCGGGTTTATCGCGATCATGGTGGTGGGCGTCATCGCCTTCATCGTGTTCATCGAGCGCTCCCAGCGCCGCTTGATCGTGCAATATCCAAAACGCCAAAAGGGCCGCCAGATGGTCGGCGGCGAAAGCACCCATCTGCCGCTCAAGCTCAACACTGCGGGCGTGATCCCGCCAATTTTTGCGAGCTCCATCCTGCTGCTGCCGATCACGGCGATCGGTTTTAATGCGGGCCAGGGCCCGGAATGGCTCACCGCCGTGGCCAACAATCTCGGCCGTGGGCAGCCGCTTTACATGCTGCTTTATGCCTCGGCGATCATCTTCTTCGCCTTCTTCTATACGGCCGTGGTGTTCAATCCCCAGGACACGGCGGACAATTTGAAGAAATACGGCGGCTTCATTCCCGGCATCCGGCCCGGCAAGAACACCGCGGAATATCTCGACTACGTGCTCACCCGCCTCACCGTCGTCGGCGCGCTCTATCTGACCGCCGTATGCCTGCTGCCCGAAATCCTGATTTCGCGATACGCGGTGCCGTTCTATTTCGGCGGCACCAGCCTCCTGATCGTGGTCACGGTGACCCTGGATACCTTCGGGCAAATTCAGTCGCATTTACTAGCGCACCAGTATGAAGGCCTGATCAAGAAGTCCAAACTTCGCGGGCGACGATCGTGAACCTGATCCTGCTTGGTCCACCGGGAGCGGGCAAGGGCACACAGGCACAACGATTGGTGGAAACCCTGGGACTCGTCCAGTTGTCGACGGGCGACATGTTGCGCGCCGCGGTGACGGCGGGTTCGCGGTTGGGTGAAAAGGTCAAATCTATCATGGAGGCTGGACAGCTTGTGCCCGACGCAATAATTGTATCGATGATTGCCGAGCGCATCGAGCAGCCAGATTGCCAGGGCGGTTTCATTCTTGACGGTTTTCCCCGCACCGTAGCCCAGGCCGAGGCGTTGGACGCCATGCTCAATGACCGGGGAACCCGCCTGAACGCCGTTGTCGAAATCGGAGTTGACGACGATCGGCTCGTGGAGCGAATCACCGGGCGCTTCTCCTGTGCCTCCTGCGGCGCGGGGTATCACGACAGCTTCAAACCCCCAAAAGTGCCTGGGACATGCGACGTCTGCGGGCAAACCGAGTTTTCCCGGCGCAAGGACGACAATCGGGAAACCGTGGTCGCCCGACTTGCTGCCTACCACGATCAGACAACCCCGCTGCTGCCCTATTACAGCGCTCGCGACGTGCTCAAGACAGTCGACGGCATGGCCGATATCGACGAGGTCGGACGCCAGATCGACGCTACCCTGGAAACGGCGCAAGATGTTTGACTTGTCAACCCCTTGGCCTATAATCCGGCGCTCGTTCGGTGCCCCGCATCGGGCGCTTTCAGTGTGGCCAAATTCCGATTTGGAGATCGTAGCGTGGCGCGAATAGCCGGCGTAAACATTCCGACTCAGAAGCGCGTCGTAATCGCGCTGAGTTACATTCACGGCATCGGGCGACAGAGCGCGCGCGATATCTGCACCGAGATCGGCTTGCCGCCCGAGCGTCGCGTGAGCGAGCTTACGGACGCGGAAGTGGCGCGGATCCGCGAGATCATCGACCAGCACCATCTCGTGGAAGGCGATCTGCGCCGCGAAGTGGCGATGAACATCAAGCGCCTGATGGACTTGGCGAGCTACCGCGGCATGCGTCATCGCCGCGGCCTGCCGGTGCGCGGCCAGCGGACCCACACCAACGCGCGGACCCGCAAGGGGCCGGCCAGGCCGATTACCGGCAGGAAGAAATAACGACGATGGCCAAGCCGCAGACACCAAAGGTCCGCCGCCGCGAACGGAAAAATATTTCGTCGGGTGTGGCTCACGTCAACGCGACGTTCAACAACACCAAGATAACCATCACCGATGCCCAGGGCAAGACGATTGCCTGGTCGTCGGCGGGCAGCCTCGGCTTCAAGGGCTCCCGAAAATCCACCCCGTTTGCGGCACAGATGGCCGGCGAGGACGCCGGAAAGAAGGCGCAAGAACACGGTATGCAAACTCTCGAGGTCGAGGTAAAGGGGCCGGGTTCAGGGCGCGAATCGGCGCTTCGGGCCTTGCAGGTTGCCGGGTTCAATATCACCTCGATCCGAGACGTCACGCCGATTCCGCATAACGGGTGCCGGCCGCCAAAGCGCCGCCGGGTGTAGAGAGCTTCAGGGGCGTGGCCCCGAGGGGGTGCTGCCCGCCGGGCAGGAACCCTGAACATTGTGATCCGCCGACGGATGGGGTTTATCCGTCATCAGCTTGAGGTTCAATCCGTGATTCAGAAGAACTGGCAGGAACTTATCAAACCCTCGCAATTGACAATCGAGCCGGGCGACGATCCGTTGCGCCGGGCGACCGTCGTCGCGGAACCGCTGGAGCGGGGCTATGCGCTGACGTTGGGCAACGCGCTTCGTCGAGTGCTGCTCTCGTCTCTGCGCGGCGCGGCCGTGACGGCGTTGCAGATCGATAACGTGCTCCACGAATTCTCCTCGATCCCCGGCGTCCACGAGGACGTGACCGATATCGTGCTCAACGTGAAGGCCATCGCCCTTCGGATGCACGGTGAGGGGCCCAAGCGCATGACCCTCGCGGCCAAGGGTGCGGGGGAAGTAACCGCTGCCCAGATCGAGGTCGGCCACGACATCGAGATCATGAATCCCGACGTTGTGATTTGCACCCTGGACGATGGCGCCGCGATCGACATGGAATTCACCGTCGAAAGCGGCAAGGGCTATGTCGCCTCGGCGTTGAACCGGCCTGAGGACGCGCCGATCGGTCTGATGCCCGTCGACGCGCTATACACTCCGGTCAAACGGGTCGCCTGCCGAGTGGAGAATACCCGTGTGGGGCAGGTCACAGATTACGACAAGCTCTCGATCGATATCGAAACCAACGGCACTGTCTCGCCCGAGGACGCCATCGGTCTTGCCGCCCGCATCTTGCAGGACCAGCTTCAGCTATTCGTCAATTTCGAGGAGCCCTCGCGGGCCGATCGGGAAGAGTCGACGATAGAGCCGGGCTTCAATGCGAACCTACTGCGCAAGGTGGACGAACTCGAACTGTCGGTTCGCTCGGCGAACTGCCTGAAGAACGACAACATCATCTATATCGGCGACCTGGTGCAGAAATCCGAAGCGGAAATGCTGCGCACGCCGAACTTCGGCCGCAAGTCGCTGAACGAAATCAAGGAGGTGCTCGGCCATATGGGCCTGCATCTCGGCATGGAAATCGAGAACTGGCCGCCGGAAAACGTCGAGGAGCTGGTTCGGCGTCTCGACGAGCCCTACTAGGGCAGGACGGGAGAGGTTCGATGCGCCATCGCATGAGCGGGCGGAAATTCAACCGCACCAGCAGCCATCGCAAGGCAATGTTCGGGAACATGGCCTGCGCGTTGATCAAGCACGAGCAGATCACGACGACCCTGCCCAAGGCCAAGGATCTTCGGCCCGTGGTGGAGAAACTTGTGACCCTTGGCAAACGCGGCGATCTTCACGCCCGGCGCCAGGCGATCCGTGTGCTGGGCGACGAGAAAATCGCGGACAAGCTGTTTACCACCCTGGCCGAGCGCTACGCGAAGCGCGCCGGCGGCTATACCCGCGTGCTCAGGGCCGGGTTTCGTTACGGTGACTCCGCACCCATGGCGCTGATCGAATTCGTCGAGCGCGATCCCGACGCCAAGGGGCTCGATTCGGGTCCTGTGCCGGAACGCGAGGACGAAGAAGAAGCCGCCTGAGCGGAACCCCCGCGAGGTCGCAGGCTAGACGAGGGCAGTCCCTAGGGGCTGCCCTTTCGTTTTTCCGACGAGTACACTTGGCCACATGACCACGTTGTTTGAGGCCCAAGCGCCGGCACGTCCCCTGGCCGATCGGCTTCGCCCGGTGCGCCTGGGCGAGGTTGTAGGCCAGCAGCATCTCCTGGGCGAGGGCGCGCCGATCGGCCACATGGTCGAAGCGGGCCGGTTGTCGTCGATGATTCTGTGGGGGCCGCCCGGATGCGGCAAGACGACGACGGCGCGCCTGTTGGCGGACACCGCCGGGCTGGAGTTCGAGCCGATTTCCGCCGTCTTTTCCGGCGTTGCCGACTTGCGCAAAGTATTCGATGCCGCGCGCAAGCGACGCCAGGACGGCCGGGGAACCCTGCTGTTTGTCGACGAGATTCATCGCTTCAACCGGGCGCAACAGGATGCCTTCCTGCCGGTCGTGGAGGAGGGCACTATTGTGCTCGTCGGTGCGACCACGGAAAACCCGTCCTTCGAGTTGAACGGCGCGCTGCTCTCGCGCTGTCAGGTCATGGTGCTCGAGCGTTTGGACGACGACGCGCTGGAGGAGCTGATAGTACGCGCGGAACGGGAGGTCGGGCGTGCTCTGCCGCTCGATGCGGAGGCGCGTGCGGCGCTGCGCGCCATGGCCGACGGCGACGGCCGCTTTGTGATCAACCTTGCCGAGGATCTGTTCGATATCGCGCCGGGCACGGAGCTTGATTCCGAGGGTCTGGCCAAAGCGATACAGAGGCGCGCCGCCCTCTACGACAAGGCGCAGGAGGGCCACTACAACCTGATCAGCGCGTTGCACAAGTCGATGCGCGGCTCCGACGTCGATGCTGCGCTCTACTGGTTCGGGCGCATGCTGACCGGCGGCGAGGACCCGCTCTATATCGCGCGGCGCCTGGTTCGCTTCGCCTCCGAGGATATCGGCCTGGCCGATCCGCAGGCCTTGACCCAGGCACTGGCCGCCTGGGACGTGTATGAGCGACTGGGCTCGCCCGAAGGGGAGTTGGCGATTGCCCAGGCAGTGATCTATCTGGCGAGCGCACCGAAATCGAACGCGGCCTATCGGGCGCTGGGCGATGCCTTGCGCGCGGCCAAGGAAACCGGGTCCCTGATGCCGCCCAAGCATATCCTCAACGCGCCCACGGGGCTGATGAAGGAACTCGGGTACGGCGCCGACTACGTCTACGATCACGACACGGACGACGGCTTCTCCGGCCAGAATTATTTTCCCGACGGGCTGGCGCGCCTGCCCCTATACCGGCCGCGCGAGCGGGGGTTTGAACGCGAGATAGCCAAGCGCCTGGAGTATTGGGCCAAGCTTCGGGCGGGCGCGTCCGGGGCCTCGGAGCCCGGCGATGGCGAAAGCGAAGAGCCATGATGACCTTGCTCGCCGTCGCCGCGGGCGGCGCCATCGGCGCGGCGGGTCGGTACGTCATGACCGGCTGGGCAGAACGGCTGCTGTCCGACTGGCTGGGCGGCGGCATCCCCTATGGCACGTTGGCGGTCAACGTGATCGGCTCGTTTCTGCTCGGAATCCTGGTCGAGATTCTGGCGCTCAGTCTCTCGGTCTCGCCCGAACTGAGAGCCCTGCTCGTGATCGGCGTGTTGGGCGGGTTCACCACCTTTTCCGCATTTTCCATGGATACGGTCCTCCTGCTCGAGCGGGGCGAGTTGGGCCGCGCGGCCCTCTACGTTCTGCTCTCCGTCGGTCTGTCGGTCGGCGGCCTGTTTGCCGGCCTTCGGTTGATGCGCCTCGTTCTCTCGTGAGCGCGGTCCGGCTGATAGACGTCTTGCCCGACGAGGCCGGTCTTCGACTCGACCGCTGGTTCCGCCGCCACTTCCCGGCGCTGGGTCACGGCCGGCTCGAAAAATTCCTGCGCACCGGGCAGGTTCGCCTCGACGGCAAGCGGGCAAAGGCCGGGGCCCGGCTGGAAGCGGGCCAGCAGGTGCGGGTTCCGCCGCTCGCTCAATCGGGCGCGCCGTCCCCGGAGCGCCGCGCACCGCATGTTGAGACGAGCGCGAGCGATATTTCCGAAATCCAGGGCCGGGTGATCTTCCGGAACGACGACCTGATCGTTCTCGATAAACCCTCCGGTCTGGCGGTGCAGGGGGGCAGCGGCGTCCGCCGTCACCTCGACGCCATGCTCGACGGTTTGCGCTTCGGCGCGGCGGAACGGCCCCGACTGGTCCACCGCCTCGATCGCGACACCAGCGGGATCTTGCTGCTGGCCCGAAATGCCCGGGCGGCGGCGGAACTGGGCGCAACGTTTCGCAATCATTCTATTCGCAAGATCTACTGGGCGCTGGTGGCCGGAGTGCCCGTGCCTCGCCGGGGAGAAATTGCGCTTGCGTTGGGCAAGGCGGGTCCCATGAGCCGCGAGCGCATGCGCGAAGACGCTCCTTCTGCCAAGCCCGCGCTCACCCGCTACGCGGTTCGCAAGACCGCGGGGCCAGGGGTTGCCTGGCTCACCCTCGAGCCGTTCACGGGTCGCACCCATCAGCTTCGGGCCCATTGCGCGCGTCTCGGCACGCCGATCCTGAACGACGGCAAATACGGCGGCCGGGCGGCCTATCTCGATGCCGTCGACGCCTCAAAGCGACTTCACCTCCACGCGAGGGCGCTGCTGTTGCCCGCACAGCTTTTGGGCGTGGCGCGCGAACGCCGCTTCGAGGCACCGCTGCCCGCGCATATGAACGCGACCTGGCAGCGGTTGGGCTTCGACCCCGACGCTCCCGACGACGGTCCGGGCGGAGGCGGGCGCCGGTGAAACGGTTCTACGAACAGGCGGCGGCTCGTGCGGATGGAGCCGGCCACGTCGTCACCCTCGACGATCGCCCCATGAAAACGCCCGCGCGGCGTACGCTCGTTCTCCCCACCGCGGCGCTGGCCCGTGCCGTGGCGGAGGAATGGCAGGCCCAGGGGGAAAGCGTCGATCGGGACAGCCTGGCACTGACGCGGATTGCCTGCACCGCGCTGGATCGGGTGGAGGATCGCCGCGCCGAGGTGGTCGAGCATCTGGTTTCCGTCGGCGCCACGGATATGACCTGCTATCGCGTGGCCGGGCCGGCCGAACTGGTAGCGCGCCAATGCGCGGCCTGGGATCCGCTGCTTGACTGGCTCGCCGCCTATTGCGGCGCCCGGCTTGAGCTCACGGACGCGATCGAGCCCCTGGAACAGTCCCCTGAAGCCGTGGAGCGACTGCGCCAGGCCGCCTCGGCACCGGAGGCCATGATGCTTAGCGCGCTGGCGGGCGCGGTGTCGGCCACCAACTCGCTTGTGATCGGCATTGCGCTCCGCGAGAACCGTCTTGGTGCGGCCGAAGCATTCGAGGCGTCACAAGTCGAGGAGAGCTTCCAGATCGAGCGGTGGGGAGAGGATTCTGAACTGACCGAACGTCGCCGATCGATCTGTCGCGAGATCACGGCCTGCGCTGCTTTCATGGCGTTGTGCCGGGGCTGACGCCGCCCTGGATATCCGCGAAACGGCCTGTTCTAGGCTTCTGGCTTCGCCCTCGATAAGATGGTAAGAGCATCCCGCCGCTGCGTAAATGCGGCGGTTTTCGCGCCTTGGGGCTGGGGTCATGGAGGACATTCTTCGCCGTCTTGAAGACAAGCGCGCCGCGGCTCGTGCCGGCGGCGGGCAACGGCGAATCGATGCTCAGCACGCCAAGGGCAAACTGACTGCGCGTGAGCGTCTCGAATTGCTGCTCGATGAAGGCAGTTTCGAGGAGTACGACATGTTCGTCGAACACCGCTCGACGGACTTCGGCATGGCGGATCAGACCGTCTCCGGCGACGGCGTCGTCACCGGCCACGGCACCATCAACGGACGTCGGGTCTTCGTGTTCAGTCAGGATTTCACCGTGTTCGGCGGTAGCCTGAGCGAGGCCCACGCCGAAAAAATGTGCAAGATCATGGATCAGGCCATGAAGGTCGGTGCGCCGGTGATCGGAATAAACGATTCCGGAGGCGCGCGTATCCAGGAGGGTGTCGCTTCCCTCGCGGGCTATGCCGAGGTCTTCCAGCGCAACGTCATGGCGTCCGGCGTCGTGCCGCAGATTTCGATGATCATGGGCCCCTGCGCCGGCGGCGCGGTCTATTCGCCGGCTATGACCGATTTCATCTTCATGGTGAACGATTCCTCCTACATGTTCGTGACCGGTCCCGACGTGGTCAAGACCGTCACCCACGAAACCGTGAGCCATGAGGAACTGGGCGGCGCCTCGACCCACACGACGAAATCGTCGGTCGCCGATCTCGCCTTCGAAAACGATGTGGAGGCGCTGGCGGCGACCCGCCGGCTGGTCGATTTCCTGCCCGCCTCGAACCGAACCCCGGTGCCCGTGCGGCCGACCGACGATCCCGCCGATCGTGTCGAACCGTCGCTCGACAGCCTGGTGCCGCCCAACCCCAACAAGCCCTACGACATCAAGGAACTGATTGCCAAGATCGCCGACGACGACGATTTTTTCGAGCTGCAGGAAAACTTCGCCCGCAACATCGTCATCGGCTTCGTCCGCATCGAGGGTGCGAGCGTCGGCGTGGTGGCGAATCAGCCGGTGGTTCTGGCCGGTTGTCTCGATATCGAATCCTCACGCAAGGGGGCGCGCTTCGTGCGCTTTTGCGATTGCTTCGAGATTCCGATCCTGACCTTCGTGGACGTGCCCGGCTTCCTTCCCGGCACGGATCAGGAGCATGGCGGGATCATCAAGCACGGTGCCAAGCTGCTCTACGCCTTTGCCGAGGCGACCGTGCCCAAGGTGACGGTGATTACGCGCAAGGCGTATGGCGGGGCCTACGACGTGATGAGCTCCAAGCATCTGCGCGGCGACGTCAACTATGCCTGGCCGACCGCGGAGATCGCCGTAATGGGTTCCAAGGGGGCGGTGGAAATCATCTTTCGCGCCGATCTCGACAAACCCGAAGTCATCGAGGAAAAGACCGAGGAATACCGCCAGCTTTTCGCCAATCCCTTTATCGCAGGAAACCGGGGCTTCATCGACGACGTTATCCTGCCCCGCGAAACCCGGCTGCGCGTATCGCGGGCCTTCGCCATGCTCCGCAACAAGAAGCTCGACAACCCGTGGAAGAAGCACGGCAACATACCGCTTTGATCGTGCCGGCCATGTCCTTGTCCAGCCCTCCGTTTTCGAAAATCCTGGTTGCCAATCGCGGTGAAATCGCGTGTCGCGTTATGGCCACGGCGCGTGCCATGGGAATCGCCACAGTGGCGGTTTATTCCGAAGCGGACGTGGGCGCACTGCATGTTCGCCTCGCCGACGAGGCCGTGGCGATCGGCCCGGCCGCGTCGGCCGAAAGCTACCTCGTTGTCGACAGGATCATCGACGCCATCAAGAGCAGCGGCGCCGAGGCGGTGCACCCGGGCTACGGCTTTCTGTCCGAGAACGCGGGTTTCGTGGATCGTTTGCGCGACGAGGGGATCGCTTTCATCGGCCCTCCGGCGACCGCCATCGCCGCGATGGGCGACAAGATCGAATCGAAAAAGCTTGCGGCCCTGGCGGGTGTCAGCACGATTCCCGGCGATACCGAGGCGGTCACCGACGAAGACGAAGCGGTTCGGATCGCGGGAGAGATCGGCTATCCGGTGATGATCAAGGCCTCCGCGGGAGGCGGCGGCAAGGGGATGCGGATCGCGCGCAGCGACGACGAGGTGCGCGACGGCCTGCGCTCGGCGGCCAACGAGGCGCGCTCCAGTTTTGGCGACGACCGGGTGTTTCTCGAAAAATACATCGAGCAGCCGCGCCATATTGAAATTCAGGTGCTCGCCGACAGCCACGGCAACGCGATCTACCTCGGCGAGCGGGAATGCTCCATCCAGCGTCGCCACCAGAAAGTGATCGAAGAGTGCCCAAGTCCGTTTCTCGATGAAACCACGCGCGCGGCGATGGGGGCACAGGCGGTGGTGCTGGCGAAGGCGGTCGATTACGCGTCAGTAGGCACGGTCGAATTCATCGTCGATCGCGACCGGCAATTCTATTTTCTTGAAATGAACACGCGCCTTCAGGTGGAGCACCCCGTTACGGAGCTGGTGACCGGGCTCGATCTCGTCGAGCAGATGATCCTGGTCGCGGCGGGCGAGCCGCTTGGCATCGCTCAGGAGGAGGTGCAGCTGTCGGGGCACGCTATCGAATGCCGGATTTACGCCGAGGATCCGTCGCGCGGGTTCCTGCCCTCGGTGGGCCGCTTGACGACCTTCCGTCCGCCCTCCGACGAGCTGGCCCTGCGCCTCGATACGGGCGTCGAAGAGGGCAGCGAAATCTTGATCTACTACGATCCGATGATCGCCAAGCTCTGCGCTCATGGCGCCGACCGGCGGGCGGCCATGACGGTCATGCAGGGCGCGCTCGACAGGTTTCGAATCGAGGGGCTCGAGCACAATCTGCTGTTTCTCTCGGCGATCATGGGCAACCCGGCTTTCGAGGCCGGAGATACGACCACGGATTTTATCGCGCGCGAATACGGCGACGCCTATCAGGGCCGGGAGCCAGATGGCGACGAGTGCGCGGCGCTGGCGGCTATCGCGACGGCGGTGCATCTGGGTACCCGGGCGCACGAACTGACGATTGCCGATCGTCCGGTCGACCGGGCGCCGGATCTGTCGGGCGAGTGGGTGGTTCGCCTGGGCGCCGAGGATCACCTCGTTCACGTCGTTCCGACCGATGCGGGGCTCGAAATCCGGATCGGCGAGCGAACCGTGGTGATCGAAAGCCGCTGGCGGCCGGGTCAACGGGTCTTCGAAGGGCGGATGAACGGCCTGCCGACGGCCGCGCAATTCACGCCCTGCATCGAGGGCATCGAGTTGCGCCGTCACGGGGTTTGTCGGCGCGCCGTGGTGCGTCGGCCTCGCGCGGCCGAGATTGCCACCCTGATGCCCGAAAAGCAGCCGCCCGACACCTCGCGGCTCCTGCTTTCGCCTATGCCCGGCCTCGTGGTCTCCATCGACGTGGCCGAAGGTGAGGAGGTCAAGGCCGGCCAGCGCCTGGCCGTGATCGACGCGATGAAGATGGAAAACCAGCTCCGGGCCGAGCGTGACGGACGCATTGCAAAGATCCGCGCCGGTGTCGGCGACAGCCTGGTCGTCGATCAGGTCATTCTCGAGTTCGAGTAACCGGCGAAATTCGATGTTTTACTTATCGAATTTTGCAAGCCCGCGCCGGCCGCGGGCGCGGCCTTTCTGTCATATTCGGCAAGCCGCCGCTTATGCGGCGAGAGCCTTAGTGGCGGCTGAACGCCGTTTGGCTTTACGACGTAAAGCAAAACGGAAAACGGACTGATGCCTTATACCCGCCAAATCAGGCTCAGGGGGCGGGTGCAAGGTGTGTGGTTTCGCGCCTGGACCGTGGAAACTGCCCAATCGCTCGGTCTTTCGGGCTGGGTGCGTAACCGGCGTGACGGCAGTGTCGAGGCGCTCGTCTCGGGCGACAAGAAGGCCGTCGCGCAAATGATCCAGGCTTGCCGCCAGGGGCCGCCCAGTGCCGTGGTCGAGCGTCTCGAAGAGCAGCCTGCGGACGACCCCACTGAGGCTGGCTTTAAGACCCGTCCGACAATTTGAGCTTCAGTCGGCCGGCGTCGCAACGCACTCACTGAAGGTGCGCTTCAGAACCTCGTCCACGTCGGCCATGGTCGCATCGATCCCGAGCGCGGCCAGCGACGTAACGCCGTGCTCGCGAATGCCGCAGGGCACGATCCCCTGGTAGTGGCCAAGCTCCGGCGCGACGTTGAGCGAAATTCCGTGCAGAGTGATCCAGTGCCGCACTCTGAGGCCCAGGGCAGCGATCTTGAGGTCGCGGCCCTGGCCATCGATGATCCAAACCCCGACACGGCCCTCTCGTCGCTCGCCCTCGACGCCGAAGGCGGCCAGGCTGGCGATCAACCAGTCTTCGAGCTGGCAGACGAAGGCGCGCAAATCGCGGCCCCGGCGGTTGAGATCGAGCATGAGATAGGCGACCCGCTGGCCCGGGCCGTGATAGGTGTATTGCCCGCCACGCCCGGTCCGATAAACGGGAAGGGGGCCGGCATCAAGCAGGTCCTCGGGCCGTGCGCTGGTTCCCGCCGTATAGAGCGCCGGATGTTCAAGCAGCCAGACGAGCTCGCCGGCCTGTCCGGCGGTGATCTCGGCCACCCGCTCTTCCATCGCCGTGACGGCCTCGTCGTAGGGCACGGGCCGGTTGCTGGTTTTCCATTCCGCAGGCGTCATGGCGGCTCACGCTAGCACACCCGCTTGCGGTTTAGCGCCGGATTTGGTAAGTCCCATCGGCCTTCGGTGGACGGCGCGAGTTCGCGCCGTTTTTGCTATAGTTCTGATGTCATGCGGTCGTGGCGGAATTGGTAGACGCGCAGCGTTGAGGGCGCTGTTCCCGAAAGGGAGTGGAAGTTCGAGTCTTCTCGACCGCACCATCATCCTCCGAGGCACGCGACCTGCCCGAAAGTCGGGCCAATGCGCGCCTGCGCCGGTTCTTGCCGGCGCCAAAACCCCTTGCGGCCGGGGGTCTCGTAGCAATTCCCCGGCGCTCGGCTATACTGTCGCGCGCCTGATTTCTGGAGTATCGGCCATGGCCGAGGACGTTCGCGAAAGCGCGCTCGAATACCATCGCAAGCCGAAACCCGGCAAGCTCGGCATCCACGCGACAAAGCCTCTGGAAACCCAGAGAGATCTGGCGCTCGCCTACACCCCCGGCGTCGCGGCGGCCTGCGAAGAGATCGTCCGCGACCCCATCGAGGCCTACAGCGTCACGGCCCGGGGCAATCTCGTCGCCGTGGTCACCAACGGCACCGCTGTTCTCGGTCTTGGCGCGATCGGAGCGCTCGCCTCGAAGCCGGTGATGGAGGGCAAGGCCGTCCTGTTCAAGAAATTTGCGAATATCGACGTCTTCGACATCGAGATCGACGAGACCGATATCGATAAATTCGTCGAGATCGTCACCAGCCTTGAGCCGACCATCGGCGCGATCAACCTCGAAGACGTCAAGGCGCCCGAATGCTTCGAGATCGAGCGCCGGCTTCGCGAGCGCATGAACATCCCTGTGTTTCACGACGATCAGCACGGCACGGCGATCTGCGTTGCCGCCGCGGTGCTGAACGGCCTGCGTGTCGTGGGCAAGGACTCGTCCAAGGCCCGGATCGCCGCATCGGGCGCCGGGGCGTCCGCGATCGCCTGCCTCGAGCTTCTGGTGCATCTTGGCATGGCACGTGAAAATATCCTCATAACCGACCGTTCCGGCGTGATTTATGAGGGGCGTGACGGGGTCTCTCCCGAGAAATCACGGTTCGCGCAGACGACGAATTGCCGAACCCTTGCCGATGCCCTCGACGGGGCCGATATCTTCCTCGGACTGTCCGGTCCGGGCGTGGTGAGCGCGGCCGAAATTGCAACCATGGGGCCGAAGCCCCTGATCCTGGCGCTGGCCAATCCGACGCCCGAAATTCTGCCCGAGGAGATCCGCTCGGTGCGCGACGACGCGGTCATTGCGACCGGACGCTCGGACTACCCCAACCAGGTCAACAACGTCCTCTGCTTTCCGTTCATTTTCCGCGGCGCGCTTGATGTCGGGGCGACCGAGATCAATACGGAAATGGAGCTCGCCTGCGTCCGCGCCATCGCCGACCTCGCGATGGCGGAAAGCTCGGAGGTCGTGGCCGCCGCCTACAGTGGGCAATCGCTCGACTTCGGACCCGATTACATCCTGCCAAAGCCGTTCGATCCACGCCTGATCAGCCATGTCGCGCCCGAGGTTGCCAAGGCGGCCATGGAGAGCGGCGTGGCGACGCGCCCGATCGCCGATCTCGTGGCCTACCGTGACGAACTCGAGCAATTCACCCACCGCACGGGCTACCTGATGCGCGAGGTGTTCGATCAGGCCCAGTCGGCACTCAAGCGGGTTGTCTACGCCGAAGGCGAGGAAGAGCGCGTGTTGCGCGCCGTCCAGACCGTCGTCGACGAAGGTCTCGCCCGCCCGATTCTGATCGGCCGCCCCGGTCCCGTCGCGGAACGTATCGAGCGCCTGGGATTGCGCCTGCAGCCGGACCGCGATATCGACATTCTCGATCCCGAGGACGATCCGAATTACGAGGCCCATTGCAGGGATTATCACGCCTTGCGCGAGCGGGCCGGCGTCTCGCCCGCGCTGGCCGCCGATCTGATGCGCACCCGTGCGACGGCGTTGGCGGCAGTGATGGTCCGGCGCGGCGAGGCCGACGCCATGCTGGCCGGACCGATCGGGCGCTATCAGGAGCACCGCCAGCATATTTTCGATGTCATCGAGGTCAAGGAATCGATCCATGCGGCGGCGGCGATGCAGGTGCTGATCCTCGACAAGGGAACCTTCTTCCTGGCCGATACCCATGTGAACGATAACCCCGATGCCGAGCATATTGCCCATATCGCCCGTCTGGCTGCGGTTCAGGTTCGCAACTTCGGTATCGAGCCCAAGATCGCAATGCTTTCAAGCTCGAATTTCGGCTCCAACAACTTCCCGTCGACGGTCAAGATGCGCGAAGCGGTACGCCGGCTGCGCGACCTCGCGCCCGATCTCGAGGTCGAAGGCGAAATGCACGGCGATCTGGCGCTCGACGAGGCGCTTCGCGAGGCGGTGTTTCCCGGGTCGAACCTGTCGGGGCAGGCCAACCTGTTGATCATGCCCAATCTCGACGCCGCCAACATTGCGTTCAACCTGCTGAAGTTCCTCGCTACGGGGCAGTCGATCGGTCCTATTCTTCTGGGCCTCGAATATCCTGCCCACGTATTGATCGATTCCGTGTCCGTGCGCGGCATCGTCAACATGACCGCGATTGCGGCGGCCGATGCCCAGTCGCGCGGGGGCGCCGAGCAACTGACCTTTCCGTTGGTGGACGCCGGGGCCAGCTAGTGGGCGCCGGGGAATGAGACCATGCCACAGCTCGATAACCGGCCCAAACCGACAGCGGAGTCCTTTCACACTGAGGAGGCCCATTACGGGCTGACCAGCCACCTCGTCTCCGAGGTCAAGGCGGCGATCGAGCAGAACGCCGGCGACCGCCTGCGTCAACTGATCGGGCCGGTCCATGTCGCCGACCAGGCGGACCTCATCGAGCGCCTCAGCGGCAATGAGCGGCGCACCCTCGTCGAGGCGCTGCGTGAGACCTTCGATCCCGAAGTTCTGACCTACTGCAACGAAACGGTCCGCAACGAAATCGTCGAGCAGCTCAATCCCGACGAGATCGTCGCCGCGGTCGTCGAGATGGAGACCGACGACGCGGTCACCCTGATCGAGGACCTCGATGCGCCGCATCAGCGCGAGGTGCTCGACGCCCTGCCGGTCAAGGACCGCCTCGAGGTCGAGGCGGGTTTGCTCTACCCCGACGACAGCGCGGGGCGCCTTATGCAGCATGAGCTGGTCTCGGTGGCGGCTTACTGGACCGTCGGCCAGACCATCGACTATATGCGCGAGACCGAAGACCTGCCCGAGACGTTCTATGAAATTTTCGTGGTCGATCCCAAGCACGAGCCGGTCGGCACCGTCGTGCTCAGCCGGATGTTGCGCGAAAAGCGCCCGGTGGCCATCGGCGACATCATGGAGACCGACCTCAAGACCATCCCCGCCACCATGGACCAGGAAGAGGTCGCTTACGTCTTCGACCAGTACGACCTGGTCTCGGCGCCCGTGGTCAACGACGAGGGGCGGCTGATCGGTGTGATCACCGTGGACGACGTCGTCGACGTCATCCAGGAAGAAGCCGAAGAAGACATTATGCGCCTCGGCGGCGTTGCGGAAACCGATCTCTACCGTGCGGCGTTCCGCACTGCGCGCGGGCGCACGACCTGGCTGCTGGTCAATCTCGCCACCGCCATCCTGGCGTCGGTCGTGATTTACCAGTTCGACGCCACCATCGAACAGATTGTGGCACTTGCGGTGCTGATGCCCATCGTCGCATCGATGGGCGGCAACGCCGGCACCCAGACCATGACCGTCGCAGTGCGCGCGCTGGCAACCAGGGAGCTGACCACCACCAATGCGCTCCGGGTGCTGGGCAAAGAGCTCATCGTCGGCGGCTTCAACGGGATCGTGTTCGCGCTGCTGATCGGACTGATCGCCGGGGTCTGGTACAATGACGTTCCGTTGGGCGGTGTCATTGCCGCGGCGATGGTCGTAAACATGCTGGTGGCCGGTGCCTCGGGCATCATCATCCCGATCGCGCTCGCGCGCCTCAACATCGATCCGGCCACGGCTGCGGGGGTGCTGCTCACCACGGTGACCGACGTGGTCGGCTTCTTCGCCTTCCTCGGCCTGGCTGCCGTGTTCCTCCTGTGATCCGACGCGAGGCTATGCCATGATTCCCAACCGCTATCCAACGCTGAACTTCGACCTCGGCGAAACCGCCGACATGCTGCGCGATACGGTCGAGGCCTTCGCGGCCGACGAGATTGCGCCGCGCGCCGCCGAGATCGACGCGAGCAACGAGTTCCCGCGCGATCTATGGCCCCGGATGGGCGAGTTGGGCCTGCACGGCATCACCGTCGAGGAGGAGTACGGCGGCTCCGGGTTGGGCTACCTCGAACACTGCATTGCCATGGAGGAGGTCAGCCGGGCGTCCGCATCCGTTGGCTTGAGCTACGGTGCCCATTCCAACCTGTGCGTCAATCAGATCCGGCGCAACGGCACGGACGACCAGAAGCAACGCTACCTGCCCAAGCTGGTCTCGGGCGAGCATGTCGGCGCGCTGGCCATGAGCGAGCCGGGCGCGGGCTCCGACGTGGTCTCGATGCGCACCCGGGCCGAGAAGAAGGGTGAGCGCTTTGTGCTCAACGGCACCAAGATGTGGATCACCAACGGTCCCGACGCTGAGGTTCTGGTGGTCTATGCCAAGACCGAGCCCGACGCGGGCAAGCACGGCATTTCGGCGCTGCTGGTGGAGAAGGGGATGGCGGGCTTCTCCACGGCCCAGAAGCTCGACAAGCTCGGCATGCGGGGCTCGAACACCTGCGAGCTGGTGTTCGAGGATTGCGAAGTGCCCGAGGAAAATCTGCTCGGGACCCTCAACGAGGGCGTGGCGGTGCTCATGAGCGGGCTCGATTACGAACGCCTGGTGCTCTCCGCCGGACCGCTCGGCATCATGCAGGCCTGCATGGACGTCGTCGTGCCCTATCTGCACGAGCGCAAGCAGTTCGACCGCCCGATCGGCAGCTTCCAGTTGATGCAGGGCAAGCTGGCCGACATGTACACCACCATGAACGCGGCGCGGGCCTACGTTTACGCCGTTGCAAAGGCGTGCGACCGGGGCGAGACGGCGCGCAAGGACGCCGCCGGGGCGATCCTTTACGCCGCGGAAAAAGCCACCTGGATGGCACTCGAAGCCATACAATGTCTGGGCGGAAACGGCTATATTAACGACAACGCCACAGGCCGGCTGCTGCGCGATGCGAAGCTCTATGAAATCGGGGCGGGAACCTCCGAAATCCGCCGCATGCTGATCGGCCGCGAGTTGTTCGAGGAGACCGCGTGATGGCGCTGGAGATGCGCCCGTCTTGTGAAAAATGTGCCACTGCCCTTGCCCCGGATGGCGAGGCTTGTATCTGTTCCTACGAGTGTACCTTTTGCACCGGGTGCAGCGCGGCCATGAATGCAATTTGTCCGAACTGCGGCGGCGAGCAGGTGTCCCGTCCACGGCGCACCGACGCCTGACCGTTTAGCGCGAAGAGAGGAAGTTCAACATGTCCCAAGACCCCATCGTCATCGTTGCCGCCATGCGCACCCCCATGGGCGGGTTCCAGGGCTCGCTCTCCGGCGCGCTCGCGCCCGAGCTGGGTTCGGTCGCGATCAAGGGCGCGCTCGATCGCGCCGGCGTCTCGCCGGACGATGTCGACGAGGTCATCATGGGTTGTGTGCTGCCCGCGGGCCAGGGTCAGGCCCCGGCGCGCCAGGCCTCGCTGGGCGCGGGCGTGCCCAACTCCGTGGGTTGCACCACGATCAACAAGATGTGCGGCTCGGGCATGAAGGCGACCATGTTCGGCCACGACCTGATCCGGGCGGGCGCCGTGGATGTCGCGGTCACCGGCGGCCTGGAAAGCATGACCAACGCACCCTACCTGCTCGATCGCGCGCGCGGCGGCTATCGCATGGGCCACGGCCGGGTGCTCGACCACATGTTCCTCGACGGCCTCGAGGACGCCTACGACAAGGGCAGCCTGATGGGCGTGTTCGCGGAAAACACCGCCGAGCGTTACCAGTTCACCCGCGAGCAGCAGGACGAGTTCGCGATCACCTCGCTGGCCCGCGCCAAGGCGGCGAGCGAGGCGGGCGAGTTCAAGGGCGAGATCGCCCCGGTCACGATCAAGGGCCGCAAGGGCGACACGGTGGTCGAGCATGACGAGCAGCCGTTCAACGCCAACATCGAGAAAATCCCCGCGCTCAAGCCGGCCTTCCGCAAGGACGGCACGGTCACGGCGGCGAATTCGAGCTCGATTTCCGACGGCGCCGCGGCGCTCGTGCTGATGCGCGAGTCCGAGGCGGAAAAGCGCGGTCTTGCGCCACTCGCCCGGATCGTCGACCACAGCACCCACTCGCACGAGCCCGAATGGTTCACCACTGCGCCGGTCGATGCGGTAAACAAGCTGCTCGAGAAAATCGGCTGGGAGGCAGGCGAGGTCGATCTCTTCGAGGTCAACGAGGCGTTTGCCGTGGTGACCATGGCGGCGATGCGCGATCTCGACCTGCCCCACGACAAGGTCAATATTCGAGGCGGCGCCTGCGCGTTGGGCCACCCCATCGGCGCGTCGGGCGCGCGGATTCTGGCGACGCTGTTGGCCGCGATGGCCGACAAGGACGTGGACAAGGGGGTCGCAACCCTGTGCATCGGCGGCGGCGAAGCGACGGCCATGGCGGTCGAACGGCTGCATTAATACCCACTATAAAAAAGGGGAGGGACCAAACCATGGCACTGATCGAAATTCCGGCCAGCAAGGGCAACGCCGCGCTGGTCGAGAAGGGCCAGAGCGTCAAGCTGATCAACACCCACGGCACCCAGGTGGTCGATCTGTGGGCGTTCAATTCGGCGGTCGCCAGCGAGTTCCTGTCGTTCCCCCATACCCACACCCAGACCGAGCATGTCATCCCGCGGGTCGGCGACGTGATGGTCACCAACCGGCGCCGCCCCATCCTGACCCTGGTCGAGGACACCTCGCCGGGCATCCACGACACCCAGTGCGCGGCGTGCGACCGCTACCGCTACGAGCTGCTCGGCGTGACGGGCTTTCACGACAGCTGCAGCGACAACCTGATGGCGGCGCTCTCGGGCCTTGGGCTGACCCCGAGCCACACGCCGCAGCCGCTGAACACGTTCATGAACATCCCGATCGACGAGACCGGCAAGATCGCTTTCAAGCCGACGGTCTCCAAGGCGGGAGATTACGTCGTGCTTCGCGCCGAGATGGACCTTGCCATCGCGTTCTCCTGCTGCCCGCAGGATATTGTGCCGATCAACGGCCCCGACTGCACGCCGGTCGAGTGCCACTTCGAAGTCACCTGAGTGCGCCATGCCCCGCCAACTGTTTTCAACCGGCTCGCGCTTCGAAGACATCGCCAGCTACAGCCGCGCCGTGGTCGACGGCGAATGGATCTTCGTCTCGGGCTGCACGGGCTACGACTACCCGGCGGATACGGTCTCCGACGATATCGTCGAGCAGACCCACCAGACCTTCCGCAACATCGAGAAGGCGTTGCGCGAGGCCGGCGGCAGCCTCGCCGACGTGGTGCGCACCCGGGTGATCATTTCCGAGCAGCGCTACTGCGAGGATGTCTGGCCGATCCTGGGCGAATACTTCCGCGATATCCGGCCGGCCAACACGATCTGGATCGCGCCCCTCGCGGACCCCCGCATCAAAGTCGAAATCGAGGTCACGGCGCTCAAGCGCGAGGCGTAGAGCATCCGGGATTATTAGAGAGCGAGCAACAGCATGCAGAGCAACCTTCCCCAGTTCCTGACCGACGAGCAGGTCATGATCCGCGACATGGCGCGGGACTTCGCCCAAGCGGAATTGCGTCCCCATTCGGCCGAGTGGGACCGTACGGCCGAGTTTCCCACCGCGGCGATCAAGCAGATGGGCGCGCTGGGGCTGATGGGGGTGCTGGTGCCCGATGAGTATGACGGCGCGGGCGCGGACTACGTCTCCTACGCGCTGGTGATGGAAGAGGTCGCCGCGGGCGACGCGGCCTGCTCGACGGTGCTGACGGTCAACAACTCGCTGTGCTGCACGACGATCCTCAATTTCGGCACCGAGGAGCAGAAGCAAAAATATTTGCGTCCCATTGCGCGGGGCGATTACCATGCGGGCTTCGCGCTGACCGAGCCGCAGGCGGGCTCGGACGCGGCCAACCTGAAGACCCGCGCGGTGCGCGAGGGCGACGAGTTCGTCATCAACGGCGCCAAGCAGTTCATCAGCGGCGGCGAGAGCGGCGAATTCCTCCTGGTTTTCGCGGTGACCGATCCCGACGCGGGCAAGAAGGGTATCAGCACTTTCATCGTGCCCTGCGACACGCCGGGCTACAGCATGACGCGAAAAGAGGAGAAGCTGGGCCAGCACGCCTCGGACACCTGCGCGCTGAGCTTCGAGGATATGCGCATCCCCGCCGATCACCTGCTGGGCGAGGCGGGGCAGGGCTACAAGATCGCGCTCTCCAACCTCGCCGACGGGCGCATCGGAATCGGCGCGCAGGCGGTCGGCGTGGCGCGCGCGGCCTATGAGCACGCGCTCGCCTACGCCAAGGAGCGGGTGACCTTCGGCAAGCCCATCATCGAGCACCAGGCGGTCGCCTTCCGCCTCGCCGACATGGCGACGCAGGTGGAGGTGGCGCGCGAGATGGTGCACAAGGCGGCGCGCATGCGCGATGCGGAACTGCCCTGCCTCAAGGAGGCCTGCATGGCGAAATTGTTCGCCTCCGAGATGTGCGAGAAGGTGTGTTCCGACGCGATCCAGGTTCATGGCGGCTACGGTTATGTGAACGACTTCCCGGTCGAGCAGTTCTGGCGCGATTCGCGAATCTGCAAGATCTACGAAGGCACCAGCGATGTCCAAAGGATGGTGATCGCCCGCCAGATCGTGGCGGAGTAGGGGAGAACCCGTGTCCGACCCGATCGACTATTACTTCGACTTCTCCTCGCCCTACGGCTACCTGGTCTGCGACGACATCGACGGTTTTGGTGCGAAGCACGGCCGCGAGGTCGTCTGGCATCCGATCCTGCTCGGCGTGGTGATGGAAAAAACCGGCCAGGCGCCCCTCGCCGACCAGCCCATCAAGGGCGATTACATCAAGCATGACTGGGAGCGCTTTTCCCGCCTCCTCGGGCTGCCCTACCGCTTTCCCGATCCCTTTCCCATCGGAACCGTGGCGGCGGCCCGCGCGTTTTACTGGCTGTGGGATCAGGACCCGGCACAAGCGAAGGATCTGGGCCGCGCGCTGTTCAAGGCCTATTTCGGCGAGAACCGGAATATCTCGGGCGCGCGAACCGTGATCGAGGTCGCGGGCGAGCAGGGCGTGGACACGGAGGCGCTGGGCGCAGCACTCCAGGACCAGGCGGTCAAGGATCGCCTGCGCGCCGAGAACGACGCGGCGATGGAGCGGGGCGTGTTCGGCTCGCCGGTCTATATCGTCGACGGCGAAATGTTCTGGGGCGCGGACCGGCTGTGGCAGCTCAAACGCTGGATTGAGCAGGGCGGTTGGTAGGGCGCGCCAGACCCCTTGTTGCCGCGCGGTTCCGGGCTGCCGGTTAATGGGCGTGTATGAGTGCGAGTAAACGCGCTAAGATAACAGCGATAACGAAAAAATGAATTCATCGGCGGTGTAACGCGATGGAATTCGGGAGATTCAGGTCCGACCTGGCGGGGGCGTGCGGCCTCGACGAGGCGCTTGACTCTCTTGCAGGTCTTTTTACTTCGGCGGGATTTTTCAGCGTTGATTACGGCCATGTCTCCATCGCGCGTGCGCCGGGGCACTGTCTTCATCCCCTGACACTCCATTACCGGCATGTCCCGAGCGGGTTCAGCGGGCGCTGGAAGCATTATGCGAACTGCGATCCTCTCTATCTCGCCGGGCTCAAGAGCACGGTTCCCATCGACGCCACTCGGCTGCGCCGGGAGAAAAACTGGAATCGCCCATGCCGCAAGGCGTGGGAGGAACTGGATAAAGCAGGACTTACCCGGGCAATCCTGATCCCGATCCACCTGCCAGGGGGCGCCTATTCCACCGTCGCCGCCTATTGGGATTCTGCCATAAGCGAACGGGATTGGCGGGACGTTTTTGCGAAGCATCGCGACCTCGTATTCGTCGCCGCCCATGAATTTCAGGACGCGGTATCGAAACGACACCTTTTTTCCGACGAGCGAAGTGCCGGGATTCAGCTGACGGAACGGGAACGCGAGTGCCTGGAGCTGGCGGCCGACGGCCAGACAAACGACGAAATTGCCGAGTTTCTCGGCCTCACCCCGCACACGGTTCGTTTCCATCTCGGAAACGCGTTTCGCAAGCTCGACGCCGTGAATCGAGCCGAGGCGATCGCCCGCGCGATCAAGCGCGGCCTCCTGTCCTGAGGGGTCCGCGGGGCGGCGAATCGAGGCAGTCGCTCCGGCCCCTCCTGGTTGTTCGTCCTAGTTGATCGTCTAGGTTGCCACCTGCCGACCGGCGCGCGAGTGTTTAACACCAACAAGACAGAATCGGAAGAGCCGGGCGAATTCACCGCTTGCGCCGTGGGTGCTTGCAGCCGCCCGGCGGAACAGCGGTCATTAGGGAGGTTAAGGGCATGGCACACAAGACAGGAATTTCTCGTCGAAATCTACTGGCGTCATCGGCGCTCGTTGCCGCGGCCGCGCCGTTCGTTTCGCGTGCGGCGCTGGCCGACGACACCATCGTTTGCGGCGGAATCTACGTCGGAGCGAAAGACGACTACGGCTACAATCAGGGACAGGCGGAAGCGGTGGCACGGGTCGGCGAGATGGAGGGGGTCAGGATCATCGAAGAATCGATGGTGCCCGAAACCATCGAAGTCCAGAAAACCATGGAAAGCATGATCCGGCTCGACGGAGCGAAGATCATCTTCGCGACGTCCTACGGCTATTACGACCCGCATGTGATCGAGATGGCCGCCAAATTCCCCGACGTTCATTTCTTCCATTGCGGCGGGTGGTGGGAGGAGAGTCACCCGAGCAACATCACCGCCTATTGGGCCAACGTCGATCACGGGCAGTATATTTCGGGTCTGCTGGCCGGCCACCACACCAAGACCGGCAAGCTGGGTTTCGTTCCCGCGGTGCCGATTCCGGCCGTCCTGCGCGCGGTCAACAGCTTCGCGCTCGGCGCTCAGAGCGTGAATCCCGACATCACGCTTCAGCTCATCTATACCGGCGACTGGAACGTGCCGGTCAAGGAGGCCGAAGCGGTAAACAGCCTCGTCGATCAGGGCGCGGATGTCGTTTCCTGCGAAGTGGATAGCCCCAAGGTCGTCGTGGAGACCGCGGAAAAGCGGGGAATATACAGCTGCGGCGTCTATGCGGACCAGTCGGCTCTGGCGCCCAACGGGTTTCTTGTCAGCGCGATCGGAGACTGGAGCGCTTTGTTCTCGGATTCCATCAACAAGATGCGAAACGGGGAGGCGCTGCCCAATTCCGTGCTCGGCGGCTTCCATGACGGCATGGTCAAGATGTCGGACTACGGGGCCGTCGTTGGCGATGCCGCACGTGCCGCCGCCGATCACGCCAAGGCGTCGATTCTCGATGGCTCGTTGCAAATCTATAAGGGCGAAATGCGGGACAACACGGGCAACGTGATCATTCCCGAGGGTGTGACCTACGACTATGCCGATCCTTTCCTGGAGCAGATCGATTGGCTCGTCGAGGGGGTTATCGGGTCTCCAAACGTGTAGTCTGCCAAGAGCGAGCGTTTTCCTTCGTTCGGTCACCGGATCGGCCCACTGCCGTGGCAGCGGGCCGATCCGGCTCTTTTTAACCCGACGGCCATCGCTATGACCCGGAGAATTTTCGTTCCACTCTTCGCTATCGCCCTCGCACTGGTGGTGTTTGGGATTTTCCTGGCCCTCGTGGGCGCGGATCCGTTCGCGGTCTACGGCTCAATTTACAAGGCGGCATTCGGAAGCTGGTTTTCCTGGGAGAACACACTGGTTCGCGCGGGCCCTCTTATGCTGATCGCGTTGTGCACCGCTATCCCGGCGCAAATGGGCCTGCTGATCATCGGCAACGAAGGCGCGATCGTGCTTGGCGGACTGGCCGCCGCCACGGTCGGGATTCTCGTCGCGGGTGTTCCAGGGACGATCGGCGTGCTCGCCATGGCGCTTGCCGGCATGGCCGCGGGTGGCGCGTTCATCGCCTGCGCCGGTGCGATGCGGCACTGGCGCGGGATCAATGAAACCATCAGCAGCCTGTTGCTGGCCTTCGTCGCCTTTGCCGTGTTCGACCATCTGGTTCAGGGACCGCTGCGGGATCCAAGCACGTTTAATTACCCCGGGACCTACAGCATCGATCCGGGCTTCGCGATTGGCGATATTCCCGGCACGGCAATCCATTGGGGTCTGGTCGTCGGCATCTGCGCATGCCTGCTTGCCTGGTTCCTGGTCCGGCACACGACACTCGGTTTCGCTCTGCGCGTGACGGGGGGAAGCATTCGCGTCTCACAGATGGCCGGCCTGTCCGTGGGCAAGCTGACGCTGGTGGCCTGCGTACTCGGTGGCGCGATGGCGGGCCTGGCGGGCACCATCGAGGTCGCCGCCGTGCTGGACCGGGCCAGCAGCGCGCTTCATGTCGGTTACGGATGGAGCGGCATTCTGGTCTCGTTCATCGCCCGTCACAACCCGCTGGGCATCATTCCGGCGGCGATCGTGCTCGGGGGTATCCGGGCCAGCGGCGGTTATCTTCAACGCGCCCACGAGCTTCCGGACGCGACCGTGCTGGTCTTCGAGGGTCTCGTCTTCCTGATCATTCTGTGGAGCGAAACGCTCTATCGCGAAGGCCCGTTGCTAAAAATGAGGTGGAAGCGTGGAAATTGACGGCTCCGCACTCGGCTGGCTTGGTGTTCCCCTCGCGGTGCTGAGCGGTGCCATCCGCGTGGGCACGCCCTTTCTCTTCGTCAGTCTTGGAGAATGCATCACGGAGAAGGGCGGGCGCGTCAATGTCGGCCAGGAGGGCATCCTGGTGCTTGGCGCCATGGTCGGGTTTGCTATCTCCTACAGCACGGGTTCTCCGTGGTTGGGGGTCATTTGCGCGGGCGCGGCCGGTGCCGCGGCGGGGATGCTCCATGCGCTCATGTGCGCGGCACCCAGGGTCAACGATATCGCCATAGGGATCGCGTTGATCTTTCTCGGCTCGGGCTTGGCGTTCTTTTTCGGCAAGCCCTTTCTCCACCCCTCGGCGCCACAATTGCCCGCGATCGCGTTCGGCTGGTGGAGCTCCAGTCCCCAGGTCCAGTCCGCGCTCCAGATCAACGTGCTGTTCCTGATCGGGCTCGGTCTTGTGCCGCTCATCTGGTGGGTCTTCAAATATACCCGCTGGGGCCTGGTGCTGCGGACCGCGGGGGACAGCAAAGACGCATCGCTGGCCATGGGCCTGCCGATCAATCGCGTGCAACTCCTTGCGACCGCGATCGGGGCGTCGCTGAGCGGGATCGGCGGCGCGTTCCTGTCTTTGTACTATCCCGGAAGCTGGAACGAAGGATTATCGAGCCTCCAGGGCCTGATGGCCGTGGTGCTGGTCATTTTCGCCCGCTGGAGTCCGGTCTACTGCCTGTGGGCCGCGTTGTTGTTCGGCGGCTCGGGGGCGCTGGCGCCCGCGCTTCAGTCCGTGGGCATCACTTCCGGCTATCAGCTCGTCTCGGCGGCCCCCTATGTTCTGACCCTGGTAATTTTATTGCTCACCTGTTCGAGACGGCGCGGCCTGGCCGGTTCTCCCGGCGAGCTGGTTTTGAATAAATAAGCTGACGAGGGAGCTAATTCGATGATCGAAAAATACGTTGACGCACAGTCTTACCCCTTTCCCTACAATGGCGATCTTAGTTCCGAAAACACGGCGATACTGGTTATCGACATGCAGGCGGACTTTCTCGATCCCGGCGGCTGGGCCGAAATGGCGGGCGCCGACATGGAGGTCATGCGCGCACCGATACCCGGCGCGACGAAGGTACTCGCCGCAGCGCGCAAGATGGGCTTTCGCGTGATCTACACGCGCGAGGGGCACCGCGCCGATGGCTCCGACCTGACGGAAGTCAAGCGTTTCCGCAGCCGGCGTCTGGGTGCGGGTATCGGCGATAACAGCCGCATTGGCCGCAACCTGATCCGTGGCGATCCGGGGTGGGAGATTATCGACGACCTGGCGCCACAGCCGAACGATCCGATTATCGACAAGCCGGGCAGCGGCGCGTTTTATGCCACGGAACTCGAACACATTCTTGTCCGATGGGGTATCCGCAATCTCGTGATTTTCGGCGTAACCACCGAGGTTTGCGTCAACACGACGTTGCGCGAAGCGAGCGATCGGGGCTTCGACATGCTGCTGCTCGAGGACTGCTGTGCGGCCACGGTGCCGGAACTTTACCGGGCCGCGATCGAGATCATTCGTAGCCCGGACAGTATTTTTGGAACCGTCAGCACCGCCGACAAATTTATTGAGGCGATTTCGTGATCGAACGCGATACCCGCCCTCCGCCAGACGTTGCCGTCGAAGGCATGACCAAGAGCTTCGGTGCGGTCGAGGCCCTGAAGGACGTCAGTTTGCGCTTTCCCCGGGGGGCGTTCCACGCCCTGCTGGGCGAAAACGGGGCGGGAAAAAGCACCTTCGCTAAATGCCTGATGGGTTATTACCAACCCGACTATGGCACGGTAAACGTCGATGGCAGGCCTCTTAAGATTAGCAGCACGAAAGACGCGCACGCGGCCGGTATCGGCATGGTCTATCAGCATTTTTCCCTCGCGCCGCAGATGACCGTCGCAGAAAATCTGGTGATCGCGCGGCCCGATAACGACCTGGTGATCGATTGGAGGGCCGAGCGCAGACGATTGGAGAAATTCGTCGAGCGGATGCCTTTTCGCATCGATCTTGCCCGCCCCACGGGTGGGCTCGCGGCCGGGGAAAAGCAGAAAATCGAAATTCTCAAACAGCTCTACCTCGATCACCGCTTTCTGATCCTCGACGAACCGACCAGCGTGCTGACCCCAGACGAAGCGACTGAGTTGTTCGGCATGCTTCGCCAGATGTGCGACGAGGGCAATTTAAGTGTGTTGTTGATCACCCATAAATTTCGTGAAGTCTTCGAGTTCGCGCGCGAGGTCACGGTCCTTCGCCGGGGCGAAGCTGTGGCCCAAGGGCCGGTCTCTGACTTCGACGCCACATCGCTCGCAAACGCGATGATAGGTTCAGAGAAAATCCGTCATCCCGTCGAGCGCGAGGGCGAACCCGGTACTCAACTCAGGCTCAACGTTTTGAACCTCACTGCGGAAAACGACAAGGGGGGCGAGGCGGTTCGCGGTGTCACTTTAGAATTAAGAGATCGGGAGATTTTGGGCATTGCGGGAGTGTCGGGAAACGGTCAACGAGAACTGGTTGAAGTGCTGGCAGGGCAACGCCCGGCACGGCGGGGCGAGATAAGGGTGAACGGCGAACTCTACCATGCCCGGCGCGCGGAAATGGTTCGGCATAAGTTTTACTGCCTGCCCGAGGAACCGTTGCAGAATGCCTGCGCGCGTAGCATGTCGGTTGCCGAAAATCTGGCGCTCAGAGATTTCGACCGGCCCCCCAAATCGATCGGCAGGATACTGCTCAATTCGGCGGTCATTCGCGCGAAGGCAGTGGAGTTAATCGAGCGTTACGGTATTCGCGCATCGTCGCCGGATGCTCTGGTGACAAGTTTGTCCGGGGGCAATGTTCAGCGTACGGTTCTTGCGCGCGAACTCTCACATGACGTGGAAATCCTGATCGCGGCCAATCCTTGCTCCGGGCTGGATGTGGGGGCAATCTCGGAAATCCACGCTGAACTGGTGAATTCGCGCAACCGCGGCGCGGCAGTGCTTCTGGTCAGCGAGGATCTCGATGAACTCCTCGCCCTGTCCGACCGGCTTATCGTTATCTTCGAAGGGAAATTCGTCTACGAATGTTCCGGCATCGATATGGATATCGCCTTAATCGGTCGCCACATGGCTGGGCAGCATGCTTTGCTCTAGCATTCGTCAAATCGCCGCGTCGAGAGTCCTGATCGCTTCTGAATTGTCTAATCAAATTCTGCATGTCTGACTGTGCTGTTCCAGCGCTCGACGCCAGAATCAATCCTGCCCCAATTCACCTAGAGCCTAAACACCCGCTCGTCCGGCGAAAGCGCGCCCAAACAGCCGTAGTCGAGGCGTTGATCCGCGAACAGCTCGCAGAGAATGCCGTCGGCGTCTTTTACGAAGACGCTGCGTTTGACCGCATCATCGATTTCGCGCTCGATGGGGATGTCTTGCGCCTTGAGGTTCTCGACCGAGGCGCTCACGATGGCTTCGTCTTGCGCCTCGAAGCTAGTGTGGTGCAGGCCGGGGCTTAAATCCTCCGTCGCGGCGCAGAGCGAGAGGTCGTGTTCGTGGAGCGCGCCAGCGAGGACGGCGAATTGGGCTTCGTGGTCGACGAGGATTGGGTCGAGCGCGGCGATGTTTGTATAAAAATCGAGACAGCCCGCGAAATCGGTGCAGACGAGGGTTGCGCGCGACGTACGCCTGGGCTGGAGGGGTGCGCCCTCGACGCCGTAGAGGTCGGGGGCGGGATTGTACATGGGCTCGGTCAGGGGGGCTTGCGCTTCCGGATCCCAGTTGCTCGTGATCAGGTCCATCTCGCCCTGGAAGATCGAGCGCCAGTCTTTCAGCATGTCGGCGTAGAACTCGTTGAAATTGCCGTCCGGGTCGGGAACGAAGATCGAATGGGCGATCTGGTGATTAACGACCATGCCGGGCTTCTTCCATTCGGGTTTGACGCGGCGAATCGCCTCGACCAGCTGCTGTTCGGTTTCCATCTCCCAGCCCAGATGGAAGAGGCCGGGCGTGCCTGAGATTTCCTTGGGGATCTGGACCTGGCCGTCACGGCCCAGGCGGTCCTCGCCGCGGGTGATCTCGACCACGGCGATGTCGTGATGGGTGTTGCCGTTGCCGAGGAAGCCCGCCTTGAGCCCCGGCTCGGTGCATTCGACGCGCAAGCCCACGACGCGATTGTAGAAAGCGGTCGCTTTTTCGACGTCGCGGACCCAGAAATTCGCGTGGCCCAGGCGCCGGGGCCGAAACGACGGGGGTGGTTCGCGATGGTCGTCAGTGTCTACGCTCGTCACGGGGCATCCTCCTGGCGGCTGGTTGCGGGTTCAGGACTGCGCGGCACCGCGATTAAGCGCGTCCCACACCAGGCGCTGGAAGTGATGGAGACAATGCTCGCTTCTGTAAGTGCGCTCCTTATCGACCATCAAGCGGCCCGGCTTGTAGCCGCGCGAATGAAGCCCGCGCTGAACGTTTTCGCAAAGCGAGACGTCTTCGTTGGCGATGTCTCCGGCGTTGAAATTGAACATGTCCCAGTCGCCCTTGGCCGGGCTTTTCGAGTAGCTGTAGAAATCGATGGTTTGCGCGGTCAGGTCGGGGCCGGTGGGGATCAGGTTGAAGATGTGGAAATTTGCGCCCGCGGGATGGCTCATAAACATCATGTTCGGCCACATCCACCATAAAAACACGTCCTGGATGGCATCGTCGGGGCCGAAGTTGTAGGACGGGTTTTCGTGGCGGTTGGAGCGGATGATGTGGCTCATGTAGTGGGGGTGCTCGACCGACTCGAAACTCTTTTTGAGCAGCGAGTTGGAGTCGGTCATCACGGGATCGTGGGCAATCGGGCAGTGGTAGCACTCGACGAAATTCTCGACCACGACCTTCCAGTTGGCCTTGACCTCGAAGGGGTCGCGCCGAACCAGGGTTAAGCTGTCGTAGCCGGGAATCCTGGCCCGGAACTCATCGTCCAGGCCCGCCATCGTCTGCTTGATGGGCGCCGCCTCGCGATCGAAATTGACGAAGATCATGCGCGCGAATTCTTCCACGCGAACGGGCGTGAGGCAGATTTCTTCGTGGTCGAATCCGGTCACGTTCTCGCTGTTGCCCGCTGCAACCAGGGTGCCGTCGATATCGTACGACCAGGCGTGGTAAGGGCAGATGATCCGTTTTACGACACCGTTGCCTTCAAGAAGCTGGTGGCCGCGATGCATGCAGACGTTGAAAAAGCCCCGGATTTGCCCGTCCGGGCATCGGATAAGGATGATGCTCTGATCGAAGAAGTCGAAGATCGAATAGCTCCCGGTCGCCTCGAAGTCTTCGACGTGGCCGGCAAACTGCCAGCCCTTGAAAAAGATGGCTTCCTTCTCGCGCTCGAAAATCGAAGGCGCCGTATAGTATTTCGACGGCAGCATCCACGAATAGTCGGGGTTTTCGCCGAAGCGTCCTTCGAGCATCGTCGGCTTTTGTTCAGGGTCCATGGGCTCCGTCTCTTTCCCGTAATCGGCCCGGTCGACGTCGGTTCGCGCGGTCGTGGTCTGGCGCGCCTGTCCACGCGAAACGCCAACAGGCAGAACGTTAGCAGTTTCAGCGGGAGAAACCAGACCCGCGCCGATCCGACGCCCTCCAAACCTGTTACATTTTGAGCCCGGACCGGCCGGCAGGGGAGGATGCATGGAACTGATGATGCGCGATATCGAGGTCGAGGGCGCACGGGCACGGATTTACGAGGCGGGCTCGGGGTTTCCCATCCTTCTGATGCACGGGGTTGGGCCGGGCACCTGCGTGCCGGTCAATTTCGGCCGGGTGCTGGAACCGCTTAGCCGCCGCTATCACGTCTTCGGAACAGACCTGATCGGGTTCGGCGGCTCGGGGCGCAAAGCCCAGCCGCCCTATTTCGACTATCCGCTCTGGCTCAAACAGGCGGAAGCCGTTTTCGCGACCCTGCCCGAGGGCCTCAAGGGCATCCTCGGCCATTCGTTGTCGTCGACCCTCGCCATGCGGCTTGCGGGCCGCCATGCGGACGTGACCAAGCTGTTGCTGTCCGCCGCCATCGGCACGCCCATGACGGTCAATGCCGCACTCGAGACACTGTGGACGTTTCCCGCCGATCTGGCGGCGTTGCACCGAGCGCTGGACGTATTGTTTTACGACAGCTCGTTCGTGAGCGACGCCATGCTGGAAGACCGTCTCGCGGTTCTGAACGCGTACGGCTACGCGGAGTATTTCAAGGCCATGTTCGCGGGCGACAAGGATGCGCTGCTCGCGCCCACGGTGCTCGCTGCTGAGGAGTTCGCGCGGATTTCATGCGACGTCGCAATTGTGCACGGGCGCCTGGACGCGCCCTGTCCGCTCGATAAAACCGCGGCGCTGCTCGCCGACGCGCTGCCCCAGGCGGACCTTTACGCGCTTTCCACCTGCGGCCACGGGCCGGCGAGCGAGCGGCCCGAGACATTCCTTTCCATCGTCTTCGATTTCTTCGGTTGAGCCCTCGGGCGCCAGGGGAGGATTGTCACTCACGAGCGCTGCGACGCCGGCCTATTCCACCATCAAGCTGACCGCTGTCGATCCGCCCGGCAGCTTTGACCCGATCCCCTACGGATTCAGCCATGCCGTCCTCGCGTAGCTCTGCGAGGGCGATGGAGACGGGCAGGGGCCCTCGCCGAAAAGACGCGAGTTCGGGGTCATTGGCCCCACGAGCAGTCGGGCTGCTCCAGCCGGCGTCATTTTTGGTCGGTGCACGAGCGCGCACAATTCGCAACTTCTCAGAGATTGGCCGCTGACAAAGCTCAATCGTACCGCGACAGCGAAGGCGCAAGCCCGGCGAAAATATTCTTCAGGTCCCCGTCGGTCTGCGGAAATCCGTGCTTGAGAGCACGGCCTATCCGTCTCATTCTGTGCTGCCAGAAAATCGTCACGCGCAACAACGCACCGCGATCATCCGAGGAGACCATCGTGCCTGGACGAAAGAGGGCCCCCGACCTGCTGGACCGATTTTGTGCGGGCCGACTCTCGCGCCGGGATTTTACCAAGGCGCTGGGCGTTGCGGGACTGGGGATTGCGACCGTGCCCCTTACGGTCAATCGGGCCAGGGCGGCGGCGGAAGATTTGCACATCTTCGAATGGGCGGGCTACGAGATACCCGAGCTGCATGGCTCCTACATCGAAAAGCATGGCGGCTCTCCCAGTGTCAGTTTTTTCGGCGCGGACGAAGAGGCGTTTGCGAAGATAATCTCGGGCTATGCTGTCGATATCTGCCACCCCTGCACAGCCAGCGTGCGCAAATGGCACGACGCGGGACTGATCGAGCCGATCGACACCACCCGGCTCGAGCATTGGGACGACTTCTTTCCACGCCTCAAGACCGTGAAGGGAACCACGGTAAACGGGCAGAACCTACTCGTGCCCTTCGATTGGGGCAACTCGTCGGTACTCTATCGCACCGACCTGGTCCAGCCTGAGTTTCTCGAAAATGAATCCTGGGAAATCCTGTTTGACGACCACTATGCGGGCCGCCTCGCGATGTACGATTCCGTCGACGCGGCGATGGGGGTGGTCGGCGCGGACAACCCCTTCGATATGACCGACGAGGAGCTCGATCGCGCCGCTGAGCTGTTGCGCAAACAGCGCGAGGTGACCCGCTTTTACTGGACCGACCGGACTCAGGTCCAGCAGGCGCTTGCCTCAGGAGAACTGGTCGCGGCGTATGCCTGGAACTCCGAGTACTGGGCACTAAGAGCCGCGGGCCACCCGGTCGCCTATGCGACTCCGAAGGAAGGCATCTACAGCTGGGTCTGCGGACTGGTTCATGTCAACACGGGCACGGCCGACGAGGAGCTGGTCTACGATTTCTTCAATGCCTTCACCTCGCCCGATGCCGGCGAATTTCTCGTGACCGAGTATGGTATCGGCCACTCAAACAGGAAAACCTTCGACCGGGTGCCCCAGGAGAAGCTCGATATTCTCGGTATTCGCGATCCGGCCAGCCATCTTGCGAACAGCGTATTCTTTGCCGAAATCGCGCCGGTCGCGCGGCAAAAATACATCGAGGTTTATGAAGAGATCAAAGCAGGGCTTTAGATACGCATCTCGCGAATCGCAATCTCAATAATTAACAGCCCGGTAACCATATGTCGTAAAAATCCGGCGCAGAGATGGGCCATCGGGGGTCTTCCATGCCTAAGAAAACAGGCATGCAGACTTTTAAAGGGCCAGTTGTCGATCATGTGGCCGGGCTCTTATGGTTGACGAGACGCTTGGAATCACTGTCCACTACGGCTTATTATTTGGACCGTCGACGAAACAGTCTATGTGAGGCTCAGGGAGTCCCGGGTTGATGCCTGCGCTATTTGACCTCTTGACCGAGATCGATGCCTCGAAAACGTCTGTGGATATGCAGGCGCTGATCGGGCGGACTATGCGCGAGTTCGGCTTTCACGGGTATTCCTACCACCGCTACAATCCCGAGGAAGGTGAAATCGACTATACCGGCGATTGGCCGACCGATTGGCTCGCAAGGTATGAGAACAAGCACTACATCGATATCGATCCGGTCGTCGAACGGCTTCTCCGGACCGTGACTCCGTTTACCTGGAACGAGGCCGTTGCCGACCGGCCGGTCAACGCTTCCGAGCGCCTGGTGATGAATGAGGGGCGCGAATTTGGATTGAAGGAGGGGGCGGAAGTACCTGTTCACGAATCAGGATTGGGCCTTGCGTCGTTTTCCGTCTTCTCGTCCAGCTCGGCGGATTTCGATGCCGCCTGGGCCTCGCATCGACATAATTTTCATCTCTTCTGCCTCTATTTCCACGAAAAATACAACGAGCTGGTGTCGACTCCGGGCACGTCGTCCAAGCCGCATCTGTCGCGGCGCGAGCGCGAGTGCCATGTGCTGACGAGCCGGGGAAAGACGGCCTGGGAGATCGGGGAGATTCTCTCAATCTCGGAGCGGACCGCAAAACAGCATCTCAGCAACGCCGCAAAGAAGCTGGGCAGCTATTCGAAACACCATGCGGTGGTCAAAGCCATCCTCACCCGCATCATCCTGCCGTAACGCTTCGTCGCCTTCCGTTCTGCTATCCAGTTCTCCGCAAAGGCCCCCGATAAGGGATGTTGGCTCCGTTTCTTGTGGAGATACTCATATAAGTAGTATTTGACGAATAATTTGGCACGCAAATATTGTATCCGCTAGGCCTTTAGGCGGACTGCATTCCCTCGCATGAGTTGCTTTCATAGGAAGCGACTAGAAATAGAGGGGACGCAGATGATCGACCTCATCACTTCGCAGAACGCATCTATGCACCGCGATCTGCTGAGCCAAATGCATCGCTTGCGCTATCGGGTCTTTAAGGAACAGCTGGGATGGGATGTTCAGGGTGAAAACGGCGTGGAACGCGATGAGTTTGATCGCCCGGATACCGCCTACCTGATCGCGAGCGATTTTTCAGCGCGCGTGACCGGGCCCTGGCGGCTTCTTCCAACGACTGAGAACGGCGGCGCAATAATCCCCCACTGAAGCGGCCGGTTGATCCGGCTGTGGCGGACCAAAATGGGACCGTCTATAGCCTTCTGTCAGGGTTGCTCTGACTGGAAGGCGGGGGGATGTATCGGGTGGAGTTGTACGCGCGGGTCCGGCGGGCGTGTCGTGTCGAGGGGATGAACACCCGCGAGGCCTCGCGGGTGTTCGGGCTGGACCGCAAGACGGTGCGCAAGATGCTGTCGTTCTCGGTGCCGCCGGGATATCGTCGGAGCGTGCCGCGGAGGCGTCCGAAGCTGGACGCATTCACGGGGATTATCGATCGGATCCTGGAGGACGATCGGACCAGCCACCACAAGCAACGGCACACGGCGAAGCGGATCTTCGACCGTCTCCGGGACGAGTACGGGTTCACCGGCGGCTACACCATCGTGAAGGACTATGTCCGTGAGCGGCGGCTTCGGTCGCGCGAGATGTTCGTGCCGCTCGTCCATTCCCCCGGCCACGCCGAGGCGGACTTCGGCGAGGCGATGGCGGTGATCGGCGGTGTGGCGCGCAAGGTCCACTTCCTTGCCTTCGACCTTCCCCACAGTGATGGTTGCTTCGTGAAGGCCTATCCGGCGGAGACGACCGAGGCGTTCTGCGATGGCCACAACGCGGCGGTTGCGTTCTTCGGCGGCGTCCCCCGCTCCATCCTGTACGACAACACCAAGCTGGCGGTTGCCCGCATCCTGGGCGATGGAAAGCGGCAGCGAACGCGCGTCTTCACGGAGCTGCAATCCCACTATCTGTTCGAGGACAGGTTCGGCCGGCCGGGCAAGGGCAACGACAAAGGCAAGGTCGAGGGACTGGTCGGCTTCATCCGGCGGAACTTCCTGGTCCCCGTCCCGCGGGCCGAGAGCATCGAGGCGCTGAACGATGATCTCGCGGGACAGTGCCGCCGGCGCCAGGCGGCGCGGCTGCGGGGTCACAAGGAGACCATCGGCGAGCGCCTCGCGCGGGATCGCCAAGCTCTGCTACCGCTACCCCCGGCACCATACGATGCCTGCGACAAGCGTCCCGGGCGGGTGAGTTCGCTGTCGCTGTTGCGCTACCGCGGCAACGATTACTCCGTACCCGTGGCCTACGGCCACCGCGAGGTACTGATCCGGGGCTATGTCGACGAGGTGATGATCAGCTGCGGGGCCGAGGTGATCGCCCGGCACCGCCGGTCCTATGACAGCGAGGACCTGATCTTCGACCCGCTGCATTATCTGCCATTGATCGAGCAGAAGATCGGCGCCCTCGACCAGGCCGCGCCGTTGGCGGGCTGGGACCTGCCCGAGGCCTTCATCACTCTGCGACGCCTGCTCGAAGCCCGCATGGGCAAGGCGGGCAAGCGCGAGTACGTCCAGGTGTTGCGTCTGCTGGAGACCTTCCGGCCCGAGGAGGTCGAGGGTGCGGTCGGCGACGCCCTGCGGCTTGGCGCGATCGGCTTCGATGCCGTCAAGCACCTGGTGCTGTGTCGGACCGAGCGACGGCCGCCTCGACTGGATCTCGACGTCTATCCGTACCTGCCGCGCGCCCGGGTCGCGATAACGTCTGCCAAATCGTACATGAGCCTGCTGTCGGGGCTCCGCGCATGACCGACACGCCGCAGGTGCTGCTCGTCCACCACCTCAAGAGGCTGAAGCTGCCGACGTTCCTGAGGGAGTACGACAAGATCGCCCGGCAGTGTGCCTCGGAAGGCGTCGACCACGTTCGCTATCTTCTGCGTCTTGCCGAGCTCGAGCTGATCGCCCGCGAGCGCCGCATGGTCGAGCGGCGCATCAAGGCGGCGCGCTTCCCCGTGATCAAGAGCCTCGACAGCTTCGACTTCAAGGTCATCCCCTCGCTCAACAAGACGCTGGTCCTGGAGCTGGCCCGCTGCGCGTACATCGAGCGCCGCGAGAACCTCATCGCGCTCGGCAACAGCGGCACCGGCAAGACCCACATCGCCCTCGGTCTCGGCCTGGCGGCCTGCCAGAAGGGCCTCTCGGTCGGCTTCATCACCGCCGCCGCACTGGTCCACGAGCTCATCGAGGCCCGCGATGACAAGCAGCTGCTGAGGTTCCAGAAGAAGCTCGCCACCTACAAGCTTCTGATCGTCGACGAACTCGGCTTCGTGCCGCTGTCCAAGACCGGCGCCGAGCTCCTGTTCGAGGTGTTCAGCCAGCGCTACGAGCGGGGCTCGACCCTGGTCACCACCAATCTGCCCTTCGACGAATGGACCGAGGTGTTCGGCTCCGAGCGCCTCACCGGCGCTCTCCTCGACCGCCTCACCCACCACGTCAACATCCTCGAGATGAATGGCGAGAGCTACAGGCTCAACCAGAGCCGCAGGCGTCAAACCCCGACGGCGAACTGAACCGACCACCCAGCCCACGCTTGACCCCGTGGGCCCACAGGTCCCTCCCGCGCGCGCCGCTGCGTCGGCCTGTTGAGGGCACGCCGCGTCGCACGCGGGGCCCTCCCATGGACTACGGGGACAAGCCCGCAGCCGCCAAGTGGTCCCTTCTTACACCGCCACGGTGGTCCCTTTTTGCTCCGCCATTGACACCGAAAGTGGTAGAATCCGCAATTCGTGAACAACTCGACCGCGGCTGGCATTACAGCCTGCGCGGCACCAACCAACTCGCCTATGCCGGCATGATCCAATCTGCCGCGCCACGAAACGACCATGTCGTATTTTGCAATACGGGCACGGAGGCGATCCTGTACGCCATCAGAGCGGCCCGCGCGCTGACCGGCAAGTCGAAGGTCGCCTTGTTCGACATCAGCTACCACGGGGCGCATGACGGCGTGCTTGTCTGGCCCGGGCCCGGCTCCACCGCCGAACGTCCCAAGCCGATGTCTCTCGGTCACGGAATCACGGATGGTGTCATGTCCGATGTGCTCCTGCTGCCATACCGGCACCCGGCCGCTCTTGAGGCCATTGTCGAGCATTACGACGAGCTTGCCGCCGTGATTGTCGAGCCGGTGCAGGGCTCTCGACCCGAGGGAGATGTTGGCGGTTATCTCTCCGAGCTTCGCAAGCTGTGCAACGATCTGGGCCTTATCCTGATCTTCGATGAGGTGCTTACGGGCTTTCGTCTCGGCTATGGCGGAGCGCAGGAGCGCTACGGCGTTGAGGCCGACATAACGACCTACGGAAAGGCGGTGGGCGGCGGCCTGCCAATCGGCGTCATCGCGGGGCGAAAGGACATGATGGATTCGTTCGGCGACTTTAGCGAGCCGCGGGGAATTTTCTTTGGCGGCACGTTCTCGGGAAATCCGCTCAGTGTCTCCGCCGGCCTGGCGGCACTTCGCCATCTTCATAAAACTCCTGAAATCTACGACGACATCGATCGCCTGACCTCTCGTCTGGCGGACGGATTCAACAGCTATTGCGAAAAAAACGAATTCTCCGCACGGATAATCAGCTGCGGCTCGATGTGGCAAATATTTTTCAATGATGAGGCGATAATCGACTTCGACGACTACGGAGGCAAGGAAGCCGAAGGGGCATTTTATTTGCACTGTCTCAATCAGGGTGTGTTCATTCACGCGACCCACAGATGCTTTATGTCGGCGGCGCACACGGACGAAGATGTCGATCAGATTCTCTCGATTTTCGAAAGAGCATTGCAACTGGTCCGTTTCGACGGCCTTGGCTGAGCGAGTTCTACGTCCACCACACTCGATCATCATTCGGGGAAGAAAGATCATGGCGGAAAGAAGAAGCAAACCGGCGACCAAGCGGACTCAAGCCCCAAGATCGGACTCGGCACTTGCGACAGTGGGGTTGCTTCAGCCGGCATTCCCGGAGAGCAGGCTCTTAATCAGTGCCGAAGCTCTGAAGGAAATCCTTGAATATGTTACCCAGCAAGCCAACGCCTGCCAGTTCAGTGAATTAGGGTCGCTGGTCGAGAAAGCACACCTCGCCGCGATTGAACTCGTGCGCGACATCAAGAAAAAGAGTTTCACCGAGCATTAAACCGACCGCCCCTGCGTCATCGACGGGCGAAGGTTCATGGCAAGGCGCCGGGCCCTGTTACGCTGTTTGCTCGGATCACCGGTTGCGAACAAGGCGTTGGACTGCACCGGGATAGATCTCGCCAGGCGCTGGCCCACACTCCCCTAACACACGCCCTCCGCCTTGAGCGCCTCGAGCCCGGCGGCGTCGATGCCGAGTTCCGCCATGACGGATCCGAGGTCGCCGGCGAGGGACGGGGCCGCGCGGGTCAACGGCTCGACGCCGGGCAGCCGGATCGCCGGGCCGGTCGTCGTGACGGTCGTGCCGTCGGGTGCGACATACGAGACGATCTGCCCCGTTTGGCGGGTAAACGGAGCATCGAGCGCGCCTGCGATATCGTTCACGGGCGCGGCCGGTACGGTGCCGGCGAAGACCTGCAGCCATTCGGCCGTCGTGCGCGTCGAGAGCGCCTCATCGAGCAGCTCCGTGAGCCTGTCGCGGTTGCGCAATCGCACGGCAAAGCTCGCGAAGTCCGGGTCCGGAGCGAGTTCGGGGCGCTCGATCGCGGTGCACAGCACGGGCCAGAACTTTTCCTTGTTGCACATGATGAAGATCCAGCCGTCCCGGGTCCGATAGAGCTGGCTCGGCGTCAGGTTCGGGTGCGAGGAGCGCGTGGCGCGCCCGGTATTCACGCCCGCGGTCAGGTACCACGCGCCCACATAGGCCATGTTCGCGATCGCCGCGTCGTAGAGGCTGACGTCGTAATCGCCGCCCTTGCCGATGGCTCGCGCGCCGACGATACCCGACAGCATGGCGATCGCCGCCTGCAGGCCCGACGACAGATCGACCAGAGAGAGACCCATGCGTGAAGGCGGGCCGTCGGGCTCGCCGGTCACCGAGAGATAGCCGCATTCGGCCTGCATGAGATAGTCGTAGCCGGGCCAGCCGGCGCGCTCGTTATCGCGGCCATAGGCCGAGAGATGGACGCAGACGATGCGCTCGTTGACGGGTTTGAGCGCGTCGTAGGTCAGGCCGAGCTTGTCGGGCAGATCGCCGCGCAGGTTGTTAAAGGCGACGTCGGCCGTTTCGATGAGGCGATGGTACAGATCGCGTCCCTTGGGATGCTTGAGGTTAAGCGTGATGCTCCGCTTGTTCCGGTTGAACGCCTGGTGGAACATGCTGTCGCCAAGCGCCAGCGGATCCTCGGGATGACGCACGGCGCGGCCGACATCGCCGCCCTCGCCTGTGTTTTCGATCTTGATGATCTCAGCGCCGAGGTCGGCGAGGTGCATGGTACCGAAGGGGCCGGCGCCGTATTGCTCGATCGAGACGATTCGCACGCCCTCCAGCGGAAATGCCATGGTGCCGGCCTCAGACCGGGTTCCGGGCGACAAGCTCGCGCGCAATGATGATGCGCTGCAGCTCGTTGGTGCCCTCGCCGATGCAGAGCAGCGGTGCGTCGCGGTAAAGCCGCTCGATCTCGAATTCCTTGGAATAACCGTAACCGCCGTGGACGCGCATGGATTCGGTGGCGTTGTAGAGCGCCGTCTCGGTCGCGAACAGCTTGGCCATGCCCGCCTCCATGTCGCAGCGTTCGCCGGCGTCGAGTGCCTGCGCCGCGGCGCGGGTGAGATGGCGCGAGGCCTCGAGCCGGGTCGCCATGTCGGCGAGCTTGAGCTGGATCGCCTGATGATTGGCGATCGGCTGGCCGAAGGTCTCGCGTTGCTGGGCGTAGGCAAGCGCGAGGTCGAGCGCGCGTTTGGCAACGCCGACGCCCCGCGCGGCGACGTTGATGCGGCCCAGTTCAAGCCCTCCCAACGCGTGCTTGAGCCCGAGACCCTCCTGGGCACCAATTAACCGGTCGGCGGGAATGCGGTAGTCCTCGAAGATGAGTTCGGCGGTGTCGATGCCCTTGTAGCCGAGCTTTTCCAGTTTCCGGCTGACCGAAAAGCCGTCGCCTTTTTGCGCCAGGAACAGGCTGGTGCCTTTATGACGCGGCTCGGCCTTGGGGTCGGTCTTGACCAGGAGCGCGAAGCAGGTGCCGTGAATGCCGTTCGAGATCCAGGTCTTGGTGCCGTTGATCACATAGTCGTCACCCTGCCGCACGGCGGTGGTGCGGATCGCCTGAAGGTCGGTGCCGCAGTTGGGCTCGGTCAGGGCGAGGCCGCCGCGGATCTCACCGCTCGCGAATTTCGGCAGCCATTCGCGCTTCTGTGCATCGGTCCCGAAGCGCATGACCGCGTTGGCCATGATCAGGTGGGAGTTGAAAATCCCGGACAGCGACATCCAGCTTTCGCACACCCGCTCGACGATCTTGGCATAGGTGGTGATGGGTAGACCCATGCCGCCATACTCTTCGGGGATGATGCAGCCGAACAGGCCGAGGCGCTGCATCCCTTCCACCATGTCGACGGGGTATTCGTCGGCACGCTCGAGCGCCATTACATAGGGATCGACTTCGCGGACAAGAAATTTGTCGACCGCTTCAAGGATCTGGATGTCCATCCCCGAACCGTCGGTTGCTTTCGCGCTGCTCATTTAGCGTCTCCTAGTAATTCTCTGCCATGTCCTCGACCGCGTGCCCGCGCATGGGCATCAGCATCGAGCGGCTGTAGGTCATGAACACTGTGCCGTCCTGCCTCGTGCCCGTGGTCTCGATGGTGACGATCCCCTGGTGGGGACGGGATTTCGATTCGCGCTTGGTCAGCACTTCGGAGGCCGCGTAGATCGTGTCGCCAATAAAGACGGGGGCTGTGAGCTTGATGTCGGTCCAGCCGAGATTGGCGATCGCCTTCTGACTGGTGTCGGAGACCGACATGCCGAGCACGACCGAGAGAGTGAAGGCACTGTTGACCAGCGGCTGTCCGAATTCGCTGTGTTTCGCGTACTCAGCATCGAAGTGCAGCGGGTGAGTGTTCATGGTCAGCAGGGTGAACCAACTGTTGTCGGCTTCCGTGATCGTGCGGCCCGGGCGATGCTCGTAGATATCGCCGACCTCGAATTCCTCAAAGCTGCGGCCAAGCGTTTCCCGGTAGCGATGGGGAGCAATTTCCTTCATGCCGTACATCGCGGGGTTCTCCCTTCTTGCTCAGACTGACAAACTCGGCTAACGTAAATTGGTCTAGACAAATTGTCTAGACATAAGAGGAGCCGCAATCGAATGCCCGAAGGCCACGCACAATCGTCTCCACTTTATCTGGAGCTCGCCGGGCAGATTGGCCGGGATATCGAGGCCGGGAGCTATCCCGTAGGCTCCCTGCTGCCCACGGAGCGCGAGCTGTGCGGCGCTCATGGCTGTTGCCGGACTACGGCGCGTGAGGCGCTGCGCGTCCTGGTCGACCGCGGCCTCATCGCGCGCCGCCGCGGTTCCGGCTCGGTGGTCGTCGGGACGACGCCCGCCGGACGTTATGTCCAGACCATCGACAGCCTGAACGAACTGATCCGCTATTCCGCCGATGCGCGCTTCGTCCTGGGTGGGCACGCCACCCTCACCGCCGGCGCGGCCATGGCGCGAGCGCAGGGGGTGCCGCAGGGCTCGGCCTGGATCCGGTTCGAGGGGGTGCGGCGTACGGGCGACGAGGTCCCGCCGCTGTGCTGGACCGTGATCGACCTCGCCGAACGCTTTGGCGCGCTGGGCGACGAGATCGGTCGCCGCCCGGTTCCCGTCTACACCATGATTGAGGAACGCTTCGGCGAACGGGTGGTCGAAGTTGCGCAAACCGTCGACGCGGTACCGGTTTCGCGTAAAATCGCCCGAGCCCTCGAATGCCGGTCCGGCACGTCGGCGCTCAGGACCACGCGCCGTTATATCGGGGAGAACCGGCAGGTCCTGATGATTGCGGAGAGCATCCACCCGGCCGGGCGCACGCAATTCAAGACCACCCTGCGTCGAAGCCCGCGAACGTAAGGCCCATGGCACCGACCGAGGCGAACGACAAAAAATCGGAAGCGTTTGAGGCCCGGCCCCTTGACGGGGTGCGCGTGCTCGATCTCGCGACCTTCGTCGCGGCGCCGTTCAGCGCGACGATCCTCGGCGAGTTCGGCGCCGAGGTGATCAAGGTCGAGCAGCCCGGAAGCGGCGATCCGCTGCGCGGGCTCGGCAAACCGTCAGCCCGTGACGACGACACCTACTTCTGGCTGTCGGAAGCGCGCAACAAGCGTTCCGTGACCCTCGATCTGCGCCGCGAAGAGGGCGCGGACCTGCTCAAGCGCCTGGTCGCCTGTTCCGACGTGGTGTGCGAAAATTTCCGGCCCGGCACACTGGAGAAATGGGGTCTGGGCTGGGATGTGCTCTCGGACTGCAATCTGGGACTCGTGTTGCTGCGGATCTCCGGATTCGGTCAGACTGGTCCCTATAAGAACCGCCCGGGCTTCGCGCGCATCGCCCACGCCTTCGGCGGGCTCGCGCACCTGACCGGTATGCCCGGCGGTCCGCCACTCACGCCGGGTTCGACGTCGCTGGGCGATTACATCGCGGGGCTTTACGGAGCCATCGGGGTTCTGCTGGCCTTGCGCGCCCGGGATACCACCGGGCGTGGCCAGGTCGTCGACATGGCACTCTACGAGGCCGTTTTCCGCCTTCTCGACGAGATCGCACCCGCCCACGCCACGGACGGCACCATGCGCGGCCGCCTGGGGCTCGGAACGAGCAACGCCTGCCCCCACGGGCATTTCGAAACCGCCGACGGCCAATGGGTCGCCATCGCGTGCACCAGCGACAAGATGTTCGGCCGGCTGTGCGAGGTTATGGTCCGTCCCGAGCTTGCGACTCCGGAGAAATGGGCGCGGGTTGCCCGGCGGATTGCCGAAAACGAGGCGGTGGATGGAGAAGTCGCGTCATGGACACGAGCACGCACGCGTGCCGAGGTTCTCGATGAGTGCGAGCGCGGGGAGGTTCCCTGCGCACCGGTCAATACCATCGCGGATATCTTCGCCGATCCCCAATTCCAGGCGCGCGGCGATCTGGCCGAGGTCGACGACCCCGTTCTGGGCACCGTCACCGTCCCCCGCGTTTATCCGCTTCTTTCGGATACGCCCGGGAGCATCGACGCTCTTGGCCCGCGTCTGGGCGGCGATACGGACAGGATTCTTGGCGATCTCCTCGGGCTGAGCGGCGACGAGCTTCGCGCGCTGCGTGACGAGGGCGTGATTTGATCGCAACCGATCGCAATGGGCAGGGCGGTGGCGCACCACTGGACCGACGAGCACTGCGCGATTTCCTGGCCGGGCCGGTTGGGCTAAGATTAAGGCAGGATTGGAACGTTCACGGGGAAATAAAGGCCGATGTCCACAGAAGCAGCCGTTCAACCGGAAGCAGAACCCACCATCGCGGAGAGCCTTGCGGATTTCGCCGCCGGCTTGCGCTTCGAGGACGTGCCGGGCGAGGTGATCGCCCGGGCCAAGCTGCATATCCTCGATACCCTGGGCACGGCGCTGGCGGGGTCGAGCTGCGATTTCGCCGAGCCCAGCCTGGCGGGCGTGCAGGCGCTCTCGGCGGATGAGGACGAGGGCCGCCATCCGGTAATTGGCATGAACGCGCGTCTGCCGCTTCGCGACGCCGTGCTAATCAACGGCATCCTCGCCCACGGCCTTGATTACGACGACACCCATCCGGGCGGCGTGATCCACGCCTCGGCAAGCGCCGTGCCGACGGTGCTGGGTGCAGGCGCCCGGGCGGATGCGGTCGGACGCGAGGCGCTGCTCGCCTATCTCGTCGCCATCGAGGCAGGCGCGCGGATCGGCGCCGCGGCAAAGGGCGGTTTTCATCTCAAGGGCTTTCACCCGACCGGCATGGTCGGGGTTTTCGGTTGCGCGCTCGCGGCGGGGCGCCTCGCCGGGCTCGACGCTGCGGCGCTCGCCCGCGCCCAGGGCATCGCGCTCAGTTTCGCCAGCGGCTCCTTCGAATTCCTCGAGGAAGGGGCGTGGACCAAGCGGGCCCATCCGGGCTGGGCGGGGATCGGCGGCATCACGGCCGCAAGTCTTGCGGGCGCCGGGTTCGAGGCGCCCAGCCGGCCCTACGAGGGGCGCTTCGGCATTTACAACAGCTATCTGGACGTCGACGCGGAGGTCGATCTCGACGCCTGCACCGCCGGGCTGGGGGAGGTTTGGGAAATGCTCGACGTTGCGCTGAAACCCTATCCGATCTGCCATTTCAATCACGCCTTCGCCGATGCCGCGCTCGCCCTGATAGCCGATCACGGCCTGCGCGCGGAAGACGTGGTCCGTGCCACCGGGTTGATCGCGCAAAGCTCGGTCGAAATTGTTTGCGAGCCGCTGGCGTTGAAACGCCGGCCCGCCAACAACTATGACGCGCGCTTTTCACTGCCCTACACTGTCGCCGCCGCGCTGGTGCGCGGCTGCTTCACCCTCGACGAATTAGAAGCGGACGCGCTGGCCGATCCCGCCATCGGTGCGTTGTGCCAGAAGGTCGATTACGCGCCGGACCCGGATTCGGGGTTTCCCGACTTCTTTTCCGGCGAGCTTGTTGTCGAGACCCGGGACGGGCGCACGCTCCGTCATCGCGAACAGGTCAATCGCGGTGCTCAAGGCCGCCCGCTCAGCGAGGCGGATGTGATGACAAAATTCCTCGACAACGCTGATCGGCACATCGCGCACGAGCAGGCGGAAGGGATCGCCGAGGCGGTGCTGTCGCTTGACGAGCCCGACGCCAGGCTCGCCAGGCTGCTCGATAGGCTCGGTTCGGCGCAGGGGCGGCAGACTTAGCGAATTTTATCCAGCGCCTTGACGTAAATCTGCGCATCGATATTGCCGCCCGAGAGCACCAGGCCCACCTTCTTTCCCGTCATCTTGTCTTTTTCCACGGCGAGCGCCGCGAGTGTACAGGCGCCGGCGCCCTCGGCGACATTGTGCGTGTCGGTGAAGTACCAGCCCATCGCCGCGAGGATACCGTCGTCGGAGACCCGAACGACGCGGTCGACTTCGCCCAGGATTACATCCAGCGCTTCGGCATTGGGGTTGCGCACCGCAAGTCCGCCCGCGAAAGTGTTGACTGCGTTGGTGGGCACGGGCTCGCGCGCCTCGAAGGATTGGGCGTAGCAATCGGCGCCTTCGGAGACGACACCGACGATTATCGTTTTCACGCCCAACGCGTTGCGCGCGGCGATCATGCCGCAGATGCCCGAACCCAGTCCGATCGGCACATAGACCGTGTCGAGGTCCGGCACAGCGCGCAAAAATTCGAGGCTGTAGGTGCCCACGCCAGCCACCAGGTCGGGATGAAATGAGGGCACGTAATGGAGATTTCGGCTTTCCTTGAGCTCGAGCGCGAGATCGTGGGCTTCGTCGAAGTCGGCGCCGTGCTCGATCAGTTCGGCGCCGTGGGCGCGCATGGCGGCGTTCTTGTCGGGCGAATTGCCGATCGGGGTGACGAGCACGGGATGGAGCCCGTTGCGATGGGCCGAAATGGCGATGCTCTGGCCGTGATTGCCGGTCGTCGCCGAGACGACACCCTCTAGCCCGGGCTCCGCCTGCTTGAGCCGGTTCATATAGACCAGACCGCCGCGGATCTTGAAGGCGCCGATCGGCGTATGGTTCTCGTGCTTGACCCAGGTCTCGCAGCCCATCCGTTCGGCCAGCAACGGCCAGCCGATCTGCGGCGTGGGCGTCAGTGTCTGGTAGACGATTTCGGCGGCGGCCTCGAGATCGTCGAGCCGCGGTTGGCTGGTGGCAGTCGACGACATGAATTCTCCTCGTGCGCGCGTTGCGGCCGGAGGGCGGATTAGCGCTGGCCGCTCCCGGGTTGCGGGGGTAATTTAGCGCGCAAGCGCCCCGTGCGACACCCCCGGCCTTCGAGACCAACGCAGAGACCGCCATGCCCAAAATCAAAAGCCAGATCGACCCCGGCGCGAAGCCCTTCACGGATACCGCCGCCGCGATGCGTGAGCTGGTCGACGACCTGCGCGCCAATCTCGATCGGGTTGCCGAGGGTGGCGACGCCCAGGCCCGCGAGCGCCATCTGGGGCGCGGCAAGATGCTGCCGCGCGATCGGGTCAAGGCCCTGCTCGACACGGACACGGCGTTCCTCGAATTTTCGCCGCTGGCGGCCCACGGCCTGTATGGCGGCGAGGTGCCGGGCGCCAGCCTGATCACCGGCGTGGGGCGCGTTTCGGGTCAGGAATGCGTCATCGTGGCCAACGATGCGACGGTCAAGGGCGGCACCTATTATCCGCTCTCGGTCAAAAAACATCTGCGCGCCCAGGAAATCGCCGAGACCAACCATCTGCCGTGCATCTACCTGGTCGATTCCGGCGGCGCGAACCTGCCGTACCAGGACGACGTGTTCCCCGATAGCCATCATTTCGGCCGGATCTTCTTCAATCAGGCGCGCATGTCGGCCAAGGGCATCCCCCAGATTGCGGTGGTCATGGGCTCGTGCACCGCGGGCGGCGCCTACGTGCCCGCGATGGCCGACGAATCCGTCATCGTGCGCAATCAGGGCACGATCTTTCTGGGCGGGCCGCCGCTGGTCAAGGCGGCGACTGGCGAGGTGGTCAACGCCGAGGAGCTGGGCGGCGCCGACGTGCATTCAAAAATTTCCGGCGTGGTCGACCATGTGGCGGAAAACGACGCCGACGCCATCGCTATCGCGCGCCGGATCGTCTCGCACCTCAACCGCCGGCGCCCGGTCACCGTGCTGCGCCGGGAATCTCTCAAGCCCGCCTATCCGACCTCCGAATTGCACGGCATCGCGACCACCGACCTGCGCATGGCCTACGATGTGCGCGAGGTGATCGCGCGGATCGTCGACGGCAGCGAGCTCGACGAGTTCAAGCCGGAATATGCGCCCAATTTCGTCACCGGCTATGCTCATATAGTGGGGATTCCCGTGGGCATCGTCGCGGTCAGCGGTATTTTGTTCTCGGAATCGGCCCTGAAGGGCGCCCATTTCATCGAACTGTGCTGCCAGCGCGGCATTCCGTTGATCTTTCTGCAGCATGTCGTGGGTTTCATGATCGGACGCAAGGCAGAAGCCGGGGGCATCGCCAAGGACGGCGCCAAGCTTGTCACGGCGGTCTCCTGTGCCGCGGTGCCCAAGCTGACCGTGCTGATCGGCGGCAGTTACGGGGCGGGCAATTACGGCATGTGCGGGCGCGCCTTCGACCCGCGCTTCCTGTGGATGTGGCCCAACGCGCGGATTTCGGTTATGGGCGGCGAGCAGGCGGCTTCCGTGCTGGCGCGGGTCAAGCGTGACGGGATAGAGGCCAAGGACGGCGAGTGGAGCGATGAGGATGAGGCCGCGTTCAAGGCGCCCATCCTTGAGCAGTACGAAACCCAGGGCCATCCCTACTATTCCAGCGCCCGGTTGTGGGACGACGGCGTGATCGACCCGGCGGAAACGCGCGAGACCCTGGCTCTCGGACTTCATGCGGCGCTCAACGCGCCGATTCCGCGTACAACTTTCGGCACGTTCAGAATGTAATGGCGGGCGGCGCGTGACGCGAGGCGGGCGAGGGTTGTAGACTTTTGCCATGACGATTCCCAAACGGGTCAAGTTGGTCGAGGTGGCGCCGCGCGACGGCCTGCAGAACCAGCCCGAGATTCTTCCCAGCGACCAGAAAGTGGCCTTCATCGACCGTCTCTCCGAGACCGGCTTGCCGGTGATCGAGGCGACGAGCTTCGTCTCTCCGAAATGGGTTCCCCAACTGGCCGATGCGGCCGACGTGTTTTCAAATATCATTCAAGAACAAGGTGTTAAATACCCTGTCTTGACACCAAACATGAAGGGATACGAGGCTGCCCGGGTGGTCGGCGTCAAGGAGATCGCGATCTTCGGTGCCGCGTCGGATACGTTCTCGCACAAGAACATCAACTGTTCGATTGCCGAGAGCCTGGCCCGCTTCGAGCCGGTCTGCGAGGCGGCGGCGCGCGACGGAATCGCGGTGCGTGGCTACGTCTCCTGCGTCATGGGCTGTCCCTACGAGGGCGATATCGCGCCCGAAGCGGTGGTTTCGGTCTCCAGGACCTTGCGCGAGATGGGCTGCTACGAGATTTCGCTCGGCGACACCATAGGGGTGGGCACGCCCGAGAAAGCGCGCCGGGTCTTCGAGGCGGTCGCCGCCGAGGTCCCGATCGCCGAGCTGGCCGCGCATTTCCACGATACCTACGGCCAGGCGCTGGCCAACCTCTATGCGGTGCTCGAGCTGGGCGTTGAGATCATCGATGCCTCGGTTTCGGGTCTGGGCGGCTGTCCCTACGCGGCGGGCGCATCGGGCAACGTGGCCACCGAGGACGTGGTCTACATGCTCCACGGCCTGGGAGTGGAGACGGGCGTCGATCTGGCGGCCCTGGCGGCGGTGGGCAACGGGATTTCAGCCGAACTCGGGCGCGCGCCGGGCTCCAAAGTTGCCCAGGCCCTCGCAGGCAAGGGCGCGAGCCAGGCTGCGGAATAGGGCCATGCCATGACCCTTCATCTGCTCAAGATGTGCGTTGGCGTGGACAGCATCGAGCAGCTCGACCGCTGGCAGACCAAGCGCCTGGCCGAGCTCGAAATAGCCGGTGAAACCCCCGAAGTCGGCCACTGGACCCGCAATTTTCCCAAGCGCACCGAGGAAATCCTCGATGGAGGTTCGCTTTACTGGGTCATCAAGGGCGCGATCCGGGTGCGCCAGAGAATCCGGCGCTTCGAGCGCATCACCGTACCCGAAAAGGGCCGGGTCTGCCGCATCGTCTTCGAGCCCGAGCTCGTGCGCACCGTGCGCCAGCTCCGCGACCCCATGCAGGGGTGGCGCTATCTCGATCCCGCCGCCGCGCCCGCGGATTACGATGCCCCGGCGGGCGATGCGCCCGCCGACATGCCCGCCGAAATGATCGCCGAGCTGCGCGCTCTGGGCCTGCTATGACCGCCGAACCGGTTGGTGCGGGGGCACACGAGCCTGCGGACAGTCTTCGACCCGCAGATCCGGCGTCGCTCCGGGCGGCGATTCGCGGCGCACGGCGGGTCGATGAGGCGCTCTGCGTTCAGGCTCTGCTTGCCCGCGCGAGGGTCGCGCCCGAGATCAACCGGCGCATCGATGCACGCGCCCGTGCTCTGGTCGAAACGGTCCGCGAAAAGCGCGGGGCGGGCGGGATCGACGCCTTTCTGGGCGAATACGGCCTGAACAGCGAAGAGGGCGTCATCCTGATGTGCCTCGCGGAAGCCCTGTTACGCATTCCCGATGCTGAAACCGCCGACCGCCTGATCCGCGACAAGCTGATGGGCGCCGACTGGGACAAGCATCTGGGCAAAAGCCCGTCGTTGCTGGTCAACGCCTCAACCTGGGGCCTGATGCTGACAGGACGGGTCGTGCGTCTCGATAAGGCCGAGGGCTGGGCCCGGATCGGCCGCCTGATCGCGAAAAGCGGCGAGCCGGTGATCCGCCAGGCGTTGATCCAGGCGATGCGCATTCTGAGCCGCCAGTTCGTCATGGGACGGACCATCGGCGAGGCGCTGGACCGCGCCGTGGAAGCGGAAAGGCGGGGCTATCGCCATTCCTACGACATGCTGGGCGAGGCCGCGCACACGGCGGCCGATGCGACGCGCTATTTCGACGCCTACGCGGTCGCCATCGAGGCGATCGAGGCCGCCGCCGACAAGGACGCCGAGCTGTTTGCCCGGCCCAGCATCTCGATCAAGCTCTCGGCGCTCCATCCGCGCTACGAATTCGCCCAGCGCGAGAAGGTCATCCCCGAACTGGGCGGGCGCCTGATGGCGCTGGGCGAGATTGCCAAGGCGAAAGGCATCGGTCTGACCGTCGATGCCGAAGAAGCGGACCGGCTCGATCTCTCTCTCGACCTGTTCGAGCGCGCAGCGGCGGATGCCGCCTTCGCGGGCTGGGATGGATTCGGGCTCGCCATGCAGGCCTATCAGAAGCGTGCGTTGCCCCTGATCGCCTGGCTCGCCGAGTTGGGACGCGCCCATGCACGCTTCCTGCCGGTTCGCCTGGTAAAGGGAGCGTATTGGGATACCGAAATCAAGCGCAGCCAGGAGCAGGGTCTCGACGGCTATCCGGTGTTTACCCGCAAGGCGTCGACCGACGTCTCCTATCTCGCCTGTATGCACGCCCTGTTCGACGCGCCCGATGCGATCTACCCCCAGTTCGCAACCCATAACGCCCACACCGTCGCATCGGTGCTCGAGACGGCGCCAAGCGGGGCGGGGTTCGAGTTCCAGCGCCTGCACGGTATGGGCGAGGCACTCTACGGGCCGGTCACCGAGGCCAGTGAGGAGAGCGTCGCGTGCCGCATCTACGCGCCCGTCGGCAGCCACGAGGATCTGTTGCCCTATCTCGTGCGCCGGCTGCTGGAGAACGGGGCGAACACCTCCTTCGTTAACCGGATTTCCGATCTCGACGCGCCGTTCGACGAGATCATCGCCGACCCCGTCGAACGGGTTGCCGATCTTGCGGTCAAACCCCACCCCGGAATTCCCCTGCCGAAGGAGCTGTACGGTGCAGCGCGGCCAAATTCCGGGGGGATCGAACTGGCCGATCCGCTTGCGGTCGACGCGCTCTATGGCGCCATGGAGGAGGCGATCGTCCAAACGTGGAGCGCGAGGCCCATCGTCTCGGGGCAGGAGCGCGCGGGCGGGCAGGGCGAGAGGGTCACCGACCCGGCCGAGCGCGAGCGCATCGTCGGCACGGTCACTCTCGCAAACGCCGACGACGTCGAGGCCGCCCTTGCCGCGGCGGCGGGTGCGGCGTCTTCGTGGGTGGCGACCCCCGCCGAGGAGCGCGCCGCCTGCCTCGATCGCGCCGCCGAGCTGCTGGAGGCGCGCCGCGCAGGCTTCATGGCCATGGCTGTGCGCGAAGCAGGCAAGACCTTGCCCGATGCCCTGGCGGAAGTGCGCGAGGCGGCCGATTTCTGCCGCTACTACGCCGCCCGCGCGCGAGCCGATTTCGCGAGCCCGGTCGACTTGCCCGGCCCCACGGGCGAAGCCAACTCGATCGCGCTGGCGGGACGCGGTGTGTTCGCCTGCATTAGCCCGTGGAACTTTCCGCTTGCCATTTTTACGGGGCAGGTCGGCGCCGCGCTTGCGGCGGGCAACGCGGTCGTCGCAAAGTCCGCCGAGCAGAGCCCGCTGATCGCTGCTGCCGCCGTGCGGTTGCTGCACGAAGCGGGTGTGCCGGGCGATGCGCTTCATCTGCTGCCGGGCAGCGGTGAGGTGGTGGGGGCGGCGCTGGTCTCGGATCCGCGCATTGCGGGCGTGGCGTTTACGGGCTCGACGGAGACCGGGGCGGCGATCAACCGGGCGCTGGCGGCGCGCGACGGGCCGCTGGTGCCGCTGATCGCCGAGACCGGCGGCCAGAACGCCATGATCGTCGATTCGAGTGCACTTGCGGAACAGGTCGTGGTCGACGCCCTGGCCTCCGCCTTCGGCGCGGCGGGCCAGCGCTGTTCCTGCCTGCGTATCCTGTTCGTCCAGGACAGCATCGCCGAGCGCTTGTCGAGCATGCTCTCGGGCGCCATGGACGAGCTGGTCGTTGGCGATCCCATGCGGCTCGCCACGGACGTCGGCCCGATCATCGACGCCGAGGCGAAGCAGGCGCTCGACGCCCATATCGGTGAACTGGAGCGGAGCGGAAAGCGCGTCGGCGCGGCACCCATGGGCGAGGCCACGGAGCGGGGCAGTTTCGTCCAGCCGGCGGCTTACGAGATCGACAATATCGCCGGGCTCACGCGCGAGCATTTTGGGCCAATTCTGCATGTGGTGCGCTACGGGGCCGACCAGCTCGACGCGGTGATCGACGCGATCAACGCTACGGGCTACGGCCTGACGCTGGGCGTCCACAGCCGGATCAAGACCACGATGGAGCATATCCGAGACCGGGTCCGGGTCGGCAACCTCTACGTCAACCGCAACATGATCGGCGCCGTGGTCGGCGCGCAGCCGTTCGGCGGGGAAGGGCTGTCGGGCACCGGGCCGAAGGCGGGCGGGCCGCGCTATCTGCACCGCTTCGCCACCGAGCGCACGGTGTCGGTCGACACCACGGCCGCGGGCGGCAATGCGAGCTTGTTGTCGCTCCAGGACGACGGCTGACGATTCCAAATTGTCAGACGTAATCGGGTTGCGCAGACTGACCGCTCGAACAGCGGCTCAAACCGGGAGAGGGGGCGAATGAAGCCCAATTACATTGGCCATAACGAAGTGGCCGGCTTGCGGCGGTCCTGGTCGACGGAGGAAACCCAGGCCTATATCCGCAAGCTGCCGATCTGGGAAGGCGAAATCCGGATCGAGCAGAAGTTCGGCGGCCTGACGAACCGGACCTATTTTATCACCGATGTCGATGGCACCCGCTTTGCCGTGCGCTGCGGCTTCGATCAGTATCGCACTCGCCAGACCTCGGTGGTCGAGTGCACCATCGGCGCCCACAAGCTGGGTCTCGGGCCCTGCTTGCGCTACTGGGAGCCGTCGCTCACGGTCACCGACTTCATCGACAATCCGAAGATGACCGCGGAGGTGCTCAAGGAGCCGAGAATGATGGCGCATACCCTCGAGCGCCTGAAGCTGCTCCACGAGAGCTCGGAGGTGGTCGAGCAAACCATAAGCTACTGGTGGGCGTTTCACACGGTGCGCCGCTACCTCAGCGCGATGGAGGCGGGCAAGCCCGCTACGGGCAATCGGCCGTCGGAGTGTATCGATGAGGTTCCGTTCTTCCGGCAGGTGACCGATACCCTGGAAACGGCAATCCGGCCCTTCATCCCGGTGCTCACCCACAACTGCACGGCCTACATAAACATGATCTTCAACGACGAGGGCGAGGTCATGTTCATCGACTGGGACGGCGGCGGCTTCGGCAACCGCAAATGGGACATCGCCGAAATGCTGATGTGGCTCGAATCCGACGACGAGATGGACCGCTACGCGCTCGGTTGTTATTTCGGCAAGGTCGACGACGACGAAATGGGGCGGCTGCTACAGGAACACCTTGCGTTTAAGATCATAGCTGCACTGCGTCTGATCACCGAGATCATGGAAACCGCTCTCGACCCCTATTTCTACCTCTCGCCCGAGGAAATGGCGATTTCCATGCATGAGTTCTTCCCCGACCAGGAAGCCAATCTCAACGGCCTGATCGACCTGCTGCGGCCCGGGTTCGAGACCTACTGGGCCCAATACGAGAAGACCTACGGCTGACCCTGGCGTTGCCGGTGGCCCCACGCCCTCTGATGATCGATTGCGATCCCGGTCAGGACGACGGCTGACGATTCCAAATTGTCAGACAAAACCGGGTTGCGTAGACTGACGGCTCGAACACCGGTTCAAACCGGCGGAGGGAACGAATGAAACCCGATTACATCGGTCACGACGAAGTGGCCGGCTTGCGGCGGTCCTGGTCGACGGAGGAAACCCAGGCTTATATCCGCAGGCTGTCGATCTGGGAGGGCGAGATCCGGATTGAGCAGAAGTTCGGCGGCCTGCAGAACCGGACCTACTTCATCACCGATGCCGATGGCTCCCGCTTTGCCGTGCGTTGCGGTTTCGATCAGTATCGTACCCGCCAGACCGCGGTGGTCCAGTGCACCATCGGCGCCCACAAGCTGGGTCTCGGGCCCTCCTTGCGCTACTGGGAGCCGGCGCTCACGGTCACCGATTTCATTGAGAACCCGAAGATGACCGCGGAGATGCTCAAGGAGCCGAAAATGATGGCGCATACCCTCGAGCGCCTGAAGATGCTCCACGAGGGTTCGGACGCGGTCGAGCAGACCATGAGCTACTGGTGGCCGTTTCACACGGTGCGCCGCTACCTCAACGAGATGGAGGCGGGCAAGTTCGAGACTGGCAACCAGCCTTCGAAATGGATCGACGAGGTCCCGCTCTTCCACCGGGTGACCGACACCCTGGAACAGGTAATCCGACCCTATATTCCGGTGTTCACCCACAACGACACGGCCTATGTGAACATGATCTTCAACGACGACGGCGAGGTCATGTTCATCGACTGGGACGGCGGCGGCTTCGGCAACCGCAAGTGGGACATCGCCGAGATGCTGATGTGGCTCGAATCCGACGAGGAGATGGACCGCTATGCGCTCGGTTGTTACTTCGGCAAGGTCGACGACGACGAAATGGGGCGGCTGCTCCAGGAGAATCTCGCATTCAAGGTCATGGCCGCGCTTCGCCTGATCACCGAGATCATGGAAACCGACCTCGACCCCTATTACTACCTCTCGCCCGAGGAAATGGCGATTTCCATGCAGGAGTTCTTTCCCGGCCAGGAGGCTAATCTCAACGGCCTGGCCGACCTGCTGCGGCCCGGGTTCGAGACCTACTGGGCCGAATACGAGAAGACTTATGGCTGACCCGGGCGTTGCCGGTGGCTCCACGCCCTCTGATCATCGATTGCGATCCCGGCCAGGACGACGCCGTCGCCCTGCTGATGGCGTTTGCCTCGCCCGAGGCGTTCGACCTCTTGGGTGTGACGACGGTCGGCGGCAACGTGCCCATCGAGCGGACCTCGGCCAACGCGCGGGCGATCCGAGAGCTTGCCGGGCGCCCGGATGTGCCCGTCTTCGCGGGCTGTGGCGGTCCCTTGAAGCGGGCGCTCGAAACGGCCGAGGCCGTGCACGGGGTGAGCGGTATCGACGGTGCGAACGTGGCAGACCCCATCTGGCCGCTCGATGAGCGCCATGCAGTCGATTTCCTGGTCGAAACCCTGACCGCGGCGGAGGAGGGGAGCGTCACCCTGGCCACCCTCGGCCCGCTGACCAATCTTGCGACCGCCTTCGGGCGCGCGCCGCAAGCCAGGGCGGGCGTGCGCGAGATCGTGGCCATGGGTGGCTCGACGGGAATGGGCAACGTCACGCCTCATGCCGAGTACAACATCCACACCGATCCCGAGGCGGCGAATGCGGTCTATCGCGCCGGCCTTGCGATCACGATGATCGGGTTGAACCTTACCCATCAGGTGATGGCCACGCCCGAGCGGCGCGCGGCGATCCGGGCGGTGGGCAGTGCTGCGTCGGATGCGGTGGCGGGCATGCTGGAGTTTTACGGCGCGCGCAAGACGAGCCTAGCGGGTGCGCCCATGCATGACCCCTGCGTGATCGCTTATCTGCTCCAGCCCGAGTTGTTCGAAGGCCGGGACCTGCGGGTTGTGATCGTCACCGACGACGGTGCCGAGCTGGGCCGGACGCGGTGCGGGGATGGCGGAACCGCCAACGCCCGGGTTCTGGAAACCGCCGATGCCGACGGCTTCTTCGCCCTGCTGCTCGAAAAGCTGATCCGGCTTGACGCCTGATGCGTGACTGGACGACGACGCGTGGCCTATAATCTTCACCCGGACCAAGTCCGGGCTCAAGGAGGATGACGTTGATCGACAAGGTAACGGCACCGTTTCTCGATGTCGGCGGGTTCGACGACGATCCCGAACGCGCTCGTGCGCTTCCCGCCCACTTCTATCACGACCCTGCAATTTTCGAGCAGGAGCGTCGCGCGATTTTTCAGAGCTGCGGGCAATATGCCGGGCATGTCTCCCAGCTTGCCGCACCGGGCGATTACCTGACTTGCGAGATCGGCGGCCAGAATATTGTGATTCTTCGTGGCCGTGACGACACGATCTGGGGATTTTTCAACGTCTGCATGCACCGGGGGCACGAACTGCTCGAAGGCGCAGGCCACATCGAGAGCGCGATCGTCTGCCCCTATCACGCCTGGACCTATGAGCTCGATGGCCGGCTTCGGGGCGCGCCCAACGCGGCCAACGTGCCCGGCTTCGATCGGGCAGGCGTGTGCCTGACGCCGGTTGCCGTTGAAACCCTGTGCGGTCTGATCCTGGTCAACCCCGAACGCGAGGCGCCATCGTTCGCAAGCCAGACACCCGGGCTGGAGGCCGACATTCGCCGGCTTGCCCCCAACATCGACGAGCTTACTTTCGCCCACCAGCTGAATTTCGATATCGAATCGAACTGGAAAAATGTCGAGGACAACTTCCTCGAGTCCTACCATGTGCCGGTCGCGGGCGACGCCCATCGGGGATTCCTCGAACTGATCGATTACGATACCTGGAGGATCGAGATTCATGGCCTCTACCAGACCCAGCATGCCCAGGCCCGGTCGGGTGCGAACAGCGCCTACGACATCGAGGGCGCCGAGGTGATGGATCACGGAATGTGGTGGGTCTGGCCGAATTTTCTCATCTTGCGCTATCCGGGCGACGGCAATCTCATGGTCTGGAACCAGGTCCCCGTCGCGCCCGGGCGCACGCTTCAGACCTTCGACTTTTATTTCCAGGACTCGATCCCGAACGAACGGCAGCGGGAAGCGATCCGCTACCTCGACGAGACGCTCCAGCCCGAGGACGTCGCGATCCTCGAGAGCGTGCAAAAAGGCCAGCAGTCACTGGGCTATCGCCAGGGCTATTACATGACGGATTTGGGCCGCCACAATGTCAGCGAGCACGGGGTTCATCATTTCCACAAGCTCGTGATCGAGGCGCTGACGGCCTGAACGACGGGTTAGTCGTCGTCGTGCAGCGGCGCGAGATCCGCAGGCGCCAGCGCCGCAAGTTTGTTGACAAGCAGACCGGGTTTGCGCCCGGCATCCTCGGCGCGGTCCTTGGCCCGGGCGGCGGCGCGGACCATCTGGCCCCCGATGTAGCGGATCGGCTCCGGGGGCATGAAGGCGCGCGGCATCCGGACGAGGGGCGAGTTTGCCCATTCGTCGTCGAGATCGAGCGCGAGCGACGCGAGGATACGCCCGCCCAGATAGCTGGGGCCGACGCCGTTACCCGTATAGCCGTGGCCGTACAGAATCGCGGGCGCCTGCGGCAGGCGGCCGAACGAGGGCAGGCCCGTATCCGTGCGGGTCGCCGGCCCGGACCAGGTCGTTGCGATTTTCAGATCGGACAGCGATGGGTAGAAGCGGACGAACTCGGACCGGGCGAGGTCGGGCCGGGGTGCGGGTCCGTCGTAGTTCGTGCCGACCCGGCCGGCGAAGGGGATCCGGCCGCCGCCCTTGCCCCAGGCAAGCCGGCCGTCCAGCGTCGTGCGGTAGTAGTTCACCAGCATGTGCGAATCTGAGATCGCGACCCCGTCGGTCAGGCCGACTTCGGCCAGGCGCTCGGGCGCGGGCTCGGTAACGAATGCGCTGGGGCCGATGGGTATGATCGAGCGTCGGAATTCGGGCAGCTCGTGGGCCCAGGCGTTGAGTGCCAAAATCACGCGGGTTGCAGTCACGGTGCCCCGGTTGGTTTTCACCCGGGGCGTCGTTTCCCGGATGAGACGGGTCATTTTCGTCTGCTCATAGATCGCGACACCCCGTTCGGCCGCTACCCGGCGCAGGCCTCGGGCGAGCAGAGCAGGCTGGACCGTCGCGATACCGCGCTCGAATACGGCGCCAAAATGCACTTCGCTGCCGGTTCGCCGCGCGACCTCGTCGGCGTCGAGTTCGTCGAACGCGTCGATCCCCAGCTTATCGAGCTGCTCCAGGGTCTCGGACCAGGCGCCGACTTGCACCGCATTGCCCGCGGTCCAGAGCCAGCCGTCGTGGCGAAAATGGGAGTCGATCCCATGATCGGCGCAGAACTGTCCGATCGCGGTGACGGCGTTATGGGATTCGCGGAGCAGGCGGACGCCTTCCTGGGCGCCGCAGAGCTTGATCAGGGTCGCCGCCTTCGACATCCAGGTCATGCAGAAGCCGCCGTTGCGTCCGCTCGCCCCGCCGCCGCAGATGTCGGCGTCGATGATGGCGATATCGAGGGAAGGGTCATGTTCTTTGAGGTTAAGCGCTGTCCACAGGCCCGTGTAACCGCCACCGACGATACAGATATCGACGCGCCGGTCGCCATCGAGCGGAGTGATCGCCGCATCGTCGTCGGCGAGAGCTTGCTGGAGCCAGTAGCTGCGCATTAATCCCCTCCCGCGAAGGGGTGGTTTGAGCGGATTACGCGGCCGTCCGTGCGTCCTTGCCCACGAGGCGGATGTCGGTGGCGTCGGCGGTTGCGATGGAGACCGAGCGCATATCCTCGGGCTCCAGGTTGTGGAGCGCCGTCTTGCCCGTGCAGCGGGCCATCATCGAGGCTTCGACCGCCGCCGACTTGAGGATATTGGCGACCGCGAGGGTGCGGTCCTCGGCTGTGTAATCCGCTTCGAACGCCAAGTCGTTGCCCTGGACGATGACACCGCCCGCGGCGAACCCGGCCAGGGCGCCGAACAGCGTGGCGACACAGCCCATGGCGATAACCTTCGAGGCGTCGGTGCCCGAGCGCAAGCCGCCGAAATAGACCAGGTCGATTTCTTCCTCACGGTCGAGCCGGCGCAGGATGCGGATGGCATCGCGCATCATGGAGAGGTCGGGCGGGCCCGCCAGTTCCGGCCAGCGCTCTCCGATCCCGCCGCTCGCATCGAGCACCATCATGTCGTAGCCGGCCTCGAGTGCGAAGGGGATGGCCTCTTCGAGCGCTTGGGGCGACGACACCGTAACTCCGAGCAACTGGTCGTCGGTGAGGCGCTTGGCCTCGATGGGCACGAAGCTCTTGCCCATCCGGTAGACCAGCGCGGCCGCATCTTTGCTCGGCTCTGCGCCGGGATCGAGAAGCTGGAGCCAGCGTACGTTCTCCGCGATCGGGGCAGCACCAAGGTAACAGCTATCGGTCTCCGCAAGGCCGTTCGCGACGGCGGACCGGACTTCCTGGGGCGCCTGGTCGAACCCGGTGACCATGAAGGGCTGGGGCAGTTCGAGGCCGCGGATCGCGGTCGAGACCTTGCACGCCTCGCGATAGGGATCGATCACCAGGCGCGAAAGATTAGCGGGCAGGAAAGTGAGATCGTCGAGCGACGAACCGCGGCCCTCGGGGTAGGGATTTTCGCGGTTCGGCAGGCGCGTTTTCAACAGCGCCGCGTGCTTCGCGTGATCCATCGGATTGGTCCGCGCCATCGAGAATATGTCTTCGCGATTCTTCACCGAGTAGTCGGACGAGCCGGTCTCGGCATCGCAGCGGAAGCAGCGCGCGGCCTCGGCAATCGCCGTCTCCCGGTCGTAGCCGATCTCGCTTTCCTCAAACGCCTTGGGGCCATTGCCCAGGCCGATGAATTCCTGCTTCTTGGGCCCGATATTCGACCATTCCAGATCCTGGGCAACCGTGACACGCCGGGTCCGGTGGGGCGTCTTGTAGGGGATCGGGTCGTCGATGCCGTCGAGCGCCGCTTTGATGTAGTAGGCGGCCATGTGGCCCTGGCGCATTGCCTCGACGATGGTCGAGCCGCCGAACGCGCTGTCGCCCGCCGAGAAGACCTTGGGGTCGCTGGTGCCCATATTCGCATCGCTCGTGATCACGCAGCCACGCTCCATCATGCCGCGCTTGTCGAGCTCGTCGCTCAGGGCCTGCTGGCCCACGGCGGTCATGACCATGTCGCAGGGCACCTCGTAGTCCGAGCCTTCGACGATTTCGAACTGCAGGCGGCCCTGATCGTCGAGGCCGCCGCCCGTCGTCTTGACGACGTGAAGGACGAGCCCGGTATCGGTGGCTTCGATTTTTTGCGGCAGGCGGTCGTTATGAAGCTGAATATCTTCGGCCATGGCCGCGTGGAGCTCGTGCTTGTGGGCGCGCATGGTGTTGCGGTTTTCGAGCACCGAAAGATGAACCTCGCTGGCGCCGAGGCGAAGCGCTGTTCTGGCTACGTCCATCGCCACGTCGCCGCCGCCGATGACGACGACCTTGCCTGCGACCTCGATGGTTTCGCCTGCGTTGGTGCGATGCAGGAAATCGACGCCGTCCAGCACCTTGGGGTGGTCCGCGCCCGGAACCGGGAGCGCCTTGCCCCAGGTGGCGCCGATGGTCAGCAGCACGGAATCGTGGCGCTCCTTCAGCTCATCGAGGGTGACGTCCTCGCCAAAGGTGCAGTTTAGATGGATGTTGATGCCCGGGCAGCGTTCGAGGATTCGGTCGACGTCTTCCTTGAGCACCGGCGGCGGCAGGCGGTTGAAGGGAATGCCCCACGCGACCATGCCACCGAGTATTTCGGAGAGCTCGTAGATATGTACCTCGAACCCGGACAAAGCGAGATCCTGAGCCGCGGTCATACCCGCGGGTCCGCCGCCGACAATGCCGATGGTCTCCTTGCGCGAGACAGTGACGGGCGCCAGCTTGACCTTGTCGCCGAGCCGCTCCATGACAAAACGCTTGAGATTGCGGATACCGATCGGGCCGTCGCTGTCTGCGCGCCGGCAGACATCCTCGCACGGTGCGGCGCAAATCCGCGCGCAGGACGAGCTAAACGGGTTGGTCGCCGTGATAGCCTCGTAGGCTTCCTCCAGCTTCTCTTCCCAGATCAGAGCGATATAGGACGGTGCGTCGGTGCCGATCGGGCAGCCCAGCTGACAGGGCGCAGGAACAAAATGCTTGTCTCCCGTATCGTCCGCGAGATCGAACGGATTGGGCGTCTCCATGGCCAGGTCCTTGTTGTCGCTCGTTGCCATGTCAGCCCACCTTCTGGCGCAATTCGTCTTCCTGCTGGCGGTATTCGGGCTCGTAGGGCAAACCGGTGATCGCCGCCGCCTCGGGCGTCAGCGCGACCAGATCGTCGCGCGAGAGCTGGCTTATATCGTTATGCCCCAACGCGTGGGTAATCGCCGCGAGCTGCCAGCGAACGCCTTCGAGAAAGCGGTGGATGTTGTGGGCCTCAACCTCGGCGTCGTAGCGTTTCTCGTGCTCGGGATCCTGGGTCGCGATGCCGACCGGACAATCGCCGATGTGGCACTGCATGCAGGCGATACAGCCGCCCGCGATGATAGCCGACGTGCCGATCGCGCAGGCGTCGGCGCCGAGCGCCAGACCTTTCATCATATCCACGCCGTCATGCATGCCGCCCATGAGGACGATCTGGATCTTGTCCCGGGAATCGATATCGTTCAGCGCATCGACCGCCTCGATGATCGCTGCCAGGGTGGGGATGCCGACGAATTCGGACACTTCCGAACTTCCCGCGCCGGTCGCGCCCTGCATGCCGTCCAGTTCGACGAAATCGAAGGTATCCTTGACCGCAATCTTGATGTCGTCGGGCACGCGGCCCGCGCCCATCTTGACGCTTACGGGTACCTTGTAGCCCGTTGCCTCCCGAAATTCCTCGACCTTGATGACAAGATCGTCGGGTCCGAGGATATCCGGGTGGCGCGACGGCGAGCGCAGGTCGATGCCGTGCGGAATGCCGCGAATCCTGGCCAATTCCTTGGTCACCTTCTTGGCCATGAGCTGGCCGCCGAAGCCGGGCTTGGCGCCCTGGGAAATGTAGATTTCGACACCGTTGGCCCGCTTCATGTCGTGGACGTTCCAGCCCAGACGCCCGCCCAGGCATTGAAAAATGAGCTGCTTCGCTGAATCGCGCTGCGCATCGCTCATGCCGCCTTCGCCGGTATTTTCAGCGATCCCCGAAAGCGCGGAGGCCATGGCGATGGCTTGCTTGGTCGAAGCCGAGATGGCGCCGTAGCTGATCGGCGCGATCATCACGGGCATGGTGAGCTTGAGTGGCTTGCCGCCGTGACGGCCGCCGATTTCGGTCTTCAGGCTGACCTTCGAGACCACGTCCATGTCGGTGCCGACCTTCGACATATCGCCGCGGAAGGCGATATCGCCGAAATGGGGCAGGGTTCGCGCCCCGCCGTAGCCACGGATCCGGTACCGGCCGATTTGGGACTTGATGTAAATGTCTTCCTGAATCTTTTCGTTCCAGTAGTCGCAATCGGCGGAAAACTGGAAATAGGGGATGCTGCGCATCTGCTGTTCCAGGGTGGGATAGCGCAGCTTCTTGCCGGCGTTGATGATTTTTTTGAATGTTCCTGTGAACTTCAGCTCGTAACGATCTAGAAATTCTTGAAGTTCATCCAATTCTTCCTGCGGCAAATCGGTCTGGATCGCGTCGGAGCCGAGCTCCTGGAGGTCGCCGCCCACAAAGATATCGCCGGCACTCATATCCTCGCCGATCCTCTCGCCCGACTTGCCCAGGATGATGATCCGGCCGCCATACATCATGTAACCGGCCATGAAATTTGCGTTGCCCGCGCAGCACAGGGTTCCGGCTTTCATCACCTGGCCCGAGCGCGAGCCCATGTTGCCCTTGATTACGACCTCGCCGCCGCGGATTGCGACACCCGCGATCGCTCCGGCGTTGCCGCCGACCACAACGGAGCCTTTGTAGATGTTGTCGCCCGCGCCCCAGCCGACATTGTTGTCGACGATGAAATTGGCGCTATCCGACAGTCCGGCGCAAAAATAACCGGCCGAACCGCGGACGTGGACGTTGATCGGCGAGGTTAATCCGACACCGATGTGATGCTTCGAATCCGGGTTGAGGACTTCGACGTCCTCGCCCTTTTCGCCGTACTCGCGCAGCTGTTCGTTGGCTTGACGAACGGGAAGTTCGGCCAGATCTAGCGTGACCATGTCATATACGTCCCCGGCGGGGGCTCCCTCGTATCAAGCGGTTTTCCAGGAAACAGGCGGTTGAGCGAAACCTCTTCGGAGGCGATGGCGATGATGTCGTCGTCCTCGTACATGATCATCGGCTTCACCGCGAGGCGGTCCTTCGCGTATCCGATCTCGTCCTTGGTCGAGGCCAGATAGGAAAATGTGCCGTCGAGGTCCTCGATCGACTGGCCCAACGCCTCGCGGAGCGAGACACCCTGCTGCAGTTTCTCGGCCAGATAGATCGCGATCAGTTCGCTGTCGTTGTCCGTATGGAATTCGAAGCCCCGGCGCTCGAGGCGGCGGCGCAGCTTGTAGTAGTTCGTAATCTGGCCGTTATGGACAATCGCCACGTCAGAGAACCCCGTCGCCCAGAAGGGGTGGGCGGATTCGGGCGAGACTGCCGATTCCGTCGCCATTCGGACATGGCCCAGCCCATGGGTGCCCTTGATGCCTTGCACATGATAGCGGTCGTCGACCTGATGCGCGGTGCCGACATCCTTGTAAATCTCGAGGCTGCTGCCGATCGAGATGATCGAGGCGACATGCTCGAGGTCGTAGCTCATCTTTTGCAGGTCGCCTGTGAATTCGACCGCACAGCGGTAATTGTCGCCGATGACCTCGTCCTCGAGGATCGCCGCGCCGTGCCTGGCGAGAATGTCTTTGATGTCGGTGATTTTCTGGTTCTGTGCCGACCCGGCCGGGCCAACGTAAAACCGAAGGTGCAGCCGGTCCGCTTCCGTATCCGTCGAATACAACGCGAAACCCGTTGAATCGGGCCCGCGGTGCTGGCAGCCGTCGAGCATGTCGATCAGCGCCTTGCCGGTGTCGTTGCTGCTGCCACCGGTCTTGAACATGATCCCCGCTAGTCCGCACATCGCAAGCGATCTCCTGGTTTCAGGTTCGCCGGCACGTCGCCGGGCCGGGCGTATTTGCAAATCTCTTAAAACTAAATAGCAATTAAATTTGTTGCCTTCAAGTAAACTCCACGGCCGCCGATTTACCCCCTGCGAACAGCGATCACAGGGTCGTGACTTGCCGTGCAAGCCCCAGACTGCGGATAATTCTTCCGAGCAACAATCTAGCGTGATTATGATCATCGTCAAAGACAAGTTGAGCCTCGTGTGCCGGTTGTTGGCCGCCTCGCTGTTTGCACTGCTGATCTCCTCGGTGACTCACGCCTCGCCGAAGCAGGCGTTACCCGATATCGAGAGGTTCTGGCCAGCCACTGATTTCGAGAGTTTTTAGCGCCGACGTCGATTGGAACCACGTCAAATGGGGTGGCGTTCCGAAGGATGGAATTCCGTCCATCGATGCGCTCGTCTTTGCTCCGACAAGCGCGGTTGATGATCTGGACGACAGGAAACCGGTCGTGGGCCTCGTGATCGACGGCGACGCCCGGGCCTATCCTTTGCGCATGCTGACCCGCCACGAAATCGTCAACGACGTGGTCGGCGGGGTGCCCGTGGCGGTTACGTTCTGCCCCTTGTGCAACACGGCGGTGGTCTTCGACCGGCGGCTCGGCGAGCGGGTGCTGGAGTTCGGCGTGTCCGGGTTCCTGCGCAATTCGGACATGATCATGTACGACCGCCAGACCGAAAGCTGGTGGCAGCAATTTGTCGGCAACGCCATCGTCGGCGAGATGGCCGGAAGTTGGTTGACCATGTTGCCGGCGCGGCTTGAATCCTTTGCCGCCTTCAAAGCCCGGGCGCCGCAGGGGCAGGTTCTCGTTCCCGGGCCTGGAACCTATGCTGAATATGGTCGCAATCCCTACGTCGGCTATGACAGCCGCTCCCAGCCGTACGGCTTCTACGACGGGCCGTTACCGGACACGGTTGGGGCCTTGTCGCGGGTGGTCAGCGTGGGCGAAGAGGCCTGGAGCCTCGATCTGGTGCGCGAGCGGCGGCGTATCGAGGTCGGTGATCTGGTGATTACATGGGAGCCGGGTCAAGCCTCCGCCCTCGATACGGCCGTGATCGCGCAAGGCGCCGAAGTGGGCAACGTGGTGGTGCAGCGGCGGACCCCGACCGGTTATGAGGACGTGGTCTACCGGGTCGATTTTGCATTCGCCTTCCACGCCTTCTATCCGTCGGCGCCGATTCACGTCGACTAGGTTTTATCGCTTTATTTTCAATGAATTACCGTGCATCCTTGAATCGGATGTGCAATCGGTGCTCTGGGCCACCCTCTTGACCGAGGGGCGGTGGAGACAAATCTGACCCCTATCCCCGCAACGGGGCTGGATGGCGACATGGCGGACGACGACAACAAGCTCCCGACGCAGGCACGCAAGGCCGCGGTCGACGCCTTCCTCAGGAAGGCGTCGGTGACGCCTTATCGGCCCGGTGCGCGCGAGCGCGGCCGCTTGATGTTCGCCATTGACGCGACTGCAAGCCGCGAGCCGACCTGGGACATGGCGTGCCAGATCCAGGGCGAGATGTTCGAGGCGACCCATGCCATCGGCGGGCTCGAGGTCCAGCTCGCGTTCTATCGCGGTTTCGGCGAGTTCAAGGTCACCAAATGGTTGACCAACTCGAAGGCGCTGGTGCGCCATATGACCGCTGCCTTTTGCCTTGGCGGGCAAACCCAGATTGCCCGCCTTCTCGGGCACGCCCTCAAGGAAACCAAACGGGCCCGTGTCGATGCCCTCGTCTTTGTGGGCGACTGCGTGGAAGAGGATGTCGACGCGCTGTGCCATATGGCGGGCCAACTGGGCGTACTGGGCGTCCCGATCTTCATCTTTCACGAGGGTGGCGAACCGGTCGCGGCCCGAACCTTTCGCCAGATGGCGCGGCTGTCGAATGGCGCCTATTGCCCGTTCGACGCGGCCAGCGCGCGTCAGCTGCGTGATCTTCTGGGCGCGGTTGCGGTTTATGCCGCGGGCGGGCGGGCCGCGCTGAGCGATTACGGCAAGCAACGGGGCGGGGCGGCACTTCGCTTAACCGGCCAGATCAAGTCCGGTTGAGGCCATCGTGATCTGGACCTATCTGATCCTGGGCGTCGTGTTGCTGGTCGCCGGCGTCTTCATCGCCCGCTGGTATGCGACCACGCCAACGACGACACTGGCCAAGGTCTTGCGTTGGGGCGGCCTCGGCCTGGGCGGGGCTCTCGCCATATTTCTTGCCGTCACGGGCAAGGCCCATCTTGCGCTGATCCCGCTGGCGCTGTTCCTGCTGCCTCGTCTGATCGGCCGGTTCATGGCGCCAGGCGGAGCGGGCAGCGCCGGCCCCACACCAGGCCAGAGTTCGAATGTGGAGAGCCGCTATCTACGCATGACCCTCGACCATCACAGCGGCACCATGGCCGGCGAGGTGATCGATGGCCGTTACGCGGGCCACGCGCTCGGCGATCTGTCGTTCGAGGAGCTGCTCGACCTGCACCGCGAATGCGCGCAAGGCGATACGCAATCCGCCCAGCTCCTCGAAGCCTACCTAGAGCGCAATTTCGGCACCGACTGGGCAACGCGGGGCGACGCCGACGGAACCAGGGGGCGGAAAAGGTCGAACCGGTCCGGCGCCGCCTCGGGTGCCGCGATGAGCGTCGAGGAGGCGCGCGAAATTTTGGGCGTCGGGCCGGACGCAAACGATGACGAAATCAAGGAGTCGCATCGCCGCTTGATGCAGAAATTGCACCCTGATCACGGCGGCTCGACCTATCTCGCCGGCAAGATCAATCGGGCCAAGGAAGTGCTGCTGCAAGCGTGAATTCGACCTTGTGCTAGTGGATTCGACATGCGACAAACCCTAGATCCTGTGGTAACTCGCTGTTGTGGCGAGTGCGGCGAGCTGACACGGACGGGCAACGAATGACGGCGAAGATCCGCAAGGCGGTGTTCCCGGTGGGTGGTCTTGGTACACGATTTCTGCCCGCGACGAAGGCCATGCCCAAGGAGATGCTGCCGGTCGTCGACAAGCCGCTTATCCAGTACGCGGTGGAGGAAGCCCAAGCCGCGGGAATCGAGGAGTTCATTTTCGTTACCGGCCGTGGCAAGTCGGCGATCGAGGATCATTTCGATTACTCCTCCGAACTCGAAAGCGCGCTTCGCGACCGAGGCAAGACGGAATATCTCGACGCCATTACCCGGTGGATGCCCGCTGCGGGCGCCGTCGCCTATACTCGCCAGCAAGAGCCGCTCGGTCTCGGCCACGCGGTCCTGTGCGCGCGCCATCTCGTTGGCGACGAGCCGTTCGCCGTCCTGCTTGCGGACGATCTCGTGCTGTCGGATCGGCCCTGTCTGGGCCAGCTGCTCGACGTCTACGCCGAAACCGGCGGCAACGTGGTGGCGGTTTTGGACGTGCCGCGCGACGAAACCCGGCACTACGGCATTCTTGACATCGAGAACGACGATGGCCGGCTCGCGAGCGTGAAGGGGCTGGTGGAGAAGCCCGAGCCCGATCGTGCACCGTCCACGCTCTCGATTATCGGGCGCTATGTATTGCAGCCCGAGGTGTTCGATTTTCTGGAAGAGCGGCGAGAGGGCGCGGGCGGCGAAATCCAACTGACGGACGCCATGGCGTCGCTGCTCGGGCAGCAGCCATTCCACGGTCTGCGCTTCGAGGGCCGGCGCTTCGATTGCGGCAGCAAGAGCGGCTTTCTTCACGCCTGCCTGGCCTTCGCACTCGCGCGTGACGATCTGCGCGACGAGGTGATGGCGATCCTGGATGAATACACGATGGATGCTGCGACAAACCGGAGGGACGTAGTGTGAAGATTGCGATGATCGGAACCGGTTATGTCGGGTTGGTCTCGGGCGCCTGTTTCTCGGAATTCGGCGTCGAGGTTACCTGCGTCGATACCGACGAGGCGAAGATCGAGGCGTTGCGCGCCGGTGAGATTCCTATCTTCGAGCCCGGCCTCGACGACCTCGTTGCCGCGAACGCCAGGGCCGGGCGGATCGCCTTCGTTACCGAGGCGGCGCCTGCGGTAGCGGAGGCCGACATCGTCATGATTGCGGTGGGCACGCCAAGCCGGCGCGGCGACGGCCATGCGGACCTCAGCTTCGTCTTCCAGGTCGCCCGCGAAATAGCGCCCGCTCTGTCGGGCTACACCGTCGTGGTTACGAAATCGACGGTGCCGGTGGGCACCGGGCGAGAGGTCGAAAGGATCATCCGCGAGGTGCGTCCCGACGCTGACTTCGATGTGGTCTCGAACCCGGAGTTCCTGCGCGAGGGCTCGGCGATCGGCGATTTCATGCGCCCTGACCGGGTCGTCGTCGGCTTGACGTCGGAGCGCGCGCGCGAGGTTCTGGCCGAGCTCTACCGGCCGTTGTTCCTGCGCGAAACCCCGGTGATTTTCACCGATCTGGAGACCGCCGAATTGATCAAGTATGCCAGCAACACCTTTCTGGCGACCAAAATCACCTTCATTAACGAGATGGCGGATTTGTGCGAAGCAGTCGGTGCCAACGTCCAGGATGTGGCCAAGGGGATCGGGCTCGACGGGCGGATCGGCAGTAAATACCTCAATCCGGGCCCTGGTTTTGGCGGCTCCTGCTTCCCGAAAGACGTACGCGCCCTGGTCCGGGTAGCGGACGAGGCGGGCATGCCCTCGCGCATCATCGAGGCGGTGCTCGACATCAACGAGGCGCGCAAGGCGCGCATGGCGGAGAAGGTAATCCGCGCCTGCGGCGGTTCGGTCGAGGGCAAAACCCTGGCGGTGCTGGGGTTCAGCTTCAAACCCAACACCGACGATATGCGCGAGAGTCCCAGCATCGAGATCGTTCCAGCTCTTCAGCACGCCGGTGCCGCCATTCGAGGCTTCGATCCGGCGATCACCGACGAAGGGCGCGCGAACTTTGAGGGCATCGTCTGGTGTGAGGGCGCCTACAATTGCATGGCCGGGGCCGATGCGCTGGTCATCCTGACGGAATGGAACGAGTTCCGGGCGCTCGATTTTGAGCGCGCAAAAGAGCTTCTCCATTCCCCGGTGCTCATCGATCTTCGCAACATTTACAAACCTGCCGACATGGCCGCGGCAGGCTTCCATTATGCCAGCGTCGGCCGGCCTTCCGTCCGCCCGAGCGATCCTGCCGCCGCCGCCCGTCGTGCGACGTCGGGCGAGAGCTGAGCACCCGGCCGCTTGGCCATGACCGAGGATCTCGCTTGGCTATCCGCCGGCCGCCTGCTTGAACTCTACGGACAGGGCGATGTCTCGCCGGTCGAGGCGACCCGTGCGGTGCTCGAGCGCATTGCGGCCCACAATGATGCGCTGAATGCATTCTGCCTGGTCGACGAGGACGGTGCGCTCGAGGCGGCGCGTCGCTCGGAGGAGCGCTGGCACCGGGCAGAGCCGGCCGGCCGCCTCGACGGTGTGCCGGTCTCGATCAAGGACATCGTGCTCACCCAAGGCTGGCCCACCCTGCGCGGCTCCACCGTGATCGATCCCGATCAACCCTGGGACGAAGACGCCCCCTGCGTCGCACGCCTGCGTGAGCACAACGCAGTCTTGCTGGGCAAGACGACGACCCCCGAGTTCGGCTGGAAGGGGGTGACCGACAGCCCGCTCACCGGCATCAGCCGCAATCCCTGGGCTCTCGACAAGACGCCTGGCGGCAGCAGCGGCGGTTCCGCCGCAGCGCTGGCCGCAGGAATGGGACCCCTCAGCATCGGCAGCGACGGCGGCGGTTCGGTCCGGATTCCCTCGTCGTTCAGCGGAGTGGTCGGTATCAAGGCGAACTTCGGCCGGGTTCCGATCTACCCGGCAAGCCCGTTCGGTACACTGTCCCATGTCGGTCCCATGGCGCGCAGCATCGACGATCTGGCGCTCATGCTTACGGTTCTGAGCGAGCCCGACGCGCGCGACTGGTTTGCTTTACCGCCGGAGGCAGGCGACTTCGGCGGTGGGCTCGACGACGGGGTCGCGGGCCTTAGAATCGGGTTCAGCGCCGATCTCGGCGGCGCGCGGGTCGATCCTGAGGTCGCCGCCGCCGTGGCTCGGGCCGCCGCGGTTTTCGAGACCCTGGGCGCCCGGGTCGAGACAGTCGATCTGTCGGCCCGCGAAACCGCCGCGGTGTTCAAGACGCTCTGGTATGTCGGTGCCCGTCGTGTGGTCCAGGGTTTTACGCCGGAACAGCAGGAACGGCTGGATCCGGGCCTGCGGATCATCGCGGCGGAAGGCAATGAATACGATCTCAACGCCTATCTCGATGCTGTTGGCGCGCGCACGGCGTTTGGCGTGCGGATGAACGCATTTCACGGACGTTACGATCTTTTGCTCACCCCGACCATGCCGACCCCGGCCTTTGCCGTCGGGTGCGATCAGCCGATCGGCCCCAACGGCGAGGAGTGGGTCGACTGGAGCCCCTTTACCTATCCCTTCAACCTCACAGGCCAGCCGGCGCTTTCGATTCCGTGCGGTGCAACCGCCGCGGGTCTGCCAATAGGGCTGCAAATCGTCGGGCGCAATTTCGACGAAACTGGGGTGTTGCGCGCTGCCCGGGCCTACGAGGCAACCGGATCCTGTGTGCTTGGCCGGCCGGCGCTTTGAACCGCGTGGTCCTGCTTAGCCTTTCAAGGTCTTGCGCAGGGTGTTGAGGGGGACGGGCTTGGTCAGAGTCTCGACGTCAAACAGCCCGCTGGCTTCGGCGAGGCGTTTTGCAAGCGTGACGTAATTCGGGGAATAGCCGGTAATTACGACCAACCGGCCCTCGTAGTTTTCGCCGATCAGCCACTGGATCAGCTCCATGCCATCCATGTCGGGCATCACGATATCGAGCACCACGACCCCCGGCCAGTCTTGCTCGAACGCCGCTTGAAACTCCACCGCGCGCGATGTGACTGTGACTTCATAGCCCAGCCGTTCACCGACCGTGCCGACCATGGCGCCGAAATCCGGTTCGTCGTCAATCACGAGGAGATGCGTTTTCGTCATTTCGCAGCGCAACCGCTGAAGGGGATCTCGGCGACCGGCGTCAATGCAGGTGTGGGAATGGCTTATCAGGTGCAATAACTTTGGCAACCCCCTTTGATAATCGGCCATGAGCCTCGCAGCCTGGAGACCGGCGGGCCTGTCATAAGGGGGGCGGCAAGACAATCCAGCCCGAAATGTGGCAAAAAGTGGGCGAAACTAACTATTGATTAAGCAGATTCAGGCGACTCTTGCCAAACCAGAATAAAATTCGTAAGTTCGAGCGCCTTGAAACATAAGAACAATCAGGCGCCGTTGGTAAAATACCGGGAGACTGGATGAGGTCTTGATGGTTTCTTGGATGTCGTACTCATTCGTCCGAATCGCCGCTTTGGCTGTGGCTGTCGCCGTTTTTGTCACCGTCGCCGCCGAAGCCGCACAGGCAAAATACGCGTCCATCGTAGTCGATGTGGAATCCGGCGAAGTGCTCTATTCGCGCAACGCGGATACGCGCAATTATCCCGCCTCGTTGACCAAGATGATGACCCTCTACCTTACCTTCGAGGCGCTCGACACCGGCTCGCTCCGGCTCGACGAGGCGCTCAAGGTATCCCGTCGCGCGGCCGGTCAGGCGCCGTCGAAACTGGGTCTTGCGGCGGGGTCGTCGATTTCCGTCGAGAACGCGATCCTGGCACTGGTGACGAAGTCGGCCAACGATGTTGCGACAGTTCTGGCCGAGGCACTGGGCGGAACCGAATGGGAGTTTGCCGGGCTTATGACCAAGAAGGCGCGCACGCTGGGAATGGCCAACACGACCTTCCAGAATGCTTCCGGTCTGCCCAATCGCAAACAGTTGAGTTCGGCGCGCGACATGGGCAACCTGGCGATCGCCCTGATTCAGCATTTCCCGAACTATTACCACTACTTCTCGGTCACTGAATTCCGCTTCAACGGCAAGACCTACAAGAACCACAACAACCTGCTCGCGAATTATCCGGAGACCGACGGCCTGAAGACGGGCTATATCGCTGCTTCGGGCTTCAACGTTGCGGTCTCCGTAACTCGCGAGGGCCATCGCCTGATCGGTGTGGCGTTCGGTGGCAAGTCGGCGAAATCCCGCGACGAACATATGGCGACGCTGCTCGACAAATCGTTTGCCCGGCTCGATGAACGGCGTCTCTATGCCGAGAGCGACGGTGTCGAGGTCAAGCTTGTCGCGGCGAATATGCCTACTGGTGATCCCTGGGGAATTCAGATCGGCGCTTACGGCACCGTGGCAGCGGCTATCCGGGCGCTGGATTTGGCTGAGCGCCACCTGAGTACGTCGTTGACGGGTGCCGCCGCGGCTCTGATGCCCATCGAGGCCGGCGGCAAGACCCTGATCCGCGCCCGCTATCTGGGGCTGGACGAACACGCAGCCAAAGCGGCATGCGACCGTCTTTCTGGAAGCGAGTTGCCCTGCGCGGTGATCCGCGTACCGGACAACGAACGCGCCGAGACGACCCGCTACTGATCGTCGTCGTTTCCTATCCGTCGGCCTGAATTCCATATAACGGCCATGCTAGGATTGCGCCCCTGTGGGGACGCACCGGTCCTGCCGTATCGCCCGCAGCTGAATCACTCATTTGTCCTGAGGAGAGCCCGATGAACCCGTCTCCGTTGCCGGAAGGCGTCGTCGAAATTGAAAGCGGCGAGGAGGGCCGGCTGGTGACGCAAATCCGTGCCGGGATGCACGAGTTTGTCGGCGATGAACCTGCCGCGCTGGGCGGCACGGGCAAGGGGCCCAATCCTTACGATCTGCTCCTTGCCAGCCTCGGAAGCTGCACCAGCATTACCATGCGGCTCTACGCCGAGCGAAAGGGGTGGCCTCTCGAAAACGTCCGGGTACGTCTGTCCCACGCCAAAGTCTACGCGCGGGATTGCGAGGAATGTGCGCGCAAGGAAGGCAAGGTGGACCGGATCGAGCGCACTATTGAAATCGAAGGGCCGCTGAGCGACGAACAACGGGCGCGGCTTATCGAGATCGCCAAGAAGTGCCCGATATGCCGAACCTTAAGCACGGAAATCAGCGTTCGCACGACGCTCAGCGATTGAGTGCCGCGGTGTCGGCCTGATCGCGCCGCGCAGCGAGGGCACGGTCTTCAATGCGGATGCGGTGCACAAGCAGGGCGAGATTGAGCACCGAGAACGCCGCCGCCACTTCCCAGGCGCCGAAGGCCAGAGGCAGCACGGCGATTTCGCCGATCACGACGGCGTAATTGGGATGGCGTAGCCAGCGGTACGGGCCCTTGCGTACCAGCGGGGCGTCGGTCGGCACGATCACCCGCGTCGTCCAGAAGCGACCGAGGCTGACGATGATCCAGAGGCGTGCCAGCTGGAGCAGGCAGAACAGGCCCAGCAAGAGAGCGCCGGGGCGGGTGTCCTGCGGTACTGCAAGCAACAGCGCGATAAGCCAAGCGCCGTGCAGGACGATGAACAGCGGATAATACCGCCGTCCGGCCTCCTGTGCCCCGGCGGCCAGTAGCCGTGTCGTGTTGCGTCGGGCGTAGACGAGTTCGGCGATGCGTTGCAACGCCACGAGCCCGACCACGAGGGCGACCGGCTCCACGATCACGTCTCGAGCGTAGCAAATCCGGCGGTAAAACCGGGGCCCAAGGTGGTCAGCAACAGGCGGCCCCGACGTCCTTCCGCGAGCGCGCGCTCGAGAACGAACAACACGGTCGCGGCCGACATGTTGCCATAGTCGCGCAGCACCTCGCGAGAAAGCGTCAGTGAGCCCCGGTGCAGGTTGTAGACATCCTCGAGTGCGTCGAGCACTTTGGCGCCGCCGGGATGGCAGATGTAGTGATCGATATCGGCTCGACCCAAAGTCTGGTTTTCGAGGAAGCCGTCTGTCGCCTTGGCCAGTCGTTCGCGCACGATCGCGGGGATATCGCGTGAGAAGACCACCGCGAGCCCGTCATCCTCAACCCGCCAGCCCATGACGTCGAGAGAGTTCTGCCAGGTATGCTCGCCCCAACCGGCGAGGGCGGGGGCGTCCGACGATCCATCGGCACGTGGTCCAGCCAACACGGCTCCGGCGGCGCCGTCACCGAACAGGGCGGTCGCGACGAAATTGCTTTTCGAGCAGTCGCGGCGGCGAAAGGTCAGGCCGCACAGCTCGACGACCAGAAATAACACGCGGCCTTCCGGTGATGCCGTGGCGATTTCGCCCGCGCGTCCGAGGCCAAGGACGCCCCCGGCGCAACCAAGCCCGAAGATCGGCAACCGGCGCGTCGTCGGGCGTAAGCCGAGACACTCAAGCAGATACGCATCGAGGCTGGGCGTCGCAATCCCCGTGGTCGAAACCGTGACGATGCTGTCGATGTCGGCCGGGTCGGTGTCGGCGGCATCGAGGGCCGCACGGCCCGCCTCGACGAGAAGCTCGTGCGCGTTGTCGATATAAAGCTGGTTGCGGTCCGACCAGCTGTGATCCTGGTTGTACCAGTCGAGCGGCACACAGGAATAACGTCGCTCGATGCCCGCGTTGTTAAACACAGGCAGCAAGCGGTCGAGATCGCCGAAGCTCTCGCCAAACAACTGTTCGGCAAGCGCCCGCGCCTCCGATTGGCACAGCATATGCGGTGGCACCGCCGTGGCAATGCCGAGCAGCCGCGGTGCGGCGCGATTTAGCGCGATCATCCCGTGCCCCATTCCATACGATCGACCTCCTCGCACCATTGTCCGTCGCGGCGCGTGGCCGGGCAAGCGGTCGCCGTCACATGTCTATCTGGTAGCGCGTGCGAAAATTGACAGGGTCGGGCTTCGCCGCCATGTTGCGCGTCAGCGGCGGCGGTCGTGTTGCCGGACAGCCGGTTTTGCCAGGCCGTCCGGCACGATCCGGCGTGGATGCGCATATGGCCGGCGCCTGTGGCGCGCCGGACCCGGTGGTCGGGGCGGCCCGTGAGCGAATATTTTCAACCCTTTATCGATCTGGTCGCGGCAAATCCCGAATGGGCCGGTCTGTTCATCTTCCTGATGGCCACCTTCGAAACCATCGTCGCGTTTGGCTACATCATTCCCGGTACTTGGTTGATGCTCAGTTTCGGCGTTTTCGTGGGCACCGGCGTGCTGCGCTTCGATGTGGTCTTCGCGGCGCTGACGGTTGGCGGCATCATTGGCGATTCCGTGAGCTATTGGCTCGGTCGGCGCTATGGCCGCCGGATGTTCGACTGGCGATTTTTCCAGAAACGCCAGGCGCTGGTTGCGAAGTCCGAGCGCTTCTTCGCGCGCCACGGCGGCAAGGCGGTGTTTCTCGCGCGCATGCTGGGGCCGCTTCGTCCCCTGGTTCCCTTTTTTGCCGGGCTGATGGAGATGAAGCTCGGGAAGTTTATGATCTGCAATGTGGCTTCCGCGGTGCTGGGCTCGGTTGCCCATTTGCTGCCGGGCATGGTTGTCGGTCTCGGGTTGCAGTTCACCGGAGCCATGACCTGGCGTTTCGTCATTCTCATTCTCCTGCTTTCGGTTCTGATCTGGTTGGGTTACAGGCTGGCCCGACGGGCGATGCGGTACGCCACGACCACAGGGCCCCGCCTTGCCGAGACGGCAGACAGCTGGGCGCGCCGTACAAGCCCGGAAGCGTCCCGGGCGTCGCAGGCTCTCGCCTTCGTCGTGCTCCGGTTCACCGATCCCCATGCCCGAGGCGGCACCGCCCTGGGCCTACTCGGCTTCGCCGCGCTGGCGAGTTTTACCGCAGTGATCTATGTCGTTGCCACTGTTGGTGACGGCGGCCCCATCGCGTGCGCCAACCTGGCGGTATTCGGGTTCGTGGACGGTCTGCGCAATCCGTGGGCCGATGAGGTATTGGTTGCCTTTCTCGGCCTGGGCGATCTGCCGGTTCAGTTGCCGTTGATCGTCGCCGTCTTTGTTTTGCTGTTCATGCGCCACGATTGGCGGATTGCCGGCTTTTGGGGTCTGACGACCGCGTTCGCCTACGGCACCGCGGTGATGCTCGAACTCGCGGGCGCCAGCGCCGGCGGTTCGGGGCCGGCAGCCGCGGCCGGTATTTTCCCCAGCGGCCATGCGGCGGTCTCGGTCATCTTGCTGGGCTACCTCGTGTTTCTCTGTTTGCCCATGGTCGGGTCGACCGGTTGGCGGGTTGTCGTGCTGTTTGCGGCCTCGGCATTGCTCGTGCTGGTGGGTTTCGCCGAGCTCTATTTCGGGACGCTTTTCCTCTCCCGCCTGTTGGGCGGAGTGCTATTGGGGCTGGGGTGGTTGGCCGTTCTCACCGTGGTCACCCGCCGCCACGAACCCAATCCCCATCCGCCGTGGGGTCGCGCACTCGGTCTGACGGCTCTGATCGTGTTCGTTACGGCGGCGGGTGCAAATTTTGCCCTGCGCCACGAGGACCAGCTCGCCATGCATGCGCGCCCGGTTATCGAAACCCTGATCGCGGAGGGTGACTGGAACGACGCCGATTGGGGCAAGTTGCCTGCCTATCGGGAGGATTTCATCGGCAAGGCGGACGAGCCGTTCAATGTCCAGATCGCCGGCAATCCGGACTCTCTCGCGACGGCTCTTGCGGCGGCGGGTTGGCAGGCCGCACCCCGTTGGGGCGTAACCGAATCAGTAGGTCTCGTTACCGGACTGGCTGCCGAGGGCACGGGCGCGCTCCCGGTTATACCCCGCTTCTGGAACGGCCACAGCGAGGCGGTGGTACTGGTCAGGCCGCTCGGAGACGATCGTCTCGTGATGCGTCTGTGGCGTTCAGGCTATCGCTTGATTCCTGGCGGCGACGCTCTCTATCTGGGCACCGTCGAGCGCGAGACCGAGCGCCCGCCCATCGTCTTCGGCCTGGTTCATATTCCTCCCCGCGCAACGGATTTTTCCACGGCGCTCGGCTACTTGGTCGACGATCTGGCAGAACCCGTGCTGCGCGAGCGCCCGCCCGGCTGGTCCCCGGCCCGGCGCAGCCGGATCGCCGCCGACTGGGAAGGCCAGACCGCCGTCGTCTGGTTTCGCACCGCCGTCCCGTGATAAATCGACTTCGAACGGGCTGGACCTTACGTTGTGCCCTCGCCTATATATGCCCAATGAGAGAGTTTGATCGGATCGGGCGCCATTCATGACTGAGGATCCTAGCCCATCGTCCGAGTCCGAGGGATCGCGAGCTCACGAACCTCTGATCCGGCCGCCGAAGAAGTCTGGTTTGCTCGCGCGGCTGCGCACCTATCTGCTCGCCGGCATCGTCGTCACGGCGCCCATCGGCATCACCTGCTGGATTCTCTGGGCGTTCGTCAATTTCGTCGACGAAAAGGTCATGCCGCTGGTCCCGGACAAATACAACCCCGAGACCTACCTGCCGTTCAGCGTGCCCGGTATCGGCCTGATTCTCCTGCTCGTCACCTTGACCCTGATCGGTATGACGTTCAGCGGATTCGTGGGCCGGCTCTATATCCGGATCGGCGAGCGCATCGTCGACCGCATGCCCGTCGTTCGCCATCTCTATGGCGCGCTAAAGCAGATACTAGAGGCCGTTCTATCCCAGCAAAGCGGGGCGTTTCGTGAGGTGGTGCTGGTCGAGTATCCGCGCCGCGGCTGCTGGGTGATCGGCTTTGTCACCATGACCTCCGTGGGCGAGGTGCAGAATCTATTTGAGGAGAACATGACCAACGTGTTCGTTCCGACCACGCCCAACCCGACTTCGGGATTCCTGATCTTCGTGCCGCGGGACGACCTCATTCATCTCGACATGACCATCGAGCAGGGCGCGAAGACGGTAATCTCGGGTGGTATCGTCACGCCGCCCGACGCCCGCTCGGCCGAGCAGCGCGCGAAAGAAAGACGGAGCGTGCTGGGGGGCAAACCGGTGGGCCAGGCGACGCACACCGAGGCGACGGACGACGCTGCAGCGGAAGCCGGTCCCGGGCTACCCCGCGAGTAGGAAGCGCACGCCCGCGTCGCGCTCGAACAGGTAGAGCAGTACGCGCAGCCCAGCGCCCCGTTTGCCCTTCAGCTCCGGATCCTTGTTCAGAATCAACTGCACGTCGTCCCGCGCCGCAGCGAGAAGCTCGCCATGGGCTGCAAGGTCCGCGAGGCGGAAGACGGGCAGCCCGCTCTGGCGGGTGCCAAGCAACTCGCCGGCGCCGCGCAGTCTGAGGTCTTCTTCGGCGATCCGGAAGCCGTCGTCGGTTTCGCGCAGGATTGCCAGCCGGCGCCGAGCCATGTCGCCGAGGGGGCCGGCATAGAGCAGCAGGCAGCTGGCCGGCTTGTCGCTGCGCCCGACCCGGCCGCGCAGCTGGTGCAATTGGGCGAGCCCGAACCGTTCCGCATGCTCGATCACCATGACCGTCGCGTCCGGCACGTCGACACCCACTTCGATGACCGTGGTTGCCACCAGGATATCGATCTCGCCCGACTGGAAGTCCGCCATGGCCTTGTCCTTCTCGGCAGTCTTCATGCGTCCGTGGACGAGGCCGACCCGGTTGTCGAAGGCTTCGCGAAGGGTTTCGAAGCGCTCGCTGGCCGCGGCCAGGTCGATCGCTTCCGACTGCTCGACGAGAGGGCAAACCCAGAAGGCCCGGGCTCCCTTTGCGATTGTCCGGCGCAGCCCCGCGACGACGTCGTCGAGTCGCTCGAGAGGGATTGTTCGTGTATCCACCGGCAGGCGGCCCAACGGCTTCTCGGTCAGCCGCGAGCATTCCATGTCACCGTAGGCAGTCAGCATGAGGGTGCGGGGAATGGGAGTTGCGGTCATCACCAGCATGTCCACGCCCTTGCCCTTGGCACCCAGTGTCATGCGCTGATGAACCCCGAAACGATGCTGTTCGTCGACCACCGCAAAGCCAAGGTGTTGGAACGCGACGTCCTCTTGGAACAGCGCGTGGGTACCCACCACCAGGGGCAAGTCGCCCGAGGCGAGGCGGGCGAGCAGCGCTTCCCGGGTCTTGCCTTTTTCGCGTCCGGTGAGCAGCGCGACATCGATGCCCGCAGCCTTGGCAAGCGGCGCGATGCTGGCCAGATGCTGGCGCGCCAGGATTTCCGTGGGTGCCATGATGGCCGCCTGCGTGCCGCCTTCGATGGCGGTGAGCGCGGCGAACAGAGCGACCACCGTCTTGCCGCTGCCGACGTCGCCCTGCAACAGACGGAACATCCGGCCGGGTGCCTCCATATCGGCGATGATCGCGCTGATCGCCTCGTTCTGACCGTTGCTCAGGGAAAACGGCAGTGCGGCGCGCAGCGTTGCGCATAGCCGGCCGTCGCCCTTGATCGATTGACCGGGTTGGCGCTTCTGACGCGCCCGGATCAGGCCGAGTGCCAGTTGGTTGGCAAGCAGCTCGTCGTAGGCGAGACGCGTGCGCGCCGTCGTCTCGGGGGCGAGCCCGGCGGTATCTTCCGGCGCGTGCGCGGCGCGCAGGGCTGTGCACCAGTCGGTCCAGCCGCGAGCCTTGAGAAATGCCGGATCGTCCCACTCGGGCAGCGCCGGAGCACGCTCCAAAGCGGCGCGGACAGCGCGGGCGAGGGGTTTGAGCGTCAGGCCCGCAGTCAGAGGGTAGACGGGCTCGACCGCCTGCAAACTCTCCAACTCGTCGAGCGGCGCAATATGATCGGGGTGGGTGATCTGCAGCTCGCCGTCATAGCGTTCGACCAGGCCACTGACAACACGGATCTCGCCCACCGGCAGGGTCTTGGTCAGGTAATCGGCGTGGGCGTGGAAGAACACCAGGGTAAGCGATCCGGTGTCGTCGGAACAGCGCACTTTGTAGGGCCGGCGCTTGACCCGTGGCGGCTCGTGGGCGTCGACCTGGACGGTGAGTGTCGCGATTCGTCCCGCCGGGGCGTCGTCGACCTTGGGCGCGAAACGCCGGTCGATAAGGCCGGTCGGCAGGTGCCACAACAGGTCCACGACATGCGGGCCGGCGAGGGTATCCATGAGTTTTCCCAGTCGCGGCCCCACCCCCGGCAAGCTGGTGACGGGCGCAAACAGGGAAAACAGTATTTCCAGACGCATACTCGAGGCTCACCGCTCGCCAGGGCGCTTCGACCTTAGCCGAGCGTCCCCGCGCTGCCAACCGCTGGGTGGTGCGGGCGGAGAGCTTCAGTCGGTGGGGGCGGGGGCAGGGAGGAAACGCAAACCCGGTTACGCCCGGAGCCCTTCGCCTCGTAGAGCGCAGCGTCGGCGCGACGCAGGCTCTCTTCGATCGAAGCGTTGCCATCGAGCGCGGCGATGCCGGCCGAGATCGTTGCTTCGATCCCCTCCGGCGACAACCCTTCCGCGCCTTTCAGGATCGGTTGGTTTGCCACCTGGAGCCGCAGACGGTCGAGGATTTGACGTGCATCCACCGGCCCGGCGCTGGGACAGAGCACGCCGAACTCCTCGCCACCGATTCGCCCGACTGTGTCCTCCTCGCGAACGGCGCCACGGCAAATTTCGGCGATTCGGCGCAAGACGTCGTCTGTCAATGGCGGAGCGGTCGTTGACACCCTTGAAATGGTCGAGATCGATAATGCCGATACTGGCGGCAATGTCGTAGCGGCGCCGATAGGAGCACAGTTTGTGCGCCTCCTGAAGAAAACCCCGGCGGTTCATCAATCCGGTCAGCTCGTCGATCCATGCAAGCCGGTCGAGCCGGTCGAGCAAAATCGCCCGTTCCGCCTCGATTTTCTTGCACTCGCGAATATCGCGCATGAAGGCCGAAAACCGGCGGTGCCTGCCGTTGGGCTCGATCTCGAACGCCTTGAGCTCGATCGGGATCGTCTGGCCGTTCTTATGGAGGATGTTAAATTCCCGGACGCGGCCGAGCACCCGGGACTCCTTGCTGCGATTGAGATACCCCTCGATTTGCCCGGCATGGTGCTTGGCGATCTCGGGGGGGGGGCAGGATGATATCGATCGATTGACCGATCAGCTCGTCTGCCGCGTAGCCGGTCAATTGGGTGGCGGCGGGGTTGAGATATTCAATCCGGTTGTCTTCGCCCAGGATCCAAATTGCGTCGAGGGCACAGCTGAGAATACTATCCTCGGTCGCCTTCGTCAGGCCGGTCGGATCGGCCTTACGGGGTTTTTGCGCGCGTGCATCATGGACCGGCACTTCGTGGGCCGGATCGAGCACAACGGATCGACGGTTAGACGACATGACCACCAACCGAGCATCGGGCCCGCCTGGCGAGAGCGAGAAGAGGAGAAAACGCCTTTATTTTCAATGCCATCACCGTGGCTCGAAGGAGTCTGATTTGTTGCTAGGCGAGTTCGCCCGGACCCATATGCCCGATCTGTCCGAGGATCAACTCGATCGCTTCGAAGCGCTGCTCGCCAACGACGACGCCGATATCTACGGCTGGTTGACCGGTCGTTTGCCGGTTCCCGAGGCCCATGACGACGATGTCATGGCCCTGCTCAAGAACTCCTTAACCAAACGCGCCGGGTCTTGACCTCGCCGGCCGAGTTGTTCGCCCGTCCGGGGCGCTTTCTGGTCGCCGACGCACCGGCGGGATGCGACGCCTGGCTGCTGGCGCGCCTACTGAGTGACGGGCAAATCGGCACGCTACTGCACATCGCGCGCGACGACGCCCGGCTCGCCCGCACTGCGGAGGTCGTGCGCTTTTTCGCGCCGGAGGTCGAGCTGATTGCCGTGCCGGCCTGGGATTGCTTGCCCTACGACCGGGTTTCGCCCCGGCCCGACATTGAAAGCGCCCGGCTGGTCGCCCTGGCTCGTCTCGCCAAGTTTGCGGAATCGCCCGCCGACTCCGCTGTCACGGCACCCCGCTTGGTCCTGACCACCGTCAACGCCGCGCTGCAACGGGTGCCGCCACGTACCCTGTTGACCGATGCGACGCGCCGCATCGCGGTGGGCGGGAGCTGCCCGCTCGAGACGCTCGCCGGGTTCCTTGCAAACAATGGCTATCATCGCGCGGGCACGGTGGTCGAGGCGGGTGAATACGCTATCCGCGGCGGCATTCTCGATGTCTTTCCGGCCGGAGCCTCGGTGCCGGTGCGGCTCGATTTCTTCGGCGATACAATCGAGGCAATGCGCGGTTTCGATCCGGTCAGCCAGCGCAGTCAGGAACCGGTTTCCGCGGTAGAGCTCGTGCCCGTGGGCGAAGTTTTTCTCGACGCGGCATCGCTCGAGCGGTTCCGCCAGGGTTATCGCGAGCTGTTTGGCGCCGTGATCGACGACGATCCGTTATTCGAGGCGGTCGACGCGGGGCGTAGCTATCCCGGCATGGAGCACTGGCTGCCGCTATTCCACGATCATCTGGAAACGATCTTCGATTACCTGCCCGAAATGGCGGTCAATCTCGATTCGTTGGTCGAGGAGGCGCGCGATTCCCGGCTTGAAATCATCGCCGATCATTACGAGGCGCGCCGCTCTGCGCCGCGCGCACAGGCGATCGAGGGCGCAACCTACAAGCCGGTGCCGCCCGAGCGTCTCTATCTCGATGGTTCGGAATGGGAGCGCGCGCTTGAGGGACGCGCCGTGGGCCAGTTCACCGGCTTCAGTGCACCGGACGACGAGCGTCGTCCGGTCTGCGGCGCCGGCGGCCGCCCGGCCCGGGATTTTGCCCCCGAACGCAACGAACAGGACGAGCGGCTCTACGACGCCGTGCGCGACTATCTGCACGAGGCGAGGGCGGCCGACAAGCGGGTCGTTATCGCCGGCTATTCGGCGGGTACCCTCGATCGTCTCGCCAAGCTGCTGGGCGAGAACGGCATCACGGGGCTGACGGCTGTCGAGAGCTGGCGCGAAACTCAGGCGCTGAGCCGTGATTCGGTTGCGCTGACGGTGCTGGGGCTGGAGAACGGTTTCGAGACATCCGATCTTCTGCTGTTGGGCGAGCAGGACATTCTCGGCGATCGGCTCACGCGCGCGCGCGTCAGGCGCCGGCGTGCCGAGAATTTTCTGGCCGACGCCAGCGAGCTCGCCGAGGGCGACATCGTGGTACACGTCGATCACGGTATCGGCCGCTACGAGGGGCTCGAAATTCTCGATGTCGCGGGGGCGCCCCACGACTGCCTGCGCCTCATCTATGACGGCAACGACAAGCTCTTTCTCCCGGTCGAGAATATCGAGGTAATCTCGCGCTACGGTCCGCCGGAAAGCCTGGTGGCGCTCGACAAGCTGGGCGGCGTGGCCTGGCAGGCGCGCAAGTCGCGCCTGAAAAAGCGCATTCACGACATGGCCGTGCAGTTGATCGCCGTGGCTGCGGCGCGTGAGCTCCATCCCGCGCCGGTGCTGACCCCGCCACCGGGCCTTTACGACCGCTTTTGCGTCCATTTCCCCTACGTCGAGACCGAGGATCAGGCCCGGGCTATCGACGACACCCTCGCCGATCTCGCCTCCGGCCGCCCGATGGATCGCCTCGTGTGCGGCGATGTCGGGTTCGGCAAGACGGAAGTGGCGCTTCGGGCGGCCTTCGTCGTGGCCATGGCGGGCAAGCAAGTGGCGATTGTGGTGCCGACAACGCTGCTTTGCCGTCAGCATTTTCAGTCCTTTACGGAACGCTTCGCCGGCCTGCCCGTGCGTATCGAGCAGCTTTCGCGCCTGGTTACCGGCAAGACCACGAACGCCGCGCGCGAGGGCCTGGTGTCAGGTGATGTGGATATCGTAATCGGGACCCACGCGTTGCTTGGAAAACAGATCGCGTTTGCCGAGCTTGGCCTGCTGGTGATCGACGAAGAGCAGCATTTCGGCGTCGCTCACAAAGAACGCCTCAAACGGCTACGCACCAACGTCCACGTGCTCACCCTCACGGCCACGCCGATCCCACGCACGCTTCAGTTGGCGCTCACAGGGGTGCGCGAGATGAGCGTCATCGCGACGCCGCCGATCGATCGCCTTGCGGTGCGCACCTACATCCTGCCCTACGATCCGGTGGTTCTGCGCGAAGCAATCTTGCGCGAGCATTACCGTGGTGGCCAGACATTCTACGTCTGCCCACGGGTCTCCGACATCGACGGTGTCGCCAAGCGAATCCGTGCCCTTGTGCCCGAGGTGCGGGTGGCGATCGCGCATGGCCAGATGCCGGCGCGGCGTCTCGAGGATGTCATGGCGGGCTTTTACGAGCGAAGCCACGATGTGCTGGTGGTCACCACCATCATCGAATCGGGCCTCGACATTCCGACGGTCAACACCATGATCGTGCACCGCGCTGACATGTTCGGACTGGCCCAGCTTTATCAGTTGCGAGGGCGCATAGGACGCTCCAAGACCCGTGCCTACGCTTATCTCACGCTGCAACCCGACCGCGCTCTCAGCGAGGCCGCAGAGAAGCGCCTCGAGGTGCTTCACCGCCTTGACAGCCTGGGCGCGGGGTTCTCGTTGGCCAGCCACGACCTCGATATCCGGGGTGCCGGCAACCTGCTGGGCGAAGAACAGTCGGGCCAGATCCGCGAGGTCGGGATCGAGCTCTACCAGCACATGCTCGAAGAAGCGGTGAGCGACGTCCGCGCCGCCGGTGAGGGCGCGGCCGCGTCCGCCGTGGCGGACTGGGCGCCTGAAATCAACATCGGCACGGCGGTTCTGATCCCCGAAGGCTACGTCGCAGACCTCGGCGTACGGCTTAATCTCTACCGGCGGGTTGCCCGGCTCGAGGACCGGGCCGAAATCGATTCCTTTGCCGCCGAGCTCGTCGATCGCTTCGGGCCGTTGCCCCTCGAGGTCGAGCATTTGCTCGAGATCGTCTCGATCAAGCAACTTTGCCGTCAGACCGGGATTGCCAAGGTCGAGGCCGGACCAAAGGGTGCGGTACTGGCGTTCCGCAACGATCGCTTTGCCGAGCCCGAACGGCTGATCGATTTCATCGCGGATCCGGCGAACGACGTAAATTTGCGGCCCGATTATCGTCTCGTCGTGGCCCGTGACTGGGGCAGTGAGGCCGAGCGTTTCGAGGGCGTGAGTACACTGCTGCGGCGCGTTGCGACACTTGTTCTACCCGAGGCCCCGATCGGATGACCAGCCGATTGGGACGCAGCCCTGGCGGTCAATCTCCCGCCAGTCCGTTGACCTTCGCGGCCATGATGAAGTCGTTCTCGTGCAGGCCCTTGATCTTGTGGGTGTAGAACAGCACCTCACAGTAGCCCCAGCCAAAGCTGATGTCCGGATGGTGGCCCTCGGTCTCGGCCACTGCGCCCACCCGGTTGGCAAAATCGAGCGCGTCGGCGAAGTTTCCGAACGTGTAGCGTCTCTCGATCTTGGTTGCACCATCGTTGAGCGCCCAGCCGGATGTTTGGGAAAGCAGGTCCTTCGCCTCGTCCGAGGTCAGGGGAGGGACGCCACCGCGGCACGGGACACAGTTCTTTTCCGTCAGACTCATCGACTCTTTCCTAACTTATGAAATTTATTTTATATCAGCGTATTAGAGAGCGTTTTTCAGGTCATGCAATAGAATCTATCAATTTCCGAGAAAAGTCCGATCCTCTGTCCCCGCGCTGGCTTCGCCAGAATGGTCCGCGTCCGATTCCCGGTTGCGTGGCCTGTCACATACTGAAAATATAGCTGGCACGATAGTGGCGTCCACCGGAGACACCCGACGCGCCGACGGCAGGAGCAAGGATGACCAATTTGGCCCAGGCAGAAATACGGGGTGCGGCTCGGGCGGACACGTCACCGCGACGGGTCACGATTTTGGGCTCGACGGGCTCGATCGGCTGCAACACGGTCGATCTCATCTTGCGCAATCCCGGCGCCTACGAAGTTGAGGCGGTGACGGGAAACCAGCGGGTCGACCTGCTCGCCGAGCAGGCCCTCGAATTGCAGCCTCGGATCGCGGTGATTGCCGACGAAACTCTGTATCCGGCACTCAAGGCGGCGCTTGCGGGCAGCGACATCGAGGCGGCAGCGGGCCGCGAGGCTCTCAAGGAGGCAGCGGACAGGCCCGTCGACTGGGTTATGGCGGGCATTGTGGGTGCCGCCGGGCTGGAGCCGACACTGCGTGCGATTCGTCAGGGCGCGATTGTCGCTCTGGCCAACAAGGAATGCCTCGTCTGCGCGGGTGAATTGGTTTTGCGCGAGGTGGAGGCGAGCGGCGCAACCCTGCTGCCGGTCGATTCCGAGCATAACGCGATTTTCCAGGTCTTCGATTTCGACCGCGCCGAGGCGGTCGACCGGTTGATTCTTACCGCGTCGGGCGGGCCGTTCCGCGACCGCAGCCTGGACGAAATGGCCGGGGTGACGCCGGCCGAGGCCGTCGCCCACCCGAATTGGGACATGGGGGCGAAAATTTCGGTCGATTCCGCGACCATGATGAACAAGGGCCTCGAGATGATCGAGGCCTTTCATCTGTTTCCGGTCACAATCGATCAGGTCGATGTGCTGGTCCATCCACAGTCGGTGGTGCATAGCCTGGTCGCCTATATCGATGGCTCGGTGCTGGCGCAACTGGGCTCGCCCGATATGCGCACGCCGATTGCCTATACTCTCGGCTGGCCCAATCGGATCGCGGCGCCTTCAGCCAGACTCGATCTGGCCGCGCTCGGTCGGCTCGATTTCCACACCCCGGACGAGGCACGCTTCCCCGCGCTACGCCTCGCCCGCGCCGCGTTGACGCAGGGCGGGGGCACAGCCACGGTGCTCAACGCGGCAAATGAGGTGGCAGTCCACGGCTTCCTTGACGGGCGGATCGGTTTTCTCGACATTGCCGGCGCGGTCGAGGGCACGCTCGAGGCCCTGCCGGACGGTGCGCTGGGTTCACTCGACGATGTGCTGGCGCTCGACGGCGAGGCGCGACGGATCGCCGAAGAAATCGTCGCTCGCCGGCGCAACTAGCCGGCGCAATCCGCTATAATCCGAGCGCCGCATCGTCTCAGTCGGCATCCAGAGCATGGAAATCCATCATGCAGACGGCGCAGACGCGTGAAATCGAGGCCTTGATCGAGGAAAACACGGAGAATTTTCCCGTGGGATCCTGGCTGATTCCCGCCGATTGCCGGCCCCATGTCCATGCTTTCTACAACTTCGCCCGTCAATCCGACGACATCGCCGATGCGCCAAACTTGAGCGTCGAGGAAAAGCTCGAGCCCCTGCAACGGGCCCAGAGGGCGCTGGGCCTCGACGAGGCGGCATTGCCCGACTGGGCCGTGCTCTACCATCGCAGTCTGATCGAGACCGGAAACAGTCCGCGTCACGGGCGCGATCTTCTTTCCGCCTTCATCCAGGACGCCACCAAGCTGCGCTACCGCGACTGGGACGATCTCATGGATTATTGCATACGCTCGGCGGCTTCGGTCGGGCGGGTGATGATGGATATCCACGGTGAAACAGACGCCGATTTCGAGGGCTCGGATGCACTGTGCAACGCGCTTCAGGTGCTCAATCACCTGCAGGACTGCAAGAAGGATTACCTCGCGCTCGACCGCGTCTATCTGCCTGAAACCTGGCTTGAAGAAGCCGGCGGCTCGGTCGAGGATCTTGCGCTCGACCGGGCGACGCCTGCGGTGCGCGCCGTGGTCGATCGCTGTCTCGACGGGGTCGACGCGCTGCTTGTGAGCGCTCAGAGCATGCCGCCCTCGGTGCGGCGGCGCGGGCTGCGCCTCGAAAGTGCGCTGATCTTGCGCCTGGCGAAACGTCTTGCCCGCCTGCTCCGCGAACGGGATCCGGTTGCGGGCAAGGTCAAGGTGTCTAAACTCGCCTGGGCGTGGTGCGGCATATGTGCGGTGGCCCGCTCATGGTAAGCGCTGCCGACCTCTTCATCCCTGTGACCGACGACCCCAAGGCCTATGTCGCCGAGGTGGTTCGCGCCTCGGGCAGCTCCTTCGCCAAACCCATGATGGTGCTGCCTCGCGAAAAGCGCGAGGCCATGCTGGCGCTTTACGCCTTCTGCCGCGCGACCGACGACGTCGCCGACGAAATCGAGGACCTCGACGAATCATTGCGCCAGCTCAACGCCTGGCGCGACGAGGTCGAAGCACTTTACACTGGCAATCCGCGCCATCCGGTCGCCATCGCCCTGGCCGGGCCGGTCGAGCGGTTCGGATTGCCCAAGAAATACTTCGTCGAGCTGCTCAACGGCTTCGACATGGACCGCTCAGGTCAGATGGTGAGGCCGGAACTTGCCACGCTCGAGCAGTACTGCTACCGCGTCGCCTGCTGCGTCGGGCTGATTTCAGTCGAGATTTTCGAATACGAGGACACCAAAATTCCCGAATTCGCCGAGCATCTCGGCCACGCGTTCCAGCTAACCAACATTTTGCGCGATATCGGCGAGGACACGGAGCGCGGCCGGATCTATTTGCCGCTCGAGTTTCTCGATCGCCACGGCATGGCCGACGTGCCTCCGGAAGATCTGATGGCTCACCCCGGTTTGCGAGCTGTTTGTGCCGAGATTGGGGCGTTGGCACGCCGGCGTTTCGATCAGGCTTCGGCCAGTCTGCCTGCGTCCGAGGTGCGCAATATGCGTCCCGCGTTGCTCATGCGGGCGGTTTATGAGAGCTATCTCGTGCGCATGGAAGAGAGCGACTGGCACCTCTCGGGTGACCGCGTCCGCCTCGGCAAGGCAGCGAAAATCTGGACGCTCTTGCGGGCCTATATCGCCACTCTCTAGTTCCGGGACAGTAGTTCGTCGTCCTGCAGCGCAGGCAGAATTTCGCGCTCCGCACGCTCGACGTCTTCGGGAAAGTCGATTTCCGTCCAGGGCAGGCCGGTCACGTCCTCGAAGCCAAAAAAAGAGCGGTCCTCGTCGAGCAGATCGCCCAATGCCGTCTCGTAGCCCTCGTCGGCCTGACCATCGTCGATTAGCTCCCGGCAGCGCGCCGCGAGCCGTGCCGCCATTGCTGCGCTGAGCCGAAAGAAACCGACCGATTCACCGACCGTATCAGGCTCCGTGGTCAGGTGGCGACGGTATTCGATCAACTGCTCGCCCCTGACGGCGAGCTTCATGGGCTCTTCGCCGGGTTCGAAGTTGCGATCGAGCAGGAAGCAGTTCGGGTGTCGCGTGTTCAGCAAAGGCTCCAGCAGGCGCCGGTCGTACAGCACGTCGGCGTCCATCAGCAGGATGTCCCGCCCGCCCTGCGCCTCGTCGCGTAGGCTCCAAAAGGTCACCGCGCTGCCGAGGTGAAAATCCGGGTTGTGCACGCAACGCACCGGCGGGGCACCGCCCACCTCCGCCAGCGCGGCCTCGATGGCGGCGGCGCCAAAACCGGTGGCGACGACGATATCGCTGACCCCGACCGCGCGGAGCAGCGCGACATGGCGCGCGAGCAGACTCTTGCCGCCGAAGCGGAGCAGGGCCTTCGGCCCGTCATGGCCCGCGCCATGGAGCCGGTTGCCGACGCCGGCGGCGAGGATCATCGCTCTCATGGCAGGAACTCCCGCTCAGGGACAGGCAGCGGCGCGGTTGCCACCGCGCGGGCAATCAGTAGCATATCCGCGGCAAGGAGGACGAGCCCGGCATGACCCACGACGATCAGCAGGCGGTACCCACCCCGTTGGTGGGGGGCACGTGGGATCAACGGATCGCACGCGCACTCGTCCGACCGCTGGCGAACACTCCGGTCACGCCCAATCACATCACCACGATTCGCCTCCTCGTGGGGCTGCTGGCGGGTGGCTGCATTGCGCTGGGCGAACCGGTCTGGTCATGGTGGGGCGCCGGCCTGTTCATGCTCTCCAACCTGATCGACCACGCCGATGGCGAGCTTGCGCGCATGACCGGCAAGACCAGCCGTTTCGGACACACCTACGACATCGGCTGCGATGCCATGGTCCATGTCCTGCTGTTCACTGCGCTGGGCGTCGGTTTGCGCGACAGTTCCCTGGGCTTTACCGCCGTAATTCTCGGGCTGGTCGCCGGGTTCGGTGTTAGCGCCCTGTTCTGGGTGTTCGGGCATCGCGCAACATTGTTTGCCAAGGACGCGGTCCAGCCCCGCTGGGGCGGGTTCGATCTCGAAGATGTGCTCTATCTGGTTGGGCCCATGATCTGGCTCGGCTGGCAGATGCCCCTGCTGCTCGCCGCCGCGGCGGTCTCGCCGCTTGCCGCGCTGTGTATGTTCTGGCTCCATCGCCAAAGCTTGCTGGCAAAATTGAAAGTGGGGAGAGGCGAATGACGGCACTGGTCACCGGGGTTACCGGGTTCGTCGGCTCCGCAGTCGCCCGCGTCCTGGTTGCGGAGGGCTGGACGGTTCGGGCACTGGTTCGCGCCGGAGCGAACCGGCGCAATCTCGAGGGGCTCGATCTCGAAATCGTCGAAGGAGACCTGACCGACCCTGCGTCGATTGCCAGCGCTGTCGCGGGTTGCGAGGCAGTCTTTCACGTTGCCGCCGATTACCGTCTCTGGGTGCCCGATCCCGAGCGGATTTACGCGACCAACGTCGAGGGCAGTCGCAACCTCGTCCGGGCCGCTGCCCAGGCCGGGGTCTCCCGCATTGTCTATACCAGCAGCGTCGCGGCGCTTGGCCTGACGACGGACGCGCGCCCCGCCGACGAAAATACGCCGGTCGGCCTCGCAACATGATCGGCCATTACAAGCGCTCGAAGTATCTCGCCGAAGAAGCGGTTCGCAGGCTGGTGACCGAGGAAGCCGCGCCGGTGGTGATCGTCAATCCGTCGACCCCGCTCGGGCCACGCGATATCAAGCCGACACCGACCGGCTTGCTCGTGGTCGAGGCGGCGAGCGGGCGGATGCCCGCCTACGTCGACACGGGCCTTAATTTCGTCCATGTCGAGGATTGTGCGCGGGGTCACCTGCTGGCCTATCACAAGGGGCGGGTCGGCGAGCGCTACATCCTGGGCGGCCAGAATCTCAGCTTGCAGGAATTACTCGTCGATATTGCCGCCGTCGCGGGCCGCAAGCCGCCGCGGCTGCGCCTGCCCAACGCCGCCGTCATGCCCATCGCCGTCCTTGCCGAGGCGTGGGCCCGCATCGGCGGAGGCACGCCCCGTGCCACCATCGACGGTGTCAGGCTCGCTCGCAAGAAGATGTACTTTTCAATCGAAAAGGCGCGCCGGGAGCTGGGTTACGAAGTCCGCCCGGTCCATGAGGCGCTGGTCGACGCCATTGCCTGGTTCCGCGCGGCAGGCTATCTCGACTGACCGTCCGGCGGCGGGTTCCGAGTTTCCAGTTGAATTTTGCCGGTCTGCGCCGAACACTGTGGCCCCATGATCATTTGCCGTTCACGACTTCTTCTGCTCGGAGCCGTTGTTGCCGGCGTCCTGCTTGTTGCGGGGCCGCTCGCGCGGGCTCAGTCAGGCTTGCCCGCGGGGCTTGCCAGTGAACTCCGCAACGTCGCGTCTGCCGCGGGGGCGATGGCCGCCGAGCCCCGTATCGGTGATTCGGGCGTGCGCAGCGGCGAGACTGTCATGGCTCATGCTGTGGTCGTCGCGATCGTGCAATATCCCGGCTACGCGGGGCTCATTGTGCGCGAGGCCGTGGCCCTGGCACCCGCCTACGCGCCCGCCATCGTGGACGGCGCGGTCCGGGCGTTTCCATCGTTTGCGGCGCAAATTCACGCGGCGGCAAGTGGCGGGCCGGTGGCAACGTCGATGGCGGTCGCCGCGCCGGCCAGCCCGACCTACACGGCCGCCACGATTACGCCGAGTTACGAACGCACCTACGAAAGCGCCTATGCGGCACCTGTCTATGAGCCGTCCTATCAGTCTCCGGCACCCGCGCCCCTGGTGGTCGCCGATGCGTCGGTCCAGCCTGCTCAGGCCCCGGCGATAGTATCCGCGTCCAACGATGTAGACGAAATTTTCGCCCAACTCGGCATCACGGAACTGTGGCTGGGCGGGCTTGCACACGACGTCGGTGCCTTTGGCCGTTCGAAGGAGGAAAACTTCGCCGCCATCGACCTGGGCGTCCGCTTTGAGCCGTTGCGCGGCGAATTCTGGGACCTTATCGCACAGCCCCGGCCTCATACGGGCTTCCATCTCAATATCGACGGCGACACCAGCCAGTGGTTCGGCGGTATCACCTGGAAATTTGATCTCGGCGACGATCTGTTCTTCGGCGCGGATTTCGGTCTGGCGTTGCACGACGGCAATCTGCGCACGTCGATCCTCGACGAAAAGGAGCTGGGCCTGCGCATCCTGTTCCGCGAAGGTGCCGAGCTAGGCTATCGCCTCGACGATCATCACGCCGTTTCCCTGGTTCTCGATCACGTCTCGAACGCCCGTCTCGCCGAGGCCAACGAGGGCCTCGACAACTTCGGGCTGCGTTACACCTGGCGCCGCTGAAGCGTTGGAAATTTCGCTGCGGGCTGAGAGTCCCGAGCGCAAACATCCGTTCAACCAATTGATATAAAATAACTATTTCTGAATTTGCGGTTCTTTGCTATTTTGCTAGGCTGCTTGGTTCATCCCGGTGCGGTATCATATGAAACCGCAAACGGGTTAGACTTGACGTGGAACTGAGATAATCGGGGCGGGGGACGCCGTGTCGGGAACAATTAAGACGCCTCTGCTGGACCGGGTGACGGTCCCGGCGGACTGCCGGGATTTCACCCTGCCGCAGCTCAAGCAGCTTGCCGACGAGTTGCGCGCAGAGGTCATCGATGCGGTCTCGACCACGGGTGGCCATCTGGGCGCGGGCTTAGGCGTTGTCGAGTTAACGGTGGCCATCCACCATGTGTTCGACACGCCCAATGACAGGCTGGTCTTCGATGTCGGCCATCAGTGCTATCCCCACAAGGTGCTGACCGGGCGCCGCGACCGCATTCGCACCCTGCGTCAGCCAGGCGGCCTCTACGGCTTTACCAAGCGCTCCGAAAGCGAATACGACCCCTTCGGCGCCGCGCACAGCTCGACGGCCATGGCGGCGGGTCTCGGCATGGCGGTGGCACGCGATCTCAAGGGCGAGCAGCGTAACGTCATCTGCGTCGTCGGCGACGGAGCGATGACTGCGGGCCTCGCGTACGAGGCGATGAACAACGCCGGCTCCATGAACAATCGGCTGATCGTCATCCTCAACGACAACGACATGTCGATCGCGCCGCCCGTCGGCGCGCTGTCGGCCTATCTTTCGCGTCTGCTCTCGTCTCACTCCTTCCGCTCCGTGCGCAGCAAGGCCAAGGACGTGGTGAGCCATCTGCCGCGCTCCCTCGAGACCGCGGTAAAGCGGGCCGAAGAGTATGCGCGGGGCATGGCCACCGGCGGCACCCTGTTCGAGGAACTGGGCTTCTTTTACGTCGGCCCGATCGACGGCCATAACCTCGAGCATCTGGTGCCCATCCTGCGCAATATCCGCGACGACGACACGCCGGGCCCGGTCCTGATCCATGCCGTGACCCAGAAGGGCCACGGCTACGAGCCCGCAGAACAGGCGGCCGACAAGTATCATGGCGTCGGCAAGTTCAATGTCGTCACCGGCGAGCAGAAGAAGAGCAAGGGCAATGCGCCGAGTTATACTTCGGTGTTTGCCAGCGCGCTCATCGCCGAGGCCAAGGAAGACGACAAAATCATCGCGATCACCGCGGCGATGCCCGATGGTACGGGCGTCGATAAATTCGCGGCGGAATTTCCCGAGCGCTCGTTCGACGTCGGCCTCGCCGAACAACACGCGGTGACCTTCGCGGCCGGCCTGGCCACGGAAGGGTTCAAGCCGTTCGCGGCGATCTATTCGACCTTCCTGCAGCGCGCCTACGACCAGGTCGTTCACGACGTTGCGATCCAGCAACTGCCGGTGCGCTTCGCCATCGACCGCGCCGGTCTGGTCGGCGCGGACGGGCCGACCCACGCGGGCTCTTTCGACATCACCTACCTCGGCACGCTGCCCGGTTTCGTAATAATGGCGGCTTCGGATGAGGCCGAACTGGTTCATATGGTGCGCACGCAGGTCGAAATCGGCGACCGACCGAGCGCGTTGCGTTATCCGCGCGGCGAATCCGTGGGTGTCGAGATGCCTCAGCGCGGCGTCGCCTTGTCCATCGGCAAGGGGCGGGTGATGCGCGAGGGCACGACCGTGGCGATCCTCTCGTTCGGCGCGCGGTTGCAGGAATGCTTCGCCGCTGCCGACGAGCTTGCCTCGCGCGGCCTGTCCACCACGGTGGCCGACGCGCGCTTCGCCAAGCCGATCGACGAGGATCTCGTGCGCCGCCTGGCGCGCGAACACGAGGTCATGATCATCATCGAAGAAGGGTCAATCGGCGGTTTCGCAGCCCAGGTCTTCAATTTCCTCGCCATCAGTGGCCTGCTCGACGAGGGCCTCAAGATCCGGCCTATGAAGCTGCCCGACAGGTTCGTGTCCCACGGCACGCCAAAGGGCATGTATGAAGACGCGGGCCTCGATGCCGCCCATATCGTATCCACCGCCCTTGGCGCGCTAGGACGCGAGAGCGCGGAGTTCGCCTCCGGGGCTTGATGCTCCGACCGTATCGGGATTTCTGCTGACTATGACAATAACCGACAGCGAAGCTGGGCGGGCAACGCACGAAGAACGCACGAGCCCCGAAGCGGACGGGGGCCAACGGCGCCTCGACGCGGTCATCGCCGACGCGATGGAAGCCTTCAAGAGCCAGCAACGCGCCGATGGGCATTGGGTTTACGAACTCGAGGCCGATGTCACGATCCCGGCCGAATACATCATGCTGCTGCACTATCTCGACGAGCGTGATCCGCCGCTCGAGGAAAAGATCGCGCGCCACATCCGGGCGATCCAGCAGCCGGGCGGCGGTTGGCCCCTATTTCATGACGGCGATCCGGATCTGAGTGCCACGATCAAGGGATATTACGCGCTCAAACTCGTGGGCGACGCGCCCGATTGCGCCCACATGGCCCGCGCCCGCGAGCTCATCCTCTCGATGGGCGGAGCGGCCCGCGCCAATGTGTTCACCCGCATCGCGCTCGCCCTGTTCGGCCAGGTGCCGTGGCGCGCCGTGCCGACCATGCCGGTCGAGATCGTGCTGTTGCCCCGCTGGTTTCCCTTCCACCTCAACAAGGTGTCCTATTGGTCACGTACGGTCATCACGCCGCTTCTCATCGTGCAGGCATACCGGCCGCGGGCGCGCAATCCTCTGGATGTCGACGTGCGCGAGCTGTTTGTCACGCCGCCCGAATTGGAGCGCAACTATTACCGCGACCAGACGACCGCGCTGGGCAAGCTCTTCCTGGGCCTCGACAAGCTGCTGAAATGGGGCGAGCCGATGATCCCGAACGCCGTGCGGCGCGAGGCGGTCAACTGGGCGCTCGAATGGTTTCTCCGCCGGCTCAACGGCGAGGACGGGCTCGGCGCGATCTATCCCGCCATGGCCAACTCCCTGATGGCGCTCGATGTGCTGGGCTATCCCAGGGACGATCCGACCCGCCAGATCGTCAAGCGCTCGATCGACAAGCTGATCACCGAAGAGGTCGACGGTGCCTGTTACGTCCAGCCCTGCCTATCGCCAGTTTGGGACACCTGCCTGGGAGCCCACGCCCTGCTCGAGGCGGGCGAGCCGGGTGACGGCGAGGCTATGCAAATGGCGCTCGACTGGCTCGTCGATCTGCAAATTCTCGACGTCGAGGGCGACTGGAGCATACGTCGTCCGGGAGTGCGCCCTGGCGGCTGGGCGTTCCAGTACCGCAACGACTACTATCCCGACGTGGATGACACCGCCGTCGTCGGTATGGCCATGCATCGCGCCGATCCCGAGCGCTACAGCGAGGCGATTGCCCGCGCCGCGGAATGGGTCGAGGGTATCCAGAGCCGCAACGGCGGGTTCGGCGCCTTCGACGTCGATAACACCCACCACTACCTGAACTACATCCCCTTCGCCGATCACGGCGCGCTGCTCGATCCGCCTGAAGTCGACGTCACCGGCCGCTGCCTCGGCTTTCTGACCCAGATCGGTTATCCGCGCGAGCATCCGACGATCCAGAAGGGCCTCAAATTCCTCTATCGCGAACAGGAATCGGACGGCTCATTTTACGGCCGCTGGGGAACCAACTACATCTACGGCACCTGGTCGGCGCTCTGCGCTTTCAACATTCTGGGCGAAGACATGAGTTCGGCGCCCATGCGCCGTTCCGTCGAGTGGCTCAAGTCAAATCAACGCAGCGATGGCGGCTGGGGCGAGCCGGGTGAATCCTATTACAAGGAACGGCTCGAACGCAGCTACCAAACAATCAGCACGCCGTCCCAGACTGCCTGGGCGGTGCTCGCTTTGATGGCCGCCGGCGAGGTGGAAAGCGATGCCGTGCGTCGGGGCATCGACTATCTGCTCGCTTGTCCGCGCGTCATGGATGGCGCGAAGTGGGCAGAAAAGGAATACACCGCCGTGGGCTTTCCACGGGTCTTCTATCTCCGCTATCACGGCTACAGCGTTTATTACCCGCTCTGGGCTCTTGCGCGTTACCGGGTCCTCACGGAAGCGAACGCCGAGCGGACCCCCTGGGGGATGTGAGCCGGCTCGGCATCATCACCGGGATGAGCAGCGAGGCGAACTGTCTCGCTGGCGCCCAGGCCAACCCCTCGCTGCATCGCGAAATCCCGCTGTTCCGGTCCGCCTTTGGGCCTGATGCCGCGGCGCGTGCCGCACAGGCCCTGGTCGAGCAGGGGGTTGAGGGACTGGCCAGCGCCGGTATCGCAGGCGGTCTCGACCCTCTGCTTCGCGCGGGCGACCTCCTCTTGCCCCGTGAGGTAGTCGGGCCCGACCGGGTCTATCCAGTCGACCCTTTATGGCATGACGGGCTAGCCGGGCGGCTGGGTGGCGCGATCGAGCAGGGCAGGCTGCTCGGGATCGACGTCACCATCGCCGGCGTGGCGGAAAAGGCCGCGCTCGCGAAGCAGCACGATGCCCGGGCCGTCGACATGGAAAGCCACGCGGTTGCCCGCGTCGCCGCCGAGGCGGGCCTGCCGTTTCTGGCGGTTCGGGTGGTCGCGGATGCGGCGGGGCGGACCATTCCATACACGGCCCTGCGCGCCATCGGTCCGGACGGGCGCATCCGGCCGGGCGTAGCATTTGTCGCACTTATGCTCCGGCCGTGGGAAATTGTCGGCTGCCTGAATCTCCTCGCCGACGAGCGGGCGGCGCTGCGCAGTCTACGCGGCGTCGCTACGCGCGCTCCGCTTCTCGGATTCGGCCTCCGCGAGAGCCTTCTCAACGTGTGATTCGAAGACGTAGTCCGCGCCTCGCGCCTTATCCAGCGGGATGTCCGGCGCCATCGGGCCTTCCGTGCGGGCGCCGCGCAGCGCCACGCCCAGCGCCTTGATCGGGTGCTTGAAGGTATCCTCCACCGCGGTCGCTTCATAGCCGCAATGGACCATGCAGTTCGAGCACTTCTCGTAGGCGCCGGTGCCGTACTTCTCCCATTCGGTCTCTTCCATCAGCTCCTTGAAGCTCTCGACATACCCCTCGCCCAGCAGGTAGCAGGGGCGCTGCCAACCGAAGATGTTGCGCGTTGGGTTGCCCCAGGGTGTGCAGTGATAGGTCTGGTTGCCGGCGAGGAAATCGAGAAACAGACTCGATTCGCTGAATTGCCACTTCTTGCCCCGGCCCATCCGGAAGATGTCGCGAAACAGGTTCTTGGTCGTCTCCCGGGTCAGGAAATGCTCCTGGTCCGCGGCGCGCTCGTAGGAGTAGCCCGGCGAAAGGGTGATCGCTTCGACCCGGAGTTCGTCGGTGACGTAGTCGAAGAACATCGCCATGTCTTCGGGCACGGCATTGTTGAACAGGGTGCAGTTGACGTTGACGCGAAAGCCCCGGGCCTTGGCTGCGTGGATTGCCGAGACGGCACGCTTGAAGGTGCCGGGCTGGTCGACGGCCTCGTCGTGATGCTCGCCATAGCCGTCGAGATGGATCGAAAACGTCAGGTATTTGCTCGGCGTGTACTGGCCCAGCTTTTTCTCGAGCAGCAGCGCGTTGGTGCACAGATAGACGAACTTCTTGCGCGCGACGATGCCTTCGACGATTTCTTTCATCTCGTTGTGAATCAACGGTTCGCCGCCTGGAATCGAGACCATCGGCGCGCCGCACTCGTCCACCGCGTCGAGGCATTCCTGGACCGAAAGACGCTTGTTCAGGATCGGGTCCGGATAGTCGATCTTGCCGCAGCCGGGGCAGGCGAGATTGCAGCGGAACAGTGGCTCGAGCATGAGCACCAGGGGGTAGCGCTTCTCGCCCGAGAGCTTCTTGCCGATCAGATAGCTGCCGACGCGGATTTTCTGAATCAAGGGTACGGACATGGGTCTGCTCGTGATGCTCAGGCGCCGGAGGGCAGGGTGGTGTCGTCGTGGGGCCCGCCGTAGGTAACGTCGGCGCCCGTCAGTTCCTTGGGCAGCTTGAAGCGGACCCGCTCCTTGATGCCGTCAAGCACATGGAGGTCGACCTCTTCGAAATCGCGCAGCCGCTCGATCAGCTCCTGGACAAGCTGTTCCGGCGCCGAGGCGCCGGCGGTAATGCCGACCCGCTCGACCCCTTCGAACCAGGTCGGGTCGACGTCGCGCGCGTCGTCGATCATGTAGGTGGGCACGCCCATCTCGTCGCCGATTTCGCGCAGGCGGTTGGAATTTGAGCTGTTCTTCGCGCCCAGAACGAGGATCAGCTCAACCTCTTCCGTGAGCTGGCGCAGCGCCGCCTGGCGGTTCTGGGTAGCGTAGCAGATGTCCTTGACGTTGGGCCCGACGATGTTCGGGAAGCGCTCGTGCAACACCTCGATCACGTCGCGGGTGTCATCGACCGAGAGCGTCGTCTGGGTCACGTAGGCGACCTTGTCGGGATCGCGGACCTCGAGCTTCTGGACGTCCTCGATGCTTGAGACGATCTGCAAGCCGCCCTCGACGCGCCCCGCCGTGCCTTCAACCTCCGGATGACCCTTATGGCCGATGAGAACGACCTCATTGTCGTCCTTGGCGTAGCGTTGCGCCTCGATATGGACCTTGGCGACCAGCGGGCAGGTCGCGTCGATCACCGGCAGGTCGCGCCGTGTGGCCTCGTCGGCGATCTCCTTCGAGACGCCGTGGGCGGAAAAAATCGTCACCGCGCCTTCCGGAATCTCGCTCAGCTCCTCAACGAAACGCGCACCCTTCTTTTGCAACTCGTCCACCACCCGCTTGTTGTGCACGATCTCGTGGCGCACATAGACCGGCGGGCCATAAAGCTCGATCGCCTGTTCGACAATCTCGATAGCGCGCTCGACGCCCGCGCAGAAGCCGCGTGGCTCCGCAAGAATGACCTGCATCTGTGGTCTCCATGTTCGTCGCCCGTCTCGACGGGCGAAACTTGGCTTTCTTCTAACCTAGGTGATTTTGCCACACAAGCGACACCCCGTCGTCATCAAACGTCCCGAATGGAATTCAGCCCGTCTCGTGTGCCTTGAGACGGCGCCTTTTGAATCATGAGAAAGACGATATAACGTATTGATTTAGAATAAATTTCTATCTTTTTCTTCGTAGGGAAATCAGGGTGTCTCGGGGTTCCGTTTCCCACCAGCTTACCAATGCTCTAAAACGGATCAATAATTCAAGAGAGCGAGAAACGGAGAGTTCGATCATGCGCGAAGCGACACCGGCCCTTGGCACCCGCAGCGACTTCGACCCCTTGCGTATGGCGGTGGTGGGGATCGCCGACAATCTGACCTTGCCGCCTTACAATCCCAAACTCCATCACTACAACGACGAGGTGATCGACGCGTTGAAAGCCTCGAACGGCAAGGCGACCTCGATCAGGCAGGTCATGCCCGAGCGCTACGAGAAGACCGCCGAGCAGCTCGAAAGTCTCGCCGCGCTTTATGAGAACAACGGGGTCACGGTGTTTCGCCCGCGGCCTTATACAGAAGAAGAAAGGCGCTACCTCGATGATCTCCAGCCGGGCACCTCGCTGCTTTATCCGGCCGACCCGGTGGTCACCATCGGCAAGCACTATATCGAGCTCAACATCCGCCGCGCCTACCGCCGCAAGGAGATCTTTCCCCTGCGCGATGTCCTGGCGCCCCTGATCGCGGCGGATCCGGATGCGCGTCACGTGGCGATGCCGGCAGCGCAGCCGTTCGATCCGTCGAGCGGCGGTCCGGGACCCTATCTCGAAGGCGGCGATATCGTGCGCTATGGCAGCCACCTCTATGTCGGCGAGTCCGACATCGCGAGCAACCGCGCAGGCACCGACTGGCTTGCCCGTTATATCGAACCCTTCGGCTACACGGTCTACCCCGTGCCCATGAAGGGAAAGGTGCTTCACCTGCTGGGCATCACCTGCCTGCTCCGCGAAGGGCTGCTGATGCTCTACCGGTCTGAGATGATCGATGAAAATTTGCCCGGACCGCTTGGCGATTGGGAGGTCATCGAGTTGACCGAGCAGGAGGCGTCAGCCTTCGCGACCGTCGGCGTCAGCCTCGATGACAAACGCTACGTCATGCCCGCTGGGCTGAACCGCGTCGCCGACGAGCTCGACCGGCGCGGCATCGAGCCGATCCAGCTCACCTACGATCAGGTGGGTTTTTGGGGTGGCAGCGTGTCCTGCTCGACCCAGGCGCTCACGCGCGCGCCATGAGCGAAGCGGCTGCGGCGCTCGATCCGGCGCTGGCCGCGCGCATTCTCGACGCCGTCTCGCAACGCTTTGACGAGCACATCGCCTTCACCCAGGACCTGATGCGCCACCCCTCGCTCCGGGGCCAGGAGCACACCGCGCAGGCCTTCGTTTACGAGGCTCTCGAAGAGCGCGGCTATGCCATGGACCGTTGGGCGATCGACGTCTCGGAAATCGAGGGTCATGCCGGGTTTTCGCCCGTGACCGTGAGTTACGAGAACGCAGTCAACATCGTCGCCACGCACCGCCCCCGACACCAGGCCGGGCGTTCGCTGATCCTCAACGGCCATATCGACGTGGTGCCCACCGGTCCCCTCGACATGTGGACGAAGTCGCCGTTCGAGCCCTGGATCGACGGCGACTGGCTCTATGGCCGGGGCGGCGCCGACATGAAGGCCGGTCTGTGCGCCAACATCTTCGCACTCGACGCGCTCCCCAGCCTCGATTATCTACCCGCCGCCACGGATCCATCTCCAGTCCGTGACCGAAGAGGAATGCACCGGCAACGGCGCGCTTTCCTGCCTGATTCGAGGCTATCGCGCCGATGCCGCCATCATCCCGGAACCCGAGGAGGAGATGCTGGTCCGCGCCAACGCCGGCGTTATCTGGTTCCGGGTCCATGCCAAGGGCCGGCCGGTCCATGTCCGCGAGGCGGGCAGCGGCTCGAACGCGATCCTGGCGGCCTACGATCTGATCAAGGCGCTCCAGGGGCTCGAGGCGAAGTGGAACGCGCAAGCCGGCGAGCATCCTTACTTCGAGGCACTCGATCACCCCATCAACATCAACGTCGGCAAGATCGAAGGCGGTGACTGGGCGTCGTCGGTTCCCGCCTGGTGCAGTTTCGACGTCCGGACCGCGATCTACCCCGGTGTCGATCCCCGCGATGCGGCGGCCGAGATCGAGGGTTGCCTGCTGGCCGCGAGCCGCGCCCATCCGTTCCTTGCGAACAGTCTGCCAGAGGTCGAATACAACGGCTTCTTCGCGCAAGGCTACGTGCTCGAAGAGGGCAGTGCGGCGGAAGCGACCCTCTCCCATGCCCCTGCGGTTAGTTTCAGCGCCTCGCTCGAATTCTTCGTCACGCCGGGCTATTTCGACGGCCGGGTCTTCGTGCTCTACGACGATTGCCCCTGCCTGGTTTACGGCCCGGCCTCGAAAGACATCCACGCTTTCGACGAGCGGGTCAGCTTCGCCTCGCTCAAGCGGATCACCGGCACCATAGTGTTGTTCACCGCGGAATGGTGTGGTCTCGAATCAGTGGAGGGGTAGGGACGGGGGTAAGAATCCGCCTCGTCCTACGACACACCGTCCCAACGCGCTCGTTCGCGCTTGTAGGGCAGGGGCTGCTGGGGGTTTTCCGAGTCAAACTCGCGCGCCAGCCGGTGGCCTTCAAAGATCGCAAGCTGGGTGAAGCGGGGCGTGTGGCAATCGCCCACGCGGTAAATCGCGTCGATCTCGTTGTCTGCCCATTCCGTCCGCCGGCTCCTAAGCTCGTCATAGAGCGTGTTGTTCGAGGTCCGCGCCGTCGCCAGCACCACGCTGTCGCATGAAATCTCCGTCACCTCGTCGCTCCTGGACCGAGGGTGCTCGCCACGTATAGGTGGCATGGTGATCCGGGAGCTGTCGCGGTAGACGTCAAACATCCGTATTGTAAGGCGGTTTCCCGCTTCCACGCTCTCGACCCAGTGGAGCGGATGGCGCACCACGTTCTTCTCCCGCATCACGCGGTGCAGGTTCGACGCTTCGAGGGTGTATTCCGTATACGGTGCCACGCCCGCAAACGGCGTGATGATTGCAACCTTTTTGCCCTGGTCCGCCAGCAACTCGGCCATCGCGACGCCGTGGATATAGCCGTCGGCGTCGAACACGACGACACGCTCGCCCACCTCCTTGCCGGCCATCACCTGATCCGGTGTGCAGAATTCGGGGCGTGACGCGTCGACGCCTTCGATGGGCAAGTTGCTTCCACCCCCAACGCCGTCGCTCCGCCATTGCGCGCCCACGGCGATCACCACCTTCTCCGCCCCGTAGGCCAGCACATCGTCCGCGGTCATCTCGCTCACGCCCGTGTGGAGCTCGACATTCCTGAGCTTGTCGATCTGTCCCTGGCGGTAGGTGATCACCCGGCCCCATTCGGCGAGGCCGGGATAGCGCATCACGTTGCGCATATGCCCGCCGACCTCGCTGGCCGCCTCGCGCAGATGCACGTCATAGCCGCGCATCCCCAGCACGCGTGCGCATTCGAGCCCCGCGGGCCCGGCGCCGACGACGAGCACCGAGCGGGGATCCTTGGATTTCTCGAACTTTTCCGGATGCCAGCCGCGCCGATACTCCTCCATCGCGGTCGCATTCTGGGTGCAGACCAGGGGCGCGCCTTGTTCCCAGCGCGAAATGCACATGTTGCAGCCGATGCATTCCCGGATGTCCTCGGGCCGGCCCTCCTCGATCTTCTTCGGCAGAAACGGATCGGCGATCGAGGGCCGTGCCGCGCCGATGAAATCCGCCTTGCCCGAAGTGATGACCTCGAGCATGTCGTCGGGCGAGGTCAGGCGGCCGATCCCGACCACGGGCGCCTTCGTTACCCCCTTGATCGCCTGCCCGGCCCAGCCCTGATGGCCCGATTTATAGAACCGCGAGGGGCCGGTGGTGAAACCGTTTCCCCATTCCGCGAAGCAGGCGATCGTGATGTTCCACAGGTCGCACACGCCTTCGCGGTCCATGAGCTCGACGAACTTCAGGGCTTCGTCGAGTTCCAGCCCGTCGGGCCCGATCATGTGGTCGCTGGCGAGGCGCGTGCCGACCGCGCAATCGTCGCCCACCGCGCCCTTGATCGCGGCCATGACCTCGATCCAGAAGCGTGCCCGGTTTTCGAGCGGGCCGCCGTACTTGTCGGTTCGCGGGTTGTATTGCGCCATCAGGAACTGGAGCGGCGTCGCGGTATCGGAGCCCAGGACTTCGATATAATCGAATCCCGCCGCTTGGGCGCGGCGCGCCGCATCGGCGTACATACCCACGAGCTCTGCGATATCGTCCTCGTCCGCAGCGTAGCAGTAGCTGTAGTGGTAGGTCGGCGAGATCATTTCCGCCGGCCCGCGGGGGATCGCTTGCGATCCCAGCAACGGCGCCTGCATGCCGCCGTACCAGAGCTGGATGCCCGCGAGCGAGCCGTGCTTTTGCACCTCCCGCGCGGTGTGACCCAAATTCTCCACGTCGATCTCGTCGTAAATGTCACCGCCCGTGTAGGGCGCGCGATCCGCCTCGGGATGGATCGGGCTGTATTCCACGCAGACCATGCCCCAGCCGCCTTCGGCCTTCATCCCCCGGAACTTGGCCTGAGTCGCGGGGTTCCCCGAGCCCGCGCCGTTGCAGTGGGGAACCTGAAAGAAGCGGTTCGGCGTCGTCTTCGGGCCGATCTTGACCGGTTCGAACAGGATGTCGTATTTCGGATCGCGCACTCTCGTCTCTCTCCCTTCGGACGGCACTCTGGTTCAAGCGACGGTAGCGGGAAAACAGCGTGCCGGTCTCGAAAAAAAAGCGGCCACGGGTTTCCCGGCAGCCGCTTGTCTCTAACCGAAATTCCCCTAGATCGTCGCCAGCGCCTGGTCGAGATCGGCGATGATGTCGTCGATTGATTCGATGCCCACCGAAAGCCGTACGATGCCGGGCGCGGCGCCCGCGCCGATCTGCTGCTCGGTGGAAAGCTGACGGTGGGTCGTCGAGGCCGGGTGGATGATCAGGCTCTTGGTGTCACCGATGTTGGCCAGGTGCGAGAACAGCTCGGCGTTGTCGACCAGCTTCTCGCCGGCCTCCATTCCGCCCTTGACCTTGAAGGTGAAAACCGCGCCGCAGCCCTTGGGCAGGTACTTCTTCGCGAGCTTGCGATAGGGGCTCGACTTCAGCCCCGCATACGAGACCCACTCCACCTTCGGATGCTTCTCCAGCCACTCGGCGGCGGCTTGTGCGTTCTCGCAATGGCGCTGCATGCGAAGGGGCAGGGTTTCGACGCCCTGGAGCAGCAGGAACGCCGACATGGGCGCCAGTGTAGGGCCGTAATCGCGCAGCGCGACCGCCCGGGTCTTCATGGTGAAGCCGAAGTCGCCGAAGGTCTCGCCGAAGATCAGCCCGTGATAGGCCTCGTCGGGCTCGGAGAGGCCGGGAAACTTGTCGTCGCGCCGCCAGTCGAAGCGTCCGGATTCGACGACGATGCCGCCCATCGCGTTGCCGTGACCGCCGATGAACTTTGTGGTCGAGTGGATCACCAGGTCCGCGCCCCAGTCGAGCGGGCGGCAGAGGTAGGGCGAGGCCAGCGTGTTGTCGCAGATCAGCGGGATGTGGTGCTTGCGCGCGATCGCCGAGATCGCCTCGATGTCGAGCACGATGCCGCCCGGGTTGGCGAGGTTCTCGCAGAACAGCGCCTTGGTCTGGGGCGTGATCGCGTTCTCGAAATTCTTCGCCTTTCTCGGGTCGACGAAGGTGCAGTTCCAGCCCAGCCGCTTGTAGCTGATCCCCATCTGGGTGACCGAGCCGCCGTAGAGGTTGCGCGATGCGACGATGTGATCGCCGCTCGCCATCAGGGTCGCGCAGGTGATGAACTGCGCCGCGTGACCCGACGAGGTCGCCACCGCGCCGCGCCCGTTCTCTAGCGCCGCGATGCGCTCTTCGAGCACCGCGACCGTCGGGTTGGTCATACGCGAATAGACGAAGCCGAAGGTCTGCAGGTTGAACAACGACGCCGCGTGGTCGGAATCGTCGAACACGTAGGAGGTCGTCTGGTAGATCGGCACCGAGCGCGCCTGGGTCGTCGGGTCGGGCCGCGCCCCGGCATGGACCGCGAGGGTCTCGAAACCCGGCTCGGGCCAGCCCACATACGCGCTCTCGAGTAGCTGTTCGGATGTCTTGATCCCGGCCGAGATCTTCTTCGCCGCCCGCTTAGCGGGCTTCTTCGAGGATTTCCTCGCCGTCTTCGGGGCCGTCCGGGTCGTGGTGCTGCGATCAGCCGTCTTGGTCTTGTGAGTGCGCTTGGTGGTCATGCCTTCGGGCCCCTTACGGTTTTGGCGGTAACGATCCGCGAGTTGATGCCGGCGGTGGAGAGTTCGCCCGACAGCCGGCCGTATTCGATCTTGGGGCAGCGGTTCATGATCACGGTCAGACCGGCCGCTTCCGCCCGTGCCGCCGCCTCGTCGTCCCGCACGCCAAGCTGCATCCAGAGCACCTTGACCTCTTTTTCCTTGGCCACCGCGATGGCGGCGTCCGCGATCTTGCCGGCTTCCTCCGAGGTGCGGAAGATATCGACCATGTCGATGGTGCCGGGCACGTCCTTGAGGCTGGCATAGACCGGCTCGCCCAGCACCGTATCGCCGCCGCGTGCCGGGTTGATTGGGATGATCTTGAAGCCCTTCTTCTGGAGGTACTTCATGGCATAGTAGGAGGGCCGGAGCCAGCGCGTGCTGGCGCCGACGAAGGCGATCGAGCGCACGTTCTTGAGGATCCCCCGGATGTGGCTGTCGGAATACCACTCGTGCCTGCCGAGACCCGCCGGGCGGCGCGAACCCGCCGGCCGCTTGGCTCGGGGCTTTTTCGCCGCCGCGGTCTTCCGGCCACGGGTTGTGGACGGCGTCTTTCGCGCCGCCGGTTTGGCGCCGGCGCGCCGGGTGATTTTCTGAGCCATGTTATCTCCCTTCCCAGACGGGTTTGCGCTTTTCGAGGAACGCATCGATGCCTTCCTCGGCGTCCCGTGCGAGCATGTTGGTGGTCATAGCCTCGCTGGCATATTCGTAAGCTTCGGCGAGGGGAAGTTCGCGCTGACGGTAAAAGGCTTCCTTGCCGATGGCAAGGGAGAGCGGCGATTTTGCAGCGATCTTGCCGGCCAGTTCCGCGACCGCGCCGTCGAGTTCGTCCTCGGCCACGGCGCGGTTGATCAGTCCGGCCTGGATCGCGGCTTCGGCCGAGAGCATTTCGCCCGTGAGCAGCATCTCCATCGCCTGCTTGCGTCCCACATTGCGCGACAGCGCGACCATGGGGGTCGAGCAGAACAGGCCGATATGCACGCCCGGTGTCGCGAAGCGCGCGCCCTCGGTCGCGACCGCGAGATCGCAGGTCGCGACCAGCTGGCAGCCGGCCGCGGTCGCGATGCCGTGGACCTTGGCAATCACCGGTTTGGGCAGGTGGACGATGGCCATCATCATCCGGCTGCATTGGGCGAACAGCTCCTCGTAGAACTGGCGTCCCGGATTGGCTCGGATTTCCTTGAGGTCGTGGCCAGCGCAAAATCCCGGGCCGGCGCCCGCGATCACCACCACCTTGACGCTCTTGTCGTCGGCCAGGCGTGCAAGCTCCGCTTCCAGCGTGCTCATCAGTCCGGTCGAGAGCGCGTTACGCGCCTCCGGCCGGTTCAGCGTGAGCGTTGCGACGCCGTCGGCGTCGTCGCGCAGCAGCAGGGGAGCATCGGCGGTGGCGGAGCTTGTCTGGGTCATGGCGCGCGTTCTATGTTTGGGCTGGAATGGCGAGTAGGGCGGGGACTATAACACCGGGCGACGGCCCAAAACCACCCCGCAATCGGTGTCAACGGTATTGAGATACCGTTTCGAAAACGCCCGGTGAGTGGGCGATTGCTCGCTTGACAGACCCAATTTCTGTGCGATACTCCGCGTCGATTCGGGCGGCGCGCGGACTTCGAGTTTACGCCCGCCCGCAAAATTTCTAGACGGATGGATGCGGTGATGAAGACCTATTCGGCAAAGCCCGGCGAGATCGACAAGGCCTGGCTGCTGATCGACGCCGAGGGCCTCGTGCTCGGCCGGCTGGCAGCACTTGTCGCGACCCGGCTGCGGGGCAAGCACAAGCCCAGCTACACGCCGCACATGGATTGTGGCGACAACGTCATCATCATCAACGCCGAGAAGGTTGCTCTAACCGGCAACAAGATGACCAACAAGGTCTATTACCGGCACACCGGCTATCCGGGCGGGATCAAGAGTACGACGCCCGAGAAAATGCTGGGCCGTTCCCGGCCCGAGCGTGTGGTCATGAAGGCGGTCGAACGGATGCTGCCCCGCGGGCCGCTCGGATACCGGCAGATGAAGAACCTGCGGGTCTATTGTGGCGCCACCCATCCTCACGAGGCGCAGCAGCCGGTGAGCCTCGATGTTGCCGCGCTCAACCCAAAGAACAAGAAGCGGAGTTGACGGCCATGGCCGACGAACCCCAGACCCCGGATGCCGCCGCCGAGAGCGGCCCCGACAACCCCGTGCTTTCGGCGGACCTGGTCGCCGCGGCCGGCGGCGAGACGCCCGCACCGGAGGCTCCGGAGTCGGCAGCGGTGATCGTCGAGTCACAGCACGACGACTTGGGCCGGGCGTATGCCACGGGCAAGCGAAAGGACGCCGTGGCGCGGGTCTGGATCAAGCCGGGCAGCGGCACGTTCACCATTAACGGCCGGACCGAAGAGGTCTATTTTGCGCGCCCCGTGCTGCGCATGATCATCCATCAGCCGTTCGAGACCGCCAACCGGTCCGGACAGTTCGACGTGCACTGCACGGTCAAGGGCGGCGGCCTGTCGGGCCAGGCGGGCGCCGTGCGTCACGGCATCTCCAAGGCGCTGGCGCTCTACGAGCCCGAGCTTCGTCCGGTGCTCAAGCAGGGCGGCTTCCTGACCCGTGATTCCCGTGTCGTCGAGCGCAAGAAATACGGCAAGGCGAAGGCGCGCCGCAGCTTCCAGTTCTCCAAACGTTAGGGCGTCCGGGGTTTTCCGGCGAGACCGCAAGGAAGGCGCCCAACCGGGCGCCTTTTTTGTTATGTAATAGTCAGACACACGGCGAGAGGGCCGGACCATGACGACGCAAACCATCAACGCGGCAATCCTCGGGGCCAGCGGCTATACGGGAGCGGAGCTCGTCCGCCTGCTCGCGCGCCATCCCAACGTCGCGATCCGTCTGCTCACTGCGAAGCGGCGGGCGGGCAGTGCGATGACCGACGTGTTTCCCCATCTGGCCGGGCTCGACCTGCCCGGGCTGGTGGCCATCGACGACGCCGCCTTCGACGCTATCGACCTGGTCTTCTGCGCGCTGCCCCACGGCACCACACAGGAGGTTATCGCCGCGCTGCCCGTGCGGCTGAAGATCGTCGATTTGTCCGCCGACTTCCGCCTTGCCGACGTCGGCACCTATGCGCAGTGGTACGGCCACGAGCACCGCGCGCCCGCACTCCAGGCCGAGGCGGTCTACGGGCTGAGCGAGTTCGCCCGCGACGACGTCGCGGGTGCGCGGCTGGTGGCCAACCCCGGGTGCTATCCCACCTCGGCGCAACTTCCCTTGATCCCCTTGATCGACGCGGGCCTGATCGAGCCCGACGACATCATCGTCGACGCCAAGTCGGGTGTTTCCGGAGCAGGGCGGCAGGCCAGGGAAGCCAATCTGTTCGCCGAGGTGAGCGAGGGCATCCACGCCTACGGCGTCGCCGTTCACCGCCATGTGCCCGAAATCGAGCAGGGTCTCTCCCGCGCGGCCGCGCGGGCGGTCACGGTCAACTTCACGCCCCATCTCATGCCCATGAGCCGGGGCATTCTCGCGACCTGTTACGTTCACCTCGCAAACGGCGCCGACGCCGATGCGTTGCGTGCCCATCTCGCCGCGCGATTTGCCGACGAGCCCTTCGTGCGCGTCCTGCCCGAGGGACAGGCGCCGGCAACCCGCCACGTGCGAGGCTCGAACCACTGCCTGATCGGGGTCTTCGCGGATCGGCTGGCGGGCCGCGCCATTGTGATCTCGGTGATCGATAATCTGGTCAAGGGCGCTTCGGGCCAGGCGGTGCAGAACATGAACCTCATGGCCGGGTTTCCCGAGACCGCCGGACTCGAGCAGGAACCGCTGTTCCCGTGAGCTCGGTGATTTTGCCTCACGAAGGCACGGACCCGCGCATCGACCCATCGGCCTTCATTGCCCCGGGCGCGGTGCTGGTGGGCGACGTTACCGTCGGCCCCGAGGCCAGCATCTGGTACGGCTGCGTGCTGCGCGGCGACGTCACGTCGATCACCGTTGGCGCGCGTGCCAACGTCCAGGACGGCACCATCGTCCATGTCAGCCGCAAGAACGGCCCGACGGTGATCGGTGCCGGCGCCATGATCGGCCACCGCGCCGTCATCCACGCCTGCACCCTGGAGCCGGGCGCCTTCGTCGGCATGAGCGCGACGGTCATGGACAGAGCCGTCGTCGAAGGCGGTGCGATGGTTGCCGCCGGTGCGCTCGTCACGCCCCGCAAACGGATCCCCGCGGGCGAGCTGTGGGCGGGCGCGCCGGCAAAACTTCTGCGCGCGCTCAGCGCCGATGAAGCCGCCTACATCCCGGCGTCCGTCGCCCATTACGTTCGGCTTGGCCAGGCCCACAAACGCGCCGCTGAAACCGCCTGATGGGGTGCGCCACCCGCGGGGCCGCTCATCGAACTATTTCGTCAACCAATAGCCACAGCCGCCCGCCTATCGCACTATAGCGGCGAGGGCATCGTTAAACTGCGCGCCGGTCACTGGGAGGACAGATCATGGCATCGGCAACGGAAACCGTGCATACGCAAAAACTCTGGTCGCGGGAGGAAATGCGCCGACGGCTGGACAATCTCTACGACCTGATGGACGAGGCCGGGCTCGATGCGGTCTTCCTGACCTCGGTTCATAACGTGGTCTATTACAGCGGGTTCTACTGTCCGCCTTATGGCCGCCTGCATTCCGCAGTCATCCCGCGTCGCGACGAGCCCACTCTGATCGTGTCCCTGATCGAAGACGAGCGGCCGGCGCTGTGCTGCTATTACGACGACATCCGGCTGTTTCACGACTGGGACATGAACCCGACCGACAACAACATCCGCCTGCTCAAGGAAGTGTTGGCGGACAACGACATCGCGAGCGGCCGGCTGGGCTATGAGGAGGATGTCTGCTCCGTGGCGCTCAAGCGCCTGCTCGACGAGCGGGTGCCCGGATTCGAGTGGGCCGATGTCGGCACCTCGACCATGCGCCGCCGCCTGATCAAGTCCGACGAGGAAGTCTCGGTCATCCGCCACGGCGTTCAGCTCTGCGAGGTCGGCGGTTACGCCGCGATCGACGCGCTCAGGCCCGGCGTCACCGAGGTCGAGGTCGCGCGCGCCTCGAACAGCGCCATCGAGGACGAGCTGCGCGTGCGTTTTCCCGACATCGAAGTCGACAACATGAACATGACCTGGTTTCAGACCGGGCCCTACCGCAGCCGGGTCGGCCACATCATGAACGCCCACCGCGAGGTACAGAAAGGCGAAATGCTGAGCCTCAACCCGTACTGCATCCTCGGCTGCTATTACCATGTTCTGGAGCGCAGCCTCTATTGGGGCCATATCCCCGACGCGGCGCTCGAGGTCTTCAAGGCCAACGTCCGGGTCCACCACAAGGGGCTTGCGACACTGCGCGCCGGGATCAAATGCTCCGACGTGGACAAGGCGATCAACCCGCTCTACGAGGAGGCGGGCCTGCTTGAGGGCCGCTCGTTCGGCACGGGTCATTCGGTCGGAATCATGACCTTCTGGTATGGTCGCGAGGAAGGCGGCGAGCTGCGCCAGTTCAACGACACGGTGTTCGAAGAAAACATGATCGTGACCATGGAGCCCATGACCAACGTTGATGGGCTGGGCGGCTTCCGCCATCACGACATCTGCCTGATCAAGAAGGACGGCATCGAAAACCTCAACACCTTCCCGCGCGGCGTCCTGCTGGTCGACGATGCCGGCACGCTGCAGGAAGTCTGGAAACCCGAGTAACGCCGCGAAGACGGAAACGACGAACCATGCCCGCTCGCCTTGCCGCCGACATCGGTGGCACCTTTACCGACCTGGTGCTCCTCGACCCCGAGGGGCGTCTCCATGTCGAGAAGACCTCCTCGACGCCCGGCGATTTCAAGCAGGGCGTGCTCAGCGGGGTCGATCAGGTGCTGGAAACCGTGAACCGCTCCGCGTCCCACGGCGAGACCCTCGATCTCGGTCATGTCGACTATTTCGTCCACGGCGCGACCGTGGTGCTCAACGCCCTGCTCGAGCGCAAGCTTCCCGTCACCGCACTCGTCACCACCACGGGCTTTCGCGACGTGCTCGAGATCATGCGGACCAACAACCCCTACATGTACGATCTCGGGTGGGTCAAGCCGACGCCCTTGGTGCCCCGGGCGCTTCGCTTCGAGGTCGACGAGAGGGTCCGCCATACGGGCGAGGAACTGACGCCGCTCGACGAGGCCGCAACCCGCGAGATTGCGCGAACCTTGAAAGACAAGGGCATCGGCACGGTCGCAGTCTGCTTCCTCCACAGCTACGCCAATCCCGCACACGAGCGCCGGGCCCGCGAGATTCTCCTCGATGAGTACCCCGATTGCGTCGTGGTGATTTCGTCCGACGTGGCGCCGGAGATACGCGAGTTCGAGCGCACGTCGACGGCGGTCATCAATGCCAGCACCGTGCCGATCATCACCTCGTATCTCGACGACCTGACCCGCGAGCTGAACGCCCGCGGGCTCAAGCGCGACCTCTACGTCATGCAGTCGAACGGCGGCGTGATCCCGGCGGGCACCGCGCGCGAATACCCTGCGCGCACGGTTATGTCGGGGCCGAGCGGCGGGGTCGTCGGTGCCCAGTTCCTCGCGGGCCGCGCCGGTCTCGCCGACGTCGTGACCATCGATATGGGCGGCACCAGCTCCGACATGGGGGTAATCGCCGACGGTCTCGCGCTCACCGTCGACGAAAGCCGCATCGAGGGTTGGCCGATCATGGCCCCGATGATCGAGATCCTCGCGATCGGCGCGGGCGGCGGCTCCATCGCCTGGATAGACGACGGCGGCGCACTCCGCGTCGGGCCGGAAAGTGCCGGCGCCGAGCCGGGGCCGGTCTGTTACCGGCGCGGCGGAACCCTGCCCACCGTGTCCGACGCCTGCCTCGTGCTGGGCCGGCTCAATCCCGGCTATTTTCTGGGCGGCGCCATGTCCCTCGATGCCGAGGGCGCGCGCTCCGCGGTCAGCGAAAAGATCGCAACGCCGCTGGGGTTGGAGCCCGAGGCGGCGGCCGCGGGCATTATCAAGGTGGTCACTGCGAACATGGCCAAGGCAATGCGCTCGATCCTGATCGCGCGGGGCCACGATCCGCGCGACTTCACCCTGATGGCATTCGGCGGCGCGGGCGGCATGGTCGCCGGCGATCTGCTGCGCATCGGCGAAGTCGGGGGGGTCATGGTGCCCAACAATCCCGGCGCCCTGTGTGCCGTCGGCATGCTGGCAACGGATTTTCGCCACGACAGGGCGCAATCCAACGTCGTGCCCTTCGCCGACGCCGACTGGGACGAGATCGGCCGCCAGTTCGACGGGCTTCGCGCCGAAGGCGTCGCGCGCCTCGCGGCGGAAGGCATCGACGAAGCGCGGATCGAGATTTCACACGTCCTCGACGTCCGCTATGTCGGGCAAGATCATTATCTGCGCATCTATGTCGATCGCGATGACCTCGATGCCGGGCGGATCGCGGCGGATTTCAATGCGTTGCACGAAAAGACCTACGGCTATGCGACTCCCGAGTTCGCCGTCGAGATGGTGAACTTGCGGATATTTTCCGTCGGCACCATGGCCCGGCCCGAGATTCCCGAGTTTCCCTCCCGGCCCGACGGTGAGGCGCCCGAGCCTAAGACGTCGCGCCCGGTCTATTTCGACGCTAAACTGGTCGAAACGGCGATCTACGGCATCGAAGATCTGTACGCCGGCGACAGGCTCGATGGACCGCTTATCGTCGAGGATCCGCGTTCGACCGTTGTGGTCATGCCCGAGCAGCAGGCGACGGTCGACCGTTTCCGCAACATCGTCATCAGCCGGCGCGACGGCGCGGGTGGCGCGTAGGAGAGAGAGGCACCATGGCGCCCAGGAACCAGGCACAGAGGACGGCGGTCGACGAGACGGCTCGCCAGATCGACCCGATCACCCTCGAAGTGGTGCGCGCGGGCCTTAATTCGATCATCAGCGAGATGTCGATTACCCTCAAGCGCACGTCCTATTCGACCATTTTGCGCGAGATCAACGACTTCAGCTGCGTCCTGTTCGACGACAAGGGCCGCCTGCTCGCCCAGGCCGAGGGCATCCCGATCTTCAACGGAAGCATGAATTTCGTCGTCGACGCGGTGCTCGATAAACACCCGCTTGCCTCCATGAAGCCGGGCGACATCTTCATCTCGAACGATCCCTACACCGCGGGCGGCACTCACAAGAACGACATCAACGTCGTCATGCCGATCTTCTGGGAGGGCGAGCTCGTTCTGCTCGCGGCCAACAAGGCCCATCATCTCGATATCGGCGGCAAGGATCCTGGAAGCTGGTCGGCGGACGCGCGCAACACCTATCAGGAAGGCCTCTGCATGCCGGTGGTCCAGCTCGCGGAAGGCGGGCGGATGAACCAGGCGGTGATCGACCTGCTGATGGCCAACCTGCGCACCCCCGATCTCTCCCACGGCGATTTTTCGGCCCAGATCGCGGCGCTCAAGACCGCGGAGATTCGGGCCCATGCCTGGTTCGAGCGCCACGGGCGGGCGCTTTTGGCGAGTGCTGCCGACGAGCTGATCGATCATGCCGAACGGCTGGTTCGTGCTGCCATCGAGCGCATTCCCGACGGGGTCTATAAAGCCTCGGGCTTCGCCGATGGCGACGGCGTCTCCGACGAGCCGATCCCCATCGCGGTGACGGTCACCATCGACGGCAGCGATATCTATATCGACTACACCGGCAGCGGGCCCCAGCGCGAGGGCTCGGCGGGCAACTGCCATTGGGTGGTGACCGTCTCCATGTCGCGCCAGACGGTTATGTTCCTCAGCGATACCGCGCTCGGCGGCAACGAGGGCTCCTACCGGCCGATCCATGTCAGTGCGCCCGAGGGCTCGGTCTACCGCCCGCAATACCCCGCGCCCGTCACCACCGGCATGGGCAACATGGGCACCCGCCTGATCGAGCTGATCTTTCAGGCCCTGGCCGACGTCATTCCCGATCAGGTCATCGCCGGCACCTTCGGCTGCTTCAGTTGCATGACGCTCGGCGGCGAAGAGCCCGAGACCGGCGGCGAGTTCGTCCATTTCGAGTGTTATTCGGGTGGCTGGGGCGGACGCGCCCACGCGGACGGCAACAGCGCCACCGTTTCGCTGGGCTCCGGCGATGCCTTCAATATCCCCATCGAGGTCATGGAGACAACGACGCCCATTCTGCTTTGCGAAAAGTTCGCCCTGCAGGAACGTTCCGCGGGCCCCGGCGAATTTCGTGGCGGCTTCGGCACCGAGATCGACTACCGCATGCTGGGCGATGCCGAGCTTGCCATCGCGCTCGACCGCGAGCGCTTCAAGCCCTACGGCCTGTTCGGCGGCCTCGAAGGGCAGGGCAGCGAGTTGCTGATCGATCCCGGCACCCCCGACGAGCAGTGGCATATCCGCTCCAGCGGCGTGAAGGTCACCCGCGATTCCCGAATTCGCCACCGCACCGCGGGCGGCGGCGGTTATGGCGATCCCCGAAATCGCGACCCCGAAAAGGTCGCCGAGGATTGCCGCAACGAGTTGATCACCCACGAGGACGCGCGCGATATCTACGCAGTCGCGCTCGATACCGCCAGCGGCGCGGTCGATGCGGACGGGACCGCGAAGCTGAGGGGTTAGGCGTCCGCCCACATGTTGGCGCGCGAGCAGAAGAGGAGAGGCTGAGTTGTCCGACCGGAATCCTCCTCCCGCCGACGCTTCGCGCAAAGGTGCCTTCTCGGCGATTGCTGCGACCGGCCCCGATTCCCTGTCCAACAGCTTTCTCGGCATTCCCGTCGAGATATGTATCGTCACCCGTTCGCGCGAGAAGACCATGAAGGCACTGGTCGAGCTTGGGGTTGGGCCGTGGGGGCTTTATCAGTTCAATGAAACTACGGTTGCCGATCGCCGCTCCTACGGCGAGCCCGATCCCTTTGTCATCGATGTCGCGTTTGCCCAGAACGGCCCCATGATATGGGAGATCATGCAACCGGTAGCGGGCGCGAAGACCCTCCAACTTGCTCTCGAGGATCGCGAGCAGGCTCTGCACCACGTCGCGTTCGACGGCTCGAGCCTGTCGATGGACGAACGCCGGAGCGAGCTCGTCGCACGCGGCGCGCAGCCAGCCCTGTCGGGGGTCTGGCTGGACAAAGTGGACTTTTACTTTTTCGAGCCTTCGGGTCTCGGGTCGGTCGTGCTCGAAAGTTATATCTTTCCCGCGTCTTTCGTGCCCGAACCCGACGCCTGGTTCCCCGCACCGCCGCCGGGCCGGGCATGAGCGACCGGTGTTTGCGCTTGTAGCCCTCGGGACTATGCTGACGAAAAATGAGCGCCGCCATGTTGATTTTTGACGCACACGAAATCGACGCCTTTTTGACGCACACGAAATCGACGCCTTTTGGCAGCAGGCCTGCGACGCCACGGGAACCGACCCCGCCACGCTTCATCACGCCGGAACCTTCGCGGGGCCGGACGGCGCGTCCGAGGCAGTAATCATCGACGAGCTCTCCGGATTGGCGACAGCTGGTCAAAAACGCGGCACAACCCATATGCGACTCGAATTCGAGCACCGGGGCATCCGGATGCGCGAGGTGGGCGACTGCTGGACCGTGACGACAACCGCGGGCTCGCCGCTTTGCGTCGTGCGCATCACGAACGTCGCGATTCTGTCCTACGAAGACGTCGGGCTCGAATTCGCCGCCTCGGAAGGCGAGGGCGATCTGAGCCTCGAATACTGGCACTGCGCTCATCGCGGCTATTTCCAGAACCAGTGCCGGCTCTGGGGCCACGAGTGGCACGAAGACACGCCGGTGGTGTGCGAGAGCTTCGAGGTGATCTACCGCCCGTGACGGGCTGCGCGCCAACGCACCCCGGCGTTGCCCAAACCGCTTGTCGTGCCGTTTGCAAGCATGATCGCGCCGCGTGCTTCGAGGGCATCGAGCAGCGAACGCAGGGAGTTTGGTGCGATGCGGTATTTGCTGACCTTACCGGGCAGCAGATCGGTATCGGTTTCGTGCAAATACCCTGAGAGGAGGGCGCGAATTTCCCGATCGCCCCGCGGCTCGCCGAGAAACGGCAGCATTAGCGTCTCGATCTCGGCCAGCCCCAGCTCGCGCTCCCACTCGACGGTGATTTTTAGATCGATGTTGTAAGTACCCGCGATGCTCACAAATTTCCCGCTGGGCTTGTGCGAGCGAACAGGGGCGCGGCGGCGGAGCGCGTTGGCCATGACGGGGCGGTTGCCTAGGCCACCGACTGGGCGTCGGCGGTCTCGAACTTGTGATTCAGCGCGCCGCCGAGAAAGCCGACCAGTTCCTGGGTCGCCCGGGTCGCGCCCTTGGGGTTCCAGTAGAGCGCGATGTTGGCGTCTTCCAGTTCGGGCAGGTCGCCCGGCTCGTCGAGCTCGTGCAGGCCGGGCGGAATGGTCAGCTGGGAGAGCGCGGTCAGGCCGAGGCCCGCTTCGATCGCTGCCTGATTGCCCGTCAAATTCGCGCTCGAATAGACGATCTTGTGCTTAATGTCCGCGCGGCGCAGGCTTTTGAGCACCCGCTCCCGGTACTGGCAGCCGTCGGGAAACAGCACCAGCGGCAGCGGCCGGCGTTTCGCCAGGGCGTGGCCCGGCTCGCCGACCCAGACGACCGGCTCGCGCCAAGTCTTGCGCAACAACCGGTGGGGCTCGCCGTCATAGAGGCAAAGCACCACGTCGTAGGCCTGGTCCTTGATTCGGCGGATCAGGTCACCGCTCAGGTCGCAGCGCACGTCGAGCGAGATATTCGGGTTGGCGTCGACGAAGCGGCCGAGAATACGCGGCAGGTAGGTGATCGCGAAGTCGCTCGGAATGCCGATCCGGATGGTGTCGACGACAAATTCGCCCTGCAGCCGGGCGAGGCATTCGTCGCTCAGGCGCACAATCTGCTGGGCGTAGTCGTGCAGGATGCGGCCTTGCTCGCTCAGCTCCATCTGCTTGCCCGCTTCCGTGAACAGCGCCGAGCCCGCGGTGTCCTGGAGGCGGCGCATCTGGAGGCTCACGGCGGATTGCGAGCGGCCGATGATCTCACCGGTGCGCGAATAGCTCTTCGTGCGCACCAGCACGAGAAAGGTCTTGAGCAGATCGGTCGGCAAGCCCGGGGTCATGGACGCGTCCTCTGATCCGCCGAGTTAACTCCATGTGACAGGGGCATTCAACCGGCTCCGGGGGCGCCGGGCGCGAAATCCGATGAGGTGGCAACACCCAGAATTCGCAAGCCCGCGATCGCGGTTCGCCGCTTATGCGGCGTGAGCCTTGGTGGCGAGCGAACGTCGTTTCGTTTTGCTCTTCGTAAAGCGAATTGCATAAGGCCGCTATTTCAGGATGTACTCGCCCGGCGCGTCGGCCAGCACCTCGAGTGTGCCGTCGCCGGGGTTGCGGGCGGGAACCTTCCTGCCCGAACGCCGTTTGAGCCAGGCGGCCCAGTCGGGCCACCACGAGCCGTCGTGGGATTCGGCCGCGTCCAGCCAGTCTTGCACCGCCACTCCCTCGGTTTCGCCTGTCCAGTAGGCGTATTTCGCCTTGACCGGCGGGTTGATCACCCCAGCCACATGGCCCGACGCGGCGAGCACGAAGTGCTTGGTGCCGCCCATCAGGCGGGTCGCGGCGTAGCACGCGACCCAGGGGGCGATGTGGTCCTCCTTGGCGGCCAGGATGTAGGTCGGATTGGTCACGTTGCCGAGGTCGATCGGTACCCCGTCGAGGGCAATCCCGCCCGGTTCCGCCAGCCGGTTTTCCATATACATCTGGCGCAGGTAAAAACTGTGCATTTTCGCGGGCATGCGGGTGCTGTCGCTGTTCCAGTAGAGCAGGTCGAAGGGCAGGGGGTCGCGCCCGAGCAAATAGTTGTTCACAACAAACGACCAGATCAGATCGTTGGCGCGCAACATGTTGAAGGTCTTGGTCATCGCTTCGGCGTCGAGATAGCCCTTCTCCGCCATCTTCTTCTCCAGAGAGGCTACCTGGTCCTCATCGACGAAGACCCGCAGGTCGCCGGCTTCGGTAAATTCGACCAGCGAGGTGAAGAAGGTCGCGGCCTTGATCCGCGTGTCCTTGCGGGCGGCCATATAGGCCAGCGTGGTCGCGAGCAGGGTGCCGCCCAGGCAGTAGCCGATCGCGCTAACGTCGCGCCGGTCCGTCGCCTGCTCGATGGCGTCGAGGGCCGCCAGCGGGCCTTCGTGCATGTAGTCGACGAATTCCTTGTCCGCCAGCGCTTCGTCCGGATTGGCCCAGGAGATAACGAACACGGTGAAGCCCTGACCGACCGCCCAGCGGATGAACGAGTTTTCGGGGCGCAGATCGAGGATGTAGAATTTGTTGATCCAGGGCGGCACGATCAGCAGCGGGCGGGCGTAGACGTGCTCGGTGGTGGGCGTGTACTGGATCAGCTCGGCGAGGTCCGTGCGGTGGATCACCTTGCCCGGCGTGATTGCAATATTTCCGCCGACCTTGAACGCGCTCTCGTCGATCATCCGGATCGCGGGGCCGTGGCCGCCGCCCTTTTCCAGGTCGTCGAGCAGGTTGCGCAAGCCGCGGACCAGGTTTTCGCCTTTGCTTTCCTGGGTTGCGCGAATCACCTCGGGGTTGGTCAGGGCAAAATTGGTCGGCGCGATGGCGTCGACAAACTGGCGGGTAAAAAAGTCGATCTTGTGCTGGGTGTCGCGATCCAGGCCCTCGACGTCGTCCACCGTCGAATGCAGCCAGCGCGCCGTAAGCAGGTAGGACTGCTTGAAATAGTCGAACAGCAGGTTCTCGTTCCACTCGGAATCGCGAAACCTCCGGTCGTCCTTCTCGGGCTCGATCAGGGGCGCGCTCTCGACGCCCATCATGCGTTCGGTGGCGTGCTGCCAGAGCGCCATGTGGTCCTGCCACAGCGACATCTGAGTCTGGGCGAAGCGCGCGGGATTGGCCATCATCTGTGCCGCCATCTCGAAGAAGGCACTGCTAACGTTCATCGGGTCGACGTCGCCCTCGATCAGACGTTCGTTGTGGCGCGCCATGAAGTCGGCGACGATCTGGCGGCTCTGCTCGGCGATCCGCGCGAAATCAACGCCCTCGTCGGGGCGGGGTTGGGCCGGGTTGGCTTGTTCTGGCTTGCTCATGCTGCACTGCAATATAGGGGTTCTTCCCGGCTTGTCGAGAGGGCGAATCCCCAGATTTTACCGGATTTCGCGGACCTTGACCGGGGCGTCGCCCGGGAAAAGGTAAATGCCGGGTTGTAATTGCCTTGAATCTATTGCTTAATTTTGCCACTCATGGCGGCAGTTGGCACGTAGGTCGGGGCCCGTTGGGGGGACGCATTGGGTAAATACAAGACATCGAAGCGCCGGAGTCTGGCGCGGGCCGAGGTGCCGGTGCTTGCCCTGTCCGGCCTGCTCGTTCTCGGCGCCTGCTCCGAGGTGCCCGACTGGGCCAATCCAGTCGAGTGGTATAACGAGGCCGAAGGCGCCGTCGAAGACGTCGTCGATGATGTCTTCGCCGACGACGGAATGGACGATGCCGCCGCGCCGCCCGAACCAGCCATCGCCGAATATGACGACTACGGCTTCGACACCGCACCGGCCACCGACATGGCGTCCGTTGAGGCGACGCCGATCCCCGGGGAATACGAGGATTTTCCCAATCTCGCAACGGTCCCGGACGTCGCGCCGTCGGCTTCGTCGGCCGACGATCTCGACGCGCTGATGGCCGAGTTGACCGCCGACCGGGACCACGCCCAATACACCGACGAGGTCATTCGCATCGAGCCGCTCGAAGAGACCGGCCTTGCCTCGGTTGAGGAAATAACCGTCGATCCCTTTGATCCCTACGATACCGGCGTGTCGGCGGTAGCGACCCCGGCGCCGACCGAGCCGTGGCAGCCACCCCAGATCGTCGAGCTTGAGACCGCGCCCTATCAGCCGCCGGCACCGTCCTCCGAGGGGCTCGAGATCATCGAGCTGGGCACGGGTCAGGTTACGTCGGTCGCGCCCTCGGTGCCCGAAATGTTGCCCCTGGACATGGCCCCGGCGCCCGCGCCGGCCACCCAGATGGTGGTGGCGGCCGGCCCGTCGGTGCTGTCCGATCATGGGGTCTACGGTGTGAGCACGTTCAAGCAGATGTTCGACCAGGCGTTCAACGCCTCGCTTGCGACGACCTACAACCAGTCGTCGACGGCGTCTCTCGACGGCGCTGCCTGGGGCGTTGCGTCCGACGCGCCGTCCGGTGGCTATGCTCCGGCGGTGGTATTCCAGGCCGCCACCGTGTTTTTCAACAACGGCCAGGCTTGGCTGCCCGAGGGTTCGCGCGGCCTGCTCGAGGATGTGGTGGCGCTGCACGAGACCTACGGCGGCAAGGTTCGCGTTGTCGGCCATGCCAGCATGCGCACCCGCGACATGGATCTGGGTCAGCATCGTCTTGTGAACTTCCAGCTCTCGGCGGACCGCGCCCAAAAGGTGGCGGACGAGCTGATGCGCCTGGGGCTCCCGCCGTCGGCGCTCCTGATCGACGCCAAAGGCGACAGCCGCCCGGTGACCCACGAATACATGCCCGCGGGCGAGATGGAAAACCGCCGCGCCGAGATCTTCATCGAGTACTAGGCCGCACGCTGTCTCGCCGTCCCCGCGCATTGCGCCAACGGAAGCCTTGACTTGAGCACCGATCGAGGCCGGAATCGGGCTCCGTCTTTCCGTGTGAACAGGCCGGCTCGCCCGCGCAGGAACGAAAAGAGAAATTTCAATAATAAGACTTAAAATCAGCATGTTAGTAAATGATGTTAAATTTACACCTCCATGCAGGTCGATTTGGAGATGCGGTCGATGAGCGATCCAATGGGCATCGCCATTGCCGGGCTGGGAACGGTCGGCGGCGGTGTTTTCAAGCTGCTCGACGAGCAGGCGGAGCTTCTCGCGGCACGCTGCGGCCGCCCGATCAAGGTCCGCGCGGTGTCTGCGCGCGAGAAGGGTCGCGATCGCGGCTTCGATCTCTCCGGCGTGCACTGGCACGATGATCCGGCTGCCCTGGCCGGCGATCCCGAGGTCGACATCGTGGTCGAGCTGATCGGCGGCGAGGAGGGCCCGGCGCGCGCGCTCTGCGAAGCCGCCCTCGGCGCGGGTAAGTCCGTTGTGACCGCCAACAAGGCGTTGATCGCGCGCCACGGCAACGAACTTGCCACGCTGGCGGAGCAGCAGGGCGCGGCCCTTGCTTTCGAGGCGGCGGTCGCTGGCGGTATTCCCATCGTCAAGGCGCTGCGCGAGGGGCTGGCGGCCAACCCGATCCGGCGCGTTTACGGCATCCTCAACGGCACCTGCAACTACATCCTTACGGCCATGGACGAGGCGGCAGCGCTGGGCCGCGAGGCACAATTCTCCGAGGTTCTGGCCGAGGCCCAGCGGCTGGGTTATGCCGAGGCCGATCCGGGTTTCGACATCGACGGCGTCGACGCGGCCCACAAACTGAGCATCCTCACCGGGTTAGCCTTCGGTTGCCGGGTCGATTTCGATGCGGTCCATGTCGAAGGAATTCGCCGGATCACCGGTCTCGACGTCCAGTTTGCCGCCGAGTTGGGCTATCGGATCAAACTGCTGGGCATGGCGCGCGCAGCCGACGCCGGGATTGAACAGCGGGTCCATCCCTGCATGGTGCCGCTGACCAGCCCCATTGCCCAGGTCAACGGCGTGTTCAACGCCGTGGTGGCCGACGGCGATTACGTCGACACGGCGTTTTTTCAGGGCCGCGGCGCGGGCGAGGGCCCGACCGCCTCGTCGGTGGTCGCGGACATCGTGGATATTGCACGGGGCATCCGACTGCCCGCGTTTTCGCTGCCGGCGGCACGGCTTGCCAGTCTGCCCACGGTGCCGATCGAGGCTCGCGAAGGGGCCTATTACATCCGCCTTATGGTGGTCGACAAACCGGGCGTCATTGCGGATGTCTGCGCGGCGCTGCGCGATCAGAACGTTTCGGTCGAATCCATGATCCAACGGGCCCGTGCGCCTGGCGAGCCCGTGCCGGTCGTGATGACCACTCATGATAGCGTGGAGGTTTCGGTGCGGCGCGCGATCGCCCAGATCGAAGCGCTCGGGTCCGTGGTCGAGCCCGCTCACCTGATCCGGATCGAAGAGCTCTGAGCCGGGCCTGCCCGGCAAAGTAGAAGGGAAGAGCAGACGACGATGGCACTGGACGCAAATATCGCGTTTGACGCGGTGCGGGTTGCCGAACGCGCGGCGCTGGCCTGTTCGCCCCTGATCGGCATGGGCGATGAGAAGGCCGCCGACCAGGTCGCGGTCGACGCCATGCGCACGGCGTTGAACGAGCTGGCGATAACCGGCCGGGTGGTGATCGGCGAGGGCGAGCGCGACGAAGCGCCCATGCTCTATATCGGCGAAGAGGTCGGCACCGGTGCTGGGCCGCGCATCGACATCGCGCTCGACCCCCTCGAAGGCACCACCATCTGCGCCACCGGCGGGCCTGGCTCGCTGGCGGTCATCGCGTTTGCCGAGGACGGCGGCTTCCTCCACGCCCCCGACGTCTACATGGACAAGATCGCGGTGGGCGGCGACTTGCCGGACGGGGTCGTCGACCTCGACGACACTCCTGCGGCCAACCTCGCAAACCTCGCCACGGCGAAGGGGTGTGCGGTCTCCGATCTAACCGCGCTGATCCTCACCCGCCCGCGCCATGACGAGTTGATCGCAAAAACCCGCGAGGCAGGCGCCCGGGTTCACCTGATCGGTGACGGCGACGTGGCGGGCGTGATCGCGACCACCCGGCTCAATCCCGAGGTCGACATCTACATGGGTATCGGCGGCGCGCCCGAGGGCGTGCTTGCGGCTGCTGCGCTGCAGGCCATCGGCGGTCAGATGATGGGGCGCCTGGTCTTCCGCAACGACGACGAGAAGGGCCGCGCCCGGCGGATCGGCATTACGGACTTCGAGCGCAAATACACCATGGACGATCTGGCTCGCGGCGACGTCGTGTTTGCCGCCGCAGGCGTGACCACCGGCTCCCTGCTCGACGGCGTGCAAGGTCATGGGGAGCGTGCCACCACCCATTCCGTCGTCATGCGCTCCGCGACGGGAACCCTGCGCAAGATTCGCGCCGAACACAATTTCGCACGCAAGACCCACGCCTGATCGATCCGTGGTGCGGCCGAAGGCCGAGCCCGCGACCGCGGGCCGCCGCCACTGTGGCGCACCCTCTTAGGAAGCAGACCTTTAGGTCTGCTGCCGTGAGCGATATAGATTGAACCCCCCCTTGCTTCCGCTACCCTGAAGCGAGGCGGCGCACGCGTATGACGGTGGCATGAGCGACAAATCGCAAGACAGTTTTCTCGGTGTCTCCCGCTCGGTCAGCGGGCGCCGCTGGCAGTCCCGCTTGATTGACGAGCGCGCGGCGTTGACCCTCTCCCAACGGCTCGACCTCCCCGAAATTGTCGGCCGTGTGCTGGCCGCGCGCGGGGTCGGACTCGACGAGGGCGAGCAATTCCTCAACCCCACGATCCGCGATCTGCTGCCCGATCCCTTCCACCTGATCGACATGGAGCGGACCGCGGATCGTCTGGCGGGTGCGATCATGGCGGGCGAACAGATCGCCGTGTTCGGCGATTACGACGTCGACGGGGCGGCCTCTTCGGCGTTGCTGACGCGCTTTATCGAAGCCGTCGGCGGCAACGTGATCGTCTACATCCCCGATCGCATGCGTGAGGGCTACGGCCCCAACGCGCCCGCGTTGCTCAAGCTCAGGGAGGAGGGCGCGCAGGTCGTCGTCACTGTCGATTGCGGCACGGCCTCCTACGATGCCCTCGACGCCGCCGCCGACGCCGGGCTCGATGTCATTGTGGTCGACCATCACGTTGCCGAACCGCAACTGCCGCGTTGCTACGCCATGGTCAACCCCAATCGGGTCGACGAGCAGAGCCCCCACGGTCATCTCGCGGCGGTCGGCGTTGCATTTCTCGTGATCGTCGCGGTCAACCGCACCTTGCGCGAGGCGGGCTGGTATGAAGACCGCCCCGAGCCCGGCTTGCTTGACTGGCTCGACATCGTGGCGTTGGGCACAGTGTGCGATGTGGTGCCCCTGCTGGGCGTGAACCGCGCCTTCGTCTCCCAGGGCCTCAAGGTCATGGCGCAGCGGGGCAACGCAGGGCTCGCCGCGCTGGCCGATGTCGGGCGGATCGACGGCCCGCCCACCAGCTACCATGCGGGCTATGTCCTGGGGCCACGGGTCAACGCAGGCGGTCGGGTCGGCGAATCCAGCCTCGGGACCCGCCTGCTCTCCACCGCCGACCGCGACGAGGCGCTCACCATCGCTCACCGGCTCGATGAGTTGAATACCGAGCGCCGCACGATCGAAGCGTCGGTGCTGGCCGAGGCCATCGAGCAGGCCGAGCGGGCGGTCGAGCGCTCCGACGCGCCCATGCTTCTGGTCTCGGGCGCCGATTGGCACGCGGGCGTCATCGGCATCGTGGCGAGCCGCCTGGTGGAGCGATTCAACCGGCCCACTGCCGTCGTGGCGCTTGACGCTGAGGGAATAGGAAAGGGGTCGGCCCGCTCGATCCCGGCGGTCGATTTGGGTGCGGCAATCATCGCGGCGCGTCAATCCGGATTGTTGTTGGCCGGCGGCGGTCACCCCATGGCCGCGGGCTTCACGGTCGAAGCTGCACGGCTCGACGCACTCGCCGCGTTTTTATCCGAGCGGCTGGCGAATGCCGACCCTTCCCTGGGCCATGCCCGCCCATTGGGCGTCGACGCGGCATTGGGCGTGGGAGCCGCCACGATCGAGCTGGTCGAAACCGTCGCCCGGGTCGGTCCCTTCGGCAGCGCCAATTCGGAACCCCGCTTCGTTGTCGCGAACGTGCGGGTGGTCAAGGCCGATGTGGTGGGCGAAAAGCATGTTCGCGCCATCCTGGACGGCGGCGTGGGCGAGGCGGGCAACGCCCGGCTCAAGAGCATCGCCTTTCGCAGCCTGGAAACCCCGATCGGCCAGGCCCTGCTCATGAACGACGGCGCGCCTCTCCATGTGGCGGGGCACTTACGCGTCGACCGCTGGCAGGGCAATGAGCGCGTCCAGCTCCTGATCGACGACGTGGCGAAGGCGGGCTAGGCGGCCCGCCGTCCCTTGCGGGCGCCGCCGCCGGAATGCCGCCGGCCACGATTCGGCGCCCTGGCTTCTGGCCGCTCTTGGGTTTGGGCATGTAGTGGGCCGGTTCGCCGCCGGCGACGTTCAGCCGGCCGCGGGTCAGTGTTTCGATCGCGCGCAGGTAAGCCTGCTCGCTCGGATCGCACAAGGCGATCGCCACGCCCGACGCACCGGCGCGCGCGGTGCGCCCGATCCGGTGGACATAGTCCTCCGGCACGTTGGGCAGTTCGAAGTTGATGATGTGGGTCACGTCGTCAACGTCGATGCCGCGCGCCGCGATGTCGGTCGCAACCAGAACCCGCACCCGGCCCTTGCGAAAGCCGTCGAGGGCGCGTTGGCGGGCAGTTTGCGATTTGTTGCCGTGAATCGCATCGGCATCGATGCCGATCTTGTTGAGGTGCTCGGCGACCCGGTTGGCGCGGTGCTTGGTGCGGGTAAACACAATGGTCCGCTCGATCGCGGGATCGCGCAGGAGCTTGGCGAGCAGGGCGCGCTTTTCATCAGCCGCGACAAAGAACACGCGCTGATCGACTTTTTCCACGGTCGTCGCGGTCGGGGTCACGGCGACCCGGATCGGCTGGTGCAGAATGTCACTCGCCAGTCCGGCGACCGCCCCAGGCATGGTCGCCGAGAAAAACAGCGTCTGGCGCTTGCGCGGCAGGGCGGCGACGATCTTTCGCACATCGCGGATGAAGCCCATATCGAGCATGCGGTCTGCCTCGTCGAGCACGAAATGCTCGATCGCGCCGAGCTTCACATGCCCCTGGTTCATGAGGTCGAGCAGGCGGCCCGGCGTCGCGACCAGGATATCCACGCCGCGCTTCAGCGCGTCGGTCTGCGGCTTCTGGCCGACGCCGCCGTAAATCACGGTGTGGCGAAGTTTGAGGTGGCGCCCGTAGGTGCGCAGCGCCTGTTCGATCTGGATCGCCAGTTCGCGCGTCGGCGCCAGGATTAGCGCCCGCGCGGCGCGCGACGAGCGTTGCTCATGGCGCGCGGCGAGTGTCTGGAGGATGGGAAGCCCGAACGCGGCGGTCTTGCCGGTTCCCGTCTGGGCGATACCGAGCAGGTCCTTGCCTGCCAGCAGGTGCGGGATCGTCTGCTTCTGAATCGGGGTCGGGTGGTCGTAATTTTCCTCGCGCAGGGCGCGAAGCAGGGGCTCGTGAAGTCCGAGCTCTGAAAATTCGTTATGGCTCACAAAAATACTTTCTACCGGGGTGCGGCGCATCCCGAATCGCGGAACGCCGGACTAACCGGTTGCAACGTCCCAGGCGCGGCCGGGACGGGCGGTATGATGAAATTGTTCTCGGGATTTGAGGCGCTGCCGATAGGCCGGCTGCGTTTCGCGCGATCGCGAGACAAGAATGAAACCCTTATATGGCGGTTCGGTGGTGGGTTGTCAACCTGTAGCGCAAGGCCGGGGTTGGCTAAGGGCGGCCGGCCCAAATAAAAAACCCGCCGGAGAATGTTTTCGAGATCGCGGCGAGGAAAGATTGAAAACCTATGTCAGGCGTATGGTCTTACGTTCCATCCGCTTCCAGGTATTTCCGGATCGGCGCGGTACTGTCTGGCTCGCCCGCAAGCTCGGCTTTCGCGAACTCGATAATGCATTCTTCGTGGCGGGTAAGCCGGGCCAGCGCCGGGCGATCCTCAGACGGTCCTTTAGCTTCCAACGCCTGGAATTCGTCCACGTAGGGCGAGAAATCCTTGATCATCCGCGTCATGTAGCCGGTCCAGCTCTCCGCCCCGTGGTCCGCGACCATGGGCGCCGCCTGAGGCCGGAGTGCGTTCTCGTCGCGCACGGGCAAGCCGTGGCGCTCGATCAAGGGGCGCAGGGTCTCGGCGGTGCGCCGCTCGAGTTGCGAGAGCAGGGCAAGTTTGCCGCCGGTGCCCGGCTCATCGAAATGGGGCGCGAGGTCGGCAAAATAGGTCTCGCCCCTGATTTCCCCCTCGAAGGCCTGCAACAGCCGATCCAGATAGGCGCGGTTCGGCTTGGTTTCGTCCGCCATCGTTTCCTCCGTCCATCCATCATTACCCAAAGAACGCAAAGCAGCGGGTTTCGATGCTCTCGCGCGGCGCGGCGCGGGGCGGGCTCGCGGGATCCTCGAACGCCGTATGAATGCTCCAGCGCGCCGGCCCGCCCGTGTCCGAATCGAACGTCTTGATCAGCAGAGCCTCATCCCACACCATGACGGGAAAATAAATCCACCGATGATCCGGATTGTGACGAACCAGCGTTAGCTCGCCGACCCGGTCCGCTGCCCGTCGCTCGCTCGCCGCCAGATCGCCCGGCGCGATGCTCCGTGCGTCACACACCGTGAGCGGCCAGGTCAACACCGGGCCCTTGACCGGGCGCCAGACGTTCACGACGGCGAAGCGGTCTTGCAACAGATCCTCCGCCTCGTCTTCCATCAAATCACGCACCCGCTGCGACCCAGACGCCTCGGTGTAGTCGTTATGCACCACATTGGTCGGTTCGCGGCTTTGGTGCTTTTCGCGTACCGCGGCGGTCCCGCCGCGCCAGGTGTGATCGAACACCACCACGCGCACGCAGCCCGTCGCCGCCATGACAAGACGCTTGACCTCCGGCTCGTAGGTGCCGGTGACGGCGGTGTTGTCGTAAAAATCCCCCACCGCCGTTTCGTGGGAGATCAGCGAAAAGCCCTCGCGCTCGAGCGAACATTTCTTGCCCAGGGCCCGTCCGTCCTCGATCTCGACGCTGTGTTCCTCGAACAGGCCTTCGAGCTGAAGCTCGGCGTCTCCGCCGCCCTCGGACGCATAATAGACCGACTTTTCCTTCGTCGGCGCGAGATAGCGCAAGACACCGCTCGTCGGACGGGCGGTGTAGATACCCTCGCCGGGGTCGGGGGGGGGGGGGGGGGAAGAAGTGTATCGCTCATGGCTTTAGGATAGCACGACGTAGCGCGGCTCCGGCTCGCGCTCGCGATAGACGCCGCCACCACCGACGCGCAAGCCGAGATAGATCAGAAACGCTTTGAACCCGTTGACACTGGCCGAAAGCATAGCGGTTCTCATGAGCCGGTCTGCGAAGCGCCGGTCTTCCGATCGCGCCTCGCCGCCGTCGAGGTCCTGCCACGCGACGTAGAGAAAATCGTGGACGATGGAAGCTTCAAGATGAGGGCCAACTTGGCTGATGTACCAGCGCATACACCGAGGAATAGAGGCGAGGTCGGTCAGCATGCCCTGGGGCACGGTGATGGTGTGCTCAGCGCCATCGAGTTTGAACTTTACCGAATAAGACCGGGCGACGAGAAATTGCGCCTTCTCGCCCTCGCGCTTCACAGCTTTGATCGCACGCATCAAAAAAAGGTCCGTCACGTATTCGAATTCGCTGATCTCCGACCACTCGCTTTTCGGATAAGGGCTCTCGAATTCCGGGGTGTATGGCTCCATCACGCCATCGACCTTACGCACCCGCGATAAATTCCCGCAACACGGCGTTGAACTTCTCCGGGTGCTCCCAGAACATCATGTGCCCGCCGAGCACCTGAACTTGCGCGTTGGGCCAGTTCTTCTCGATGCAGGGCTTTGCCACCTCCGCCCAGTGCTCGGCGACCACGAACAGCGACGGGCGCGCGCCGTCGAGCAGGCTCACCTCGGGGCGGTAGTCCGCGAACATGAGATAGCAGTAGAGCGCGATTGCCGCCCATTGGGGGGTGGTCTCCGACTGGGCGACAATCCAGTCGAGTTCTTCCGGCGCCAGCTCGCGCTGGACCATCACGTTCTCGGTATACCAGCGCACCACCTCGCGCAAACTCGCGCGCGGGGTCATCGCCATGATGCCGCCCGAGATGTCCGCGAGCGAACCCTCCACCCAGTCGCTCTCTTCCGTGGAGAGCAGCTTGGGCGGCAGGTCGATATCGACATGGGCCTTCACCCGATCCAGCCCTGCGAGGCGGATATAGCCCAGCGTCTCCGCCGAGCCCGACGACCAGCCGACCAGGATCAGGTCGCTCAGGTCGAGCGCCTCGATAAGAACCTTCAGGTCCGCGGAATGGGCCGCGTAGTCGTTGCCCGTCACGGTCTTGCTCGAACGGCCCTGGCAGCGCGGGTCGATTGCGATCACCCGGTAATCCTTCGCAAACTCCTTGATCTGGTGAATGAAGACGTCCGCCGTGAAAGTCCAGCCGGGGACGAAGACCAGCGGCGTTCCGGAGCCGACGTCCCAGTAATGCAGCTCGATCCCCGGCGAGACCTCGATGTATTTTCCCAGCGCGCCGATTTGCCGGCTGGTCTCCAGCACGAGCTCCGTTGCCATAATCGTCTCTCCCTCGTTTTCGTCTACTCGAATGCCGCGTGGTAGGCGTCGATCGCGGGTGCGCCGCCGAGATGGGCGTAGAGCACCTTCGACCCCGCATCGATCTCGCCGGCCTTGGCCATGGCGATCAGTGCGGCCATGGATTTGCCCTCGTAGACCGGGTCGGTCAGCATCCCTTCGAGGCTCGCGGCCGTGCGGATCGCAGCTATGGTTTCGTCGTCGGGAACCCCGTAGTCGGGCCCGGCGAAGCGCGGCTCGATAATCACATCCGCATCATCGATGGGATCGTTGAGCCCGATCAGCGCCGCCGTCGCGCGGGCGATTTTGGTCACCGCGGCGCGGGTCATCTCAGGATTGCCCGCGGTGTCGATGCCGACGATCCGGCGCGGTTTCTCCTGCGCCTTGAAGCCCGTGACCATGCCGGCTTGCGTCGAGCCGGTGCAGGTCGCAACGATGATGGTGTCGAAGAAGATGCCGTGCTCGGCCTCCTGGTGCGCAAGCTCGTCGGCGTAGTTCGCATAACCCAACCCACCCAGCGGGTGATCGGACGCGCCCGCCGGAATCGCGTACGGCACGCCGCCCTCGGCGCGCACCGCGTCCAGCGCGCGCTTCCAGGTCTCCTTCTCTTCGGTCGAATAGCCCTCGCCGTCGAGCACGGTTTCCGCCCCCATCAGGCGCGAGAGCAGGATATTGCCGACCTTGTCGTAGACCGGATCGGTCCACGGCGCCCATTCCTCCTGGACGAGGCGGCATTTGAGCCCCGCGGCCGCGGCAACGGCGGCAACCTGACGGGTGTGGTTCGACTGCACGCCACCGATCGAAACCAGGGTGTCGCAGCCCTTGGCCTGCGCGTCGGGCAGCAGCCATTCGAGCTTGCGCACCTTGTTGCCGCCATAGGCGAGGCCCGACGAGACGTCGTCGCGCTTGGCCCAGACCTCGACGCCCAGTTCCGCCGAGAGCCGTTTGAGCGGCTGGAGCGGGGAGGGGAAAAATCCCAGACGCGCGCGCTCGAAGCGGTCTTCCAGGTTGAGCATGGCGAACAGTCCTTTCCGGCGCGGCGTTGTTTGGGGCTAGAATAGCAGGATCGCGCCGGAATCGAATGCTTCGGGGAGAATGTCCCATGGATGCCAAAGTCCGCGTCAACCCTGTCGAGGCGGGCGCCCTGATGCCCGTGCGCAATCGCGTGTGCATCGCCAGGCCGTGGGAGCAGGGGGGCTTGCGCTTCGGCAAGGTGCGCGAGCTTTCGGCAACTTTCGCGACCGAGCGCACGGCCGTTGCGGCGCTTTGCCCGCCCGGCTTTCGCCCCGCCGATGAGCCCCTCGTGACGTTTCGAATGCAGCAATGCGACGACGTCGACTGGCTCGCCGGGCGCGGCTACAACCTGCTCGCGGTCGATGCCGCCGCGTCGTTCGACGGCGAGCGCGACCACGATGTTGCCGGCTCGCTCCGCATTGTGATCTGGGAGAACATGACCGAGCCGATCCTCACCGGGCGCGAATTCAGCGGCGTCGCCAAGATCTACGGCGAAATTCCCGACCCCCGAGAGGAAGGTGGGGTCTGGCGGGTCGGCGTTTCGCGCTTCGGGCACCCCATTATCGAGCTTTCCGTCTCGAACTTGCGCCCCCGCCCCGAAACCGCGCAACGCGAACTGGAGGCCGCGCGGCGTGAAGGTAACTATATGCAGTACAAGTATTTTCCGGGCATCGAAGACGAAATGCCCGATGTCGCCTACGCCGCCGTTTATCCCTCGAGCGGTGCTTGCGTCGAATTCCAAAGCGGCGAGGGCGCGGCTGTCGTGCACGATGCCACGTTCGAGCAGAACCCGACCCAGTTTGAGCTCATCAACCGGCTGGCCGCGCTGCCGATGCTCGAGGCCCGCGCCGCCGCCATGACGCGCTGGGAGCCCGCGATGTTGCTCGACCGACGACCGCGCCGGTTGCTGTAGGGGGCTCGCGCCCTTTTTTATAGTGGGTAAAAACGCTGCTGCCGGTTCGTCTTGATTTTGCCGGGTGCTCCGGCTAGATACAGGCGCAGTGCGACCCCGTCGTCTAGAGGCCTAGGACTCCACTCTTTCAAGGTGGCAACACGGGTTCGAACCCCGTCGGGGTCGCCACTTCGAGAGCCAGTTCAATAAAGTCCGCCGGTACTGGGATTTTGTACTGATCTGATAACGGTTTTCCCGCTCCAGTATCTACGCGCCGCTGTGAATTTCCATTTGCTCCATAAATTTCTCAAGTTCCTTGGCGGGCATTTTACTGAGTATTCGGCGCTGGGAAAACGGCCGTCTTTGGCCTCTTTGTTGAATTCTTTCAGGCAGGCCAGGCGCTCTTCTTTGATCTGTTGCTCAAGGCGACGGAGATTTCCATACTCCTTCACATGGCGTGGGGCTTTTTCGTTTTGACCGCAGAGGTCTTTGGTGAACAGAAACATCACATCGGCACCGGAACCGGCGCCAATTGATGTGGTGAGCAACTTGGTGCGCTTGCAGATTTCCGCCACCACTTCCTCTGCAGACACTTCAATCTCTACAGCAAAAGCACCGGCGTCTTCCAGACGGCGGACCTGTCCGAAGAGTTCAAGACCTTCTTCGGCGGTTTTGCCAAATGCCCGCAGGCCACCGATATAGGTGCTGATACGCGGCACCAAACCCAGATGGCCCATCACCGGGAGATCTCTGTTAGCCAGCATCTCCACAACATTCAGACTGGCGCAGGTGGAGACCGCGTCGGCGCCTTGTTCCATGCATTTGAAAGCGGCCCGCAAAATTTCATCGTTGGTCACATAGTCGGTGAGTAGCGTGACGGCGGTAATAAACGTGTGGGGTGCCCCCGTGCGCGCAATCTCCACATCACAATCATCGACACTGAGCATGTCGATACCGGCCGCTTCCGCAGCAACCGCTTCATCGAGAGATTCTGCCGTAACCTGAGTGAGTTTGCTTTTGCCTTTGTGATTCAGTAAGTCGTAAACCGTCCAGTTACGCTTTCCGAATTGACCACCAAAAGTGTAAATGTCTTTCATTTTTGGCTCTTTCCTTGTGCACGGTATTTTTTCGATCGGGGCTGTCACCCATTCCCGTCAGATTTGCGGCCGCTCGCCCGCCCAGGGCCGGGCCCGTTCGAGCGCCGCGCCGATCCTGAGCACGCTCCCCTCGTCATAGCGTCGCCCGACGATTTGCGCCGCCGTGGGCAAACCGTTGTGGGAAAAGCCCGAGGGCACCGAGAGCGCGGGGCATTGGCCGAGCAGATTAAACGGCATGGTCATCACCATGCCGAGAAAGCGCCCCGCCTCGTCGGTCTTGTTGAAGTCGCGATCGGTCAATTCGGCCGACGGCGCGGGCAGACGCACGGTCGGGCAAAGCAGGGCGTCGAAGCGCTCGAAGTGGCCGCGCAAGGCTTCCCACTGGCGGGTGCGCACGAGCTCGGTCCGGCGCAGCTCGACAGCGCCAGTGGCGTTGCCTTTATCGATCAGGCTGACCACCGCCGGGTCCATTTTCTCGCGCCAGGCGTCGAGATGCTCGCCGAAGCACAGCGCCATCAGCACCGCCCAGTGGGTTACGAACGCGTCGACAAGCGAGCGGTCCCAGGGCAGGGCAATCTCTTCGACCTCGGCCCCGGCGTCGCGCAGCGCGTTAGCGGAGGCAGCGAGGTTGGCGGCCACCTCGTCATCGACAGCGAAGAAGCCGAGATCTGGGCTGAGTGCTATTTTTAGGCCAGCGACGTCGCTTGAAACGGGCGGTGTGGGCGCCGCCTCACCGGCCGGGCGGCGGGGCAGGGAAAGGAAGTCGCGTTCGTCGGGGCCTTCCGTGACCGAGAGGAAGAGCGCGGCGTCGTCGATAGTCCGCGCGAGCGGGCCGAAGTGACAGTATTGCTCGAAGACCGTGGGCAGAATGGCGAGAGGGATACGCCCGAGCGAAGGTTTAAGCCCGACACAGCCGCACATCGCCGCCGGGATGCGGACCGAGCCACCGGCGTCCGAGCCCTCGGCCAGCGCGACGCAGCCGGTCGCAACCGCGGCCGCCGAGCCGCCCGAGGAGCCGCCCGGCGTGCGCTCGGGATTCCAGGGGTTGCGGCTGATGCCCCAGAGCGGGCTCTGGGTGAAGCCCGAATGGGCGAACTCAGGGGTCGTGGTCTTGCCCACCAGGATCGCGCCGGCGCCGAGCAGCCGTTCGACGATGGGGGCATCGTGATCGGGCACCCAATGCTCGAACACCTTCGAGCCAAGCGTGGTGGTCTTGCCCGCGGTCGGAGTTAGATCCTTGATCGCGATGGGCAGGCCGTGCAGGGGCCCCAGCGCCTCGCCCGCACTCACTGCGGCTTCTGCATGCTGCGCGGCGGCCCTGGCCTCGTCCGGATAGGTGAAGCAAAAGGCGTTGAGCGCAGGATTGACCTGCTCGATGCGGGCCAGGGCATTCTCGACCAGTTCGACAGGTGAAAGCGCCTTGGCGCGGATGCGCGCGGCCAGCTCGGTCGCAGGCGTGTAGAGGAGATCGAGATCGACGGCCATCCGGGATGATGGCTCTCAGAGCGCGATTTGGCCAGCTTCTGCGATCAGCCAGTCGCGAAAGACGCGGACCTCGGCGCGCTCGCGGGCACGCGGCGGGGCGATGAGGTAGTAGTTGAACAGCTTCAGTCGGGTCTCGAAGGGTTGGGCGAGGCGGCCGGCGGCGAGATCGTCGCCGATCAGGGCGGGGCAGCCAAGTTCGACGCCCTGGCCGTCGATTGCCGCCTGGGTGCGTACGTTGGTGTCGTCAATCACGACATGCTGACGGGGCGCCAAGCCCTCGACATTTGCCGATGCCAGCCAATCGGCCCAGCGGTCATCGTTCTCCTCGTGTAGCAGCGCGTGATGGGCAAGGTCGGCGGGCTCGCGCAAGGGATGTTCGCCGTCGAGCAGGCTGGGATGGCAGACCGGGGTGAGGTCGCCTTCGACGAGCTTGACGGCAGCCGCATCCACGGCGCTCGACGGACGCCATTCAATCGCCAAATCAATATCTTGCATGCCGAAGTTCGCAGGATGATTCGTGTGATGGAGCTTGAGTTCCACATTCGGGTAGCGTTGCCAGAAGCGGCCCAGCCGGGGCGAGAGCCATTTCAGCGCAAAGTAGGGCCGGAGCGAGACGGTCAGCGGCGCGGCCTGGACCTCGTCGCGGACCTCTTCGACGGCCTCGCAGAGCCGGGCCAGGGTTTCGCCGGCAGCGGTTGCGAGCCGCCGGCCGGGCGCCGTGAGGGCAAGCTGGCGGCCAGCGCGGCGGAACAGGCGAACACCGAGTTCTTCTTCGAGCCCGCGTATCTGGTGGCTCACGGCCGAAGGACTCACGGAGAGCTCTTCAGCGGCACGAGAAAATTTCATGCGCCGGGCGGCGGCTTCGAAACTTCGGATTGCCGTTAGAGGAAGCCGAGATGGTGTCATGACAAGCCTTTTATGGTGAATTTAATTCAACAATAGGTGAATAACTCGCGTTTGTCATGCGACCAGCTTGCACTTAGCCTTTTCCGATCCGACCGTGACGAAGCCGGAAACAGGAAGGAAGCAACCATGAACGCGACAGACGTGATCGCCCGCGCGGACGAGCTGACCCGCAACTCGGAGGCGAGCGGCCTGCTGCACGGATTGCCGCGCGACGCCTATATCAGCGAAGACTTCTTCCGGCGCGAGCAGAAAACGCTGTTCCGCCAGGGCTGGGTGCTGGTGGGCTTTGCCCACGAGATCGCCAAACCCGGCGATGTGCGCCCGGTGAACGTCGGAGGCATGCCCGTGCTGCTGGTGCGTGAGGGCGACGGCGAGGTGCGCGCGTTTCACAATGTCTGCCGTCATCGTGGCACTACGCTGGTGGAAAAGCCGTGCTCGCGTCAGCGTTTAATGGTCTGCCCTTACCACCATTGGAGCTACGACCTGACCGGGCGGTTGCGCGCGACGCCCCATTTCGGCGGCTTCGGGGAGCAGAAGGTCGAAGGCTTCGATAAGGGCGAGTGGGGCCTCAAGCCGATTCGCGTGGGCGTCTGGCACGACTGGATCTTCGTCAACCTCGACGGCGAAGCGCCGGACTTCGAGGCGCATTGCGCGCCGCTGGCCGAGCTGATCGGCGATTTCGACATGACGACACTGACCCCGCTCGGCGTCATCGATCTGGGCGTCGTGCGGGCCAACTGGAAGCTGTTGATGGAGAACTTCATCGAGCCCTATCACGTGCCGTTCGTCCATCCCGAGACGACGGATGGCCAGCCGCTCGACGGCCATTATCCGGTGATCAATGGCGGCTGCCTGGGGGCGGCGGTGGATGTTGCGGAGGCGGACGAGGGGCCGGCGGCGGACCGTTTGAACGTAAGCTCGCGCTATCTCACGCTGTTCCCCACCTTCGTGCTGGGCGTCTATGTGCCCGACCAGATGGGTGTGCATCTGAACGAACCGGTCGGCCCGGGCGAGACGCGCCAGCGCCGGGCGATCTATGCCATCGGGGAAGCAAGTCGTTTCGATGAGGCGCAAATCGAGGTGTTGCGCGACCTGTGGCGGGCGGTGCATAAGGAAGATCACGCCATCGTCGAGCGTTTGCAGCAGGGCCGCGCTTCGCCGGTGATGGACGACGGCGGAGTGCTTTCGCCCCACTGGGAGACCAGCGAACGGCGGTTTCAGCAGATGGTCGTCGAGGCCGTTCGATAGCGATAAAAAAAGGGAGGAATCGAACTTTGGCAGGGAAGCAGGAATACCGTTTGGCGCACACCATGATCCGGGTGCGCGACCTGGAGAAATCCATCGCCTTTTACACGGGGCCGCTGGGCATGACCGTGCTGAGCAACACGGACTATCCGGACGGCAAATTCACCAACGTGTTCGTGGGCTACGGCGACGAGAACGCCAGCGCGGTGGTGGAGCTGACCCACAACTGGGATCAGGCGGAACCTTACGACCTCGGCACGGGGTGGGGCCACCTCGCCATCGAGATGGGAGACATCTACAAGGCCTGCGAGGAGATGGCGGCGATGGGTGCGACCGTTGCCCGTCCGCCGGGACCGATGATGCACGGCACAACGCACATCGCCTTCGTCGATGACCCGGACGGCTACAAGATCGAGCTGATCCAGACGGGCACCGGATCCCACTAGAACGCGCGTTTTTCCATCGAGGGTCTATTTACGCTCACGGCGTGGAGCCTTGACGACCCCGCCACGGAGTTTCGCTCGCCCCCTGGACGGGGCACGGGATTCCTATTTTCAGGATCAACCATGGCAAAACCTATCGTCTTCAAGTTTGCCGAGATCAAGCACCGCCTGACCGAACTGCCGCCCGGCAAGTCGTACATCAAGCCGTTCGTGACCGTGCGCAACTGCGAATCCATGGCCGGCGGGCTGAATTTTCTGAACAACGTCTCGATCCCGTGGGACCTCACCTGCGACGAAATCATCTACTGCCACGAAGGCACTTTCCGCCTGATCTGCGACGAGGAAGCCTACGTGCTCAGCCCCGGCGACATGATGCTGGTGCCCAAGGACAACCGCATCAAATACGAAGCCGACGAGACGTGTGTGATTTTTTACGCGGCCTATCCGGTCGATTGGAAGCAGCGAGCGGGCATCACCGAAGTGCCGGGGATCGACCCCGAAGACATGTAGCCGAGCGACGGTCCAACATAGCAAAAAAGGCGCGGAAACGAATTTCCACGCCCTCCCTGTACAGGGCTCCCTTGGCGGGGGCTCTTATTATGCCGTTCGTCTCCCGTTTACTCGTTCGCGCCGAAGGACTGGCGGTAACCTTCGTTGACGAGGTCGCCCATGATGGAGCAATCGACCGCTTCGTTGGCGTCGATTGTGGTCTTCATTATGCCGAGCTTGACCCACCACTCGTTGGTGTCGGCCACGGTCTGGACCAGGCCGCCGTTGGCCTGATCGAAGGGCGGGGCGCCGTCGAGCACGCCGCAGAAACGCGCCGCCTCGTCGAAGTCGTACATGTACAGCCCGCCGACGATCTCCTTGCCGTTGCGTGACACCACCCAGCCGATATCCTCGACCGGCCATTGCAGGTAATCGGCGAAGAACTGGTTGGTCTCTTCGACATTCTGGTTCCAGTGGCCCCGGGCGTCCCAATAGGCCCGCATCATGTCGACCGCCGCCGAGCGCCGGTTGGCGATGAACTCCTTGTTCATGTAGATCGAGTCCGCGAACATCGCGTTCTTGAGATACATGGGCTCGATCGAGGTGGTAATCAGCTGGGCGCCGGCGAGGTTCTCCTGAACGGAGGTCGACCAGGGCTCGTAGAGGTAACCCGCATCGATATCGCCGGCGAGCATGGCCCCCGCGGCCTCGTCGGCGGCCAGATTGATCCAGTCGACGTCGTCGGCGTTGATCCCCACGGAATCCAGCCAGACGCCCATCAGCAGATGGCCGATGAACAGGGTCGGCGCGGCGACGCGCTTGCCCTTGAGATCCTGGGGCGTCATGCCCGCGTTGAGGATGATGTGATCGACGCCGTAGGAGGTGTTGGTGTAGGTCGTCTGCACAAAGGGATGGCCCTGCTCGACGGCCACGGGCGTGTATTCCAGCGTGCTGACGAAGATGTCGACCTGCCCCGCGGCGAGCATGGCGTAGCCGCCCAGCGGGTCGTTCAGGTTGATGACCTCGAGCTCGTAATCGGGCGCCCAGTCGTTTTGGCGGATCAACTCGAAGAAACTGTAGCCCGGCCATGACACGGCCATGCCGATGGTGATTTTTTCCTTCGCCTGGGCCCCGTTCATCGTGCCGAAGCCGGCGATGACGGCGGCGCAGACGGCCACAATCAGAAAGGTTCGGAATTTCCGCATGTTCTTCTCCCACCGCTGTATTTGATTCGCGACGCTTCGGGCCGCAAGCCGACCCGGGTGCCCGCCAGCGAGAACGGGCGTGTGACGCGTGTTGCTCATCCCGGTCGATTAGAGCCGGAAATTATGGCGTATTATTGACAGGCTGCCTGCAAATGGCAAGAGGGTCGCGTGCCGGTATACCGCGTGATAATCATTCAGAAATAAGACTTTAGAAAACGATCCTCTCAACCTTACCCCGTAAGTTTGAGAGGCGATCAAGCGCCACGCAGGCTCTCGCCGCATAAGCGGCGGCCCGCAGTCGCGGGCTCGCAAAACCCGCTTCATTCAGGGCACGGGTTTTGCGCTAGAGGCCGCTTTTCGGAGCGCCCAGCGGCGCGTCGGACTTGTGGGGCTCGGCGTGGGGATCGAAACGCACAACGCCGGCGTTGACCATGTCGCGACCGGTGAGCCCCTTGATGAAGGCCCAGTGGCTGGCCACCAGTACGTTGGGCCAGTCGAGGGTCTCGGCCATCAGGGTGCGGAACCGCGCACAGCGCTCCAGCATCTGCGCCTCGGTCTCGGTCAGCGGGCCCCACCAGTATTCGTCGAGATGCTCGAAATCGAGATGGGGCCAGGCGGTGGCCAGCTCGGAGCGGGGCGTGCCTTCGTCGCAGGAAAACCAGATCTGCTCGACCACCAACGGCTCGATGCTGACCGGCAGATCGAGCACGTCGGCGAGAATTTGGGCGGTCTGCAGCGCCCGGGTCAGCGGGCTCGCGACGATACGGCGCAAATCGTGGTTTTCGTCGCGCAGGCGCTCGGCGGTTTCGGCGACCTGGCGGTGGCCGGTTTCGGTGAGCGGAGCGTCGCGGATGCCGGGATCCTTGCCCAGCTCCTTGTAGGCGACGTTCCATTCGGATTCGCCGTGACGGACGAGAAACATGGGGATCAGCCCTCTTCCCCGGTGGGCATGGTGTAATTGAGCGCAAGTCGGCCACCGTCGCAATAGATCGTCTCGCCGGTTAGATAGCTCGCTTCGTCACTGGCCAGGAAGACCGCGACCGCGGCGACCTCGTCGACATCGCCCAGCCGACCCATGGGCGTGCGCGAGACGATCTTTTGCAGCGCGGCCTCGTCGGTGAGTACGACTTGGGCCAACTCGGTGAGGATGGTGCTCGGGCCGATCGCGTTGACCCGGACGCCCTTCTTGGCGAGCGCCAGGGCGGCGACCTTGGTGAGCTGCGCGACGCCGCCCTTGGCGACGACGTAGGGCGCATGATCGGGGATCGCTACGACGGCGTTGACCGACGACATGTTGATAATCGCGCCAGCGCCCCGCTCGACCATGACCCGGCCCGCGGCCTGGGAGCAGAGCAGGGTGCCCTTGAGGTTGACCCGGAGGACCCGGTCGAAGTCTTCCTCCGCCAGCTCGAGAAACTCGACGCCGTGGATGATGGCGGCGTTATTGACCAGGATGTCGAGGCCGTCGTAGGCGGCGACGTGGTCGGCGACCACGGCGTCGACCTGGGCCTTCTCGCCGACGTCGCAGCGGGCGAAGCGCGCCCGCCCGCCGGCGGCTTCGAGCGAGGCGGCCTCGGTGGCGCCGTCCTCGTCGTTGACGTCGATCAGGCTGACCGCCGCGCCCTCGGCGACAAAGCGCCGGGCGATCGCCAGGCCGATGCCGCGCGCGGCCCCCGTGACGATGGCGGATTTTCCTTCCAATCGCACGGCTCAGTCCGTTGTCTGGTTGGTGCCGAAGTCGCGTCCCGCCTGTTCGGCGATTTCGAGATAGCGTAGCCGGGCTTCTTCGTCGGAATCGACCTTGTAAAACATATAGCGGGTAACGTCGTGGAGGCCACAATAGCCGAAGGTGCCGATGTCCATCTCGATGCGAACCGCTTCGTCGTAATTCCGCTTCTTAAATCCCCGCTCGGACGTACCGCAGGAGCCGAGCACGACGAGGGGCCGGTCGTCGAGCAGGCCGTAGGGCCGCTCCAGCGTCCAGTGATAGGCCCAGCCCTCGCACCAGACCCGGTCGATCCAGCCCTTGAGCATGGCGGGAAAGCCCCACCAGAAGAACGGGAAGACGAGGGCGAGACCTTCGTTGCGCTCGACCCTGGCCTGCTCGGTCAACACGTCGTCGGGCATGGTCTGGTGGCTGAACTGGGCGTAGTCGCCGGGCATGAAGCGGGGATCGAAGCCTTCGGTGTGAAGATCGGCGATCTCGGGGACGTGCCCCGCAGCTTCGAGGCCGGCGACGAAGCGATCGAGGACGGCGCCGGTGAAGGAATCCCGCCGGCAATGGGCGAAGACCACAAGCACTTTCATCGAGGGGCCTCATCCGTCCGGATTGTTTTTTTTTGAGCAGGTCGGGGTTCTGCATCTCGGTCAGCGCCTCGACGCCGGGCCTGAGGCACATCTTGTCGGGCTCGTAGTCCGCGCGGAGATGGGAGGGATAGGGCTCCACGGTTTCCAGGCCCTGCACATGGATGCGGTAATCCGCCAGGATTTTCTCGCAAGTAGCGTCTTCCTCGGGGTTGCCACCGGCGAACGCGCCCACTTCGTCGGCGACGAAGAAGGGCAGCACGTCGAAGCCCACATAGCGCAGCACGCCGTTATAGATGGGCCACAGCAAATGGCCCATATAGCCGCCCCGGCCGCGCAGGTCGCAATATTCCGATTCGGTGGCCGTGGTGGTCACGATGGCCGCGCGCCGGCCCCTGAAACCGCCCTTTTCGTAGGCGCCGGGGTTATCGTAGGCGAGGCCGTTGGTCATCACCCGGTCGATCCAGCCCTTCATGATTCCCGGCATGCCGAACCACCAGAGCGGGAACTGCAGAATCAGGAGATCGCACCACAGCAGCTTTTCCTGCTCGGCCACCACGTCCGCAGGCTTGGTGCCGGTTTCCTCGGCGTGGCCTTGCGCCGCCATGTACTCGAAACGATCCGGATCGGGCAGGGTTTCGAATTCCCACGGCCCGCCCACCGGGTCGAACTTGTTCGCGTAGAGATCGTCGACGCGGACCTCGTGACCCTGCTCGGCGAGTGCGGCGGCGGCAACGTCGACCAGGGCGTGATTGAACGATTTCCCGTTGGGTTCGGGGTGGGCAAAGACGATCAGTACCTTCATGAATTTCTCCCTTGCTTGGCCACAGCCCTCACGGGCGCGCCGGGCATGCTAGTGGATTTCGCGGCCGGGGAATACCGGCTCATTGACGGGGCCGGAGCAGGCGCAAGAGTTCGCCCGCGAAGCCGCGCCGGAAGAGCAGCACGCAGACCACGAAGATGGCCCCGATGATGACCGTGACGAAGCCGCCGATGCCGGCGAGGTAATCCTGCAAGGTGATTACCAACGCCGCTCCCAGCACCGGCCCCAGTACCGTGCCCATGCCTCCGAGCAGGGTCATGAGCACGACCTCGCCCGACATGTGCCAGTCGACGTCGCTGAGCGAGGAAAGCTGCAGAACAAGGGTTTTGGTGGCGCCCGCCAGGCCCGAGAGCGCCGCGGAGAGCACGAAGGCCAACATCTTGTAGCGGTCGGTGTTGTAGCCCAGCGAGAGGGCGCGGGGTTCGTTCTCGCGGATCGCCTTGAGCACCTGGCCGAAGGGCGAATGGATGGCGCGGTAAATGATCAGGAAGCCGGCCACGAAGATGGCGAGGACGACGTAGTACATGGTCAGGTTGTCGGTCAGGTCGAGAAATCCGAACAGGGTGCCGCGGGGCACCGCCTGAAGGCCGTCCTCGCCCCCGGTCTGGGGGATTTGCAGGCACAGGAAATAGACCATCTGGGCGAGGGCCAGCGTAATCATCGCGAAATAGATGCCGCGCCGGCGGATCGCCAGCGCGCCGAAGACATAGCCCAGCAGTGCCGCCGCCGCCGTGCCCGCGAGCAGGCCGAGCTCGGGCGGCAGGTTCTGGACCTTGACCAGATAGCCGGTCATGTAGCCCGCGGTGCCGAGGAAGGCGGCGTGGCCGAAGGAGAGCAACCCGGCGTAGCCGACCAGCAGGTTGAACGCGCAGGCGAACAGCGCAAAGCAGAGCAGCTTCATGAGGAAGACCGGGTAGAACGCGAATGGCGCTACGATGAGCAGGGCCAGGAGCAGTGGCCAGAGGATACGTGGGTCGCCGAGTTTCAAGGCCAGATCCCGCATCGCTCAGGCCTCCCGACCGAACAAGCCGGCGGGCTTGAACAGGAGGACCAGCGCCATGATGACGAAGATCACCGTGTTCGAGGCCTCGGGGTAGAACACCTTGGTCAGGCCCTCGACCAGGCCGAGGCCGAAGCCCGTGAGCACTGCGCCCAGAATCGAGCCCATGCCGCCGATCACCACCACCGCGAAGACCACGATGATGAGGTTGGTGCCCATCAGGGGGGCGACCTGATAAATCGGCGCGGCGAGCACGCCCGCGAACGCCGCAAGCGCGGCGCCGAAGCCGTAGGTGAGCGTGATCATCAGCGGCAGGTTGACGCCGAACGCCTGAACCAGCTGGGGATTTTCGGTGCCGGCGCGCAAATAGGCGCCGAGCTTGGTCCGCTCGATGACGAACCAGGTGGCGAAGCAGACCACCAGGGATGCGACCACCACCCACGCGCGATAGATGGGCAGGAACATGAAGCCCAGATTGACACCGCCCTTGAGCACTTCGGGGACCGCGTAGCTCTTGCCCGAGACGCCGTAGAAATTGGAAAACAGGCCTTCGATCACGAGCGCGAGGCCGAAGGTGAGCAGCAGGCCGTAGAGGTGATCGAATTGATAGAGGCGGCGCAGCATGGTGCGCTCGATGACGATGCCGATCAGCCCGACCACGAGGGGAGCCAGAAACAGCGCCGTCCAGTAGCCGATGCCGAGATAGCTGAACCCCATCCAGGCGGCAAAGGCGCCCAGCATGTATTGCGCGCCGTGGGCGAAGTTGATGATTCGGAGCAGACCGAAGATGACCGCGAGGCCGAGACTCAGGATGGCGTAGAACGAGCCGTTGATCAGGCCGATCAACAACTGACCCAGGAGGACCTGAACGGGAACGCCGAGGATTTCGGTCATGCGAGAGAGCCGCCCGGTTGCGGATGGATACGCGTCACGGTTTTAGCAGAGCGCACGCCGGTGCGGAAACCGGTGTTTCCTGGTCCGCTCAGCTTTGCCCAACAAAGCTGGTCGGGTTCGGATGTCACGTAGGCGCTCGCCGCATTGGCGGCGGCCCGCAGTCGCGGGCTCGCGATAGAAAATTCTGCGCTAACCGTCGAGCAGGGGGCAGGCGCTCAGCGCAAGGGGGCGGAAGGCTTCGTCGCCCGGGATCACCCGAAGCAGCTCGTAAAGGTCCCATTCGCCGGTCGATTGCTCGGGCGTCTTGATGCGGAAGAGAAACATATCGTGGACCATGCGGCCGTCCTCGCGGATATAGCCGTTCTTGGCGAAGAAGTCGTCGATGGGCAGCTCCTTCATCTTGGCCAGCACCGCATCGGTCTCGTCGCTGCCCGCGGCCTCGACGCTGCGCAGGTAATGGAGCGTCGAAGAATAAACCCCGGCATGGACCATGGTCGGCATGGCGCCGACACGGGCAAGGAAGCGTTCGGCGAAGGCGCGGGTGCCCTCGTCCATGTCCCAGTAGAAGGCGGCGGTGAGCAGCAGGCCCTGCGCCACCTCGGGCCCCAGTGCGTGGGCGTCCGAGAAGAAGACGAGCAGGCCGGCCAGTTGCTGGCCCATCTCGGTAATGCCGAATTCCTTGGCCTGCTTGACCGAGTTGACGGTGTCCTGGCCCGCGTTGGCAAGCCCGATGATTTTTGCGCCCGAGGCCTGGGCCTGGAGCAGGTAGGAAGAGAAATCCGCGGTCGGGAAAGGCGTGCGCAGGGTGCCCAGGACCGTGCCGCCCTCGGCCTCGACGACCCGGATGGTGTCCTGCTCCAGGGAATGACCGAAGGCGTAATCCACGGTGAGAAAATACCAGGAATCGCCGCCCTCGCGGACCACCGCACGGCCCGTACCGACGGCCAGGGAATAGGTGTCGTAGGCCCAATGAATGCCGACCGGCGAGCAGTCGGCGTCGGTCAGACGTGACGTGGCGGGGCCGGAGAAGAGCGCCAGCTTGTGGGCCTGGCGGGCGACCTCCTGCACGGCCAGCGCGACCGAGGAGGTGACGATATCGACCAGCACGTCGACGCCGCCCGCCTCGAGCCATTCGCGCGCCTTGGTTGCAGCGATGTCCGCCTTGTTCTGGTGATCGGCATACACCACCTCGATGGGCGCGCCGGCGGCGGCGGAGCCGAAATCCTCGATCGCCATGCGCGCTGCCTCGATCGAGCCCTGGCCGCTGGTGTCGGCGTAGACACCGGCCATATCGGCCAGCACGCCGATGCGCACCACGCCGTCGGAAACCTGGGCTGAGGCGGGGGCGGAGAGCGCGAGCGCGGCAGCGAAGGCGAAAGGGATGGGGAGGCGGCGGAGCATGAGCGTCTTTCGGGCGGGATCAGGGCGCGTTGACGAGCGGACAGCGACTTTCGGCCAGCGGACGGTAGGCGTCAACACCGGGAATTATGTCGATGATTTCATAGAGATCCCAGTCGGCACCGGATTGCCCGGGCGTCTTGACCTTGGCGAGATACATGTCGTGGACCATTCGTCCGTCCTCGCGGACATAGCCGTTGCGCGCGAACATGTCGTCGACCGGCAGGCCCCTCATGGCCGCCGCGACGGTTGGGCCGTCGTCGCTGCCCGCCGCCTGAACGCTGCGCAGGTAATGGAGCACCGAGGAATAGACGCCCGCCTGGGCCTGGGTCGGCATCGCGCCGATCCGCTCAAAAAAGCGCTCGGAAAAGACCCGAGTCGTCGCGTCGAAATCCCAGTAGAAGGCGGTGGTGAGCAGCAATCCTTGCGCGGTCTCGACGCCCAGCGCGTGGACGTCGGAGATAAACACGGTCAGGCCGGCGAGCTGCTGGCCCATTTCGGTGAGGCCGAACTCGTGGGCCTGCTTGATGGCGTTGATGGTGTCCTGGCCGGCATTGGCGAGGCCGATGATCTTCGCGCCCGAGGCCTGCGCCTGAAGCAGGAAGGAGGAAAAATCGGCGGTCGGGAAGGGGTGGCGCACCGAGCCCAGGACGCGCCCATCGCCCGCCTCGACCACGCGGGTGGCATCCGCTTCCATTGCCTTGCCGAAGGCGTAATCCACGGTCAGGAAGTACCAGCTGTCGCCGCCTTGCGCGAGGAGCGCGCTCGCGGTGCCGACCGACCAGGCGTAGGTGTCGTAGGCCCAGTGAAAGCCGGTCGGTGCGCAGGCGTCGTCGGTCAGCCGCGAGGTGCCCGCACCACTCGCCATGGTGATCTTGCCCGTCTCGCGCCCAACTTCCTGGACCGCGAGCGCGACGGACGAGGTGACGATGCCGACGATGGCGTCGACACCGTCGACATCGAACCATTCGCGCGCCTTGAGCGCCGCGATGTCGGCCTTGTTCTGGTGGTCGGCCCAAACCACCTCGATCGCTGTGTCGCCCAGACCGCCCCCGAAATCCTCAATCGCCATGCGCGCCGCTTCGATCGAGCCCTGACCGCCGATCGCCGAATAGACCCCCGCCATATCGGTCAGCACGCCAATACGCACGGCACCATCGGCGAACTGGGCGCGGGCGGGCAGGGCGGCGGCACAAACGATCAACGCAGCCAGCATCGGCAACGCAAAGCGGTTCATTGGGATCCTCCCGTGATCAGCGGACAGACGCTTTCCGAGAGCGGGCGGGCGGCCTGCTCCGCGGGGATGGTCTCGAGGATACGGTAAAGGTCCCATTCGCTGCTCGAATCCGCGGGCGCTTTGACCTCGACGAGATACATATCGTTCATGGAGCGGCCGTCGGCGCGGACCCAGCCGTTCGGAATCGTCTCATCCTCGATCGCCAGTTCGTGCATCTTGGCCGCGACAATGCGGGCATCGTCGGTACCCGCGTCTTGCACCGCGCGGAGATAGTGGTTTACGGCCGAGTACATGCCCGCGTTGGTCTGGCCCGGCATCTTGTCGGCGCGTTCGAAAAAGCGTTGGGAGAATTCGCGGCTGACCGGGTCGCGGTTCCAGTAAAAGCCGGTCGTCAGCGTCAGCCCCTGTGCGGTTTCCGCGCCAAGCGCGTGGATGTCGGCAATAAACACGACCATGGCGGCGAGCTTCTGGCCACCGGCGGTGATGCCGAACTCCTGGGCCTGCTTGACGCTGGTCACGAGATCCTGGCCCGCGTTGGCGAGGCCGATTACCTGCGCGCCCGAGGCCTGGGCCTGGAGCAGGTAGGAGGCGAAGTCGTTGCCGGGGAAGGGGTGGACGATGGTACCCAGCAGTTCGCCGCCCGCCGCCTCGATGACCGGGGTGACGTCGTCGACCATGGATTGTCCGAAGGCGTAGTCGACCTGGAGGAAATACCAGCTCATCCCGCCCCGCGCGAGCAGGGCATTGGCGGTGCTGACCGCGACGGCGTGGGTGTCGTAAATCCAGTGAAAGGCGAACTCAGAGCAGTCCTCGTTGGTCAGCCGCGAGGTCGATGGCCCGGAATGGACGAGCACGGTTTCGAGCTGGCGGCTCAGTTCCTGCAGCGCGAGGCCAGTCGACGATGTGCTGCCACTCGCGATCATGTCGATGCCGCCGGTTTCGATCCACTCGCGGGCCTTGACCACGGCAATATCGGGCTTATTCTGGTGGTCCGCGATGACGATCTCGATGGGCTTGCCCAGCACCGAGCCGCCGAAGTTGTCGACCGCCATATGCGCCGCCTCGACCTGGGGCATGCCGCCGATATTGGCGTAGATGCCTGACAGGTCGGAAATCACGCCGATCCGCACCGCATCGTCCGAAACCTGCGCCGGCGTCGCACCGGGCATCGCGAGGCACAGCGGCACGAGCGTCAACAGGGCGAGTGCCGCGCGCTTCATACGCCCAGATAATCGTGCAATTTGGCCATATTCGCGTCGAGCTCCGCCTTGGGGATCGTCTCCACGACGCGGCCATGTTCGATGATGCAGTGGCGATCGGCAAGCGGGGCGGCAAAACGGAAATTCTGCTCGGCCAGCAGGATGGTGAAGCCCAGGTCGCGCAGGGTCCCGATGGCGTTGCCAAGTTGCTCGACGATGACGGGGGCAAGGCCCTCGGTGATTTCGTCGAGCAGAAGGAGGCGCGCGCCGGTGCGCAGGATACGCGCCATCGCCAGCATCTGTTGCTCGCCACCCGATAGCCGGCTTCCCGGGCTGCGCCGGTGCTCGGCCAGGTTGGGGAACATGGCGTGGATATCCTCCAGCTTCATGCCGCCCTCGCCGGTTTGCGGCGGCAGGGTCAGGTTTTCGTCGACATTCAGCGAGGAAAACACGCCGCGCTCCTCCGGGCAGTAGCCGATCCCGAGCCGCGCGATCCGGTGGGGTGCGAGCGTCGTCAATTCCCGGCCACCGAATGAAATCGAGCCCGTGCGCCGCCCGACGATGCCCATGATCGCCTTGAGCGTGGTCGAGCGACCCGAACCGTTGCGCCCCATCAGAGTGACGAATTCACCCTCGGCGACATCGAGGTCGAGACCGTGCAGGATGTGGGATTCGCCATACCAGACGTGCAGGTCGCGCAGTCGGAGCAGGGCCGCGCAGTCGCTTGCGAGGGCGGTGTCGGCCACGGCGCTCATGCCGCGCTACCCATATAGGCTTCGCGCACTGCGGGATCGACTGCCATCTCGTCGTAGCTGCCTTCGGCCAGGACCGCGCCGCGCTGAAGCACGGTGATTCGGTCGCACAGATCGGCGACCACGCTGAGATTGTGCTCCACCATGAGAATCGTGCGCTCAGCGGCGGCCCGGCGGATCAGTTTGCTGACCCGGCCGACGTCGTCGTGGCCCATGCCCTGGGTCGGCTCATCGAGCAGCATGAGCTCGGGGTTGAGCGCGAGCGTGGTGGCGATTTCGAGCCCCCGCTTCATACCGTAGGGCAATTCGGCAGCCGGGGTTTGCGCTGCGTCTTCGAGGCCAACCGAGGCAAGCAGTTCGAGCGCGCGATCGTTCAGCCGCTCGAGGCAGGCTTCCGAGCGCCAGAAATGAAGGCCTGCGCCGGTCTCGTGCTGGAGCCCGAGGCGCACGTTCTCCAACGCATTCAGATGAGGGAAGGTCGCGGAAATCTGGAATGAGCGAACCAGCCCGCGGCGCGCCACATCGGCGGGTTTTGCACGGGTGATATCGCGCTCGTTGAACAGGATGCGACCTCCCGACGGCTTGAGAAAGCGGGTCAGCAGGTTGAAGACAGTGGTCTTACCCGCGCCGTTGGGCCCGATCAGGCCATGGATGGTGCCCCGGCGGACTTCCAAATTCACATCATCAACAGCGACGAAACCTTTGAATCGTTTCGATAATTTCTGAGTTTGAAGGATAATTTCGTCGGTCATGGGCGGCTGGAAGTTCCATCGCGTCGGCTGAATCGCGAGTTTGGTCGGGCGCCGGGCCGTTGGCAAGGGCGGAACGCCGCCACGATCGGGGCGCGCCAGAGAGGTGTTGATGGCGTTTGGTGCGCTGTCTATTGTCGCACACCGGTGGTCGCGCCGTGCGCGAACGCCATGGGGATACGCCCGGGGCACAGCAGAAGAAGGACCCAGGAGATGGTCAAGCATCTTCCCACTCAGAGCCAGGTGGTGATCGTCGGCGGCGGCGTTATCGGCTGCTCCATTGGCTATCACCTGGCGAAGGAAGGCATAACCGACGTGACCATCGTCGAGCAGGGCAAGTTGACCTGCGGCACGAGCTGGCACGCCGCGGGCCTCATCATGCAGCTCCGGCCCAGCCACACGCTCACGCAACTCTGCTGCTACGGCGCCCGGCTGCTGGGCAGTCTGAAGGAGGAAACCGGTCAGGACACAGGCTTCAAGCAAAACGGCAGCTTGCCCATCGCCCGCCAGCCGGATCGCTACCACGAAATCGCGCGGCTGGTCTCGCTGGGCAGCCGTTTCGGTGTCGAAGCCCACATGCTCAGTCCCGCCGAGGTCAAGGAACATTACCCGCTGCTTGACGAAAGCCAGGTGGTCGGCGGCGCGTTTATACCGGATGACGGCCAGGCCAACCCGGTCGACGTCACAATGGCGTTCGCCCAAGGCGCAAAAAACGCCGGTGTGCGGATCGTCGAGGGGGTCAACGTCACCGGCTTCGAAACGCGCCAGGGCGTGGTCACGGGTGTTAAAACTGAAGCGGGCGACATTGCCTGCGAAACCGTCGTGCTGAGTGCCGGAGCCTGGAGCCGCCACCTGGGCAAATTGGCGAACGTGAACGTGCCGCTCTACGCATCGGAGCATATGTACGTGACCACGGAGCCGAGCGACGATGTGCCGCGCAACCTGCCCGTGCTGCGTGATACAGACGGCTATGTCTACGTCAAGGAGGATGCGGGCAAACTCGTGGTCGGCGCGTTCGAACCGCACGCCAAGCCGCTGCCGATCTCTTCTCTGCCGGAGCGTTCGGAATTTCTCGAATTGCCAGAAAATTGGGAGCAGTTCGAGCTGCCGATGACCCGGGCGATGGGGATGCTGCCGATCCTGGAGACGCTTGGCATCCGGCACTTCATGAACGGGCCGGAAAGCTTCACGCCCGATAACCAGTTCATCCTCGGCGAAGCGCCCAATTTGCGGAAATTCTTCGTTGCGGCGGGGTTCAACTCGCAAGGAATTCTCAGCTCAGCCGGGGTCGGCAAGGCAATGGCGGAGTGGATCGTGGCCGGCCAGCCGACCATGGATCTTTCCGAGATCGATATCGCACGTTTTCATCCGTTCCAGTCGAACCGTCGTTTTCTGCACGACCGGTTACGCGAATCGCCGGGCCTGCTTTATGCCATGCACTGGCCCTACCGCCAGATGGAAACCGCCCGGCCGGTGCGCCTGACCCCGCTGCACGCGAAGCTCGATGGGCACGGCGCCGTGTTCGGCGAGGCGGTCGGCTGGGAGCGGGCGAACTGGTACGCACCCGATGGCGTGGAGCGGGTCTACGAGTATTCCTACGGTCGGCAGAACTGGTTTCCCCATGTTGCGGAAGAGCACAAGGCCGTACGCGAGACGGTCGGGCTGTTCGACCTCTCGTCGTTCGGCAAGGCATGGATCCAGGGGCGCGACGCCATGGACCAGTTGCAGAAGATCTGTTCGGCCGACATGACCAAGCCCACCAGCAAGGTGACCTACACCCATTTTCTGAACGAAAGCGGCGGCATCGAGGCGGATCTCACCATCACGCGCCTTGCGGACGACGAATTCCTGCTGGTCACGGCGGCGGCGGCGCAGCATCGCGATATCGACTGGGTGCGTCGTCATCTTGACCCCGACGCCCACGTCGCGGTGACGGACGTGACTTCGGGGTACGCGGTGCTTGCGGTGATGGGACCGAGATCACGTGATCTGCTGGGGCGCGTGAGCGACACCGATTTTTCCAACGACGCGTTCCCCTTCGGCACCGCACAGCCCATCGAGGTCGGCTACGCCAAGGGCTGGGCCATGCGAGTGACCTTCGTGGGCGAGCTGGGTTGGGAGATATACCCGCCGACCGAGTTTGCGGGCCCGGTGTTCGATTTGCTGGTCAAAGAGGGGGGAGACGTCGGCCTGCATCTCGCGGGCTATCACGCGCTCGACAGTTTACGCAGCGAGAAGGGCTATCGCCATTGGGGCCACGACATCAGCCCCGAGGACACGCCGCTGGAGGCGGGGCTGGGCTTTGTCGTGCCGCGCGCCAAGGAGGATGATTTCCTGGGCCGCGCCGCGATCGAGAAGCAACGCCAAGAGGGCATTCGCCGACGCATGGCGCATTTCCTGATGGCGGACGCGGAGCCCATGCTGTTTCACAACGAGCCGATCTACCGCAACGGCGTTTTGGTGGGGCGGATTACGTCGGGCTGGATCGAGGAGGGGGTCTACGAGATCGAGATCGCGGGAGACCGCTTCGCGGCCACGGGCAGCGCGCGGGCGTTCTACGATCCAGACGGAGAGCGTGTCAAAGGCTAAGGCGGAAGGGAATAATCATGGCGAGCCCTTGTTACTGGATTACCCAGGCGTTGGCCGAAGACGATGCTGTCTCGCCGGCGCTCGAGGGCGAGTACAAGGCCGATGTCTGCATCGTCGGCGGCGGCTACCTCGGGCTGTGGACGGCGATACGCCTGAAGCAGGACGATCCCAAGCTCGATGTGGTGCTGATCGAGCAGAATTTCTGCGGCTCGGGTCCGAGTGGGCGCAACGGCGGATACGTGCTGAGCTGGTGGGCAAAATACCAAACCATGAAAAAGATCTGTGGCACGGCTGAGGCGATCCGATTGTGCCAGGCCTCGGCCGAGACGGTCGACGAGATCGGCCGGTTCTGCGCGAGCTACGGGATCGACGCCGAATACCGCCGCAACGGCTGGTTGTGGCTGGCCACTTGCGCCGCCCATGACGGCGCCTGGACACCGATCATCGACGACCTCGAGCGGCGCCAGATCCACCCCTTCGGGCGCCTGACGCCGGACGAGGCGTCGGCCCGGGCACACAGCCGCGCCCATGTGACGGGCGTGTTCGAGCCGACGGCAGCAACAGTCCAGCCCGCCAAGCTGGCGCGCGGCCTACGCCGGGTCGCCATCGAGCTCGGCGTGCAGTTGTTCGAGAACACGCCGATGACCCGCCTGGTTCGCTCGCATCCGCCGGTGGTGGAAACCGCCCGCGGGCGCATCGTCGCAGGCAAGGTCGCGCTCACCATGAATGCCTGGGCGGCGCAATTTGCCGAGATCCGCAAGGCCATCGTGGTGATCGGCAGCGACTTGATGATCACCGAACCCATGCCTGAGCGGCTAATGGAGCTGGGCTACACCGACAGGGTGGCGATTAGCGATTCCCGCACGCTTGTCTCGGGCTGGCGCAACACTCCCGACGGGCGCCTGATTTCGGGCCGGGGCGGGGTTTCCTGTCTGCACGCCTATCGCGGGCGCGTAGGCACCAGCTTTGACGGCCGCTCGACCCAGGAGGAGGGAATGCGGGACATTCGCAGTCTGCTCTACCCCGGGTTGGAGGATGCGCCGACCGCGACGAGCTGGAGTGGCCCCGTCGACCGTTCGAAATCGGGTCTGCCGTTCCTCGGCCGCCTCGGTGGCCACCGGGACATCGTCTTCGGCGTCGGTTTCTCGGGCAACGGAGTCGGACCGACCCGTGTGTGCAGCCGGATTCTATGCTCCCTGATCGGCAACAAGCAGGACGAATGGGCAAAATCCGGGCTGGTGCGGCCGCTGACCTACGACTTTCCTCCCGAACCGATCCGCCATCTCGGAGTCGGGTTGGTGCGCAAGGCGGTGATCGCGAAGGAAGAGGCGGAGATGGCAGGGCGCAAACCCGGTGCCATCGCAAGTTATTTCGCCGGTTTGGCGCCGAACATGCTCGCGACCGGGAAGACGCTGGACGAATAGGATTATTGGAGCGGGCGTGTCGCTGTGAGATCGATCTCGATCGTCACTTCGTTTCCAACCATCGAGGTATCGCGCCACGGGCCCTGACCGACGCCGTAATCGATCCGCAGGATTTCCAGCGCGCCGACGACCCTGGCGAGAAGAAAGTCGGGCGACTCCGGATCAGGAACGATCGTCAGGATAAAGGGCAAATCGACCGCCCGGGTGACGTCGCGTAGCGTCAGTTGGCCGTGGGCGACGTAGCCACCGTCCTCACCGGTGCGGGAAAATTCGCCCGCCTCGAACAGGGCCGTGGGCCAGCTCGCCGTATCGAAAAGATCTTTCGAGCGAATGGCATCGTCGCGCTCGGCGTTTTCCGTGGTCACGCTGGCGATCACAATCTCGACCCGGACGGCGCCGGCATCGAGGGCGTCGGGATCGAAGCGGATGGCGGCGGAAAATTCCTCAAAGTTGCCCGGTACGGGACTGCCCGCCTGACGGGCGACGAAGCCCACCCGGCTGGCCGAGGGATCGACCTCCCACGCGGGCGCGTCGTCTGCAATCGCCGGGGCCGAGACCCAGGGCAGCATGAGCGCGGCCGCGACAAGCAATATCCCGCTGCGGCGCCCCATCAGCGACTTCCCGGCAGCATGCGCCGCAGCACGTCGTCGCCCAGGACCAGGTGATGGCGGAGTGCCGCCGCAGCGTGCAGCGCAATGAGCGAGGCCAAGGCGAAGCTGGAGGCTAAGTGAACGGTGAGGAAGGCGTCCTTGAGGCCGTTGTTCGCCGCGATCGGGCTGGGCAGGGTGAACAGGCCGAAGACGATGGTGGGAAATCCCGACGCGAACGCCATCACGAGCCCGCTCGCCGGCTGGAGCAGCAGAAGCGCGTAGAGCAAGCCGTGGCTGAGCTGCGCCGCGAGCCGTTCGCGCGCGGACATCTCGTGGGGCAGGGACGGGGGCGGCGAGGCAAGGCGCCACGAAAAACGGCCTGCCAGCAGCAGCAGGGCGAGCAGACCGAGCGACTTATGCAGGTTATAGAGTGCAAAGGCCTCGGGCCCGATCGGAAGGCCCTGCATGTACCAGCCGAGGCCGAACTGGGTGAGCACCAGCACCGCCATCGCCCAATGGAAGCCTTGCGCGATCACGCCGTAGCGCAGGCTGTCGTTGCGCAGGCGGAGTGCCATGCCGCCCCGAATTCTGCTCTAATCCTGGCGGCGCAGTTCCGCCTCGATCTTGATCGTCACCGAGTCGGAGGTGAGCGGGGCATAGAGGCCCAAATCGAAGTCGCTGCGCAGAATGGTCGTGTGTGCAGAGAACGCAGAATAATACGCGCCGGCGTACCACTCCATGTAGGGCGCGAGCGGATGCTCACCCGAGAAGTTGAATGTCACGTCGAGGGTGACCGGCCGGGTAATGCCCTTGATGGTCAAATCGCCGATGATCAGGCCCGTGGCGGCGCCGGTCTGGCGAACTTCAGTGCTCTTGAAGGTCACCGTGGGGTGATTGGCCACGTCGAAAAAATTCGCGCTTTTCAGGTCGTCGTCGAGCAAACTGGTGACGGTCCGCACGCTGGCGGGGTCGATGGTAAGTTCGACGCTGCTATTTGCCGGATTTTCCTGGTCGAACACCACCGTGCCCTCGAAATCGGCAAAGCGGGCATGCTGGGTCGACAGCCCGAGATGGTTGTACGTAAACAAGAGTTGCGAATGCCCGGTGTCGAAGCTGTAGCGATCCGCTGCCGTAGCCGGTAGCACTCCCGCCAGAGCAAGTCCGCCGACAAGAACGACAAATTTTAAAACATTGAGTTTTTTCATAAGGCTATCCCTCCCTTTGAATCTTATTTTTCAGCGCGATAAATACAACCGATTGGAGTGAATATAGGCGGTGCGACGGCCAAAGCCACTTCACATGAGCGTGATCGGCAGCAAGCCCGAAAGGATGACGGGGAGCGATGGACGAACCCGGATGCCACGCCTATGGTTGTCCTCCAAAGCCGGCAAATAGACGGGAGACTCCGACGCCATGGCCATGATCCCCGAAATCGAGCAAATCCGCGACGAAATGCAAGGCTGGCGGCGCGATATACATGCCCATCCGGAGACGGCGTTCGAGGAAGTGCGAACGGCGGCTCTGGTCGCCGAGAAGCTGAAGGGATTCGGCCTCGACGAGGTCCATACGGGGATCGCGACGACGGGCGTCGTCGGGGTGCTGCGCGCCGGGTCGTCTTCAGCGGGCAATCAGGCCCGCTCCATCGGCCTACGTGCCGACATGGACGCGCTCGACGTATTTGAAAAAAACGACTTCGAGCATCGCTCGCAGCACGACGGCAAAATGCACGCCTGTGGCCATGACGGACATACCACCATGCTGCTGGGTGCGGCCCAGCACCTGGCCCGGACCCGGCGTTTCGACGGCACGGTCTATTTCATCTTCCAGCCCGCGGAAGAGAACGAAGGCGGCGGCGAAGCCATGGTCAAGGCGGGGCTGTTCGAGCGCTTTCCGGCCGAGGGGGTTTACGGCATGCACAACTGGCCCGGGCTGGAAATCGGCAAAATGGCAGTGCGCGCCGGCCCCATGCTGGCGGCCTTCGACCTGTTCGAGATCACCGTGACGGGCAAGGGGGCGCACGCGGCCATGCCTCATCTGAGCATCGACCCGGTGGTTGTGGCAAGCCACGTGGTGACCGCGCTTCAGACGATCCCCTCGCGCACCGTCGATCCGCTAGAATCGTCGGTCGTCACGGTGACCCAATTTCATGGCGGCGATACCTGGAACGTGATCCCAGAAACCGTGGTTTTGCGCGGCACCGGCCGTTCGTTCAGCGCCAAGGTCCGCGATCAGCTCGAGAGCCGCGTGACGGAAACCGCGGAGCGCATCGCCGCGGCATTTGGCGCAAGCGCCGAAACCCGCTACATGCGGCGCTATCCCACCACCGTGAACAGCGAGGCCGAGACCGAGACGGCGGCCACTGTCGCGAGCCAGGTGGTGGGGCCCGACAATCTCGACCGCGATCCCAGCCCGGCCATGGGTTCGGAGGACTTCGCCTACATGCTGCAAGAGAAGCCGGGCTGTTACATCCTGCTCGGCAACGGCCCCGGCGAAGGGGGCTGCACGTTGCACAATCCCCACTACGACTTTAACGACGAAGCGCTCGCGATCGGCGCCAGCTACTGGGCCCGGCTGGCCGAGCATTGCCTGGCCGCGCCGGAGTGATCGTGCGCCGGGGCTTGGCAGAACGGTCGTTAAGCGCTATAGGGCGGGGCATCCGAGGCCACCGGGAGGCGAGGAAACGCGCATGATGATGGGCAAGAGCATGGTGGAAACCCTGATGGGCGCCGTCGTGGTGGCCGTGGCCGTGGGCTTTCTGGTCTATGCCTACAGCCGAAGCAACCTCGAGACGGTCGACGGCTACGTGTTGAGCGCCAAGTTCAGTCGGGTCGACGGGTTGAGCGAAGGCAGCGACGTGCGGCTTGGCGGAATCAAGATCGGCTCGATTATCGACCAGAACATCGACCCCCTGAGCTACAAGGCGATCGTGCGTATGAGCATCGACCCCGACTACCAGTTGCCCTTGGATACCTCGGCCGCGGTGGTCAGCGACGGCTTGCTCGGCGGCAAGTATCTCTCGCTCAGCCCCGGCGCTGACGAACGCATGATTGCGCCGGACGGCGAAATTCGCTTCACCCAGGGCGCCATCAACATCGAGGAATTGCTCGGCAAGTTCATGTTTGGCACCGACGGGCCGTAAATCCGCCGCATTCGGCCCGGACAGTGGGTGTCAACGCGCCCGTCGGGGACGGGCGGCAGGCAGGGACCCCCGATGAGCAGATCCGATTCCGCGATCCCCGACACCGTGTGGTGCGCTCCCGACGGCGAGCCACTCGCGTGTCTCGAAAAAATCAAGGTGCTCAACGAAAACCTCGAGGAAATCCGGGCGATGTGCCAGGACGCCGTGGAGGACGCCGTGCTGATGGGCGGCGACGAGCGCCAGATCCGCGAGGTGCTGCGCCAACTGATCGAGACCCTCGATGCGCCGTTCAAGGATTAGGGCCAACGCGCGGGCCGGTCTCCTCTTCGCGCTCGCTTTCTCTCTGGGGCCGGTTGGCGGCGGCGCACCGGCCCAGGACCTGGGCGAAGGGGGTGGCGAGACGATGGAGCCGGAAACGGTGATTTTGCTGCGTGGTCTCGACAAGGTGACCGCCCGGGTATCGCCTATCGAGGTGCGGGTCGATGAACCGGGCCACTTCGGCAGCCTCGAGATCACCGTTCGCAACTGTCGCAAGGCGCCGCCGGAAGATCCGCCCGAAAGCGCGGCGTTCCTGGAAATCCGGGAGATCAGGCCAGGCGAGAGTCCGATCGAGCTGTTCAGCGGCTGGATGTTTGCCTCCAGCCCGGCCTTCTCGACCCTTGAGCACGCCGTCTACGACGTCTGGGTAATCGACTGCGCCGCTCCACCCGCATCGGGGTAGAATTTCGCCGGCACTTTGAGAGCCGCGTCGAGCCGCTGCAAATAATCGGCGCGCGGGATTTCAACGGCGCCGAACTGGCGCAGATGCTCGGTCATGAACTGGATGTCGAACAGGGTGAAGCCGCCTGCGCGCAGCCGCTCGTAGAGATGGACGAGGGCGATCTTGCTGGCATCGCGTTCGCGCGAAAACATGCTCTCGCCGAAAAAGGCGCCGCCGAGCACAAGACCGTACAGGCCGCCGACCAGGCGATCGTTTCGCCAACATTCCACGCTGTGGGCGTGCCCGCTGGCAGAAAGCTTCTCGTAGAGATCGACGATGCGCGCATTGATCCAGCTTTCCGTGCGCCCCTGCACGGTCTCGGCACAGCTCCCAATCACCTCGGCGAACGCCGTGTCGATGCGCAACTCGAACGGTTGCGTCCGTACGGTGCGGGCAAGGCGGCGGGGGATATGAAAGCCATCCATCGGAAAGATCGCGCGCCACTCGGGGTCGACCCAGTAGAGCCGCGTATTTGCCCGGCTCTTCGCCATCGGGAAGACGCCCGAGGCGTAAGCACGCAAAACCAGGTCCGGGGTCAAAAACGGCACCGCCTGGCTAACGTTAATCTCTCCGTCCAACGAATTTTTCCAGCCAATGAATGTCGTAATCGCCGTTCGCGAAAGCAGGGTTCGCAATCAGCCGGGAGTGCAGCGGTATGGTTGTTTCCACACCGGTGACGACCATCTCCTCGATCGCCCGGCGCAGGCGCATCAGGCACTCGGTCCGGCTCGATCCGTGGACGATCAGCTTGGCGATCATACTGTCATAGTAGGGGGGGATCGCGTAGCCCGCATAGAGCGCGGAATCGACCCGGACACCCAGCCCGCCCGGTACGTGGTAGCCGTCGATCCGGCCGGGCGAAGGCACGAAGGTGTCGGGATTTTCGGCATTGATCCGGCACTCGATCGCGTGCCCCCCGAATACGATATCGTCCTGGCGCAGCACCAAGGGCGCGCCCGACGCGACGCGGATCTGCTCGCGCACGAGATCGATGCCGGTGATCATTTCGGTCACGGGATGCTCGACCTGCAGACGGGTGTTCATCTCGATGAAGTTGAACTCGCCGTCTTCGTACAGAAATTCGATAGTGCCGACACCCTTGTAGCCCATGTCACCTACGACTTTGGCGACGGTCTCGCCAATGGCATCGCGCTCGCTGTCGTTGAGCGCGGGCGAAGGGGCTTCTTCGAGAACCTTCTGGTGGCGGCGTTGAAGCGAGCAATCGCGCACCCCGAGGTGAACCGCGTTGCCCTGGCCATCAGCCAGCACCTGGACCTCGATATGGCGCGCCCGGGTAAAGTATTTTTCGAGATAGACCACATCGCTGCCAAACGCCGCCTGGGCTTCCTGGCGCGTGGCCGAAAGGCCTGCCTGCAGGGCATCGGGACCCTCGACCACCTGCATGCCTCGCCCGCCGCCACCCGCTGCCGCCTTGATCAAGACCGGATAGCCGATTTCGTCCGCAAGGCGCGGGGCGTTCTCGTCCGAGACCGCGCCCTCGGCGCCTCCGATCACCCGCAAGCCTAATGCGGCGATCGCTTGCTTGGCGCGAATCTTGTCGCCCATCAAGTCAATATGTTCGGGCGAGGGGCCGATGAAGGTAAAGCCGTGTTCCTCGACGATGCGCGCGAAATTGGCGTTCTCCGAGAGAAAACCGTAACCGGGGTGGATCGCGTCCGCGTTGGTGATCTCGGCTGCGGCGACGATCGCCGGGATGTTGAGATAGCTCTCGCCGGCCAGAGGCGGACCGATGCACACGGTCTCGTCGGCGAGGCGGACATGCATGGCCTCGGCGTCAGCGGTCGAATGCACCGCCACGGTGTGGATGCCCAGCTCGCGACAGGCGCGATGCACCCGGAGTGCGATTTCTCCGCGGTTTGCAATCAGGACTTTATCGAACATCGGCTATTGCAGGAGAAGCAGCACTTCTCCGTACTCGACCGGCGCGCCGTTTTCGACCAGGATCCGACCGACCGTGCCGCTGCGCGGCGCGCGAATCGGGTTCATCGTCTTCATGGCCTCGACGATCATCAGGGTTTGTCCCTCGGACACTGCGTCGCCCGCCTGGATGAACGCCGGCGAGCCGGGTTCCGGTGAGACGTAGACCGTGCCGACCATTGGCGACGTCACCGCGCCCGGGTGACTGGCATCCATGGCCGGCACCGGATCGGGCGCGGGCGCGGAAGCCGGCGAGGCGGGCGCTTGAGCCGGGGCCACGGCGGGGACGTGCGAACCGGTGCCCCGGGCAACCCGAACACGGCTCTCGTCGTCGCCGATTTCGATCTCTGACAAGCCGGTCTCTTCCAACAGCTTGGCGAGTTCGCGGATCAAATCGGCGTCGAATTCGGGTCGGGGCATGGCGTCGGGTTCCTGCTTGTTTCGTCTCAGGTGCCCGCGGCGTCGAGCGCACGACGGTGAGCGTCAAGGGCCAGAAGATAGCCGTCGGCGCCAAGACCGCAAATCAGGCCGCGCGCGGCTTCGCTGACATAGGAATGATGACGAAAATGCTCCCGCTTGAACAGGTTCGAGAGGTGGACCTCGATGGTTGGCGCCTCGCAGGCCAGCAGCGCATCGAGCAAAGCGACGGAGGTGTGGCTGTACGCACCCGCGTTGACGATCAGCCCGGCGCAGCGGCCGCGCGCCTCCTGGACCCAGCCGACCAGTTCGCCCTCATGGTTGCTTTGGCGAAACTCGATCTCGAAGCCGAGTTCAGCGCCACGTGCCTCACACTGGGCGCGGATGTCGTCCAGCGTCTGGCGGCCGTAAATCTCCGGCTCGCGGCTCCCCAAAAGGTTGAGGTTGGGACCGTTGAGGATGAGAATCGTCTGGGTCATCGGATCGGGCAAACTCGTAGAGTCATCGACATCGCCGCCGATTCCCTTATAGCACGCGCCCCAGACGGTGCAACGGGGCTTATCGGCAGTGCCGGGTGCGGGCTCGGTTGAAAAGACGGGGACCTGTGGGCATATTTAAAGCGCTTGCGCATCGCCCACAGCCACGAGACGAATTTTATCCCATGGACGTCGTCATCAACGGAGACCCGCATTCCTTCGCGGGCCCGCTCACGGTTCACGATCTCCTGTCCCGGCTCGACCTCGATCCGAGAAAGATCGCCGTCGAGCGTAATCTGGAGATTGTCCCGCGCTCGACCTATGCCGAAATGCTGGTGGAAGAGGGCGACTCACTTGAGATCGTCCATTTCATCGGCGGCGGCGCACCCGAGGCGCCGGCCCTGGCCTCGACGGAAAGCGGCGGGGAAGCCGACGGGCCGCTCGTGGTCGGCGGGTGTCGCCTGAACTCGCGGCTGATCGTGGGCACGGGCAAGTATCGGGACTTCGAGGAAACCGCGGCTGCGATCGAAGCGTCGGGCGCCGACATGGTCACCGTCGCGGTACGCCGTGTGAACATCAGTGATCCCGACGCTCCAATGTTGATGGATTACGTCGATCCCAAGAAATACACCTACCTGCCCAATACCGCCGGTTGCTTCACCGCGCAAGACGCCGTGCGCACGTTGCGTCTCGCCCGCGAGGCCGGCGGCTGGAGCTTGGTAAAGCTCGAAGTGCTGGGCGAAGAAAAGACGCTCTACCCCAAAATGATCGAGACCCTCGAGGCCGCTGAGGCGCTTATCGCCGACGGCTTCCAGGTCATGGTTTACTGCTCGGACGACCCGATCATGGCCAAGCGGCTCGAGGATCTTGGCTGCGTCGCCATCATGCCCCTCGCAGCGCCGATCGGCTCGGGATTGGGCATCCAGAACCCGGTCAATATCCGCCTCATAATCGAGCAATCATCGGTGCCGGTGATCGTCGATGCCGGGGTCGGAACGGCGTCGGACGCGGCGATTGCGATGGAGCTAGGCTGCGACGGCGTGCTGATGAACACGGCGATCGCCCATGCCAAGGACCCGGTGACCATGGCGCGTGCGATGAAGGCGGCGGTCGAGGCCGGGCGTCTCGCTTACCTTGCGGGGCGGATGGAGAAAAAGCTCTACGCCGAGCCGTCATCGCCGCTGGCCGGCTTGATCTAGGCAGCCGCGCTCAGTTCATATCCTCGGCCACGCGTTTGACGTCCTGAAGGCGCAGCCAGCCGGGCGATCCCTCGGGCAGGGCCTGCTCGGCCCGCTGGGTGTGAAACAACACGTCGGCCTTACTGCCGCGCAAAAGCGCCTCTTCCGCAAGCGCCAATGACGATTGCCCGAACTCCCCCGCCCGGCCGTAGGCGATACCGAGATAGCGCCAGGCCATGACGTTGGTTCGTTCGGAGAGTACGGCGCGCCGCAAATGACCGAGCGCCACCGCGTTGAGCGCAGGATCGTTGGTCTCGATCTGGGCTTGGGCGAGCCCGATTCGAAGCTGGGGCTCGTCGGGCAACAGGGCAACCGCTCGCTCGTAAGCCGGAATGGCATCCCCGATGCGCCCGTATTCGAACAGGACCTGGCCTTTCAACTCGTGAAAATAGGGATCGTCCGGATGGGTGACGAGCAGGGAGTCTAGCTCCGCCAGGGCTTGGGGCAGGTCGGCCAGCTTGTGATAGGCGACCGCACGAGCGTAGCTCGCCCGCTCACTGGTATCGCTTTCGGGATATTTCTTCAGGGTATGGCCGGGCGGGTTGAGAAAACCGTCGAGCTTGGCGACCATCCGATCGTACAGCGCGACAAATTCCGGCTTGGCCAGCGCGTTCGTAAAACGCGACGTCGCCAGGTGACTGCGTATAAACTCGATCCGGTCGTCGGTCAGGGGATGAGTTCGAAGATAAGGGCTCTGGCGGTCGGACACGAGAAGCTCTTGTTTCTTCAGGATCTCGAAGGTCGTAAGCAGACCGCGCGCCGATTGGCCCGTCGCATCGAGAAATTTTACCCCCGCCTGGTCGGCGGACTGCTCCTGGGCCCGGCTGTAACGGAACAACGACGATTGGGCGATACCCGTGCCTGTCGCGATAATCGCGCCTCCCGCTTGGCCTTGCCCCGCTACCATTACGACCGCGCCCAGAATGTACGAAATCAGAGCCTCGATCCCGACGTTCTCAAGTACTTCGGGCGCGCGAACGAGATGGCCGCCCGAGATATGGCCGATTTCATGGGCCAACACTCCGATCAGACCGTCCGGACCGCCAGCCTTCTGGATCAATCCGGTATGGATGAAGAGGTTCATGCCGCCAGCCACGAAAGCGTTCAGCGCATCGTCGTTGACGATGTAGACACGGACCGATTCGACCGGAATGCCGGCCACGTCGAGCAGCGGTCTGGCAAAGACCTTGATCGTGTTCTCGATTTCGGCGTCGCGAATAAGGCTGACCGGCTTACGCTGCGTCACAGCGGGCGCTGCCAACGCGAACACCAAGAGCAGAACGAGAAGGAGCGGGAAGATTCGCCTCGAAAGTCGCATTGCCGTATCTATTGCCACGCTGCCCTGCAGCCAGGATTCAAGAAACCCGAATGAGGGTCTATATGACAGCCACCCGATCCGTTTACAATCCCGCACGCCTTTGATTGGGGGTGTCCGGCCGCCATTATCAAGCGATTGTGATCGACAAGGAGACCCCGATGCGCGCCTCGACGCGAAGCGACATCCCGCCCTTCCACGCGATGGAAGTGCTCCGGCTCGCAAACGAGCTCGAAGCGTCCGGACGCGACATTCTCCACCTCGAGATCGGTGAACCATCGTGCCGCGCTCCCGCGCGGGTCATCGACGCGGCGCAGCGCGCACTCGCCAATCAATCCTTGGGTTATACCGAAGCGTTGGGAACCCCTGCGTTGCGCGAGCGCATCGCGCGGCATTATGAGTCGACTTACGGGGTTCGCGTGGCGCCACGTCGGATCATAGTGACCATAGGGTCTTCGGGCGGTTTTCTGTTCGCGTTTCTAAGTGCGTTCGAGCACGGTAACCGGGTTGCGCTTGCCAACCCCTGTTATCCCGGCTACCGCAACAGCCTCTCGGCGCTGGGCATCGCTCCGGTGATTTTGCCGGCGGGCCGTGAAACGCGCTACCAGCCGACGGTGGAGCTGCTCCAGGCGCAACCGGGCGACCTTGCCGGCCTGATCATCGCCAGCCCGTCCAATCCTGCGGGCACCATGATCCCCGACGGTGAGTTGGGAAATATTATTCGTTACAGTTCCGAACAAGGCATCTCCCTGATTTCGGACGAGATCTATCACGGCATCACCTACGGCGTGAAAGCACAGACGGCTCTTGCCTTCACGAACGATGCCATCGTCGTCAACGGGTTCTCGAAATATTACGCCATGACCGGGTGGCGCCTGGGCTGGATGATCGTGCCCGACGACATGGTCAGTGTCGTGGAACGGCTGGCCCAGAACATGTTCGTCTCACCCTCGAACCTGGCGCAACAAGCGGCATTGGTCGCATTCGACTGTCTCGACGAGTTCGACGCCGAAGTAGAGCGCTACGCGCGCAATCGCCGGATATTGCTGGACGGTTTGCCCGCGGTAGGCATCGAGCATCTCGCGCCGGCTGACGGCGCTTTCTACGTCTACGCGGACATCTCCGACCTGGCGAACGACAGCCAGGAATTCTGCCAGCGCATGCTTTTGGAGATCGGAGTGGCCGCAACGCCCGGTATCGATTTCGACCAGGAGACAGGCCACCGCTTCGTACGATTTTCGTTCGCCGGCGCCACGGCCGATATGGAACAGGCCGTCGAGCGCCTGCGGTCGTGGAACGCACTTAGCCGTGGGCATACGGCCTGACCGGGCCGCACGCCGCCGCGTGGGCTCAGGAGGCGTCGCCTCGCTGCCACCAGCCGCGGCGCCGCGGCTTGTCGGCACTGTCTTCGGCAACGATAGCTTCGGGCGCCACGTCCGGGACCGAATCCGCTGATTTGTCCGCGCCGGTGTCCGTAATCGCAACCTCGTCGATTCCACTGTCGACCGGCTCAGAGCCCGCCTCGTTAGACCCCTCGTCGTCAAGCTGATCGCTCGCCGTTTCCTTGGCCGCCACAGGCTCCGACTCCTTGGATTTGGCTGCGGCCTTCTTCGCCGGAGCCTTGCGGCGAGGGCTTCGCCTGCTGCGTTTCGGCTTCTTCTCGGTCTTGTCGGATGCCGCGGCCTCGCTTGCCGCATCGGCCGGTGGAGATTCGTCACTCGCCGCAGCTTCGGATGAGGCGGCATCGTCCGGCGCCGGCTTGGCCGCGACGGTTTCGACGCTTGCCTCTTCGCTCGTCTCCACGGCCGCGGCCTCGCGGGCCGCGCTCGAGCGGCGACGCCCGCCCCGACGACCGCGCCGGCGATGCTTGCGTGGTGCGGCCTCGCCTTCTCCGGATTCGTCCTGAGATTCACGCGGCGCGGCGTCGGCCGGGGCTTCGACCGGTTCGATCTCCGTTTCGACCGCTGCCTCCTTGCTTCGCCGACGGCGCCTGGAGCGTCCTTCGGTTTCGCTCGAACGCTCTTCGTCCCGCCTGTGCGAAACTCGTCCCTCATCCTGCGGAGAGCCGATCCGGTAGTTCGGGGGCACGATGCCGTCGTCGCCGGTAATCATGATTCGTAATTCGTAGCGTTCCTCTATATCGCCCAAGGTCTTGCGTTTGTGGTTGAGGATGTAGAGAGCGACGGCGCCGGGCAACGCCGCCTCGATGACGTTGCTGCGCTTGCGGGTGCCTTCTTCCTCGATCGCACGCAGAACCTGCAACGCACTCGATTCGACGGAGCGGATAACCCCCGACCCGCCGCAAGATACGCAAGGAGAGGTATTGAGCTCAAGAAAGCTGGGCCGCAGACGTTGGCGGGAAAATTCAAGCAACCCAAACGGGCTGATCCGCCCCACCTGGATGCGGGCGCGGTCGTTTTTCAAAGCGTCCTTGACGCATTTCTCGACCAGCCGGTCGTTGCGCCGGTCACCCATGTCGATGAAATCAATCACGATCAGGCCGGCGAGATCACGCAACCGGAGCTGACGGGCGATCTCGCCGGCAGCCTCCAAATTGGTCCTCTTGGCGGTTTCCTCGATGTTTCGCCCCTTCGTCGCGCGCCCCGAATTGACGTCGATGGCGACAAGCGCTTCGGTAGGGTTGATTACGATGGATCCGCCGGATTTGAGCCCGACCTCCGGGCGATGCAGCTCGTCGAGCTGATTCTCGATCTGATAGTGGATAAACATCGGGACGCGCTCGCCATAGCGCTTGATCTTGCGCGCGTGGCTGGGGATCAGCATGCGCATGAAGTCCTTCGATGTCTTGTAGCCGTCCTCGCCCTCGACGAGAATTTCGTCGATGTCGTTGGTGTAAAGATCGCGCAGCGAGCGCTTGATCAGGTTGGCTTCTTCGTGGATCAAGGTGGGCGCCGTGGATTCCAGGGTCTTTTCGCGAATGTCGTTCCAGAAGCGCAGCAGGTAGTCGAAATCGCGCTTGATTTCAGCCTTGGTCCGCGACATGCCCGCCGTGCGCACGATGACGCCCATGTGGGCATCGACCGGCAGACTGCCCGTGATCTGTTTGAGCCGTTTGCGGTCGGCAGGGTCGACGATCTTGCGCGAAATGCCGCCGCCGCGCGGTGTGTTGGGCATCAAAACGCAATAGCGCCCCGCGAGTGACAGATAGGTGGTGAGCGCGGCGCCCTTGTTGCCGCGCTCTTCCTTGACGACCTGCACGAGCAGGATCTGGCGTTTCTTGATGACTTCTTGGATCTTGTATTTGCGTAGAGCCTGGGCGCGGTTGAGCGCGGCGCGGCGGCGATCGATATCGTCGACGTCCTCGCCGCTGACGGTCTCGACGTCGGAGTCGGCCTCGTCGCCCTCGACAGGCGCGGCGGCCTCATCGTCGCTCGTGTTGGCCGCGACCTCGTCGGTTTCCTGCTTGAGCAGGGCCTCTCGATCGGCGATCGGGATCTGGTAGTAGTCGGGATGAATCTCGCTGAACGCCAGAAAGCCGTGGCGGTTGCCCCCGTATTCGATGAACGCCGCCTGAAGCGATGGTTCGACGCGGGTTACCTTGGCGAGATAGACAGTGCCCTTAAGCTGTTTCTTGGTCGAGGACTCAAAGTCGAATTCTTCGAGTCGGTTTCCGTTGACGACCACGACCCGGGTCTCTTCCGAGTGGCTGGCGTCGATGAGCATGCGTTTGGTCATTAAATGAAAACTCCTGGTCGGGAAAATCGAACGGCCGTGCTATCGGCACGGCGGTGCTCCCCGCGAAAATGTCGAAGCCATCATCGTCACGGATCGACCCGTCGAACTCTGCTGCACTGGCAGCCAAGACGGGGACCGGCGTGACGCTCGGCCCACAATGGGCCTTGCAATGGTTTCGGTGTTGAATCATTAAGGTTCTGATCGCTGGTTTATACGATGGCCTGGCCTGGGAACGAACTTGCAGTTCGTCCAGCGGCTCGCGCCCCGAAAACAGTTGCCCCACCACGTTTTAACGTCAAACCCAGTCGACAACGGGAAATCACGCTTTCTAATATAATGTCCGTGAATGCCTTGGACAATCTATTTCGCAATCGTTGCCACCGCCGAATGGCGTCAACCCCGGTGATTTCCTTGGTTTTTTCGTGGCCATGAAGCTCCAGTCCAATCAGTTGCCTAAACGTCTCACGCGAATCGGTGTCGCGTCGCGCGCCCTTTTTGCTGGCCTGACGCTGTTCGGGCTGCTTGTAGCGGGGAGCGCAAACGCAGGCGAACCGGTCGTCTATGACGTGCGTTTCGGTGAGCATGCCGACAAGACCCGTGTAGTTCTCGATCTTTCCGAATCGGTCCCCTACGAGGTGTTCACGCTGGCCCAGCCTTACCGGGTCGTAATCGACCTGCCCTCCGTGGTCTGGCAGGCGCCCAACGGCGGGGCGGCGGGGCGCGGCGTGGTCGATCACTACCGGTTCGGGCAATTCAAGCCCGGCACCTCGCGCATCGTTTTCGACGTCACCGGGCCGGTCGGCATCAAAAAGGCCTTTCTCTTGCCGCCGTCGGGTAACGATTCGCACCGGCTGGTGGTCGACCTTGAGCAGCTCGGCGTGGACGAGTTTACGGCGCGCTCGGCCGGCAGCGGCGGGGCGCCGGCGAACGAACGTGTCGACCCGGCGCCGCTGATCGAGCCCAAGGAGGCCGGTGCGCCGCGCGTTATCGTGATCGATGCCGGCCATGGCGGCATCGACCCCGGAGCGGTCGGCGTCAATGGATCCTATGAAAAGACCATCGTACTGGCCGCTGCCCACGAATTGCGGCGTCAACTCGAGGCCCGCGGCTACACCGTGGTGTTGACCCGCGACGACGACGTCTTCCTTGCCCTGCGCCAACGTGTGGCCGTCGCGCGCGAGGCGCGAGGCGATCTGTTCGTCTCGCTGCACGCCGATTCCATCGGCAACCGCAGCGTCCGGGGAGCTTCGGTCTACACCCTGTCGGAGAAGGCGTCCGATAAAGAGGCCGCGGAGCTTGCCGCCCGGGAGAACAAGTCGGATATCATTGCCGGGCTCGATCTCGCCGATCACTACGACGCTGAGGTCGCGGCCATTCTGATCACGCTGACCCAGCGCGAGACGATGAACTGCTCTGCGGTCTTTGCTTCGCTGCTCGTGCCCGAGATCGCCCAAAGTGCCAAAACGCTGGGCAATGCCCACCGCTCGGCGGGCTTTCGCGTGCTCAAGGCCCCGGATATCCCCTCCATCCTGATCGAGATGGGTTATCTGTCGAACAGCAAGGACGAATCCTTTCTGACGTCGAAAGACGGCCGTCAGAAATTGATGAAGAGCGTTCTCCAGGGGATCGACGCTTACTTCAAAAAAGATACCTGCTGGACATAAACTGGCCATAATCTCGGGCTTCAGTTTGAGCCCCCGGGGAGATGCATACGGACGGGGCCGATCCAGGGTCGGGCGGACAATGCGATTACTTGCCTATATGGGCTTGGGGCTCCTCGTGCTTGCGCTGCTTGCGGCAAGCGGCGGGGTCTTCGTGTTCTATCACTTTGGCCGCGGCCTGCCCGATTACCATCAGCTCGCCGACTATGAGCCACCGGTGACCACCCGGGTCCATGCAGGCGACGGCCGGCTGCTCGCGGAATATGCCATCGAGCGCCGCGTCTTCGTGCCCATCGAGGCGATGCCGCGCAAGGTCGTGCTGGCGTTTCTCGCGGCCGAAGACGCCACTTTTTACGAGCATTTCGGGGTCGATTTTCCGAGCGTGGCCGGTGCGGTGCTGCGCAACATCGGCAACCTGCTGAGCGACCGCCGCCTGGTCGGAGCCTCAACGATTACCCAGCAGGTGGCGAAGAACTTCCTGCTCAGCAACGAAGTGTCATACGACCGCAAGATCAAAGAGGCGATCCTGGCCTTCCGCATCGAACGCGCGCTCGACAAGGACCACATCCTGGAACTCTACCTCAATCAGATCTATCTCGGTTTCGGCTCTTACGGCGTGGCCGCTGCGGCGCTTAATTATTTCAACAAGTCGCTCATCGACCTGACCCTGGACGAGACGGCGATGCTGGCCGCTTTGCCCAAGGCGCCCAACAATTACCATCCCGTGCACAACCCTGAAGCCGCGCGCGAGCGGCGCGACTGGGTGCTCGACCAGATGCTGGAAAAGGGGTTCATCACCGCCCAAGAGGCGCGCGCCGCCCTGGCTCTGCCGATTACGGTGCGCGAGCGGGACGAGACGGACGTCGTGCGTGCGGATTACTTCACCGAGGAAGTCCGGCGCTGGCTCTATGAGCGTTACGGCGAGGCCGCGCTCTACGAGGGCGGATTGAACGTACGCACGACCCTCGATCCCGAACTGCAGGCGCACGCTCAGCGCACCCTTCGTGATGGGCTGATCGCCTACGATCGGCGCCACGGCTGGCGCGGACCGCTCACCCGAATCGATCCGGGCGTCGACGAAATGACCGCGTTGGCCAATATCGTCCGCCCGCTCAGAATTTTGGAGACTTGGCGCATCGCGCTGGTCCGCGAGGTCGAGGAAGACGGCGCCGGATTGTTGTTTGCCGACGGGACCGCGGGCTGGATCCCGCTTGCCGAACTCGCCTGGGCGCGCCCCTGGCTCGAGGGTGAGAAGCTCGGTCCCGAGGTGGCTCGGGCCAGCGACGTGTTGGCAACCGGCGACATCGTTACCGTTGCACCTCGACCCGACCTGGGTGAGGCGATCTTCGATTTGCAGCAGCCGCCGGAGATCGAGGGTGGCCTGGTCGCCATGGACCCGCATACCGGCCGGGTGCTTGCGATCGCCGGCGGCTTTAGTTTTGAGGACAGCGAGTTCGACCGGGTCACCCAGGCGCTCCGTCAACCGGGCTCGGCGTTCAAGCCGTTCGTCTATCTTGCCGCGCTCGACAACGGATTTTCTCCCGCCGACATCGTTCTCGACACGCCCTTCGTGATCGACCTGGGCGCGGGGCTGGGAAAGTGGAAGCCCGAGAACTACACGCAAAAATTTTACGGCCCCAGCCCCTTGCGCGTGGGCATCGAGAAATCGCGCAATCTTATGACCGTGCGCCTGTCGCAGCAGATCAGCATCGCCAAGGTGATCGATTACGCGCGCCGCTTCGGCATATACGACGATCTGCCCCGTGTGCCGGCGGTGGCGCTCGGGGTGGGTGAGACCAGCCTGCTGCGCCTCGCAACGGGGTACGCCATGCTCGTCAACGGAGGCAAGAGGATCGAGCCCTATATGGTCGACCGGGTGCAGAATCACGAGGGTCATACCGTTTACCGGCGGGACGAGCGAGCCTGCCCGGATTGCCGCGAGATCGCCTGGCAAAGCCAGGACGTGCCCCTGATTCCCGATCCGCGTCCAACGATCGTCGACCCGCGCACCGCTTATCAGGTGGTCTCGATGCTCGAGGGCGTGGTGCTGCGTGGCACGGGCCGCCGTGTCGCGGCGGTCGGCAAGCCGCTCGCGGGCAAGACGGGAACCACCAACGACAGTATCGATACCTGGTTCATGGGTTTTTCACCTGATCTCGTGGCCGGTGTGTTCGTGGGGTTCGACACGCCACGCAGCCTCGGTGCACGGGAAACCGGATCGTCGATCGCGGCCCCGATATTCCGCGATTTCATGATAGCGGCACTGGCCGAGGCACCCGCCACGCCGTTTCGGGTGCCGCCCGGCATCCATTTCGCCCCGATCGATGCCGCCACGGGCGAGCCGGCGCAGGCGGGCACCGAACGGGTCATCCTCGAGGCCTTCAAGGCCGACCAGGAGCCCAACCGGCCGGGCTCGTTCGTCTGGAGCTCCGGTGAGGACGCCCCCGATCTTGTCGCTCCACCGGCCGGGGCCGGCGGGTTATACTGACCCGTTCATTCGAACGTCCACCCAAGGAGATGCGATGCGCGCGGAACTGGTAACCATGGCCCAGGAAATTCGGCAGTCGATCGACCTGCTAAGGAGGCACCTTTGACCTCGACCTCGCCAGGAAGCGCCTCGCCGAGCTGAACGCCCAGGCCGAGGATCCCGAGCTTTGGAGCAACCAGGAGCGCGCCCAAAAGGTGATGCGCGAGCGCACGCGGCTGGATTCGTCGATTTCCGCCTTTCAGGAACTGGGTCAGGAGCTCGACGACGGCCTCGAGCTTATCGAGCTGGCCGAAGCGGAAGGCGACGAAGTGGTGACCGAAGAGGCCGAAGCCGCATTGCGCGATCTGCATACCCGGGCCGGGCGGCGCGCGCTTGAAAGCCTGCTCTCGGGCGAGGCCGACAGCAATGACTGCTTCGTCGAGATCCATGCCGGCGCCGGCGGCACCGAATCCCAGGACTGGGCTCAGATGCTGGCGCGGATGTACGCCCGATGGGCGGAGCGGCACGGCTACGCGACCGAGTGGATCGAAGAGAGCCCCGGCGAGGAGGCGGGCCTCAAACTCGCCAGCTTCAAGGTCATCGGCGCCGATGCCTACGGCTGGCTCAAGACCGAAAGCGGGGTGCATCGGCTGGTGCGCATCTCGCCCTTCGACAGCAACGCGCGGCGCCACACCAGCTTCGCGTCCGTCTGGGTCTATCCGGTGGTGGACGAGACCATCGATGTCGAGATCGAGGAAAAAGACCTGCGCATCGACACCTACCGCGCTTCGGGCGCCGGCGGACAGCATGTCAACAAGACCGATAGCGCCGTGCGCATCGTCCATATCCCGACCAAAATCATCGTGCAGTGCCAGAACCAGCGCTCCCAGCATCGCAACAAGGCCGCTGCCATGGGCATGCTACGCGCCCGGCTTTACGAAGAAGAACTGCGCAAACGCGAGGAAGAGGCCGCCCAGGTCAAGGCCTCGAAGGGGGAGATCGGCTGGGGCAACCAGATCCGCTCCTACGTCCTGCAGCCCTACCAGATGGTCAAGGACCTGCGCACCGGCATCGAACACCCGGCACCGCAGGCGGTGCTCGACGGCGATCTCGATCGTTTTATGGAAGCCGCCCTCGCGGCCCGCCTCGATTCGGGCTCCACGCGGGCGGAAGTTGCTGATCTTGATTAGGCCTTAAAACAATAACTTAAACATAATTTCTCGCCCTATTCCGCAACCTCGGCGAGAGGCTCATAAAACGACGCGGCAAGCCCCGCGGCGTCGCGCGCCGGGCGGTTGAACGGCGGCTTGAGCGAGGCCCCGAAATGCTCCCTCACCAGGCGGCGCCAGGTTCGTGCGGGATCGAGGCCGCGCTCGTCGCATAGATGGCGATACCAGCGGGCACCGGTTGCGACATGGTCGATCTCGTCGCGATAGATGATTTCGAGAACTGCGACGCTTCGATCGTCTCCCGCCCGGCGCAGACGCTCGATCATTCCGGGGGTGACGTCGAGCCCGCGAGCCTCCAGCACAAGGGGCACCACGGCGAGGCGGGCAAGCAGGTCATGACTGGTTGCCCGGGCCGCATCCCAAAGCCCGTCATGGGCCGGCAGATCACCGTAGACCGCGTCCAGCTCACCGAGACGCACCTCGATCAGGGCAAAATGGCGCGCTTCGTCGGCCGCAACCGCGGCCCAGTCGGAGCAGAATTTTCGGGGCAGGGAGGCTTCCGCGAAACGAGCGATCAGGTCCCAGGCGAGATCGACGGCGTTCAGCTCGATATGAGCGAGTGCGTGAAGCAGCGCAATGCGGTTCGCGGCACCTACCCCCTTGCGCCGCCGCGGCATGCGCCCAGGTGCGAGCAAGACCGGCTGTTTGGGCCGGGCCGGGTAGTCGGGCGCCCCGGTTAGTTTCCCGACGCTCAGCTCGCCCGCCGCCCAGGCGTCGGCGGCAGCGCGGGTCAACGCAAGTTTTCCGGCGGGCGCGGCTTCGTTCAGGACGGCGCGGGCCGCCATCGGCGATGCCATCGAGTTTCACGAAGCCACCTTGTCGCCGGGGGTGGGCAAATTCTTGATCATCGCGTTCGAACCTTCGGATTGCTCGGTGCATCGTCGGGCGTGCCGATGATGTCGAGATGGTGCTGGTACACGCGCCGCTCGGTGTCGATCAACCTTGACTTGAGATCGTCGAAGTCACGGGCATCGACGGCGCGGACAAGGGCGGCCCGCAGGTCTTCGGGATAACGCGTCTCGTTGCGCACCATGCCCACGGTCAGGCGCAGCAGACTCTGAAGCCGGACGAGAAAGCGGGCAGCGTCGATCAACTCGGCAGCGACGGCGGCAGCTAGACCGCCCGCCTCACTCACGCGGGCCAGGGCAAGCGAGGCAGAGCCCGACAACACCTCGGGATGGCGGGCCGCGTCGCGCAACTGCAGATATTGGGCGATGAATTCGAGGTCGAGCATGCCGCCGCGCACATGCTTGGTCTTCCACGGATTGTCCGTGGCCCGTTCGGTCTCGACCCGGGCCCGCATCTCGGCAATGTCGGCGCGCAGCCGCGCGGCCTCGGGCGGCCGGGTGAGTATCTCTACGAGCAACTCCTCAATCCGGCTTTTGAGCGCGGGAGGGCCCGAGACGACACGCGCACGGGTCAACGCCATATGCTCCCAGGTCCAGGCGGTGTCGCGCTGGTACGCCTCGAAGCCACCGATCTCGGAGGCGACCGGCCCGGCGTTGCCCGACGGGCGAAGGCGCATGTCGATCTCGTAGAGAGCGCCTTCGCTGGTGGGCGACGAAAAGGCGTTGAGCAGGCGTTGCGAGAGACGCGCGAAATAGCGGCCCGCGCTAAGCGGGCTCTTGCCGTCGGATTGGGTATTGGGATCGGGACTCTGGTAGACGAAGACCAGATCGAGATCGGATTCCACGGTCATTTCACGCCCGCCCAGCTTGCCAAGCGCCAGGATCGCAAGGCCGCCACCCTGGATCCGACCGTGGCCGCGGGCGAATTCCTCCTCGACCCGGAGATGAAGTTCCTGCAAGGCGGCGTCGGCGATATCGGCCAGCATGGTGGCGCCGACCTCGCCCGGGGTGACGTTACGCAGGATCTGGACGCCGACCTGAAACGTCCGGTCGTGGGCCCAGCGCCGCGTGATGTCGAGATCGTCCTGAAAATCCCGGGCCTGGCCGAGTTCGTCGGCGAGACCGGCGCGCAACGTCGGCGCGTCGGGCAGGGGCTCAAGAAAATTCGTCGAGAGTACGGCGTCGAGCAGAACCGGCTTGCGCGCGAGATGGGCGGCGAGGCGCGGTGCGCTGCCCATGATTTCAGCGACTAGGTTGAGCAGATCAGGATTCTCGTAGAACAGGGAGAACAACTGCACACCTGAGGGCAGGTTGGTCAAAAACTCGTTGAAGTGCCGGAATGCGGCGTCGGGATCGACCGTCTTGCCGAGCGCGGTCAACAGGGTGGGCATCAATTCGGTGAGCAGCTCGCGCGCCCGCGTGCTGCGCATGGCCCGGACCCGCCCACGATGCCAGCCCCGCACCACATCGGAAAGCGCCGGGCAATCCCGAAATCCCATGGCCGCGAGGCTCTCAAGGGTTTCGGGATCGTCCTCCGGACCGGTGAAGACGAGATTGCCAGCCTCCGCCAGTTCGGTCTCGTCCTCGAACAGACCGGCGTAATGTTCCTCGACGGTTTCCAGGGTCTTCTGGAGCTCGGCTGCGAAGCAGGCGGGGTCGTCGTAACCGAGAAAGCAGGCCAGCGCGTCGAACTCCTCGGGGCCTTCCGGCACTCGGTGGGTTTGGCGGTCGTCGATGATCTGGATGCGGTGTTCGACCCGGCGCAGGAAGCGGTAAGCCTCGGCCATGTCGGCGGCCGTCTCCGGCGCGATACGACCGGCTTGTTCCAGCGCGTCGAGGGCGTCGCAGGTTGCCAGCGGCCGCAGCGCCGGCTCTCGACCGCCCCAGATCAACTGCTGGGTCTGGACGAAGAACTCGATCTCGCGAATACCTCCGCGGCCCAGTTTGACATCGTGGCCGTGCAAGGCGATGTCGTGGTGGCCTTTCTGGGCGTGAATCTGGCGTTTGATCGAGTGGATATCCTGGATCGCCGCGAAATCGAGGTGGCGGCGCCAGACGAAAGGCAAAAGACGCTTGAGAAAACTGGCGCCAGCGACCCGGTCGCCCGCGACGGGCCGGGCCTTGATCATGGCCGCGCGTTCCCAGTTCTGGCCGAGGGATTCGTAATAATTTTCAGCGGCATTGACGCTCATCGCTACGGGCGTGGCGCCGGGATCGGGACGCAGCCGCAAATCGGTGCGAAAGACATAGCCGTCACCCGTGCGCTCCTCGAGCAGGCGAACCAGCTCGCGCACCAGCCTGACGTAACCGCGCTGCGGTCCACCGGATCCCCGATAGTTCACGATGTCGGGATCGAATAGGACGATTAGGTCGATATCGCTCGAGTAATTCAGCTCAGCCCCACCCAGCTTTCCCATGCCGAGTACGACGAGGCCCGAGCCGTCGACCGGCCGCGTGGAATCGGCAAGCTCGATTTCGCCGGTGCTCGCCGCGGCGGCCAGCAGGTGCCCGATTGCAGCATCCAACGCGGTCTCGGCGAACCCACTTAGCGCTGCCGTTATGGTCTCCAGCGGCCAGAGCCCGAAAATATCCGCGAGCCCGACAATTAGAGCAACCCGTCGCCGGGCGATCCTGAGCGCGCGCACGACCTGGGCCCGCTCGGCGCTCGCCATGGCCGCCATGCCGACCGGCTCGCAAGCCCAGGCAAGGGCGCTGTGAGGGTCGTCGTTGGCCAGCCGTCGCAGGGTCTCTGGATCCTGAAGCAGGCATTGAGTCAGAAACGGGCTGTTGCCGAACACTGCGTCCAGCACTGCGCCACCGTCTTGCGTGTCGGCAAAGGCCGTGACGAACTCAGACAAGATCGCGACGTTCGCCGTTGCGGCCAATTCCCGCCAGCGTTCGGCACCGCGCGCGGCAGCGGCCCAGTCACTCGGGCCGGGAAGCTCTTGAATCGCGGAAAGCAGGGGAAAATTCGCCATTGTGCGGTGTCGTGCCCTCGGGCACAGTGCGGGAACCATGGGATCGGGTCAAGGTCGCGATAAGACCTCCAAACGACGCCGCCTGCCCCGTGCGGTGCGGATTGGGATCCATATCCTTGCGGCCGTTTTTGGCAGTCTCGTCATACTGTTTGCGGTGGCCGCCTGGCGTTTGTCGTCGGGCCCGGTCTCGCTGGCCTTTCTCGCGCCCTACGGCAAGGAAACCTTCGCCGAGCAGCACCCCGAACTGCGCCTAGAATTCGACGACGTCATTCTCAGCTGGGAGGGTTGGAGGGACGCGCTCGACATCCGTGCCCTGGAGGTTCGGGTCACCGACACCGAGGGCACGACCGTTCTCGCCGTACCGGAAGCTTCCGTTGTGCTCAGCGCGCGGGCGTTACTGCGCGACGAACTCGCATTCAGCCGGGTTGATCTGCTCTCGCCCACAATCAACCTGGTCCGCAGGCTCGACGGTGAGTTCGCCATGGGAATCGGCGGTGAGGACGGGGCCGCCGCTTTGCTGATTGGAGATTTGATCGGTGGGGCCGATGCGGGCGACGACGATATGGAACGCACCTTGCGGGAAGTTCGCGTTCGAGATGCTGTGCTGACGATCGACGACCGGATCGAACAGCGTATTTGGCAGGCCTTTGTGGTCGACGCCGGTCTCGAGGTGGTGGAGTCCGGATTGACCGGATCGGTCGCCCTCGACATCGACTTGGGCGAACGTCCACTGCATCTCGAGGCCGACTACGTCTACGACGGCATCTCGGCGAGTACGGCTCTTACGCTTCACCTGAGCGACCTATGGCCGGGTGACCTCGAAACTCTGCTGCCCGATTTGGCCCTGCTGGCCGCCCTCGAACTTCCCGTGTCCGGGACACTGGAAACCACCGTCGATGAGAATTTCGACATCGGCGATATCGCCTTCAACCTCAGCGGCGGTGCGGGCCGGCTCAGCCTGCCGGAGATTTACGAGAATGGTCTCGAGGTCGACCTGATGCAGGCACGGGGGCTGGTAAGCGCCGACTATTCGACTCTGCGCCTCGACGACATCTTTCTCGAGTTCGGCGGACCGAACCTGACGGTGAACGGTCTGCTCACGGGCGATGCAGAAAATTTTACTTTCACTGGCGATGCCAGTTTCCTCGAGGTTCCCGTCGACCAATTCGTACGGTTTTGGCCGCCGACCCTTGGGCCAAACCCGCAACGCTGGATGGCCGGCAATATGAGCGGCGGCCACATGCCCCGGCTTCAGGTTCACTTCGATATCTCGTCGGACGATCTCAAGGGAGAGGGACTGCCCGAAGCCGTGGTTCATGGCGATCTCGACCTGTTCGGCGTTACGGTCGACTACTTCGATCCTCTGCCCAAGCTCTACGACGCAAGCGGCCATGTGGATTTCGATGGTAATAGCCTGCATCTCGCGCTCCACGGCGGGCGTGTGCTCGACGTGATCGAGGTTGCGGAAGGCGACGTGGAGATCACCGGGGTCGGCGTCGCCGAGGTCATGACCGCGAGCGTAACGCTCCAGGGACCGATCAAGCAGCAGCTCGAGCTGCTCGATCATCCGAAACTCGGCTTTCCCAGCAAGTTCGGTATTGCTCCCGCGCTCACGAGCGGCCATGCGGAAACCTTTGTGGAATTCCATTTTCCTCTCCTCCACTCCATGCCTATCGAGGAGATCAAGGTGCACGGCAGTTCGACAATCCGCGAATTCGTCGTTCCCAATATCAAACCGGACTACGATTTGTCCGAGGCCGAGCTTGATCTGCAGCTCGACAACACGGGCATGGACGTGGTCGGACCGGCTCGTTTGAACGGGGCGCCGGTCTATCTCACCTGGCGTGAGAGCTTCGTCGAGGACGGCCCGTTTTTAACCCAGATCGAGCTGGTCGGCACGGTCGACGACGCCGAGCGCGCCGCGCTCAGTGTTTCAACCGATCCCTATTTGTCGGGACGTACGCCGTTCGTCTTCCTGTTTACGGATATCGACCGGAATCACCACCAGATTCACATTTCGCTCGACGCCACGGGCGCCTGGTTGTCGTCACCCGAGTTGTTGTGGTCGAAGCGACCGGGCCGGTTCGGCAAAGTCGACGTTCGCCTCGACCTTGGCCCCGACCAGCCCGTAGAGGTCTCGGCGCTGACCGTGCGCACGGCCGATCTTAATCTTCTCGCACGCGGCGTCCTGGAGCCGGAGTTCGGCGCGCTGAGGGAGGCGACAATCGAATCCCTTCAAATGGGGTTGAGCCACGCCGTGGGCAGTATCAAACCCACGCCGGGCGGCGGGCTCGATATCGCTTTAAGCGCACAGGTGTTCGACTTCCGGCCCCTTCTGGATGCCTTCAACGCGACGGAAGACGAAAGCGGCATGCCGCCCTTCACCCTTAGCGCGACCGCGGAGCGGATGATCCTGGGCAGCGATGCCCGGCCGCATACGACGGAGGGCAATCCGTTGCATCTGCGGATGCTGAGTAACGTCGCGATGGCTGTGCGCTACGAACAGGATTCTTGGCGAGAAATGCTGCTCGAAGGGCTTTTGCCGGGCGGCGCGCCGGTAAGCGCGAGTCTTAAGCCGGAAACCGGCGATGTCCGAAGGCTCTCGGTCACGTCGGCAGATGCGGGCAGTGTCGCGCGAGTGATCGGGGTCTACGGCAATCTTGTGGGCGGAAATTTGACATTCGACGCGACGATTCACGACGACGAACCGGACCATCCCATGCGCGGTCTGGCCGAGGTCGAGGATTTCCGCATCGTTCGGGCGCCGGCGCTGGCCCAAATGCTCAGCTTCATCTCATTGTTCGGCATGCTCGATGCGTTGAGTGGCGAAGGGATCGTCTTTGATCAGTTGTTCTTTCCTTTCACGTTGACGGACGACGTGGTGACGACCGAAGGGACGCGGATGTCCGGCACCTCGCTCGGTCTCAATTTTTCCGGTGATCTCGACCTCAAGACGACTGTCGTCGATGCCGACGGCACGCTCGTTCCCGCCTACATCATCAACAGTCTGCTCGGCAATATTCCGATCATCGGCGATATTTTCACAGGCGGAGAAGGGGGCGGGCTCATTGCCGCCAACTTCACGGTCGAGGGGCCGTTGCGAGACCCCGAAGTTTCGGTCAACCCGATCTCGATCCTGACACCCGGATTCCTGCGCAACCTGTTTGGCCAGATCGTGCCGCGCGGCGCCCCGTCGTTGGCGCGACAGACAAAGCCGGACCCGCCTCAAGCCGATGCGGCCCTCGCCGTTTCAGCGAGGTCGAGAAGTGGGAGGAACGCCTCGGGGGGCTGGGCGCCGGCGACCACGTAACGTCCGTCGATCGAGAAACAGGGCACGCTCTGGATTCCCGCTTGCTTGACCTCTCGGTCCTCGGCTTCGACCGCTTGGAGGCCGGCTCCACTGTCGAGCAGATTTCGCGCGTCGGAGCCGTCCAACCCGCAATCCTCGACCAACGCCGCGAGCACTTCGGTATCGCCGATGTCCCGACCGTCGAGAAAGAACGCTCGAAACAACCGCTCGATCAGATCGTCGTCGCACCCGCGAATCGCCGCCCATCGGATCAGCCGATGAGAGGGGCGGCTGTCCGGCATGCGGTCCATGGCATCAAAGTCGAACGGGATGCCGTCGCTCCGGCCCACGGCCTCAACCTGCCGGTAGATTTCGCGCGCCCGATCGGCGCCGCCAAACTTCCGTCGCAGGTAAGTTTGCCGGTCCACTCCGCCCTGGGGCATCTCGGGATTGAGCAGAAAGGTCCGCCACGTTATCCGGATCGCGACTTGGGGCACGGCTTCGAGGGCGCGGGCGAGGCGGCGTCGGCCGATATAGCACCACGGGCATACCGTGTCGGAGACGAAATCGATCTGTAGCGGCGTGGTCACGGCGTCGACGATAACGCGTTCAGGGAATTTGCGCCACGGCAAGCCTGCCAGGACACAAGGGAACCGCTACCTCACGCCTGTTGAGCGAGATTTCCTCCAGGACCATGCTATAGGCCCGCGCGAACAGGAACAAAAGGGTGTTCGACATCGCACGCCAATGCCGAATTTTGTGGAAAGGAAGGCGCAGTTGGCCAGCATGGGTGAATGATCGCAAATTCCCCAACCGCCGTCGTCCTCACCAGCCGTTGATGCGTGGCCATTCATCGATGACGGATTGGCCGCCTTCGACCAGGTGGTAGCTCTCGTACATTGCGCAAGTTATGCAGGAGTGGTTGGGGAGCACCCGCACCCGGCTGCCCACGGGGAGCGCGTCGAACGGCGCGGGCGCACCGCCTGAACCGGATACGATGCCGTGCTCCTGATGGACCTCCGCAACCCAGGCTCCGCCGACGCGATGCTCGCCTTGTGCGTCGAATATCCAGCCATAGCCCGCGTCGTCGAAAAACTCGCCCGCGCTCACATCCTTCGAGAGCGCCAACGCGCCGGCATCGATCAGGACGGTGCCGCGGGCGCGATTGTGGCCGATCACGCTCGCCAACACCGAGACGGCAACGTCGTCGACGATGCAGCTTCCGATCCCGACCTGATCGAGGTCGTAGAACACATAATTGCCGGGTCGCATTTCGGTGACCCCGTCGAGCCGCTCGGCGAAGGTTGCCGTCGGGGTCGAGCCGGCGCTGACGACAGGGCAGGGCAGGCCGGCGGCGCCAAGTCGGCCAGCCGCCTCGACCAACCCGGCACGCTCGGCCTCCGCGACAGCGCGTATGCCGTCGGCGTCGCGGCAATGATAGGAATGCCCGGCATGGGTCAGAACCCCGGCGAGCGCAAGGTTCGCCGCACTGTCGATCGCCTGGCCGAGGGCGACCGCCTCGGGCGCGTCCGGCACCAGCCCGGCGCGGCCTAATCCGGTGTCGATCTCGACCAGAAGTTCGGGGTGAATGCCGAGGGCGCCGGCCGCCTCGTCGAGAGCTAACACGCCGCTGCAATCGTCGGTCAGCAGCGTAAGCCGCACGCCCTCGTGCAGCAGCGGAGCGAGCGCCGCCAGCTTGGCCGGCACCATGCCCACCGCATAGGTAATGTCTCGAAACCCCGCGGCGGCGAAATAGGCGGCCTCCGCGACAGTCGAAACAGTGATGCCGCCAAAGCTTCCTGCCACCGCACGGCGCGCCACGTCCGCCGACTTGGCGGTCTTCAGGTGGGGACGAAGCGCCACGCCATGGGCCGCCATGCGCGCCGTCATCGCGGCGAGGTTGCCTTCGAGCCTGGTGCGGTCGAGCACGAGGGCCGGGGTACGCAAATCGTCGAGAGTCGTCATGGGCATGGGCTCCTTCGCCGCGGTGTCGGATCGTCACCGCTGTATAGGGCGGGGGCAGCAACCATGCAAATGGCCTTAGACCTATGGCAGACTTGGGTTAGACTTTCAGCGGACGAGACGGCACCCCCGTCGGCATCAACCCGTCCAGAGGGCCAGGTTTCACATGGCCCCCGCGCGAGGCCGATGCGGACACGAAACAGGGTAGCTGCTCGCAAACGCAAAGGGAGATTGACATGACTACTGGCTTGAAAGGCCGCTTGGTACTCGCCTGCGGCGCCGCGGCGCTTGCGCTCGGTCTATCGGCGGGACCCGGAGCCTCGACCGCGACTGCCTGGTCGCTCGGCGAGGCAGCCAAACCTTACGCCGGCACGGAAGTGCGCGGAATCTGCGACGGCTATGCGCCCTGCATGGCCTATATCGAGCTCACCGCCGAGTTCAAAGAGCTCACGGGGATCGACGTCAAGTTCGAAGTCGCCGACCTGCAGGCGATCCAGACCCAGTTCCTGACCGACCAGATCACCGGCTCGGAATATTACGACCTGGTCGAGGTGATTTCGTTCTCGAGCGGCGTGTTCCCCTCGCAGAAGCTGGTCCATCCCTATTCGGATTTCACCGGAAATGACGCGCTGCGAGATCCGGAAGTCGACATGCATGACGACATCATTCAGAAGGTGCTCGAAACCTGCTGCGTCTACGAAGGCGTCCAGTACGCGGTGCCGACCAAGTTCGTGATGCCCTTCATGATCTGGCGCAAGGATCTCGTAACCGCCGACGAGAAGGCCAACTTCAACGCTCAGTACGGCTACGACATGGTCCTGCCGCCGACCGACTGGCAGCACTTCTACGACCTCGCCGAGTTCTACACCCGCAACCAGGGCGATACGCTCGCCGGCACGGTTCTGGAGAAGGACTTCTACGGCACCCTGATGCCGTTCAAGCGCCATCTCACGGTGCTCTATAACTTCGAGCGCGTGCTGCTTGGCATGGGCGGCGCCTACGTCAATGCCGACAACAGTGTTGCGATCGACGAGGGCGACACTGCCGTGAAGGCGCTGGAATACTACCTCTCGATGCGCGATTTCTCGCCCCCGGGCTTTATGGAAGGCACCTGGGATGAGGAATATGCCGAGATGTGCAACGGCAACCTGTTCATCAACTGGAGCTGGACCGACACCACGCCCTTCCTCGAAATCCCGGGCGACTGTCCGGCCTCGGCGGGCAATCTGGGTTACGGGGCCAATCTTGGCAGTGGACTCACTCCGGCGGAAGCCCAAGGCTGGTACATCCCCTACAGCGCCAAGAATGCCGAAGCCGCGTACCTGTTCGTCCAGTGGCTGCAGCGCAAGGACATCCAGGCACGGACCATGCCCATGGGCGGCAACCCGAGCCGCGAGGACGTGCTGCGCATGCCCGAATGGGCGGCGGACGACTGGGTCAACAAGGGTCGCGAGGAGGTCGTCCTCTACAACATGGATAACGGCCTGCTCTACAACCGGCCCAATCCGGCCTCCTGGCTCGCCTGGAGCGAAGTCATCATGGAAGAACTGTCCGCCGCCGGAGCGGGTAACCAGGACGCGGCGACGACGATCAAGAACATCGGCGACCGCATGCGCGAGACCGCGGGCGAATAGTCAAAACTGCCCGAATCGCCTCACATCATCGACCCGGTCCCCTTAGGGGGCCGGGCCGTTTCTTTGTCCGGGTGGCGTCTTAGTGGGCCTGGTGGCCCAGCGGCTCGTAGCAGCCGTCTTGCAGCGGGCCGAACATCGCGCCCACGTCCGGGTGGCCGACCGGATCGCCGCTGTCGTCGATCAGCAGGTTCTGCTCCGAAACATAGGCCACGTAATAGCTCGTCTCGTTCTCGGCGAGCAGGTGATAAAACGGCTGGTCCTTGCGCGGGCGGATCTCCTCGGGAATCGCCTGCCACCATTCCTCGGAGTTGGAAAACGTCGGATCGACGTCGTAGATCACACCCCGGAAGGGATATATCCGGTGGTGGACGACCTGTCCGATCTGAAATTTCGCGGTGCGCTCGACCATGGTTCAAAGCCTACACCAAAACCCGATCGCCAAAAAGTTTGCTGCCAAATCGGCGAGGTTTGCTAAAACACCCTTTCATGTGACCCCGTAATTTCCACAAGGAATATCACGATGGCTCAAGCCACTGCACGACACATCCTGGTTGCCAGCGAAACGTTCTGCGAAGAGCTCAAGACCAAAATTGCCGGCGGCGAGGACTTTGCCGAAGTCGCTCGGGAACATTCGACTTGTCCATCCGGCAAAAAGGGTGGCGATCTTGGCTCGTTTGGGCCGGGCCAGATGGTCCAGGAATTCGACGCTGTCGTCTTCAGTGCCGCTCTGAACGAGGTCCAGGGTCCCGTGAAGACCCAGTTCGGCTTTCACCTGCTTGAGGTGACCAGCCGCACGGACTAGCCGCTCTGCTCCACGGTCCGACTACTTCGGGGCCAGCAGCGGCGCAAAAGGGGCCGCGGCTGTCCATCTGTAGCATGGTTGAGATACGGGCGCCCAAGCCTTTACCAATCGCGCCGACAACACCCCTCGAAAACTACGAATCCGGCCCGATCTCGCTTTTGCCGCTCACGTCACGCTGTAGTAACGGGTCGGTTGCGACTGGTAAGGGCGTTTTGAATAACGGCCGACAGGAGTGGAGCAATATGGCGCTTTGGTGCTATGAGCTTAGCTTTAGCGCCCGTCTTTGGAATTATACCAAGGCGTTTGAATGGATATAATGTTTCATTTCAAATAGATATAATGTTGCGCTTTTAGAAAAATTGCCTTCGACTGTATTTGCGATTCCATATTCGAACCTCGGATGTTCCGATCTTGGATACAGAAACAAGCCAGACGACACCTGACGCCGAGTCGATCAATTCGCTAATCCTCGCCCATCAACTCTGGCTGAAAAACAAACCGGGCGGTAGCCGCGCGGATTTTTCCCATCAGAACCTGTCTTCAGTCGTATTAACCGGGCTCCGGCTGCCACGCGCCAAATTTAGTGGTGCGTCACTTCTCAATGCGACACTCGATGACGGGGATTTTTCCGAGTGCGATTTTTTCGTCGTGGATTTCACGAGAGCCAGTTTGGTGCGGGCGAATCTCTACCAAGCCGATATGCGGGGTGCGATACTCTCGGGGACCGACCTGTCCTTCGCGAATCTGGATCAGACGGATCTCAGAACCGGCACGCTGGTGACGTCTGGAGGGGACGGGCAGCTTGCTTTCGTCAAGAGCGACCTTGGTAGCAGCGTGCTCGGCCACGCGAAACTGAGGGGTGCGAACCAGGAACAATTTTTTGTCCGGGCTGAAGGTGCGAGATGAGGGAGCGCGCACCTGCTGAAGGTGATTTGGGTCGTTTCCAAGCTTGGCTTGACGACGTCATGAGAGCCGCCTGACTCCGCCGAGCGGCGTTTTCTGGCCCGGCGGGCACGACAGTCCGACCGCGCCGCTCGACGGCGCGTCTCTGCGCCCCCTGCTATGCGATTACGCCTGCGGGATCATGCGGTGGGCGCGATCAGGATCGCGTCGAGGGCATCCTGCGCGCGGGCGGCATAGTGGCGGTTGGCCTCGGGCAGGTAGCGGAAGCGGCCGCTACAACGCACGATGGCGATGGCCACGTTGGTCAGGCAGGCGAGATTGCGGGGCAGGTGACGCACATACGCCCGGCAGCGATCTTCGTCGTAGGTGAAGTCGCGCACGTAGTGCAGCCGGTTTTCGATGTGCCAGTGGTTACGGACCAGGGCCAGAAGCTCCTCGGGCCCGGCGCGGTCTGTGCCGAGCGAGGTGAGGCTCCAGGTCACTTCGATGCTGCTCTTGCCGGTCTTGAGGATCTCGCGCTCGCGTTCGATGCGCATCGCCTGGCGGCGCCCGTGGAGGTTCGCGTAGCCGTCCCATTCGGCGCCGGAGAGGTCGACGGCGGCACAGCGGCGGCGCTCGATGCGGCCATGGCCCTTGTCGACGGTTTCGTGCCAGGGCGCGTCGCTGAAGTCGATCGCCTTGAGGTCTTCGAGGATGGTTTCCTGATTGTCCTTGATGGCGCTGATCACGTAGTCGGCGCGGCGCCCGAGCAGGCAGCGCGCCGTCTCGTGCTGGGCGTGCATCGCATCGACGGTGACAATGCGGCCTGCGAGGTCGAGGCTGCTGGAGAGCTCGCGTACGGCTGGGATTTCGTTGCTCTTGCTGTCGACCTCCACCTGCCCGAGGACCATGCCGGAGTCGTGTTCCACCGCCGCGACCATCATCCGGCGCCCGTCTTCGGTCTGCTTCGAGGCACCTCGCAGGTCCTTCCCGTCCATGGCGACAGGCGCATGTGCCGTGCTGTGCTGGCCGGTCCACTGACCGATGGCGTTGTCCAGGGTCTCGGGCGGCAGCGCGGCGAGGATGTTGTGGAAGGTGGTGATTGCGGGCGCGGTGTAGCGCTGCTTGCTCGGGCTCCAGAACGCACCCACTGCCTCGAGCTGCTCCTGGGAGAGCAGGGCGGCGAACTGGGCGAACGCGTTCACACCTCGGTAGCCGGCCAGACGGGCAGCGACGGCGATCGCCAGAACGGTGTTCAGCGGGTAGCGCTTGCCCCGGTCACGGCGGCACTCGGGCACCTCGCCCAGACACTCGAACAGGCTGCGCAGCCGCGGCGCCGCCATTGGCTCGGTGTGTTGCTCAGCGTTCCAGTGTGCCGGCACCTCGGTCCGGCTCAGCGCCTCGGCGGCGTCGTCGGTCAGTTCGAACACGAAGATCTCCTTGGGCTGGCCGTGGTGGCGCCAGCGCGCCGAGCCTCCGGGCTCGCGGGCAAAGCCGCGGGTCAGCCCCAGCGAGCGCCAGTTCGACGCGCGGTAGCAGGTCCCGACAAAGCGCGAGACATCCACGAACGTCTCCGCCAGAAAGACGGGATATCCATGCACCGCCTGGATGTCCTGCGACAGCCGCCGCAGGCTCAGCCCCAGCACCCGCGAGGCCAAGTTGTGCACCCGGCCAGGCGTCAGGATGACAAAGCGCGAGTTGTTGGCGATCAGATGCAGGCGCCGGAACTGCTGCTCCGCCGGCCAGCCGATCCAGCGATCGCGTGCGGCCAGCTTGAACGCGCCGGGCTGCCAGCCGATCAGTGCGAGCCAGGTCTCGCCGTGCACCGCGACATGGCGCAGGCCTTTGCCGATGACGCCGTGAAACGGTAGGTAGTGGTGCTCCGCCACCAGCCGGTCCCAGTGCCGGTGCTCCTGCGCGCCCCAGGTCGGGCGCACCGTGACCGCGCGCAAATCAACGGATAAATCCTGGGCCGGCAGCGTCGCCATGACCGGCACACTGCCACATCGAGAACGGAATGGCCAGCCCCGACATCGGCTCACGATGCTCGGCAGGCGGACAAAAAACTAGCTTTGTCGAACGCTGATCTCTCGGGTGCGAGCCTGAAATCAACAAATCTTGCAAACTCCAACCTCGCCAGGTCGCAACTGGTGCTGACCGATTTAACCGGCGCAAATCTGAGCCAGTGCGTATTGGAGGGATCCGATCTCAGTGGTGCCCGCTTCACCGATGCGGTCCTGATCGATGCCAACATGAAAGAGACGAAGTTGCATAAAGTTAGACTTGCCGGTTCCAGCACCGCGGGCGACGAGCACTTCTGGCCCACGCACCTTGATGGTGTGCTTGCACGAGGCGCGGATTTTACCCTGGCGGACTTTCAGGCCGTGATCTGTTCGAACGCGAATTTTCAAAACGCCGTTTTTACGGGCGTGGATTTAACGAGCTCGGACATTGAGACCGCCGATCTAAAGGACGCCATAACCCACGTGTGAAATCTGCTCTGCGCATCGCTGCCGATCACCGTGAGCTGGTCCTTTTGCCTCGCAGCCATAGACCATGGTAACAAAGCGCTGGCGGATGGGGTGGGATTCGAACCCACGAGGAGCTATGAACCCCTGCCGGTTTTCAAGACCGGTGCCTTCAACCACTCGGCCACCCATCCATCGCTTTGAAATAACACAGAAAACTTGATTTTATCCAGAGCCTCCCGTCCGCCGGGGCGGGGGCTTCGCTAACCCCTTGATACCGCGAGGCTGAGAGGTTTCACTTGCCGCTCGAAATTTGAGGTTAATTGCAGCGCCAAGCAAGGGACTCCCAACGTGAACACACCGAGGCTATTGGCGGTAAAGTTTTTCGTTCCGGCACTGATCGGACTGGCCGCGTGGGTTATGGCGAGCGGCCCGGCGCAAGCGCCCTACCATGACCACTGCCTCCCCGACGGATCGTGCAACTGGACAGATTTGAGGCCCGCCGACTTGCCTGCCACGGTACGAAGGATCGAGTTTCCCGGCGGCTTTATCCTCGATGCCGACAATCCAATGTGCTGGGATAACCGGTGTGTCAGCTTCGGCGCGGAGCGCGTTGTTGCGGAGAACAGGCGATGCGACGCCGGGATTTGCCCGAATATCTGGATACAGAATTTGGTCTGCAAGGATCCGTTCGACGGGAAAGACAAATGTGCGTTGCAAGCTGTCAGGGTGATCCGCACGGGTTACAGCTCCAACTACGAGCATGTTTGCTACTTTATCGCCGAGAACGGTACCAATTTCAGGGTCAATTGCCCCCAGCACCTTCACCTGGAGTGAGGGCAGGGGAGGGAGGACCACCTTTGACACTGGATAAAACAATCGTCGTAACCGGCGCGGCGTCCGGGATAGGTCGGGCGACAGCGCAACGTCTGGCATCAGACGGCGCGCGGGTCGTGCTTGCGGATCGCGACGATACCGAGGCGCTGGCAAGCGAGCTCCGGGATGGCGGTGGCAAAGCGAGCGCCTGTCTGGCCGACGTTATGGCCGCCGACCAGATCGAGGCCATGATGCACTCTGCCCAAGCCGAATTCGGCCCCGTCGACGGGCTCGTTAACGCCGCCGGCATATGCGTCTCCAAGCTTGTAGAAGATACGACCGAGGAGGAATGGGATCGCCAGTTGGGGGTCAATCTAAAGGGTGTCTTTCTGTGTTGCCGGGCGCTCATTCTGGCCATGCGCAAATCCGGCGGCGGAGCGATTGTAAACATCGGCTCCACCGCGGGGCTCGTCGGCGGACCACAGACTCCCGCCTACTGTGCATCCAAGGGCGGGGTGGTGCAGCTCACACGCGCGTTGGCTGTCGATCATGCGACGGATGGTATCCGGGTCAATTGTGTCTGTCCCGGACCCGTCGAAACGCCCATGCTTACTTCCGTCGGCGAAACCGAATTCGATGTAGGGGTGCTAATCGATGCGACGCTTCTCAAACGGATCGCGCAGCCGGGGGAAATCGCAGGCGTGATCCGCTTCCTGCTCTCGGATGACGCCTCGAACATGACAGGCTCGATCATCGTAACCGACGGAGGCCAAACGGCGATCTGACGGGAGGGGGCCGGGCGGCGAGGGCGAAGGCACGCCGGCCTGAGTGAAGCTTCCGCAAATCCTTTGCGTCGCCCCGGCCCGGAGTTCGGGCGGGCAGGGCGGCCCACACGCGGTGCGCCACCGTAAATCGACAGACAATTACGAGAGGGTCCCGCTCAGGGCGTGGGCCCCCTCGCGGACGCGGCAATCGACCGCGTCAGTCGGCGAGCTTGATGTTCTCGGCCGAGCTTTTGCCGTCACGGCCGGGCTCGAGATCGAACTCGACCCGCTGGCCCTCGGCCAGGGTGCCGAGACCGGCCCTCTCGACCGCGGAAATATGGACGAAGGCGTCCTTGCCGCCCTCATCGGGAGTAATGAAGCCATAACCCTTGGTCGGGTTGAACCACTTCACAGAACCTTTAGCCATCGAAACTCATCCCTCATAACGTTTCTTTGCGTCCTCGCACCTCGCTCGGACGAATTACAGTTTACCGATGTCCTGGGGTATGGCCGCTTTGTCGGCGTGTGACGCAGCATTTAATACGCCGAGGTCGTCGTAGACTGATCCAGCACAAATAGGCGGTTGGTGGTCCAATTGCAATCTATTTTTCCACCCGCCGGACTGCGCGAGCGACCAATTTCCACTGGCGAATTCGTATGACTTGCCGCCCGTTGCACCCGCCATTATCGTCACTCCTGCCATGACAGATCCCATCACCGACGTTCGCGATATCTCGAAGCTTGGCTACGGCTTCATCGTCTCCAAGGCACTGTTTGCCGCCCTCGATGTCGATATTTTCAGCCGTCTGTCCGACAGCCCGTCCACTTTGGCCGAACTGGCAGCCACGACCGGCATCGCCGAGAACCGGCTAACCACCTTGCTCACTGTGCTGGTTTCGGTCGGGTTGCTCGCCAAGCAAGACGACCGCTATGCCAACGCCCCGGCGTGCGAAAACTATCTGGTACGCGGCGCGCCGCTCTATTACGGCGACTATTTCCGCCACCAGATCGCGCGCCAGATCTATCCTCTGCTGCTCGGCCTCGACGACGCACTCGCGGGCACCGGCAGCGTCGGCGGCGCTGATAGCTACGAGGCATGGCTCGAAACCTCGGAACAGGCCGAACTGTTCAGCCGCTCCCAGCATGTCGGCTCGCTGGGACCGGCGAGCGTGCTGGCGAAGCAGGTCGACCTCGCCGGTCGGCGAACGTTGCTCGATGTAGCGGGCGGCACAGGCGCCTTTGCCATCGCGCTATGCCGCACCAATCCTAAGCTTCGCGCGACCATCCTCGATTTCCCCAAGGTCGTCGCGCTGACGCGAAATTACATCGCCGAGGCGGGATTCGAGGCGCGGATTGACACGCTGGGCGGTAACGCGCTGACCACCGACTGGCCCAGCGGCCAGGACACGGTCCTGATGTCCTATCTGCAAAGCGCTGTTGCCGGCGATCAGATCGACGAGTTGAACGTCCGTGCTTATAGCGCGCTCGATCCGGGCGGCCTCGTTCTGGTGCACGACTTCATGGCCGAGGACGACCTTACCGGGCCTTCCGTCGCAGCCTCCTTTATGCTGGTTAGCCTCAGTTTCGACCCCGGCACGGTCTGCCTTACCCCGAGCCTGGTCGGTGAAAAACTCTCTGCGGCGGGGTTCGGGGGTGTGACGACCCGCGACCTGATACCGGGCATCACGAAGCTCACGACCGCGGTCAAGTCCGCCTGACGTCGCGTACGGGGCCTCTCGTCGCAAGCTGCCCGGTGTTCCTTGCGAGACAGGGACGACCGTCCTATCGTAACCATCTAGCAACCGGGTCCGCCCTCGATCCGCGCCCACGGGTGCCGGCCAAAGCGACTGCCATCGTGGGAGTGGGCCGCAGCGCCCGGATGCCGGCGAATTTCGACGCCACTCAATCATCGCTGGAGGTTTACCATGAAACGATTCCTGGCCGCGTCGGCGCTTGCGGCGTTTCTCGCACTTCCAGCCGTTGCGGGCACTCCCCAGTCAGGCTGGAACGCCTATCTTGCAGGCAACTACGCCAAGGCTTACGCCGAACTCAAGCCCTTGGCCGACGGCGGCCATCCCGCGGCGCAGTACTACCTCGCCACCATTTACGCACACGGCAAGGGCGTCGCACGCGACGAAGCCATGGCGATTGACCTCTATCGCACGGCGGCCGAGCGCGGCCATGGCGGAGCCCAGTTCGCCCTCGGCTTCACGCTCTATCAGGCTGGCGATCACGCCGCTGCCGCGTTGTGGCTCAGCCAGGTCGCGCGGGTCAACGCGACGGCAGCCTCCCTGGTCGGGCAAATGTATTTGACCGGCAGGGGTGTCTTTCAGGACGACGAGACCGCCTTCCGCTACCTCTCACCGGCCGCGGACGCCGGCAATCGCGATGCCCAGTATTTCCGGGCGGTGATGTATGCCGACGGCAGGGGAACCTATCAGGACCTCGTCGAAGCCTATGCCTGGCTCAGTATTCTGTCCTTCCGGGGCCATCCCGGTGCCGAGCCCAAACTCGAAGCGGTCAAGGCTCAGCTTCCGGAAGAGGACATGTACGCCGCCGACGCCCGGGCCGGCACCCTGGTACTCCAGTTGCCGTAGCCCGCCTGGCCCGACGCGGGCGATTTTGCTGGCAGATTTTGATCGCCGTGCCGGCGCCAAATCATGTAAGTAGGACGAGCGCGCCCGTACCGGCGCGATCACTGCCGGGAGGGCAACTCAGTGCAGGTGTGGATCAGACGTTGCGGAGCGTTGTTTCTGGCTGCGGGTCTCGTTTTTTCAACAGCGCAAGCAGACGAAGCAGCGATCGATTTCAATGTCTGGCTCGAGGCCGTGCGCACCGAAGCCTCCGGGCGGGGGGTCTCTGACGCCATCATCGAGGCCGCGCTCACCGGAATAGCGCCAATTCCCCGCATCATCGAACTCGACCGCGCCCAGCCCGAATTTACCCTCACTTTCGAGCAATATCTTGAACGCGTCGTGCCCGATGCCCGGGTGGCAAAGGGCCGCCAAATGCTCGGCGCCAACCGCGCGCTCCTGGACGAAGTCGGCGCCGCTTACGGTGTGCGACCCCGCTTCATCGTCGCCTTGTGGGGTATCGAAACCGATTTTGGCCGCCTAACCGGCGGCTTCTCGGTCGTCGAGGCACTTGCAACTCTGGCGTATGACGGCCGAAGAAGTGAGTTTTTTCGCAAAGAGTTATTCGACGCTCTTCAAATTTTAAACGAGGGTCATATCAGCCCAGCTGACATGACCGGATCTTGGGCGGGGGCGATGGGGCAAAGCCAGTTCATGCCATCGAGTTTCCTCGGCTTTGCCCAGGATTACGACAAGGATGGCCGTCGCGATATCTGGACGACAAAAGCTGATGTCTTCGCCTCCGCCGCCAACTACCTGGCGAATTACGGGTGGGCCAACGATCAGACTTGGGGCCGAGAGGTTCGCCTGCCGGCCAACCTCGATCCCACTCTCATCGGGCTCGACGTCAAGCGTTCGCCGGCGGACTGGCAGAGCCTGGGAGTGCGCTGCGCCGACGGGCGCGATCTGCCGGTGCGCGCCATGGCGGGTTCGATCGTGCTGCCCGACGGCGAAGGCGGCCGTGCCTTCCTCGTCTACGGCAATTTCGAGACCATTCTGCGCTGGAATCGCTCGACATATTTTGGAATTGCCGTCGGGCACCTTGCCGACCGGATCGCCGGACGCTAAACTCCACCATCCCTTGGGGTGTTTGGGGGCACGCCTACAAGATGCTGAGTCGTTCATGGGTGCCTAACTGGGCATGGATAGCTAATCGGATGCGCCCGCTGGCTGGCGCCGCAGCCTTGCTGCTTGCCGGCAGCCTGCTCGCGGCCTGCGCAGAAACCGAGTTCGCCGTTCATGCGGCAAAGAGCCTTGCGGGGCTCGAAGACGACGCGACACCGGGGCAGGGCCGCTTCAAGGTCGGCTCACCCTATGAGGTCAGAGACGTCTGGTACTATCCCGCCGTCGACCCCTTCTACGACGAGACGGGCATCGCATCCTGGTACGGCGATCCGTTTCACGGTCGCGTCACCGCCAACGGCGAAATCTACGACATGAACGCCCTGACGGCCGCCCATAAGACGCTGCCGCTGCCGACCTTTGTCCGCGTCACCAATCTCGAGAACGGACGCTCGATTGTGGTTCGGGTTAACGATCGGGGGCCCTTCGTCCATGGTCGGATCATCGATATGTCGCGCCGCGGCGCCCAGTTGCTGAGTTTTGACATGGCAGGCACGGCCAAGGTCCGCGTCACGGTCCTGCCGCCCGACGAACAGGAGCCCGAGACCCGCCAGGCCATGCTCGATAAAATGGGCGGTCAGGTGATCGTGGCCGAGGCGGATCCCGTCACGCGCACCGACGTGGGTGCAGGCAGCGACGAGCCGGTCGTGATGGCCGTGCCGACGGGTGAGGTGTCCGTTGCCACCCTCGACACACCGGGAGACGCTGAGATGCTGGTCGGCGCCGTCGACCCTCCAGCGGATTTCGCGGCCGCTCCTACTGAAGCACCGCGGATGTTCGTTCAGGCGGGAGCATTTTCGAATTCGGACAACGCGCACCTTCTGGAAGCAAAGATCGCCTCAGTGGGGCCGGCCCAGGTAACCGAGGTCATCATCGACGAGCGCCTGTTTTTCCGGGTGCGCCTCGGCCCCTTCGACGATCTCGGCCAGGCCGACGCTGCTCTCGAACGGCTGATCGAGCTCGGCCACCCCCAGGCCCGGTTGATCGTCGACTAAGGCGGTCGGGCAACCATCGAAAATCGTTATCGCCTAGTGGCCAGCCGGCGCTTGCTGCCTGTATAGTCGGCCCGACCGACCCTCGTTCTCATGCTTGCGAGTCTCGCGATGCGTTGCCCTGCTCCCGATCGTTTCCCGACCCGTCGCGGCCCCCTGAGCCGGACCCTGTTCAGCCTGATTGCCGCTCTCTGTCTGGCGATCGCGGCGGGCGTACCACGGGCCGCGTCCTTCGAGAGCGAGGGGAGCAACGCAATCCTGGTTGATTTTGCCACCGGCGCGGTGCTTTACGAAATGAATGCCGACCAGCCCATGCCGCCCGCCTCCATGAGCAAGTTAATGACCGTCTACATGGTGTTTGAGGAACTCGCAGCAGGGCGCTTGTCGCTGCAGGACAGCTTCCGGGTCAGCGAAGGGGCGTGGCGCAAGGGCGGCTCGAAAATGTTCGTCGAGGTCGATTCACGGGTCACCGTCGAGGATTTGTTGCGCGGCGTGATCGTCCAGTCGGGCAACGACGCCTGCATCGTTCTGGCCGAGGGCCTCGCCGGCTCGGAACAGGCATTTGCCGACCAGATGAACGAAAAGGGGCGCGCCCTGGGCATGACGAACAGCCATTTCACCAACGCGACCGGCTGGCCGGACCCACGACACGAGATGTCGTCTCGCGATCTGGCCATTCTCACCCATCGCCTGATCCGGGATTTCCCCCAGTATTACGGCTATTTCAGCGAGCTCGAATTTACCTTCAACGGGATACGCCAGGGCAACCGCAACCCGCTGCTTTACAAAAATGTCGACGCGGACGGCCTGAAGACGGGTCACACCGAGGCCTCCGGTTACGGCCTGACGGCGTCGGCGGTGCGTGACGACCGCCGTCTGATTCTCGTGGTCAACGGACTCGAGAGCGTCAATCAACGCTCGGAAGAGGCCGAACGCATGCTCGATTACGGGTTTCGGGAGTTCGACAATTATTTGCTGTTTGAACCCGGCGAGTTGGTGACCGAGGCGCTCGTCTGGCTCGGTGACGCGCCCAGCGTGCCCCTGGTAATCGAGCGCGAAGTCCTGGTCACCATGGCGCGCAGTGCGCGGGACGACATGAAGGTGGTCGCGGTCTATGACGGGCCCGTGCCAGCACCGGTCGAGAAGGGCACGCTGCTGGCAACGCTCACCATCGAGGCACCGGGCATGCGCACCATCGAGGCACCGCTCTTGGCGGGGACCGATATTCGGGAGTTGTCGACCTTCGCGCGTATCAGTGCCGCGCTCAATTATTTGCTCTGGGGGCCCGCAGGCCGCTAGGGGCCAACACGGCCAGCGGGCCGGGGAGAGACATGGCGCAGGGCTGCTTCATCACGCTCGAGGGCGGCGAGGGCACCGGCAAATCGACCCAAGTGACCCGGCTTTGTGCGGCCCTGGCTGCGCGCGGTATCGAGGCCATTGCCACCCGCGAGCCCGGCGGCAGCCCGGCGGCTGAAGCGATCCGCACGCTGCTCGTCGGTCAGAGCGAAGGCGGACGCTGGGATCCCGTGAGCGAAACCCTGCTTCAGTTTGCCGCGCGCGCCGATCACCTGCGGCGCACCATCCTGCCCGCGCTCGAACGCGGCGTCTGGGTCGTCAGCGACCGCTTCGCCGATTCCACGCGGGCCTATCAGGGCGCGGGGCTCGGCGTGCCGAGCGACCATATCGAAACGCTCTACCACATGATAATGGACGATTTCGCGCCCAACCTGACGCTGATCCTCGATCTGCCGGTCGAGACCGGGCTCGCCCGGGCGACGGAGCGCGACGCGGGACGCTCGGCGCATTACGAACGCCTGCCGCGCACGTTTCACGAAAACGTTCGCGCCGCCTTTCTTGCAATTGCCGCCCGCGATCCCGGTCGTTGTGCCGTGCTCGACGCCGGCACCGATGCCGACAGCCTTCACGAGGCGGTGATCGGTGTCGTAAACGAACGGCTGGGGCTGCCGGACGATGGCTGAAGACGCGGGCGCGGCGTCCGAGCCTCGCCAAACCGCCGACCTGATTGGACACGAGACGGCCGAATCCGCCCTGCTCGAGGCGGGGCGGGCAGGGCGGTTGCATCATGCCTGGCTGCTCCACGGACCGCGCGGCGTCGGCAAGGCAACTCTCGCCTACCGTTTCGCGCGTTTTCTGCTGGCCGAAGATGAGGCCGGCGACGCGGCCGCGAGACGCGGCGAGGCGCTTGCCATCGATCCGGCAAGCCCGGTGTTTCACCGCATCGCGTCCGGCGGGCATGCCGACCTTCTGGTGCTCGAGCCGGACCGCGATCCCAAAACCGGCGTACCGAAGCACGAAATCGGAGCCGAGAATGCCCGCCGGGTCGGCCGCTTCCTGGCGCTTAAGCCCGGCGAGGGACGGTGGCGGGTGGTCATCGTGGACACCGCCGACGCCATGAATCGGCACGCCGCCAACGCGGTGCTCAAGCTGCTTGAGGAGCCGCCCGAGCGGGCCCTGTTCCTGCTCCTCAGCGTCTCGCCCGCCCGGCTCCTGCCCACGGTCCGCTCGCGCTGCCGCCGGCTTGCGCTTCAGCCTTTGGCCCCGGCCGATCTCGACCGAGTGTTGCGCGACCGCCTGCCCGAGCTCTCGGAAGAGGAGCGCGCGGTGTTGGGCCGTCTCGCCAAGGGTTGCCCCGGCCAGGCCCTCGATCTCGCTGGCCGCGGCGGGCTGGAGCTGCAAGGTCGGCTCTCCGGCTTGCTCGAAGAGCTGCCCGCCGTGGATATGGCCCGGCTTCACGCCTTGGGCGATGCGCTTGCACGCAGCGGGGCCGAGGCGGATTTCCGCACTGTCGGCGAACTGCTCGCCGATTGGCTCGCGGGACATGCCAAGGCCGCGGGCACACGCCGCGCAGAGCTTGAAACATGGTTGGGGCTGTGGGAAAAAGTGAGCCGCCTCTTCGGCGATGCCGAGCGCTACAGCCTCGACCGCAAGCAGGTTCTGTTGACCGCGTTCGCCGCCCTGCAACACGCCCGGCGCGCCTGACCGAATTTCGCCGGCCGCGCCGCCCACACGAGAATCCGATGCCCCGAGCCGACGACGCCTACTACATCACGACGCCGATCTATTACGTCAACGATTCGCCCCATATCGGGCATGCCTATACGACGCTCGCCTGCGACGCGTTGGCCCGCTTTGCGCGTCTCGACGGCCGGCGGGTAAAATTTCTGACGGGCACCGACGAACACGGCCAGAAGGTGGAAAAATCGGCGGCCGCGGCGGGCGAGGACATCCACGCCTTCGTCAAGCGCATGTCCGGACGTTTCGAAGACCTCGCGAAATTCATGAACTACTCGAACGACGATTTCATCCGCACCACGGAAAAGCGCCACATCCGCTCGGTCCAGCAGTTGTGGCGCGAGATCGACGCCAACGGCTACATCTATCTGGGCAGCTACGCGGGCTGGTATTCCGTGCGCGACGAGGCTTATTACGCGGAAGACGAGCTCATCGAGGGGCCCGGCGGCGAGAAGGCCGGCCCCACCGGCGCGCCCGTGGAGTGGGTCGAGGAGCCGAGTTACTTTTTTCGCCTCTCGGCCTTCGAACAGCCTTTGCTCGACTATTACGCGAAGGGCTCGGTCGGTCCGGAGAGCCGGCACAACGAGGTAAAAAGCTTCGTCGAAGGGGGTTTGCGCGACCTCTCGATCTCGCGCACCACCTTCGACTGGGGCGTGCCTGTGCCCGACGATCCCGATCATGTCATGTATGTCTGGCTCGACGCGCTGACCAACTACCTCTCGGCGGTCGGTTATCCAGACACCGAAACCGACGACTACAAGACCTTTTGGCCCGGAGACCACATGGTCGGCAAGGACATCGTGCGCTTTCACGCGGTCTATTGGCCGGCCTTCCTGATGGCCGCCGGCATCGAGCCGCCGAACCTGGTCTACGCCCACGGCTGGTGGACCAACGAGGGCGAGAAGATTTCGAAATCGCTGGGCAATGTGATCGATCCCTACGAGATCGTCGAAACCTACGGCCTCGACCAGGTGCGCTACTTCCTGCTCCGCGAAGTCCCGTTCGGCAACGACGGTGATTTCTCCCACCGCGCCATGGTCGGGCGCATGAACGCCGATCTGGCCAACGATTTCGGCAATCTGGCCCAGCGGGTGCTCTCGATGATTGCCAAGAATTGTGCCGGCGCGGTGCCCGAGCCCGGTGCTTTCACCGACGCCGATACGGCGCTGCTCGACGGTTGCGATGAATTGACCCAGGCCATGCGGGTGAATTTTGCCGCTCACCAATTTCACCTCGCGCTCAGCCGCCACGCCGAGCTGGTCACGGCGGCGAACCGCTACGTCGACGATCAGGCGCCCTGGGCATTGCGCAAGACCGAGCCTGCGCGCATGGCCACGGTGCTCTACGTGCTCGCCGAAACGATCCGCAATCTCGCCATGCTCGCTCATCCGGTCATGCCCGACGCCTGCGACCGCATGCTCGATCAACTGGCCGTGGTTCCGGGCTCCTGGAGCTTTGCAGACCTGGGCGGGGCGGCCCGTCTTGCGCCGGGCACGACACTGCCCAAGCCGGTTCCGGTGTTCGCCAAACTTATCGAGGCGGAATCGGGCGAGGGCGAAGGCTGATGCTCGTCGACAGCCATTGCCATCTCGACTATCTCGCTGCCGACGGCGACCTCGACGCTGTGATCGAGCGTGCCCGGGCTGCGGGTGTCGGCTACATGCAGACCATCGCCACCCGGCTCGACGAGTTCGACGCCGTCGTTGCGATCGCCGCCGGCCACGACGACATCGGCTGCTCGGTCGGCGTCCATCCCCACAACGTTGCCGACGACCAACCACCCGCCAGCCTCGAGCGCCTCGCGGCACTGGCCGAGGCGCCCGAGGTCATCGGCATCGGCGAGACCGGCCTCGATTTCTATTACGAGCACAGCCCGCGCGAGGTTCAGGCCGCGAGCTTTCGCACCCATATCCGCGCCGCGCGCAAGACCGGTCTGCCGCTCATCGTGCACACCCGGGACGCCGACGAGGCGACCATCGGGATTTTGCGCGAAGAGGCGGAGCAGGGCGTCTATCCCGGCCTGATCCACTGCTTTTCGGCCGGAGCGGAGCTGGCGCAGGCGGCGCTCGATCTCGGGCTCTTCATCTCACTCTCGGGCATCGTCACCTTCAAGACGGCCGACGCGGTGCGCGCCGTGGCCCGAACGGTGCCGCCCGAGCGGCTGCTGATCGAGACCGACGCGCCCTATCTGGCACCCGTGCCCAAGCGGGGCAAGCGCAACGAGCCCGCCTTCGTCGCCCATACCGCGGCGTTTCTCGCCGATTTGCTGGACACCGACATGGACGGATTGGCCACCCGAACCACCGATAATTTCTTTCGGCTGTTCGCCAAGGCGCGCCGGCCGGCCGCCTGATCGGGCATGAAAATCACGATCCTGGGCTGTGGCTGGTCGAGTGGCGTTCCGATTCTCGGTTGCGACTGCGCGGTCTGCACCTCCGACGACCCGCGCAACCGGCGGCGGCGGACCTCGATCCTGGTCGAGCAGGGCGGGGCGTGTGTACTGGTCGACAGCTCGCCCGACCTGCGCGCCCAATTGCTCGATGCAGGCGTCACCCGCCTCGACGGCGTGATTTACACCCATGCTCATGCCGACCACGTACACGGGATCGACGATTTGCGCCCCATCAACTATGCGATGCGTTCCGCGATCGATATTTACGGCGACGACGCCACGCTGAGCAGCATTGAGACCCGCTTTTCCTATGCCTTTCGCATGATTGACCCTGAGCGGCCGTGGATTTCGCCAACCCTGATGCCGCACCGCTTCGCCGGCCCGTTCGAGGTCGCAGGCCTCAAAGTGCGCCCCTTTTTGCAGGAACATGGCCATATGCCGACCCAGGGCCTGCGCTTTGACGACGCAGCGGCCTATTCCACCGACGCGCATAGTCTCGACGAAGCGGCCTTCGAAACCCTCGCAGGAGTAGGGGTCTGGATCGTCGATTGCATCGGCATAAGGCCCCACGGCACCCATTCCCATCTGGAACAGACCCTGGCTTGGATCGAGCGGGTCAAACCCGGGCTCGCCGTACTTACCCATATGTCCCACGGCGTCGACTACGAATCGTTTCTCGCGCAATGCCCGACTGGCGTGGTGCCCGCCTATGACGGCATGGTCATCGATACGGATGGATTTTGGGGCGAGAACAAACCTTTGGTTCGAGGTGGAAAATAGTCTGTAACATATTGCGAACAAATACCTAAGTGAGACCACGGTGTATGGATATATAGCTCTTATATTTTCCATAATATATATTATACGATTAAACAAAGTGCTCAGGAGAACGCCCGAAGCATCCCGATGGGTCGCTCGAACTCCGATCTGCTAGGCTCTCCCCCGCGATGAAGGCTCTCGATAAACTCCTCGCCGTCATGGACCGATTGCGCGATCCCGAAACCGGCTGCCCGTGGGACCGCGAACAGGATTTCGCCACCATCGCGCCGTACACCATCGAAGAAGCCTACGAGGTCGCCGACGCCATCGCACAGAACGATCTCGATGCCCTCAAGGACGAGTTGGGCGACCTGCTGTTCCAGGTCGTCTTTCACGCGCGCCTTGCAAAAGAACGCAACGCGTTCGATTTCGAGGCCGTCGCTAGCCACATCGCCGACAAGATGATCCGCCGCCATCCCCATGTCTTCGCGGACGCCGAGATCAGCGACGTCGAAACCCAATCCGTCTCGTGGGAGGCGCAGAAAGCGGCCGAACGGGCGGCAAAGGCGAAGCACACGGGTGCGGCACCCGGATTGCTCGACGGCGTCCCCCTCGCCCTTCCCGAGCTGAGCCGCGCGGCAAAACTTCAAAAACGCGCGGCTCATGCGGGGTTCGACTGGCCCGATCTGGCGCCCGTGTTCGCCAAGATCGACGAGGAGATCGCGGAAGTGAGCGCGGAAATCGAGCGCCAGCCCCGCGATCCGAACCGTCTCGAAGACGAGATCGGCGACCTGCTGTTCGTCGCCGCCAATCTTGCACGCCATCTGGCGATCGATCCGGAAACGGCGCTGCGCCGGTCCAACGCCAAGTTCGAGCGCCGGTTTCGCGCTATCGAGGCCGAATACGCTGCCCGGGACGATGATCCTGCCGCGGCAACCCTCGACGAGCTCGACGCCGCCTGGGAGCGCGCGAAAGCTGACGAAAAGGGCGCCTAGCGCCCTCCCCTCGCCCGCTCGTCAGTCGTTCATCAGCAGATGGATCAGGCTCGAGGTGTCGAACCGCCTGCCGCCCCGGGCCTGGATATGGGCGTAGAACTGGTCAACCAGGGCGGCCACCGGCAGGCGTGCGTCGTTGCGCCGCGCTTCATCGACACAGATGTCGAGATCCTTGCGCATCCAGTCCACAGGGAAACCGAAATCGAACTTGCCTTCGACCATGGTGCCGGCCCGGTTGTCCATCTGCCAGGACTGCGCCGCGCCCTTGGAGATCGCGCCGATTACCTTGTCCATGTCGAGACCGGCCTTCATGCCGAAATTCATCCCCTCGGCCAGCCCTTGCACCAGCCCGGCGATGCAGATCTGGTTGACCATCTTGGTCAGCTGTCCCGCGCCGATTGCGCCGATCAGGCTGCACGCCTTGGCGTAAGAGTCGATCACCGGCTCGACCTGCTCGAATACCGCCGGATCGCCGCCGCACATGACCGTCAACTGGCCGTTCTCCGCACCGGCCTGACCGCCGGAGACCGGCGCGTCGATGACGCCGATGCTCCGCTCCCGTCCCAGCGCTTCGAGTTCACGGGCGATGTTCGCCGAGGCAGTGGTGTGGTCGACGAAGACGCTCCCCTTGGCGAGGCCGGCGAACAGACCGTCTTCGCCGAGCACTACGCTGCGCAGGTCGTCATCGTTGCCGACGCAGGCGAAGGTTATCTCGGTCCCCTCGGCCGCCTCGCGCGGCGTCGCCGCGACCCGGCCGGCGTGGCTCTCCGCCCAGCGCTCCGCCTTTTCGCGGGTGCGGTTGTAGACCGCGACCTCGTGGCCGTTGGCAACCAGATGGCCCGCCATGGGATAGCCCATGATGCCCAGGCCGATAAATGCGACATTCGTCATCCTGTGTCCCCGCTCTCATTCGCTCCAGTTTTCTTGCACGACCCGCCCTGTGTCGACCCGCCAATCGGCGCACTCTAGCCGATTTTCCTTCGAGAAACACGGCACCGGACGCGCTGTGCGGCGGATTGTTAGCCATCACGCCACTTGGCTTCTAAAGCACTGAAATCATGGGTTTTAGTTGATTGCTAACGACTCGCTCCGCATAATTTTCCAGTACGGGTATCCACAGCATTGCTGAGGGAACATGACCAGCCTGGAACTTCAACTTCGCGGTTATCGACTCACGACTGCCGAAATTCTCTATCACCTGCCCGATCATGCGAGCCTTTTGCAAACTTACGTCTGGCAGGAGCTCGATATTGCCCCCCGTTTCCCCAAGCTCCACAAATTTCTCGATTTCTGGGAACAAAACCTGGACGGTAGACTGCATACCGTCCGGGTTGGCAACGTTGAAATCGTCAAGCCCGGCGAGCTCAGCTACGGGTCCTGCTCGCTGACCCTGCACTGAGGACAGGACGCAGAGCGTCGCGCCGCTCGCGCGCAAAAACAAAGGGCCGCTCCGAAGAGCGGCCCCTGAATAATGCTTGTGACCGAATGGTCGGAGCGAGCTAGAAGCCCATACCGCCCATATCGCCCATGTCCGGCATGCCGCCGCCAGCGCCAGCTGCCGCCTTGGGCTCGGGCTTTTCGGCGATCATCGCCTCGGTGGTGATCAGCAGACCCGCCACGGAAGCGGAATCTTCCAGCGCAATGCGCACGACCTTGGTCGGGTCGATGATGCCCGCCTTGATCATGTCCTTATATCCCTCGGCCTGTGCGTCGAAGCCCCGGTTGGTGTCCTTGGATTCGAGCAGCTTGCCGACGACCACCGTGCCGTCGAGACCGGCGTTGTCCACGATCAAGCGGGCCGGATACCGGATCGCGCGACGCACGATATCGACACCGACCTGTTGGTCATCATCGGCCAGCTTGAGCTTGAGAAGCGCCCGGGTGGCGTGCAGCAGGGCCGCGCCGCCACCGGCAACGATGCCCTCTTCCACGGCCGCGCGGGTCGCATGCAACGCGTCGTCGACCAGGTCCTTGCGCTCCTTGACTTCGACTTCGGTGCTGCCACCGACCGTGATCACCGCAACGCCGCCGGCGAGTTTCGCCAGCCGCTCTTGGAGCTTCTCGCGGTCGTAGTCCGAAGAGGTCTCCTCGACCTGCGCACGAATCTGGTTGCAGCGGCCCTGGATCTCGCCCTTCTTGCCCGCGCCGTCGACGACCATCGTGTCGTCCTTGTTGATGACGACGCGCTTGGCGGTGCCCAGCATCTTGACCGTCACGTTCTCGAGCTTGATCCCGAGATCCTCGCTCACAACCTGACCGCCGGTCAGAATGGCGATGTCCTCGAGCATGGCCTTGCGCCGGTCACCGAAGCCGGGAGCCTTGACGGCCGCCACCTTCAATCCGCCGCGCAGCTTGTTCACCACGAGTGTGGCGAGGGCCTCGCCCTCCACGTCCTCGGCGATGATCAGCAACGGCCGGCTCGTCTGCACGATCGACTCGAGCAGGGGCAGCATCGCCTGCATGCTCGAAAGCTTCTTCTCGTGCAGCAGGATGTAGGGATTCTCCAGCTCGCAGTTCATCTTCTCGACATTGGTGATGAAGTAAGGCGAGAGATAGCCCCGGTCGAATTGCATGCCCTCGACCACTTCGAGCGCGGTGTCGAGGCCCTTGGCCTCTTCCACCGTGATGACGCCCTCTTTGCCGACCTTCTGCATCGCTTCCGCAATCATCTTGCCGACGCTCGGATCGCCGTTCGCCGCAATCGCGCCGACCTGAGAGATTTCCTGGCTGGTCGAGATCGGCTTGCTGCGCTTCTTGACGTCCTTGACGACGACTGCGACCGCCTGGTCGATGCCGCGCTTGAGGTCCATCGGGTTCATGCCCGCGGCCACGGCCTTGACGCCCTCGCGAACCATCGCCTGGGCCAGGACCGTCGCGGTCGTGGTGCCGTCGCCGGCCTCGTCATTGGTCCGGCTCGCGACTTCGCGAACCATCTGGGCGCCCATGTTCTCGAACTTGTCCTTCAGCTCGATTTCCTTGGCGACCGTCACGCCGTCCTTGGTGATACGCGGTGAGCCGAACGTCTTGTCCAGCACAACGTTGCGGCCCTTCGGCCCCAGCGTCACCTTGACGGCATCGGTAAGAATGTCGACGCCGCGCAGCATACGCGTGCGGGCATCGGCGGAAAATTTGATTTCTTTAGCGGCCATCGGTTTCGATCCCTTACCCAATAATTCCCATGATGTCGGATTCCTTCATGATCAACAGCTCTTCGCCGTCGACCTTGACTTCGGTGCCCGACCATTTGCCAAACAGGATTACGTCGGCCTTCTTGACATCAAGCGGCTGGACCTTACCGTCCTCGCCACGAGTCCCGGCACCCACGGCCAGTACTTTGCCCTGAGACGGCTTTTCCTTGGCGGTTTCCGGAATAATCACGCCACCGGCGGTTCGTTCTTCGTCTTCGACGCGGCGAACAAGCACCCGGTCGTGAAGCGGTTTAAGATTCATCTGAGCTATGTCTCCCACTCAACTTACTGCAAACACTGAGATTTGAGTTGATTGTTAGCACTCTCAAGGAGCGAGTGCCAAATATATAGAGAGGCCCCCAATCCCTGTCAACCGTGTGATTCTGTTTGTACGAAATTTATTTCGCCCAGTGCGCCGGCGCCGCGAACGGCGCAGCTGGCTCCTGGCGTCAATAGGCGTTGAAGACCTCAACCCGCTGGCCATCGAAGAGAAACACCCGGAAGGGCTCCTGCTCATCGCCCTGCTCCATCCCCGGCGAGCCCACGGGCATGCCAGGAACCGCCAGCCCGATGCCGCGCGGTTGCTCCGCCAGGAGCCGGCGGATGTCGCCGGCAGGCACATGCCCTTCGATGACATAGCCCCCGACGGTCGCGGTGTGGCACGCCTGCAATTCATAGGGAATTCCGAGCAACGCCTTCACGGGAGCAAGGTCGTCCTGTTCCTTGACGACGACGGAAAAGCCGCTCTCGCGCAGGTGATCGACCCAGGCGCCGCAGCAACCGCAGGTGGGCGATTTGTAGACCGTGACATCCGCCGCGTCGGCCCGTGTCGGGGCCCCCGTCGTTCCAGCCACCACTGCCAGGCTCGCGGCAAAGGCGAGCACCGCACGGCGATCAGGGTCATAGTTCAAGGTGGGTTTCATGGAGCGGGTTCTCGTTTTGCTGCACTTTGACGAAGTTCGCTAACCGCCTGTCGCGTGATCGACGCTGCGGACCAGAGAAACAGGGTCGCTATGATAACCGCAACCACAAGATCGGGCCATGCGGTTCCCACCAGCCAGACCGCTCCCGCGGCGATCAGCACGGCAATGTTGCCGATCGCGTCGTACCGGCTGCAAAGCCAGACCGAGCGCACGTTGGCATCGCCCGCTCGATATCGGAGCAGCAGAAGCACGCTGGCGACGTTCGCGCTCAAGGCGAGAAACCCTATGATTCCCATGACCTCGGCTTTCGGCAAGCCGGGGGCCACAATCTCGTAGGCTGTCGTACCCAGCACCCAGAGCCCCAGGACTGCAAGGCTGATCCCCTTGACCAGTGCCACCGAGGCCCGCGTTCGAAGCGATGCGCCGATCGTCAGCAGGGTTATGGCATAGGTCGCGGTGTCGCTGAGAAAGTCGAGCGCATCCGCCTGGAGCGCGCGCGAATCCGCAAACGCTCCCGCCGCCATCTCAGTGGCGAACATGGCGCCGTTGATGGCGATAACGATCCACAGGATTCGCTTGTAGCCTGCGGATTGGCCTTCGAACGCGCCCTCGGCGGGGCTGTGATGATGACTACCCAATCGCCTGTCGAATCGATCCCTCTGCGAAACAGTCTGCATTATACATTTGCCCGACCGACGCGGCAGGTCGGTTCGTATTTGTCTGGCAGTCTTGGCGCGTGATAGCCTTTTGGCCCGATTACGCTCGGCTGATCCGACAATGCCCTGCCGCGTGTTTCCGGAAAGCTCGTTGCGCGATGGCGCTGCGAATGGAGGTGGTTTTGACCATACTGATCGAACCGGTGAAGGCGTCCCGGCCGCTGATCGAACTGCCGTCGTTTACCCCGGTCGAGCCCGGCACGCCTGGCGAGGACGCCATTCAGGCCTATGAGCGCGACGGCGTCGTCTGCCTGCGGCGCGCGTTCGAACCGCGCTGGATCGAGCTGCTCGCCGACGGCATGGAGAGCGCCATTCAAGGCGGCACCCAGGAACAGAAGAACGCGGAGCCCCAGGTTGCCCTGGATGGCGAGAAGATATTCAACGTCGGCAAGCCGGGCGAGCCAGGATTTTTCTTTTACGACAGCTTCATGTGGCAGCGCATGGAGCAATTCCGCGCTTTCATCGTCGAGTCCCCGATCGCCGACCTCGCCATGCGGCTCATGCGCTCGGAAACCATCATCTTCTATTTCGATTTCATGCTGGTGAAAGAACCCAGAACCAGCATGGTTACGCCGTGGCACTACGACGAATCCTACTGGCCGATTTCGGGCGATCAGGCGTGCAATCTGTGGGTTGTGCTCGACCCCATGCCCATGGAGACAGTGCTGCATTTCGTCCGCAGCTCGCACCGCTGGGATCACTCCTACCGCGCGGTTCATTTCGCCAACCAGAAGCATCCCGAGATCGATTACGCCAACCTGCCGGATCTGCCGAGGGTGCCGAACTGGCATGTCGAGCCGGGCGATCACGAGATCGTCTACGCTCCGCTGGAGCCCGGCGATTGTCTGATCTTCCATAACCGCATCCATCATTTCGGCCCGGGCAACTCTCTGCCCTCGACCCGGCGCCGGGCGCTGGCCACCCACTGGTTCGGCGACGACATCCGTTACAACGACAAGGCCCAGGAGACCGACCCGCCGTACCGCGGTGAAAATCTGGTCCACGGCGGCTCTATGGAGTGCGAAACCTTCGTTCGGATGCGCTAGCGGGCCGCTGCGGCTGAATTCTGCGAGCGCTATCGAACGGAAGACCGCGCCGGAGGCGGTTCATGGCGAATGCGACCAGTCACGATTACGTCGTCGTCGGCGCCGGCTCGGCGGGCTGTGTGCTCGCCGATCGGCTGACCGAGGACCGCGACGCCTCGCTCCTCCTGCTCGAAGCGGGCGGGCCCGACCGCGGCCTGATGCTGCGAATTCCGGCCGCGCTGTCCTGGCCCCTGCAGAACGACCGGTTCAACTGGCGTTACCAGACCGAGCCCGAGCCGGGGATGAACGGGCGGCGCCTGAATTGCCCACGCGGCAAGGTGATCGGCGGATCCTCGACCATCAACGGCATGATGCACGCCCGCGGCCACGCGCTCGACTTCGACGGCTGGGCGAAAAACGATCTGCCCGAGTGGTCCTACGCCCACTGCCTGCCTTATTTCAAGAAGGCCGAAACCTACGATCGTGGCGGCAACGACTATCGCGGCGGGCGTGGCCCCCTGCGGGTCATCGCGCCGCGCTCATCCAACCTGCTCTACGGCGTCTTTCTCGAAGCCGCCAGGCAGGCGGGCTATTCGGATACGTCCGATCTGAACGGCTACCGGCAGGAAGGCTTCGGTGTCGTCGATCAGACCATCCACCGGGGACGGCGCTGGAGCGCGGCAGACGCCTATCTGCGACCCGCGCTCAAGCGCACCAATCTCGATCTGGTAATGAACGCCTTGGCCTTGCGGGTGCTGTTCGACGGCACGCGGGCGATCGGTGTGGAATATGCCCGGAACGGCGAGGTCCGCCAAGTCTTTGCGGAACGCGAGGTGATCCTGTGCGGGGGTGCGATCAACTCGCCGCAATTGCTCATGGTCTCGGGCATCGGCGATGCCGATCATCTGGGCGAGCATGCCATACCGGTAATCGGCCACCTGCCCGGCGTTGGCGGCAACCTCCAGGACCACCTCGATTTTTGCGTCCAGGTGAAGTGCACACGGCCCGTGAGTTACTACCCGGCGACCACCCCGCTCGGCCGGCTTGGCGTCGGCTTGCGCTGGCTGCTGACCCGAGACGGCGTGTGCGCGACCAACCTGATGGAAGCGGGCGGCTACATCTGCAGCCGAGCCGATGCGGAGCACCTCAACCTGCAATGCACCTTCATGGCGCTCGCTGCCGACTACAGCGGCGCCAATTCATACCGCGGCCACGGCTATCAGGCGTTCTTCGATCTGATGCGCCCGGCCAGCCGGGGCCGGGTCCGGCTCAAATCCGCCGACCCGCGAAAGCCCCCGTCGATCCTGTTCAATTATCTCACGGCGGAGATCGACCGCCGGGACGCCGTCGACGGCCTTCGTCTCACCCGCGAGATCCTCGGCCAGGAAGCGTTCGCCCCCTATGACGGTGGCGAGTTCAACCCTGGCGCCGAGGTTCAAACCGACGAGGAAATCCTTGCCTGGGTGCGCGCCACCGGCGAGACCGAGTATCACCCCGTGGGCACCTGTGCCATGGGCACGGGCGATGAAGCCGTGGTCGATGGTGCGCTCCGCGTGCATGGCATCGACGGCCTTCGGGTCGTCGACGCGTCGGTCATGCCCGATCTGGTGTCAGCCAACACGAACGCCGCCACCATCATGCTGGCCGAAAAAGCCGCCGACGCCATCGCCGGCAACCCACCCCTCGAGCCGCTCTACGCACCGGTCTACCCCGCCGGCGACGCCACGCACGCGCCGCTCTGAGGAAGGGCTCGAACCGGCGACAGGGTCACTCCCGGTTTTTCGTCGCCCGAATGTGCCGGTCTGATCTTGCGGCTTGCATTAATCATGAACGAGGGAATGATGGGGAGCAGGTCACGTGAGACGCACCCCGTAAGCCGCGCCGCCGGTAATTCGCATACCCTGGCTGTCGCACCGGAGTTGCCTTCATCCCGCTTGCTTCTATTTTCGTAAGCATTGCCGCATCAATTGCGTGAGACGAATGAGCGAAACGATTCAATGGCCGGGGAAAAGCGGTCAAAAGTACCCGTTGCAACGTTATGAGTTGCCGTGTTCCATGCAATTTGACGGCGACGGGGTGTACATCATGTGCCGGCTCGCGAAGGGACAGTGGCAGGCAGTCTTCATCGATCACGGAGATCTATCCGAGCGGATCGGAGTGGCACAGAAAGACAGGGGAATCTATCGCAAGGGCGCCACGCACGTTTGTGTCGGTTACGCGCAAGGAGCTAAATCACAACGGCTGGCGATCGTAGACGATCTTCTCTCTTTGCATCAGGAAGCCTACGAACCCACGGGTTGCAACAAAAGTTCGTAGCTGTTTGAGCGTTTTTTTGCGTGCCGCTATGCAGGGTTTCTTTGCTCTGCATCCGAACCCTGCGGCGTTCATCGGATCGAGCGCCAAAATTGCCTCTCTCAAGTTGAGTTGACCGCTCCATCGCGCTTAATAGCGCTGCACATACCGGTAGCGGCGCCGGGTCGGAAGGGGTTATGCTGACGCGCCGGGTGAGCAGAATCCGAATTCGAGCAGAAAAACGCTTAATTCGCCGGGCTGGACAGCAAACGGGGAGATGAACGATGTCGGGACTGTATTTTCCGCAAAGCGAGTACGAGAAACGCTGGGCCAACGTCCAGGCCGAAATGGCCAAGCGGGGCTATGAGACAGCGGTGATCTGGAGTCGCTCGGCGGGCACCCACGAGCGCTGCGCCGACGTGCTCTACCTGACCAACTGGTATTCCTGCCATTCGGGTCACGAGCCCGAGGTGCCGCTGTGGAGCGCGCGGGCGCACGCCGCGGTGATCATGCAGAAGGGCGAGACGCCGCATCTGCATATGGACGAGCCCGACCCGCGCTTCGAGCTGCTCTCGACCGACCGCGCCGACTGGCATATGAACCCGGTGGTCGGGGTCGCCGAGGAGCTGGCGCGGCGCGGTGTGGCGGGCAAGGTCGCGCTGGCGGGCAGCGATTTCTTCGGCGCGAAATACATGAAGCAACTGGAAGAACTCACCCCCGGCATCGACTGGGTGTTCGAGGACGATCTCGTCCAGAAGCCTCGCCTGATCAAGAGCCCGCGCGAGCTCGATGCCTTCCGCGAAGGCGGCGAGACGGTCACGCTTGGCCTGAACAAGATGTTCGAGCTGCTGCTGGCCGGCAAATCCGAGCGCGAGGCAGCGGGCGAAGGGGCAAAAATCGTGATTTCGCGGGGCGGCGTGCCCACCCTGCTCCGCGTCTCCCACGGCGTCGGCAAGGAGATGACCAACTTTGCCCGCGAGCCGATCGTCGGCGCCAGCGGCGACGCCGCCAAGGAAGGCGACATGGTGCGGGCCTGGCTGATGGGGCCGATGGCCCACGGCTATTGGCTCGATCCCGGACGGACCACCGTGCTCGGCAGGCCGACCAACGAGCAGCGCAACCTGATCGAGGCCTGCGGCGGCATCGTCCAGAAGGTGATGGACGCGATCAAGCCCGGCATGAAGGCCAAGGAGGTCGCTCGGATCGGCGATGCGCTCAACGCCGAAGTCGGCTTGCCGCCCGACCAGGCGGGCGCGCAATGGCCGCTCTACGGTCACAGTTGCGGCCTGTTCTTCGAGCGTCCGGTCTATGGCGAGGAGACCTGCGACGACGACGAGGTCATCGAGGCGAACATGGTGTGCAGCTCGGAGCATTTCCTCATGTCCGAGGGGGTCGGCTCGGCGGGCTTCGAGCAGAACTTCATCGTCCACGAGGACGGCAACGAGCTCCTGACCAACACGCCGATGTATTTCTGGGATTGAGCCGACATTGGGCGCCCGGGTCCGGAAGAGCAGAACCGCTTGACCGGCTCCCTGGTGCCGTAACCGTTTAGTTCAGGAGCCAGACGTTCCGGAGCGAAGCAGCCATGCGGAGGGCGCCGTGACGACCCGTGCCGAATCACGCCGGAGACGGCGGCTGTTCGATTTCTATCAGACCATTCCAACACCGCAGGTCATCGGGCTCGGCGTCGGCGTGTGGGTCATATTTTTCGGCCTGTGGGAACTCGTCAATCTTGCCGGGTGGGCACCCAGTCTCTTGCTACCCGCGCCCCAAACCGTGCTCGTCACTCTCTACGAGCTCATTGCCCACAAAGATTTCATGCTCGATATCGGGATCAGCGTCTATCGGATCCTGGCGAGCTTCGCCATGGCGTGCGCCATTTCGGTTCCGTTGGGAATACTGATGGGCTCGTTCGGGCGCGTCGAGGCGTTCTTCAATCCGCTCGTCTCCGCCTGGCGCTACCTTCCTGCGCCTTCGTTCATTCCCTTGCTGCTCATGTGGTTCGGCACCGGCGATCAGTCGAAGCTCGCGCTGCTCTTCATCGGCGTGCTGTGGTTTCTGACGACACTTATCATGGACCACACGAAAGGGGTTTCGCGGGAATTGGTCGAGACGGCCAAGACCCTGGGCGGCAACCCGCGCCAGATCCTGTTCACGGTGGTCGTGCCCGCGGTGTTGCCCAACGTCGTCGTCGTGATGCGCCAGATGATGGCGGCCGCCTGGACCTATCTGGTGATCGCAGAGATCATCGCGGCCACGACAGGGATTGGTGCGATGATGATGCGCGCGAAGCGCTTCATCCATATCGACCAGATTATGGCCGGCATCCTGGTGATCGGAATTCTGGGGCTAATTTTCGACTATTTCTTCCGCCTCGCGCATCGCCGCTTCTTTCCCTACGTGGAAGAAAGCGAAAATTGATCGCACCGTCCCGTCGAGCCGCAATAAAAAAGCTGCGACCGCCCCCTCCAGGGGAAGCGATCGCAGCTAATTAAATCGCTCGATTACTGCATCGATTCCGGAGGCGGTTCTGCGCCGCGGTAACCCGATTCGTAAAGTTCCGCCATCAAGTCGCAGGCGAGACCGGCCTCGGGTTCGACAGTCGTGGTCATCAGGCCGAGCTTGATCCACCAGTCGTTGGCGAGCCGCCACGCGTCCTTGATCCCGCCATTGGTCATCAAATGGCCGGGATCGCCCGGAACCGCACCGCACAGGCGGGCGGCCGTCAGGAACGGTGCGGGATACATACCGTATAAACAATACTCGCCGTTCGGCCCGACGATGGACGCCACGTCTTCGACGCTGAATTGCAGGGCGTCGGCAATGATCTGGTTGCTTTCCTGCGGATGCTCCTGCCAGTAGCGCTGACCTTCGAACATCGCCTTGAGCAACTGGACCGCCACGTCCCGGCGGTTCTCGATGAACTCATCCGCGAAGAAGATCGCGTCTGAAATCAGGGCACTGCTCTTGAAGAAGGGATCGTTGGTCGACGCCATGACGTGCGAGCCCGACAGGTTGGCGAGCACCTGACCGCCATAGGGTTCCCAGAATTCCCCGGCCATCACGTCGCCGCCGATCATCGCCGCGGCCGCGTCGTCCATGATCAGGTTGACGAACTCGACCTCGTCGGGGGCGATGCCGTTTTGCTCCAGCCATATGGCCATGAAGATGTGCGACAGGCCGCCCTCCATAACGGCGACTTTCTCGCCCTTCAGATCGGCCGGGTCCGTAATGTCCGAATGGACGATGATCCGGTCTGCGCCGCAACTGAAGTTATTGAACGCGACGGTCTTGAACGGCATCTCCTGCTCGATCGCGATCGGTCCGAACTCGGCCGTGCTCAACGTGGCGTCGAGCTGGCCCGCGACGATAAGGCTGAAACTCTGCAGGGGATCTTCGATGATCTCAATATTGATTTCGAGATCGGGTGCTAGGTTCTTCTCCTTCGCGATGAACAGCCACGAATAGCCGGGCCAGGAGAAGATGGAGATGTTGACCTCTTCCTTGGCCTGGGCGCTGTTTCCCCAGATTGCGGGTACGACAAAAAGGCACAGGAGGGCGAAAACAGCCGTCCTAAAAACGCCTCTACGGTATTTTTTTGACATTTTGAAATTCCTCCCTGAGTGACATTGGCCTCTTTTGGGGCAAATTTTTCGTATAAAGAAGCCCATAACATAAACCACTAGGAGCCAGTGCGCGAACGCAAAATTGCGCGCCGTTTCCGGTCGGGCAACGGCCCAGTCACCGCCAGGCTCGCAAATCGGCGTCGGGCTGCTTGCCGACAATCGTTTCAATGGCCGGATTTTACCTGCCGTTCATGACGCTCGTTATCCGCTCCTGAAACGCGATCTGGATATAATCCCACGAGCCGGCGAAGTAGGTTTGATCGGAGGCCGGCGAGCGCCGCCCCGCCTGCATGAGCTCGACGATCGGTACGTCCTGAACGTTCACGCCAACAAGAATCTCGTTCAAGCCATCGAAATGTTGCCGGTTCGCGGGGTCCGTTATCGCGGCGGGAGCGTAAAGGGCGAACGTCTCGCGCGTATGTTCGGGTCCGTCGGGGTAGATAAGAATCGCTTGAAAATAATATTCGGTCAGGATGATCAGCGCGTTTGGCAGAACGCCGAGCAGGTCCATTCCGTTTTCGATATGGGGCGGCACGCTGGTAAAGCGAGGTGCCGGATTGTCGGGATCATGCCAGCCCATGTTATGACCGGTTTCGGGATAACTGCACCCCAGAATGTCGGGCCGGAGCACCAGGTCGACGTACTCGTTCAGGTCTTCGGCGCCGCCGACCGCCGAATGAACCGCGTGGATGTGATAGAAATCGAGAAAGTTCTCGGCCACGATCTTCCAGTTGGCCTCCAGCTCAAACGGCGAGCAGTGAATGCTCACGAGGTCGCTCCTGTCGAGCGCCGACCAGCGCGCTTCGACCGGCGCAATGAAGTCCTCGAAGGGCGGCGCGTCGCCCGAGAGATTGACGAAGACGATATCCATCCACACCGCGGAGCGCACGGGCAGGAGGCCCAGCGACTTCATCATCGCACCGTCGGGTCTGGAGTTGCCCGTCGCCTTGTCCCAGTAGGGCGTGCCCTTGAGGCCGCCGTCGAGCCCGTACCACCACCGGTGATAGGGGCAGACGATTTTACCGCCCTTGTTGGGCCCTGACTCCTCGACGAGCTTGACGCCCCGGTGTCGGCAGGCGTTCTGAAAAACCTGCAAAGCGCCGGCTTTGTCGCGGGTGATCAGCAGCGGCTCACCCATGATCGTGACGGGATGGATATAGCCCGGCTCGGGAAGCTCGGCACCCATGCCGATCGCAGTCCAGCTCGGGCGAAAGATCCGTTCGATCTCCTCGTCGTAGCGGCTAGCGCTGAGATAGACGTCCCGGGGGAGCCGGGTCTTGATGGCCTGATCCCGGAACGACCCGATTGCTTCCAACTCGCCCCCTTCCCTGACCGCGTCGCTAACAGATGCCTGGCGGCTCCGCCCCGGGCCGACGCCGGATCCGTTCTATTGCCTGCTTATGCCCGAAATCTCAGCGTAAACCCACGGGCCGCGGAATGGAACGTCGTATGGCGTCCGGATACGCGATGGTGTCCTGCGAACACGGCCTCGCCGTGGCCATGGAGCCAGGCGGCGGCCTTGCCGTCAGCGTCTTCCGTTACCCTACCGATGTCATCGAGGTGGCTTTGGGATCCAGCGGCACGTTCGACGCGCAGCCCCAGAGTTGTTCGAAATAGGCCGCCGCTCCGAGCAATTCGTGCTCGCGGCGCCTCGGCGCGACGATCTGCATTGCCACGGGCAGACCCGACGTCGAATAGCCGCAGGGCGCAACGGCGACCGGAACGGACACTGTCGAAAGGGCGAAGGTGATTGTGATCCAGTCGACATAGGTCTCGAGCGGTCGACCTTCGATTTCGGTTGGAAATTTCTGCTCGACGGGAAACGGCAGCACCTGCGCCGCGGGCGTGAGCAAGAATTTCTCCCGCTCCAGAAACCCGTCGAAGGCGGCGATAAGCGCGGCCCGCTCCCGTTCCGCTGCACTGACCTCGCTTACCGCTTGCGCGGCCCCTTTCTCGACGTTCCACACGATGTCGGGCTTGATCTCGTCGCGATGCTCCCGGATCAGGGTTTCGTACAACCCTGCGACAAGATGGGCGCGCAGCGTGTGAAAGACCTCATAGACCCCGGCCAAGGGGGGCGGGGCTTCGGTCATCGCAACTCCGTCCTGCGCCGCTTTATCGGCCGCCGTCCGGCACACCTCGCGAACCTCGTTCGCAACCGCGCAGACCCCCAGGTCGGGCGAGAACGCAAACCGTTCCGGTCGCAGCGGGCGTTCCGCCGCGGCACGATAGGACACACCTTCCGACGGCAGGCTGATCGGATCCCGGGGGTCGTATCCGATCTGGGCGTCGAACATCAGGCCAACGTCGCCGACGTTCCGCGCCATGGGTCCCTCGACCCACAAGGTGTCGAACGGCAACTGCCCCGGCCCCCGCGCAACCCGCCCCGGCGACGGCCGGAGGCTTGCAACGGAACAGAAGCTGGCCGGGGTGCGCAGGCTGCCGCCGAGATCGTTTCCCGAAGCGAGCCAGGCGGTTCCCGACGCGAGCGCGGCCGCCGAGCCGCCAGACGAGCCTGCGACGCTCAGGCGCAGATCCCACGGATTTCGGGTAGTGCCGTAGACGTCGTTGTAGGTATTGGCGCCGGCAAACTCCGGGACGTTCGATTTTCCGAAGATGATGGCGCCGTTCCTCTCCAGCGTCTGCACGGTAAGGTCCGACGCCTTCGCGACGGCATCCTTGAGCACCGGCGAGCCCATGCAGGTCACGACGCCCTCGATATCGTTGAGCTCCTTCATGAGCACCGGAAGACCCGCCAGCGGGGTTGCCCGCAGGCGCTCGCGCCCGGTGGCGTCCAATCCTTTCAGCCGCCCCCGCGCACGGTCCATCAGGTTGACGCAGATCGCATTGATCCTGGGATCGACTTCACCGATCCGCTGTTCCAGCGCGTCGAGCAGCTCTTCGGGGGCATAGTCCCCCGACTTCAGCCCGTCGACGATCTGCCGGGCCGTGAGACCGATCAGAGAGTTCAAGTGCCTGTCCTCCAGCGGCGAAAAACGAACCCCGGTTCCCCGACGACAGATTACCTTGGCGGCGGATTGCTTTGCGGGAATTTTTTAGGCGCTGCTGCGCCGGGCTCCCTCACCCGCCGGAAGCGGCTGGCGGCGCTCGCCAAACAGTTGATCGAAGCGCGCGTTCGCGCTCGCCTATGGGTATTACCTAACAAGCTGGTACTACATACTCATCGACATTGGGAGATTAATGGTCTTGATTTTAGTACCACCTTTAGTGGCGTTAAGAGTAGACTAAAATGTTGTGACCACGTTTGTGGGAGTGCCGATATGGCGGGCATTTACTCTTATCAAACCTTGTCTACTGCGTCGGCCCAATTCGAGCGGACGAATCGGTTAATTGTCCGAAGGAATCAATTAGGGTGTGGACTCAATTGATCCATAGTCTTATCGCGAAGATGTGGATCATGGCGAGGAAGTTGCGGCTGAGTTTTTCGAAGCGTGTTGCGAGCCTTCGCATGTCTTTCATGGTGCAGAAGAAGCGCTCGATGATGTTGCGCATTTTGTAAAGACCGACGTCATGGGAGATGGGCTCTTTGGCGTTGCTCTTTGATGGAATGACCGCCAGAGCCCCGTCATCGTCAATGAGCTGGCGGATGGCGCGTGAGCCGTAAGCCTTGTCGGCGACGACGGCAAGCGGCGCTCCGGCGCCTTCGAGAAGATCCGGCAGGACTTGACCGTCATGAACCTGACCGCCGGTGATGACAAAGCGCCGGGGACGACCGTGTTCATCGACTACGGCGTGAACCTTGCTTGTGCGGCCGCCGCGTGAGCGGCCGATATCCTGCGCCAGTTCCCCCCTTTTGCGCCGGCTGCCGCGCGGTGAGCCTTGACGATGGATGAGTCGATGAAGAACAGGCTGTCGCCGGAGTGTTCGGCAAGCCCATCGAAGATCGCCTTCCATATGCCGCGCCGTGCCCAGCGCGCATAGCGGTTGTAGATGGTGGTGCGCGGGCCGTAGCGCTCGGGCAGGTCGCGCCACGGGGCGCCGGTGCGCAGAATATAGAAAATTCCGTTCAAAACACGCCGATCGTCCATACGCTTCGGACCACGTCCGCCCTTGGGCAAAAGCGGCTCGATCACCGCCCATTCTTCGTCTGACAAATCAAAGCGCATGATCAAACTCCTTTCCAAGAAGCTTGAATCACACTTCCACACTATGAATCAATAGGTTAAATTGGGTTCAGAACCTAGTTGAGAGCTTCCCAATGGTTTTGCCAATACAACGTTCATCAACGACACGAAGATATTCAATTATCTACATGGATTTTTGAGGATGCCCATAGACCGTGTAATCATAAGGAACTATAGGGCACTTCGCACAACCGATATATCCTTCAACTCCAAATTAAATATCGTCGTTGGCGACAATGAATCTGGCAAATCAACGCTGCTAGAAGCGATCAATTTAGCTCTCAAATGTCAGTTGAACAGACGTCCAGCGGCCTTTGAGCTTCATCCCTTCCTCTTCAATGCTGAAGCAGTCGCAAAATTTATCGCCAGTCATAGGAACGGCACGCCTCAGTCGCCGCCCGAAATCCTGGTTGAACTTTACTTCGTGGACACGGAGGATTTTGCTGATCTCAAGGGAACCAATAACAGCGAGCAGTCGGATCTGCCCGGTATCAGCTTGAGGATATGCCTCGATCCGGACTTCCAAGAAGAATATCGTGACTACGTCGCCGATCCGGCACAGCTGAATAGCGTGCCCGTCGATTATTATCATATCGTTTGGCAGAGTTTTGCCGGCCATCTGATGAATGCACGTAGTTTGCTGGTGCGTTCAGCCATGATTGATCCGAGCGCGATTTCGAACACGTATGCCGCCAACAAATATGTGCTGGAAATCGTCAAGGACTACCTCACCAAAAAACAGCAAGTCGCGCTGGCTCTCTCTTACCGAGGTATGCGCGATATATTCCTGAGCGATGACAGCGTAACGGCAATCAATACAGAGTTGGCGGGCAAGACGGGGCTTGTCTTCGACAAGAGACTTTCGGTCGCGATGGATACGACGACTCGGGCAAGCTGGGAGACCGGAGTGCTGCCGCATCTGAACGATATACCACTTACGTTAGTCGGCAAGGGTGAGCAGAATGCGATCAAAATCAAGCTTGCGATCGAAGCGACTGATGCTTGTGCAATTCTATTGATGGAGGAGCCCGAGAACCATCTCTCCCACGCCAATCTCAATAAGCTGATCGCTCATATCACGGACAAATCCGGCGACAAGCAACTGATCGTCACGACCCATAACAGCTTTGTTATGAATAAGCTGGGCGTTGATCACATTTTGATGTTTAACGGCGAAACCGCAGTTACGCTGAATGACCTACCGGAGTCGACCAAAGCATATTTTAAGAAGCTGCCAGGTCACGACACTCTGCGGATGATCCTTTCAACACACTCAATTCTTGTCGAAGGCCCATCCGACGAGCTAATTGTCCAGAAAGCCCACAAGCAAATCCATGGAAATTTTCCTCTGCAGAACGGTGTCGAAGTGATTTCAGTTAATTCTCTCGCCTTCAAGCGCTTCCTCTATATCGCGATACTACTGAAGATTGATGCTCGAGTCGTTACTGACAATGATGGTGATGCAAGTGCGGTGAAGGCCAAATACGCCGACTATGTCGGAGATACGACCATCGAGATCTGTTGCGATCTGGATGACGAGTGCAAAACCCTCGAACCACAACTTCTGAAGGCCAGTGGCCGGGCCGAACTCAATGAGATTCTAGGCACCACGTTTGAAGACGACGACGCGCTATTGAATCATATGGGGGGAAACAATAAGGCTGAAACTGCACTCAAAATTTTTGACAGTGATCGGACCTTCAGTGTTCCTGAATACATTCAAAATGCCATCAGATAATCACATAATCATCGCCTCGGCTGGATCCGGAAAGACAACTACGGTTGTCGATAATGCTTGTGGAGACACCGACCGGCAGGCGGCGATCATCACATATACTAATAATGGCCGTGACGAAATTAATACTAATGCCCATCAGCGCTTTGGCAGCGTACCGCCACATGTAACGATCAGCACGTGGTATTCTTTCCTTCTAAGACACTTTGTACGGCCTTACCAAAATTGCCTTTATGATCCGCGCGTTGCAGGCATACATTTTGTGCCTGATCAATCTGCCTTAAGGATTCCGGAAAAAAACACTCGTCACCATTTCTTTTCTAACGCCAGTCTCATGTATAGCGACAAAGTCTCCAAATTTGCTTGTAGGGTGATCGAAAATTCCAGCGGGCTACCACTCCAGCGTTTCGAACAAATTTTTGACAAGCTTCTGATCGACGAGAGCCAAGATTTGGCAGGTTATGATCTCGAACTGATCCAGTTGTTGCTAAATTCTAATGTGGAACTGACATTAGTTGGTGACCCCCGCCAAGCGACTTACTCGACAAACTCTGGGGCGAAAAACAAGAGATTTCGTGGACCAAACATCGTCTCGAAATTCGAAGAATGGAAAAACGCAGGTTACTGCGATATCGAATTCCAGAACTTCAGCCATCGGTGCGTTCAAGCAATTTGCGATTTCGCTGATCAGTTCCATCCAGAGGCCCCTAAGACGAAATCGAAGAATTCGGTTGTCACTGACCACGACGGAGTATTCGCCATCAAGAAAAGGCTGGTTCCAATTTATATGGAGTCCTATAAACCTCAGCCTCTCCGCTATAGCCGGGCCACGCGGGATATTCCCGGCAAGCCTATTAACTACGGAAACGCCAAGGGGATGACCTTCAACCGTACGCTCATCTACCCCCATGCCCCCTTAAAGAAATTTCTGAAGACAGGCGATTTAAAAGATGCAGGCAAAGAACTCGCTAAAATCTATGTTGCCGTCACGCGGGCCCGTCAAAGCGTTGCATTCGTGGTTGATGAAGACACTTCCGTCTCAGGATTGACTATTTACCAGCCTTAACAGTTGGTTGGCGCCATAATTATGGTTCGATAAGCTTTGCCAGTTCTGGTCCGTTTTGCGGCCGAAAAATAGCCATTTTCGTGCGACTATTCTCCCTCAGCGACGGCGGGTAGGTCTTTAAATTTTTCTCTAGGCGCTGCTGCGCAGGGCTCCCTCGCCCGCCGGGAGCGGCTGGCGGCGCTCGCCAAACAATTGATCGAAGCGCGCCGCGTTCATGGGATCGAGGGCCACCTGCAACACCACCAGTTCGTCCTCGTTGCGGCGCTGCGCCACCTCGCCGTGGGCATAAAGCCACGCGATGGCCTTGCCCTCGGCGGCATTCAGGCAGACATCCTCGATCCGGCGGTCTTCATGCAGGCGCCGCTCGATCAACGCGACCAGCTCGGCGCAGCCCTCCCCCGTCACTGCCGAGATTTCCTCCTGTTCGGGGTTGCGCGCCGTACGGCTGTGCAGCCGCAGCAGGTCCTCGCCATCGAGCCGGTCGACCTTGTTGAGCGCCTCGATCAGCCCGCCCTCGATGCGCTCGCCAAGGTCGAGATCGCGCAACACGCCGAGCACGTCGTCGCGTTGCATGGCGCTGTCGGGGTGCGAGATATCGCGCACATGGATCAAAAGATCGGCCTCGACCACCTCTTCGAGGGTAGCGCGAAACGCCGCAATCAGTTCGGTCGGAAGCTCCGAGACGAACCCGACTGTGTCGGACAGGATGACCTTGCGGCCCGAGGGCAGCGTCAAGCCGCGCATGGTTGGATCGAGGGTCGCAAACAGCTGGTCTTCGGCCACGATGGCCGCACCCGTGAGGCGATTGAACAAGGTGGATTTTCCGGCGTTGGTGTAGCCCACCAGCGCCACGATTGGATAGGGCACCCGGCGTCGCGCGGTGCGATGCAAGCCGCGAGTGCGCGCAACCTGCTTCAGTTCGCGGCGAATGCGCGTGATGCGTTCCGCGATCTGGCGGCGGTCGGCCTCGATCTGGGATTCACCCGGCCCGCCCAGAAACCCGAAGCCGCCGCGTTGCCGCTCCAGATGGGTCCAGGACCGGACCAGCCGGCTCCGTTGATAACTGAGCGCGGCCAGCTCCACCTCCAGCCGGCCTTCCCGGGTCCGCGCCCGCGCACCGAAAATTTCCAGGATCAGCGCGGTCCGGTCGATCACCTTGCACTGCCACGCCTTCTCAAGGTTCCTCTGCTGCACCGGCGAAAGCGACGCATCGACCACGGCCACGGCCACCTCGTCGGCCGCGATGCGCTCCGCAAGCTCGGCTACTTTTCCGGAGCCGAGAAGAGCGGCGGGACGCGCCGTCTTGAGCTGAACGATGTCGGTGGCCACGATCTTAAGGTGAATGGCACCCGCGAGGCCGACCGCCTCGTCGAGGCGCGCCTCGGGATCGCGCACCGGGGCGCCGCTTTTGAGAACAGGCAGGATCACGGCGCACCGCGCGCCGGGGAACTCGGAGCCCTGGCGCTCCGTCGGCGCGCGCCGGGCCTTAGTCAGCGTCCGCCTCGTCCTTGTTCGGATCGAAGAGCTGGATGGTCTGAGCCGGCATCACCGTCGAGATGGCGTGCTTGTAGACCAGCTGAACATGGGCGTCGCGACGCAAGAGCACCGAAAAATTGTCGAACCAGCTGATGATGCCTTGCAGCTTGACCCCGTTCACCAGAAATATTGTGACGGGAAGCTTGTTCTTGCGGACGTGATTGAGAAACACGTCCTGAACGTTTTGTGGTTTTTCTGTGGCCATCAGTCGAACCCCTATTTTACTTTGTTTTATATGTGTTTTCCTGGCCGACCATCAATGGCTGCTGTCGTCCAGGGGGTTTCGTACAGGCGGCTGCGATATACGCCGCCTGCTGATAGTCAGTATAAGCCCAAAATTGCGTCGGGAAAGGTATCGCGCGGCGATTTTTACAACCCGGCGAAAAACGCCCGCACGGCATCGAGATCGGCAAACAGGCGGTCGGGCGGGCTCGGATAGTCGGGGTCGCCCGCCCCCACCACGATGCTGACGCACCCCGCGGTTTCGGCCAGCTCGATATCGATGCCCGCGTCGCCGACATACCAAAGCTCGGACCCGAACCCGATTCCCGTGCCCTCGAGCACCGTGGCAAGCGTCATCGACGACGGCTTGTCCTCGGCGCAGTCCGTGGCACCGATCAATCGGCCGAAATAGCCGTCCCAGCCGAGCGCGGTGGATTCGCGGCGCAGGAAATCGCCGTTCTTGTTGCTGATCACGCTCATATAGGCGCCGGAATCGCGGATCGCGTCGAGCAGGCCGGAGGCGCCCGGCAGCCCGACCGTGTAGTCGATGTGGACCCGGGCATAATTCTCGTAGAACAGGTCCGCCGCCTCCTGCCAGCGATCACCGAAATATTTCGGAAACGAGTTGCGCATGGAATGGCGCACATGCCGTTTGGTCTGCGCCATGTCCCAGGTCGGCAGGTCGAACGCGGTCATGGTGGCGTTGATCGCCTCGTTGATCGCGCGCCACGAATCGACCAGCGTGCCGTCCCAGTCGAACACCACGGCGCGGGGACGGGCCATTTGCACAGTCTCGGCCGTAGCGCTCATTCGGCAGCCTCGGCCGGAGCGTCGTCTCCCGCCATGTGCCGGGCATAAAGCGCGCCGAGCTTGCGGCTGAGCGGGCCCGGCGTGCCGTCGCCCACTACCGCGTCGTCGATCTGCACCACGGGCAGAACGAACGACGTGGTGCTGGTCAGGAACGCTTCGCGTGCCGCCTTGGCCTCGTCGAGGCTGAACGGCGCCTCGAGCGCCTCCACTCCGGCCTCCGTCAGCAGGTCCATGACCGCCGCGCGGGTGATCCCGGGCAGGATTGCGCGGCTGAGCTGGCGGGTGCGCAAGCGCCCCTCGGCGTCGATGATCCAGGCGTTGGTCGAGCTGCCTTCGGTAACGCGACCCTCGGCGTCCACCTGCCAGGCCTCGAACGCGCCGGCCTCGTGCGCGGCCTGCTTGGCCAGCACGTTGGGCAGCAGCGAGATCGACTTGATGTCGCAGCGCGGCCAGCGCTGGTCGGGCACCGAGACGACCCGGACCCCCGCCTCCATCGCGCGCACGCTCGGCCCCGCCATGCGCCGTGCCGTGACCACCAGCGCCGGGCGGACCTTGTCGGGAAAGGCGTGGTCGCGGGGGGCGACGCCCCGGGTCACCTGAAGGTAGACGATGCCGTCGCGCACCCGGTTTTTCGCAATTACCTGACCCATGACCACGCTTAAGGGGCCGCGCGCCATGGGCATGGCGATCTCAAGTCCACCCAGCGAGCGTTCGAGCCGCTCGAGATGGCGCGCCTCGTCGACCAGGCGGCCCCGGCTCACATAGACCACCTCGTAGACCCCGTCGGCGAACTGGTAGCCGCGATCCTCGATATGCACGCAGGCGGCCCGGTGCGGCAGGTAGCGGCCGTTGACGTAAGCGATGCGCGACATCAGAAAAATTCCAGGCGAACCGAAAACATGCTCTCGAGCTTCTTGACCGCCTTCGCTTCGGCGAACACCACCAGCCGGTCCTTCGGCCGGATGACGCTGCTCCCGCGCGGGATCTCTACCTCGCCGTCGTGAATGATGGCGCCGATGACGATGCCCTCGGGCAGCTTGATCTCGTTGAGCGGGCGCCCGACCAGGGGCGAGGTTTCAAGGGCCTCGGCCTCGATCATTTCGGCTGCCCCGTCGCGCACAGAATGGACCGAGTGAATGCGGCCGCGCCGGACATATTGCAGGATCGTCGAAACCGTCGATTCCTGCGGGCTGACCACGACGTCGATCCCGAGCGTCGTCAGCAAGGGCCAGTAGGCGTTGTTGTTGACCAGGGTGAAGCTCTTCGCGCAGCCGTAACGCTTGGCCAGCAACGAAACCAGGATGTTGGTCTCGTCGTCGGCGGTCACCGCGATGATTGCTTCGCTGAGCGAGACGTTCGCTTCACCGAGAATTTCGCGTTCGAGCGCGTCGCCGTGCAATACGACGGCGCGGCTCAGCCGGTCGGCGAGATACGCGGCCTGCTCTCCGCCGTACTCGATGATCTTGAGGCTCAGGCCCGAATAGTTGGCTTCCAGGTCCTGGGCGAGGAACAAGCCGATATGGCCGCCGCCCACGATGATCATCCGTCGCGCCGCGGCCTCTTCGTGGCCGAACGCCGCCACGGCGCGCGTCACGCGATCGGCCTTGGCTACGAAATAGACATCGTCGCCGGCAAACAGCTGATCGTCGCCGTGGGGCACGCTCAGCCGGCCATCGCGCACGACGCCGACGATCATGATGTCGAGGTCGGGAAACAGCTCGGTGAGCTGGCGCAGCGGCGTGTTGATGACCGGACAGTCGTCGTTGCAGTGGACCCCGATGAGGCGGACCTTGCCGTCGCCGCAGGGCACCATGTCGATCGTGCCCGGCACCTCGAGGCGGCGCTCGATAGCGCGGGCGACCTCGATTTCCGGTGAGATCACCACGTCGATCGGCATGTTGTCGCGGGTAAACAGGTCCGCCCAGGCGGGCTCGAGATAGGCCTGCTCGCGGATCCGGGCGATTTTGGTCGGGACGTCGAAGATCGAATGGGCGATCTGGCAGGCGACCATGTTGACCTCGTCGGCGAAGGTCACCGCGATGACCATGTCGGCGTCCTTCGCACCCGCCGCCTCGAGCATGTCGGGGCGCGAGGCGTGGCCGACCATGGCCTTGACGTCGAGGGAATCGCCGATCTTCTGGATCAGCTCGGCGTCCTGGTCGATGATCGTGACGTCGTTCTCGGTCGAGAGATGCCGTGCGATCGCCGAGCCGACCCGGCCCGCACCGCAGATGATGACTTTCATCGCTTATCCCTCGCCTTTTTGTGCGACCGAGCGCGGCTCAGCCCTGGCTGTGCGGATGGCGCGGCAGGGCGATATCGAGTTCGCGGATTTTCTTGCGCAGGGTGTTGCGGTTCAAGCCCAGCACAGCCGCCGCCCGGAGCTGGTTGCCGCCGGTCGCCTCCAGGGTTCGCTCGATCAGCGGACGCTCGACCTCGCGCATCACCCGGCGGTAGAGCCCGCGCGCCGGGAGGCTGCCCTCGTGGGCTGCGAAATAGTGGTTGAGCTGCTTCTCGACGGAATGGCCCAGGCTGTCTTCGCCTGACCCGGCGTTTTTGTTCCGCGCCATTACGCCGCCGCCCGTTCCATCAGCGGGTCGTAGAAGGCGCGCAAGGCTGCGCGCACCTCGCCGCCCCGGCCCAACCGGTTGACACGGTTGCGGAACTCGTTGGAGCCCGGCAGGCCGCGCGAATACCAGGCGATATGCTTGCGCGCCACGCGGGTGCCGATGTCTTCGCCGTAGTGGGAAAGCAAAGCGTCGAAATGGGCCGCCACCGTTGCGTACTGCTCCGCCAGAGGCGGCTCGGGCAGGCGCGTTCCCGTACGCAGCCAGTGGATGACCTGGCGCAGGAACCAGGGCCGGCCGTAGCAGCCCCGCCCGATCATCACGCCGTCCGCGCCCGAGCGGGCAATCAATTCCACCGCGTCCGCCAGGCTGGTCACGTCGCCATTGCCGATCACCGGGATCGAGACCGCCTGCTTGACGGTGCGGATGAAATCCCAGTCCGCCCGGCCGCGATAAAGCTGACAGCGGGTCCGGCCGTGCACCGACACCATCTGGATACCCGCCTCCTCGGCCACCTTGGCGAGCCGCGGCGCGTTGCGGTTGGCGTCGTCCCAGCCGGTGCGCATCTTCAGCGTGACAGGCAGTTCGACGGCCTCGACCACCGCTTCGAGGATTCGTCCGGCGTGGGCCTCGTCGCGCATCAGGGCCGATCCCGCCTCGCCGTTGACCACCTTCTTGACCGGGCAGCCCATGTTGATGTCGATGATCGCCGCCCCCCGGTCGGCGTTGAGTTTCGCCGCCTCGGCCATGACCGCGGGTTCGCAGCCGGCGAGCTGCACCGCCATGGGGAATTCCTCGGCGCAGTTCGTCGCCATCTTCATGGAGCGCCGGGACTGGTGGATCATTGCCTGGCTCGCGATCATCTCCGAGATCACCAATCCCGCACCCAGCCCCTTGACCAGGCGGCGGAACGGCATGTCGGTCACACCCGACATGGGAGCCAGAAACACCGGCTCGGCGAGTTCGAGAGAGCCGATGCGGATCGGCGTCAAAGCCATTTTTACCCACTATAAAAAAGGGCCGCCCGCCCGCGCGAGCCGGTCCGGCTGACTAAAAATTAGGCAGTAAAATTTCCGCCAGACTATAGGAGCCGAACGGGCCGGACGCAACCGAGGCGAACAAGCATCGATCCAAATGAATTGTTACCGGAACAATAGAGTTCAAGCAATTGATATTTATGGGTTTTCCCCGCCTTCCGGACCGTAGAATACGACCCACAGGGCGAGATCGTCGGAAAAATCCACGAACCGGTGCACCACGTTGGCCGGCACGAACAGCAGATCGCCGGGCCCGAAGGCTTTGCGATCGTCGCCATTGACGAAGGTCCCGCGCCCGCGCATGACCACATAGACCTCGTCCTGCTCGTGGGGTTCCTGGGGATCTTCGCCGCGCGGCGCGTAGACGCCGAGCAGCAGGCTGGCGTAGGTCAGCGGCGCGGGAACCCAGCCCCTTTCCGCCGCCCCGGGCATCTGCGCCATCATCTCATCGAGGGAATACAGCCAGTCCGCCGGGGGTTGTTTGTCTGCCATCGTCGGGCCTCCAGATTCAGTCCCTTTACAACGCTTCAGCTTAGCGCACCGCGCTGGTCACGTAACCTGCAGGTCGTAACGCTCGATCACACGGGGAGCGACAACGCCGGCATGAAGTGCCAGCAGGACGAGCCGGGCATCGAGGCTCTCGCCCGCCTCGAGCGCCGCCTCCATACGGGTTTCGACGGCCCCGGTGCGTTGGGGATCGTTGGCCTCGACAAAATGCGCCGGCCCCAACATGCAATAGGCGAGCAATTCGGCGGCGTAGGCACAGGTCTTCGGCGAAGGCGTCTCGCCGCCGCGCTCGTCCTTGAGCAGCTTGAGCAGCGTAAGTTTCACCGCATCGGGCGCCAGGCCGGGATGCAGGCCCGCGGCGCGGAGTGCGAAATCGAGGCGCTGCACCTCGCGCGAGCGACCGAACAGGGTAAACAGGTTCAGCATGGGTGGCGCCTCCGGACGAGGTCGGGCGCGGCGGCGAAAACCGCCGCAGACGCTCCTGTTTAGGCCGCCCGGTAGGGTTCCGTCAAACCGCGCGACAATCGGGCATCCGGGGGATTGAATTTACGCGCCACCGAGGGCACAGTTGCAGCCAACGAGGCCGCGCGAGAGGCGGGCGGCCGAGCAGGGAGATTATAGACCATGGCCGACTTCGAAGTGACCGGCGGCTGCCAGTGCGGCAGCGTCAGCTACCGTATCGACGCCCCGGCGAGCGACACCCATCACTGCCATTGCGGCATCTGCCGCAAGCTGCAGGGCGCGATTTTCGTGACCTTGTCGACCTATCCGAAAGCGAACTTCCACCTGGAGAAGGGTGGCGACAATCTGTCGTCGTTCGACAGTTCGGAAGGCGTGCACCGCATGTTCTGCAAAACCTGCGGCAGCCACCTGTTCATCGACATCGACCCGATGCCCGAGATCGTGATGGTCCAGACCGGCAACCTCGACGGCGGCGCGGAGCCCTCGCCGGATATCGGCGCGAGCATCTATCACGGCTACGTCGATTCGAAGGTGCCGTGGTTCGAAATCAAGGACGACCTGCCTCAACAACCGTAGGCTCGACTGCCCGGCCCGCCGGCCCAGATCCGGCGGGCAACCAGGTTTTTCCGGCCCCGTATTGCGCGCCCGTCAGATGCCGGGCCGACGTCACGACTTGGCCTAGATCAAACCCCTTGCTCCGCAAATCCGGCAGATTTGGCGGGCCGCGTTCCCGTGTCCTTGGGCCGCAGGGATGCGGCGTGACGATTAAGTCGTCAACGAGCGGGAGTTGCAGTCATGACGTGGGAATCAGGTTTACCGCTTTTGGTCATCCTGGCGACCGTCGTCGTTGGGTGCTTGCTTTATTTATCGGCGCGCAAGCTGGTCTTCGATCCGCGCCGGGACGACCATATGGACGACGGAGCGGCGCACGGCCATAGCTGAGCGCCGGTCGTGCGACGGAGGCGCCGCGCAACCGCAAGCCTCAGGCCCTCAACCGCTCGTTCGCCGGGTCCCAGACCGGTTCGGCGAGCACGGTCGCCTTGCGGGCATCGGCCAGGACATCGACGGTGAATTCGGTGCCCGGTTCGGCGTAGGCCGGATCGACGTAGGCGAAGAGCAGGCTCTTGCCTGTCGCGTGGCCGTAGCCGCCCGACGTGGTGATCCCGATGACCTTCTCTGCGTCGCGCACCGCCTCGCCGCCCCGGGCGTCGGCGTCGGCGGCGTCGAGTTCGCAATACACGATCTTGATGGCAACGCCGTCCTGTTTGCGCTGCAGGGTTGCGGCCTTGCCCACGAAATCGCCCTTTTCAAAGCGCACGAAGCGTTCCATGTCTGCCTCGATCATGGTGATCTCGTTGGTAAATTCCGCGCCCCAGCCCTTGTATGCTTTCTCCAACCGAAGCGAATCGACCGCGCCGACCCCGACGTCGGCCACCCCGTGGGCCTCGCCCGCGGCCCAAACCGCCTCGTAGAGCTCGACCATCCGATCCCTGGGCGCGTGCAGTTCCCAGCCAAGCTCGCCCACATAGTTGACGCGAAGGGCGCGGGCGGGCACGCCGGCGATCTCGATCTCGCGGCCGGTCAGCCAGCGGAAACTCTCATTCGTCAGATCGGCGGCGGTCAGGCCTTCGAGCACCGCCCGGGATTTCGGGCCCGCGACCACGAGGGCGCCCCAATCGTCGGTCAGGTCGGTGACGCTCACGTCTTCGCCGTCGCCAATGGCGAGCGTCAGATGGTCGCGATCCCGGTGCTGGGCGGCGGCCCCTGTCAGCACGTAGAAGCGGTCGTCCGCGAGGCGTGTGAGCGTGGCCTCGCCGTGGATTTTGCCGCCGGCGCCGAGGAAGTGGGTCAGCGCGATGCCACCCTCGCGTGCCGGAACGAGGTTGGCGGTGATGCGGTTCAGATGTGCTTCAGCGCCCGAGCCCGCGACGTCGAACTTGGCGAAACTCGAAAGATCGATCAGGCCGATCCGTTCACGCACGGCCCGGCATTCGGCACCCACCACCTCGAAAATATTGTTGCGGCGAAAGCCCACCTCTTCAACGAGACCGTCCAGCGAGAACCATTTGGGCCGCTCCCAGCTTGCCGCTTCGGTAAACACCGCGCCCTTCGCCTTCAACGTCGCATGAAGCGCCGAGGTTCGCCGGTCGCGGCCGCCCTCGCGTTCCTCGCCCGGCAGGAGAAGCTGGTACATGTGGGTGTAGTCCTCGAACGACTTGGCGCGGACCCAGTCGTCGTCGTTGATGCCGCAGAAGCGGCGGGGGTCCAGTCCGGCCATATTGAGTTCCGCATCCCCGTGGACCATCCATTGCGCCAAATACTTGCCGCAGCCCGCCCCTTGCGCGATACCGATGGACGACCCGCAAGCCTGCCAGAAATTCCGCACCCCCATCGCGGGGCCAAGGAGAGGATTGGCATCGGGCGTGTGCGGAATGGCGCCGTGCACGATCCGCTTGATGCCCGCATCGGCCCAGATCGGCATGCGCTCGAGCACCCTCTCCAGGTAGGGCAGGATACGATCGAGGTCGGGCTCGAAGAGCTCGTTTTCCGCGTCCCACTCGGGCCAGCCGCCCTGGTGATCCCAAGCCTCGGACCCCTGATGGGTCTCGTAGATGCCGATCAGGGCGGACTTCTGCTCCTGGCGGTAATAGGCCGAGGCATAAGGGTCGCGCATCACCGGCATCTCGACATCGGATCGAACGAACTCGTCGATCGGCTCGGTGACCACGTAGTGATGCTCCATGTTGGTGATCGGCACGTTGGTGCCGACCATCTGCGAGACCTGACGGGCATAGCATCCCGCAGCGTTGACCACGTGTTCGCAGACGACCGTGCCTGCGTCGGTCACCACCTCCCACTCGCCGCTCGCCAGACGGTTGATGTCGGTGACCCGGGTGTTGCGCGCAATAGCGGCGCCCATCCTGCGCGCCCCCTTGGCCAGCGCGTTGCAACAGCCGGCCGGATCGACATGCCCGTCGCCGACGGTCAGCGCGCCGGCCACGACGCCGCCTGTGCCGACATGCGAATTGTGCTGCTTGATTTCGTCCGGGCCGATGATGTGCATCTCGAAGCCGACCATCCGGGAGACGCCCTCGACCACCTTGAACCAGTCGAGTTCCTCCTGGCTGAGCGCGAACCGGATGCCGCCGCAGCCGTGCCAACTGACATACTGTCCGGTGGTCTGTTCAAGCTTCGGATAGAGCGTGTTTCCGTAATGATGGATTTTCGCCATGGTGTAATTGGCGATGAAGCTCGGGCACTGGCCGGCGGCATGCCAGGTGGACCCGGAGGTCAGCTCGCCCTTCTCGATCAGCAGCGAATCGGTCCAGCCTTCCTCCGCCAGATGATAGAGAAGGCCGCAGCCCATCATCCCGCCGCCGACGACGACTGCGCGCGCGTGCGATTGCATTGCCTCAAATCTCCCGTGAAAACCAACTCGCCGCGCACCCCTATGAGGAGTAGCGGGAGCGGCGCGCCTCAGCCAGACATCAGATCGCGAACCGGCGTACCGGTGCGCTGCTTCGTTTCCCAATCCGGCGCAACATAGGCCTCGGCGTTTGACGGTGGCAGCGGGTCTATTCCCCGGATGATGTCCGCGGCTTTCTCTCCCACCATAATCGTCGGGGCATTGGTATTGCCATTCGGAACGGTCGGGAAGATCGATGAATCAACAATCCGTAACCTGTCGATTCCTCTGACCCTGCACTTCGGGTCGACGACAGCCATAGCGTCATCGTCCGCGCCTATCTTGCAGGTGCAGGTCGGGTGATAGGCCGTCTCCACATTCTCACGGACCCAGGCATCAATTTCGTCATCGGTTTGCACAGCTTCGCCGGGGTCGAGCTCCCTTTTTCGATAAGGATCGAATGCCGGCTGCATTCCAATTTCTCTCGATAGGCGGAACGCCGTCCTGTAATCGTCAATGTCTTGCCGGTCCTGGAAATGATTCATGACAATCGTGGGTTTCTCCAGTGGATTTGCGGACTTGGCCCGCACCCAACCACGAGAGTGAAGCTTGTTGATCCCGAAGTGAATCTGATAGCCCTCGGGTCCCGATCCCCCTTTGCCGTCATAGCGCACGATGGCGGGCAGGAAGTGAAATTGAACATTCGGCCACTTGAGTCCGGCACGGGTGCGAATGAACCCCGTGGCTTCAAAATGGTTGCTCGCCCCGAGGCCGGACTTGAAAAAATACCAGCGCGCACCGATCAGAAACTTGCCAAACGGCCCCATGTGCCGGTTCAAGGAAACCGGAAGGTTCGTTTCGTACTGGATAACGGATTCCAGATGATCGTGGAGGTTTTCACCGACACCGGGCAATTCATGAAGAATCTCGATGCCGGCGTCCTTCAACACGTTTGCCGGTCCAATTCACGACATCTGCATGATGTGAGGAGACCCGATCGAGCCCGCCAAAAGAATGACTTCCCTGTTGGCTTTGACCTGCTGCGTCTTACCATCCTTCTCGAACTCGATACCAATTGCTTTTTTGCCTTCAAGAATGACCCGTCTTGTCAGGGCGTGGGTCACGACGGTCAAATTCCTGCGGTGCATTGCGGGCTTCAGATAGGCGCTGGCGGTTGAGCAGCGCACACCCCCTTTAACGGTCATGTCCATTTTGGACATGCCTTCCTGGCGGTAACCGTTGTAGTCGTCGCTTATGCCGTAGCCGGCTTCACCACCCGCATCGATAAATGCCTGGTAGAGCGGATTTTTCATCCCGTTTCCGTTGCAGGTATGGAGCGGCCCGTCCCTGCCTCTGTATTCGTCTTCCCCGTAAGCGCAATTTTCCGCCTTTTTGTAGTAGGGCAGACAATCCCGGTAGGCCCAGCCCTGTGCGCCAAGCTCCTCCCATTGATCCAGGTCGCAGGCGTTGCCGCGCACATAGATCATGCCGTTGATTGACGATGAGCCGCCCAGTCCCTTGCCTCGCGAGACATCGACAAGCCGGTTATCGATGTTGGGTTCCGGCTCGGACCAAAATCCCCAGTTAAATCGCGGCATGTTCAGGGGAATTTGGAGCGCCGTCGGCATTTGCACAAATATGCTGTTGTCGTTGCCCCCATATTCCAGCACCAAGACGGATGTATCGGCGTCTTCAGTTATTCGATTTGCCAGCACACATCCGGCAGACCCTGCGCCGACTATGATGTAGTCGAATGTAGCGTTATTCACCTTTTCTGCCCTTCCTGTAGGAATCCAGGGGAACCATACGGTTGACGTACCGGGCCCGCTAGGCGCCCGGCCGGAAAGCGGGGATCGTGCGCTTGAGCGCGGCGATATGCTCGACGCCAAGACCACAGCAACCGCCGACCGCCTGGACCCCCTCGCCCACCCAGCGCTTGGCCAGGGCCGCGTAGTCGTCGGGTGTGACCAGATCGTGAAAGCCCCAGTCGATGGGCATGTCCTCGTCGCCGTCCTCGGCGTAGACCATCAACGGACCGGACCAGTGGCGCTTCAGCACGCCAAGCGCCGGGTCCACATGAGCAAGCTCGGTGTGCATGATGCCGGCCACCACACCGCCCGGCGCCATGACGTCGTCGATCACCTCAGTAAACGCCGGATCGCTGTGCGGGTCGCTGTGGGCCTCGCGGAACATGCGCACCTCGCCCGCCTCGTCGACCCGGCACGAGAAGCCGACCCAGACGGGCAGCTCCGTGGCCGCACCGGCCTCGGCAGCGGCGAGCGCGTAATCGCGATCCATCATCATCTCGAGCATGATGAAATCGACCCCCGCGCCGGCCAGGACCTCCGCCTGCTGGCGATAACTCGCGCGGGCATCCTCGAGCCCCGGCTTGTATTCCAGCGCGATGCCGCCGCACATGCTGGAGACAGAGCCCGCGATCCAGACCGGGCGTTCGGCGGCCGCGTCGCGCGCCTCACGGGCAAGCTCGACGGGGCGGCGGTTGTAGAACTCGATTTCGTCGGCGAGACCGGCCGAGACGAGGGTGTGGGGGCCGCTGCCGAAGGTGTTGGCAATGATCACGTCGGCGCCGGTGCGGATATAATCTTCATGGGTGGCGCGGATGATGTCGGGGCTGGTGCGGATCGAGCCCGCGCACCAGATCATCTCGTCCATGGACGCGCCGCGCTTCTGGACCTCGGTGCCCATGGCGCCGTCGAGGATCAGGATCTCACCCGCCGCCAGATGCTCCATGATGGCTGTCATGGTCCCGTTCTCCCTGGTTTCCGGGAGGATAGCGCCGATGGCGCCGTGTCGGAAGGCCGTTTGGCTCGGGCGGCAAGTGGGCTGGAGTAACAGGCCTGGCGGTCAACACCGCGTCCAGGGACGCAACGGATGACACGACGTGCAGGCGGCCCGCTGAGAATGGCTTCAGCGGGCCGCGATCCGCGTGTCAGATGGCCGGGGCAGCGACGCCCGCAGCCCTAGAAGCCGGCCTTGACCTCCTCGAACCCGGCGACCGTTGCCTCGTAGTTGCTGAACAACTTGAAGAACACTCCCGAGCTGAGCAATTCCATCGGATCCTTTGGAATACCAAGCTCGACGAGGCGCTCATCCGAAACCAGGTCGAAGGATTTCGCGTTCGCGTGGCCATAGCCGTAATCGCTGATCAGGAACGCACCGGCCTCCGGCGCGAGCATTGCGTCGATCAGATCGTAGGCCTTTTCGGGATGGGGCGCGTCGTTGATGAGGACCAGGCCGCACACCCAGGTGAGCACGCCCTCCTTGGGGTTCATGAACTTGACGGGGTGGCCCTCGGCCTTGAGATTGGCCGCCGAATCGTCCCAGGTCATGGCCGCGACCAGCTCGCCCGACGCCAGCGCCTGCTCCACCGACGTCATGTCGTTGGTGTAAAAGCGCAGCAACGGCCTCTGCTCGCGCATCTTGTCGAGCACCATTTCGAGTTGGTCGAGGTTCATGTTGAACGCCTCGAATCCTTCACTATAGCCGACATAGATCGCCGCGGCCGCGAGCGCATCGCCCGCTGCGTCGATCACGGACATTTTCCCCGCGTAGCGCTCGTCCCACAACAGCGACCAGGATTCCTCCTCGATGTCGACAAGATCGGTGCGGTAGAGGATCGAGGTCCGACCCCAATCGAACGGCACGAACCATTGCTCACCGTCGAATTGCGTGCCCTCCAAAGACTGCAGCACGGGGAAGACGTCGCCCCAGTTCGACAGCCGCGACGTATCGATCGCCTGGCTCATCCCGGCATCTTTCCACTTCTTGGCGAGCGGACTGCACGGATGCGCGGTGTCGGGGCGAAAACCCGCCGCGACCTTCGCAAACGCTTCGTCCTCGTCGCCGAACAGCACGGCGTCGGGGCTCGTGCCGTACTTTTCGACGTAGTCCGGATGCAGCTCGGGGATCTCGTAGCCGCCCCATTCGAACAGAACGGCCTGATCTTCGGCCTTCGCAAGCTTCGGTATCGCGGGCATCGTGGCGATGCCGACGCCGGCCGCGGCCAACGCCTTGGAAAAGCCACGGCGGGTCATCTTTCCCGACGCCAGTTTGTCTAGAAATTCGTTTTTTTCCATGATGTTAACTCTCCCTTCAGGATCGAATGCCATGACGTCGGCGAATCAACTGGTGACATCGCGAACCTCGATATCAACCTCGTCCGGATTGCCGATTTGCGTCGGCAACGCCTTCTCGCCGTTGACGGCAGCTGCTACTTAAGAGGGTGTTTTTATTGGATTTTATGTTTATATGAGCTACCATCTAAATGATGAATATGCATAGCATTTTTCCGATTTAAGGTATATACCATATTATGCATATACTAAATTAGGTATTTGAAAGTACATCGAAGCATCACACTGGACATCTTACCGTGAATGCTCGGCCGAAACGGATCAAAAAGATCGAGGCAGGCGACCCGGCCTGGTTGGCATTGCTCGGGAAATGCATCGATGCCATCGGCGGCGAGGCGTTTTCACAGACCCTCCTTGATGCCCTCAAAACATTTGCACATTTCGATAATTTGGAAGTCTTCGCCTTCCACCAAAGCGAACGGCCCCTCTGTCTGTTTCATTCCACAAGGATCATTAAAGTCGATAACTATCTGAAGGGCCCATATCTGCTCGACCCCTTCTTCAAAGCCTGCACCCGCCATGTCGACACCGGCCTCTACCGGCTCCGTGATGTCGCTCCCGACCGTTTTTATCAGAGCGAATATTACCGCTCCTATTACGTTCAGACCGGCCTTTCCGATGAGCTTTGCTACACGTTCTACCTTTCGAAGGGTGTCGCGGTGGTTATATCGCTTATGCGTTCGGGTGAGAGTTCGCGGTTCTCGACGAGAGAATTCAGGCTCCTGAAGTCCGTTGCCCCGATCGTCGTCAGCCTCGCCCGACGCCACTGGCACGACGTTCCGGACAAATTCAACCTCAAGACCGCCGAGAACAAGCTCGATGAGGAACATTCCCTTATCGAAAAGACGGTCAGCACACTTTTCGGCAAACGCATTACGCCCCGCGAGACCCAGGTTGTCGCACAGGTTCTCGAGGGGCATTCCTCGGACTCGATCGCCAAGGATCTCGGGATTTCCGTTGGCACGGTGCGTGTTCACCGCCGCAATATCTACGCGAAACTACAGATCTCCTTGCAGCAGGAGCTTTTCTCCATATTCTTCAAGCAGATCACGACGGGCCGGTGATCTCGGCGCCGCTTACTTGTCTTTCGGCGTGTAGGCGCCCAGGAGCTTGAGCAGGTCGCCATACCAGGCGATCAGGCCGAACAGCAGCGCGGCAACGAACACGAAGAACACGGCGACGGCGCCCATGACCGGCGTGTAGCCGTAGCGCAGGCTGTTGACGATCTTGATGGGGATGGTCTCGACAGTGACGCCGGCAACCATGAACGCGATGATATATTCGTTCAGACTCAACACGAAGCAAAACGCATAGCCTGATATAATATAAGGTAAAATCAAAGGAAATATGATCGTCAAAAAGATCTGGCGGTTGTTCGCGCCCATGGTGCTTGCCGCCTCGATGAGCCATTTGTCGAGCGACTCGAGGCCGAGCGAAATCATCATCAGGGGCAGGGTCACGAGGAAGACGCCATGGCAAATGATGACGTTTTCGATGCGCCCGAAATAGCCCAGCGAGGCCCAGAAAATCAGGAAGCCCAGCGCCGTGACCACGGGCGGCAGCATAAAGGGGATGATCCCCAGGGTGAACAGGGCCTTGGCGAAGAAGATCTTGTAACGCCACAGGAAATAGGAAATCGGCAGGGCGATGGAAATGGCGATGACGCCCGAGCAGGCCGCTATGATGATGCTGTTGGTCAGCGGATCGAGCCAGTCGCTCTCGGTGAACAATTCGCCGTACCACTTGAAGGAGAAGCCCCGGGGCGGAAAGAACAGGCTCTTGCGCTCGTTGAAGGAGATCCCCGCAACCACGATGAGCGGCAGCGTCAGGAACAGGGTGATCAACCCGACATAGACCCGCGCCCCCCAGTTCGTCATGGCGTCGCCCTTCGGCGCTCGCGGTTGACGAAGAGCGTGAGCCCGATCAGGGCGAAGGAGACCAGAATCAGGAAAATCGCCATGGCCGCGGCGAACGGCAGGTTGGACTTGTAGATCGCCTGATCGGTGATCATCACCGAGAGGGTCCAGTGCGCCGGTCGGCCCAGCATCTGGGGGATCAGATACGCACCCAGGGTAAAGACGAAGACCAGGATCGTCGCCGCCATGATGGTCGTGCGCATCATGGGCACGACCACGGTCAGGAAGGTGCGCACGGGCGAGGCGCCCAGCGTGCGTGCGGCCTCGATAACGCCCCGATCGAGGCGCGAGACCGACGGATACATCATGAACACCGCGTAGGGGAAGGTGAAGTAGACCAGCCCCGTCAGCACCGCCGCGAAGCTCGGGAAGTAGGCTTCGGGTTTCTCAAAAATACCGAGCCAAACCAGGATGTTGGAGACGCCCGCCGTGCGCGAGAGCAAGACCGACCAGGAGAACCCCATGAGCACTTCGGACATGGTGAGCACGCACAGCAGCAAGACCACGATGGGGATCTGGATCCGCCGGTGCATACGGGTGAGCAGGTAGGTGAAGACGAACCCGGTGGAGACGCAGATGGCGGCGGTCAACCCCGCGACCATCAGGGAAAAGCCGAGATTGTTGAGAAACAGCGGGGTAAGGAAGCGGGCGTAATTGGAAAACTCGAAGGCGGGCTCGTAGAACCCCCCTTGAACGCGGTGAAAGAAGCTCACCACGAGCATGATGATGAAGGGAACGACGAAGAAGACGCCCAGCATGACCGCGGGCCAGAGCATGGGCACGTAGGGCTTGAGCCGGGCGCCCAGCGGTGGACGGGCCGGCGCGGCGGGGCTCAGCGCGGTCATCGGCGCAACCCGATGCAGGCGGCCTCGGGGAAATGAACGGTCACCGCGTCGCCGTCCTGGACGTTCACGCGGTCGCGCGGCGAGGCCAGGCTGATCACGGTGACGCCGGCGCAATCGATGTAGGTCTCGACCTCGAACCCGAGGTCGCGCACGAAGGTGACGGTGCCTGGCAGGCGGTTTTCGCCGTCGACGGCGCCGGCCTCGACGGAAACCTCTTCCGGGCGGATGCATAGCGTGGCGGGCTGGTCGGGAGCGATGTCGTCGGGCAGGGTCGAGACCGCGAAGCGTCGATCCTGAACCGCCACGCTGTTCGCCCCGTCGCGATGGCCGTCGAGCAGGTTGCTCGAGCCGATGAAGTCGGCGACGAAGGGATTGGCGGGGCGGCGGTAGATTTCGAGCGGTGGGCCGACCTGCTGGACCACGCCTTCGTCGAGGACCACGACGTAGTCGGAAATGGTCATCGCCTCACGCTGGTCGTGGGTGACGACGATGGTGGTGATGCCGAGGCGCTTTTGGAGCTGGCGCAATTCCACCTGCATCGCCTCGCGCAACTTGGCGTCGAGCGCGGAGAGCGGCTCGTCGAGCAGGAAGAGGACCGGTTCGAGCGCCAGCGCGCGGGCCATGGCGACGCGCTGCTGCTGGCCGCCGGAAAGCTGGGAAATGTGCCGGTCGGCGACGTCCGGCATGCGGACCAGCTCGAGGAGCTCGTCGATCCGTTGCTTGCGGGTCTGTTTGTCGATGCCGCGTATGCGCAGACCGTAGGCGACGTTCTGGCCGACGGTGAGATGAGGAAACAGCGCGAAGGACTGAAATACCATGCCCACGTTGCGCTTGTGGGTCGGAATTCCGGTGATGTCCTTACCGTCGAGAAACACCGCGCCGGCGGTGGGCGGCTCAAGCCCGGCGACGAGGCGGAACAGGGTGGTCTTGCCGCTGCCCGAGGGCCCCAGGAAGGAGATGAGCTGGCCATCGGGCAGGTCGAGATCGACCCCGGAAACGGCGACGACCGACCCGAAATGCTTGGTCACACTCTTGAGGCTCAGTTGTGCCATGGCCCCTTTCCCTGCCGGTGTGCGCAACGGGCGGGGTTGCCCCCGCCCGCGCGTACGTTCTCTGTCGGATTTATGCCTAGTCGGTGATCATCTCGGTCCAGCGGTCGCTGATCCAGTCCCCCTTGTTTACGTACATGTCGAAATTGGGAAGGATCGCCGGACCGTCGGTGGTCACCACGGCCCACTCGTCGTCGGTGAGATCCGTCGTGCTCTGCGGGATCGGCGGCGCGATGCCGACCATGCGGGCGATGACCTCCTGGGCCTCGGGCGTCATAGTGAAGTTAAGGAAGGCGTGGGATTCATCGTTGGCATCCGTGCCCGTGGTTATCGCCCAAAAAACGCGTAGGCGAACCGGGCCTTGCTTGGTCCAGGACTTCTGGATGGGCACGCCGGTCGAGATCGCGTATTCGGCGACGTCGTTGTAATAGAGGCCGATGGGGATCTCGCCCGATTCGAGGCCCTGCTGGAGCTGCGCCTCGTCGCGGAACCAGAGCTTTATGTTTGGCTTGAGCTCGCGGATCTTTTCCAGCACCTCGAGGATGCCCTCGTCGGTGTCGAGAATCTCGAGCCCGCCGAACCAGGTCTGGGCCGTGATGTCGATCAGGAAGCCGACGTCGGGCTGGGCCATGACGCCGATCATGTCCCTGAGCGCGGGATCCCACAAAATTTCCCACGAATCCGGAGGTTCGGGGAAGGCCTCGGTGTTGGACACCAGGACGATGTAGTAGTAGCCCCAAGAGACGCCGTCGAGCACGCCGTTGCGGTCGTAATGCTTGCCGATCTCGCTCAGGTTGCCGATGTTGGGCAGCTTGGCCGTATCGAGGGGCTCCCACAAGTCGTTGGTCTGGCCGCGCTCCATCGGGACGTCAATGAGGCCGGAAACATCCACCAGCACCTCGCCGGCGCGCTTGGCCTGGTCGACCTGGACGAGCCAGGCGTCGCCGATGGTCTTGGCCACGGAATCGACCTCGATGCCCGTCTTCGCGGTAAACGGCGGGTAGACGAACTCGCTCATGCTCTCCTCGAAGAAGCCGCCCCATGTGGCCACCGTGATGGGCCGGTCGACTTGTGCCCTGCCCGGGCGGGGCAGGCCGAGGGTCGATGCCCCCAGGGCCGCCGCCGCGGAGCCGGCTAGGAATTGGCGCCGATTGGGCGCAATTATCGATTTCTTTTTCGACATGTCTTGCTCTCCCGTTTTGCCATCGTTGATCGACCCCGATTCAGTTGGGGCCCGTCCTGCGTTGACCGGTAACGATCACGGTCAATCGTTGCTCCGCATGCTACACGAGATGGGGCCGTCCTGACCATAGCCGCCGGCTTGGCAAGACCGGGCACAGCGGCTAGGTTCGCGAAGCGGCGGAATGGACCGCGCCGACCGGGAGAGCCGCACAGCCATGGCCGACACCGTTGCGCTGATCGTGGCCGCGGGCCGCGGACACCGGGTTGGCGCGCCGCTGCCCAAGCAATATCTGATGCTGGGGGGTCGAGCGATCCTGGCACGCACGGTCTCGGCGTTCGCCGCCTTGCCCGAAATCGACGCGGTGCGAGTGGTGTTCAACCCCACTGATCGGGCGCTCTACGACGAGGCACTTGACGGCTTGTCGGAAAACCATGCCGCCAAGCTGCTCGAGCCCATGGCGGGGGGTGCGGAGCGCCAGGATTCCGTGCGCCACGGGCTGGAGAGCCTTGAGAGCCTCGCACCCAGGGCGGTGCTGATCCACGACGGCGCACGGCCCTTCGCGAACCGGGCGCTGATCGGACGAACCCTGAACGCGCTCGCCGAGTTCGACGGGGCCGTCGCGGCGATGCCCGTTTCGGACACGCTCAAGCGCGAAGCCGGCGCGGGCGGGCGGATCGAGGCGACGCTTTCCCGCGCGGGCCTGTGGCGGGCGCAGACGCCCCAGACGTTTCGCTTTGACGCGATTCTTTCCGCCCACCGTGCGGCCGCGGGCAAGGCGCTGACCGACGACGCGGCGGTGGCCGAGGAGGCCGGGCTGTCGGTTGCGCTGGTCATGGGATCGGAGGAAAATCTCAAGGTGACCGAGCCTGCCGACATGGCGCGCGCCGAGCGCCAGCTTGCCGCCCGCCTCTCCGATATCCGTATCGGCCAGGGCGTGGACGTGCACAAGTTCGGGCCCGGCGATCACGTCATGCTGTGTGGTGTCCGTATCGAGCACGATCACGGGTTGGTCGGGCACTCGGACGCGGACGTGGGCCTGCACGCACTGGTCGACGCAATCCTCGGCGCGCTGGGCGAAGGCGATATCGGCAGCCATTTTCCGCCCGACGACGCCCAGTGGAAAGGCGCAGATTCGACGGTGTTTGCGCGCCATGCGGCGAAATTGGTGGTCGAGGCCGGCGGAACGATCGGCCATCTCGACCTCACCATCCTTTGCGAGGCGCCCAAGATCGGGCCCCATCGGGAGCGCTTGCGAGAGGGCGCAGCCGCCGCCTTCGGGATCGAGGCGGACCGGGTAAGCGTGAAGGCCACAACGACGGAGACGCTGGGTTTCCTCGGTCGGCGCGAAGGCATGGCGGGGCTCGCCACGGCCACGATCCGGCTGCCGCTGGAGGGGACGGACGAATGAGCGGTGGTCCGGTTTCTTCCATGAAAACGCTGCCGCACCCGAATTTCTGGCGGGTCTCGTCGCTGCTCGCGACCTGGTTCGGAGCCGGGCTGCTGCCCAAGGCGCCGGGCACCTGGGGCTCGCTGGCGGCGCTTCCCGGCGCCTGGCTGATCGTCTGGGCAGGCGGGCCGATCGCGCTGGCCTGTGCGACCGGGGCCGTGTTCGCGCTCGGCTGGTGGGCGTCGGCGGTCTACGCCCATGGCCGAAGCGACCCGGGCGAGGTGGTGATCGACGAGGTGGCGGGCCAGTGGCTGGTGCTTATCGTCGCCCCCCTCGACCCCGCCCTCTACGCGCTGGGGTTCGTGCTCTTCCGCCTTGCCGACATCACCAAGCCGTGGCCCGCGAACTGGGCCGAGCGCCGCCTGCCCGGGGGCCTCGGAATCATGGCCGACGACATCGTGGCCGGCGTCTATGCCGGCGTGGTGGTGTGGGCGGTTGCCGACCTGGTGATGCGATGACCTTTGCGCCCACCCTCGTTGTTCGTGCGAACGCCCTGCTCGACGCCTACCGGGCCAGGGGCAAGATGCTGGCAACGGCGGAATCCTGTACCGGCGGGCTGCTCGCCGGGCTGATCACCCATGTGGCGGGCAGCTCGGACGTGCTTGAGCGGGGTTTTGTGACCTACACCAACCGGGCCAAGACCGAGATGATCGGGGTGCCCGCGCCACTGATCGAAAAGGTCGGCGCGGTGTCGGAAGAAGTCGCGCGCGCCATGGCGCTGGGTGCGCTCAAGCATTCCGGCGCGGATATTGCCGTCTCGATCACGGGCGTGGCGGGGCCTGCCGGCGGCACCGCGGACAAACCCGTGGGGCTGGTCCATTTCGGGGCCGCGCTGCGCGATAACGGCGCGATCCACGAGCGCCACGTGTTTTCGGGCGATCGCGAATCGATCCGCATCGCCTCGCTGGAAACGGCGATGGGTCTCGCCATGCAGATGCTGGAGCAAAGTTGATGAGCACGTCCCTTGCCTGCCACCCCGACATGACGGTGTTGCTGCGTGCCCGCGAGGCAGCCGTACCGCCGGATGCGGGGGCATCGCCCGCCGAGATGCGCGCCTTCTGGACCCGCTACACGGCGGCGACCAAACGCCCCCATCCCGCCGACATAGCGGTGCGCGACGTAGCCGCGCCGGGGCCGGGCGGCGATATTCCGCTGCGCCTTTATCGCCCGACGGGCGCGGCACCGACGCCGGGCGCAATCCTCTACATGCATGGTGGCGGCTTCGTGCTGGGCGACCTCGACAGTTCGGACACCACCGCCTGGAACCTGGCGGAGCAGACGGGCGCGGTGGTCGCGAGCGTCGATTACCGGCGCGCCCCGGAGCACCCCTTCCCGGCTGCGTTCGAGGATTGCCGCGCGGCGCTGCACTGGCTGGCGGAAACGCCGGGCAACGCGGGTATCGATGGGTTGCGCATCGCGGTGGCCGGCGATTCCGCGGGCGGCAGCCTCGCCGCGGCGCTGGCGCTCTGTGCGCGCGACGAGGGCGGGCCCGCGATCCGTGCGCAAGTGATGATCAATCCCTGCACGGGCATCGATCTTTCGCTGCCGTCCTATACGGACTTTGCCGACGGACCGAACCTGACGACCGCCGCCATGATCTGGTTTCGCGACGCCTACACGCCGGATGCGGCCGGTCTGGCCGACGCCTACGCCTGGCCCGCCGCGGCAGCGGATTTTTCGAATTTGCCGCCCGCCTTCGTGCATACGGCCGAATTCGACCCGATCCGCGACGAGGGTCGGGTCTATGCCGCTGCCCTCGCCCGCGCCGGCGTCGACGTGACCTATCGCGAGGCCCGGGGCATGATTCACGGCTTCGTGCGCACGCGATTCGCCGGCGCTGGCGGGCGTGTGGAGTTCGATGCGCCGTGCGAATTTTTAAAGCGCCACCTCACCGGCTGAGACCGGTGCTTCGGGAGAACCACCGCCATGACCGCCAATTTCGACAAGGGTCCCAACGAGCCGTTGATCGACGTGCCAGGCAGCCGGGCGCTGCTCGGCACTCCGGCGCTGATCCTCGATCTCGACGCGCTGGAGCACAACATCGCCGACATGGCCGCCTTCGCCAAGGCGCACGGGATCGGCCTCCGGCCGGTAGCCAAGATCCATAAATCGGCGGAAATCTCGCGGCGTCAGGTCGCCGCCGGGGCCCGAGGCGTCTGCTGCGCTACGGTTCGGGAGGCGGAAGCGATGGTGGCGGGCGGGGTGCCCGGTATTTTCCTGTTCACCTCGGTGGTCGGCCCGGCGAAGATCGAACGCCTCGCAAAACTCAATGCGAAGGCCGACGGGCTGATCGTGGCGGTGGACGACGCAGCGAACGTCGCCGCCTTGGCTGAGGCCGCAAGAACGTCCGGCAAGTCTTTACGAATGCTTGTAGATTTCGAAGTCGGTGGAGGGCGAACGGGACTCGCCGACGTTGCCGAGGCGGTCGAGCTCGCAAGGCTCGTCGAGGCGACCGAGGGGGCAGAGTATGCAGGCGTGCAGGGCTATGACGGGGGCTTTCAGAACATCGCCGAATACGAAACCCGCCGCCGCCGCCAACTCATAGGGCTGGGGCCGCTGCACGCGCTGTGCGACGCACTGCGTGACGCGCGCCTCGCGCCCGCGATCGTGAGCGGCGGCGGCACGGGAACCCACGCCTTCGACGACGAACAGGGCGTGTTGAACGAAATCCAGGTGGGCACCTACGTCATGATGGACGTGAATTACCTGAACGTGAGGATGCGCGACGACGAGCCCTCGCCCTTCCAGGTCGCGCTGTTCGTTCGCAGCACGGTGATCGGCGCCGCCCAGCCGGGATTCTGCATCACCGACGCAGGTGTGAAGGAATTCGCCCGCTTCGACCTGCTTGCCCCGGAAATCGCCTCGGGCGCGCCTCCGGGCGCGCGCTATTCAATCGTTGGCGACGATATGGGCCGAATCGACTTTTCCCAGCCGGGCGAACGGCTGGAGCCGGGCACGGCGGTGGAGTGCATCGCACCCCATTGTTACGCGACGCTCAACCTCTATCCGGTCTATCATTGCGTACGCGGCGACAGCCTCGTCGACATCTGGCCGATCGAGGCCCGCGAGACCTGGTAAGGCACGCCTCTCCGCCATCCCTTGGCGGCGACGGGAAGACTGCCTACCTCATAGGGTGACGCCGCACGGCACGTGCGACAACGGGGGCGAACGCCATGGGCAAGGTTGCCCGCCGGCTTCTGGCACCGAGCCTGCTTATCGTGATCCTCGCGGTGATCCTGCTTTTGGGCACAATTCCGGCGGGACCGACGAGCCCGCTCGCACAGCTTGATGAGCTGTCCGGGCGCTTTCCCGCAGTGCTGGGCACCACGCTGAACGGCGAGCGGATCGCCCTGCCCGACGGCTTCGCGGGCGAGCGCAACCTCGTCGCGCTGGGGTTTTCCACGGCCGACCGGGAAGCAGTGACGAGCTGGGAGAGCGTCGGCATGAGACGCTACAGCGTCGCGTTCTACGCCTTGCCGACGCTCGATTCCGGCGGCCTCGTCTTGCGCTTCCTGATGGACAACGCGCTGCGCTTCGCGGTAACCGGCGAGGACGCACGCGAGCGCACGATCGCGCTCCATCTCGACCGGGCCGCGTTCCGCCGCGCCCTCGGGCTGGAGGCGGAGGGTGGCGCCGTGGTGCTGCTGCTCGACAGCGCGGGGAACGAGCTGTGGCGCGCAGAAGGCCCGGCAACCGACGAGTTGGTGGCGACGCTCGATGCTGTGCTGGCGGGACAGAGTTGACCCTAAATCGCTCACGGCAGCAGACCTGGCGGTCCGCTTCTTAAGCGGGTGCGCCGCAGTAGCGGGGGCCCGCGGTCGCGGGCTGGCGCGCCCATAAGCCTGCAAGTCCAGGCGGGCGCTACTGCGCCGTGAGCCTGCGCGGCGCTTGAGCGCGTAAAATCCGCGCTAGCCCACAACGATCACGGCGATGCCCCAGGCGATCAGGACCGCGCCCGCAAGGCGGCCCAGGAGAGCGCCCCGGGGGATGAGTTTCTCGAGCAGGACGAAGGCGGCGAGCGCGCCGACCCAGGCAAGGTTCATCACGCCGAGCACGAAGAGCAGCGCCATCAGCACCCAGCAACAGCCGAGGCAATAGGTGCCGTGGTGCAGGCCCATGGCGAACGCACCCCCCGCGCCGGGCCGCCAGTGACGCGAGAGGAACTCGAAAGGGGTGCGGCAATTGACCAGACAGGCCTGCTTGAGAGGGGTAAATTGGTAGAGCCCGGCCGCGATGAGCAAGCCGCCGCCCAGCCAGGGGCTGGCCGAGGTCATCGAGGGCGAAAGCAACGCGGCCTGCTCGAGACCCCATTGCAGCGCCGTCGCCGCCACCCCGAAACCGATCCAGACAACCAGGTAGCCGAGCGCAAACGCGCCGTTCGAGGCGTAGTCTCCGCCCCGTCCCTTCGCCGTCTGGCGGCGGCGTGCCAGGCCGTAGATCAGGATCATGGGCGCCGCCGAAGGCAGCATCATAGCGACCATCATCACCGCCCACATGATCGCCGTAAGCAGAAAATCGAGCGCGGCCCAGGGTGCCGGAGCGGCGGCCAGCACGGCGTTCATGGTCAAGCCGGGCATCGCCATATCCGAAGCCAACTCGATCAGCCACAGCCAGGACAAACCTGCAATGACGGCGAGCCCGGCGGCAATGACCGCGCGCTCGCGCCGGAGCAGGAGATCGAGAAGCGGGATACGCTCGTCCATGAGTGGGTTCCGGGCGCGGGGTCCAGCTCAGGCGATGGGGGATTCGTCCAGAATGCCTTCGGGGCCGATGGTGGTGCGCCACATTGCACCGTAGCGCCCGGCGAAGTCGAAATTGGCTGCACCCTTGGCGGTCAGCGTCGTGCTCGCCATCTCGGCAGCCTTGAACTCGACGCCCTCGGGCAACACGATCAGCGCCCGGTGGGGCTTGCCGGTGACGGGATTGCGGATCGGCTCCTGGCTGAGATCGACCACGCCGGGTATCACGACCCGGGCGGTGCGCCGGGCGAGATCCGCCGCGAACTCGAAGGGCTCGTAGAGGGTCTCGTGCTCCGTATCGATGGTCGAGCCGTAGAAGTTGATCGGCGTCATGTGGCTTTGCTCCTCGCCCGAGAGGATGGTCTCGAGCGCGGCCCGCTGATCGGGATCGGCCCTGACGTCGATGATGCCCTGGGCCTCGCCCTTGCCCTCATGGACCGGGCCGGGCCACCAGAACAACGCGCCGTAGCACAGCCCGTCGAGGCGAACCTCGCCGAACCGGCCCTCCTCGATCTTCATGGTCTCGAAGCCCTTGCAGTCGCCGTAGCTCGGCAGCGCGTTGAATTCGCAGGGACAGCCGAAATCGCAGTTGCAGCCACCGACTTTGATGCCTTTGAGTTGCCAATCGACGTAAGCCATGACGCGGTCCCCCCGGAGCGAATTCTGAGCCCGCGATGATGGGGCGAAAGCGGACTGCGCGCAAGACGGGCAAAAAACCGGCGCCGGGTCTGCGACCGGGCGCCGGAGAGCTCAAAGAGACCGAAAGGCCGGCGTCAGGTCCGCGCGGCAATCCGGGCCACCGCGTCGTCGGTGGTCCACAGGGCGTTGGCGATGTAGCGGAAGTTGATGATCGCGGCGAGATAGCCGTCGCCCTCGGGCAACATGGCCCCCGCCGTTGCGTCGCGCACGACGGCGACCTCGAAGCCCTGTTCGAGAAGCTCGTGCAGGTGAGCCTGAACGCACAGGTTGGCGGACATGCCCGCCAGGATAATGCGATCGATGCCGACTTTGCGGAGCTGCAGGACAAGATGGTTCTGCTCGGGGCCGTAGACCTTGTGGGGCGAGGCAATGATGGTCTGGCCGTCGAGAATCTGGGCCTTGTACTGGGGCATGAAATCCGCGCCCGAGCCCTCGAAGCCTTCGGTCGAATAGGCGCTCGGCCGGTCGAACATGCCGATGGCGTGCATCAGCTTTTCAAGCGGCCCGGAAAAGCGCCAGCCATGATCGCTCGGATAGTAATAATGCGGCGAAATGGCAATCGTCATATCCACAGCCTTGGCGGCGTCAAGCAGGCGGCCGATGTTGGCGACTGTGCCGTTGGCCTTGACGCTGCCGCCCACCGCACCCCAGGTAACGCCGGTGGGATCGAGAAAATCGACTTGCGGGTCAGTGATTACCAGGGCGGTCCGCCCATCCACGACCATGTCGCTCGGGGGCAGCATGGGCTCGGCCGGATCGGCGTAGGCATCGACGTCGCCACCGGCGCGGGCGGGCGTGGGTGAGAGCGCGCCGGCCGCAGCCAGCGCCGCGGCGCCGACGCCTACGGTGCTGCGACGCCCCTGCGCTCAAAAAGCCGCGCCGGTCGATGCCGTGGGAACAGCCGCATGGGTCGTCGGGGATATCTTGCGATACTGCGGGGCAGGAACGCCCGGATGACGGCGCTTGACCCTTCTCGGTCATGATGAACCTCTCGCAAAGGAATGGATTAAAGCCTCAACCTGCCATCCTATACGATCCGACGCTCTACACAATTGTGTGAACTCGGGGCCGCGGCGCTGCCACCATTTGACGGGAGGCAAGGCCGTGCGCCATCATCCCGCCATGACCGCAACCCCGGACGACCTGTTCGAGCGGCTCGCCACGCTCGGGATCGCCACCACGACCACCGACTATCCGGCCCACACCACGGTCGAGGAGGGCATCGCGCTGCGCGGCGAAATGGCCGGCATGTTCACCAAGAACCTGCTGCTGCGCGACAAGAAAAAGGCCCTCTACCTGCTCTCGATCGAGGAGCGCCGCGAGGTCGACCTCAAGAGCCTGCGCCGCCAGATCGGGGCGCGCGGCCGGTTGGGCTTTGCGCCACCCGAGATCATGACCGATCTGCTGGGCATAGAGCCCGGAGCGCTCACCCCTTTCGCGCTGCTCAACGATCCTGACCGGCTGGTTACCCCGGTGCTCGACGCCGTGCTGTTCACGGCGAAGCAGGTGAATTTTCACCCGCTGGTGCAGACCGGCAGCACGGGCATCGCGCCGGACGACCTGGTCGCCTTCCTGCGCAGCGACGGCCACGAGCCGGTGATCGTCGATTTCGACGTCGAGCCGTGAGACGGCGCACGCGGCTTTGGGCGGCGCTGGCCGTGGCCGCCGCCGCGCTGCTCGGACTGCCCGCCCCCGCCCCCGCGGAATCGGTGCTCCAGGTACTGACCTGGGAGGGCTACACCGATCCCAGCTTCACCGACGCGTTCGAAAACGAGACGGGGTGCCGGGTGCGCACCATCGTGGTCGGGCGGAACGACGATTTTTTCTCACGCCTGCTCGCCGGAGTTGGCGATTTCGACCTGGTTTCGCCCTCGATCGATACCACCTCGCTGCTGGTCAAGCTCGGCCTGATCGAGCCCATTGTGGCGAGCTGGGTGTGGCGCTTTCCCGAGATCTACCCGGCGCTGCGGGAGCATCCGGGGATCCAGGCGGACGGCGAGCTGTGGGCGGTGCCGTTCGCCTGGAGCCCGATCACCCTGCTTTACCGCACGGACAAGGTGGCTGAGCCGCCTGATAGCTGGGACGCGTTGTGGGATCCGGCCTACGCCGGCAAGATCGCGCTGTTCGACGACAAATCGTCGCTCTACATGACTGCGCGGCTGCTGTTCGGGCGCGATACCGCGGCGTTCGACCTCGACGACGCGGCGCTCGGCGCGGTGCGCGACAAGCTCACTGCCCAGAAGCCGCTGTTGCGCAAATACTGGGGCAGCGCCACCGAGCTGATCAGCTTGTACATAACCGGCGACGTGTGGATTTCGGACAGCTGGGGCCGGGTCGAGGGCCCGTTACGCGAACAGGGCCTGCCGATGGCAAGCGTCGTGCCGCGCGAGCGGGCCAACGCCTGGGCAGATGCCTGGCAGATCGTGCGCGGCGCGGAAAACCTGGACTGCGCCTACGCCTGGCTGAACTTCAGCCTCTCCGCCGAAGCCCAGTGCGGCATGCAGGCGGTGACCGGATATTCCGGCACAAACCCGGTGGCGCTCGCCAGTTGCACCGAAACCGGGCCGCTGCCCGATGCGGCCCAGATTGCGGAGTATGTGTTCTGGCGCGAGCCGAACCGGCTGCTTCACTACATCGATAGCTGGACCGCGATCAAGGCGGCGGAGTAAACCGGGTCTTAGTTCCGGCCCCGCCAGCCCACAAGACGCAGCAAATCGGACCAGAAATATCCCACGGCCGTAAACGCGCCGACCACGAAGAAATGCACGATCGCCGAGCCTTCCATGCCGCCGAGATCAACGAAAGCGAAATCGACGAGCACGCCGACCCCGAAACCCAGGAAGACACTAAACGGAATGACCTTGCGATTCGGCTTTTCCACCATCCTCTCACCTCTCGTAGCGTCTAGGCGCGGCCCCGCCCTTCGGCAGCACCGCCGCGTTCTGCCAGGGCACGGTCCGATCCGGGCGTGCCGTAAAGCGTGCGTGCACGTCTCTCGAAGGCCCTGACCATGCGGTGGACCGCCTCAGTGAACAAGGCCCCGATCAGTGCCTGGAGCAACGCCGAGCGGAACTCGAAATCGACGTAGAAGTCGATCAGGCAGCCCTCGGGCCGATCCTCGAAACCCCAGCGATTTTCCAGATGGCGGAACGGCCCGTCGGTGTAGACGACGTCGATGCGCTCAGGCCGGGCGAGTTCGACCCGTGACGTGAAACGCTCCCGGAACATATTGAAGCCGATCACCAGATCGGCGTGGAGCACATCGCCCTCGCGCGAGGTAATCCGCGCGCCGCGGCACCAGGGCAGGAATTCAGGGTAGCGATCGACCGCAGCAACGAGATCGAATATCTGCTCCGCGCTGTAGGGCAAAACGCGCTGCTCGGCATGGCTGGGCACCGGATTTCGCCCCCCTAGCCTTCCGCGAGACGGGCGGTGCGGGCCTCGCGAAGTCGCGCGAAATCCTCGCCTGCGTGGTAGGACGAGCGGGTCAGCGGGCTCGCCGAGACGAGCAGGAAGCCCTTGGCCCGCGCCCGGGCGGCGTAGTCGTCGAACTCCTCGGGGGGCACGAAACGGATCACCTCGTGGTGGCGCGCGGTGGGCTGGAGATACTGGCCGATGGTGAGAAAATCGACGTCGGCCGCGCGCAGATCGTCCATCACCTGATGGATCTCCTGCGGCTCCTCGCCCAGCCCGACCATGAGACCCGATTTGGTGAACATCGCCGGGTCGAGCCGCTTGACCGTGTCGAGCAGGCGCAGCGAGTTGAAATAGCGCGCCCCCGGGCGAACCGAGGCGTAAAGCCGGGGCACGGTTTCGAGATTGTGGTTGTAGACGTCGGGCTTCGCTGCGACGACGGTTTCGATGGCGCCGTCCTTGCGCAGGAAATCGGGGGTCAACACCTCGACGGTCGTGGCGGGCGAGCGCTCGTGCAGCAGCGTGATACAGCGAGCGAACTGGTCGGCGCCGCCGTCGTCGAGATCATCGCGATCGACGGAGGTGATGACAACATGCTCAAGACCGAGCTCGGCCACCGCGTCGGCCAAGCGCTCGGGCTCGTGGGGGTCGATCAAATCGGGCTTGCCGGTCTCGATATTGCAGAACGCGCAGGCGCGGGTGCAGACGCTGCCCAGGATCATCACCGTCGCATGGCTCTTGGCCCAGCACTCGCCGATGTTGGGGCAGGCCGCCTCCTCGCACACGGTATTGAGCCGCAGTGCGTGGATGGTCTTGCGGGTCCTGGCGAATTCGGGCGAGTTGGGCGCCTTGACGCGAAGCCATTTCGGCTTGGGCCGGTGTAGCGGGTTGCGGGCGGAGGGAGCCGTCTCGGTCATGGTCTAGATGTGGAGGACCCGGCCGTAGGCGTCAAGCACCGCCTCGTGCATCGCCTCGGAAATCGTCGGGTGGGGGAAGATGGTTGCCATCAACTCGGCCTCGGTCAGTTCAGCTGTGCGCGCAATGGTGTAGCCCTGGATCAGCTCGGTAACCTCCGGCCCGATCATGTGGGCACCCAGCAGTTCGCCGGTTTCGGCATCGAACACGGTCTTGACCATCCCGTCCTCGTCGCCCAGCGCGATCGCCTTGCCGTTGCCGACGAACGGAAAGCGCCCGACCTTGACATCGTGGCCGGCCTGCTTGGCTGCCGCCTCGCTCAGGCCAACACTCGCGACCTGGGGCCGGCAATAGGTACAGCCGGGAACCTTGGTCGCATCCAGGGGATGCAGGCCCTCGAGGCCCGCGATCTTCTCGACGCAGAGCACGCCCTCATGCATGGCCTTGTGCGCAAGCCAGGGCGGACCGCACAGGTCGCCGATGGCGTAGACGCCGGGCTCGCCGGTCGCCATCCGGGGGTCGGTTACGACGTGGCCCTTCTCGACCACGACATTCGTGCCCTCGATCCCGATCGTCTCGACGTTGCCCGTGATGCCGACGGCCAGGATGACCTTATCGACGGAAATCTCGGCGCCCTTGCCCCCGTCCTGCGGCGCGATGGTGGCCGTCGCACCCGTGGCCGAAAGCTTCAAACCCGAGACGCTGGCACCGGTGTGAATTGCGAGGCCCTGTCTTTCGAAGGCTTTAAGCGCGAGCGCGGAAATCTCCTCGTCTTCGACAGGCAGTATGCGCTCGAGCAGCTCGACCACGGTCACGTCTGCACCCATGTCGGAATAGAAACTCGCGAACTCCATGCCGATGGCGCCGGAGCCGATGACCAGCAGCGAGGCGGGGATCGCCTCGGGCACCATCGCCTCCTTGTAGCTCCAGACGGTCTTGCCGTCGGGCGCCAGATCGGGCAAGGCGCGCGCTCGCGCACCGGTGGCAAGGATGATGTTCCTGGCTTCGAGGGTGGCGATGTCCTTGCCGTCTTTTGCGACCGCAAGCTTGCCCGCGCCGGCGAGCCGGCCCTCGCCGTCGACGACGGTGATCTTGTTTTTCTTCAACAGGAAGCCGACGCCCTTGGAGAGCTTGTTCGCGACCTTGCGCGAACGCTTCACGACCGCGGTCGCGTCGTAGGCGACGTTATCGGCGGAGAGGCCGAAATCGCCCAGATGGTCGAGCAGGTGGCGAATCTCGGAAGCCCGGAGCAGCGCCTTGGTCGGAATGCAGCCCCAGTTAAGGCAGATACCGCCCAGGTGCTCGCGTTCGACGAGGGCGGTCTTCATGCCTAGCTGGGTGGCGCGGATCGCCGCGACATAGCCGCCCGGCCCGCCGCCGACGACAATCAGGTCGAATTTCGTGTCGGCCATGACGGGGCCCCCTAAAGCAGCATCGCGAGCGGATCCTCGATCAGGGTCTTGAACGCGCCGAGGAAGCGCGCGCCCACGGCGCCGTCGACCACCCGGTGATCGCACGAGAGGGTACAGCTCATTACGGTGGCGACGCCCAGTGCGCCATCGACCACGACCGGGCGCGGCTCGCCGGCGCCGACCGCGAGGATGGAGCCCTGAGGCGGGTTGATGATCGCGTCGAACTGCTTGATGCCGAACATGCCGAGGTTGGAGATGGAAATGGTGCCGCCCTCGTATTCATGTGGTTTGAGCTCCATTGGCACGGCGCGGGCGCGCGTGGCCAGGTCTTTCATCTCGGCGGATATCTGCGCCAGCCCCTTGGCGTCGGCGTCGAAGATGATCGGCGTGATCAGCCCGTCTTCCATCGCCACGGCGACCGAGACGTCGACCGAGTTGTGCATGAGGATGGCGTCGTCGGTCCACGACGCGTTGGCCTCGGGCACCCTGCGCAACGCAAGTGCTGTGGCGCGGATGATGAAATCGTTGACCGAGAGCTTTTCGACATCGTCCCGGGCGTTGAGTTCGGCGCGGGAACTGAGCAGCTTGTCCAGCGTGCAATCGAGCGTGAGGTAGAAGTGGGGCACGGTCTGCTTGGACTGGAGCAGGCGTTTCGCAATGCCCTTGCGCATGGGCGTGTGGGGAATTTCGGTCGCGCCCTCGCGCGAGGCGCGTACTGCCGCCGGTGCAGGGCGCGGTGTCTTCGCGGCTGTCTGCGCCGCGGGAGCGCTCGCGGCCCCGCCCGACACTATTGCGGTCTCGATGTCGGCCTTGACGATCCGCCCGTTGGGCCCGCTGCCTGAAATTGCCGCGAGGTCGAGCCCGGCCTGCGCCGCCATGCGTCGTGCGAGCGGGCTCGCCTTGATCCGGTCGCCCGCCTCGCGCGCCGGGGTGGCAGGCGCCGGCGGTTCGGACGCGGGCGCGGCGGCTGCGGGCGCCGGGGCGGACGCTTCCGCCGGAGCTGCAACGGGAGCGGGTGCGGATAAATCCATGCCGTCGAGCGCGCTTGCATCCTCGCCCTCCTCGAGCACGACAGCGATGATCGCGTTAACGGGGACATTCTCGGTGCCCTCGGCGACGACGATCTTCGCGAGGGTGCCATCGTCGATGGCCTCAAGCTCCATAGTCGCCTTGTCGGTTTCGATCTCGGCAAGGACGTCGCCGGCCGCGACGGTGTCGCCCTCCTTCTTGAACCACTGGCCCATATTGCCCTCTTCCATCGTGGGCGAGAGGGCGGGCATGGTGATCTTGACGGGCATGGTGCTTCTCCTTCCGTCCGCGGCGCTATTCGACGTAACAGGCGTCGCGCGCGGCCTGGACGATCTGCTCGGGCTGCGGCAGGGCCAGGTGCTCGAGATTGGCAGCGTAGGGCATGGGCACGTCAGCGCCGGCGACGCGGACAACGGGCGCGTCCAGGTCGTCGAACGTGTGTTCCATGGCGATGGCGCCGATCTCGGCGCCGATTCCCGCAAAGCCCCAGCCTTCCTCGACGGTGACCAGGCGATGGGTGCGCCGGACCGACGCCAGGATCGTTTCGCTATCGAGCGGGCGAATGCTGCGCAGGTCGATCACTTCCGTCTCGATGCCTTCGCCCGCCAGGGTTTCGGCGGCGACGAGCGCGTGGCCGACCATGCGGGAAAACGCGACGATCGTGACGTCTTCGCCGGGCCTCAGCACCGCGGCCTCGCCGATGGGCACAAGATGATCGTCGCCGTCGGGAACCTCGAAGCTCTGGCCGTAGAGCAACTCGTTTTCAAGGAAGACGACCGGGTTCGGATCGCGGATTGCGGATTTCAGCAACCCCTTGGCGTCGGCGGCGGAATAAGGAGCAACGACCTTGAGGCCGGGAACCTGGCCGTACCAGCTCGCGTAACACTGGGAATGCTGGGCCGCGACCCGCGCGGCCGGGCCGTTGGGGCCGCGAAAGACGATCGGGCAGCTCTGGACGCCGCCGGTCATGTAGAGGGTCTTGCCCGCCGAGTTAACGAGCTGGTCGATCGCCTGCATGGCGAAGTTGAAGGTCATGAACTCGACGATGGGGCGCAGGCCCCCGAAGGCCGCGCCAACGCCGATGCCGGCAAATCCGGCTTCGGTGATCGGCGTGTCGACGACCCGCGCCGGGCCGAACTCGTCGAGCAAGCCCTGGCTGATCTTGTAGGCGCCCTGGTATTCCGCGACCTCCTCGCCCATCAGGAATACGAGAGGGTCGGCGCGCATTTCTTCGGCCATGGCGTCACGCAGCGCCTCGCGGACCGTGAGTGTGGCCATGGCGTTCTCCCCCGCCCCGTCAGACCGCGTGCATCACGTCGGTCCAGAGCTCGGCGGGATCGGGCTCGGGTTCGGACTGGGCATAATCGGCGGCCTCGGCGACGGCCGTCTTGACCGCGCGATCGACCTCCTTGAGCACTTCTTCGGTGGCATGGCCCTCGTCGAGCAGGCGCGTACGCACCATGTCGATGGCGTCGTGTTCGTGACGGACCTTGCTGACTTCTTCCTTGCTCCGGTATTTCGCCGGATCGGACATGGAATGGCCGCGGTAGCGATAGGTCATCATCTCAAGCAGCACTGGCCCCTTGCCTTCGCGGCAATGAAGCGCGGCCTCCTCGATCGACTGCTTCACGGCGAGAATATCCATGCCGTCGACCTGATGGCCCGGAATGCCGAACGCGGTACCGCGCTCGAACATCTCGGTACCGGCCTTGGACCGGGCAATCGATGTGCCCATCGCGTACTGGTTGTTCTCGATAACGAAAATTACCGGCAGCTTCCAGAGCGAGGCCATGTTGAAGGCTTCGTAGACCTGACCCTGGTTGGCCGCACCTTCGCCGAAACAGGCGGCACTGACCTTGCCGTTTTTGAGATATTTATGGCTGAGCGCGAGGCCGACGCCAAGCGGCACCTGGGCGCCGACGATGCCGTGACCGCCGTAAAAGGCGCGCTCCTGGTCGAACATATGCATCGAGCCGCCCTTGCCCTTGGAGACGCCGCTAGCGCGCCCGGTCAGCTCAGTCATCACGGCACCGGGGGCGACGCCGCGCACGAGCATGAAACCGTGACAGCGGTAGCCCGTGATGATCGAGTCGTCGCCACGCAGGCCGTGCTGAATGCCCGTGCAAACCGCCTCCTGGCCGATATAGAGGTGGCAAAAGCCACCGATCAGCCCCATGCCGTAGAGCTGGCCCGCCTTTTCCTCGAAGCGGCGGATGGTGAGCATCTCGCGGTAGTAGCCGAGCAATTCGTCGCCGCTCGCGGGAAGACGGGCGTCTTCCCCTGGCGTTGCCGTCTTCGAGCGCGATTTCCGCCTGTTTGTCGCCATATCTGATACCGCTTTCGCGCGCGCGGGGTGCCCGATCGATTGCCGCTCGTCACCGTGCGAACAAGCTAGCGCGGATCGACGCCCTCGGGCAAGCACGGGACGAGGATTCTCTTAGCCTGCTAAGTAACCCTCTCCTGTGTATCAAGGATTTAGGCCGTTATCGGTTAACAGAAGATTAAAGTTGAAGGGCACCTTTTAACTAGGGTGTGGACTCAATTGATCCATAGTCTTATCGCGAAGATGTGGATCATGGCGAGGAAGTTGCGGCTGAGTTTTTCGAAGCGTGTTGCGAGCCTTCGCATGTCTTTCATGGTGCAGAAGAAGCGCTCGATGATGTTGCGCATTTTGTAAAGACCGACGTCATGGGAGATGGGCTCTTTGGCGTTGCTCTTTGATGGAATGACCGCCAGAGCCCCGTCATCGTCAATGAGCTGGCGGATGGCGCGTGAGCCGTAAGCCTTGTCGGCGACGACGGCAAGCGGCGCTCCGGCGCCTTCGAGAAGATCCGGCAGGACTTGACCGTCATGAACCTGACCGCCGGTGATGACAAAGCGCCGGGGACGACCGTGTTCATCGACTACGGCGTGAACCTTGCTTGTGCGGCCGCCGCGTGAGCGGCCGATATCCTGCGCCAGTTCCCCCCTTTTGCGCCGGCTGCCGCGCGGTGAGCCTTGACGATGGATGAGTCGATGAAGAACAGGCTGTCGCCGGAGTGTTCGGCAAGCCCATCGAAGATCGCCTTCCATATGCCGCGCCGTGCCCAGCGCGCATAGCGGTTGTAGATGGTGGTGCGCGGGCCGTAGCGCTCGGGCAGGTCGCGCCACGGGGCGCCGGTGCGCAGAATATAGAAAATTCCGTTCAAAACACGCCGATCGTCCATACGCTTCGGACCACGTCCGCCCTTGGGCAAAAGCGGCTCGATCACCGCCCATTCTTCGTCTGACAAATCAAAGCGCATGATCAAACTCCTTTCCAAGAAGCTTGAATCACACTTCCACACTATGAATCAATAGGTTAAATTGGGTTCAGAACCTAGTTGCACGGGCACGTTGTTTTTCCACATTTTAGCAGCAAGAATATTACCGATGAAAAGAAATGGGGCACCGCGACGATGTTCGCGATGCCCCCAATTCCAAGCGTGGCCGAGCGACACCGGCCCACCCGCGTCAGTCCTTGTGGTTGTGCACCCAGTCGGCGACCAGGCAGATGATCTCGAACATGATCACCGAGGCGTTGATCGAAGTGATCTTCGAGGGATCGTCCTTGGTCGGCATGGGGCAGACCACATCGCCGCCGATAATGTTCATGCCGCGCATGCCGTGCAGGCAGCGCATGGCCTCCCACATGGTCAGACCCGGATAGCCCGGCTCGATGTTTGAGACCCCCGGCGCGTAGATGGGATCGAGGCTGTCGAGATCGAAGGTGACGTAGCACGGCTTGTCGTCGGGGATGCGCGAGCGGATCTCCTTGATCACCGCTTCGACACCCATCTGATCAAACTCGGTCTTGTAAATCACCCTATAGCCCGCGTCCTCGCTGTAATGATCCATGTCGAGCGAGCCCAGGTGGCCGCGCATGCCGATCTGAACGACCTTTTCGGCGTCGACCAGCCCTTCCTCGTTGATGAACATGCCCCAGGAGCCCGCCCAGTAGACGTTGCCCAGGACGTGGGGGGCGTCGTAGGTGTCGACATGGGCGTCGAAATGCACCATCGCAACGGGCTCGCCGCCACCGACCTTCGAGGTCGGACTGGCGATAGCGCGTAGGATGGGCAGCGGAATCGCGTGATCGCCGCCGATGGAGACCGGCCGGGCGCCCGCGTCATCGATCTTCTGGAACGCGGCTTCGATGTCCTTGATCGCCAAATCGTTGTTCATGGCGTGGGGCAGCGGCGTATCGCCGATATCGTTGATGGTGCAGAGCGACCAGGGATCGATCATGTATTCCTTGTGGCAGCGCCGATAGCCCATGGACATGTCGCGCACCGCGCGGGGACCCAGATGCTGGTCGCGCTCCGTGGTGCCGTTGCCCGAACTGTGGGGCACGCCGACCAGCGCGATATCGCAGTTGGCGGCGTCGGGATCGTGAGGGCAGCGGAACAGGGTGGGAATGCCGTACCAGTAGAGGTAGGGATCGAAAACTGTGCTATCGAGTTGTTTTCCCATCTCGGTCTCTCCTTCGGTTCACAGACGGCGCGGGTGCAGCCTCTCCGGCCCCGGCCCGGTTTCGTCACTTGCAATGTCGCTCGACCGTCTCCCACCGGCAGTCTAGGCGAGGGCGTCCGCGCTCACAATGGGCGAGGGCTTCCCCCTCGCGCCCGAAATTGGATAAACTCACCGCCATGACCCAATCGCTCGATCCGATCGCCGACCCCGCAGCGGCGGTTCAGCGCTTTGCCGCCGACGCCGATCCTCTTGGCGTGGCTGCATGCCTGACGGAGAAGGGGTTCGCCGTCGTCGAGGCTTGCGTGAGCGATGAGTTGGCGGATCGGGTGGCCAGCGAGCTGCGCCCCCATTTCGATAAGCTCGGGACCGAGGACCAGGGCGAATTCAACGGTTATACGACGCTTCGGATTTACCAGATCCTGGCGCGTTCGCGCTCGTCCGCCAAGCTGATCGGCCACGACATGGTCGTGGGTGTTGCCGACGCGATCCTGCTGCCCCACTGCATCAATTACCGCATCGGGAGCTGCTCGGGCATCGAGATTTGGCCCGGCGAAGCAGCCCAGATGCTGCACCGGGACGATTCGATCTATCCCATGCATTTCGCCGGCGTCGAATGGCAGATCAGCACCTTGTGGGCATTGACAGATTTTTCCGACGAAAACGGCGCGACCCACGTCCTGCCGGGCAGCCACGGCGGCTCGCTCCGGGTCGATACGGCCACTCAGGGTGACACCGTGCAGGCGGCGATGCCCAAGGGCTCGCTGCTGCTCTATCTGGGCTCGACCTATCACGGCGGCGACGCCAACAAGGCGGGCGAGCCGCGCATGGGACTGGTCAACACCTATTCGGTCGGCTGGCTGCGCCAGGAGGAGAACCAGTACCTGTCAATTCCGCGCGAGACTATGGACAGCTATCCGAAGAAAATCCGCGACCTGATGGGCTACCGACCCCACGGACCTTTCCTCGGCACCTGGGGAGAATACAAGGGCGATTAGAGCTTTATCCGATTAGCTTTACGCAACAAAGCTAATCGGCGTTCAGTCGCCACTCAGGCTTTCGCCGCATAAGCGGCAGCCCGCCGAGGAAAGTTCCTAGGCCGCGTCCGCGGCAGGCGCGGGTCCGCGAAATCGAAAGATTTCCACATTTGAATTTCGCGCTGGAGTCGGCGCGCCCTCGGGAGGCTCACATCTCCGAGAGCGCCTGGTCCATGACCCCGATCAGGATGTCGGCGTGCTCGGGCCGGAAGCTGAGGTTGGGGCGGATCTTGAAAATATTTCCAAAGTGGCCTTCCTGGCCCGTGAGCACGCCCAGCTCGCGCATCCGATTCATGATCCGTTCCATCTCGGCGCGCGCCGGCTCGCGGCTCTCGCGATCCTTGACAATATCGACGCCGGCGACCAGGCCGCGGCCCCGGACGTCGCCGATCAGCGGATATTTGTTCATCAGCCCGCGCAGGCCCTCGCGCAAATATTCGCCGGTGGTGCGCGCCCGCTCGACCAGACCCTCGCGCGCGATCACGTCGAGCACCGCGGAGCCGGCGGCGCAGGCCACGGGATTGCCGCCGAAGGTGGAGAACAGGCCCGTCGCGTTGCCGAAGGCGTCGCGAATCTCGGGCGTGGTAACGACGACGCCGAGCGGAATGCCGTTGCCCACGGGCTTGCCCAAGGTGACGATGTCAGGCTGCGCGCCGTGAGACTCGAAGCCCCACATATGGGTGCCGGGGCGGCCGAAGCCGAATTGGACTTCGTCGGCGATGAACACGCCGCCCGCGGCCCGGACCTTTTCGGTGACCAACCGCAAATAGTCCTTCGGCACCTCGGGTACGCCGTTGCTGAGGAACGAGGTGTCGATCATGACGCAGGCGGTGCCCAAGCCCGCTTCGTCGAGCTCGGCGATGGCGCGATCGGCGTCGGCCGCGTATTTTGCCGCCAGGTCGGGCTCGCCCTCGCGGTACACCCCGCGGTAGGGATCGGGCGCCAGGAGCGCACGCATATGGGGCTCGAGCGCCTTGCCATGGTGGGGCGAGAAGGCGGTGAGCGCCTCGGTGATGCCGTGATAGGCATCTTCCATGATGATGCCGCCGCGCTTGCCCGTCAGGAACCGGGAAATCTGCCAGGCGACGTCGTTGGCCTCGCTGCCCGAATTGACGAACATGCAGGCGCCCAGCTCGCCCGGGAAGGTGTCGGCAAGCTGCTCGGCGTAATCGACGATGACGCGGTAGAGATAGCGGGTGTTGGTCGCCAGCGCCGCCATCTGGCGCCCGACCGCCCGGGCCACGTGGGGGTGAGAATGCCCCACCGTGGGCACGTTGTTGTAGCCGTCGAGCATGGCCCGGCCGTTGGCGTCGTAGAGCCACGGCCCCCGGCCCCGCTCGACATGGACCGGCTTGTCGTAGAACAGCATAAGATGCTCGCCCAGCATGTTGTGACGACGCGCAAGCAAGGCGTCTGCCTCGTCGGTCTCAGGCGTCTCAGCGTCGCCCATGGGACAGTAGGGCGGATAGCAGATGGCTCGGCGCAGGCGCGCGCGCGTAGCCTCACGCCCGATGCTCATCAGCTGCTCTATCGACTCGCCGCAGACCGGCTCCAGCTCGTGCAGATAGACCGGCTGATCGGGGGTTTCGGCGCGCCGCCAGGCGATGATGGTCAGGGTCTGGACGTAGCGCGCCAGCACCAGATCGTAGACCAAGTCGACTTCGTCCTCCTCGAGCGCGAGCCCGGAATCGTAACCCACCACGCCCGCCTCCATCAGGGCAAGCCGGTCATCCACCGCCGGGCGCAGAAAATCGAGCAGCAGGGCCGGCTCGTTGATCAGGGGTGCGAACATCATATCGCCGAAATCGATGATCCCCGTGACCCGGTTGGTATCGGGATCGACCACCAGGTTGGCGCCGCCCGCATCGGCGTGGATGACCTGATGGCGCAGCCCCGCGAGACGGGGGGCGACCTCGGCCGCGAAGTGATCGAGCGCCGTTTCGGCGGCTTTTCGCGAGGCCTTGTCCGCAATATGGCGGGTGTGGGGCCGCAGATTGGCCGCCCGGCTCAGATCCCACGGGTGGGGATTGGCCGCGGCGGGATGGAAGAAGCCGCGCAGAGCCAAATCGAGGCGCGCGGCGCTCGCGCCCACGTCATGAAACAGGTCCGGCGTCAGGGCCGCATCCTCGAGCATGGTTCCCGGCAAGAAACTCACCGCCCGGACCATATGGCGCGAACCGTCCGGTCCCTCGACCCAGCGCACCGCCTCGCCCTCGGCGTTGCGCAGGACGCGGGGCACGGGCAAGCCCGGATCCTGACGCTCGATATGTTCGAGCGCGCGGATCTGGAAATCGATGACGTCTTCCGCCTCGTCGGCATTGGAAATCTTGAGCACCCAGGCGCTACCGTTTTCGCGCACCTTGAAGTTCTGGTCGCGCTCGCTGACCAGCGCCGTGAATTCGCCCTCAAGAGCGAACTCCTGCTTGGCGATGCGGCGCGCAAAATCCTCGGAAAAGGCCGGCGGATTGCGATCCATGAACTTGATGCCGGTGCCTTTGTCGCTGCTCGTCATTGCCCTGCTGCCTTTGTGGTGTACTAGCGGATAAAGACCGGCGGCAGTCTAGGCGAACGGCTCCGCGACCACAACGACGCAGCAGCTCGCGTCAGTGAAAATCACTAGGGTGTGGACTCAATTGATCCATAGTCTTATCGCGAAGATGTGGATCATGGCGAGGAAGTTGCGGCTGAGTTTTTCGAAGCGTGTTGCGAGCCTTCGCATGTCTTTCATGGTGCAGAAGAAGCGCTCGATGATGTTGCGCATTTTGTAAAGACCGACGTCATGGGAGATGGGCTCTTTGGCGTTGCTCTTTGATGGAATGACCGCCAGAGCCCCGTCATCGTCAATGAGCTGGCGGATGGCGCGTGAGCCGTAAGCCTTGTCGGCGACGACGGCAAGCGGCGCTCCGGCGCCTTCGAGAAGATCCGGCAGGACTTGACCGTCATGAACCTGACCGCCGGTGATGACAAAGCGCCGGGGACGACCGTGTTCATCGACTACGGCGTGAACCTTGCTTGTGCGGCCGCCGCGTGAGCGGCCGATATCCTGCGCCAGTTCCCCCCTTTTGCGCCGGCTGCCGCGCGGTGAGCCTTGACGATGGATGAGTCGATGAAGAACAGGCTGTCGCCGGAGTGTTCGGCAAGCCCATCGAAGATCGCCTTCCATATGCCGCGCCGTGCCCAGCGCGCATAGCGGTTGTAGATGGTGGTGCGCGGGCCGTAGCGCTCGGGCAGGTCGCGCCACGGGGCGCCGGTGCGCAGAATATAGAAAATTCCGTTCAAAACACGCCGATCGTCCATACGCTTCGGACCACGTCCGCCCTTGGGCAAAAGCGGCTCGATCACCGCCCATTCTTCGTCTGACAAATCAAAGCGCATGATCAAACTCCTTTCCAAGAAGCTTGAATCACACTTCCACACTATGAATCAATAGGTTAAATTGGGTTCAGAATCTAGGAAAATGCGGCGCGCTAGTGGGTGGTGAGGGTGTCGGTGTAGACCACCACTTCGTCGGCGCGCGCCAGGCTCAGCATGTAGCGCGCCCGCTCGTCGAGCATGTCGGGATCGAGGCCGTCGGGCCGCAACAGCGCAACCTTGCGCTCAAGCCCCGCGCGCTCGACGGCGGTAACCTCGAGGGCGATATGCGCCTCGGCAAGCTGGTCGGAGAGTTTGATCCAGGAGAGCAGGCCACGGTCGCCCTGGATGGCGTGATAGCCGAAATAGACCAGCAGAAGCGCACAGCAGGCCGGAATGATACGGCCCCGGCAGCGCTTCAAAATGTCCCCCACTCGCGTCATGGGGGTAAGTGAATCACAGCCGATTCCATAGCGTCAATGGAATTTTTCCAAACGAGTCAAAGGGATGCGTGATTTTTCTCGCAAGCTGAGTCATAGGCCGTTGATTTGATTCGACAATCCGCTCGCTGAATCGCGGCAAGATTTTTTACCCCGGGAACACCCTTGCGCGGCGATTTCGAATGACCCTTTGCGGCTCTGCTCTTATAACCATCGGACCCGTTCAGACTCGCGTCCGAGAGGTAAGCCATGAAAGTCGATATCGTGAAGCAGGCCGCCCAGGTTCCCTCTTCCGAACTGGGCGACCCCGTCGCCGCGGGCACGCCGATCGGCGAGCCGGTCGCGCAGATGTCAACGCTGGTCCTGCAAACAAGCGAGGACGGCGACACCGCCGCCGGCATCTGGGAATACACGCCGGGCAAATTTCGCCGCGCGGTCAAGCAAGCGGAGATGAGCCATTTTCTCGCGGGCCGCTGCAGCTTCACTCCCGAAGGCGCCGAGACCATCGAGATCCGGCCCGGCGACATGGTGTATTTCCCCTCGAACAGCCAGGGCGTGTGGGACATCGAGGAGACAGTGCGCAAGACCTTCTTCGTCTGCTACCCGAAGAGCGAGTAGCCCCCGGCCCGACTTCTCCGAGGTTTCACGCGGCTTGCCGGGCCAATAAGCCCCGCTTAAGCTTGGCTCCAGACGCGCCAAACAACCGACGGGGAGACCACCATGGGAAGCGTAACCTGCCTGGGGCTGGGGCTGATGGGCTCGGCCTTCGCCCGCTGCTTCATCCGCCACGGCCACGACGTAACCGTGTGGAATCGGGATCCGGAGAAACGCAAACCCTTCGAGGGCCAGGCCAAGATTGCGGTCAGCCCCGCCGAGGCGGTAGCCGCGAGCGAGATCACCGCGGTCTGCGTCGCCGACTACGAGGCGAGCGATTCCTTCCTTCACACGGACGAGCTTGCAGCGACCGCAAAGAATACCTTGCTGTGCCAGTTCACCAGCGGCTCGGCGCCCGACGCCCGGGCGGGCCAGGCGTGGGCAAACGCGCGCGGGCTCGACTATCTCGATTGCTGCGTGCTGGGTTATCCGGCAGAGGTCGACACGGACGCAGGCTGGTTCTTCTTCTCCGGCCCTAAGCCGCTGTTCGACCGCTTTGCCGACGTGTTTAACACCATGAGCGGGAGCGTGACCTTCGTCGGCGAGTCCATCGGATCTGCAGCCGCCCTCGATTCAGCCCTGCTCGAGAGCTATTACATGGCGATGATCGGAGTCTATCACGCGGTCTCGATCTGCGATTCCGAAGGCATGGATCTCAACTACTACTTCGACGCCTTCAAGGAGATGTCGCCGCTGATCGGGATTTCCTCGGAGCTCGCGCGCACGCAGATCGCCGCGAACGACTACACGAGCACCGACGCGACACTCGACGTCCATGTTGCCGCCCAGGAGCATATCGTGACTGTGGCGGAAGCGAACGGCATCGACACGACGGTGCCCCGGTTCGTAATCGATCGCTGCAAGAAAGCGGTCGCGGCGGGCTTTGGAGCGAAAGAAATTGCCGCTGTGTTCGAGACGTTCAGGAAAGACGGCTAGAGAAGAATCCGTTCGACGCGACCGGATTACGCGCCGGCTTGTGGCGAAGCGCCCGTTAAGGGCCGCCGTGAATTCCGTCTCCCGTATCGACCGCCTGCAACCTTGGCAACACCGCCTCGGCAAAGGTCTCGATGTTGGACGTGGCCAACTCGTGCGGCATGCCGCCATAGCCGAATACCCCGATGAATCCGGCGCAATCGATTTTGCCCCGACACTCCATCATCCGCTCGAAAACCTGATCCGGCGTGCCCCAAATCTGTAGATCGGCCAGGAAATCGTTAAAACTATCGGCCCCATGCTTGTTGATGTTCCTGGATAACGCGCCGTAATACTCGTAGCCTTTTATGTCCGCGAGGCCTTCATTATTGAACTCATAATGCTCAAGGACCGACTTGCAGTATTCCTTGATGTATTTTTTGCGCATCTCGTCGGCAATCGATTCATCCTCATGGCATCCGATAAACGACACCAGTAGCGGCTTGGGCGCTTCCTCACCGTTATTTTCCTCACGATAGAACTCCCGGTAGGTTTCCAACTCGCCCAGCGTCTTTGCCCAGGGTTTCTGCACGATGATCATGACGCCGATGCCCAGACGGGCCATGATGCGAGACGATTCCGGAGACACGGCGGAGGCATAGACCCGGCCCTTGAAACTCCGAAACGGGGCCGGGCGGATCTGTGTTCGCGGCTGCGTGTAGAGCCGGCCGGCGGACTCCATGTATCCGCTCTCAAGCGCGTTCAGAAGCGCCTCTCCGTATTCGACGAAGCGCTCGCGCGACTCGTTCATATTGCGCTGGAATCCTTCAAACTCCACCCGACCGAGCCCGCGGCCGATTCCCAGCAGGGCGCGGCCGTCGGAGACATGATCGAGCACCGAAACCTCCTCCGCCAACCGAATGGGGTCGTGCCACGGCAGGACAGCGACCATGGAGCCGAGCCGGACGCTTTTGGTACGGCCCGCCATATAGGTCAGAAACTGCACCACATTCGGACACATCGCGTAGCCGTCGAAATGATGCTCCGCCGACCAGATGGAATCGAACCCGAGCGGCTCGGCCAGGTCCGCCATGGACAGCCCGTGCCGATAGACCTGATGGTCATCGTAATGATCGGTCAGATTTTGAAAGAAGACACTCATTCCAACATGCATTTTCGGCGACTCCGCGGTGAGAGGGAGCAGGAAACGGGGCGAGCCTGTTGCAACGGCGGACCTGCGGTGGACAGGCCCGGGCGTGCCGCATCCCTGTCATGCCGGGCGCTTGCCACAGAGCAGGCGCCAGCGGTATGTGCCGCACAGCTCGTCGCGCTGGTTCTTGATCGCACCCGTCGCCGTGAGCAGGCCCTTGGTCTCGTCCTTGTCTTCGATTGCGACGATCTCGTATTCCAGATGAATGGTATCGCCAATCTTGACCGGGGCGGTAAAGCGGACGTCGTCGAGGCCATAAAAGGCGATGAAAGATTTCGGCAGGCCGATATAGCGGCCGAGCCGGAAGATCAGGGCGCTGGCAATGACGAGGGTCAGGAAGCCGTGGGCAATGCGCTCGCCGAACGCGCCCTCTGCGGCATAGGTCATGTCGGTGTGCATGGGATGCCAGTCGCCCGTGAGCCCGGCGAAGTTGACGATATCCGCCTCGGTGATCGTGCGCGCCGGGGTGATGAAGACCTCGCCGACCTCGTAATCCTCCAGAAAAAGCTTTTCCATCGCGCTTGCCCTTCCCCGCTCAATCGGTTTCGTACGCCGCTCGGCCGTAGGTCGAGCGACTGACGGCCGCCATCCAGCCGCAATCGACGACCAGGTCGATGCCCGTGATCGCGGACGCATCGTCCGAGAGCAGGAACGCGACGCCCGCCGCCACCTCGTTAGGATCGACCAGCCGGCCCATCGCCGTGTCGGCCTCGATCAAGGAGACATCGCGCTCGCCCTTGTCGATCGCGTCCCGGATCGCAGGTGTGAGGGTAAAACCCGGCGAGATCGAATTGACCCGCACACCCTTCGAGCCCCAGGCGACGGCGAGGTTCGCGGTCATGGCGATCACCGCCGCCTTGGCAGGATTGTAGGCCTGCAGCGGCATGGCGCGCTGGCCCGCGACGGAGGCGATGTTGACGATCGATCCGGCGCCCTCCACGGCCATGCGCCGGCCGATGGCGAGACAGGTGACGTAGGTGCCGCGCTGATCGACCGCGACAACGCGATCCCAGTCTTCCATCGAGAGTTCTTCGGGCGGCACGGGGCGTTGGATGATGCCAGCGCTGGTGACCAGCCCGGCGACGGGCCCGTGGTTCTGGACGATCTGTTCGGCGGCCGCATCGAGCGCCGCCTCGTCGGTGACGTCGAGATGCAGAAAGCTGGCATCGATCCGCTCGGCAACCGCCTCGCCCGCCCGATCGGCGATATCGGCAACGACGACCCGCCAGCCGCGTTTGCCGAGTAGCGTGGCGCAGGCCTCCCCGATGCCGCTGGCGCCGCCGGTGACGAGCACAAGCGGCGCAGCGTCAGACGCCGTCATCGTGGCTTAACCTGCCGCCCGCGCAGCCGCCGGTGCAGGCGACAGCAGCGCGAAGGCATCCAGGACGTCGGCGAGCGAGCTGCCGGGCAGAGCTTGCGCAAAGCCGGCGATGCGCTCGTAGGCGGCGTCGGGCACACCGCTTTCGGCGCCGACCCTGTGGATCAGATCGAGCACACCGTCCCAGTCGTAGTTGTAATCCTCGGTCGTCATGGGCTGGTCCTGGGTGACGGTCTGGCCGGTATCCGTCTCGGCCTCGATGACGCAGCACAGCCGCGCGACCGCCTCGTCGGGAACCGGCTCGATCCGCGCCATGAGAGCGTTGACCTCGGCGTCGTCGTAGGTCGTCATCGCCGCCATGGTGGGGCTGCCGCGCAGCAGGGCGAACGCAATGCAGAACGGAATGCTCATCAGGGTGCCGGCGATGGTCGAGAACGGCCCCTTCGAATCCATTCCGGCATAGCCGGTTTCGTAAGGGTTCATGCGCACACGAGCGGCGGTGACGGTTGCGCCCTCCAGTCGGTCGCGCAGCGCGAGCGCCGCGGTCACCGGGGTCTGGTTGAACGCGCAGACGGGATAGGGCTTGAAGGTGACCCGGTGAATCGACCAGTCGCGCCCGAGCTTGCCCGCGAGCGCTTCGACGTCGCAGTCCGTATCGGCAAAGGCCCGGACGAACCCGGCGCTGCCCTCGAAGGCATGCGGTGCGGAGACCGAGCCGTCGGCGCCAAGCTGGGCCGCGACAAGGCCGTTGAGCCCCGCATAACCGACCTGGTAGCGCCATTCGTCTGTGCCGTCGGCGAAGGATTGCAGAACCCCGCCGGCAAAGGAGGCGGCGTTCGCAAGCGCGGCGGCGATCCGATCGGGGCGCAGCGCCATCGCCCGGGCCGCGGCGCCCGCCGCGGCGACGGTGCCGTAGACCGGGGAGGCCCGAAACCCGGCGGGCGTGGTGCGGGGCGAAAACGCGGTCTCGAGCAGACCCCCCGTCTCGTAGCCGGCGACGAGCGCGGGCAGGAAGCGATCAAGCGGCAAAGCGCGGGCTTCGAACAGGGCCGTCAACATGGGAATCAGAATCGCGCCGAGATGGGCTGCGCCGCAGGTGTCCTCCTGTGCCCGGCCGTGAAACAGCGCCGAATTGGCCAGTGCCGCGCCCGGCGCTGCGGTGCGCCGGCCGTCGCCGAGCAGGGTCGCGCCGCCCGCCTGCTCACCGAACAGAGCGAGCGCGGTTTCCCGCGCCACGGGAGCGTAGGGGGTGGTCGCGCAGCCCAGCGCAATGCCGTAGCCGTTGAGCAGGCAGATCCGCGCCTTGGTTTCTACTTCGGCGGGCAACGTCTCGGCGTCGATCCCGGCGATAAAGTCGGCCAGACGAGCAGTCAGCGTCGTCATTCAAACGTCTCCCGTCGTTTCGCTCGCGATGTCGTCGCGCAGCACGCGCTTGAGCACCTTGCCCGAGGGATTGCGTGGCAGGGCCGCACGCAGGATCAGGCGCTTGGGCACCTTGAAGCCTGCCAGATGGTTACGGCAGTGGCCAGCAAGGGTTTCTTGATCGAGCGCCGCGCCGTCCGCGAGCACCGCCACTGCCACCGGTATCTCGCCCCATTCCTCGTCGGGCAGACCGATCACCGCAACCTCGGCAACCTCGGGCATGAGATCGATGATCCGCTCGACCTCGGACGACGCGATGTTCTCGCCCCCGGACAGGATCATGTCCTTCTTGCGGTCGGTGAGGAACAGGAAGCCGTCGTCGTCGAGATGACCTAAGTCGCCGGTGTGGAGCCAGCCGTTCTTGATGGTTTGCGCGGTCTTGTCCGGGTCGTTCCAGTAGCTCCGCGTGATCTTCGGGCCGCGCAAGACGATCTCGCCGTCCTCGCCGGGCAGCAGCACGGCGCCGTCCTCGTCGCGGATCTCGACCTCGACATGGGCGAGTGCGCGGCCCGTCGAGCCGATCCGTTCGATCTCGCGCCCCGCCTCCATCAAGGTATCGCCGCCGCAGCTTTCGGTAAGGCCGTAGCCGTCGATGTAGCGGGCGGCGGGAAACAGGGTGCCGAATTCGTGGATGCGCGGCTCGGGCGTGCGCTCGCCGCCGCCGATTACCCAGGCAACGCTGGAGAGGTCGAAACGCTCCCGCTCCGGGCAAGTCAAAATCTGCCCCAGCATCACCGGTGCGAGCCACGCGCAGGTCAGCCGCTCGCGCTCTATGGCCGCGAGCACGGTCTCGGGATTGAAGTCCCGGATCACGCAAAACGCACCGCCGACCCAGAGAACGGCAACGCCGGGCAGATCGAACGCCCCGACATGATAGAGCGGACCCGCCACGAGCATCCGGTCAGCAGCGGAGAGCCCCAGCGCGATCACATGGTCCATGCACCTCCAGTAGAAGTTCTCGTAGGAATGCATCGCGCCCTTGGGATGATCGGTGGTCCCCGAGGTGTAAAGCAGGCGGAACAGGTCCTGGGTGCCGCGGGGTGCGGGCGCGGGAAGCGCCGCGCCGGGCTCGGAAAGCGTGCGGCTGTCTGTCTGGGCGACTGGGTCAAGCAAGACGACGCCGGATAATCCCTCAACCGCGCCGGCCAGTTCCTGGTCGGCGAGCACGAGCCGGGCTTCGCCGTCGCCCGTGATGTAGGCAACCTCTTTGCGGGCGAGGCGAAAATTGACGGGCAGGAAGACGGCGCCCAGATGGCTCGCGGCGAATGCGGCCTCGAGAAATGCCGGGCTGTTCTTCATGACCACGGCCACCGCATCGTCCTCGCCGATGCCCCGGGATCGCATGAAACCCGCCAGACGGAGGATGCGCTCGTAAAACTCGGCGTAAGTAATGCGCAGATCGCCATAGATCAGCGCGACCTGCTCCGGCGTACGCAGCGCGTGGAAGCGGATGAAGGCGGACAGATTGACCATGTCTCCCTGCGATCCTCAACAGACCCTGTTCGGGGAGATGATCTTAGGGGAATTCCGGTCGGCTTGGCGAGCCGGTCAGCGTTTGAGCGCGCTCCGCCCCGCGTAGGTAGCGGCCGTGCCCAGTTCCTCTTCGATGCGCAGGAGCTGGTTGTACTTGGCCAGCCGGTCGGAGCGCGAGAGCGAGCCGGTCTTGATCTGGCCGCAGTTGGTCGCGACGGCGAGGTCGGCGATGGTCGCGTCCTCGGTCTCGCCCGAACGGTGAGAGAACACGGCGGTATAGCCCGCGCGGTGCGCCGTATCGACCGCCTCTAGAGTCTCGGTCAGGCTGCCGATCTGGTTGACCTTGACCAGGATCGAGTTGGCGATCGACTTCTCGATGCCGTCGGCGAGCCGTTTCGGATTGGTCACGAAAAGGTCGTCGCCGACGAGTTGGATGCTTGACCCAAGCGTTTCGGTCAGTGCCGTCCAGCCCTGCCAGTCGTCTTCCGCGAGCCCGTCCTCGATTGAGACGATGGGATAGCGGGCGCAGAGGTCCCGGTAATAGGCGATCATGCCAGCGGCGTCGAAGGTCTTGCCCTCGCCCGCCAGCTTGTAGGTTCCATCGTCGTAGAATTCGGTGGACGCGGCATCGAGGGCGAGAACCACGTCGTCGCCGGGCGTGTAGCCCGCCTGCTCGATTGCCGCGGTGACGAAGCCCAGCGCCTCGTCGGCAGAACCGAGGCCGGGCGCGAAGCCGCCCTCGTCGCCGACATTGGTGTTGTGCCCGGCCCCTTTGAATATTGCCTTAAGCGCGTGGAACACCTCGGCGCCCATGCGCAGGCCTTCCGCGAAGCTCGGTGCGCTCACGGGCATGATCATGAATTCCTGGATGTCGATGGGGTTGTCAGCGTGGGCGCCGCCGTTGACGATGTTCATCATCGGGACCGGCAGAACATGGGCACGCGGCCCGCCAACGTAGCGATAGAGCGGCTGTGCGAGGTCGGCGGCCTGCGCCTTGGCCGCGGCGAGGCTCACGGCCAGGATCGCGTTGGCGCCCAGCCGGCTCTTGTTGGGCGTGCCATCGAGCTCGATCATAATGCGGTCGATGCCGGACTGATCGGCGGCGTCGAGCCCCGAGAGCGCATCGAAAATCTCGCCGTTGACCGTCTCGACGGCCCCGAGCACGCCTTTGCCGAGGTAGCGTGCCTCATCGCCGTCGCGCCTTTCTGCCGCCTCGTGCGCTCCGGTCGACGCGCCCGAGGGCACCGCCGCGCGGCCCATCGCTCCGCCTTCGAGGCGGATGTCGGCCTCGACGGTCGGATTGCCCCGGGAATCGAGAATCTCGCGAGCGCGGATGTCGAGAATGGCGGCCATGGGAGGGTCAGCCCTCCTTGGCCAGTGCGTCGAACGCCATCAGCCGGGCAAGCAGCGCGGGCAACGCATCGAGGGGCAGCATGTTGGGGCCGTCGGAGGGCGCATTGTCGGGGTCTTCGTGGGTTTCCATGAACACCGCAGCCACTCCCACGGCCGCCGCCGCGCGGGCGAGGACCGGCACGAATTCGCGCTGGCCGCCGCTCCGCCCCCCAAGACCGCCCGGTTGCTGGACCGAGTGGGTGGCGTCGAACACCACCGGGCAGCCGGTCGCGGCGAGCACCGGCAGGCCGCGCATGTCCGAGACCAGGGTGTTGTAGCCGAACGAAGCGCCCCGCTCCGTAAGCAGGAGATTGGGATTGCCCGCCTCGTCCATCTTGTCGACCACGTTTGCCATGTCCCAGGGCGCGAGAAACTGGCCCTTCTTGACGTTGACCACACGGCCCGTCGCGGCTGCCGCCAGCAGCAGGTCGGTCTGGCGGCACAGGAAGGCGGGAATCTGGAGCACGTCGACAGCCTCGGCCACGGGCGCGCACTGGGCAGGTTCGTGAACGTCGGTGAGCACCGGGCAGCCGTAGGTTTCGCGTACGGCGGCCAGAATGGGCAGACCCTCGGTCATGCCGATGCCGCGCGGACTCGACAGGCTGGTGCGGTTGGCCTTGTCGAAGGAGCTCTTGTAGATCAGTCCCATGCCCAGTGCGCCCGTCATCTCGACCAGCCGCGCCGCGGTATCGAGCGCGTGGTCGCGACTCTCGACGGCGCAGGGCCCGGCGATCAGAACGAGGGGAAGATCGTTGCCGACGGTCACCGACCCGATCGCGACATGACGAGGCGCGCTCATGGCTCGGGACCTAGACGAGACGGGACTGGTGCACCGCCGCCTCGATGAAGGAAGCGAAAAGCGGGTGCGGCTCGAACGGCTTCGACTTGAGCTCGGGATGAAACTGAACGCCGACGAACCAGGGATGATCCTCGATCTCGGCAATTTCGGGCAATGTGCCGTCGGGCGACAGGCCGGGGAAACTCATGCCCGCTTGTTCCAGCCGCTCGAGATAGTTGATGTTGACCTCGTAGCGATGGCGATGGCGCTCGGAAATCTGCTCGCGGCCGTAAATTGCGGCCAGCCGGTTACCGGATTGGAGCATACAGTCGTAGGCACCGAGCCGCATGGTACCGCCCAGATTGTCGCCTGCGCCGCGGTGCTCGACCGTCTCGCCCCGCACCCACTCGGTCAGCAAGCCCACAACGGGATCGTCGCACGGGCCGAACTCGGAGCTGCCCGCGCCCTTCAACCCTGCCAGTTTGCGCGCCGCCTCGATCACGGCGAGTTGCATGCCGAGGCAGATGCCGAAGAACGGCACCTCGCGCTCGCGGGCGTAGGTGACGGCGGCGATCTTGCCCTCGGAGCCGCGCACGCCGAAGCCGCCGGGAACCAGGATGCCGTCGACCTTTTCGAGCCGGAGCGTGGGATCATCCTCCTCGAAGATTTCGGAATCGATCCAACGCATGTCGACCCGGACGTTGTTCGCGATGCCGCCGTGGGTCAGCGCCTCGGAGAGGGATTTGTAGGCATCCTGCAGGCCGACATATTTGCCGACCACGGCGATGGAGACCTCGCCTTCGGGCGCGCGGATGCGCCGGACGATCTCTTCCCAGCGGGACAGCCCGGGTGCTGGTGCATCCTCGATGCCGAACTGGCGGAGCACCTCGTCGTCGAAACCGTGGCCGTGGTAGGTGAGCGGTACCTGATAGATGGTGTCGACGTCTGGTGCGATGATCACCTGCTTTTCGCTGACGTTGCAGAACAGGGCGATCTTGCGCCGTGCATCGGGCGGGACCTCGTGTTCACAGCGGCAGACCAGCAGATCGGCCTGGATGCCGATACTGCGCAGCTCCTTGACGGAGTGCTGCGTCGGCTTGGTCTTGAGCTCGCCCGCCGAGGCGATATAGGGAATCAGGGTGAGGTGAATGAACAGGCAGCGCGCGCGGCCCATCTCATAGCCCAGTTGGCGGATCGCCTCGAGGAAGGGCAGGCTTTCGATATCGCCCACCGTGCCGCCGATCTCGCAGAGCACGAAATCCTCGTCCTCGGTGTCGCGCAGGATGAATTCCTTGATCGCGTCGGTGACGTGGGGGATGACCTGGACCGTGCCACCCAGATAATCGCCGCGGCGTTCCTTGGCCAGCACACCCGAGTAAATCTGGCCCGCGGTGACGTTGTCGCTCTTGCGCGAGGCGACGCCCGTAAAGCGCTCGTAATGTCCCAGGTCTAGGTCGGTTTCGGCGCCGTCATCGGTGACATAGACCTCGCCGTGCTGATAAGGGCTCATCGTGCCCGGATCGACATTGAGGTAGGGATCGAGCTTGCGCAGCCGGACCTTGTAGCCGCGCGCCTGAAGTAAAGCACCAAGCGCCGCCGACGAAAGACCCTTCCCGAGTGAGGAAACCACGCCGCCGGTGATGAAGATGTACCGCGTCATGTCGGCCTAATGTAGCAGAGCGTTCCGCCACGCCAAGCGGGAAGAAATTCCGCGGGAAGAAATCAGTGATTTCTTCCCTCCGCCATGCGCTCTAGTCCGCGCTCGGCAGCAAGGGAGTGGCGGGCTGATCCCCGGAATCCGAGGGATTGGGCAGCTCGGGTGCCACCCCGGCCGGTGTTTCGCCCGAAGCCTCGGGCACCGGTGGCAAATCGACATCGGGCAGGCTCGGCACGGAATCGGCACCGGGACTGGCGGGCAGTGTGGTCGACTCCGAGGCGCCGGGATCCCAGCTATCCGTCGAGTCGTCGGGAATCACGAGGTACTCGTCACCGGCGTCCGGGACGGCGGGTGCGGAGGGTATGTCGTCCATCGGTGTCTGGACCGGCTCCCGATCGGGAATGACAAGCAGTTCGCCCGCCGATTCCGGCAACACCGGCCCGCTGGGCCCGGCCTCGTCCGTCGCGGAAGGTGGCGCGGCCGCGTCTCCAACCACCGACGCGGACTTGCGCTCGCCGCCGGTGAGCACCGCGAGGATCAGGCACACGGCGATGAACAGGAAGGCAAGAACGGCGGTCGCCCGGGACAACAGATTGGCCGAACCGCGCGCCGATATCAGACCGCCACCTTGACCACCGCCAATGCCCAGCGCGCCGCCTTCGCTGCGCTGGATCAGCACCGTGCCGATCATGGCGACCGCGATGACCAGGAGAATCACCAGAAGAATCGTGATCACGTCGTCCGCGCCTTTCGCTATCCGTTACGTCGCCGCGGCGGCGGCCAAGCAAATCGCCCAAAATTCGTCCGCCGCCAAACTGGCGCCGCCGACAAGGGCACCGTCAACATGTGCCACCGCCATCAACTCGTCCGCGTTCGACGGCTTGAGTGAACCACCGTAGAGTAACCGGATGCCCACTCCCGTCTCGCCGAACCGGGCCGCGATACGCTCGCGCATGAAGCCCTGCATTTCGGCCACCTCGTCCGCCGCCGGGGTTCGTCCGGTGCCGATCGCCCAGACCGGCTCGTAAGCGACTACCGTGTTCGCGGCCGTCGCACTCTCGGGCAACGAACCGTCGAGTTGGCCGCCCACAACCGCGAGGGCCCGACCGGCATCCCGTTCGTCCGCCGTCTCGCCGACGCAGACGATCGCCGTCAACCCCGCGACCTGGGCGGCTTCGGCCTTGACGCGCACCAGTTCATCACCTTCGCCGTGGTCGGCCCGGCGCTCCGAATGGCCGACGATCACATAGCGGCAGCCCGCATCGGCCAGCATCGTCGCGGCGATGTCGCCCGTATGGGCGCCCGGCTCACGCGCCGAGCAATCCTGGGCACCTAGCGCAATCCCGCTACCGTCAAGAGCGCTGCGAACCTCCGCAAGCAGCGTCGCGGGCGGACAGACCAACAGGTCCGCGACCAATTCCGGCTGGGCCGAGGCCCGCGCTGCCAGGTCGCGCGCCCGATCCAGCCCGTCGCGGCGCAGGCCGTTCATCTTCCAATTTCCCGCGATGAGGGGACGTGTCCCAGGCACCTCGACCAGCCGGCAGCCGTCAAAAAAAGTCGCTGCTGTTTAGCACAGCCCCCGCGCCATGACCAGCGCCGCTCCGGGGCCCGCAAATTCGACGTTGCGGGGCTCAGAGCGCGCTTCTATTATCCGCCACATCGGGCGCTGCACCCAATTCAATCAAGAGTTTAGCCGGAGTCGACGCCACCATGCTCGGGAGCATCCGCAAACAGACCCACTCCTGGGTGGTCCGGGGCATGCTGATCCTGCTCGCCGCGAGCTTCGGCCTGTGGGGCGTGGGCGACATTTTCCGCGGCGGGCGCGAGCCGAGCGTCGCCCAGGTGGGCGACATCGAGGTCTCGGCCAGCCGCTTTAGCAGCGAATTCCGCCAGGAGGTCGACCGCCTGCAACGCCAGAGCGGACAGAGCTTTACCACCGATCAGGCGGTCGGGGCCGGGCTTCACTTCGAGGTTCTGGGCCGGCTCGTGCGCGATGCGCTGATCGAACAGGAGGCCGCGCGCCTTGGCCTCGTCGTCCCGGACGGCGCGATCCAGCAGGATCTGTTGGCAACGCCCGCGTTTAGCAACGAGCAGGGCCGCTTCGATCCGGAAATCTATCGCCGGGTGCTCAGCCGTAACAACTTAACGCCCGAGCTGTACGAGGCGCTGCTGCGTAAGGAACGAGCGATCCTGGCGCTCCAAAACACGGTGATCGTCGCGCCGCCCCCGCCCGATGCCTGGGTCGAGTTGGTCTACCGGCATCGCATGGAGCAGCGCAGCGCACGCTATTTCGTGATATCGAGCGAGGCGCAGGCCCTGGCCCGCGAGCCCGACGAGGCGGAGTTGAGCGCGTTCCACCAGGAAAACGCCATGTTCTATACCGCACCGGAATACCGCGAGGTGACCTACGTCAAGCTCGACCCCGCCGGCCTCGAAGACGAAATCGAGATCTCGCTCGATGACCTGTTCTACGAGTACGAGGCGCGGCTCAACGACTACGCTGAGCCCGAGCGTCGCCGGGTCGAACAGATCCTCGCCCGCGACAAGGCCGCCGCCGACGCGGTGCTGGCGGCGTTGCAATCGGGTGCGGGCTTCACCGATACGGCCGAACAGACCAGCGAGCTAGGAACCAGTCACCTGGAACTAGGCTCGGTTTCGCGCGCCGAGCTGTTCCCGGAAATCGCGCCGACGATTTTTTCCTTGAGCGAGGGCGGCGTCAGCCGGCCGCTCGAGACGGGGCTGGGTTGGCATTTCTTCTGGGTCCGCGACGTCGTGCCGGCCAGCACGCGGAGCTTCGACGAGGTCCAGGACACGCTGCGCACGGAACTCGCCCGCGAGATGGCGCGCGACGGGCTCTACCAGTTTACCAACCGGATCGAGGACAGCCTGGCCGGGGGCGCGAGCCTGGAGGAAGCGGCGGACGGGCTTGGGCTCGACACCCTCCACATTCCGGAGATCAACGGCGGCGGCACGGACAGCAACGGCGAAGCGCTCGAGGGCCTGCCGACGATCGCGAATTTTGTCGATGTCGTGTTCAGCACGGAGCCCGGCTATGAATCGAGCCCGATCGAAGACGCCGACGGCAACTACCTGATCCTGCGCGTCGACAGCGTCACACCCGCTGCGCTGCGCCCGCTGGACGAGGTTCGCGACCTCGTGATCAGGGGCTGGAAGTCGGTTGAGCGTTCGAAGAGCGCCGAACAGATTGCCTCCGACGTTGCCGGACAGATCAGCTCCGGTGCCGCAATCGAGGCACTCGCCGAAACATTGGGGGCCACGGTCGAGACCAGTGAGCCGTTCGCGCGCGATGCTCGCGATCCGGTGCTGGGCGGGGTGCTGGGCCCGCTTTTCGCACTGGTACCCGAGAGCGGCGCGGCAGTGCACGGCCGCACGGCGGGCGGTTTCGTCATCGCCGTGCTCGACGCCATCCACGAGGCGAACCCGGCGGGCGATCCCGCGGGCCTGCGCGCGATGGACAACGAACTGACTTCGGGATTGGCCGACGAGCTGTTGATCGAGTACCAGTCGGCGCTCGAAGGGCGCTACCCGATCAGCATCGAGATCGACACCATCAATTCGCTGTTCTAGACGATGATCGTCTCGCCGGACTTCGAGGGCTTCCGGACGACCGTCGAGGCGGGACGCCCGCAACTCGTCTGGACGACACTGGTCGCCGACCTGGAAACCCCGGTTTCTGCAATGCTCAAACTGGCGGCCGGCCAGCCGAACAGCTTTTTGCTGGAATCCGTCGAGGGCGGCGCGACGCGCGGGCGCTACTCGATCATCGGCTTTGCGCCGGACCTGATCTGGCGCTGCCGGGGTGGGGCCGCCGAGATCAACCGCAGCGCACTGGACGACGCCGACGCATTCGAGCCCTGCCCCGAGGGCGCGCTCGAATCACTCCGCCGCCTGGTGCGCGAGACGCGGATCGAGCTGCCCGAGGAGCTGCCGCCGATGGCCGCCGGGCTGGTCGGCTATATCGGCTACGACATGGTCCGGCTCATGGAGCGGTTGCCCGACGCCAACCCGGTTGTGCTTGACCTGCCCGACGGGCTGTTCCTGCGCCCGACCCTGATGGCGGTGTTCGACAACGTAAAGGACAGCATCACCCTGGTGACCGCGGCGTGGTCTGCCGACGACGGAGCCGAAGCCGCGTTCGAAGCCGCGCGCGACAGGCTGGCGGCGGCAGTGACCCGGCTCGAAGCCGGTCTGCCTTTGAGCAGCCGGACGCCGACGGCGGCTGCCGGCAAGCTGCCCGAGCCGGTCTCGAACATGACGCCCGAGGCCTATTACGCCATGGTCGAACGGGCCAAGGAGTACATCGCGGCGGGCGATATCTTTCAAGCCGTGCTCTCTCAGCGCTTTGCGGTTCCCTTCACGCCGCCGCCCTTCTCGCTCTATCGCGCGCTGCGCCGGCTCAACCCCTCGCCGTTCCTGTTCTTTCTCGACTTCGGCGACTTCGCCGTGGTCGGATCGAGCCCGGAAATTCTAGTTCGATTACGAGATTCCGAGGTCACCATCCGGCCTATCGCGGGCACCCGGCGGCGCGGCGCAACCCGCGCCGAGGACCGCGAGCTGGCCGAAGACCTGCTGTCCGATCCGAAAGAGCTGGCGGAGCATCTGATGCTGCTCGACTTGGGGCGCAACGACGTCGGCCGTGTCGCGAAAATCGGCACGATCGAGGTGACCGAGAAGATGGCCATCGAATATTATTCGCACGTCATGCATATCGTCTCGAACGTGCAAGGCGAGATTGACCCTGCGTACGACGCCATCGACGCGTTGATCGCGGGCTTCCCGGCGGGCACCGTGTCGGGTGCGCCCAAGGTGCGGGCGATGGAGATCATCGACGAGCTGGAACCTGAACGGCGCGGAATTTATGCCGGCTCAATCGGCTATTTCTCGGTCGGCGGCGCGATGGACACCTGCATCGCGCTGCGCACAGCGGTGGTCAAGGACGGTGTAATGTACGTACAGGCGGGCGGCGGCGTGGTCGCTGACAGCAGCCCCGACGCCGAATTTCAGGAAAGCCGCAACAAGGCCCAGGCGCTGATCCGCGCGGCGCAGGAGGCCACCCGCTTTGCCCTCGATGACGGCAATCAGCGGAACTGAGCGGATTGGGACAGCACCAAGGGAGAATCCAACATGGCGAGCAAAGAGGTCGAAGCTCTCACCAACGAAGTCGCCGAGTTGCGGCGGATCGTGGGCAACCAGGCGGCGCGCCTCCTCGCGCTGGAATCCTATTCGGTCTGCCTGGGCCGCGCAGTCAAGCGGCGTTATCCGATCAACGACGCGATGGCGATCTCGCTGATCTACAAGGCAACGCAGGGCGATGCGGCCTCGGAAGCCCTCGCGGAGAAGGCCGTGCCCATCTGTCAAAAGCTGATCGCCGCGTCGCTGCGCTAGAAGATCAGCCGTTCGGTCGACTTGGGAGGCTTGATTGCACTCAAGCGCCGTGCAGGCCGGCCCCAATTAGGCCCGCAGCGTGCTGAGGCATGGTGATTGGCGCCGTCCCGCGGACGGCGCAACCGAGTGAGGCTCAAGAGCCGAGCCCAGCGTCCTGGAGACGCCGCGCCGCCGCCGAGAGAGGCACCAGGACCAGCCCCCGGGATTCGAGTCCGGCAATCCACGGCTCAATCGCCGCGAAACTTTCGTCGTAGGGATGGACGATGCCTATGGCGAGCCCGTTTTCGCGGGCGACGGCCTCGAGTTTGCCCAACGCCGCCGCAATACCCTCAGGCGTGCGCACGGAATCGACAAACACGTTGCGCCGGAGTTCGAGCATCCCCAGATCGTGCGCCACGTCGGGACCCACGGTCGCGGCTGTGGTCACAGAATCGAGATAGAGCAGCCCGCGGGAATGGAGCTCGAGCAGAACCACGGTCATGGCCTCCCAGTCGGTCGTCATGCGGCTGCCCATATGATTGTTCACGCCCACGAACTCATCGAATCGGTTGAGGTTCCAGTACAACCGCCGGATCAGCTCCTCCCGCCCGAGGCCGGCCAGCAAGGCGTTCGGCCCCGGATCCGCAACCTCACCGACGGGCTCCATGGGGAGATGGACCAGGATTTCATGGCGCGCACGCCGAGCGAGCCAAGCGCTGCGCTCGACCTTCGGCGTATAGGGCAAGAAGGCGAGAGTCACGCGCGGGTCGAGCGCCACCGCACGGTCCACCCGCGCGGGATCGATCCCGAGGTCGTCCATGACCAGCACGACCATCGGCCGGCCATCGACGTCGGGGCTGGCGGCGGCGAATCGTTGCCAGGCGGGTGCCGTGTCCTGACGCGACATTTCGACCCCGCCAGCCTCGGCGGACGGAAGGGGATCGACCGTGGCCGGAGCTTGATCGTCGAGCGCCGCCACCTGCTCGGAGGCCAGAGAATCCGGGGAAGTCAGAGCGAACAGTCCCGCCAGGACGAAACCGCCAAGAACCAGCCAGGGGACGAAACGCAACGGCACGGAGAGACAACCTATCGGACGGACATGAGCGCGAACGGTGCGCGTTGCGCTAATTCGACAGGACAACGGCTGCTTTGTCCACTCCGCCATTCCCGGTCAGCGCCGCGCGTGACTTTCGGCCAGATCATCGAGGATCGGGCAATCGGGCCGCTCGTCACCGTGGCACTTGTCGATCAGCTCGCCCAAGGTGCGGCGCATGGCGCGCAACTCGGCGATCTTGGCATCGACCTGAGCGACATGCTCGCGCGCCATCGCCTTGACTTCGGCGCTGGCGCGCTGCTTGTCGTCGTAAAGCGCGAGAAGGTTCGCACACTCGCGCACGGAAAAGCCGAGGCTGCGCGCTCGCTGAACGAAGCACAACCGCTGTAGCGCCGGCTCGTCATAGTCGCGATAACCCGACGCCGTACGATCGGGCTGAGGGAGCAGGCCGACGCTCTCGTAATAACGAATGGTCTTGGTTGGCACCCCCGAACGCTCCGCGATCTGTCCTATACGCATGTCGCCCTCTCTTTCTCGCGCGGCCCGGGCCCCGCCGCCTCAGAGCGGCGTGCGGCGCAGCCGCAAAGCGTTGCCGATGACCGAGACCGAACTGAGGCTCATGGCCGCACTCGCGATCATCGGACTGAGCAGAATGCCAAACGGCGGGAATAGAATCCCCGCCGCGATTGGAATTCCCAATGAATTATAGGCAATGGCGAAAAACAGGTTTTGCCGGATGTTGCGCATCACCGCGCGGCTCAGCCGACGCGCGCGCAGCAGGCCCCGCAGGTCGCCTTTCACCAACGTGATGCCCGCGCTCTGCATGGCGATGTCGGTTCCCGTGCCCATTGCGACGCCGACATGCGCCGCCGCGAGCGCGGGCGCGTCGTTCACGCCGTCGCCGGCCATCGCGACGATGCGGCCCTCGGCGCGCAGGCGCGCAATTACTGCGGCCTTGTCGGCGGGGCTCACGTCGGCCTCGACCTCGTCGATGCCCAGTGTGCGAGCCACCGCCAGCGCGGTCGTGCGGTTGTCGCCGGTCAGTATGACGAGGCGCAGCCCTTCGGTGCGCAGAGCTTTGAGCGCGCCCGCAGCGGCGGGCTTGATCGCGTCCGCGACGGCCAGAAGACCCGCCGCCCGACCTTCCACGGCGATGTACATGACGGTCTCGCCGTGTTCGCGGCGCACCTCGGCGCGCTCTGCGAGCGGTTCCCAATCGACACCCAACTCGTCAAGCAGCCGGCAGTTGCCCAGCGCCACGGCCTGTCCGTCGACAGTGCCCGTCACTCCCCGGCCCGTCGGCGCGGCGAAATTGTCTATCGCCGCCGTCCCAAGAGCACGCGCTTCGGCTCCGGCGACGATGGCGGCGCCCAACGGATGCTCACTGCTCCGTTCGAGCGCGGCCGCCAAGCGCAGCAGATTTTGCTCGTCCTGCCCGGCAACGGCCTCTATCCCGACCAGGCTTGGCCGGCCTTCGGTCAGTGTGCCGGTCTTGTCGACGACGAGGGTGTCAACCCGCTCGAAGATCTCCAGCGCCTCGGCGTCGCGGACCAGCACGCCGACGCCCGCACCGCGCCCCGTGCCGACCGTAATCGACATGGGCGTCGCCAAGCCGAGGGCACAGGGGCAGGCGATAATCAAAACGGCAACGGCGTTGACGAGCGCGTAGGCCAACGCCGGCGACGGACCAAACAGGGCCCAAGCGGCAAAGCTGAGCGCCGCAACCAGAACTACCGCCGGCAGGAACCAGGCGGCAAATTTGTCGGCCAGGCGCTGGATCGGCGCGCGGCTGCGCTGCGCCTCGGCAACCATGCGCACGATCTGCTGGAGCAAGGTATCGGCGCCAACCCTCTCGGCACGCATGAGGAACCCTCCCGTGCCATTGACGGTGGCGCCCGTCACTCCGTCGCCGGGCGCCTTTTCGACCGGGACGGGCTCGCCGGTCATCATGGATTCGTCGACCGCGCTGCGCCCCTCCAGCATGATACCGTCGACCGGGATCTTTTCGCCCGGACGCACGCGCAAGCGGTCGCCCACCTGTACGGCGTCCAGGGGAACGTCGTTTTCCCGGCCGCCCTCGTCGAGACGCCGGGCAGTAGGCGGCGCGAGGTCGAGCAGAGCGCGTATCGCCGCGCCGGTGCGGCTGCGGGCCTTGAGTTCGAGCACCTGACCGAGCAAGACGAGGGTGACGATCACCGCCGCCGCCTCGAAATAGACATGGACCGTGCCATCCGGGGCGCGGAACGCGTCCGGAAAGACGCCGGGCACAACGGCAGCGACAAGGCTGTAGAGCCAGGCCACGCCCGTGCCCAGAGCGATCAGGCTGAACATATTGAGCCGCAACGTCAGCAACGACGTCCAGCCGCGCCGGAAAAACGGCGCACCGCCCCACAGCACCACCGGCGTCGCCAGGCCGAGCTGGACCCAGACGGACGCGGCGCCCTCGACCACCCCGCTCATGGCGATCACGAGAAGCGGCAGCGATAGCAGCGCCGAAACGGCGAAACGGCGCGTCATATTCACGAGTTCGGGATTAGGTCCCTCCTCCGCCGCCAAGGGAGAGACGGGCTCGAGCGCCATGCCGCATTCCGGGCAGTCACCCGGTCCGCCACGGAGGACTTCGAGGTGCATCGGACAGGTGTAGGTGGCACCCTGGACTACCGGCGACGGCGCGTCGGAATTCTGGTCGTGATGGCTGCAGGCATGGCGCCCGGCGGCGTCGGACATGAGAAAAACCCTCATTGACCCGCAGATTGCGTACGAGACTGCAACGCACCGGGCCTTCGCAAACACAGTAGATGGGCATTCCAGTCACTGGAAGGTCAAGAGTACAGCGCTTGACGGGAATGCGTTTGCCCTGTTTTCTGCCCGGACTTCGCCGCCGCGCGCGACAAATGCTTTGCACGCATCCTGAAAAAGGCTATTTAACTTATTGAAATGATAGTCTTAATCGACAACTACGATAGCTTCACCTACAACCTGGTCCATTACCTGGGCGAGTTGGGGACGGATGTTGTCGTGCACCGCAACGATACGGTCAGTGTCGACAAGGTGCTCGACGCGAAGCCGGCGGGGATCGTCATCTCACCCGGCCCGTGCGATCCGGACCGCGCGGGCATCTGCCTCGATCTGGTCAGCCGCGCCGCACCAATTCTTCCCGTTCTGGGCGTCTGTCTCGGCCACCAAGCCCTGGGCCAGGCGTTTGGCGGCCGGGTTGTCCGCGCGCCGGTGCTCATGCACGGCAAGCTTTCCGAGATCACCCACGCCGGGTCGGACGTGTTTGCCGGGTTGCCCAGCCCGTTCCGCGCAACGCGGTATCATTCCCTCATGGTCGAGCAAGAGACCCTGCCCCCGCACCTTACGGTAACCGCACAGACGGACGACGGCATCATTATGGGGCTTGCGCACCGCGAGTTGCCCTGCTTCGGGGTTCAGTTTCATCCCGAAAGCATCGAATCCCAACACGGCCACGACCTGCTTGAGAATTTTCTCGCAATCGTTGCCGCGGAGGGCCACGCATGAGCGACGACGCCGAGGCCATGAAACCGATCATCGCCGCGCTGGCGGATGGTCGCCCGCTCGACGTGGCGCGGGCGCGCAAGGCGTTCGACCTGATCATGGACGGTGCGGCGACGCCCGCCCAGATCGGCGGTTTTCTGATGGCCATGCGGGTGCGCGGCGAAGCGGTTGCAGAAATCACTGGCGGCGCACTGGCCTTGCGCGAGCGTGCGCTTACCATCGAGGCGCCCGAGGGCGCGATCGACACCTGCGGCACCGGTGGTGACGCCAAGGGCAGCTTCAATATTTCGACGGCCGCCGCCATCGTGGCCGCCGCCGCCGGGGTTCCGGTGGCAAAGCATGGCAACCGGGCGCTGTCGTCGAAATCGGGCTCCGCTGACCTGTTGGCTGCGCTGGGCGTGAATATCGACGCCGATGCCGGAGTCGTCGCCGAGGCGATCCGCGATGTCGGGATCGGATTCATGATGGCGCCCCGACATCATGCCGCCATGAAACATGTCGCGGGACCGCGGAAAGAACTGGGCGTGCGGACCATCTTCAACCTTTTGGGGCCGCTCGCGAACCCCGCCGGCGCAAAGCGGCAGCTTCTGGGGGTGTTTGCGGAAAACTGGGTCGAGCCCGTCGCCCGTGTGCTGGCGAACCTGGGCAGCGAACACGCATGGGTGGTGCACGGCTCCGACGGACTGGACGAATTGACCACGACCGGGTCGTCGAGCGTGACCGAACTGAAGAACGGCACGATGAATTTCCTCGAGGTCCGCCCGGAGGACGCCGGCCTGCCCGTCGCCCAGCCCGACGACCTCGCCGGTGGCGACGCGGCTTACAATGCGGACCTGATGACGACGCTGCTCGACGGCGCAAGCGGACCCATCCGCGATATCGTTCTGCTCAACGCCGCAGCCGCGCTGATTGTGGGGGGCAAGGCCACCGACCTGCGCGAAGGCGCGGGTCTGGCGGCAGAGGCAGTCGATTCCGGCAAGGCGAAGGACACCCTTGCACGTCTCGTAACGATTACGAACGGGACCGGCCCATGAGCGACGTACTGGCCCGGATCTGCGCCGACAAGCTCGCCCATGTCGCCGATCGCAAGGCAGCGCGTTCCCCCGCAGCCGTAGATGCGGCTGCCCGAGCGGTCTCGCCGGCCCGTGGGTTTGCCGCCGCCCTGAGCGCCGATGTCGCGGAGCACGGACTGGCGCTGATCGCCGAGATCAAAAAGGCGAGCCCGAGCAAGGGGCTGATCCGCGCCGACTTCGACCCGGCCTCCCTGGCCCGCGCTTATGGTGCAGGCGGGGCAGCTTGCCTCTCGGTGCTGACCGATACGCCCTATTTCCAGGGCGAGGACAACCATCTCGAGGCGGCGCGGGGCGCCGTGTCCCTGCCGGTCCTGCGCAAGGACTTCATGCTCGACACCTACCAGGTGGCCGAGACCCGGGCGCTGGGCGCCGACTGTATCCTGCTCATCCTGGCCGCGCTCGACGACAATCAGGCCCACGACCTGGCGTCGGCGGCAAAGGACTACGGCATGGACACGCTGGCCGAAGTCCACGACGCTGGCGAACTCGACCGCGCGCTCAGGCTCGACGTCTCGTTGATCGGTATCAACAATCGAAATCTCAAGACCCTCGAAGTCGATCTCGCAACCACCGAGGAGCTTGGCCCAAAAGCGGGCGCGGGACGGGATCTGGTGTGCGAGAGCGGGCTGGGATGTCACGACGACCTGGTGCGCATGAGCGCGGCGGGAGCACGCCGCTTCCTGGTCGGCGAATCGCTGATGCGTCAGACCGACGTGACCGCAGCAACTCTTGCGCTGCTGGGCCGCGCCGCTCCGATGCGCGCGGAGGGCTGAGGCGATGGCCGGCGATTTCACCCATCTTGATTCCGAGGGCAAGGCACGCATGGTCGACGTTTCGGCCAAAGACGAGACCGAGCGCAGTGCCACGGCGAAGGGGCGCGTGACGATGGCGCAGGAGACCCTGGCCCGGATCATGGAGGGCGGGATGAAGAAGGGCGACGTTCTCTCGGTTGCCCGCCTCGCAGGGATCATGGGGGCAAAGCGCACGCCCGACCTGATCCCCCTGTGCCACCCCCTGAATTTGAGCGCTATCCATGTCGAGCTGGCCTGCGACCCGGACGCCGGAGCGGTCGAAATCACCGCGACCTGCAAACTCACCGGCAAGACCGGCGTCGAGATGGAAGCGTTGACCGCCGTCGCCGTCGCGGCGCTCACGATCTACGACATGTGCAAGGCGGTCGATCGCGCCATGCGCATCACGGACATCCGGCTGGTCCGCAAGTCCGGCGGCAAGTCGGGTGATTTCAAACAGGATTGACGCCATGATTTCTGTTGCCGAGGCACTCGAGCGCATTACCGGAGCTTTTGCGCCGCTGCCGCTGGAGACGGTTGCGTTGACCGACGCGCTCGGTCGAACGCTGGGCGAAGACGTCGTGGCCCGCATGACCCAACCGCCGGTCGCCGTCTCGGCGATGGACGGCTACGCGGTGCGCGCCGATGATACCGCCGCTTCGCCGGTGACGTTACGTGTGGTGGGGGAAGCGCCCGCGGGCGCCGCCTATGACGGCCGGCTCGCCGCCGGAGAGGCGGTGCGGATCTTTACCGGCGGCCCCGTGCCCGAGGGGGCCGACGCTATCGTTATCCAGGAGAACACCGATGCCGGCAATGGCACGATAACGGTGCGCGAAGGCGTCGTACCAGGCCGCTATGTACGCCGCGCCGGTCTCGATTTCGAATCCGGCTGGACGGGACTTCGCGCCGGTCGCCTGCTGAGCGCGCGCGATATCGGCCTGGCCGCAGCGATGAACCATCCCTGGCTGAAGGTCCGGCGAACGCCTCGCATCGCCGTTCTGACCACGGGCGATGAAATCGTCATGCCCGGCGAGATGGTCGGCCCGCACCAGATTGTAAGCTCGAACACCTTGGCCATGGAGGCGGCGCTCAAGGCGTTCGGCGCCGAGCCGGTCAATCTCGGCATCGCGCCCGACGACAGTGAAGCGCTCAGGCGCCTGGCAGCGGGCGCCCGCGGGGCCGACCTGCTGATCACCACCGGCGGGGTCTCTGTCGGCGATCACGATATCGTCCGCCAAGCACTGGGCGAGGATGGCTTTACGCTCGATTTCTGGAAGATCGCGATGCGCCCGGGCAAGCCCGTGGCCTTCGGCCGGCTGGGCGAGACCCCCCTGCTCGGCCTGCCGGGAAACCCGGTGTCGGCCGTGGTCTGCGCGCTAATCTTCGCACAACCCGCGATCGCCACGATGCTGGGCCTCGACAGCGTCGGGATGACGGAGCGCGCACGGCTGGGTTGTGACCTGCCCGCAAACGACGAGCGCCAGGAATACCTGCGCTCGCATTTGCACGACGAACCGGATGGGTCCGTAGCGACCCCTTTCCAAATCCAGGACAGCTCGATGCTCTCGGATCTTGCCCGCGCCGATTGCCTGGTGGTGCGCCCGCCCCACGCAAAGGCCGCCGCGGCCGGCGAGAGCGTCGAAATTCGCCGCTTCGGGCCGGGCCGCCTCAACCTCTAACAAGTGGTCGGGCGGAGCAGAGAATTCTGCGGCCCGCAGGCCCATTTTTTCCAAAGAAATCAAAAATTTGCGAGAAATCGGCGGGTTTCTGCGATTTTTCGCTTGACCCCGCATTGGAACCAAAGTAGAACATCTTGTAGGTATTCGATTTTTGTTCTACCAGCCCTAGGAGGCCCGGCCCGTGCTCACCAAGAAGCAGCTCGAATTGCTCCGGTTTATCGATCAGCACATGAAGGCCCACTTTGTCTCGCCGTCTTTCGAAGAAATGAAGGAAGCGGTCAACCTGAAATCCAAGTCGGGCATTCATCGCCTCGTGACCGCGCTCGAAGAACGCGGCTTTCTTCGCCGCCTGCCCCATCGCGCGCGCGCCCTTGAGGTGATCAAGCTTCCCCCGGGCGCCGGCTTGGCTGCATCCGCAAGCGACGCCGGGTTCCGCCCAAGCGTGATCGAAGGCGACTTCGGGCGCGGCGGGGCTGAATCGGGCGATGCGGTTTCGATTCCGCTCTATGGCCGGATCGCCGCCGGCACTCCCATCGAGGCCCTGCGCGAGCATAACGAGACGCTGGAACTGCCTGCCACGATGATCGGCAGCGGCGATCATTACGCACTCGAGGTCGAGGGCGATTCGATGATCGACGCCGGAATTTTCGACGGCGATACGGTGGTAATCCAGCAATGCGACACAGCCGAGAACGGCGCCATCGTGGTTGCCCTGGTCGACGACCTCGAGGCAACCCTCAAGCGGCTTCGGCGCAAGGGTGAATCGATTGCCCTCGAGCCCGCCAACACGACGTACGAAACCCGCATCTTCGGTCCCGGTCGGGTCAAGGTTCAAGGCAAGCTCGTGGGACTGATGCGCCGCTATTAGCGGAGCGCACCGGACACCGTTGGTTTTTTAACCGCTGGTCGCGGATACGGCCCGTGTTCCGGCTAGTGTTGGCGTCTGGGTGAGGCTAAGGTCATCTTCAGGCGGGCCGGCGAGACCGGACGCGCACCGCCACTCATTCTCCAACCCGCACATTTTTTTAGCGCCCGTTCACCAGTCAAAGGAACCACTCCGCGTATGCCCCGTATCTACGTCTCCTGCTACCGCGACATGCCCGACCACGTAAAAACCCTGCAACCGACCCATCTGGTCTCGGTCATCGGTCCGAACGAGGTGAGCGAGCCCGACGGACTTCCTCCTACGCCTGAGAGTATCGCGAGCGAGAAGCACCTCAAGCTTTCAGTTCATGACATCTGGGTCGATGACGCGGCGCAGATCCTGCCCGGCGAACATCATATCGAGCGGCTTGTCGCCTTCGGCCGCAGTTGGGATCGCGACGAGCCTCTGCTCGTTCATTGCCTCGCCGGTGTCAGCCGCTCGACCGCCGCGGCGCTGACCCTGCTGGTTATGGGGTCACCCGGGCGAGAACGTGACGCGGCGCAACTCCTGCGCGAACGTGCCCCGCATGCCGAACCCAATCGGTTGATGATCGCCATCGCCGACGAAATGCTTGGGCTGGACGGGGTTCTGATCGAGGCGGTGCGCGAAATCGGCCCCGGCGACTACGGCGATGTCGGCCCCCTGACGGAACTTCCCGCGCGCATGTCGCTCCACACGGAGAAACGCGGCGCCGCCTAACCGTCGCGGCCGCTCGCTTCAGCGCCCGCGATCCGGGTGATGGCGCCCAGAACGTGCTCCCATCGCACGATATCGGTCTCGTCCTGCCGCCGTTCGGCATCAGCGAGACGACGGCGCGCCTCGTTCTGCGCGCCGCCCGCTCCGTGGGTCTCGATCAAAGCCCGGGCGATGCGGTGAAAGCCGATCATTTTCTTTTTCATAGCCGCGCGAGCCCGATCATTCCTTACGGGCAGCGTCGAGCGCTTCGAGCCGGTCGAGCGCGAGGAGAACATGGCGCCAGCGCTCTTCCTCGTCGGCGTTGCCAGCCGCTTCGAAGCGTTCGCGCCAGGCCCGGGCCTCGGCGCGCGCGCCGTCGCTGCCCTTCTCGTCAAGCAGCCGGCGCGCGACCGAAAAGATCGTTGAAATCTTGCCTTTCATCCTCGCACCGCTCCACTGACGACAATCCACCCGGCTTCGCGTGGTTCACGCAGCAAGGCTGGCACGAAACGCCGTGGTCGGCCAGAGTCGCGGGGCCTCACTGGTCCCAGAGTGCGCCGCGTTGCACGGTCCAGGGCCGCACGCCGCGACGGTCGGCGACGCTGGCGACCCGGACCCCGTCCGCGTCGAGCCACACCGCGTGGGCACCCTCGCGCCAGATATCGAAGCGATCAATCACCGTATGAGGCCCGCGGCAGCCCGCATCAATCAGCACCAGCGCAATCACGACATCCGCGACCGCGCAGTCCTCAGCCAGCCCCCGGGGATCATGCACCAGGGCAATAATCTGGCCCTCGGCCCGATAGAGACAACCCAGCGAATCGCAGACCAAGCGTCCATTGCCGCTGGCCCCATCGGCCGGCCAGGGCCACAGGTTCCGCGCGTCCGGCGCGGCGAAGCCAGATCTCGCCGGCGAAGCGGGCGCTGCGCCGGGTCGAGAACGCGAATTCGCCGTCGGCGGTACGCACGGCAAACAGCTTGGCCCGGCCGTCGACCAGAACGTCGGGGATATCGGGCCAAACGGTCAGGATTAGTCCCGCAGCAATCGTAGCGAGCCCCAGGAGACGCCAGCGCCGTCGCCACAAGCACAGCCAAAGCCCTCCCGCCACCACCAGCACCAGCGCACCGAGCGGCATGGCGGGAACCAGCGTCACCGATCCCGGCCAACCCGCCACCCTGTGGGCCAGCGCAACCACGGCGTCGATGCCCCAGCTCATGGGAATTAGGGCAAGGTGCTCGGCGCCGAACGGCAACAGCAGAAATGTAAGCATCCCCCAGGGCACGATCCAGAACGCCGTGATCGACACGGCGGCGAGGTTGGTGACCATGCTGTAGTCGGCAATGCGGTTGAAATGGAATGCGGCGAACGGCCCTGTCGCGAGCCCGGCGACGAGGGTTGTGAGCAGCACGCCCATGACGTAGAGCGCGGGACGGCGCCAGGCCCCACTGCCCGACTGCCAGCGGGCGAGCGGCCCGCCGGCCAGTTCGTAGGTGGCAATCAACGCCATCGCGGCGGCAAACGACATTTGAAAACTGGGCCCGAGCAGGCTTTCCGGCGCCGCGATCAAGACCGCGATTGCCGCCCAGGCGATCAACCGCATCGCAATCCGCGTGCGGTCGATCAGGACGGCGATGAGGAGCAGCGCGGTCATGATAAAAGCGCGCTGGGTCGGGATGCTGGCTCCGCTGATGAACAGATAGCCCAGCGTGCCGAGCAGGGTGAGCACCGCCGCCCACTTCTTGATCGGATAGCGCAGGGCGACCGGCTCGATCAGCGCCAGTAGCGCACGCAGCACCACGAAGAGCAGGCCCGCGACGAGGCCCACATGCAACCCCGAGATCGCCAACAGGTGGGCGATGCCCGAACTGCGCATGGCAGCCAGGGTTTCGGGGGGAATCGCGCTGCGATCCCCGATCAGCAAGGCCGCAGCTAGGGCACCCGCTTCGCCCGGTACGGCAGCACGCATACGGGCGGCCAGATCGTGGCACAGGGCAATCAGGCTCAACGCCAGGCCCCTGCCCGCGGTGTCGCCCGAGGCGAAGACCGGCGGATCGAGGAGTCGCGGCGCACCCATGGCGAACCCCATGCCGCCCAACCCCTCGAAGAAGGCCTTGCGCGCGAAATCGAAGGCGCCGGGCGCGACCGGCTCGTAGGGTGGCGAAATCACGGCCCACAGGCGCACCCAGTCGCCGGGCCGGATCGCCTCGGCACCCTTGCGCACGGTGATGCGGACCCGCTCGGGCGTTGCTTCCGGTTCGACACCCTCGATCGACGGATGATCGAGCACCAGGCGGTGGCCGTTATCACGCAGCTCCACTTTGGCGACCCGGCCGATCACCTCGCCAGGGCCGACTTCCTCGCTCAGGATCGGCCCCTCGACACCCAGGGTGCGCACGCTCGCCGCGAAAAAACCGGCGCAGAACGCGGCCAGCAGAAGAGCGGCCAGAAGCAGCGCCGTGTGGCGGCGTGACAGGATGGCGAGGACGAAAAAGCCCGATATGCCCGCGGCGCCGGTCCAGAACGGCGGTTCGACCGGCAGGGCGAAGTAGAACAAGACCCCGATTCCCAGCGCCACGGGAAGCCAGAGGATCCAGCGGTCCCGCTCGGCGGTCAGCATCGAGCCAAGCGCCTCGCGGATCCGGCCAAGCCGATCGTCGGTCATGGCGCCGCCTTTACCGGGGTGCCACGACGGACATGCGCGGACGGGTTAGCGCCCTTCGGAGATGCCGCCGTCGGCGACCAGGGTTGCACCCGTGGTATAGCCCGCGTTGTGCGATGCGAAGTAGAGGATGGCGCCCGTGGTTTCATCCACATGGCCGATCCGCCCCAGCGGACAATCGGCGTTGATGTAATTCAAGAGGGCATCGTCGCCGGCGATCTGGTTCTCGTTCTGGATCATCGGCGTGTCGATCCAGCCGGGGCAGAGATTGTTGACCCGCACCCCGTCGCGCGAGAGATCGAGCGCCATCATCCGGGTCATCTGGATCATGGCACCTTTGGTCGTGCAATAGACGATCAAACCCTCGGGCCCGCCCATCACCCCCATCATCGACGCGATATTTATGATGTTGCCGCGGGATTCCTTGAGCGCCGGCACGCAGGCCTGGGCGGTAAAGAAGGCGCCCTTGAGATTGAGGTCGATCATCATCTGCCAGTAGTCCTCGTCGATCCCGTCGATGGGGCGGTCGTCGCCGCGTCCCGCGTTGTTGACCAGCACATCGAGCCCGCCGAGCTCGGCAATCGCCGCTGATACGGTCTTGTCGACCCCCGCCACCGACGACAGGTCGCCCGGCGCCGCGATCAGCCGTTCGCCGCCGCCCATCTCCTCGATCGTCTGCGCCACGGTCTCGGCAGTTCGGCCGTTGATCGCAACGCTCGCGCCAAGCTCGTGGAAGCCCTCGGCGGCGCCGCGCCCGATGCCTTTGGTGCTGCCGGTGACCAGCACCCGTTTACCGGAAAAATCAAGCTGCATGCCCATGGTTGGCTCCTCCGCCTCAATCGTCGCGGGGCGTCGGCGTATAGCTCGCCCCGCCCGTGCTTCCGCCGTCGGCGTAATTCGCCCCGCCCCAGCTCGCGTTGGCCGCACTGCCGCCATCGTTCGACAGGATCGACCCCGTGATGTAGCCGGCATCCTCGGACGCCAGATACAGGATTGAAGAGGCGCATTCGCGCACCGTGCCGATCCGCCCCATGGGCGCCGACGCGTTGATGAATTCGATCACTTGTCCCCCCGTTGCCTCGTTTTCGGCAGAGATCATCGGGGTCTCGATGTAGCCCGGACAGAGGCAGTTGACGCGCACGCCGTCGCCCGCCAGTTCGATCGCCATGGTGCGTGTCATGTTGATCATCCCGCCCTTGGAAATGGCGTAGACGAAACTGTCGGACGGTCCGGCGACGAGTCCGCTGATCGAGCCGATGTTGACGACGTTGCCCTTGGATTTGCGCAGCTCGGGCATGGCGAATTTCGCACAGAACAGTGCCGAGCGCAGATTGACGTTGATCACCTCGTCCCAGTGTTCTTCGGTGATCTCCCCGACACGGGCGAGCGGGCAGATGCCCGTGTTGTTGACCAGCACATCGAGACCGCCCAGCCCGGCGATTGCCGCGTCGACCACGGCGCGGCAGCCCTCGATGGTGCCAACGTCGCCATGCGCCGCCACCAGCCCCTCGCCGCCCATCTCTTCGATGGCCGTGGCGACCGTTTCGGGATTGCGGCCGTTGACCGCAACCTGCGCGCCGCTTTCGAGAAACATCTCGACCGCACCGCGCCCGATGCCCATGGTACTGCCCGTAACGAGCACCCGCTTGCCCGTAACATCCGATCCCATCCGTCGTCTCCCGATTGGCGTTATTGTTAGGCGATTTTGTCGAGCATTGCGCCCGTTTTACGCCGCCGTTGCGACATTCTACACAGGATTTCCGGGCTGGCTCAATGTGCTAAGCTCAGGGCCATGCGACGGATCGTTTTCCTTCTTGCGCTGGTCGCGCTGCTTAGTGCGCCCCTGGCGGCTCGCGCGGACTACGACAGCGGGCTCGCCGCCTTCGACCGGGGCGATTACGCGGCTGCGCTCCGCGAATGGCTTGCGGCCGCCGAGGCAGGCGACCGGGAATCCCAATACGCCGTCGGCGTGGTCTACGACGAAGGCTACGGTGTCGCTCCAGACGATGGGAAGGCAGCGCAGTGGTACCGTCTTGCCGCCGAGCAGAACCAGATCGACGCCCAGTTCGTGCTCGGCGTGTTCTACGACGAAGGAATCGGAGTGCCGCTCGACGACTCGCTCGCCGCCCGCTGGTACCGCCGGGCGGGCCACCAGGGCCATGTCATCGCGCTCTATAATCTCGGCATAATGTACGGGACCGGCGAGGGCGTGCCCGAGGACGAGGTCCAGGCCTACCGCTTCCTCTGGCTCTCGGCCGAGTTGGGCGACGCGGACGCGCGCATGCGCCTGCGCGAACTCGAAGCCTGGTTGAGCCCCGATCAGCTAGAAAAGGCCATGCAGTTGGCCGCGCGCTCGCCGGCCGCCGCATTGATCGACGATAGCGCGGGCGACGCCCTGAACGAGGGCTACGACGCTTACGAGCGGGGCGATTACTCCGCCGCGTTCCGGGCATGGCGGCCGTTGGCCGAAGCCGGCAACCCGGAATCCCAGTACAATCTCGGCTACATGTACGACAATGGCGAAGGCTTGCCGGTCGACGATATCCAGGCCGCGCACTGGTACCGCCGGGCCGCCGAACAGGGCCACGTTACGGCGCAGTTCAACCTGGGCGTCATGTACGACTACGGCGAGGGCGTGACCGAGGATAGGGGTGAAGCGGCGTACTGGTACCGCGAGGCTGCCGAGCAGGATCACGCCGGGGCGCAGTACAATCTCGGCTTCATGTACGACGAGGGGATCGGAATCCCGCTCGACGATACGCAGGCGGTCTACTGGTACCGCCGCGCGGCCGAACAGGGCAATCCCAACGCCCAGCTCAACCTGGGCTACATGTACGACTACGGCGAAGGCGTGCCGGTCGATTTCGCCGAGGCGCTTTACTGGTATCACCAGGCAGCGGACCAAGGCCTCGCTATCGCCCAGTACAACATCGGCGTCATGTACCGCGACGGCTCGGGTGTCGCAATCGACTACGACGACGCTGTTGGCTGGTTCGAACTTGCGGCAGATCAGGGCTATTTGGACGCCCTGTTCAATCTCGGGGTGATGTACGAGACCGGCCAGGGTGTGCCGGCCGACAATGTGATTGCGTTCGTCTATTACGCTCTCGCCGCGGATCAGGGCGACAGCGAGGCGGTGGGCATCGCGGAGGACATGGCCGCCGGGCTGAGTGACGCCGACTGGGTGCGCGCCCAAGAACTGTATGACGTGTGGAGCGAGGATATCGGCACCGCGGCCCCGATCGCGGCCGATGCCGGACCCACGACCAAGGGAACTGAGTTGGTCGGCACGGGCACCGGCTTCGTTATCACCTCGAGCGGCATCGTCATGACCAACCATCACGTCATCGAGGGCTGTGCTGCCGTACACGTCACAGGCGCGGGCCTGGATTCGGCTCCGAGCCTTGTGCTTGCGGACAATCCCACCGACGATCTCGCGCTGGTGAAAATGCCCCAGGGCAGCGATGCCGTCGCCGTGTTCCGGGGTGGCTCGGCGGTGCGCCCGGGCGATGACGTGGTCGTGGTCGGATATCCCTATCACGGGCTGCTGTCGTCCGAGGTCAAGGTGACCACGGGTACGATCAGCGCCGCGTCGGGGATCGGCGACGATCCAAACCAGTTCCAGCTGACCGCACCGGTCCAACCGGGAAACAGCGGCGGCCCCCTGCTCGACATGAACGGCCATATCGCGGGCATTATCGTTGCCAAGCTCGACGCCCTGCTGATTGCGGCGGAAATGGACGATATCCCGCAAAACGTCAACTTCGCGATCAAAAGCCGCATCGCCATCGATTTCCTTGAGGCAGAGGACATCAACTACGCCGCCGCCGTGCCCGGAGCGCCCATGGGCGCCGCCGACGTGGCCGATGTCGCACGAGAATTCACCGTGCTTGTCGAGTGCTGGAACTAGGGTTTACGAGGGTCGGGCCATGACGCAACGCTGGGTCCACCGGCCCGAGGGCTCGAACTGGGGCGATTTCGGCCCCGACGACCAGCTTGGACGGCTCAATCTTTTGACCCCGGAGAAAGTGCGCAAGGCGGTCGGCGAAGTGCGCGAAGGCAAGGCGTTTTGCCTTAGCCTACCGCTCGATTACCCGGGCGGAAACAAGCTCCATCCGAGCCGCTTTCCGCCCGAGTTTCAGCCTATCATCCGCAACGAAAAGCCCGCGCGCAACTTGCCGCTCGGTAAGTTCTTCTCGGGCAAGACAGATATCGTCAATGACGAGCGTGTGTTGCTCTGCAGCCAGTATTCCACCCAGTGGGACGGCCTGTTCCATATAGGCAGCCTGTTCGACGCGGACGGTGACGGGGTGGCAGAGCAGGTATTCTACAACGGCTTCAAGGCCGGAGAGCATGTGACGGGACCGCTCGAATTTCTTGCCGACGGCACGGAACGCGAGACCGGACAGTCGATAGGGGCGACCCGACTTGGTATCGAGAACATGGCGACCACCGGGGTGCAGGGGTGCGGCGTGCTGGTCGATTTGCACGCCCATTACGGCCGCGCCTTCGAGGCGGTGGGCTACGACGGCCTGATGACGGTGCTTGAAGCCGACAATGTGAACGTGGAGCCAGGCGACATGCTGTGCCTCTATACGGGCTTTGCCGATCTGGTGCTGGAGATGGCGCGAGATCCGGACCCGGAGGCGCTGCACAGCGCTTGCACGGCGCTTGACGGCCGCGACGCCAAGTTGCTGCAATGGATCACGGACCGCGGCGTTGCCGTGCTGATCGCTGACAATTACGCCGTCGAGCGCTTGCCCGCGCGCGAAGCTGCGACGCCTTGCGCTAATTTGCCGCTGCACGAGCACTGCCTGTTCAAACTGGGCATCCACTTGGGCGAGTTGTGGCACCTGGGAGACCTTGCACGCTGGCTGCGCGATCACGGCCGCTCACGCTTCCTGCTCACAGCGCCGCCCCTGCGCCTGCCCGGCGCCGCGGGTTCGCCGGTCACGCCCGTGGCCACGGTCTGAGCCGTCGGCGCCCGACTTGACCCGAAGCCTGACGACTGTCAGAGAGTGCAACCCATGACCGTGGTTACCCGCTTCGCCCCCTCCCCCACCGGCTTTCTGCATATCGGCGGCGCTCGTACGGCCCTGTTCAACTGGCTTTTTGCCCGCCATCACGGCGGCCAATTTCGCTTGCGCGTCGAGGATACCGACCGGGAGCGCAGCACGGACGAGGCCGTGGCGGCAATTCTGGACGGGTTGCGCTGGCTTGAACTCGACTGGGACGGCAAGGTGGTCCACCAGTTCGAAGGCGCTGCCCGCCATGCAGAGGTTGCCCGGGGTCTGTTGGACGCGGGCAAGGCTTACCACTGCTATTGCTCCAAGGAAGAACTGACCGAAATGCGCGAACGGGCCCGCGCGGAAAGCCGCCCGGTCCGTTATGACGGGCGCTGGCGGAACCGCGATCCGGCGGATGCCCCCGAAGGAGTCGACCCGGTCGTCCGCTTCAAGGCCCCGACCGAGGGCGAAACGGTAATCGACGACGGGGTCCAGGGCCCCGTGCGCGTGGCTAACGAGCAGCTCGACGATATGATCCTGCTGCGCGCCAACGGCACACCGACCTATATGCTTTCGGTCGTGGTCGACGACCACGAGATGGACGTCACCCACGTTGTCCGGGGCGACGATCACCTGACCAATGCGGCCCGCCAGAGCCAGCTGTTTCACGCGCTCGGCTGGGAGCTCCCCAATTTCGCTCACATCCCACTGATCCACGGCGCCGACGGCGCCAAGCTATCCAAACGGCACGGCGCGCTGGCGGTCGACGCCTATCGCCAGATGGGCTATCTGCCCGAGGCCATGCGCAATTACCTGTTGCGTCTGGGCTGGGCTCATGGCGACGAGGAAATCATTTCGACCGAGCAGGCCGTCCTCTGGTTCGATCTCGGTGCCGTAGGACGCTCGCCCTCGCGCTTCGATACGGACAAGCTCGACAACCTGAACGGCCACTACCTGCGTCAGGCGGAGCCCGCGCGGCTGGTTGAGCTGATCGCGCCCGCGCTTGCGGAGCGGCTCGGCCAACCCCTCGATTTCAGTGCGACAGACCGACTTTTGACAGGGATGAACGGTCTAAGAGAAAGAGCAAAAAACACAATAGAACTAGCTGAAAACGCATATTTTTATGTCGAAACGCGGCCACTTAAACCAGATGAAAAAGCGGCCCGCCTGCTTAGCGAAGGCGGGAGCGAGAGGCTCCAGGCGATGCGGCCGGCGCTCGCAACCCTCGAGACATGGAATGAGCCCAAACTGGAAGCCCTGGTGCGCGAACAAGCTGAAGAGCGAGGCTGCAAGCTCGGCGAGCTCGCTCAGCCCCTTCGGGCCGCGTTGACCGGATCGACCCGTTCGCCCGGAATTTTTTACGTCATGGCGGTACTCGGCCGCGACGAATGCCTTGCACGCCTGGACGATACGTTCAGCTGAACTCGCCCCGATGACGTACGCCCGATTGATAAATTAACCGACTGCCACTATGCTGCCGCAGCATTAAACAGCGGTGCCGGTTAGTCCACGCTGCATAAGAAATCGGGGGTTTCTGAATGGGCAAAACGGACAGCACAAACAAAGGCTCTATGCCAAGTCGGACGGTTTCGCTGGTCGACGAAAATAATAACAAACTGTCCGAACTCCCCATCCTCGACGGCTCCATCGGCCCGAGCGTCATCGACATCCGCAAGCTATACAAGGATACCGGGCAATTCACCTACGACCCCGGTTTTACGGCCACCGGTTCGTGCGAATCCGCAATCACCTATATCGACGGGGAAAAGGGCGAGCTGCTCCATCGGGGCTATTCCATCGAGGATCTGGCCAAGAACAGCGACTTCATGGAGGTCGCGTATCTTCTTCTCGACGGCGAATTGCCGACGGCTGACGAAAAAGAGACGTTCGTCGATACGATCCGCCACCACACCATGGTAAACGAGCAGCTGATTTACTTTTTCCGGGGATTCCGGCGCGATGCTCACCCCATGGCCATCATGGTCGGCGTCGTGGGCGCACTGTCCGCGTTCTATCACAACGAGGAAGAAGGGCCCCAGAACGACTACGAACGCATGGTGGCCGAGCACAGACTGATCGCGAAGATGCCAACTATCGCGGCCATGGCGTACAAGTATTCTATCGGCCAGCCGTTCATCTATCCGCGCAACGAGCTGAGCTATCCCGAGAATTTCCTGTACATGATGTTCGCCGCACCGACGGAAGAGTTTAAAATTAGGCCATCGTCGGCCCGGGCAATCGACCGTCTGTTCATCCTGCACGCGGATCACGAGCAGAATGCGTCGACCTCGACGGTGCGGCTGGCCGGTTCGTCGGGAGCGAACCCCTTTGCCTGCATCGCCGCTGGGATCGCATCGTTGTGGGGTCCGGCCCATGGCGGTGCCAACGAAGCGGTGCTCCGCATGCTGGTGGAAATCGGCTCAGCCGATAACATCTCCGAATTCATCAAGAAAGCCCGCGACAAGGACGACCCCTTCCGGCTGATGGGATTCGGCCACCGGGTCTATAAAAACTACGACCCGCGTGCCTCCGTGCTGCGCGAATCCTGCCACGAGGTGCTCGAGGACCTTGGCATCAAGGACGATCCGCTGCTCAAGATCGCGATGGAACTGGAACGCATCGCGCTCGAGGACGACTATTTCGTCAAGCGCAAGCTGTTCCCCAACGTCGACTTCTATTCGGGCATCATCCTCAAGGCGATGGGCTTTCCGTCGCACCTCTTTACGGTGCTGTTCGCGGTTGCCCGAACTGTCGGCTGGGTCGCCCAGTGGAAAGAAATGGTTGAGGATCCGGCACAGAAAATCGGGCGTCCACGCCAGCTTTACGTCGGCTCGCCAAAGCGCGCGTACATCCCGATCAAGAAACGTGGCTAAGCTCAACCCCGCTCGACCTCGTTCTCCATCCGCCGCGGGGCCTCCTTTCCTCCTGCCGATCGTTACGACCACGAGTGCCTGGCCGAAGCGGGGTAGCGCCGCCAACGAGAACCGGTCCGGCCGGTCCGCCTGGGTGCGGGCAGGCCTTCGCATCGGCCTGCCCCTTAGCGCCCTTGGTGTTTTTTTCTGGGCCTGGTTGACCTGACGCCGCAACCGCTCTCTAGCACAGCACCTCGCCTTGGGCGACCCCGACCACGAACAACCCCGCCTCGTCGGCTGCGCGGATCACCGCGGGACGATCAATGATGAGGGATTGTTCCGCCTCGATAGCGATTCCCCGGAGGCCTGCCGTGCGCGCCGCCTCAATTGTGTGCACACCTATCGTGGGTAGATCGACCCGGCGTTCCTGATCCGGTTTCTTGACCTTCGCAAGAACCCCGCCTGGACCCTCCTGGCGCAGCCGACCGCAACGGTCGACCAGCTCGTCCGTGCCTTCTTTGGCCTCGACACCAAGCACGACGCCCTGTTGGGCGACCGCCGCCTGGCCGACATCCAACGAGCCAAGCGCACGGGCCGCCTCGATGGCGACCGCGATATCGGCCCAAGCTGCCTCATCGGGCTCGATCGCCCCCAGAACCCCGGCGGGCGCGAGCAAGTTGGCCACAATGTCGTCGGCCCCAACGACCCCGAACCCCTCGCTCTCCAGTTCGTCGACCACGAGCTGTAAAAGAGCGCCGTCACCTTTAGCAGCCGCGCGTCCGAGTCGCTTGAGCATCTTGATACCGCGCCAATCGGGCTTGAGCGCGCTCAGAGGCGGCCGCCGCATTCCGCCCGCGAGGACGACCTCATCCACTGCGGCACCATGCAACGCCTTGACTACCGCGCTGACCGCGCCAAGACGAACCCACGCATGGGGTACGGCGTCGACAAGTTCGGGCGACGTATCGCCCTCAAACGCGATGACGAACACATCACGGCCCGCGGCCCGCGCGGCCTCGATCAGCCGGGCGGGCAGATCGCCCGAACCGGCGAGAATGCCGAGCTTAGGAGCCACTCTCCTCTTTCGGCTGGCAAATCGAGCGCGAGCTCTCGGTCTTGATGAAGCGGATGATGTCGCGCACGGCCTCGTTGTCCTGGAACATCTCGTCGACGTCTTCCAGGCGCTCCGCCATAGTGCCTTCGGGCGCAAACAGCATGCGGTAGGCATTGCGCAGGACATGGATCATGTCGCGCGAAAATCCGCGCCGGCGCAGACCGATCAGGTTGAGGCCGACGAGCCGAGCCCTATCCCCCATCACAGAACCGTAGGGAATGACATCGTTCTCGACCCCCGACATGCCGCCCACGATCGCGTGCGCTCCAATGCGGACGAACTGGTGAATTGCCGTAAGACCGCCAAGAATGGCGAAATCCTCGATAGCGACATGCCCGGCGAGGGTCGCGTTGTTCGCCATGATGACGTTGTTGCCGATCTGGCAATCATGGGCGACGTGTGCGCCCATCATGAACAGGCAGCCGTCACCTACCCGTGTCAGCATACCGCCACCTTCGGTGCCCGGGTTCATGGTGACGTGCTCGCGGATCACATTCTTCGCTCCGATCTCAAGTCGCGAGGGCTCGCCGGCGTATTTCAGGTCCTGGGGCTGATGGCCGATGGAGGCGAACGGAAAAACGTGGCAGCCCGGTCCCATGACCGTTCGCCCGGTCACCACCGCATGGGATTCAACGATCGAGCCTGCGCCGATTTCGACGTCACCGTCGATGATGGAATAGGGCCCGATACGCACGTCGTCCGCGAGGCGCGCCGCCGGATCCAAAATCGCCGTAGCATGGATATCGGGCATCTAGTCGTCCATGATCATTGCGGTATAGACGGCTTCGGCGACGACGGTTTCGTCGACTGTCGCCACGCCTTTGAATTTCCATACATTGCGGCGGCTACGCTGTTTCGTTACCGAAACGCGCATCGTGTCGCCGGGGACCACGGGCTGGCGAAAACGGCAATCGTCGATCGACATGAAATAAACCAACTTGCCCTCCGCATTGGGACCCAAGGTCTCGACCACGAGAACGGCGGCGGTCTGGGCCATCGCTTCGATAATCAGCACACCCGGCATCACCGCACGGCTCGGAAAATGGCCCTGAAACTGAGGCTCGTTGATCGATACGTTCTTGATTCCCACCGCGCTCACGTCAGGCACGACCTCGATCATGCGGTCGATCATAAGAAACGGATAGCGATGCGGAATCTTCTGCTTGATCGTTTCGATATCCATATCGGCGACCCGCCGGGGCGCCTCGGCTTTATCACCCATCTACTTCTTTCTCCCTGTCCTGGTCAGGCGGGACAGCGCCACGGTCTGGCGATGAAACTCCCGAATCGGCACGGACGGGCTGCCGCCCACCGTGGCGCCTGGCTCAATGTTGCGCATCACGCCCGACTGCGCCGCAATTTTTGCGCCGGCCCCAATTTTCAAATGCCCCGCCACTCCGGCCTGGCCCCCCATAAAGACGTAATTTTCAAGCTTCGTGCTTCCCGAGATTCCGACCAGGGCGACGATCACGCATCCCGGACCCAATTCAACGTTGTGCGCAATCTGGACGAGATTGTCGATCATGCATCGGTCGCCAATAATGGTATCAGGGCCTGCCCCGCGATCAATCGTGGCATTGGCGCCGATTTCCACGTCGTCGCCCACGATCACCCGGCCGAGCTGAGGAATCTTGAGATGCTCGGTGGGGTCCGGGGCAAACCCGAAGCCGTCCTGTCCCAACCGGGCGCCCGGATAAATCCGGCAGCGCTCGCCGATCAGACTGTTGAAAATCGATGCGTTGGCCCCGACATTGCTTCCCGCGCCCAGCACCACGCCGCGTCCGATCACGGCGTTGGAACCAATCCAGCAGCCCGCTCCGATGTCCGCGTTCGCCTGGACGACCACGCCCGCCTCTATGCAGCAATCCTCACCGATCCGTGCCTCGGCATCGATGGATGCGGCGGGCGAGACTCCAAGCGACGGGGTCAACGGCGGATAAAATGCCTGTGCCGCGAGTGCATACGCCCTATAGGGATTTTCCGTGACCAACAGCGCCATCCCCTCGGGCGCCCGCGCAACATATTCGGGATGAACCACGCAGCCGCCAGCCTTACTCACGGTGAACGCCTCGACGTAGCGCTTGTTGTCGAGAAAGCTCAACTCGCTCGCGTCCGCCGTCTCGAGCGGCGCGACGTCGACCAAGCTGCGCGCCGGATCAGCCCCGTCCAGCAACCGTGCACCCGTGCGCTCAGCCAGCTCACCCAGAGAGAACGGCCCTTTTCGATCGTGGAAGCGAGAATCCGCCATCCGCCTACTGCTCGGAGAATCGCACTTCGACCCGCGGCAATCGGGCATCGAGCTGCTGCTGAACCTCATCGCTGATATTCATGGAGGGTGCGGCATAGACCATCGTCGAGGTTGGCAGCACGGCCACGTAACCTCGCTGTGCCGCAAGCTCAGAAATGATGGTGAACACCGCCTGCTGGATCTGCCCCGTTGCGTTCATCCGTGCCTTTTCGATTCGCTGGTTTAGACCGTTTACCCGATCACGTACCGCGGCAACCCGCTCATCCAATTGGCGCAGCTTCTCCTGGTAGGCTTCGGGCGCCAGGATCGACTTTTGCATGGCCAACTCCCTGTCCATCTCAACGAGCTTCGCCTCATCCGCGTCGATTTGGGCCTGAATCCGGTCATGCAGGGCAAGAAGCTGCTGCTGGATGCTCTGGTGAGCCAGTGAGGTCTGAATTATGCGCTCGTATTCAATAACCGCGATATCGGTCGTCACCGCCTGTTGAGCGCGACCCTGAACGGGAACGAATGCCACCGTCAAAATGATCAAACAGGCAAGCGCCATGCTGCGAATAATCATGAAAAATTCTGCCTAGAATGTGGTTCCGAAATTGATACGGAATAGCTCTTCTTCATCGACATCTTCCTTGACCACCGCTTTGGTCAACTCGAATCCGATCGGACCGAAGGGGGACACGTAAGAGAGCCCGACGCCGACGCCAACCCGCGGGCTGCCCTCGTCAAAGATACTCGGATCCTCCTCATCGACGATTGTAAGGCTGCCGATATCTGTAAACATGTTGCCCCGCACCGGAAACTCGGCGGGCAGGCCTAGCGGAAAGCCCACGCCGATACTTGCAACATATTGCAGATTACCGCCCAGTGCGTCACCTGTCGTCAAATCCCGGGGACCGATACCGGAAGCGTCGAACCCGCGCATGGAGCCGCCGCCTAAAAAAAAGCGCTCGCTGATACGGACATCGTCGCCGGCAAAACCGAAAATAAATCCCTCTTCAAAAGAGATGTTCGCGATCCACTGTTCCGAGAGCGGGTAGTAATACGCGTAATTGAATTGATTTCGGAAATATTTCTCGCTGCCGCCAAAGCCGGCAAGGTCCTGCGAAAAGCTGATCAAAAAGCCTTCTCGTGGGAAGATCCGACTGTCGCGCCGATCCAGTGTAAGCGTGTGGCCGAGCGCGGAAATAACCGATGAGCCTTCCTGTTCCTTGACGAACCGGGACGCGTCGTCATCAACATCCTCAATCTCATCCCGACGGACGATGTAGCGTAGCGTATGACGCAATTCCTCGGTGACCGAATAGCTGATATTGGTGCCGAGACCGAGTTCCTCCCGAAAAAACGATGATTCCCGACGACTATCGGTTGTGCGACGGAATATATTGGCGCCCGCGGCGAGGTCGCGATTGAACAGGTAAGGCTCCGTAAATCCCAGATCAAGGAGCTGGCGCTGGGTCGAGATCGACGCGCTCAGTCGGAGGATCTGGCCACGTCCCAGGAGATTGTTTTCCTGAATACCGAAATCGGCGATCAGGCCGTTAAATGTCGAGAACCCGCCGCCGAGGTTGATCGTGCCCGTCGCCTGCTCTTCCAGGTTGACAGCAATGATCGTCTGGTCGGGTGCGTCGCCGGGCAGGGCTTCCAGCTCAACAGTCGAGAAAAACGCGAGGTTTTCAATCCGTTGCTTGGAGCGCCGGAATTTCGCGGTATTGAACGCGTCACCTTCGACGAAGCGGAACTCGCGTCGGATCACTTCGTCGAGCGTTCGCGAGTTGCCAGATATATCGATACGTTGCACATAGACGCGCGGCCCCTCGTTGACCATATACGTCACGTCGATCGAACGACGGTCCCGGTCAAGGTTTACGTCCGGCTGAATATCGACGAACGCGTATCCGAGGTTGCCGACTTCATCGGTCAGATCCTGGATCGTCGATTCCACTGCGTCGGCGTCGTACCAATCTCCCGGCGACGTGGTGAGGAAAGGCACTAGCTGCCCGGCCGGAAGATCCCGCAGCCGACTGTCTACATAGACCCCGCCAAAGCGATAGCGCACGCCTTCCTCGATCGTGACGGTGATGAAAAACGCCTCGCGGTCCCGTGTCAGCTCGGCAACTGCCGACATGACTCGGAAATCGGCATAGCCGTGGGACAAATAGAAGCGGCGCAGCAGCTCTCGATCGAAGGTGATAGCGTCGGGATCGTAGACGTCCGCGGTCGTAAGAAAGCGCCACCATCTCGATTCCCTGGTTTGCACCACTTCGCGCAACTCGCCGTCGGTGAATTTCTCATTGCCGACGAACGCGATCTTGCGCACCTCGGTGATCGGTCCTTCGTCGATTTCGAACACCAGGTTGACGCGGTTATCCGACAAGCGGATCACCTTGGGCTCGACGGTGGCGGCAAACCGGCCCGTGCGCCGATAAAGCTCAATCAGACGCTGCACGTCGTTTTGGACACGCGTGCGGGTGTAGACCATGCGGGGGCGCAACTGAACCTCGGATCCCAGGTTGTCGTCGTCGAACTTATCGTTTCCCTCGAATGCCACGCGATTGATGATCGGGTTCTCGACAACCCGGACGATCAGCGCAGATGCCTCACGGCGCAACACGACATCGGCAAACAAGCCGGTCGCAAACAGGCTTTTCAGTGACCGGTCGATTAGCCCCGGATCGAACGGATCGCCAATACGAATCGTCATGTAAGAACGAATTGTCTCGGGCTCGATCCGCTGGTTGCCCTCTACCTCGATATCGTGAACCAAATCGGAAAGGCCGAGCTCCTGAGCGTCGGACGGTGAGACCGCCAGCGGTCCCGCGCCGAGCGCCATCAGGATGCATGTCCCAACGACGGCAAAGAGACGTTTCAGACTCAGGACCACTCTACTGCCGCACGATCAAAAGAGATTCCCAACCCATTGAACGACCCCGAGATTCTTGAAGTCATTCCATAACACGAAGCCAATCAGCAACACTATCAGGCCCAGGCCAACTCGAAATACCATTTCCAGCGCCCGTGCGCCGAGCGGTCGGCCACGCACGGCCTCGATGCCATAAATCAGCAGGTGGCCACCGTCGAGCATGGGAACTGGAAACAGATTGATCAGCCCCAGATTAATCGACAGAATCGCCATGAAAAAGACGAGCGATGCCAGTCCCTGCTCTGCGACTTGGCCCGAAATCTGAGCGATTCGAAGCGGCCCGCTCAGATCATCTGTGGATCGCGACCCTGAGATCATCTGGCCGACAGCCTTCAGGGTCTCGCCCGTAAACAGGAAGGTCTGCTTGAAACCGAGCCAGATGGCCGAGCCCGGATCATGCTGCACGAAACCAACGCGTCCACCACGAATTCCGAGTTGACCGATCTGGCGAACCGTGCCGAATCGGTCTTCCCGCTGGACTTCCTGGGGCGTCACCGTCAGGAGCACCGAACCGCCGGCGCGCTCCACCATCACTTCGAGCGGCCGCCCTGGCGCCTCCACAACGATGGCAACGATATCCTCGAAGCGTTCGATGCGCGCCCCGTCGATCTCCTGGAACACGTCGCCCGGTGCAATCCCCGCCTCCTCGGCGGCGGAGCCCGGCACCACCTCGACCACTTCGGGGGCCGTGAACTGCTGGCCAACCGTCGCAAACAGGATCGCCAGCAACACGATGGCCAGAATAAAGTTTGCGAACGGGCCGGCAAACACCACCGCCGCCCGTTGGTGAAGCCGCTTGTGATGGAACGAAACGGCGCGCTCCTCCTCACTCAATTCGGGCAGTTCTTCCCCCGGCTGACTTGCCGCGCCCGCATCACCGAAAAATTTCACATAACCGCCGAGCGGGATCAGACTGATTTTCCAGCGCGTCAGCTTGCGATCCGTCCAACCCACGATTTCGGGGCCAAAACCGATCGAAAATGTTTGCACGCGCACGCCGTTCATCCGGGCAATCAGGTAATGGCCAAGCTCGTGGAAAAACACCACCACCGTGAGGACGACGAGGAACGCCCAGAGGTAATTCCAGATTCCCGCAATCCATTCCATGACGATGCCGTTTCAGAACCATACCGGGCGCAAAGCCCCGGCGGAATCGAGCAGATACACAAGGCGGGCATTCGACACGCAACCCCGCGTCGTGCCCGCCCCCTTGGTCACGCAACGAAACATTTTTTCCGTATGCGTCACGCCGCGCGATTGTAGGAAGCGCGCTGGTCCTTGGCAAGCGCCGACGACCTTATAAACCCTTGATCTGTCAAATTTTCACTCCGCCACCGGGGATTTACGGCGCGTCCCATACTACCGGTCCCAGAGCGTAAACGAGAATCGCGAGCGCCGGCGCCGCCGCGAGCAAGCTGTCGAGCCGGTCGAACGCGCCGCCATGTCCTGGAATGAGTGCACCGCTATCCTTGACCCCGCACCGACGCTTGAAAGTGGATTCCGTCAGGTCGCCGAGCTGTCCGGTCAGCGACAGCAGCGCCGCGCCGGCCACGGCGAAAGCAAGATCGAGCATCGAGCCGAAACCACCGAGCGCAGCCAAGGCCCAGCCGGCCAATACACCAAAGGCGATGCCGGTGAGGACGCCGCCGAGCGCGCCCGCCCAGGTCTTGGCCGGACTCAACCGGGGCGCAAGGCGTGGGCCGCCGAGCAGCCGGCCAGCCGCGTAAGCTCCCGTATCCGTTGACCAGACCACCACAAACAGCCAGACGACTGCGCCCCACCCCCCCGTCGCATGCAGCCAGAGCAGCGCCGTTCCTGCCACAGCCGCCCACGCCACGAGGCCACCCAGGATCGCCGCGTCGGCCCGGCTCCCCCGGTTCATGGCAAAAACGGCGGCGATAGCGCCGCCGCCCACAGCCACAATTAGAGCAGGCCAGTACCAGGATGACGCCGCAAACGCGAGCGATACACCAAGTGTGGCAACACTGGTGGCCATGACGGGTATGGAGCGTGACGAACCGCGGGCTCGCAGCGCGCGGTCCACTTCATGAATGGTGAGCGCCAGTCCCAACGCAATCAACGCCACAAGCGGGATTCCGCCAACCCAGGCGCCAGCCAATGCCAGGACAACCAGGAAGAAACCGGAACCCAGGCGGGACATGAGCCCGCCCGGCACGCGTTCAGCCACTCGATCCGCCGTAACGCCGGTCTCGCCGTTGAAATTCTCCGATCGCCTCGAGGAGAGCTTCCCGATCGAAATCGGGCCACAGGGTGGGCACGAAGACCAATTCCGTGTAGGCCGATTGCCAGAGCAGAAAATTGCTCAGCCTTTGCTCGCCGCTGGTCCGGATCAACAGGTCCGGGTCAGGCACCTCGGCGGTATCGAGATAACTTGCAAAGCTTTCTTCGTCGACCTGATCAGGATCGAGGTGCCCCGAACGGACGTCCTCTGCGATTCGCCGAACCGCGAGAACGATCTCGCGCCGGCTCCCGTAGTTGAGGGCGATGGAGAGGGTCAACTCCTGATTGCCCTCGGTTAGCGATTCGGCTCCCGCGATCATCATCTTAATGTCGTCGTCGAGACGGTCTCGATCACCGATAAAGCGAATTCGCACGCCCTCCTTGTGCAGATCCGAGATTTCGCGCTGCAAATAAAACCGCAGCAGCGACATCAGGTCGCTGACCTCTTCGGGCGAGCGCTTCCAGTTCTCCGACGAAAAGGCATAGATCGTTACGAACGGGATGTTGAGATTGGTGCAGCTGCGGACCAGCTCGCGGACCGCCTCGGCACCCTTTCGATGCCCGGCAATGCGTGGCAGATGACGAGATTTCGCCCACCGGCCGTTGCCGTCCATGATGACCGCGACATGCCGTGGCCAGCGCGTTTCCGCGTGCAATTTTTGAGCGGTTTCCATGCGCTAGACCTGCATAATCTCGACTTGGCGGACTTCAAAAAGTTCGTCGATCTTCTTGACCTCTTCGTCGGTCAAACGCTGAATTTCATCAGCCCAAAATTTGTGATCGTCCTGGCTCATCTCGCTGGCTTTTTCCATTTTTTTGATATCGTCCATGCCGTGATGACGAACGTTCCGGACGGCGATTTTGGCTTGCTCGGTATATTTTGCGGCAAGCTTGACGAGTTCCTGGCGGCGCTCCTCGTTGAGTTCGGGAAACGGCAATCGAATCAGCTGCCCATCAATGATCGGGTTCAAACCGAGATCCGCCTCGCGAATCGCTCTTTCCACTGCCTTGACCAACCCCTTGTCCCAAACCTGAACGCTGAGCATCCGCGCATCAGATGCACTGACGGTAGAAACCTGGTTCAGCGGCATTTCCGCATCGTAGGCGGCGACGACGACGGGATCGAGCATGGCCGTCGAGGCGCGTCCCGTCCTCAGACCTGCAAACTCCTTGCGCAATACTTCGACGGCCCCTTTCATCCGTCGTTCGATATCGTCGATGTCTGGTTCTGCCACGGCTCAATTTCCCTCGCCAATCGTCGTAAAGGCACCTTTCCCCTGCGTGACCCCCGCAAAGGCGCCCGGTTGATGGATCGAGAATACCACAATCGGGATCGAATTTTCCCGCGCCAAGGAAATCGCGGCAGCGTCCATTACCTTGAGATCGCGTGAGAGAACTTCCATGTAGCTCAGGCTCTCGAACCGCTCGGCCCCGGCGTCCTTGAGGGGGTCGGCACTGTAGACTCCGTCAACCTGAGTGCCCTTGAACAGGCCGTCGACGCGCATTTCAGCAGCACGCAAAGCGGCGGCCGTGTCGGTCGTGAAAAACGGGTTTCCCGTCCCGGCTGCGAAGACCACGACCCTGCCCTTTTCCATATGCCGGACCGCCCGCCGGCGAATATAGGGCTCGCACACCGTCGTCATCGGGATCGCCGACATGACGCGGGTTTCCTGGCCTACGGATTCAAATGCGTTTTGCAATGCCAGGGCGTTGATCACGGTCGCCAGCATGCCCATGTGATCGGCCGTGGCTCGTTCAATTCCGGCCGCAGCGCCCGCAACGCCGCGAAAAATGTTGCCTCCGCCTATGACGATGCAGAGTTCCACACCGAGGCGGCGAACTTCCACGACATCGTCGGCGATACGTGACACAGTCTCGGCGTCGAGCCCACCCGAGCCGTCGCCCATCAGCGCCTCGCCGGAGAGCTTGAGCAACACGCGTCGATAGTTGGGCGACTGCGGCATATCCGATCTGTCTCCAAACCGGTCCCTCAGGAACCGATTGACCAACCGTCGGCCCGCCGTCACGTCCCGGGAGGTCGCGGTGTCCAGACCATACACCAAGCCGGAGCGCGGATAAAAGCCCGGCTATGCCGGCGACGCGCTTTAGCCTTCTTCGGTCGCCTCTTCAATTCCCTCGCCCAGAGCGAAGCGGACGAACCCGGTAATTTTGACCGGCGCGCCCATCTCGGCCGCAGCTTGTTCCACGACCTTGCCGACGCGGCTCTCGCCGTCGATCACATAGACCTGTTCAAGCAGGACGGCCTCTTCGTAGAACTTCTTAAGCCGACCTTCGACCATTTTGGCGATGATCTCGTCAGGCTTGCCCGACGCCTTGGCCTGCTCGGCGAGAACGTTGCGTTCGCGCTCCACGACCACGGGGTCAAGATCGTCCACCGACAACGCCTGCGGACTTGCCGCGGCGACATGCATAGCGATTTGGTGGCCCAGCGCATCGAGCCTGGCAGCGTCGCCACTCGATTCCAAGGCGACGAGTACACCGATCCGGCCAAGATTGCCGCTGATTGCGCCGTGCACATAGCTCGCGACGACGCCGGATTCAACCTGAAGCCCTGCCGCGCGGCGCAGGCCGATATTCTCGCCGATCGTCGCGATCAGGCTGGTCACCGCCTCTGCGACCGTCTCGGGCCCACCGGAGAACGAAGCCGATTTCAGGGTCTCGAGGTCGCCTCCGACATCGAGTGCGAGATCGGTGATCGTTGCAACCGCATCCTGAAAGACGTCATTACGCGCAACGAAGTCGGTCTCCGAATTGACCTCAACCAGTGCGCCCCGTCCGCCCTCGGTCGCGACACCGACGAGACCTTCCTTTGCTGACCGGCCAGCTTTCTTTGCCGCCGCTGCCAAGCCCTGCTTGCGCAACCAGTCGACGGCCGCTTCCATGTCGCCACCGCTTTCACCGAGCGCCGACTTGCAATCCATCATGCCAGCGCCGGTTTTCTCCCGCAGCGCCTTGACGAGCGCCGCCGTGATTTCCGCCATCTCCGGACCTCCTAAGATTCGATTTTGGCGTCCGCCGTAGTATCAGCGGGCGCTGCAGCTTCGGCGGCCGGCGCATCTGCTGGGGCCTCGGCGGGTGCCGCGTCTGCAGGCGCTTCAGCAGGTGACGTCTCGGCGGGAGCTTCAGCAGGTGGCGCATCCGCATCGGTCTCGGATGGAACCACCTCAGGCGCCTCCGCTGTCTCGGCAACCGCAACAACCTCCGCGGGCTGTTCCGCGAGCGCCCCAATATCTTCGCCCTGCGACGCCATCTCTTTCTGCAAGCCATCCAAAACGGCGCGCGCGGCCAAATCGCAGTACAGCTGAATCGCACGGATCGAGTCGTCGTTTCCGGGGATCGGGTGGGCGATACTGGACGGATCGGAGTTGCTGTCGATCACTGCGACAACCGGGAGTCCCAGCTTCGCCGCCTCGCGAACCGCAATATCCTCCTTGTTGGTATCGATGATGAAGAGGATATCTGGCAGCCCGCCCATGTCCTTGATTCCGCCCAGCGAACGCTCGAGCTTCTCGCGCGCCCGGGTGAGTTTTAAAAGCTCCTTCTTGGTGAGCCCGAGTTTTTCATCTGCCAACTTTTCGTCGAGCTCGTTGAGGTGTCGGATCGAGCCCGATACTGCGTTCCAGTTGGTCATCATGCCGCCAAGCCAGCGATGATTGACATAATACTGACCGCAACGCTTTGCGGCTTCGGCGACTGGCTCCGAGGCTTGGCGCTTGGTGCCCACCATCAGCACACGTCCGCCGCTGGCCGCGACGTCGCGCAGGGCGATCAGCGCCTGGTGAAGCAGAGGAACGGTCTGTTCTAAATCGATGATGTGAATGCTGTTCCGCGTGCCGAAAATGTACGGCTCCATAAGCGGATTCCAGCGTCGTGTCTGATGACCGAAATGTACGCCGGCCTCGAGCAGCTGGCGCATCGTGTAGTCAGGCAGTGCCATGAAACTCTCGCTTTCTCCGGTTAATCCTCCGCGGACAGTTGGTTCGGCCTCGATGAGACCGAACACCGGATCGGCGTCCGGCTGTCATACCGGAATCCGCTGCATCCACGTGCGTGTTGCTAGAGGCGGTTAAATAGCGGCTTAGTCCGCTCGGCGCAAGGGCTTTCCTCGGCTCAGGCCCCGCCGGTGGCGGACATGGGCGTCACCCCGGGCAGGGTGCGTAACTCGGCTCGCGTTGCCGTGGAAAGGGCATAGCGGCCCGGCAGCGTAAGCTCGGCCAGGGCCCCGTCGGGCAACGGCACACACAGGCGGATTTGTGCACGCCCCGCCTGCTTTCCCTCCAGCAAAGCTTGCAGGCGCTCCAGCGTCTGAGCGTCCTCGTCCGTTCGTCCACTCAGCCGCAACCTAAGACCCGACGGCATGGCGGCGACCGCTCGTTCAAGATCCTCGACCCGGTTGGCCGTCAGACGCAAGGCGTCGCCGTCGAGGCGCGCCGATGCCGTTACCAGGAAGGCGCTCTTGGAATCGAGCTTGTCCATAATCGCACCGTAGAGATCGCTGAACACGACAACCTCGAAGCTGCCGCTCGAATCCGACATTTGGAGGAAGGAGTAGCGGCCCGCCTGTGACATGCGTTCCTGCTTGCCCAGCAACACCCCGGCGAGCTTGACCGAGATCATCCCTCGGGCGACCAGATCGGGCACCTGCGCAATCGAAACGACGCCCAGGCTATCCAGCCCATCGCCGTAGGCGTCCAGCGGATGGGCAGAGAGGTAAAAGCCGATGGCGTCGTACTCCTCCATCAGGCGGTCCATCGCCGGCCAATCTTCGAGGTCAGGCAGCGCAGGCAGCGATGCGGGCCCTCCCGCGCCGCCGTCGAACATGTTGGTCTGCTGGCTATCGCGCTCCGCCGCGGCAAGCCCGGCATGGCGGACCAGAAGCTCGACGCCCTCGAACAATTGGCGGCGATTGGGGTTGAGGACATCGAAACTGCCGGCCCGAACCATGCTTTCCATCATGCGTTTGTTGAGCACGTGGGAGCCAAGCCGCCCGACCAGATCGAACACATCGGAAAACAGCCCGTTCGCCTCGCGCTCGGCGACGATGGCCCTGACCGCGGCCACGCCAACATTGCGAATTGCCGGCAAGGCATAGCGGATCGCGCCCCGACCGTGGCTCCGGACGTCATCGTTCGGCTCGACCGTGAATTCGGCTTTGGATCGATTGATATCGGGCGGGCGCAGCTCGATACCCAGCCGGTCGAGTTCCTGGTGAAAGACATTGAGCTTGTCGGTGTTGCCCAGATCGAGGGTCATTGATGCGGCGAGAAATTCCACGGGATAATGGGTCTTGAAATAGGCCGTCTGGTAGGCGACCAGCGCATAGGCCGCGGCGTGGGATTTGTTGAAGCCGTAGCCGGCGAATTTCGCGACGAGGTCGAAGATGTGCGCGGCATGCCCTTTCTCGACGTCGCGAGCAATAGCGCCGGAGACGAAGGTCTCGCGCTGCGCATCCATCTCAGCCTTGATTTTCTTGCCCATGGCGCGGCGCAGGATGTCGGCGGAGCCCAAGCTGTAGCCGGCCAGTATTTGGGCGATTTGCATCACCTGTTCCTGGTAGATGATTACGCCGTAAGTTTCCTTGAGCACCTCGGTCAGCCGCTCGTCGAGGTAGTTGGGCTGTTCCCTGCCGTGCTTGCGAGCGATGTAGCTCGGAATATTATCCATCGGCCCCGGCCGGTAGAGCGCCACGAGCGCAATGATATCTTCGAAGCTGTCGGGTTCGAGCGAACGCAGTGCATCGCGCATGCCCGAGCTTTCCAGCTGGAAGATGCCCACCGTCGTTCCGCGTCCCAGCATTTCGTAAGTGGGTCCGTCGTCGAACGGCAGGCTCGCGAGATCAATGGCGTCGCCCCGCGCGCGGACCAACCCGCATGCCTTGTCGAGGACGGTCAGGGTCTTGAGGCCCAGGAAGTCGAACTTCACCAACCCGGCGGCTTCGACGTACTTCATGGAAAACTGGGTCACGGGCATGTCGGAGCGAGGATCGCGATAGAGCGGGACCAGCTCCTGCAGTGGGCGGTCGGCGATCACCACGCCGGCAGCATGAGTCGAGGCGTGGCGGTAGAGCCCCTCCAGCTTCAACGCGTAATCGAGCAGCCGCTCAACGGTCGGGTCGGTTTCGCGCATCTCCTGTAGTGCGGGGTCCGCCTCGAGCGCCTCGGCGAGGGTGACCGGGTTGGCCGGATTGTTGGGCACCCGCTTGCACAACCGGTCGACCTGGGAATAGGGCATCTCGAGCACCCGGCCGACATCGCGCAGCACAGCGCGAGCCTGAAGCTTTCCGAAGGTGATGATTTGCGCGACCCGGTCGGCCCCGTATTTGTCGCAGACATAGGCGATCACCTCGTCGCGTCGGTCCTGGCAAAAATCGACATCGAAATCCGGCATCGAGATGCGCTCGGGGTTGAGAAAGCGCTCGAACAACAGGCCGAAGCGCAAAGGATCGAGGTCGGTGATCTGCAACGCCCACGCAACCACCGAGCCGGCGCCCGAGCCGCGTCCCGGTCCGACCGGAATTCCCGCACGCTTGGCCCACTGGATGAAATCGGCCACGATCATGAAATAGCCGGGAAACTCCATCGCCACGATGACGTCGAGTTCGTAGGCCAGCCGCTTCCGGTAGGGTGCGGCCGCGGCGTCCCGTGCCACAGCGTCCATATCGGCGGCAAAGATCTGGTTTTCGAGGTGATGCTCCAGGCCGGCGGATGCTGCGTTCTTCAATGCGTCCGTTTCGCTCTGTCCGTCGACGCCGGGAAACGCCGGCAAAATGGGCGCCCGCTCGACCACCCGGAAGGCGCAACGCCGGGCAATCACCAGGGTGTTGTCCACCGCCTCGGGCAGATCCGCAAATAAGGCGCGCATTTCGGCGGCGCTCTTGAAACGATGCTCGGGCGTCAGCCGCCGACGCTCCTGGGTCGTCTGGTGGACACCCTGGGCGATACAGAGCAGCACGTCGTGGGCGTCGTACATCTCGGCGTCCGCGAAATAGACATCGTTGGTGGCCACCAGCGGCAAGTTCAGTGCGAAGGCAAGGTCGAGCAGAGCGGGTTCGATTTTTCGCTCGGTATCGAGTCCGTGACGCTGGATCTCGACATAGAGCCGGTCTGGGAACAGGCCGGCCAGGCGTGCGAGCAGAGCCCGCGCCGCCTCTGCCTGCCCTTCCGCCAGCAACCGCCCGACCGCACTGTCCAGCGCGCCGGCGAGCACTATCAGCCCATCGCTGCGCCCGTCGAGGGCGTCAAGGTCGAGCTGGGCCGCCTCGTGCCCGTCGGTTTCGAGAAACGCGTCGCTCGAGAGCGCCAGAAGGTTGCGGTAACCAGCCTCGTCCTGGGCCAGCAATACGAGACTGTCCGGCGCCGGTGCGGGACCACCGTGACGGGCGGTTCCATCGACCCGGCGAATGCCGATCTGGCAACCCACAACGGGTTGGACCCCCGCTTTCGCGCAGGCCGACGAAATTTCCAGCGCGCCGAACAGGTTTCCCCGGTCGGTCACCGCGAGGGCGGGCATCCGGTTATCCCGACACAGCTCGACCAGATCGCCAATCTTGATCGCGCCCTCGGAAAGCGAATAGGCGGAGTGTGTTCGCAGATGGACGAAGTCAGCGTGGGGCATGGCAATTCAAGCTTCGCACAGCGATGCATCTGGAGTCAGCGACCAATGCGGCGAAGGTCGAAAAATGTCGCCATAGCCCGTACGCAAGCCTCATTGAACTCTTAAAAAACGTCGACAAGTCTTTGCGATGAAATAATTAAACTCGATTTGTTTAATGAGGAAGAATCAACCTGCCGACAAGAGATTGCGCGTCATTTCAGACACTGCAGCCGGCTAAGTTCAGCGCTAGTCCGCGAATCGCTCAGGCCGGGGCGTGCTCCACCAGGCGGCCCGCTTCGAATCCGACCCACCTATCCATGCGCCGGGCAAGCGCCTCGTTGTGGGTGGCGACCAGGGCGCCCAGCCCGTTTTCGCGAACCAGACGCAACAGCGCATCGAACACCGCCTCCGCGGTCTGCTCATCGAGATTGCCCGTGGGCTCGTCCGCCAGCAGAACCGACGGCACGTTCGCGACCGCCCGGGCAATCGCGACCCGCTGTTGTTCGCCGCCCGACAGGCGGGCCGGGCGATGGCTTTCTCGCTCCCCAAGCCCCAGGCTCGCGAGCAATGCCTCGGCCCGCTCGCGCGCCTGGCTACGGCTGCGCCCCGCGATCATCTGGGGCAGCATGACATTCTCCAGCGCCGAGAACTCGGGCAGCAGGTAATGAAACTGGTAGATGAATCCCAGGCTGTCACGGCGCAGCCGTGTGCGCTCGGCGTCGCCAAGATTAGCGCAGGCGCGGCCTGCCACCAGTACGTCGCCGGATCCGGGCTGCTCGAGCAGCCCGGCAATATGGAGCAGGGTCGATTTGCCCGCACCCGATGGCCCCGTCAGAGCCACGGTTTCACCGGCGTGGAGCGCCAGGTTGACGCCGCGCAAGACCTCGATGTCGGTGTCGCCCTGGTGGAAGGTGCGCACAACTTCGCTTAGCTCGAGCACGGCCACGTCACTCATAGCGCAAGGCCTCGACCGGATCGAGCCGCGCCGCCCGCCACGCGGGGTAGATTGTCGCGAGCAATGACAACCCGAGCGCCAGCGCAACTACTTTGATAACATCGCCGGCCAGAATTCGCGCCGGCAAATGGCTCAGGAAATAAATCTCGGCGGCGAACAGGTCGGAGCCGCTCAGGCTTTCGAGCCAGCCGCGGAGGACGTCGATGTTGCTGGCAAACCCAATACCCAGCCCGACCCCCGCCACTGTGCCGACGATGCCAATTGCCGCCCCGTTCATGAAGAAGATACGCATCACCGCCCCGCGGCTGGCGCCCATGGTGCGCAGGATCGCGATATCGCGCCCCTTGTCCTTCACCAGCATGATCAGGCCGGAAATTATGTTGAACGCCGCGACCAGCACGATCAGCGTGAGGATAACGAACATCACGTTGCGCTCGACCTCGACGGCGTTGAAGAAGTGGGCGTTGATCCGTTGCCAGCCCACCGCCCGGGCGTCGGGCCCCGCGGCCTGCGCGACCTCGGTCCGGCGTGCGTTGTCGAATTCGGGGTGGTCGAACATCACCTCGATACTCGTCACCGCGCCGTCGAGCTGGAAATAGACCTGCGCGAGATCGAGCGGCATGTAGACGAACGAGCTGTCGTACTCGTACATGCCGACCTCGAACAGGGCGGCGATGGGATAGCCGCGCATGCGCGGCACGCTCCCAAAGGCCGTGGCCGTGCTCTCGGGCGAGATCAGCGTGATCACGTCGCCCACGTCCAATCCAAGCTTCCGGGCGAGCCGCACACCGACCACGACGCCCTCCCCGTCCGCGGAAAACGTCGCCAGATCGCCCGCCACGATATTGGCGTCGAGCAACGGGCGGGCAGCGAAATAATCCGTGCCGACGCCGCGCACCAGGGCGCCTTGCGCGCCAAGCCGGCCGGTCGCCATGACCTGGCCCTCGATCAGGGGCGAGGCGGCAACCACGTCATCGAGTGCCACGATCGCCTGGCGTCGGGTCTCGTATTCGTCGAGCGCGCCTTCGACCGAATAGACCATGATATGGCCGTTCAAGCCCAGGATGCGGGTCAGCAATTCTTCGCGAAACCCGTTCATCACCGCGAGCACGACGATTAAGGTCGCGACGCCCAGCGCGATGCCGAGCAGGGAAAAGCCCGCGATGACCGAAATGAAGCCCTCCTGACGGCGCGCGCGCAGATAGCGAAACGCGATGAGCCGTTCGAAGGGAGAAAACATTGCGCCCTAGGAACCGAGGCGCGCGAGAGCCGAGTCGACGGACAGCTCCTCGCGCTCGCCGCTGGCCCGGTTTTTGAGCTCGACGACCCCCGCTTTCAAGCCACGCGGCCCGACGACGAGCTGCCAGGGCAGCCCAATCAGGTCCATGGTCGCAAACTTGGCACCGGCCCGCTCATCGGTGTCGTCGTAGAGTGTTTCCACACCGGCAGCGTTAAGCTGCGCATACAAGTCGTCGCAAGCGGTCTCGCAGGCGTCGTCGTTGGCTTTCAAATTGACCAGCCCGACCTGGAAGGGCGTCACACTGTCGGGCCAGATGATGCCGTCATCGTCATGGCTTGCCTCGATAATGGCGCCGACCAGGCGCGACACCCCGATGCCGTAGGAGCCCATCTCGGGAAAGATGTCCTCGCCCTCGGGACCCGTAACCGATGCGCCCATCGACTTTGAGTATTTCGTCCCGAAATAGAAAATATGGCCGACCTCGATGCCGCGCGTCGTGATCCGACGATCCTCCGGCACCTCGGCCTCGAAACGCGCGACGTCGTGCTTTTCGTCGGTCGCGGCGTAGGCGTCCGTCCAGCGGGCGATGACCGACTCGAGATCGGTGTCGTAGTCGATGTCTTCGCCGAGCACGTCGAGTTCCACCAGGTCGCGGTGGCAATAGACCTCGGATTCGCCGGTCTCCGCCAGGACGATGAATTCGTGACTCAGATCGCCGCCGATGGCTCCGCTTTCGGCCTGCATGGGAATCGCGCGCAAGCCCATGCGGCTGAAGGTGCGTAAATAGGCAACGAACATCTTGTTGTAGGAGACCTTGGCACCCGCGTAGTCGAGGTCGAACGAATAGTTGTCCTTCATGAAGAACTCGCGGCCGCGCATGACGCCGAAGCGCGGGCGGACCTCGTCGCGAAATTTCCACTGAATCTGGTAGAGGTTCTTGGGCAGGTCACGATAGCTGCGGATGGTGTTGCGGAAAATATCGGTGATGATCTCTTCGTGGGTCGGCCCGTAGAGCATATCGCGCTCGTGGCGGTCGGTGATGCGCAGCATCTCCTTGCCGTAATCGTCGTAGCGCCCGCTCTCGCGCCACAAATCGGCCGGCTGGATCGAGGGCATGAGCACCTCCTGGCAGCCGGCTGCGTCCATTTCCTCGCGCACGATCTGTTCGATCCGGCGCAACACCCGATGGCCCAGCGGCAGCCAGGAGTAAATCCCCGCGCTCGACTGGCGGATCATGCCCGCGCGCAGCATCAGGCGATGGGAAACGATTTGCGCCTCGCTCGGGTTCTCCTTGAGCGTCGGCATGAAAAAGCAGGAAAGACGCATCGTCCCCTCGTCGATCGCGGCGGGTCGCCGGCGCAACGCCGGGCGTGTCGATCTGGACTTTATGCCTAATGGGTCGGCGCTTGGCAATGGCGGACGCCGAAAGGGATGGGCGGGCGCCGGACGTTAGTCCGTTGCAGCCGCCTGAAGCTCCTGGCAGGCCTCGGCCAGCGCGTGGGCTTCTTCCGATTGCAGGGGTTGATCGTTGTAATAGACCTGGTTTCCCTCGACTCTCACCGTGCCGACGTCGATTTCGGACTTTCCGATCCGTTCCATGTTGTCGCCGGCATCGATAGTAACCGCCTCGTCGAGGGGAACGAAGAGATTGAAGCTGTAGGAGTCGGGCGCGACGAGTTGATTGTTGTCCGCCAGATCCGCAGGCACCACTGCGCGGCCTTCCACGTCGAGCCCGGGTTGATAGGTGATGTCCTCGCTCGGCACATGAGCTGTGAGGGCGTTGCAGATTTCGGGTGTCAGCCCCTCCGCTCGTGCTGCGAAGGGCCCCAGAATCGAACCGACGATAAGGATCGTGCTGAGTTTCATAATACCGTCAGGATAGACGGCATTCCTTAACGCCCGCTTGAAAGGTGTGGTTAAGACGCCGGCGTCCTCATCCAGGGCGGATCGAGACCGGCAATTGTCGCGTAGACGGGACAGCTTTCCGCGTGGGCGCCCGGCAGGTAGCCGGTGCTCATGAGGAATTCCCCCGCGATCTCGCCCCCGACGAAGCGAAAGCCGGTGCTCCTGAACAACTTGACCCAGGCGTCCCGCGGCAACGGATGGTAAGCGTCGAGCCAGGCCGCGAAGCCCCCGTGACTCTCGCGCAGCGCCTGAATTCGCGCCGCGTTGGCGATCGCGGCGTCGACCTTGAGACGGTTGCGGATAATCCCGGCATCGGACAGCAGACGCGCGCGCTCTGCCTCCCCGTAGCCTGCGACCCGGTCGACATCGAAGCCGTTATAGGCGGTGCGAAAACCTTCGCACTTCTTCAAAATCGTGAGCCAGGACAGGCCTGCCTGGTTAATTTCGAGCACCAGGCGTTCGAACAGTGCGGCCTCGTCGTGCAGCGGAAAGCCGTATTCCGTGTCGTGGTAAGGCCCATGAAAGGGATGGCCGGGCGCGGCCGTGCAGTAATCGGTCACGGAGCGTCGTCGAAACTGGTGAAGGTGACGACGTCGGCATCGACGACGATCACGATAACCGGCGTGATGATGGCGGCGACGACCGTTGTAATCGCAGCCCGTCTCCACAGGGCGGGCCGCTCCGGCGCGCTCGGCGCGTGCCCGGGTTCAGGCGGCGTGGTGCGTGGCTTCTGTCCGATGGGCAGGACGAGAAAGAAGCTCAACCACCACACGATGATGAAGACGAGGATAATGGTGGCCACGCCCATCGGAGATCACGCCTCTTCGAGTTCGATCAGGGTGCCGCAGAAATCCTTGGGATGAAGAAACAGAACGGGCTTGCCGTGCGCACCGATGCGCGGCTCGCCATCGCCCAGCACGCGCGCGCCTTCGGCCTCGAGCCGATCACGCGCCGCGAGAATGTCGTCGACCTCGTAGCACAGATGGTGGATACCGCCCGCCGGGTTGCGCTCCAAAAACCCCTGCACCGGCGAGGCATCGCCCCAAGGCTCCAGCAACTCGATCTTTGTGTTGGGCAGATTGACGAAGACGAGGCTCACGCCTTCGCGCTCGAGCGTTTGCGGCTCGGACACGTCCGCCCCCAGGGTCTCGCGATAAAGTGCCGCCGACGCGGCAAGGTCGGGCACGACGATGGCGACGTGATTGAGACGTCCGATCATGGCCGGGCTTTTACCACGGGCGAGCCACCACGCGCTACGGGGCCGGGCAGACGATGATTGCCCTGTGTTCGCAGCCTTCGTCCAGCTCGATCTGGCGCTGCTGCCAGCTCCAGGCTCGCACGGCGGCGTATTTATCGTCGGCATGCTCCTTGATCAGATCGACTGGATCGATAACCGCCTCGCGCTCGACGATGCCCTGCCCGAGACCCAGCAGAAGCACTTCCGTGCCGTCGAGCAGGTAGCTTTTCGGGTCCATCAGACTGTCGACGCCCGTGCCGATGGCGTCCCGTAGATTGGTTGGGCCGAACAATGGCAATACGAGATAAAACCCGTCGCCCGCGCCGTAACTGTGCAGCGTCTGGCCGAAATCACGACTGTGCGGGGGAATTCCCAAATCCGCCGCGACATCGAACAGGCCCGCCACGCCAACCGTGCTGTTGACGACGAAGCGCGCCAGCGTCTCGCCGGCGGCCTCGACCTCGAGCTGTAACAGATCGTTGCCGAACACCACAGGCAAACCGAGGTTCTCGAACCCGTTACGAATATGCGGCTTGGCGACATCGGGCATCAGAAAGCGGTAGACCCGTGCGAGTGGCTCGAAAACAAGAAAATCCAGCGTGCCGTTGAGATAGAAGAAAACTTTGTTCAGGCCCTCGAGCGGATCGTCCGCATAACCGTCGGCACCGCCTTCCTCGGGCAGGATCGGCCAGCCCGCCGGGCGGTTTGCCACCGACGGGGTATCGTCCCTGGCACGCACTTCGGGGTCGATCGCCACGATGGCGGCGTCGGGATAGACCGGCGCGGGTGCAAGCACGAGCTGAGACTCGACGCTCGACGCCGCGGGTGCCGGTGCAGGAGTCGGTACGGGGGCGGGCGCCGGCTGAATTACCGGTGCGGGCTGGGTCGACACGGCGGCGGCAACCGGTTGGCCGCTCGCCGCGGCAACGATGGTATCAACGAAACCGGGAAAGTAGATGACGAGCTCGGCGACGAGGTAATCGCGATTTTCCGGAGCCAGCCGAACTGCCTCGGCCACAATCGGACCAGTCAGATCGGGCCGTTGCGCAATAGCGTTCGACGCCGCGGCACTCAGCAGGTGATTGCCGGCGCGCCGGTCGGCGTTGAAATAGAGCGCATCGGTGGAGCGCGCGCGTTGCCCCTCCCCCGCCGCCGCCTGCAGGCTTTGCTGAAATACGAAGGGAAGAAGCTGCGCCGCACCGACCGGCGCAGCCAGCACCAGGCCGAGCAGGAGAACGCCAAGCAGAAGCACGCCTTTACGCCGGGCGCGTTTGCCTGCCCACAGACCCACCGTCATCTTCCCGCCCCGCTTTTGCCGGTTTATCCGTATGTTTTTAGCAGGGAGAATGGACACGCGCTACGCCCGCTCGACGTGAACGTCGATCAAGGGCCGCTTGCCGCGAAGCTCGCGCACCCGGCCGCGCACCGTACGGCGTAGCCGCGCGGTCAGAGCCTTGTCGTCGTCGCGCTTGCGTTTCGGCAGGTTCGCGACATCTTTCGTGATCGCATCGCGCAACGCCTCGATGTCGTCGCCGTCGGAGATTTGATCGAACACGCCCGGGGCTGCAATTTGCGGCCGGCCAATCAACCGTCCCGCGGCGTCGAGCATAACCGTGACCATCACCGCGCCGTCGTGCATCAACCGCCGGCGCGCCCGGAGCACGGAATCGTCGGCTTCGAGCATCAGCCGGCCGTCGACAAACAGGCGCCCCGAGAACACCGTCTCGAGCACTTCCGCCGGTCCCGGTGCCAGGCGCACCAGGTCACCGTTATTGACCCGTGCGATCTGGGGCACGCCGAGCTCCTCGGCCAGGGCGGCATGAGAATCGAGATGGCGATCTTCACCATGGACCGGCACGGCAATTTTAGGGCGCAGCCAGCCGTACATCTTGCGCACTTCGTCGCGGCAGGGATGGCCCGAAACATGCACGAAATGGTCACGGCTGGTCAGCAGATGCGCGCCCTGGCGCACGATTTCGTTGTGCAGGCGGCCGATCGCTCGTTCGTTTCCCGAAATGACCTTCGATGAGAACACCACTGTATCGCCGGGTTCGATCCGGATGCCATTGCGTCCACCGCCCACAATCCGGGCCATCGCGGCCCGCGGCTCCCCCTGGCACCCCGTGCAGATATAGAGCAGCTCGTTCGACGCCATGCCCTCGGCCTCGTCGGTGTCGAGAAATTCCATATCGTCGGTGAGGTGGCCCGTCTCGCGCGCGGCAGCGCTATAGCGTTCGAGTGACATTCCCACCAGCACGGCCCGGCGCCCCGCGGCCTCGGCTGCCGCGGCGATCGTCGCGACCCGGGCGATATTCGAGGCAAACAGGGTGACGAAGATCTTTCCCCGGCATTCGTCGAGCAGCCCGATGAGGCTTTCGCGCACCGCCCCTTCGGACCCTGATTCGCCGTCCACCACGACGTTGGTCGAATCGCCGACCATCGCCAGAACGCCCTCTTCGCCCAGCCGCCAGAAGGCGGCCTCGTCGGTGGTCGCCCCGATCACCGGGTCGGGGTCGAGTTTCCAGTCGCCCGTATGAACGACGAGCCCTGCCGGAGTCCGGATCGCGAGCGAATGGGCCTCGGGAATCGAATGGGCAACCGGCACGTACTCCACGTCGAACGCTCCGACGCTAAAACGCCCGCCCGAGGGGATCTCCACCACGTCCACCTCGTGGCGCAGGCCCGCTTCGCCCAGTTTGTCGCGCAGCACCGCCGCCGAAAACGGCGTGGCGTAGACGGGGCAGCGCAGGCGCCGCCAGAGATAAGGCACCGCTCCGAGATGGTCTTCGTGGGCGTGGGTCAGCACCAGCCCGTCGAGCGCGTCGAGGCGCTCCGTGATGAAGCGCGGATCGGGAACGACGAGATCGATTCCCGGTGTGCTCGCGTCGCCGAACGTCACGCCAAGATCGACCATCAGCCAGCGGCCCTGCCAGCCGTAGAGGCTGAGGTTCATACCGATTTCGCCGACACCGCCCAGCGGCAGGTAAAGCAGCTCGTCGCACGAAGAGGCCACGGGCCCGGGCTCAGCCCCGGTTGCGGCGGTGGATTTCGCGCAGGCCGCGCATGGTGAGGTCGGGCGCTACCGCGTCGATCTCGGGCGTGGCATCCGCAAACAGCGGCGCCAACCCGCCGGTCGCTACGCCCCGCATGGGCGCGGCGAATTCGTCCTTCATGCGCGTGACGATGCCCTCGATCAAACCGACATAGCCCCAATAGATGCCCGACTGCATCGCCGAGATGGTCCCATCCCCGATCACCCGCGCCGGTTTCTCCACCGCGATGCGCGGCAGCATCGCCGCGGCCCGGTGCAGCGCCTCGAGGGAAAGATTGATGCCCGGCGCAATGACACCGCCGCAATAGCTGCCCTGTGCATCGATCGCATCGAACGTCGTAGCCGTACCGAAATCGATCAGCACGAGCGCGCCGTCAAAGCTCGCATGAGCCGCCACCGCGTTGACCAGGCGATCGGCGCCGACCTCCTCGGGCCGGTCCAGCTTTACCTCGAGGCCCAGATCGATATCGGTCGTCACGACCAGCGGATCGCATTTGGCGTACTGACGAGAGAGTTCCACCAGAGCCCGCAACCCCTGAGGCACCACCGTCGAGATCACCGCATCGTCGACGTCGCCGAAGGCAAGGCCGTCCAACGCAAAAAGCTGGCCAAGCCATACCGCGTATTCGTCGGCCGTGCGTTGCGGCTCGGTCGAGATACGCCATTGCCCGCGTAGCTGCTCGCCGTCGAAGACGGCAAAGACTGTGTTGGTGTTGCCCTCGTCGATTGCCAGCAGCATCAGGAATCCAACGTAAACGTTATATCGCCCGCGGCAATCGCGCGCCGCGAGCCATCGCCAAGCTCGACGATCAACTCGCCGCCCGGCGCCAGATCGGCGAACCGACCCTCGATCGCCTCGCCTTCCAACTCGACGCGGACCGGCTTGCCTCGTCCCATGGCGCGGGTCAGCCAGGTGTCGCGGACCGGCTCGAAGCCCTGGCCGACCCAGCATCGCTGCCAGCGATCGAACGCCGCGACCAGAGCACTGAGAAGCTCGCCCGCCGCGGGCACGACGCAGCCCTCCGCGGCCAGGTCGCTCGCGGCAATCGGCGCCTCGACCTCGGGATGGCTTGTCAAGTTCACACCCACACCTGCGACGATCCAATCAACGGTCCGCTCTCCGATCAGGGACGATTCAAGCAGGATGCCTGCGACCTTGCATTGGTTCAAGAGCAGGTCGTTCGGCCATTTCACGGCCAATCCGCGCCCGGCGCCCGCCGCCTCGAGGGCATCGAATGCCGCGAGCGCGGCGATAAACGAATACTGAGCAGCCACGGCCGAAGATGTCTGCGCCGGGCGCACCAGGATCGAACAGTAGAGATTTCCAGGCGGCGACACCCATTGCCGCGCACGCCGCCCCCGCCCCGCGGTTTGGGAACGCGCCCAGACCACCGTGCCGTCGGGCGCACCCTCTTCCGCCTGACGTTTGGCCTCGTCGTTGGTGCTGCCAAGCTCGTCGAACGCCGCCAGCCGGTAACCGGGGATCAACGCGGGCCCGTCGCCCACCACCGCCTACCGGAACAACGCCGCGGCGGCCGCTTCCGCCCCGGCCAGAAGCGGGGCCGGATAGGCAAAGAAAAACATCGTAAAGATTGCGGTTGCCGCGAGCACAAGCAAAAGCTCGCGCCCGACCGGCCGGTCGAAAGGTTCGGCAGCCTCGTCGAAATACATCACCTTGACGATCCGGATGTAATAGAACGCGCCCACCACACTCGTCAGCACGCCGATCACCGCGAGCCCGATCAGGCCGGATTCGATCGCGGCCAGAAAGACGTACAATTTTCCGAAGAAACCGGCCAACGGCGGAATGCCGGCCATCGAGAACATGAAGATCAGCAACGCCAACGCCATTAACGGGTTGCTCTTCGACAGTCCCGCGAGATCGTCGATCTGCTCGATCATCCGGTCCTTGCGCCGCATGGCGAGGATGCAGGCAAAGGTGCCCAGGGTCATCATCATATAAATCGCCATATAGACGATGACGCCGCGCACGCCGTCGGCGGTGCCCGTGGCCAAACCCACGAGGGCGTAGCCCACATGGGCGATCGATGAATAGGCCATCAGCCGCTTGATGTTCCTCTGGCCGATGGCGGCGAAGGCGCCCAGCGCCATCGACATGATCGAGATCGCGATGATGATCTGCTGCCAGTCACCGATCAGTTCATGCATCGGTCCCATCAGCACGCGCAGCAGCAAGGCGATCGCCGCAATCTTGGGTGCGGCGGCGAAGAACGCCGTGACCGGTGTCGGCGCACCTTCGTAGACGTCGGGCGTCCACATGTGGAATGGCACGGCAGAGACCTTGAAGGCCAGCCCCGCGAGCAGGAACACCGAACCGACCAGAACTCCGATTGAGCGTTCGCCCCCGTGGAACACCGTGGCCAACCCCTCGAAACTTGTGGTTCCCGTAAAGCCGTAGATCAGCGAGCAGCCATAGAGCAACAGGCCCGACGAGAGTGCGCCCAGGACGAAATACTTCAGGCCCGCTTCCGTCGAGCGTACCGAATCTCGCTTGAATGCCGCGATCACATAAAGTGACAGGCTCTGCAATTCGAGGCCGACATAGAGCGCAATCAGGTCGTTGGCCGAAACCATCATCAGCATGCCGAGCGTGGCGAAGACGACGAGAATCGGGAACTCGAAGCGCGCCATCCCCTCGCGACGCATGTAGGGCATCGACATGACCAGCGTCGCAGCGCCACCGACGAGGACAACCGTCTTCATGAACACCGCGAAGAGATCGGTAATGAACATCCCCTCGAACGTGACGCGGGTCTCGAATGACGAGGACAGCACCATGGCAAGCGTGACGGCAAAGGCGCCGACGGCCAGCCAGTTGACGAGGCCGGCTGCGCGTCGTCCCGAGTAGGTGCCGACCATCAGCAGCACGAGCGCGACGCCGCACAGAAACAGCTCGGGCAATGCCGGCAGAAATGCGGGAAGGGTCGTTGCGGTGTCCATTCTCGTCCCTCTCCTCTACGGCCCGGCAATCTGCACGGCGTCGGTCAACGGCACCTTGGCGTGCTGCACCTGCTCCATGAGATGCGCCACCGAGACGTGAATCACGTCGAGAAACGGCTCGGGCCAGAGCCCCATGAGCATCGCCAGCGCAACGAGCGGTGCGAACATCGCGACCTCGCGCGAATTGAGATCGGCGATCGACTTGAGTTCCTCCTTGGTCAGTGCACCGAAGATTACCCGACGGTAGAGCCAGAGCATGTAGGCCGCACCCAGGATGATGCCGATCATCGCCAGCCCCGCGACCCAGCTGTTGACCTGGAAAGCGCCGACGAAAACCAGGAACTCGCCGACGAACCCGCTCGTGCCCGGCAGGCCCACGGCTGCGAGGGTGAACACCATCATCACGAGGGCATATTTCGGCATGCGGTGAACCAGCCCGCCGTAGCTTTCGATCAGCCGGCTGTGCATGCGGTCGTAGACGACGCCCACGCAGAGGAACAGGGCAGCGGAAACAATACCGTGGCTGATCATCTGGATGATGCCGCCTTCGAGCCCCTGGCGCGTGAAGGTAAATATGCCGATGGTCACGAAGCCCATATGAGCGACCGATGAATAGGCGATCAGCTTCTTCATGTCGTCCTGCATCAACGCGACGAAGGAGGTGTAGATGACCGCAACGAGGCTGAGTGAAAAGACGAAGGGTGCGAAGAATTCGCTGGCGTCGGGCAGCATGGGCAGCGAAAACCGCAGGAAGCCGTAGCCGCCCAGTTTAAGCAGGATACCCGCCAGAATTACCGAGCCCGCCGTCGGCGCCTCGACATGGGCATCGGGCAACCAGGTGTGGAACGGCCACATCGGCACCTTGACCGCGAACGAGCAAAACAGTGCCAGCCAAATCCAAAGCTGAATGCCGTAGCCGAAGTTGTGCGCTACGGCCGTGGGAATATCGGTCGTGCCCGTGGTGAAATAGATAGTCAGGATCGCGAGCAGAAAGAGCACCGCGCCCAGCATGGTGTAGAGAAAGAACTTGAACGCCGCATAGACCCGACGTGGCCCGCCCCACACGCCGATGATGATGAACATCGGGATCAGCATGCCCTCGAAGAAGATGTAGAACATCACGAAATCGAGGGCGCAGAAGGCGCCGACCACCAGGATCTCGAGCACGAGGAACGCGATCATGAATTCGCGCACCCGGCTCTTAATTGCCTGCCAGCTCGCGAGCACGCAGATCGGCGTGAGGAAGGTAGTCAGGATCACGAAAAAGATCGAAATGCCGTCGATGCCCAGGTGATAGCTGATATTGTGCTCGGACACCCAGGGGATGTTTTCGACGAATTGGTATTCGTGGGTCGTCTTGTCGAAGAAGACCCAAAGCAGCAGCGAGAGCCCGAAGGTGACCAGCGACGTCCACAGCGCGACATAACGCGAGTTGCGCGCGACGGTCTCTTCCGAGCCGCGCACGAGGAACAGGAAGACCGCGCCTAGCAGGGGCAAAAAGATGACAGTCGAGAGAATTGGCCAGCTCATCCCTGCCTCAGTTCAGCCCGCTGACGAGATACCAGGTCACGAACGCGGCAACCCCGATCAGCATCGCGAAGGCGTAGTGGTAGAGATAGCCGCTCTGCAACCGGCTCGCCCGGCGTGCCACTGCCAACACGGCGTTGGCGATTCCGTCCGGCCCGATGCCGTCGATAATCGCCCCGTCGCCGCTTTTCCACAGGCCGCGGCCGATAAATTTGCTGCTGCGCACGAAGACGAAATCGTAGAACTCGTCGAAATACCACTTGTTGTAGAGGAACAGGTAAATCGGGCGCATGCGCTCCGCGACCCGCGCCGGCAATTCCGGCATGCCCAGATAGGCGAGATAGGCCAGCACGATACCGAGCACCGCCACGACGGTGGGCAACGCCTTGACCCAGAACGGCACGTGATGGGCCGCCTCCAGCGCCTCGTGCCTGGGTAAGACGAAGATGGCATCGCCCCAGAAGTGCGAATGAGGATCGACCATGACGAGCAGCAGGTAGCCCGAGAAAATCGCGCCCACCGCGAGGAAGATCAGCGGAATCGTCATCACCGGTGGAGATTCGTGGACATGGGCCATCACCTTCTCGTCGGCCCGGGGCTTGCCGTGGAAGGTCATTATGAGCAGCCGCCAGGAATAGAATGCGGTGAGAAACGCAGCGGCGACACCCATGATGAAGGCGAAGGTGCCAACCGCCGATTGGTCGGCCCAGGCGCTTTCGATGATAATGTCCTTGGAAAAGAAGCCCGAGAAGAACGGCACGCCGCCCAGCGCCAGCGAGCCCACCCACATGAGCGCGTAGGTCAGCGGAATCGCTTTCCAGATGCCGCCCATCTTGTGCATGTCCTGCTCGTCCGACATGGCATGGATCACCGAGCCCGCGCCGAGAAACAGCAACGCCTTGAAGAAAGCATGGGTGGTCAGGTGGAATATGCCCGCCTCGTAGGCCGAGACTCCGCAGGCGAAGAACATGTAGCCGAGCTGGCTGCAGGTCGAATAGGCGATCACCCGCTTGATGTCGTTTTGAGTGATCGCAATGGTTGCTGCGAAGATGCAGGTGGTTCCGCCCACAATGGTCACCATCGCCAGCGCCGTATCGGAATACTCGAACAACGGTGAGCAGCGCGCGACCATGAAGACCCCCGCGGTCACCATGGTGGCGGCATGGATCAGCGCCGAAACCGGGGTTGGGCCCTCCATGGCGTCGGGCAGCCAGGTGTGCAACCCGATCTGCGCCGATTTGCCCATCGCGCCGATGAACAGGAGGATGCAAATCACCGTCAGGGTATCGAGCTGCATGCTCAGGAAGTTGATCGAGTGGTCGATCATCGAGGCCGCCGCCGCGAAGACCGCATCGAAGGCCACGGTATCGAAGACCAGGAAGATCGCGAGGATGCCCAGCCCGAAGCCGAAATCGCCGACCCGGTTCACCAGGAAGGCCTTGATCGCCGCCGCGTTCGCCGAGGGCTTGTGATACCAGAAGCCGATCAGCAGGTAGGAGACGAGCCCGACCCCTTCCCAGCCGAAATAGAGCTGGACGAAGTTGTTCGAGGTAACCAGCGCGAGCATGAAAAAGGTGAACAGCGAGAGATACGCCATGAAGCGCGGGATCGAGGTATCGCGCGCCATGTAGCCCACCGAATAGACGTGGATCAGGAACGAAACCACGCTCACCATCCCGACCATCACGCCCGAGAGCGCATCGAGCCGGATGCCCCAGTCGATATGAAAGCTCTCGGAGGAAAACCAGGTAAACAGGCGCAGATACTCGACCTCGCCGTGCAGGGCGATCAGCACGAAGACGATAGCACCGGTCACCGCCGCGCCGCCCATGAAGAGGCAGGCGACGATCTGTGAGCCCCGGTCGCCGAGCAACGTTCGGCCCAGGAAGCCGACGATGATCGCGCCGATCAGCGGCAGAAAGACGGGCGCCGCATAAAGCAGGTCCACGGCGGATCAGCCCTTCATTACGTTGACGTCTTCGACCGCGATGCTCCGCCGGTTGCGGAAATAGCAGACGAGAATGGCAAGGCCGATGGCGGCCTCGGCCGCCGCGACGGTGAGCACGAAGATGGCGAAGATCTGTCCGACCAAGTCTTGCAGATGGGTCGAGAAAGCGACCAGGTTGATGTTGACCGCCAGCAGCATCAGCTCGATCGACATCAGGATGACGATGATGTTCTTGCGGTTCACGAAAATGCCGAACACGCCGATGGTGAACAGGATCGCCGCGACCGTCAGGTAATGCCCGAGTCCGATTTCCATCACACACCCTCCCCCGGCTTGACGTCCTTGAGCTCGACCGAGTCCTCGACCTGGCGTCCGACCTGCTCGCCGATCTTCTGCCGGCGCACGCCCTCGCGCCGGCGGTGGGTCAGCACGATCGCGCCGATCATGGCGACCAGCAGCACCACGCCCACGGCTTCGAAGAGGTAGACGTATTTCGTGTACAGCAGGTTGCCGATCGCCTCGGTATTGGTGGTGTCCTGCAGCGCGGGCGTCGGCGCCGCCAGCGGCGCCGCGGGTTCAAGATTGAGCACCCCGCTGCCCAGCACGAAGGCCAGCTCAACCACGAGGATCAGCCCGACCACCGCGCCGATGGGCATGTATTTCGTGAAGCCCGCCCGGAATTCGGCGTAATCGACGTCGAGCATCATCACCACGAACAGGAACAGCACGGCGACCGCGCCGACATAGACGATGACCAGGATGAAGGCGATGAACTCGGCCCCCATCAGCACGAACAAGCCGGCGGAATTGAAGAAGGCGAGAATCAGGAACAGCACCGAATGCACGGGATTGCGCGAAGAGACGACCATAATGGCCGACGCCACGGTCACGCAGGCGAACAGATAGAAGACGATGGTCTCTATGATCATCCCGTCATCCGCCCGGCGTTACGCCGGTCATCTCCCCGGTTCACGGGCCCCGTCACCGGTACGGCGCGTCGGCTTCCAGCCGCGCAGCCAGCTCGCTTTCCCAGCGGTCGCCGTTGGCGAGCAGGCGCTCCTTGTTGTAGAGCAGTTCTTCGCGGGTCTCGGTCGCGAACTCGAAATTCGGCCCCTCGACGATGGCGTCCACCGGGCAGGCTTCTTCGCAGAAGCCGCAATAGATGCACTTGACCATGTCGATGTCGTAACGCGTCGCCCGGCGGCTGCCGTCGTCGCGCGGCTCGGCCTCGATGGTGATCGCCTGAGCCGGGCAGATCGCCTCGCACAGCTTGCAGGCGATGCAGCGCTCCTCGCCGTTGGGATAACGGCGCAGCGCGTGCTCGCCGCGAAAGCGCGGGCTGAGCGGCCCCTTCTCGTAGGGATAGTTCAGCGTGTATTTGCCCTTGAAGAAATATTTGAGTGTCAGCGCCATGCCCGAAGCGAGTTCGGCCAGCAGCAGCGACTTGGCGGTGCGTCCAATGAACGACATGGCTCAACAGCCCTCCCGGGGCGAGTGTGGGATTTCACGCCTCATGCGGGCACCCATCCGAACAGGTGCAGTGCACCGGCGGTCAACGCCACCCAGAACAGCGAGGCAGGCAGAAACACCTTCCAGCCCAGCCGCATCAACTGGTCGTAGCGGTAGCGCGGGAAGGTTGCGCGTACCCACAGGAAAACGAAGAGCAAGGCGCATATCTTGATCGCGAACCACACGATGCCGGGCAGCCAGGTAAACGGTTCGACGTCGAACGGCGGCAGCCATCCGCCCAGGAACAGCACGGTGGTCATGCCGCTCATCAGAATCATGTTCGCGTATTCGCCGAGAAAGAACAGCGCGAAGCCCATCGCGGAATATTCGACGTTGTAGCCCGCCACCAGCTCGGCTTCCGCCTCGGGCAGGTCGAACGGCGCGCGGTTAGTCTCGGCCAGTGTCGAGATGAAAAAGATCACGAACATCGGGAACAGCGGGATGAAGAACCACAGCCCCTTCTGGGCGAGCACGACGTCCGTCAGGTTGAGCGAGCCCACGCATAGCAGCACACTGATCAGCACGAAGCCCATGGAGACTTCGTACGAGACCATCTGCGCCGCCGATCGCAGCGCGCCCATGAATGCGTATTTCGAGTTGCTCGCCCAGCCCGCCATGATGATGCCGTACACGCCAAGCGAGGAGATCGCGAACAGGTAGAGCACGCCGACATTGATGTCAGCCAGAACCCAGCCCTCGTCGAACGGGATTACCGCCCAGGCGATCAGCGCCAGGGTGAAGGTCAGCACCGGTGCCAGCAGGAAGACGACACGGTTCGCTCCGCTCGGAATCACCGTCTCCTTGAACAGCAGCTTGACCGCATCGGCAATCGGCTGGAGCAGTCCGAAGGGGCCCACCACGTTGGGCCCTTTACGGAGCTGCATCGCCGCGATGACCTTGCGCTCGGCGTAGGTCAGATACGCGACGAGCCCCAGGATCGGCACCATGATGAGGCCGATCCAGCCGACGATTTCGAGCGTCGGCAGCGCGTAGCCGTGCCAGAAGCCCAGGCTATCCATCGGTGCCCGTCGCCTCCGGCTGCGCCGCCGCCGCGCTCGCCGTACATTGCGCCATGGTTTCCGACGCCCGGCTGACGGGGTCGGTCATGTAGTAGTTCGTGACCGGGCTTGCAAACGCTTCCGCACCCATCTGGCCGACCGTGCCGAATTCGCCCCATGCCGCCGACGCGATCGCGTCGATCTCGCCCAGGTGCGGCACCGCCTCGATCATGCGCGCGCGCAGACCCGCGAGATCGTCATAGGGCAGCGTCTGGCCGAGCGCGTCGGACAGCGCGCGCAGGATCGCCCAGTCCTCGCGCGCGTCGCCGGGCGGAAACACCGCGCGCGAGCCCCTCTGGACCCGCCCTTCGGTGTTGACCCAGGTGCCGTCTTTCTCGGTGTAGGCCGCGCCCGGCAGGATGACGTCGGCGCGGTGCGCGCCGGCATCGCCGTGGTGACCCTGATAGACCACGAAGGCGTCGCCCAGACGTGTCATGTCGATCTCATCGGCGCCCAGCAGGTAGACCAGCCCGATCTCGCCCCCTTGCGCGGCCTCGAGAATTCCCCTCATGTCGCGCCCGCCTGCTTCGGGTACGACGCCGAGGTCGAGCCCCGCCACGCGCGCGGCCGCGGTGTGCAGCATGTTAAATCCGTTCCACTCCGGCGTGACAAACCCGGCGGCTTCCGCGATGGCACGGGTGGCGGCCAGCACTGCCGCCCCGTCGGGTCGGGCGAGCGCGCCCTGCCCGACCACGATCATGCCCCGCCCGGCTCCCTTGAGACTGTCGGCGAAGGGGTGCGTGCCAGCGGCAATTTCGGCCAGTGTCTGCGGCCCCGCGCCCAGAGTGTCGGCGGGGTAGGTAAGGTCCGCCTGCGGCCCGACCACGGCGATCGGGAAATCGCCGGCGGTGGCAACCCAGCGCTTGCGCAGCCGGGCATTGATCAAGGGCGCTTCAACGCGCGGATTGCTGCCCACCAGCAGGCAGACGTCCGCGTCCCCAATGCCCGCGATGGTCGTGTTGAACAAGTATCCCGCCCGGCAGCCCGGGTCGATCGCTGCGCCGTCCTGGCGGCAATCGAGATGGCCCGAGCCCAGCCGGCCGATCAGATCTTTGAGCGCGAACATTGTTTCGGCATCGGCAAGATCGCCTGCGAGCGCCGCGATCTGCGGACCCGACAGGCTTTTCGCCTTCGCCGCGACGGTCTCGAATGCCTCGCTCCAGGTCACTGGCTCCAGCCGCCCCGCCCGTCGCACCATCGGGGTATCGAGCCGCTGGCGGCGCAGCCCGTCGCAGGCAAAGCGCGTCTTATCCGCGATCCATTCCTCGTTGACGTCCTCGTTCAGACGCGGCAGGACACGCATCACCTCGCGGCCGCGGGAATCGACCCGGATGTTCGAGCCCACCGCGTCCATTACGTCGACGCTCTCGGTCTTGACCAGCTCCCACGAGCGGGCGTTGAACGCATAGGGCTTCGAGGTCAGCGCGCCGACCGGGCAGATATCGATGATGTTGCCCGACAACTCCGAGCTCAGCGCCTTCTCGACATAGGTGCCGATTTCCATGTGCTCGCCGCGCCCCGTGACTCCCAAATCCTCGACACCGGCGATTTCGGTGGCGAAGCGGACGCAGCGGGTGCAGTGGATGCAGCGGGTCATGATCGTCTTGACCAGCGGCCCCAGTTCCTTGTCCTCGACCGCCCGCTTCGCCTCGGGGAAGCGTGTGTGGTCGCGGCCGTAGGCCATCGCCTGGTCCTGCAGGTCGCATTCGCCGCCCTGATCGCAAATCGGACAGTCCAGCGGGTGATTGATGAGCAGGAACTCCATCACCCCCTCGCGCGCCGTCTTGGCTGCCGGCGAGTTTGTGTGGATGACCATGCCGTCGCCGCACGGCATCGCGCAGCTTGCTATCGGCTTGGGCGACTTCTCCATCTCGACCAGGCACATGCGGCAGTTGCCCGCGATCGAGAGCCGTTCGTGATAGCAAAAATGAGGAATCTCGACGCCCAGTTTCTGGCACGCCTGGAGCACTGTCGTGCCGGGCTCGACCTCGATCTCGATGCCGTTGATGGTCAGCGTCGGCATGGTGTTCCCCGCGCGCTCACGCCGCCGCCGAGCCGCGGTGCGCCTTGATGCGCGCCTCGAGTTCGGGACGGAAATGACGGATCAGGCCCTGCACCGGCCAGGCGGCCGCATCGCCCAATGCGCAAATGGTGTGACCCTCGATCTGACCCACCACCGCGTCGAGCGTGTCGATCTCTTCAACGCTCGCCTCGCCCTCGATCATGCGGACCATGGTGCGGTAGACCCAGCCCGTGCCCTCACGGCACGGCGTGCACTGGCCGCAACTCTCATGCATGTAGAAATGCGACAGCCGCGCGATCGCCGCCACGATGTCGGTCGATTTATCCATCACGATGACCGCTGCCGTGCCGAGACCCGACTTGACCCCGATCAGCGAGTCGAAATCCATCGTGATGGTGTCGCAGATCGATTTGGGCAGGCAGGGCACCGACGAGCCGCCCGGAATGATCGCCAGCAGGTTGTCCCAGCCGCCGCGCACACCGCCCGCGTGGGTCTCGATCAGCTCGCGCAGCGGAATGCCCATTTCCTCTTCCACGTTGCACGGCTTGTTCACATGGCCCGAGATGCAGAACAGCTTGGTGCCAGTGTTCTTCGGCTTGCCGAGCCCTGCGAACCACGCGGCGCCGCGCTTGAGAATCGCCGGCACCACCGCGATGGTCTCGACGTTGGTCACCGTCGTCGGGCAGCCGTACAAACCCGCCGCCGCCGGAAACGGTGGCTTGAGGCGCGGCTGGCCCTTCTTGCCCTCGAGCGATTCGAGCAGCCCGGTCTCCTCGCCGCAGATATAGGCGCCGGCACCGCGATGAACGTAGAGGTCGAAATTCCAGCCCGCCCCGGCGGCATTCTTGCCCAGCAGACCGGCGTCGTAGGCCTCTGCGATTGCCGCGTCGAGCCGCTCCGCCTCGCGGAAAAATTCGCCCCGCACATAGATGTAGCCGGCATGCGCTCCCATGCCAACGCCGGCGTAGAGACAGCCCTCGATCAGCTTGTGGGGGTCGTGGCGCATGATGTCCCGGTCCTTGCAGGTGCCGGGCTCGCTTTCGTCGGCGTTGACCACGAGATAATGTGGCCGATCGCCGATCTCCTTGGGCATGAACGACCATTTCAGGCCGGCTGGAAAACCGGCCCCACCCCGCCCGCGCAGCTCCGAGGATTTGACCTGCTCGACGATCCACTCGCGGCCCTTGCCGATCACCTCCGCTGCGCCGTCCCAGTCGCCGCGCGCCCGCGCACCGGCCAGGGCCCAGTCGTGAATGCCGTAAAGGTTGGTGAAGATCCGGTCCTTGTCGCTCAGCATCGTGCTAATTCGTTTCCTTGAGCGTGGTGGGGCCACCCTCGGGGGCGGAGGTCTGGCGCTCGATCTGGGGGCCGCTCTGCGGGGTTTCGCCCTTGTCCAGCGCGTCGAGCACTTCGACCGTGATTTTCGGGGTCAGGTCCTCGTAAAAATCGTCATTGATCTGCATCATCGGCGCATTGACGCAGGCGCCCAGGCACTCGACCTCCATCAGGCTGAACTTTCCATCCGCCGAACGCTCGCCGCATTTTATGTCGAGCCGTTTCTCGCATGCCCTGCTGATATCGTCCGAGCCGCGCAGCCAGCAGGGCGTCGTCCGGCAGACCTGGACATGGTGCTCGCCCACCGGCTCGGTGTTGAGCATGGTGTAGAAGCTCGCCACCTCGTAGACCCGGATACTCGACATGGCGAGCAGCTCGGCGACATGATCCATCGCCGCGCGGGGCAGCCAGCCGTGCTGACGTTGGGCGAGGTCGAGCAAGGGCAGCACCGCGCTGGCCTGGCGGCCCTCGGGGAACTTTGCGATATGGGCGTCCGCTTGCGCCCGATATTCCAGCGTGAAGGCAAAGTTCGCGGGCTGCTCGGGCAGGCTCATCGGTCGATCTCCCCGAACACGACGTCCATGGCGCCGATTATGGCAACCGCGTCGGCCAGCATATGGCCCTTGGACATGAAATTCGTCGCCTGCAGATGGGCGAAGCCCGGGGCGCGGATCTTGCAGCGGTAGGGATTGGACGAGCCATCCGCCACCAGGTAGACGCCGAATTCGCCCTTGGGTGCCTCGACCGCCGTGTAGGTCTCGCCCTCGGGCACGTGATAGCCCTCGGTGTAGAGCTTGAAGTGATGGATCAGGGCTTCCATCGACTGCTTCATCTCGGCGCGTGGCGGCGGCGAAATCTTGAAGTCCTGGGTCTTGACCGGTCCGTCGGGCATCTGCTCGAGGCACTGGCGGATGATGGCGAGGGATTGGCGCATCTCTTCGACCCGGATCAGGTAGCGGTCGTAGCAATCGCCGTTCTTGCCCACCGGCACCTTGAACTCCATGCGGTCGTAGACGTCGTAGGGCTGCGCCTTGCGCAGATCCCAGGCAAGCCCAACGCCGCGGATCATCGGGCCCGTAAAGCCCCAGTCTAGGGCGTTCTCGGCGCTGATCACGCCGATATCGACGAGACGCTGCTTGAAAATACGGTTCTGGTTCAGCAGCGCTTCCAGATCGTCGACAAACCTGGGAAACTCGTCGCAGAAGGTCGCGATGTCGTCGGCCAGTTCCGCGGGCATGTCGCGCGCCACACCACCCGGCCGGAAATAGGCGGCGTGCAGCCGGGCGCCCGAGACCCGCTCGTAAAAGCCCATCAGCTTTTCGCGTTCCTCGAAACCCCACAGCAGCGGCGTCATCGCGCCGACGTCGAGCGCCATGGTAGTGATGTTGAGCAAGTGGCTGAGAATGCGCGAGATTTCCGAGAACAGGACGCGGATATACTGTCCGCGCAACGGCACGTCGCAGCCGAGCAGCTTTTCGACCGCCAGCGCAAAGGCGTGCTCCTGGTTCATCGGCGCGACATAGTCGAGGCGGTCGAAATAAGGCACCGCCTGAAGATAGGTCTTGTACTCGATCAGCTTTTCCGTGCCCCGGTGAAGCAACCCGATATGCGGGTCGGCCCGTTCGACCACCTCGCCGTCCATTTCGAGCACGAGGCGCAACACGCCGTGCGCCGCGGGGTGCTGGGGCCCGAAATTGATCGTGAGATTCTTGATCTCGACTTCGCTCACGAGCCCTCCTCCTCGGCCTTTTCATCGCCGGGCAGGACATACTGGGTACCTTCCCACGGGCTCTGGAAGTCGAAGCGGCGAAATTCCTGGGTCAGCTTCACGGGTTCATAGACCACCCGCTTCTGCTCGTCGTCGTAGCGCGGCTCGACAAAACCCGTAAGCGGAAAGTCCTTGCGCAGCGGGTGCCCCTCGAAGCCGTAGTCGGTCAGGATGCGCCGCAGGTCCGGGTGGTCGGCGAAATAGATGCCGAACAGATCCCAGGTTTCACGCTCCAACCAGCCGGCGGTGCTGAACACCGGCACAGCCGACGGAATCGTGGCGTTCTCCGCCACCGCCGCCTTGACCCGGACCCGCTGGTTCTGTTTGACGCTCAGCAGGTTGTAAACGACATCGAAACGCTCGGCGCGTTCGGGAAAGTCGACGCCCGTGATATCGACCAGCAGCTGGAACTGGCAGTTGGTGTCGTCGCGCAGAAACGTCAGCACCCGGATGATCTCGCCGGCCTCGGCCCGGATCATAAGCTCGCCGTGCGCGACCTCACTGCCGGTCACCTTGCCCGCGAGCGCGGTCTCGATGTAACTGCCGCGTTCTGTAAGCGCTTCGTCCATGTACCTGTCTGACGCGTGCGGTGCGGCTAGCGGGCGATCGTGCCCGTGCGGCGAATCTTCTTTTGCAGTTGCAATACCCCGTAGAGCAAGGCTTCGGCGGTGGGCGGGCAACCGGGCACGTAAACGTCGACCGGTACGATCCGGTCGCACCCCCGCACCACGGAGTAGGAATAGTGGTAATAGCCGCCGCCATTCGCGCAGCTGCCCATCGAAATTACCCAGCGCGGCTCGGCCATCTGGTCGTAGACCTTGCGCAGCGCAGGCGCCATTTTGTTGCACAGCGTGCCGGCCACGATCATCACGTCGGACTGGCGCGGACTGGGCCGGAAGACCACGCCGAAGCGGTCGAGATCATAGCGGCTTGCCGCGGTGTGCATCATCTCGACCGCGCAGCAGGCCAGGCCGAATGTCATCGGCCAGAGCGAGCCCGAACGCGCCCAGTTGACCAGCTTGTCGAGCCGCGCAACGACGACGCCGCGGTCGCCCAGCTCATTGGTCACCGCGTGCAGCAGTTGATCCTGCGCAGGCCCCGGACCGACCGGACTGTCTACTCCCATTCCAGCGCGCCTTTCTTCCATTCGTAGATGAAACCGACGGTAAGCAGGGCGAGGAAGACCATCATCGACCAGAAACCGAACATGCCGATCTCGCCGAACGAAACCGCCCAGGGGAACAGGTAGCCGACCTCGAGATCGAAGATGATGAACAAGATGGCGACCAGGTAGAAGCGCACGTCGAATTTGCTTCGCGCATCGCCGAACGCCTCGAAGCCGCACTCGTAGGCGGAGAGCTTTACGGCGTCGGGACGCTGGGGCGCAACCACATAGGACGCCGCCAGGATCAGGCTGGCCAAAACCAGCGCGATGCCGAGAAAAATGACAATGGGAAGATATTCGATCAGAAGGGCGTCCATCGTCTATATCGCTCGCTTTTCAGCTACGGACGGGCCGCCGGGGCCGATGCACCGGGGTCCCCCACCCGTTGGTGCCCTGCCTTCCGACCGACTCCGCGTCTCGCCCCCGCAACTTAGCATCGCGGTCGGCTAAAACCAGACGAAATCCACCACCTTGCTCCGGGTGGCGCGCTGGCGGGAGTGACGGGACTCGAACCCGCGGCCTCCGGCGTGACAGGCCGGCGCTCTAACCAGCTGAGCTACACCCCCGATGACCAGGAACCGGCAGAATCCGCCGTTGGCAGGCTCGGTGTACTGCACCGGTCCCGTCAGGTCAAGCAGCCCGTAGGATACCCCGCGAGGCCACGAAAACCGCGGGATTGATGGTGGGCGATGACGGGATCGAACCGCCGACATTCTCGGTGTAAACGAGACGCTCTACCGCTGAGCTAATCGCCCCTCATCACAGAGCCGGCGCCGATCGGATGGCCCAGAAACGACATTGCCGGCTACCCGAAAGTAGCCGGCAATCCGTCCTTGGGTAAAGACGTCGTTGGACTAATGGTTGACCGAATCCTTGAGCGACTTGCCGGCCTTGAACTTCGGCTGCTTCGACGCCGCGATCTTGATTTTCTCTCCGGTCCGTGGATTGCGGCCCTCGGTCGCCTTGCGATTGACGACGCTGAATGTGCCAAATCCGACGAGGCGGGCTTCGCCGCCACCGGCCAGGCTGCTGGTAATCGAGCCGAAAACCGAGTCCACTGCTTTCTCGGCATTTGCGCGGGAAAGCCCGGCGTCGTTCGCCACTGCCTTTACGAGATCCTGTTTGTTCACCGACTTGTTCCCTTCAAAATGGAAAATTACGAGGGTTCGCTTGGAGAAGCGTTGTATTCCGTACACCCTGAATCTAGATCGCGGCAAAAGGGCACGTCAACGTACCCCCCTCTCGAATCCCTGATTTTTCTTAGGAATCATGCGGTTTACCGCTTTTCGCACGCGTCGCAAAACAGCGGTAAAATCGGAAAACAGCGCGAATCGGCTAGTGCTTGACGATTCCTGTGACGTCGTCGTCGTCTATCGAACCGCCCGGAACGGGCTCAACCGGCTCGTCATCTTCCTCCCACTCGATAGGCACGAGCGGCTGCGCGAGCGCGTGTTCAAGGACATCGTCGACCGTCGTAACGACGATGAGTTCGAGCCCCCGCTTGACGTTGTCGGGGATCTCGGCGAGATCCTTTTCGTTCTCCGAGGGGATCAGCACGGTCGTCACTCCGCCGCGAAGCGCGGCAAGCAGCTTCTCCTTGAGCCCGCCGATCGGCATCACCCGGCCGCGCAGGCTGATCTCGCCCGTCATCGCCACAGTCTTTTTGACCGCGATGCCCGTCAGGACGGAAACGATCGAGGTGCACATCGCCACACCGGCCGACGGCCCATCCTTCGGGGTCGCGCCCTCGGGCACGTGGACGTGGATGTCCTTGTTCTGAAATACCGTTGGCTTGATGCCGAAATCCACCGCCCGTGAATGGACGTAGGAGCGCGCGGCCTCGACGGATTCCTGCATCACATCGCCGAGTTTTCCGGTCATGCGCATGCGGCCCTTGCCCGGCAGCATCACCGCCTCGATCAAGAGCAATTCACCGCCGACTTCGGTCCAGGCCAGGCCCGTGGTCACCCCGACCAGATCGTCAGCCTCCGCCTCACCGTAACGGTAGCGGCGTATGCCGGCATACTTGCCGAGATTGCGGCGGGTCACCTTGACCGACGTGACCTTCTCCTTCGAAAGGATGTCCTTGACCGCCTTGCGATTCAGGTTCGCGAGCTCGCGTTCGAGGTTGCGCACGCCCGCCTCGCGCGTGTAGTGGCGGATCAGGTCGCGCAACGCCTCTTCCGAGATCGACCACTCGCCCTTCTTCAGCCCGCTTTCCTCGACCTGCTTTAAAATCAGGTGGCGTCGCGCGATCTGGACCTTCTCGTCCTCGGTGTAGCCGGCGAGCCGGATTGTCTCCATACGATCGAGCAGCGGGGGCGGGATGCGCATGGTGTTCGCCGTGGTCACGAACATCACGTTGGACAGGTCGTAATCGACTTCCAGATAGTGGTCGTTAAAGGTGGAGTTTTGCTCGGGATCGAGCACCTCGAGCAACGCCGAGGCCGGATCGCCCCGCCAGTCGGCGCCCATTTTGTCCACTTCGTCGAGTAAGAAGAGCGGATTCGATGTCTTGCCCTTCTTCATCGACTGGATGATCTTGCCCGGCATCGAGCCGATATACGTCCGCCGGTGGCCCCGGATCTCGGATTCGTCGCGCACGCCGCCCAGCGACATACGCACGAAAGTCCGCCCTGTCGCCCGCGCGATCGACTTGCCGAGCGAGGTCTTGCCCACGCCGGGCGGGCCGACGAGACAGAGGATCGGTCCGCGCACCTTGCCGCGGCGCTGCTGCACCGCAAGGTATTCGAGGATCCGTTCCTTGACCTTCTCGAGGCCGTAATGGTCCTCGTCGAGCACCTGCTTGGCGCGCGTGATGTCCTTCTTGAGCTTGCCGGGTTTCTTCCACGGGATGCCGAGCAACCAGTCGAGGTAGTTGCGCACCACCGTGGCTTCCGCCGACATCGGGCTCATCGAGCGAAGCTTCTTGACCTCGGCCAGCGCCTTTTCCTTGGCCTCCTTGGTCAGCTTCGTCTTCTCGATCTTCTCCTCGATTTCGGCGACCTCGTCGCGCCCGTCCTCGGTGTCGCCCAGTTCCTTCTGGATCGCCTTCATCTGCTCGTTCAGGTAATACTCGCGCTGGGTCTTCTCCATCTGGCGTTTGACCCGCGAGCGGATGCGCTTTTCCACCTGGAGCACGCCGATTTCGTTCTCCATGAGCGCGTAGACGCGCTCCAGACGCTTCGCGATCGAGCGGATCTCGAGCAGCTCCTGCTTCTCCGAGATCTTGACCGCGAGGTGCGAGGCGATGGTGTCCGCGAGCTTGGAGGCATCCTCGATCTGGTTGATCGATACCAGGACCTCGGGCGGCACCTTCTTGTTGAGTTTCACGTACTGTTCGAACTGCGCCACCGTCGAGCGCGCCAGCGCCTCGAGCTCCTGCTCGTCGCCGCGCTCCTCATCGATGGCCTCGGCAGAGGCCTGGAAGAACTCTTCTTTCTCCTCGTAGCGCAAAATTTTCGCGCGCGGCCCACCCTCGACCAGAACCTTGACCGTGCCGTCGGGCAATTTCAGAAGCTGGAGCACCGTGCCGATGGTGCCGACCTCGTGGATGTCGTCCGGCGCTGGATCGTCCTGCCCCGCGTTGCGCTGTGCGACAAGCAGGATCTGCTTGTCCTCCTTCATCACGTCTTCGAGTGCGCGCACCGACTTCTCGCGGCCGACGAAGAGCGGCACGATCATGTGCGGGAACACCACGATGTCCCGAAGGGGAAGAACCGGATAAAGCGGAACGCGGGGATTATCTGTCATGCTTCCTCGTTGGCAGGCGGGGCCAGGATCGTCACGGCGCACCACCCTGAAACAGCCGTCCTCGGGCGGCGCGCACGTGTCACATAAGTGGTGACCCGCTCTAGCGGATCAAGTCCACCCTAGGAAGCGCTGGAGCTCGCCTCGTCCTGCCGATCCGCGTAGATCAGCAACGGCTTGATGCGCTCGTCCACCACTTCACCGTTGATCACGACCTCCTCCACACTGTCGTAGCTCGGCAGATTGAACATCGGGTCGAGGAGAATGTTTTCCAGAATCGAGCGCAGCCCGCGCGCACCGGTCTTACGTGCAATGGCCCGGTTAGCAATGTTCACGAGTGCGTCGTCGGTGAAGGAAAGCTTGACGTCCTCCATGTCGAAGAGCTTCTCGTACTGCTTGACGAGCGCGTTCTTTGGCTTGGTCAGGATCTCGACAAGCGCCTCTTCGCTCAAATCGGTAAGCGTTGCGACCACCGGCAGGCGCCCGACGAACTCGGGGATCAGGCCGAACTTGAGCAAGTCCTCGGGCTCGACCTCGCGCAGGATTTCGCCCGTGTCGCGCTCGTCGCGCGCATGAACGTCGGCGCCAAAGCCCATCGAGGTGCCCCGGCCGCGCGCGCTGATCAGCTTTTCGAGGCCGGAGAACGCACCGCCGCAAACGAACAGGATGTTGGTCGTGTCGACCTGAAGGAATTCCTGCTGCGGGTGCTTGCGCCCGCCCTGGGGCGGCACCGAGGCAACGGTGCCCTCCATGATCTTGAGCAGCGCCTGCTGCACGCCCTCGCCCGAAACGTCGCGGGTAATCGAGGGGTTGTCCGACTTGCGCGCGATCTTGTCGACCTCGTCGAGATAGACGATGCCGCGCTGGGCGCGCTCGACGTTGTAGTCGGCGGACTGGAGCAGCTTGAGGATAATGTTCTCGACGTCCTCGCCGACATAACCGGCTTCGGTCAGGGTCGTCGCATCGGCCATGGTGAAAGGCACATCAAGAATGCGCGCGAGGGTCTGAGCGAGCAGCGTCTTGCCGCAGCCCGTCGGACCGATCAACATGATGTTCGACTTGGCGAGTTCGACGTCGTTGTCCTTGGAGTCGTGAGCAAGCCGCTTGTAATGGTTGTGCACGGCGACCGAAAGCACGCGTTTGGCGTGGTCCTGGCCAATGACATAATCCCTGAGGACATTGCAGATTTCTTCGGGCGTCGGCACGCCGTCGCTGCTCTTCACCCGCGCGCTCTTGTGCTCCTCGCGGATGATGTCCATGCACAGTTCGACGCATTCGTCGCAAATAAACACCGTCGGGCCCGCAATCAGCTTGCGCACCTCGTGCTGGCTCTTGCCGCAGAAAGAGCAATACAGGGTGTTTTTCGAGTCTCCGCCGTTGGTCGACTTGTTCATCACCACTCCGTCGTCTCGCCCTGAGGTGATTCTCCCGGCCAGCAGACCTTTGGAATCAGCTACTTATCATGACAACCTAAAAAACCTTACCGTTCAAGTCCCGAGTGTTTCACCCGATCCCGGCAAAACTGTGGCACGCTCCCTCGGCCTTGATCGGGCAGCCTAGCCCAATCAAATCAACAGAAGTTTAACGCGTGCCCTAGTCTTCACCCTTCGTCTCTTCGGCCTTGGGTTTGGCCGTTTCCACGGCGTCCGGTCGCTTGTCGACAACCTCGTCGATCAGCCCGAATTCCTTGGCCGCCTCGGCAGTCATGAACGTGTCGCGCTCGACATTGGTCTCGATCACCGAGAGCGGCTGGCCGGTGTGCTTGACGTAGATATTGTTCAGCCGCTCGCGAATCGAGAGAATTTCACGCGCCTGGATCTCGATATCCGTCGCCTGGCCCTGCGCCCCGCCGCTCGGCTGGTGGATCATGATCCGCGCGTTGGGCAGGGCGTAGCGCTTGCCCTTGGTTCCACCGCACAACAGCAGCGAGCCCATCGACGACGCCTGGCCGATACACAGCGTGGCGATTTCCGGGCGGATATACTGCATGGTGTCGTAGATCGCGAGCCCGGCCGTCACCACGCCGCCCGGCGAATTGATATAGAACGAGATGTCGTTGGTCGGATTCTCCGATTCCAGGAACAGGAGTTGTGCCGTCACCAGGCTGGCCACTTCGTCATGCACGGGCCCGGTCAGGAAAATGATCCGTTCCTTGAGCAGGCGCGAATAGATGTCGTAGGCCCTCTCACCCCGGTTGGTCTGCTCGACCACCATGGGCACCAGGGTGTTGGCATAGGTCTCGATCAAATCGCTCATCTCGGCGTCACTCTTCAAAGCCACAGGGTCTTATCCTCTCAACCGGCCCAGACCGCATCGGCCCCGGCCGCGCCACGGGCCACTCACGCCTTGAGCGTCTTGGCCGCGGCCGCTTTCTTCCTTGCCGGCGCCTTCTTTGCCGCGGGGGCCTTCTTCGCCGCCGTCTTCTTTGCCGCTGCCGCCTTCTTGGCGGGCTTTGCGGGCTTCGGTTTGGCCGGCTCCTTCGCTGCCTCGGGCGGCGCAAGCAGTTCCTCGACGCTCGACGGCTTGTCCGTCACCTTCGCCTTGCCGAGGATGACATCGACGGCCTTCTCCTCGTAGATCGGCCCGTGGAACTCGTCGAGCGCCTCGGGGTTCGACTTGTAGAACTCGAGCACCTTCTGCTCGTCGCCGGGAAACTGGGTCATGGCGCGCCGGATCGCGGCCTGCAGCAGCTCGTTCTGGTTCACCTCTATATCGTTCGTCCGGCCGATCTCTGCAAGCAGCAGGCCCAACCGGATTCGCCGCTCGGTGATGCCCTGGTATTCCGCGCGCACCTCTTCCTCGCTCTGATCTAGTTCTTCGAAGCTCTTTTCCGTCCGCTTCATTTCCTCGGTCAGTTGCGACCAGACTTGCTCGAACTCCTGCTCCACCATGCTTTCGGGCAGCGCGAAATCATGTTCGGCGGCGAGGCTGTCGAACAGCTCCCGCTTGAGCCGCTCGCGCGAGAGCGAGTCGTACTCGTTCTGCAACTGCGTGCGCACCGCCTCTTTTAACTTGTCCACCGACTCCATGCCGCGCCGCTCGGCAAACGCGGCGTCGAGCTCGGCCTTGACCGGCTCGCGCAACTCCTTGACCTCGACCGCGAAGACCGCCGTCTTGCCGGCCATGGCCTCGGCCGGGTACTCGTCGGGAAACGCTGCCGTCACCGTCACGGAATCGCCCGCGCTGGCACCGGTCAGCTGCTCCTCGAAGCCCGGGATCAGCGCACCCGAGCCCAATTCAAGCTCGAAGTTCTCGGCGGTGCCGTTTTCGATCGGCTCGCCGTCGATTTGCCCCACGAAGTCGATCACGACCGTGTCGCCGCTCACCGCCGCGCGGGAGTCGCTCACCGGTTCGAAGCGTTTTTCCTGTTCGACCATGCGCTCGAGGGCCTTGTCCAGCTCGGCGTCGCCGACCGTGACCGCAAGCCTGGTCAGGGTGAGCTTGGACAGGTCGCCCGGGTCGATCGCGGGCAGCACCTCGAGTTCCATGGTGTATTCGAGATCCTCGCCCTCGGCGAACTTGGTGATCTCGATCTTGGGTTGCATCGCGGGGCGCAGCTCGCGTTCGGCCATGACGTCGCGCGAACTGTGGTTGACCTGGTGCTCGAGCACTTCGCCCAGCAAGGACGACGCATATTTCTTGCGAATCAGCGAGGCCGGTACCTTGCCCTTGCGAAAGCCCTTGATCTCGACGGTGCGGCCGAGCTCCTCGATGCGCTCCTCGATCTCGCCCTGGATCGCAGCAGCCGGTACCACGACCGAGTAGGCGCGCTTCAGACCCTCGTTCTGAGTCTCGGTCACTTCCATATCAGATTTCGCCGACTCTTGATTGATGACTGGGATGAATGGTCAAAGATTTGCGACGGAAACGCTGGTGCGGGCGGAGGGACTCGAACCCCCACGACTTACGTCACCAGATCCTAAATCTGACGCGTCTACCAATTCCGCCACGCCCGCCCGCCGCACTCGACGTGACATGCACCCACGAGCAATTCCCCTCGCGAACGCGAATCCATATAGCACAAAATCCCGTTTGTGCGAAAAAAGCGCCCCGGCCGGTTGACCGTCCGGGCTCAGGTGCCGGAGGACCGAGACAGCAGCAATTGCGCCGCCGCGTCGAGGATTGCGTCGCTGTCGAGGCCGTAATGACGATAAAGATCCGGGATATCGCCCGATTGCCCGAAGCGCTCGACGCCGAGCGCGCGAATCCGGTGGCCGCGCGCGGAGCCCAGCCAGGACAAGGTGGCGGGATGGCCGTCGAGCACCGTAATCAGGCCCGCGTCGGGGGCCAGCGGGTCGAGCAAGGCCTCCGCGTGGGACGCCGCGCCCGCATCTCCGGCCTCGCGCCGCTGCTGGGCTTTGGTCCAGCCGGCGTGCAGCCGATCCGCCGAGGTCACCGCGAGCAGGCCGCTGCCTGGCACGTCCTCGGCGATTTGGCGGTGGGCCTCGATCGCCTCGGGCGCGAGGGCACCGGCGAACGCGACGGCCAGCTCCGCTCCCGGGGCCGGCGGCACCAGCCAGTAGCCGCCCTCGATCACTTGGGCCGCCAGCGCGGGTGTCATGTCCCTTTCCGACTGTTCGATCTTGCGCGTCGAGAGGCGTAAGTAAACCGAGCCGCCGTCATCGGCCTGCATATGACCAAAGGCCCAGCGCATCATGACGGCAAGCTCGTCGATAAAGCCCGGTTCATAGGCGGAAAGCCCCACCTGGGCCAGGCCGATCAGCGGCGTTGCGATCGACTGGTGGGCGCCACCTTCGGGCGCCAGCGTGATGCCCGCGGGCGTCGCGACCACCATGAACCGGGCGTCGCTGTAGCAGGCGTAGTTCAGCGCATCGAGGCCGCGTTCGATGAACGGGTCGTAGAGCGTGCCGATCGGCAACAGGCGGGTCCCGAACAGCGCCGGGGCGAGGCCGAACGCCGCGAGCAGGAGAAACAGGTTGTTTTCGGCGATTCCGAGCTCGACATGGCGGCCCGACGGGGAGGCGCGCCAGGTCTGGGGCGAGGCAACCTCCTCGTCGCGAAAGACGTCCGTCTGCTCGTTGCGCCCGTAAAGCCCGACCCGGTTGACCCAGGGCCCCAGGTTGGTCGACACGGTCACGTCCGGCGAGGCGGTGACGATGCGAAGAGCAAGCTCGCTCTCGCCCCGCGCGAGGTCACTCAGGATGCGTCCGAACCCATCCTGGGTCGCAGCCCGCGCCGCCGCGGGAGTGGGAAAGGGCTCGGGTACCGCCACCGCCGGCACGGCGGAACGCACAGCCGGTCCCGCCGCCAGGGGCGCCGCCGCGACGAAGCGGCGGATGCGCTCCTCCCGCTCGCCCAAGCCTGCGAAGGGCTCCCACTCCGCGCCCTCGGCGATGCCGTGCGCCGCCTGGAAGGCCGCCATCTGGGCCGGGTTCATCAGGCCCGAATGGTTGTCCTTGTGCCCCGCGAACGGCAGACCGTAGCCCTTGATTGTGTAAGCGATGAAACAATGGGGCGCATCGCTGCGCACACTGTCGAAGGCATCGAGGATGGTTTCCATGTCGTGGCCGCCGAGGTTGGTCATCAGCCCGGCAAGCGCGGCGTCGTCGTGCTCGTCGAGCAGCGCCGCGATGCCCGAAACGCCCGCGAGGTCGCGCCTCATATGCTCGCGCCAGGCCGCGCCGCCCTTGAAGGTGAGCGCCGAATAGAGCGTATTCGGACAGGTCTCGATCCAGTTCAGCAGGACGTCTCCGCCGGCGCGCGCGTCGGCAGCGGCCAAGCGCTTGCCGAATTTTAGCGTTAGCACCTCCCAGCCCATGGTTTCGAACAGGTCATCGAAACGGCGGAACAGCCGCTCGTCGGCGACCACCCCGTCGAGGCTCTGGCGGTTGTAGTCGACGATCCACCACAGGTTGCGAACGTCGTGTTTGACGCCTTCGAGCACGGCCTCGAACATGTTGCCCTCGTCGAGTTCCGCATCGCCGATCAGGGCGATCATGCGGCCCGGCGTCTCCCCGGTCGCGGGGCCGAGGTCGTGGCTCTTCAGGTAGTCCTGGGCGAGCGAGGCGAACAGGGTCAGCGCAGCGCCCAGCCCCACCGAGCCGGTCGAGAAATCGACCGCGACGCTATCCTTGGTCCGTGAGGGATAGGCCTGGATGCCCCCGAAGCTGCGGAACGCTTCGAGCTGGGCCCGGCTTTGACGGCCGAAAAGATACTGGATCGCGTGATAGACCGGGCCGGCATGGGGCTTCACGGCGACCTGGTCGCGCGGGCCGAGAACGTGGAAGTAGAGCGCCGTCATCAGGCTCACCAGCGAGGCGCAGGAGGACTGGTGGCCGCCCACCTTGAGCCCGTCGCGGCTGGGCCGCAGGTGGTTGGCGTGATGGATCATCCAGGACGAAAGCCACAGCAGGCGGCGCTCGAGGTCGGCGAGATCGGCGAGCAGGTCCGGCGCGTAGGCGTCGTTGTCGGGACCGGGAAGCGGACGGGAATCGAGGCCTGCGACCATGAATTTTTACCCACTATAAAAAAGACCCGGCGGAAGGCTCCGGACAGTCACGATGGGGCCGAAATTCCTACTTGGGCGCAATGATACCATCGCCATGAGATGATTATCTTGCGTATTGCGATGCCTAATGAGACGATTGCGCAATATAATTTTTACCCGTCGCACAAATCCGGTGGATCATGCCTCAAACCCCTCCTCTCGACGCCATAGACCGCGCCATCCTGACGGTGCTCCAGGAAGACGCCCGGATTTCCAACGCGGAACTCGCGCGCCGCGTCGGCCTCTCGCCCTCGCCCTGCCTGCGCCGGGTTCGCGAACTGGAGGCCAGCGGGGTGATCCGCCGCTTCGTTACCCTGCTGGAACCGGCGGCCGTGGGCATGGCGGTCTCGATCTTCGTCAACGTCACCCTGGAGCGCCAGGTCGAGGGCGCGCTGGAAGGCTTCGAGGCGGCCCTGCTCGACCGTCCGGAGGTGATGGAGTGCTACCTGATGACCGGCGATGCGGACTATCTGCTCCGGGTCGTGGTGCCCGACCTGCCCGCCTACGAGCGCTTCCTGCTCGACCACCTGACGCGCATTCCCGGCGTCGCCAGCATCAAGTCGAGCGTCTCGCTCAGCCAGGTCAAATACCGCACCGCGTTACCTCTATCGTGATTTTAGATTCACCGAATAATGCTTTGACATATAACGGTATTGTGAAAAAAATCCCGCCGCAATTTCCCGCATACCCGTGCCGTGCCATAATCGCGCCATGACGAAGAAGATACGGGTTCATTTCAAGAGCAACCGGGCGAGTGCCGGAAGCTGGCCCGACAGCGACGAGGGCGAACGCGTCTTCGCATTTTCCCGGGAGCGTTTCGACGACGCGGCCATGGATCACCCCGAGCTCGCGCTCCTGATCGACCCCGTGTTCGACTGGGACTGCGATAATTTCGCCGACTCCATGGCCAGCGCGGAAGTTCTGGTCACCTGGGACCTGCCCACCGTCGATCTCGCAACCCGCGCGCCCAACCTCAAATGGATCCACGTCGTCGGCGCCGGGGTCGAGCATCTGATGCCCATGAACTGGCTGCCCAAGGGCGTGGTGCTGACCAACAGCAAGGGCGTGCACGCGCGCAAGTCGGGCGAATACGGCCTCATGGCGCTGCTCATGCTGAACAACGCCATGCCCACCCTGATCGAGGCCCAGCGCGCCGCCCATTACGGCCCGGCCTACTCCACCGCGCTCGAGGGCAAGACCCTGCTGATTCTCGGCGTCGGCCAGATCGGCGGCGCGGTTGCGGCCCACGCCAAGCATATAGGCATGCATGTGATCGGGGTGCGCCGCTCGGGCCGCCATTCCCGCCATGTCGACGAGATGGTCAAGCTCGACAAGCTCGACGCCCAGCTTCCCCGCGCCGATTTCGTGCTCGTCAGCCTGCCGTCCACGCCCGAGACCGTGGCCGTGCTCGATGCCAGGCGGTTGGCGCTGATGAAGCGCGGCGCTGGGCTGATCAACGTGGCCCGCGCCTCGCTGGTCGATTACGAGGCGCTCGCCACCCTGCTCCGCGCCGGCGCCCTGGGCGGCGCGGTGCTCGATGTCTTCGACCCCGAGCCCCTGCCCCGCTCCTCAATGCTGTGGACCGTGCCCAACCTGATCATCACGCCCCACGTCTCGTCCGACGAGCAGGAGCGCTACGTGCCCCTCGTTCTCGATCTCTTTTTCAACAATATCGAGCGCCTGCTCGAAGGCCGCCCGTTGCGCAACAAGGTCCGCCCGGAGTTAGGCTATTGAATCGGAGATTGAACGAGAAGCCCGCCACGTCGATAATCCGGGTTCTAAACAGCCCGCGACTGCGGGCCGCCGCTTATGCGGCGGGAGCCTACGTGGCGACTGAACGCCGTTTGGCTCTTTCCGTAAGAGCGAAACGGCTAAAAGAGAAATCTTCATGACCGCCGCCCCGCCCGATCCGGCCCAAAGCCGCTGGGACGTGGTGACCCTCGCCATCCTGGGCGGGATCATGGTCGGCCTCGTGGTCGGCAAGGTGCCCCCGGCGATGGCCGAGATCGGCACCGACCTGGGGCTCGACCGGGTTACCGCCGGCTGGCTCGCGTCGCTGTTCTTCGCCGTCGGCGCGGGTTTCGCGGTCATCGGCGGCATGCTGGGCAGCCGCACCGGCGCGCGGGCGATGGTGACGGGCGGCCTGCTCGTCATGGTAATCGGCGCGGTGATCGGCACCTTCGCACCCTCGGCGGGCCTGCTGCTGGCGAGCCGGGTCATCGAGGGCATCGGCTTCGCCACCGTCGCGGTGGCCGCGCCAAAGATTATCGTCGATGCGACCCGCCCCGCCGACCGCGACATCGCGCTCGGCATCTGGAGCGTGTTCATGCCCGCGGGCATGGCGCTGGCCATGCTGGCGACGCCCCTGCTGCTGGGCGGGATCGGCTGGCGCGGCGTGTGGCTGGTCTCCGCCGCAGCGGTCCTCGCCGTGGCCCTGCTCATCGTCGCGGGCACGGGACGGCGCCGCTGGCCCGGCCCGTGCTCTGGCTGTTCGCCGGCGCGTTCCTGCTTTACACCGTCTCCTGGTTCGCCATCGCGGCCTGGCTGCCCACCTTCCTGGTCGAAACCCAGGGGCGCAGCGCCATGGCCGCGGGATTGTTCACGGCGCTGGTGGTGGCCTCGAACATGGGCGGTAATCTCTCGGGCGGCTGGCTGCTATCGCGCGGCGCGCCCCGCTGGAGCCTGATTGCGCTCGCCTTCACGACCATGGCGGTGACGGCCGTGCTCATTATCGGGCCGTTTACCGGCGACGGCGCGAAGATCCCGCTCGCCGTCGTGTTCAGCCTGATTAGCGGCGTGCTTCCGGCAGCGACCATCGCGGGCAGCGCGGCGCATGCGCCCAAGCCCCACCTCGTGCCCATGGCGAGCGGCTTCGCCATGCAGGGCGCGGCCATCGGCATGCTGATCGGGCCGCCGCTCATGGCCATCGTGGTCGGCGCCGTGGGCAGCTGGGAAAACGCCTGGTGGGCGATGCTGGTCTGCCCCGCGCTGGGACTTGCGGTTGCGGGCGGCGTGTGGGGGGCGGAACGGCGCCGTGCCTCCTGACGCCACGCGAGGCCCAATGACGATCACCGTTCGCCCCGCCCTCGCATCCGACGCCAAAGCGGTTGCCGCGCTGGCCGACGAGTTCGTGGCTTATATGCGCGCGCTGGGCGATACGGCGGAGGCGAAATTCTCGGCGGAAACCTACCTGCGCGACGGCTTTGGCGCGGAGCCTGCGTTTTTCTGCCTCGTCGCGGAAGCGAGCGCAACCGTCGTCGGCTATGTGATTTATCACTACGGCTACGACGTCGATATGGCGGCCAGGACGTTGACGATCGTCGATTTCTTCGTGACCGAGGCCTACCGCGGCCAGGGCGCGGGAAAGGCCCTGATGACCGGGGCCAAACAGGTCTGCCGCGACCAGCGGATCCCGGAGATCCTGTGGTCGGTCTACAAGCGGAACCCCTCGGCGCACCCGTTCTACGAGCACCTCGGCGGCAAGTACATCACCGACGAGGATTTCATGTATCTCGCGGTCGATGCGGGCGGCGGGGACGGTTAAAAGACGCGCCGGCAGGCCGTTCAGGTCTTTTCTGCAAGTTCGAGTGGCGGCAGCCACTCCTTGCCCGGATCGAGATAAGGCGGCCGCCGGCCCCAGGTGTTTCCATGCTCGTCGGGACGGTCGGTGAAAAACCGGACAATCAAGCGGTGCAGCATGTCCATATTGGGCGGGATGCCGTGAAAGCCCGCAACTTTGGAAAAGGCCTTGTCCTGAATCTCCCAGTAGCCGTAATCGTCCGGGCTGATGCAGATAACGCTTTCCGGCGGAATAAAGCCGCTCAACGCGCCCAACAGCGGAACGGTGCCGTCTCCCGTCTCAATCCCTTCGTTACGCCTTAGCTTCGAATCGACGACGAACCGAACCCGGCCCTGCTCGTCGCGACCGACCTCCAAGCCGACCCGCGTTTTCGATCCGATGCCGGCAACGCAAAGCCAGTCGGTCTCGTCCAATCCCGCATCGCCGAGGGTAAAGGATTCGATTCGCTGGCGATGCGACTGCGCTTCGCCGAGGAGGTGTTTAAATAAATCGAGGGCTTGCTCCTGGTGATCGCCGGGGTCGAGTCCATGACGCTTCACGAAGCCTGTCAGGGTCTCAACGACGTTGGGTTGCCAGGCGTCAATCTCGAATAACTCCGTGGGAACACTCCCATCGCCTCGAATTGCGTCCTCGAAGCTCGGCAACAGGTGATAAAGCGCGGGCGTCAGGCGCGCCGCTCGCGCGATTTCGATTCACCGGTGCCCATATCGGCCATGCCCGTCGTGATTTTGAGCACCGGTTCGAGCGAGCCGCGAAACGGCGAGGCCAGGGAGACGGCCTTGCCGACCCGCGAGCCCGTACCGTATTGGCTCGCGTAGCCTGCGATAATCAGGCCGCCCATCGAATGTCCGATCAGGTTGACCTTCGGATCGTCGGCAAAGGCGCTTTCGCGGTAGTGCCGAAGCAGCATGGTCCGGGCGATAACTTCGTCGACAAACGCCCCTAACCGGATTTCAATCATCTCGAGAGGCTGGCGCCAATCGTAGGAAAACGCGTAAACGGGCACTGGCTCGTCGTCGGGATCCTCCGGCAAATTGCTCCGCAGCTCTTCGATCAGTTCCTTGTAGGCAATTCGGAAAATTTCCGTCGGCTGAACCCGCGCGGGCTCGTTCAGTTCGTAGCGCAGATCGTTCGGGTGCAGGATGGCCCGGTCGAAGTTTTTCGTTACAACCGACCAGACGACCTCCGGCGGGATGGAGTATTCGTCATGCAAGTGCGTCGCCGTAATACCCGGCACGATGATGACGGGATTCGATAACGGCATGGGTTGCATTCCTCCCGAAGAATTTGAGCGGGACTCTAGGGTGTGGACTCAATTGATCCATAGTCTTATCGCGAAGATGTGGATCATGGCGAGGAAGTTGCGGCTGAGTTTTTCGAAGCGTGTTGCGAGCCTTCGCATGTCTTTCATGGTGCAGAAGAAGCGCTCGATGATGTTGCGCATTTTGTAAAGACCGACGTCATGGGAGATGGGCTCTTTGGCGTTGCTCTTTGATGGAATGACCGCCAGAGCCCCGTCATCGTCAATGAGCTGGCGGATGGCGCGTGAGCCGTAAGCCTTGTCGGCGACGACGGCAAGCGGCGCTCCGGCGCCTTCGAGAAGATCCGGCAGGACTTGACCGTCATGAACCTGACCGCCGGTGATGACAAAGCGCCGGGGACGACCGTGTTCATCGACTACGGCGTGAACCTTGCTTGTGCGGCCGCCGCGTGAGCGGCCGATATCCTGCGCCAGTTCCCCCCTTTTGCGCCGGCTGCCGCGCGGTGAGCCTTGACGATGGATGAGTCGATGAAGAACAGGCTGTCGCCGGAGTGTTCGGCAAGCCCATCGAAGATCGCCTTCCATATGCCGCGCCGTGCCCAGCGCGCATAGCGGTTGTAGATGGTGGTGCGCGGGCCGTAGCGCTCGGGCAGGTCGCGCCACGGGGCGCCGGTGCGCAGAATATAGAAAATTCCGTTCAAAACACGCCGATCGTCCATACGCTTCGGACCACGTCCGCCCTTGGGCAAAAGCGGCTCGATCACCGCCCATTCTTCGTCTGACAAATCAAAGCGCATGATCAAACTCCTTTCCAAGAAGCTTGAATCACACTTCCACACTATGAATCAATAGGTTAAATTGGGTTCAGAACCTAGTCAACTTACTCTTTTGTTTTGTGCCTATTTATCCTTCAGTTCGGCGATGTCCACTTGCACCGCATCGATCGTACCCTGCAATTTCTTCAACCCCTCCAGCGCCATAGCCAACTGCTCCGCGGGCAGAGGCGCGACCAAATTCTTGACGATCGTCTGGCAAGTAGCTGTGAGTATCGGGTCAACCTTAGCGCGGCTAGTCGCGTCGTCGGCGAGGTGCATAAAACATGCGCTTCTGATGACGCCACTGCCTTCCACGAGGCTGGCCAGAAGTTCCTGAATCGCACCGATTTCATCGCTGTTAAAATCGAGACCGATGGCCGGTGAGGCATCGCCCGTTCCGAAAAGCGATGCCTGGCCGCTGACGGTGCTTGTTGCCGTACCATCTTTCTCGTCGTCTTTGCTTTCGGTCCTTTCAGCGGTGACAGACACCCCAGGCGTGCCCGCGCCAACACCTTCGGGCATGTGCAAGGGCCGTTCGGTGATGCCCTCGATAGCTGAGCTGGTCCCAGGAAATCGGACAGTTGTTTAAGGTGTATTCCACCGGATAACGGAGGAATACGAGATGACGACACGACGACGATTTACGGCAGACTTCAAGGTGAAGGTTGCGCTGGAATCTCTACGGGGCGACAGGACGATCCAGGAGATCGCGGCGCGGCACAAGGTACATCCAAATCAGGTGAGCGCGTGGAAGCGTCAGGCGATGGACGGACTTGGCGAAGTGTTCTCGAACGGCACCGATCGCGCTGGCCAAGACCATGAAGTGGAGGTCCACGATCTTCATGCCAAGATCGGCCAGTTGACAGTGGAGCGGGATTTTTTGGTCAGAGGGCTCAAGCGATGAGCCGGGTTGAGCGCAAGAAGATTATCACGCGCAACAATCCCGACCTGAGCTTGAGCCGTCAATGTGAAATTCTGGCGATCGGCCGATCCTCGTTTTATTACGCGCCGAAAGGCGAGAGCCTTGAGAACTTGGCGCTGATGTGTCGGATCGATGAGCTGTTTCTCAACTATCCGTTTTACGGCAGCCGCCAGATGGTGCGCCAGGTATGGCGGGAAGGCGTCCGCGTCGGTCGTCATCGTGTTCGTCGTCTGATGCGGCTGATGGGCCTGGAGGCGATCTACCAGGCACCGAGAACCAGCGATCCACATCCCGCGCACCGGATTTATTCGTATCTGCTCAACAGGATGGTAATCGACCGTCCCAACCAGGTCTGGTGCGCGGACATCACCTATATTCCCGTCCAACGTGGCTTCCTGTATCTGGTCGCCATCATGGATTGGGCGACGCGTCATGTTCTGGCGTGGCGGCTGTCGAACACCATGGATGCCAGGTTCTGCGTCGATGCCCTTAACGAGGCGCTATCCAAATACGGCAAACCGGAAATCTTCAATACCGATCAGGGGAGCCAGTTCACCAGCTTTGACTTCACCGGCATTCTCAAGAGCGCGGAGATCACGATCTCGATGGACGGCCGCGGCCGCTGCATGGACAATATCTTCATCGAGCGCCTCTGGCGGTCGCTCAAATACGAGGCGGTCTATCTGCACGAACTGACCGATGGCTTCACGGCCGAACGGATCATCGGCGAGTGGATGAGCTTTTACAACACCGAGCGGCCTCATTCGGTCCACGATGGCCAAACGCCGGCCGAGGCTTACGGAAACGGGCGGCCCATGGATATGATGGACAAGGCTATCGCCTTGACCACATCTCCACTGGCTCAACAACAGCAGCAGGATGTGATAAACAGGATTTTGGTAGCATGATCAGGCAACGGAATACACCTTAACTTTGCTGCCAAACTGTCCAAGTATGTGGGACCACCTCAAACCTTGGTTCCCAACAACAAATCGGGATACGCCGCCATTGCCATGTAATAGCCGAAACGGCTCAATATCCCGTTTTGGTATGCGAGGCAGGCGGCCGTAGTGGTATCGCGGGCCGCTTGAATTGCCTGGGAACGCGCGAAGAGGGGGACCGCGGCCTGTGTGATTCCGCCACTAACGCCAGCGTTCACACTTGACGTCGCCAAGCTCGCCCCGAAGGATTCCGCAGCGACGGCCATTGCGTCTGGACTGGGTTCTGGACAGTAAATATTAGCCGTTTCGCCCGGACGCGGCGCCGTGACCGTCAGGCGAAAGCTTGCCTGCACGGCATAGGATTTATCCTTGAGGCTCAGTTCTCGAATGTCCCCGGAGCCGCCCTTCGGATTCATACAGCCAATAAGTGAAATCGAAACGATAGAAAGCAGCGCGATCAAAGAGCCCGCACGGCACAGACTGCCGAGCGCACCAATTCGCTCAAAGCGTTTCATGGTTCCCTCCCCTTAAGCCTCGTTAGGTTTTGTTTAATGGTCGCCTCTCCTGGACGGAGACATTCCCGGTGCGCACCGGAATTCAGCGAGCCATACGGGCTCGCGGAATCTTCTTGTTGCACGGTAGCGCACGAATTGCGTCTCACAGCCCTTAGTTGCAGCAATCCTGACTCGTAAGTCTTCCGACGTCTACCACTGACGAAGTGGTTTAATTCCGAAATCCTCCCCACCCACGCCGCCGCCGACCTATTGTTGACGGTCAAACTTTCGCGCTATGCTCGCGTCATAAGAACGAAAAACAAGCCTGCGGGGAGGCTGTGGCGGCAAGCGAACACCAGGAACGGCTCAACCGCCTGCGGGAATCCGTCGACGCATCGGCCCGCAACCTGCGGGTCGTCTACGTCTCGTTCCTGCTGATCGCGCTCTATCTCGTCGAGATCATCAGTTCCACCACCCACGAAGACCTGTTCTATGCAAACGACGTCGTCATGCCGATCGTCAACATCGGCGTGCCCATCGTCTGGTTCTACGCGGTGGTGCCGGGGCTGTTCCTGCTCTTGCACTTCAACCTTCTGATCCAGTTCTACTTCCTCTCGCACAAGGTGATCGCGTTCGAGCAGGCGCTGGGCGACGGCGGAACCTATGGGGGAAAGAGCTACGGCGGCGAGCCCTATCAGGCCGAACAGCGGGGCGCGCTCTTCCCCTCGCCCTTCTCCCACCTGCTCGCAGGCAGCCACTATTCGACGCCGTTTCGCATTCTTCTGGGAATCTTCGTGTTCGTCAGCACTATCGTCCTGCCCCTCTCAATTCTGCTCTACGCGCAAATCAAGTTCCCTCCCTACCAGGACGACGGGATTACCTGGGCGCATCGCGGCGTCATCGGGATCGACCTGGCGCTGGTCGCGATATACCTGCCCATAATCCACTCAGGCAGCCAGGTCGGCTGGATGCAGGCTCTGAATTTCTGGAGGCATCCCGTTTCCCGCATCATCCCCTGCTCGGCAATCCTGTTCTGGATCGTCTTCGTCGCAGAGACGGCGGGCGGTCCGGTAGAGCGCTGGACGGGATTTAAGGAAATTAGCGATGCCTCTGTCGGCGTGATTTTCAGTCGAACATTCGATTTTCATGACCTGGTACTCGTCGCCGAACCGCCACCGCCCGAAATTCTGGCCGCTTATATCGCCAAGTGGCAGGCTACAAAGGCCGAAAAAGGCGGCGAAGCATGGGAACTTGAGAACGGCGGCGCAATAATCCCCCACTGAAGCGGCCGGTTGATCCGGCTGTGGCGGACCAAAATGGGACCGTCTATAGCCTTCTGTCAGGGTTGCTCTGACTGGAAGGCGGGGGGATGTATCGGGTGGAGTTGTACGCGCGCGCCGCCGCGTCGGCCTGTTGAGGGCACGCCGCGTCGCACGCGGGGCCCTCCCATGGACTACGGGGACAAGCCCGCAGCCGCCAAGTGGTCCCTTCTTACACCGCCACGGTGGTCCCTTTTTGCTCCGCCATTGACAGGAACTCTTTGCCGAACGTCTCGATCTGCGTGGGCGATCGTTTCGGTACGCCGATTTCACTGGTGCAACGTTCTACGACGCGAAATTCACTGGTGCGGACCTGAGAGATGCGATTCTGTCATTCGCCAAGCTGCAAGGCGCGGAATTGTGGAGGGCCCAACTGCAAGGCGCGATACTATATTCAGCGGAGATTCGGGGCGCTGAATTTAAATCAGCAGGGTTGGAGCTTTCCGACCTTCCAGACATCGATATCATCCGCCCCGACCCGAATAACTTCCGCGAATTCGACGATTATTGGGAAAAGATACGCCAGCAAATTACGAATATTGTGCGCGCAGATGCGAGAGAAGCGGCGATCGAGCGGATCGATTACGCCCAAACTCGGGCAGGCGAGCCCATGTCTCTGCCGGAGCACGTTCTAAAGCCGTCAAATTCCACGGATAATGCGCTTATTAACTATTACCCCGGCAAAAATTATATCGACGAATTTGGCTTGCAAGCTGACGGGGAAGTCTTTCACAAATTGCGCGCAGGCTTCCTTCGCGAACTCGCGTGCGATCAACGAAGTTATCCAGAAGTCGCGTTTAGCGTGGTGCTTATGTCGATTGGTCTATACGTCGAATCCGACGATCGCGGCGGGACACAACATTACCTGGAGTTGGGCCGACAATTGCTCGATGAGCCCTGCCCTACCGGTGGAATGATCGATATTTCGCCGGAAGAGAGAGCTTTGTTCGAAGAACGTCTAGCAGAACACGAGACCGAATCCGCCGATTAAATCCTCCAGCGAAATTCGCTTGTTTTAGTCCCCTCCGGCGCCTTGAGCTTCTCTTCCATGAATTTGCCCTGCACCGCGAGCGCAACTCCAAGCGTTAACTCACGGCCGTGCCGCAAACCAGACGCCGTCGTCGCCCTCGCCGTTCGCGTTGCCGGGGTAGATGTCCTCGCGGAAGCCGTAAAGCGGTTGGTCCTCGTAGGCCCATTGCATGCTGCCGTTCTCGCGCGGTACCAGGCTGAACCCTTCATGGGGCACCGAGCCTTCCGCTGCTTCCGCAGGCGGCCAGAAGACGGCGCAAAAGCCCGTGCAGTTGGATTTGCCCGGCTCGTCGGGCGCGTCGGTGTAAAGCGTCTTGCCGTCGGCATCGGTCAGCACCGTGCCGATAACGCTCTCGCCCTCGACCGGGCCCTCGGGGCCGATCTCCGGGCCCAGGCACGCGGCCAGAACAACCACCGCGCCCACCGCCACCACGCCTTGCCAGAATTTCATCGCTCCGCCCCCTTAGTTGTTTGGTGCTTCTGCATAGCCTCTGCTTCCAGCGCCCGCAAGCGCTCTTCCATGACGCGTAAGCGCTTCTCGGGCGCTACCCCGTCGCCGTCCCGGTGGATTGCGATCACCGCGTCCGCCACCGCACGCAATAGCGCCCGGTCGTCGTTCACGCCGCCGGTTGCGGGGATTGCCAGCACCGTATCGCCGCCCCAGGTCGGGATCGGCCCGCGCGACGGCCCCTCGGCCCCCTCGCCCGGCTGGCGCGGCGCCTCGCCGTTGCCAAGTGCGCGCACCGCCTTGCGCAGGCGCCGGCGCATGGCCACGACGCCCTCGTCGATGGCGGTGAGATGCTCCTTGCGGTGGCGCGTAATCGGCCCCATCCCGGTCGTCGCCTCGTAATCGCCGGGGCGGCGCTGGCGTTCCTCGTAAGGCCGGTCGACCACCTCGCCCTGCTCGATGCGATCGATCCCCTCGGGCGTGTTGAATTCCAAAGGGTCGCCCTTGTCGCCGAAATTGGCCCAGGCGACGATATGGGTGTTGGTGTCGTCGGCGGGCACCACCCAGCGGGTAAAGGCGCTGCGCCCGAAATAGCACGGCTTGGTGCCGTCGCGGGCGAACGCTGCACCGGCCTGGGTGAAGTTGGGCAGGATCAGCTCGTTGATCCGCACCCAGACGTTGCCGTCCACGCGCCGCGTGTTCGCACCGTAAACCCCGATTTCGCTCTCGCAGAAGGTAAGCTCGCCGAATTCGCCGAAACCCTCGGAAAACTGCGGCTGATCGGGCGGCGAATGGAGCACGGCCGTATGCGCCGGATCGACGATGGCGTCGAGCACCTGGAGCCAGTTGCACGGCCAAGTCATGGCGTAGGGCGTCATGGTCATGCCCTCGATCTCGAAGCTGTCGAAGACCGGAAACGCCGGCTTCTCGTCCGGCGGGCCGAGATAGGTGAAGATCAGCCCCTTGAATTCGTGCGTCGGATAGGCGCCCTGGCGCAGCGCCTTGGGCAGGGCCTGCCTGGCCGGGCTGTCGTCGGGCTCGGCGGGCATGGCGAGGATGGTGCCGTCGACATCGAAGCGCCAGCCGTGATAGCGGCATTCGATGCCGCGCTCGCAGACCCGCCCGAATTCCAGAGACGCCTGGCGGTGGCAGCACTGGCGGTGGAGCAGCCCATAGCTGCCCGAGCGATCGCGAAACAGCACCAGATCCTCGCCCATCACCCGCACGGCCCTGGGCAGGTCTCGTAACTCGCTGCTGAGCCCGACCGGCTGCCAGAAGCGGCGCAAATACTCGCCCATGGGCGTGCCCGGCCCGGCCCGCGTAAGCTCGGGCTCAATCTCGGGCAGGGCGGTCTGGTAATAGCCCCCGAAGGGCTGATTCTGGCGGTCCATGGCGCGGGCGTCCTCAGGCTCGATCGAGACCCACGTTAGGCGCGCGCGGGCGCCGGTTCAAGCGGGGCGCGGCCCCGATATCGTTGACAGGCCGCCTGCCCCAGCCTTGAATGCCCATGCTCGTCATCCAAGGAAGGGAAGCCATGACCGATCCGCGAAGCCCCACCGACCCCGGCGCGCAAGGCGCGCGCAAGAAGCTTCTGGCGCTGTCGTGCAGCGCCCGGCCCGACGGCAACGCCCGAGCCCTTGCGCAAGCGGTCGTCGACGGCGCCATCGAGGCAGGTCACGACGCCGAGCTGGTGCATCTGCCCGACCACGTCACCGGGCTGTTCCGCGATTGCAAGACGTGTCGCGACGCTGAGGGCAACTGCACCATCGACGACGGCTACAAGGAGGTCCTGTTCGACAAGTTCCTGCCCGCGGACGGCATCGTCTGGACGACGCCAATCTACTGGTACGGGGTCTCGTCGCAATTGAAGAATTTTCTGGACCGCTGGTTCTGCTACTACTCTGAAGACGGCGACAGCTTTGGAACGGGCAGCTTTATCGAGCGCATCATCGACAAGAAGGCCGCCCTGGTAATCTCCGCGGAGGAAAACAGCATCGCCGCGCGGATGCCGGTGATCCAGGAGATGATCATGCTCTGCGATTACCTCCACCACGAACTTGTCGCCATCGTCCAGACCACCGCGAACAGCCGGACCGACGTGAAGAACGACCCCAACGAGCCGCTCAAGAAGGGCTTCGAGCTGGGGCGCAACTTCTTCGAGCTTCACGAGACCAACTACCGGGCCGACGTCGAGCGCGAGACGGTCATCTGGCAGGGCGAGAAATCGGCCTACAAGCGGCCGTTTTTCTGGGGCTGAGGCTGCAATGCCCCGCGCTCGGGGCCCCCGGCCCTACTCCCCCGCCGCGCGGCGCAGCTTCGCCTGGGCGCCGAGCAGGGATTTCACCTGCGGGCCGATCGCCACCTTGCCCTCGCCCACATAGTCCTCGTGGTTTTCCTCGATCTGGGCGAGGCGGTAGTTGTAATTGACCATCAGCCCCGCCGACTGGGCCAGGCCCTTCTCCGAGGTATCCCCCAGCCAGTTGATCCGCTCGATCTGCGCGCCGTTGCGTAGGTGAAAACGCGCCACCGGGTCGAGCGCCCGCCCGCTCGGGCCCCGCTCGAGCGCAAGATAGCGGGCGCACAGCCCCATCAGCGGCTCCTTGAGCGCCGCCTTGAACAGGTCGTTCGTGCTCCAGTCGGCCTCCAACGCCGCGCGCAGCACTGCGATGGGGTTTTCCGTGCCCGTCAGTTCCATCAGCCGGCGTGCGTCCGCAACCTCGATCTGGTCCGCGTCGCCGGCCTCGATCTTCGCGTCCAGCCAGGCCCGGAACCCGGGAATCGGCGAGAGGGTCGCAAAGGTCTTCAGGCCCGGGAATTCGCGGACCAGCTCGTCGACCACCCGCTTGATCAGGAAATTTCCGAACGAAATCCCCGCCAAACCGGCCTGGGCGTTGGAGATGGAATAAAATATCGCCGTGTCCGCCTCCCGGGGGTCGCCCGCCGGCGCAGTCTCGTCGATCAGCGGCCCGACCTCGCCCGCCATGCCTTCAAGCAGCGCCACCTCGACGAATATCAACGGCTCGTCGGGCATGCGCGGGTGGAAAAACGCGAAGCAGCGCCGGTCGTCCGCAAGCCGCTTCTTGAGCGCGTCCCACGAATGGATCGCGTGCACCGCCTCGTAGGCGATCAGTCGTTCCAGCAACGCGGCGGGCGATTGCCAGGTGATCCGGTTGAGGTCGAGAAAGCCCACGTCGAACCAGTTCGAGAACAGGTATTCGAGGTCGTCGGCCACGGGCTTGAGGCCCGGGTCTGCGCGCGCCAGCGCCAGCGCCTCGGCACGCATATCGACCAGGAATTTCACCCCGTTGGGCAGGCCCGTAAACTGGGTGAACAGCTTGCGCCTGCGCGGGATCAGCGCATCGCGCAAGCTCGCCTCCGCCGCCAGCCGCTCGCGCGCGCTGTCCGCCTCGCCCAGCGCCGTCACGGCCGCGTCGATTCCGGCGTCGTCGGTGCCGAATTCGTCGGTCAGCATGGCGAGAAAGCGCCCCCGCCCCTCGGTGGTCAGGCCCAGATAGGCCCGCCCCAGATCCGCCGAGCGCGAGCGCGCCGAAACCTCACCGCCGCGCGCTTCCAGGCAGTCGGCGATCTGCTCGCGCAGGCGCCCGGCGTCGTCTTCCGGCAGATCCGGGTGGAGGTCGCCCTCGCGGCGTTCCTTGGCACTGACCTTGATGTCGCGCCACGCGGCGCGCAGCCGGTCGACCAGTCCGAAGCTCTTCACGTCACCCATGATCCGGGCAGTTTACCATATCTGAGCCCCGGTGTATCCATTATTAGGAATTCATATCCGCATTACGGAATCATGTCGCCTGTACCAAACCGCTTCCGCGGCCTATCATTGGTCCGTCGCAGCCGCGCCCGGGCGGTGCAAACAGCGTCTCGTATTCGGGTCTTTTTCTTGTGAATATCGCAATGGAAACCCTTGAAAACAAACTCTGTTTCCTGACCGGGGCCGCCGGCGGCATCGGCCGCGCCGTCGCCCGCGCGCTGGCCGCGGACGGGCTCCGCCTGATCCTGGTCGACCGCGACGCCGACGGTCTGGCCGAGATCGCAGGCGAGATCGGCGGGCGCGCCGTGCCCCTGAGCCTCGACCTCGCCGATCCGTCCGCCATCGCACCCGCATGCGCCGGCGTGCGCGCCGAGCACGGGGCGGTCGATATCCTGGTCAACAACGCCGCTATCGCCCGCCTCGAAAAGGCCGCCGAGACCGACGCCGCCCTGTGGCGCACGGTCATGGCGATCAACCTCGACGCCCCGTTCCTGCTCGCCCGTGAATGGCTGCCGGGCATGCGCGAGCAGCGCTGGGGTCGGATCGTCAACCTCTGCTCCATGGCGCAAAAGACCGGCGGCATGATCGCGGGCACCGCTTATACGGCCTCGAAGGGCGGCCTGGGGGCGCTGACCTTCTCGCTTGCCCGCGAGGTTGCCGACGAGGGCGTCACCGTCAACGCCGTGGCGCCGGGCTTCGTGCCCACGGCCATGGTGATGAACGATCTGGGCGCCGACAAAATCGAGGCGCTCGAGGCCCGGACCCCGACGGGCCGGCTGGTCACGCCCGAGGAGATCGCCCACGCCGTGCGCTTCCTCGCATCACCGCTCTCGGCCTCGATCACCGGCGAGATCCTCGACGTCAACAGCGGCATCCACATGGATTGAGGCCGGGCCTCGCCCGCGCTACTCCTCGCGCAGCGTGGAGCCCGGAATATCGCCCTCTTCGGGCGGGGTGACGCCGAGCTGGCGGAACAGGCCGAGGGTATCTTCGTTGTACCAGAACTCGACGATCTTGCCGTCGCGCAGGCGCAGCATGTCGATGCCAGTGATCGCGATGCGCCGCCCGGTCGGGGCGATGCCGAAAAACTCGCCCTGATGGGTGCCGCTCAGGTGGAAGCGGGCGACCACCATATCGCCGTCCGAGACCATCAGTTCGATGACCTCGTGCATGTCGGGAAAGCCGGTCCGCCAGGCCCGGATGAATTCCTTGAGCCCCGCTATGCCCGATTGCGTTCCGGGCAGCGCCTGGTGATCGACGAAATCGGCATCGACGAACTCGTCCGCTGCGTCTGCGTTGCCCTTGCACCAGAATTCCTCGTACCAGCGCCGCACCAGCGCCTCGTTTGCCTCGTTCGCCATCGTCTCTGCCTCCCCTTCTGCCGCCGCGACCGGATCACTCGGTCTGACGGGCCGCTTGCAGCGTAGCAAGAACGGGCCGGACGAAGTAGAATGCTTGCAGCTCAAATCGATATTTACCCACTATAAAAAAGGGAGGGACCGATGGACGTCCAGACCGACGGCACGACATTGATCCGCGAGACGCTTCAGACCTATTTCGACTCGATGTACAAAGGCGACAGCGCCAAGGTCCGGGAATCGTTTCACGCCCACGGCTCGCTGTCGGGCTACCTGCCCGACTCCGACGAGGTGAGCGAGTTTACCCAGGCCGACTTTATCGGCTTGATCGACGATCACGACGCCGGCGAAAAGAGCGGCCCCCGCAAGGACGAAATTCTCTCGATCGACATCACCGGACGGGTGGCGGCGGCCAAGGTTCGTCTGCGCTACATCGACATCGACTTCACCGATTACCTGCTCTTGATCAAGGACGACGGACGCTGGCAGATCCTGAACAAGGTCTGGCACGCGGTCCCGGTCTAGACCGCAACGCCTCGGAGGCCACAGGATGGACCAGCAGACGACCGAGGACGCCCTGATCCGTGAGACGATCCAGATCTATTTCGAGGCGCTGCGCGAGAGCAGCGGCGAGAAGGTCAAGGCGTCGTTTCACGCCCACGGCACGGTCTCGGGAATCATGAGCGATTCGGGCACGATGGCCGAGATGGACACCGCGCGCTTTGCCGCCTTCGCCGATGCGAACACCTCGCCCGCCGAAACCGGCGAGCCCCGGGAGGACGAACTGCTCTCGATCGACGTGACGGGCAAGGTGGCGTCCGTCAAGGTGCGCGCCCGCTATCTGGGCAAGCGCTTCACGGACCACCTGCTGCTGATCAAGGAGGACGGACGCTGGCAGATCCTGAACAAGGTCTGGCACGCCGATCCAGCCTGACCGGAGACGACCGGGGCTGACCGGGTGCGACCGGTGACGCCGATCACTGCCGTTGCGCCCGGCGGCGGTTAAGACGTCGCATCCTTGGCCCACCACCGCCGTACGGAAAGATAGCGCCATGATCCGTCCGATCCGTTTTGCCATGCTGCCCGCCGCCCTCGTCGCTCTGCTGATCGCAGCCGGCCCCGGTTCCGCATTCGCCCAGAACGACCTGTTCAGCGACCCGAGCAGCCTGCTGGGCACGCTGAGCGCGCCGAAGGACGAGCTCCCCGCCCAGCCGGCCGTGCCCGATACTCCAGCCCTGCCCGAGCCCGATACCGGGTCGGCGAGCGGCGGCCTCGACTTCCTGAATTCACTGGGCACCACAAGCAGCAGCCCGAGCCTGGATACCGGCACCTCGTCGGGCGGCGGGCTGTCGAGCCTGACCGACGGCGAGATCGGTGGCGGCTTGCGCCAGGCGCTCCGCATCGGCTCGGAACGGGTGGTCGGCCAGCTTGGCGTCGCGGACGGCTTCAACCTCGATACCGATATCCACATTCCCCTGCCCGACAGCCTGAGCAGCGTCCATTCGGCGCTCAACATGGTCGGCATGAGCAGTCTGGGCGACGATCTGGAGCTACGCCTCAACCGGGCCGCCGAGCGGGCGACGCCCGAGGCCGAGGCGCTGTTCTTCGGCGCCATCGACGACATGACGCTCACCGACGTGCGCGAAATTCTGACCGGGCCCAACGACTCCGCGACCCGCTATTTCCAGGGCAAGATGTCCCATCCCCTGGCGGTCGCGATGGAGCCGATCGTATCCGACGCGCTCGCCGAGGTCGGCGCGATCGCCGCACTGGACAGCATGCTGGGCGAGTACGAGGCGCTGCCCTTCATGCCCGATGTGAAAACCGACCTCGTGACCTACGTCATCGAGGCAGCGCTGGACGGCATTTTCTTCTACATCGCGAAGGAGGAAGCCGCGATCCGCGAAAACCCGGTGCGCCGGTCGACCGACCTGCTGCGCAAGGTGTTCGGCGCGGTGTAGACCCTTTTTCCGCCTCGCTTTGGAAATCAGATCCAGACGGCGTTCAAGCGCCACTCAGGCTCACGCCGCATAAGCGGCCGCCGGCGGTCGCCGGATTGACTCACGGGCCCAGCAGGTTGAGCGCCAGCCAGCCGACGAGCGCAGCCAGCGCGATCCACTGGACGACGATAATCGCCGCCCCGATGCGCCCGGCAAAGCGGATTTCGTCGCGCCGCCGCTCGGCGCTCGCCCGATGCTCGGCCATCACGCCGGGTGGGATCATCCGGATCACCAGCCAGATCCCCAGCCCGACCACGATCACGTCGTCGAGCAGGCCGAGGACGGGGATGAAGTCGGGGATCAGGTCGATCGGGCTCAGCGCGTAAGCCGCGATGAACAGCGCCAGCGCCTTGGCGTACCACGGCACCCTCGGATCGCGCGCGCTCAACCCGATCGCGACGACGTCGCGCTCGGCGATGAGGAGCCAGCCTTTCAAACGCTCGAACATCGCATTCCCCGGGGCTTGAGCCGCCGGATAGCGACGGTTTTCAGTCGGCCGGCGGGATGTTCTGGTTGAGCCGGAACAGGTTGCCCGGATCGTAGCGCGCCTTGAGCTGCGAGAGGCGATCATACTTGGCGTCGCCGTAGGCGGCGCGGATGCGGGCATCGCCCTCCTCCCGGTCGAGATAGTTCACATAGACCCCGCCGCCGCTGTGGGGCTCCAGCGCGTCGTGCAGGCCGCGTACCCAAGCGACGTTGGCGTCGTTGTCGGCGGCGTCGGGCCAGATGCCCAGGATCAGCAGCCCGAACGCCATGTCGCGATGGGCGAACGCGGTGGCGTCCTCGGGGACCCGGCCCATGGCGCCGCCGAACTGCTCGAGCACCACCGCCGTGCCGGCAGAGGGCACCTCGGCATAATGCTCGATCATGACCTCGACCACCGCGGGCGTCAGCACCGGCAGCGTGCCGCCCTTCCAGTAGTTCTGGGAGTCGTATGGAAACGCACCGTCGAGCATCTGCTGGAGCGCGGTGTATTCCATCGGCCCGATGCCGTCCGCAAGCGGGGTGCCGAACGCCCGCATGGACGCGAGATCGGCCTCGGCCTCGGCCGCGGAGCCGAAATGCGCGCCGCCCATCGCCGCCACGGGGCTGCCGTCGGGGCCGTGGAGGAGGCCCGCCGTGGTCGAGAGCGTATCGGGCACTCCGGCATCGATAAACTCGCGGTAGAAGGCGAACATCTCGCGCGCCGCCTCGAAGGGATGGACGATGAGCCCGCCCGTGATCGTCGGCCCGATCTTGTGGAGCGCGAAGGTAAACGCGATGGCGACCCCGAAATTGCCGCCGCCGCCGCGCAGCGCCCAGAACAGGTCGGACTCGCTGGTCGCGGTGACGTGGCGCAGGTTGCCGTCGGCGGTGACGAGATCGACCGCGACGAGGTTGTCGCAGGCGAGCCCGCACATGCTCTTGAGCCAGCCGATGCCGCCGCCCAACGTCAGCCCCGCCACGCCGGTGCTGGAAATCAACCCGCCCGTCGAGGCGAGACCGTGAGCCTGGGTTGCCGCGTCGTAATCGCGCCAGGTGGCGCCGCCCTCGGCGATCGCCAGCTTGTTCTCGGGGTCGACCTCGACGGCGGTCATGAGGGAGAGATCGATGGTCAGCCCGCCGTCGCACAGCGCGTTGCCCGCCACGTTGTGGCCGCCGCCGCGCACCGAAAGCAGGAGGGTGTGTTCGCGCGCGAAGTTGACCGACGCCTCGACGTCCGCCGCATCCCGGCAGCGCGCGATCAGCGCGGGCTTCTTTTCGACCATTGCATTCCAGATGCGGCGCGCCTCGTCGTAGTCGGGATGGCCGGAAGTCAGCAGATCGCCTGCCAGGCTTCCGGCAAGGGTCTCCACTGCCGCCGCCGACAGTGTGATCGCCTCGCCGTCGAGTTTCCGCGCCTTCAGATCAGCCATATCCGTTCTCCCTAGTGCTGGTGGTGGCCATGCCCGTGGTCATGGCCGTGATCGTACCACTCCCCGGTGGCGTTGACGCCGTGCCGGGCCGCCTCGCGCAGGCCGAAGAGCACGCGGGGCAATGATTCGGTGAGATCCTCAGCGATCAGGCCCGGCCCGACAAGGCTTGCCGTCTCGCCGTGAAGCCACGCCGCCGCGCAGGCGGCCTCGAAGGCGGGCATACCCTGGGCGAGCAGGCCCACCACCAGCCCCGCCAGCACGTCGCCCGCCCCCGCCGTGGCAAGTTCGGCGGGCGCGTTGGTGTTGATCGACGCCCGGCCGTCGGGCGCGGCGATCACCGTGTCGCCGCCCTTGAGCAGGACGACCGCACCGGCTTGGGCGGCGGCCCGCCTCGTGCGCTCGAGACGGCCGCCGGAGGGGTCGAAAATGCGGGCGAATTCATCGTCGTGCGGAGTTAAGATACAAGGAGAGATTATCGCCTTAAACAATTGATTTGGCTTTGATTTAAACACTGTCAATGAATCGGCATCGAGCACGCAGGGCCGCTCGGCCGCGAGCAATTGGAGGGTCATCGCCCGGCAGTGATCGTCGAGTCCGCAACCGGGCCCGATGAGGGCGGCGTTCTTGCGCGGATCGTCGAGCATCTCGGCAAGCTGTTCGGCGCTATCGACCGCCCGGTTCATCACCGCCGTCTGCTGCGCCGCGTAGACCGGCAACGCGTTGCCCGGACAGGCGACGGTGACGAGACCGGCACCGACGCGGAGCGCGGCGCGCGCCGCCATGCGGGCCGCGCCCGAGGTGGCGACGCCGCCGCCCACCACGACGGCGTGACCGCGGCTGTATTTGTGCCCGGTAATTTGGGGCCAGGGATAGGCATCGAGCCAGCAGCCCGGCTGGTTTTCGGTGGTGTTGGGGCCCACGGCCGCGACGGTGTCGGCGGTGATGCCGATGTCGGCGACCTCGACCTCGCCGCAATGGACACGGCCGGGCAGCAGCAGATGACCGGGCTTGCGCCGGCAGAAGGTGACCGTGAGAGCGCAGCGGGGTGCGGCACCCAGAACCTCGCCCGTCTGGCCATCGACGCCGCTCGGAATATCGACGGCAACGCAAGGCAGGCGGCGGGAATCGATCGCCTCGACGGTCTCGCGCACGGGACCGTCGAGTGCGCGGCCCAAACCAACGCCGAACAGGGCGTCGACCACCAGATCGGCACCGTCAAGAATTTCGGGTGTCACGCCCACGGGCTTGCGTTTCCAGCGTTTCGCCATGAGTGCGGCGTCGCCCTTGAGCCGGGCCGGCGCGCCGAGTAGCCCGAGCCGGACATTCCAGCCCATCTTCGCCAGATGGCGGGCAATGACGAAGCCGTCGCCGCCGTTGTTGCCCGGACCGCACAGCACCGTAACCGTGCCGGTTGCAAAACGACGCTCGATCGCCTCGGCCGTGGCGCGCCCGGCGTTTTCCATCAGCACGGCGCCCTTGGTGCCGCCTTTGATGGTTGCGCCGTCGCAGGCGTACATTTCCTCGACCGATAGAATCTCGACGGCGACGCCCGCCGGCGTGATGCTACGCGGTGCCATGAAAGTCTCCCCCGAGCGGATGGCTTCCTTTACACTGGCGCAAAGAATAGCGCGCCGCGCCGGGCCTGTCGTGGCCCAAAGGCGCGGCTCCCGGGAGACATCATGAGCAGCGACATCCCCCGCCACGACACAAATTTCAAGGCTGCCTTCCGCTATCAGCGGGACCGAGGCGATGGCTCGCCGCGCCCGATTGAGCGTCCCGCCTGCCCGACGGCGGAAGAGACGGCGCAGGCAGTGCGCGAGGGCATGGACACCGCCGTGGGCGTCTTCGACGCCTGTTTGGAGCGGATCGAGGCGGTAGAGCCGGAGGTGGGTGCGTGGATCCACCTCGCCCCGGACGTGGGCCGCGCCATGGCCGAGCCGGTGGACGCGGGACCCAAAGACGGGGCGCTCGCCGGGGTGCCGGTAGCGCTGAAAGACGTGATAGACACCGCCGACTTGTCGACGGAAAAGGGCACGCCGGTCTGCGAGGGCCGGCGCCCGAAGACGGACGCCACGGTGGTGAGCCGATTGAAGGCAGCCGGCGCGGTGCTGCCCGGCAAGGCGGTGACAACGGAATTCGCCTATTTCACCCCGGGCAAGACGCGCAATCCCTACGATCTGAACCGCACGCCGGGCGGCTCGTCGAGCGGACCGGGAGCCGCGGTGGGCGCCGGAATGGTGCCCGTGGCCATCGGCGGCCAGACGGTCGGCTCCGTGATCCGGCCCGCCTCGTTCTGCGGCGTGTGGGGGATGAAGCCCAGCTTCGGGCTGATCCCGGTGACGGGCGTCGATCCCATCGCCCATTCGCTCGATCACCTCGGCGTCTTCGCCCAAAACGCCCGCGACATCGCCTTGGTGATCGACGCGGTCTCGGGCGACGATGGGATCGACGACGTGGCCACCGGCCAGAAGCCAAGCGCCTTGCTGGCCGCGCTTGAGCGACCGCTCAAGCGACCGCGCCTCGGCTTCGTGCGGACCTTCGCGTGGGAGCATCTCGACGACGGGCTGGACGAGCTGTTCGAGGCGGTGGCCGAGGAGCTGGGCGCGACCGAGATCGAGATGCCGCACATCTTCGAGACCACTTACAACACCCACCGCGCCATCTTTCTGGCAGAAATGGCATTCCACCGCGCCGAGGCCTACGCCAGCCAGCGCCACCGGCTCTCGCCGACCCTGGTCGAGGGCATCGAAGCGGGCATGGAGATCAGCGTCGAGAGCTATATCGAGGCGCAGCGTCGGGCGGCGGAGATGCGCGCGGAGCTGGCCGCCCTGCTGACAGGCTTCGACGCCGTGATCAGCCCTTGCGCGAAGGGCGAGGCGCCGCTCGGCATTCACGCGACCGGCGATCCGATCTTCTGCATGCTCTGGACGATGATGGGCGCGCCCGCCGTCAGCATTCCCGCGCTCGAGGGGCCCAACGGCCTGCCCGTCGGTTTGCAGGTGAACGGGCCGCGCCGGACGGACAACGCAGTGCTGCGCGCCGCGGCCTGGATCGGCGACGCGCTGGGCGTGGCAGTGCCATGACCGTTTGCCGCGCCGCCCACGCCGCCGCCCCCCACTGGACGGAAGCCGCCGTGCTGTGCGCCGAGCAGCTCGAAGGCCAGGACGCGGGGCGACCGGGCGGCGGGCTCGGTTTTATCTACACCACCGATTCCTTTGCCGACGCCCTGCCGGAGATCACCGAACACCTGCGCAAGGCAACGGGCGTGGAAAGCTGGGTTGGCACGGTGGGCTTCGGCATCTGCGCGATGGGCCGCGACTATTTCGACCAGCCGGCGGTCTCGGTGCTGATTGCGGACCTGCCCCGGGAATCGTTTCGGGTAATCGGCATGGTGCGCGACGCCGGCGCGGCCGCAGGTGCGGCCGCCACGGGTGACGATCCATCCTTCGGTGTCGTTCACGCGGACCCGCGCAACTCCGACATTGCCGGCCTGATCGAGGGGTTGGCCGAGCAGAGCAACGGCTATCTGGTGGGCGGGTTGACCAGCTCGCGCGGCGGCTTTCCACAGATCAGCCGGGATATGGCAGAGGGTGGAATTTCGGGCGTGCTGCTGTCGAGCGACGTGCCGGTGGTTACCGCGCTGACGCAAAGTTGCGAGCCGCTGGGGCCCTATCACGACGTGACCGAGTGCGAGGAGAATATCGTTATCGAGCTCGACGGTCGCTCGGCGGTCGACGTGTTTGCCGAGGACGTGGTGGCCGGCCTCGGCGACGAGATCAGCGATCTCTCGGACGTGGTGCTGGCGGCGTTTCCCGTGGTGGGCTCGGATACCGGCGATTATCTCGCCCGCCAGCTCGTGGGATTCGATTCCGAACGCGGCGTGATCGGAGTGAACCAGCTGCTCTCCCACGGCGACCGCATGATGTTTTGCCGCCGCGACCGGGCGGCAGCGGAGCGCGACTTCGAGCGCATGCTGGCCAACCTCAAGGACCGGCTGTCCGGTCCGCCCAAGGGCGGGCTCTATTATTCCTGTCTCGCGCGGGGGCCCAACCTGTTCGGCGCGGGCGGCTGGGAGGCCAACGCGATCCACAGTGCGCTGGGCGAATTTCCGCTGACCGGCTTCTTCTGCAACGGCGAGATTTCGCACAACCGGCTTTACACCTTTACCGGCGTGCTGACCCTGTTTGCGTGATGAAGAGCTACCGCAAGGAGCTGACCTATCGCGTGCCCGCGCGGCGCGGCCTGATCAACATCACCGCCGACGTGGAAGCCTGCCTCGCGGAAAGCGGGATCGAAGAGGGCATGGCGCTGGTCAACCCCATGCACATCACCGCCTCGGTTTTCATCAACGACGACGAGCGGGGCCTGCACCACGACTACGAGCAATTTCTGGAATCTCTGGTGCCCCACGAGCCGGTTGGCCAGTATCGTCACAACGATACCGGAGAAGACAACGCCGACGCCCATATCAAACGCCAGGTGATGGGTCGCGAGGTGATCGTCGCAGTGACGGAGGGCCGGTTCGACTTCGGCACCTGGGAGCAAATTTTCTACGGCGAGTTCGACGGCAACCGGGCGAAGCGGGTGCTGGTCAAGATCATTGGGGAATAGGGGAGGAATAAATATGGCAACGGCAAGCGCACGGGCGAACCGGCCCCACGACGAGCATTTCCTCTACGGCAACGCCTACTGGCCCGACGTGGCCGAGAATGGCGGGCTGGCGCTGGAGCGGGGCGAGGGAATCTACGTCTTCGACACCTCGGGCAACCGCTACATCGAAGCCATATCCGGCGCCTGGCACATTGCGTTCGGTTTTTCGGAACAGCGCCTGATCGACGCCATGACCGAGCAGATGAACCGGCTTCCCGCCTATCACTCGTTCTTCGGCCGGGTTTCGGAGAAGGCGCTGGAGTTGGCCGACCGCCTGACCGAGGTAGCCCCCATGCCCGTGGGCAAGGTGTTCTTCTCCAACTCGGGCTCGGAGGCGAACGAGACCGCGATCAAGATGATCTGGCTGATCAACTGGTCCAAGGGGCGGCCCGAAAAGCGCAAGATCATCTCGCGGAAAAAGGCCTATCACGGCAGCACCATCGTGGCGGGCAGCCTGATCGGCAAGGACTACATCCACCCCTTCGGCCTGCCGGTGCCCGAGGTGTGCTACGCCGACCTGCCCCATTACTGGCGGTACGCCAAAGCAGGCGAAAGCGAGGAGGACTACGCGACGCGTCTTGCCCAGCGGCTCGACGCCCTGATCGAGGCAGAAGGTCCCGAAACGGTCGCCGCCTTCATCGCCGATCCAGTGATGTCGGCCGCGGGCGTGATCGCGCCGCCTGCGAGTTATTACGAGAAGATCCAGGCAGTGCTTGCGAAGCACGACGTGCTGCTGATTTCCGACGAAGTGGTGACCGGTCTGGGCCGGACCGGCGAGTTCTGGGGCGTCCAGACCTTCGGAGGCAATCCCGATATTGTCACCACCTCGAAGGTGATGTCGGCAGGCTATTACCCAATCGGCGCGACGATGGTCTCGGAAGCACTCTCGACGGAGCTCGAGGGCGCTTGCGAAAAGGCCGAGGAATTCGCCCACGGTTTTACCACCGGCGGCAGCCCGATCGGTGCGGCGGTGGGTTTACGGGTGATCGACCTGTTGTTGAAGGATGGCGTGTTCGACCACATGAAGGCAGTCTCGACCGGCTTCGGCGAAGGCTTGCACCGCTTCGACGAGAACCCGTTCATCGGCGAAATCCGCCAGGTCGGACTGATGGGGGCGTTCGAGCTGGTCGCCGATCAGGAAACCAGCGCGCCCTTCGCGAAGAAACACCTGGCGACCGAGGCGATCTGCCGGATCGGCCTCGAGCACGGGCTGATTTTGCGTCCCTTGGAGAATGCGGTGATCTTCGCGCCGCCGTTCGTCATCACGGAAAGCGAGATCGACGATCTGTTCACCCGCACGGAGCGGGTGATGGAGGATTTCGCCAAACTCGTCGCCGCCGAGGGGATGGGGGCTTAATTGACGCGCGGATTATTTCGCTCACGCCAGCGAACCTAACGGTTCGCGGCTGCGCGGGCGCGCCGCATAAGCGGCGGGCTGCGGTCGCAGCCTTGGTTCTGTTTGTTTTGAGCCGCCCGCGCACGGTTTGATTTTCCCGCCGCCGCCCGTGCCAACCCGGCGAGACGGTCAACCCCGGCTCTACGGGCAAATTAGCGATCGAGCAGGAACGCCGGAATGTGATCGCCCCACCCGGCGGGCGTCTCCTTGGCTTCGACGGGCTTCGACTTCCGGCCGCGGCCGCGCGACGCGGGTTTCTTCGTGGCAACGCCCTTGTCTTCGACCGGCTCGGTCCGAATATCCTCAGGCGCGGCGGTCTCGGGTTCGGGAGCTTTTTCTTCAGACGCTTCGGCCGGGGGCGGCCGCGTCTCGGAATCGGCAGCTTTCCGGTCCCGGCCGCGCGGCGCGCGGGGTTTGGCGTCGGCCTCGTCCGAGAGTTTCCGGCTTCGACCTGCTGAGCGCGAGCGCCGCTTGGGCGCCGGCTTCTTCTCCACCGGGTCGCTCGCGTCGACGATTTCGGGTTCAACGCCTTCGGGTTCGGCAACGGGCGCCGCGTCGCCGGGCATGACGAGCAGCGGGATGGTCGAGCCGATCAGCCGCTCGATCGCGTCGACGAACTTGCCGTCGGGCCTCGTGGCGAGGGTAAAGGCGCGGCCCTTCTTGCCGGCGCGCCCGGTGCGCCCGATGCGGTGGACATAATCCTCGGCGTGCGTGGGCACGTCGAAATTGATCACGAAGGAGAGGTCGTCGATATCGAGGCCGCGCCCGGCGACGTCGCTGGCGACCAGGAACTTGATCTCACCCGATTTGAAGCGCCCGAGGGTGTCGGTGCGGCTGCCCTGGTCCATGTCGCCGTGGAGCATGGCGACGGCATCGATACGGTGACGCTTGAGCGACTTGCCGAGAATATCGACGTCCTTCTTGCGGTTGCAGAAGATCAGCGCATCCTTCACATCGAAGGCGTGGATCAGCTCGCGCAGGCGCTCGCGCTTCTTCTTGAAGAGGTCCTCGCCGCGCCGCCCGGAGATCGTCAGGATCGAATGGTCGATGCCCTCGGCGGGGCGCGCCGGCGGGGCGACACGAACTTCTTTGGGGTTGCTCAGGAATTTGTCGGCCAGGCGACGGATTTCGCGCGGCATGGTGGCCGAGAACATCAGGGTTTGGCGCAGCGGCGGGAGCCAGCCGACGATCTTCTCGACATCGGGGATGAAGCCCATGTCGAGCATGCGGTCCGCCTCGTCGATAACGAGAAGCTGGACGCCACTCATGATCAGCTTGCCGCGCTCGAAACAATCGAGCAGGCGGCCGGGCGTCGCGATCAGCACATCGACGCCGCGATCGAGCTTGCGGAATTGTTCGTCGAAAGAGACGCCCCCGATCAGGAGCGCCATCGAGAGCTTCTTGTGATACTTGCCGTAGATCTCGAAATTTTCGGAAATCTGGGTGGCGAGCTCGCGGGTCGGCGTGAGGATGAGCGAGCGCGGCATGCGCGCGCGCGCGCGGCCCGAGGCCAGCATATCGAGCATGGGGAGTACGAAGGAAGCGGTTTTGCCGGTGCCGGTCTGGGCGCAGCCCATGACGTCGCGGGCCTGGAAAACGAGGGGAATTGCCTGGTCCTGGATGGGGGTGGGCACGGTATAGCCAGCGTCCGCTACTGCGCGGAGCAGGTCCGGGCTTAAGCCCAGTTCGTCAAATGTCATGAAACCTCTGAAGCGCGTGCCGGGCATTTTCCCGCTCTCCGCCGTCGCGGGGGCGGCGTCGGGAACGCGACGCGGCCAGCCGGCAGTCTGGAAGATCGACGGAGCCATTCTCCGCCTCGATACACATCATGTGCGTGTCATGTAGTCGGAATCGGGCAAAAATTCAAGGCTTTCCGCCGCTCACTCCCCTATGTTCGCAGGCTCATGCCGGGTGTCAGGTTGGGGCCCGACGCCCTGAGCCAACCCCGGCCCCTGGCGCCTAGACGTCGAGCGCGGTGACGAAGCGGGCGTTCTTCTGGATGAAGGCGAAGCGCTTCTCGGGCTTGCGGCCCATCAGATCCTCGACCTGGCGGGCGGTACGCCGGACCGCGTCGTCGGAAATGCGGACCTGAAGCAGGGCCCGCTTGTCGGGATTCATGGTGGTCTCGCGGAGCTGCGCGGGCGGCATTTCGCCCAGGCCCTTGAAGCGGCTGATCTCGACCTTGCCCGCGCCCTTGAACGCGCTCGCCATAAGCTCTTCGCGGTGGGCGTCGTCGCGGGCGTAGAGCACGGAATCGCCGCGCGCCAGGCGGTAGAGCGGCGGCTGGGCGAGAAAAAGATGGCCGTGCGCGATCAGCTCGGGCATCTCGCGGTAAAAGAAGGTCATCAGCAGGGTCGCGATATGGGCGCCGTCGACGTCGGCGTCGGTCATGATGATGACCCGCTCGTAGCGCAGCTTGGTCAGATCGAACGCGGGGCCTGTGCCGCTGCCCAGGGCGAGGACGAGGTCGGCGAGTTCCTGGTTGGCGCGCAGCTTCTCCGCGCTGGCGGAGGCGACGTTGAGGATCTTGCCGCGCAAGGGCAACACCGCCTGGGTGTCGCGCCGGCGCGCCTGCTTGGCCGAGCCGCCCGCGGAATCGCCCTCGACCAGGAAGATCTCGGTGTCTTCGCGCCCCGCGCGCGCGCAATCGGCGAGCTTGCCCGGCAGGCGCAGCTTGCGGGTCGCCTGCTTGCGCGCGACCTCCTTTTCCTGGCGCCGGCGGCGGCGCTCGTCGGCGCGCCCGCAGATCCGCGCGAGCAACATGTTCGCCGCCTTGGGATCGCCCGAGAGCCAGTGGTCGAAGTGATCCTTGATCGCGGCCTCGACGAGGCGCTGGGCGCCGGGATTCGACAGGCGCTCCTTGGTCTGGCCCTGGAACTGGGGATCGGCGATGAACACCGAGAGCAGCGCGCAGGCGCCGCCCGTCGCGTCCTCGCCTGTGATCTGCGCCGCCGCGCGGTTGCCGACCAGTTCGCCGTACGCCTTCAGGCTGCGCGCGAGCCCGGCGCGAAAGCCCGCCTCGTGGGTGCCGCCCTGGGGCGTCGCCACGGTGTTGACGTGAGACGCGACGAACCCGTCCTCGTCCTCGGGCCAGGCGATCGCCCATTCGACCCGACCCTGGGTGCCGTTCGAGAACTGCGCCTCGCCCGTAAAGGGCGTCGGCGTGACCGCGGCGCGCTCGCCGAGCCGGGCCGCGAGGTAGTCGGCGAGCCCGCCGGGGAAATGCAGGGTGTCGCGCTCGGGCGTCGCGCTGTCGGCGCCGAGCCGGGCGGGATCGCCGGACCAGCGGATCTCGACGCCGCGAAACAGGTAGGCCTTCTCGCGCGCCATGCGGTAGAGCGTCGCGGGGCGAAACCCCGCCCCGGCGCCGAAGATCTCGGGATCGGGGTGAAAGGTGATACTCGTGCCGCGTCGGTTCTTGACCCGGCCCGCCTTCTTGAGCTTGCCCGTGGGCGCGCCCCGGCAATAACTCTGCGTCCAGAGCTGCCGGTCGCGCGCGACCTCGACCTCGAGCCGGTCGGAGAGCGCGTTGACCACCGAGACGCCGACCCCGTGCAGCCCGCCCGAGGTGGTGTAGACCTTGCCCGAAAACTTGCCGCCCGAATGGAGCATGGTGAGGATGACCTCGAGCGCCGACTTGCCCTTGACCTTGGGGTGGGGATCGACCGGGATGCCGCGGCCGTTGTCGCGCACGGTGAGCGCACCGTCGGCTTCCAGCACAATCTCGATCCAGTCGGCGTGACCGGCGATCGCCTCGTCCATGGCGTTGTCGAGCACTTCGGCCACGAGATGGTGGAGCGCGCGCTCATCGGTGCCGCCGATATACATGCCGGGCCGGCGCCTGACCGGTTCGAGGCCCTCAAGAACCTCGATGTCCTTTGCGGAATAGTCCTGCTTGGCGCGGCCGCGGCTAGGCGTGGCGGCGAACAGGTCGTCGCCTTTGGGCGGCTCGGCAATCTTGCGGCGGGCTCGGGCGGTCAATCCTGTCGGCTCCCAAGAAGTGAGAGGAACGGGCATATCCGGGGGTTTGGATCGCCTCTATACCAATATATGGTACGACAGGGAATGCCAAAGCGAAAGCCGCCCCTGCCCGCTTGCCGCCCGGCGCGCCCGGTGCTAGAGCCTAGGCCATGTCTTCCGACGACCCTGTAAGCGGCGGCTTCGCCCCCTTCTACCGGAAGGTGCGCTACGCCCCCCTGGTCATCCTGTTCATGTTCGCGGGCGTCTACGGCCTGTCGTTTTCGCTCAACCGGATCGGGATTACCGCAGGCATCCCCTTCCTCGCCTACATGTTCTGGCAAGCGGTTGGCGCGGGCCTGATCGCGTTCACGCTCCACGGCGCGCTGGCGCGCCGCGGCCTCCGCGTCGATCGGGTGGCGCTGCGCGCCTACCTCGTCATGGCGGTGATCGGCATGATCGTGCCGTTCACGATCTACGCCTTCGTAGCGCCCAAGCTGCCCGCCGGCATCGTCGGACTGACCCTCGCGCTGATCCCGATCCTGACCTACCTGTTCGCGCTTTCCATGCGGCTCGAGGTGTTCATGGTGATCCGCCTGCTCGGCATCGTCCTCGGCTTTGCCGGCGTGCTGATGATCGTGCTGCCCGAAACCAGCCTGCCGAGCCGCGACATGGTCGGCTGGGTGCTGGTCGCGATGGCGGCGCCGGTCTGTCTCGCGGCCATGTCGGTCAGCATCGTCCGTCTGCGCCCGCCCAACATGAGCTCACTCGAACTGACCGCGGGCATCCTGGTGACCTCGGCCCTGCTGATGGTGCCGATCGCCGCGGTCACGGATACCTGGTGGTGGTTCGCCGCCCCGTTCGACGCGGGCGACGGCGCGCTGCTGGGGATCGCGCTGATCCAGATGCTGATGTGGTTCGGCGTGATCGAACTGATCCGCCTCTCCGGCCCGGTCTTTCTCACCATGGTCGACAATCTCTCGACGCTCAGCGGCGTGGGCTGGGGTATCCTGCTGTTTGCCGAGGTCCACTCGTTGTGGATCTGGGGCGCGCTCGGCCTGCTGCTGCCCGCGGTCTTCCTGGTCAACTTCACGTCCGGCGCGGTGCGCCAGAAGGGCACCCTGACCTAAAGCGCCCGGGTGCGGCGAGGGGCCCAAAGAATCTTATTTCGCTTAGCAATGTCTACCTCTAACATGCTGTTATAAAATATATTTTTCTGTCGTCGTTTTCCGCAATCCAGCGAGCCGTTATGAGCCAACCGTCCCGATCCGGTCCGAGCGGACTGCGCCGCCATCTCGGCAGCACGAACCCGCTGGCGCTTCTCCTCCTGCTCAACAACGGCATCCTGTTCGGGCTGTTCTTCTCGATCAACCGGGTGGCCATGACCGAGGGCGTGCCGCTCGGCGCCTATATCACCTGGCAAGGGCTGGGCTCAGGCCTTCTCCTGCTGGCGTTCGGCGCGATCTTCGGCGGCCTGCCCGGGCTCACCTGCGCGCATATCAAGAGCTATCTCGCGATCGGCATCCCGGGCTTCATCGTCAGCTGGGGCATGGCGGCGTTCATCGCGCCGAAGATTCCCATCGGCGTCTTCGCGATCATTAATTCTCTGACCCCGATCATTACCTACGGGCTGGTTCTGACCGCCCGCCTGGAGCGCTTTCACGGAGTGCGCATGATCGGGCTGCTGCTCGGCTTCGGCGGCGTGCTGGTGCTCATGCTGCCCGAATCCAGCCTGCCCGAGCGGAAGATGGCTATCTGGGTGCTGGTCGCCGTAATCGCGCCGCTGGCGTTGGCGCTTTCGACCGTGTGGATGCAGACACTGCGCCCGGCGGGCAGTTCGTCGGCGGGCATGGGCGCGGGCGTCATGCTGGCCTCCGGCCTCATCGCCTTGCCGATCATGCTGGCGATGGGCGACTGGTGGTTCTTCGACGGCCCCTGGGGCGAGGGCCACTGGGCCATGATCGGAGCCATCGTGGTATCGGCGATCCTGTGGTCCGTCGCCTTCGAGATTGTGCGCATGGTCGGGCCGCTGCTGTTCACCTTCGTCGACTACATTTCGATGCTGACCGGCATCGGCTGGGGCATCCTGATCTTCGGCGAAGCCCATTCCGGCTGGGTCTGGGGTACGGTCGGGCTGATGCTGGTTGCGATCTACCTGGTCAACAAGACCGGCGACGCGGCCCGGCTCGATACGGATCGCTGAGCGGGGAGCCGACGGCCGCTTAGCTGTAGAGAACGATACAGCGTACCTCGATGCTTTGGCGATCAGGGGCGTCGGACGGGGTGGCCCGATCATTGAAGGCGGTGTGAAAACTGAAGCTGCACGGCGCGCCGCCCTCGCCGGCGTCGGAATCCGCCCGGACGCCGCGCGAACGGGCAAACCCGCCCGCGGAATCCCACTGTTTGATTAACAGGGCCTCGTCGCGCGTCATCGCCGGGTAGTACCACCAGCCGTGGCGCGGCGCGTACTTGGCGGCGTAATTTTCGCCGATCCGGTCCTGGTAGTGGATTTCGTAGACGACCAAGTCCTCCGGGATCACGGTCTGCCCGTCGCACAACGCGATCGGGTGGATCGCGACGGGCTCGGGCGCAATGTTGCGCCACAGGTTGATCATGGCGAACCGCCCGTTCTCGCCGAGCGCGCGTTCGACCTTATCGGGATCGAGAAGGGCTTGGCCCTCGTCGAGCACCGAACGCAGCGTATCGTTGACGCTCGGCGGCTTTGCCAGATCGCGCAAGCGCTGCGGTCCGCTGGTCAGCGTGTAGTCGCCATGTACATCGTGGGCCGGTTCCTGCACTTCCTGACCGCCCGCGATGCGCTTTTTGCTCTTTTTGCCGGCCTCCGAGCGGATATTGTGGTCGAAGGCGAATACCCGGGCGGCACCGGTGGCCTCCTGCACGATCCAGGCGCATTCAGCGTAGTAGTCCTGCACCACCTGCCGGTGATTGTAGAAATCGAGATCGGAGCGCGCGAGAGGCCGTAAGAACAACTCGAACCCGTGAGTTTCGATGGTGCGGCGCTGGGACCGGTTCAGACGCCGTGCGTCGTTGACGACCAGCTCCAACTCGACCATCGACGCACCTTCCGTGCCCGCGTCGTTGCCGTCACGGTCGCGACGGGTTAGCACTTTGCCGTTTCTGTACAGCGAGGATTTGACGGACGGCGCCATGTAGTTGAGCGCCCCGAGCGTGCCCGGAGCGTGCAACGCGGTCGCGGATGTCGTCGTCACCATTGTAAAGCGTCCTTGGCCATCGTTGTCTCAACCTTGCCAGGCGGGCGGGCGTTTTTCCAGGAAGGCGGCAATGCCCTCCTTGCCCTCGTCGGTCTCGCGAAGGCTGGCGATAAGTTCGGCGGTTTCCTCTGCCAGGGCGGCGTCGATGGGGCGGTCGCGAAATTGCTCCACAGCAGCCTTCGCCGCGGCCTGTGCGTTCGGCCCGCCTTTGGTGAACTCGGCCAGAAGACGATCGCGCACGGCAATGAGCTGATCGGGCGCGACCACTTCGCTCACGAGGCCGATCCTGTGCGCTTCGTCGGTGCCAAACCGCTCCGCGGTTACGAAGTAGCGCCGCGCCGCGCGGGGCCCCATGGCGCGGATGACATAGGGCGCGACCACCGCGGGCGCGAGTCCGAGGCGCACTTCAGATAGCGAAAACACCGCGCCGTCGACGGCAACGGCGACGTCGCACGCCGCGACGAGACCGAGGCCGCCGGCGATCGCTGCGCCCTGAATGAGCACCAGGGTCGGGCGGGGAAAGCGGTCGAGCCGATCGAGCATGACCGCCAGCGCGCGCGCCTGAGCGCGGTTTTCCTCGGCGCTCGCCCGGGCCGCGCGGGCCATATAGTTGAGATCGGCCCCGGCCGAGAAGCTCTTGCCGTTGCCCTGAAGGACGAGGGCGCGGAGCGTCTTATCGAGCGCGAGATCGGCGAACGCGTCGCTCAACGCGCCAATCAGCTCTTCATCGAAGGCGTTGCGGACCTCGGGCCGGTTGAGCGTCGCCGTCGCGACCCCGGCCTCGGTCACCTCGATCAGGAGCTTTGCTTCCCCCGTATCCGCCATGGTGCTGCATCCTTCGCCAAGGTCCACTCGGGTCGTCTCAACGCAAGTGTTTAGCACGACCCCATAGATTTTGGTGAGCTTGACGCCGATTCCGTATAGAAAGGATTGTTTCGCGCAGGGACATTTCCGCCCCGGCAACCGATTGTCGACGAGAACAACGAATTCCACAGGCCGCTGAAGTTGCAGGCGCGGCAATGAGGCTCCCTTGATTGCACGCCACTGGCCGATTACGGTCGTTCTGTTTGTCGCCCTCGCCTACAGTTTTACCTTCGTGCTCAACCGCTACGTCGGCGAAGCGGGCATCCCGTTCTTCGCCTATGTCTTCTGGCAAGCCCTCGGCGGCGGGCTGATCATGTTCGCCATCAGCCTCGCGCGCAGGCGATTGCCGCCGCTCGACTGGCCGCACGTCCGTGCTTATCTCGTCTTCAGCCTGCTCGGGGTCGCTTATCCCTTCAGCGTGCTGGCCTTCGTGGCGCCCAAAGTGCCGGTCGGGGTCATCGTCATCGGCCTGGGGTTCGTTCCCATACTGACTTACGGCATCTCGCTCGCGATCAGGACCGAGCGGTTCGTCTGGCTGCGCTCGTTGGGCATCCTGCTGGCCCTCGGTGGGGTTCTGCTCATTGTGGTGCCCGACACCAGCCTGCCTTCGCCCGACATGGTGGGCTGGGTGCTCCTTTCGTTTACCGCTCCGCACTCGTTCGCCATCGTGACGGTCGCCGGCGAAATCCTGCAGCCGGCGAAGTCGGATTCACTGGCCACCACCGCCGCAACGCTGATCACCGCCGGCCTCTGCCTGATTCCCCTGATGGCAATCACCGGCGAATGGTGGGTATTCAATGCACCCCTCGATCGTGCGGATGGCGCGGTCGCGCTTGCCATATTGATCATCGGATTCAGCTGGGCCGGGTTTTTCATCGTCGCACGGTTACGCGGCGCCGTGTTCTGGACCCAGTCGAATTACTTCGAAACCCTGTTTGGCATCGGCTGGGGCATTCTGCTTTACCATGAGCGGCACTCGCCATGGATCTGGGCCGCAGCCGCTAGCGTGCTGATCGGCCTGCTGCTGGTCACCAAGACCGGTCAGTCAGCGCGCAGACTCCAGACCCCATGACCGAGCACGCCTCTGCCCCGGCGCCCCGGCGCGCGCCACCCGCGGCCTATGTCATGATGTTGGCCACGGGCTGCTTCTATGGCCTGCAGATCTCGCTCAACAAGGTCGCGACGACCGGCGGCGTACCGCCCGTGGCGCTCATCTTCTGGACGGTGCTGGGCTCGGGATTGATCCTGCTGGGGTTAACCGCAATCCGGGGCCGCATCCCCAAGCTCGACGGCCCTCACTTGCTGTCTTACGTGTTGATGGGCGTCGTCGGCGTCGGCGGCCCGAATATTCTGCTCGCCTATGTCGCACCCAGGATCCCGGCCGGGATCGTCGCCATGACACTGACGCTAGTGCCCATGCTGGTCTATGGCCTGGCGCTGCTGTTGCGGATGGAAGGCTTTCGCTGGCTGCGTTTTTCCGGGCTGGTTCTGGGTTTTGCGGGCATGCTGCTGATGGTGGCCCCCACGGCGAGCCTGCCGGAGCCCGAGATGGTGGGTTGGTTGCTCGTCGCGCTCGCCGCGCCATTTTGCTTCGCCGTGTTTGTCATTTCAGGCGAGCGCTGGCGGCCGCCGGAGACGGATTCCCTAGCACTGGCGGCCGGTGGGATCATGACCGCCGCCATCTTCTGCCTCGTCGTGACCGCCGCAACCGGCCAATGGTGGTTCGGGAGCGCCCCTTTCGATTGGACCGACGCGTCGATCCTGTTCATCATGGCGATTCAGGTCGCGACTTACGTCATGTTCTTCGAGTGCATCCGCATCTCCAGCTCGGTCTTTTATTCGACCGTCGCCTATCCGGAGACGCTGTTCGGCGTCGCCTGGGGTTATGTCATCTTCAGCGAAGCCCATAGCGCGTGGGCCTGGGCGGCGCTCGCCCTGTTGCTGGGCGGGATCTACCTCGTCAACCGGAGCTCGAAAGCCGGCGTGGAGCCGGGATCATGACCGGGCGCGCCGCCGCCGCCCCGGCACCGCGGCGCGCCCCGCCCGCTGCCTACCTCATGCTGTTGGCCATAGGCTGTTTTTACGGCCTGCAGCTGACGCTGACCAAGGTCGCAACGACGGGCGGCATTCCGCCCGTTCCGCTCACTTTTTGGACTGCGCTGGGCTCGGGCCTGATCCTGTTCGTCATCAACGCGTTTCGTGGTCACTATCCCAAGGTCGATTTTTCGCATGTCCGGGCCTATCTGCTGGTCGGCGTCATCGGGTACGGCGCTCCCTACATTCTGCTCGCCTATGTCGCGCCCAAGATCCCCGCCGGGATCGTTGCCATGACCCTGTCGCTGAACCCGATAATCGTCTACGGCCTGGCACTGCTGATCCGCATGGAAGGCTTCCGCGGACTCCGCTTTTTCGGTCTCGTTCTGGGGTTTGCCGGCATGGTGCTGCTGGTGGCGCCCGAGGCGAGCCTGCCGGAGCCGGGCATGGCCCTGTGGGTGATCATCTGCCTGGCGGGTCCGCTGTGTTTTGCCCTCGTGATGATAGGGAGCGATCTGTGGCGTCCACCGGAAACGGATTCGCTGGCTCTAGCCGGCGGTGGGCTGCTAACCGGCGCGCTGTTCTGCCTGCTGGTCACCATCGTGACGGGCGACTGGTGGTTCTTCGAAGGCTCGTTCGACTGGGCAGACGCGTCCATCCCCATCATCGCGATCATCCAGGTCGCGAACTGGACCATGTTTTATGCGACGATTCGCATCGCTGGCGCCGTGTTCTTCTCGACGGTCAGTTACCCGGAGACCCTTTTCGGCATCGCCTGGGGCTATTTGATCCTGAGCGAAACCCACAGCGGATGGGTGTGGGGCGCCCTCGTGCTGCTCCTGGCCGGGATCTACCTCGTCAACCGGCGCGCAAAGGATACGGGATGACGGCGTTTCGCCTGCCTTCCGCCAGTATTGCCGCAATGTTCGTGCTCACGGGCGTGGGCGTCGGGCTGGTCGTCTCGTGCAATCGCCTTGCGACGACTGGCGGCGTGCCGTTTATACCTTTCGTGTTCTGGGAAAGCGTTATCGGCGGCGGCGCAATGCTCGCAATCCTGCTCGCCCGGCGCCGTCGTCCGGGGCTGACGCCGGACCATTTTCGCGCCTACGCCATCATCGGCGGGATCGGCATCTCCGTGCCCTACACGGTCATGGCGATGATCGCCTCGAAGCTGCCGGCGGGCATCCTGGCCCTGCAACTCGCCCTCGTGCCCATGGCGACCTACGTCATCGCGATGGCGTTACGCATGGATCGCCTCGAGCTTCGCCGGATCGCGGGACTGCTGCTGGGCCTGGGCGGGGTGCTGTTCATCCTGCTGCCCGAAGCATCGCTGCCGGCGGCGGAGATGCGCCTGTGGGTGCTTGTGGGGCTGGTTGTTCCGATGTGTGTCGCCACCTCGATCATTGCCTGCGAGCACTATCCACCGCCCGAAAGCGGCGCGGTGGAATTGACCTGCGGCTTGATGCTCACGGCGGCGATTTTTATGGTGCCGGTCATGGCGATCAGCGGGTCGTGGTGGATTTTTACGGCGCCGCTGGACTGGGCGGACGGCTCGGTCGTCCTCGCCGGGCTAATCGTGCCGATGTGCTGGGCCTTCGCTTTCGAAATCATCCGCCGCGCCGGCTCGGTGTTCTACTCGACGGTACTCTACCTCGAAACCCTCGCCGGGGTGGGCTGGGGCATCGTGATATTCGGCGAGCATCACGCGGTGTGGGTCTGGATCTCGCTCGTGCTGCTGCTGGGCGGGATCGCGCTGGTCAACCGCCGGGCGGCGAGCTCCGTGCGCGACTGACGATCAGCTCCCGTATCGCTTTGCCAGCGTGCCGGCGATGCCCTCGTAGATCTTGAGAAGCTCCTCCTCGACATCTTTGCCGGTAAAGCCCTCGATCGGATCGCCCGACCCGGACCAGTGCAGCACGCAGGTCTTGCCCGGCTCGTCGTCGAGCACGCGAACAGTCGACAAGTAGTTATCGAAGGGAAATACGAGATCGATGAGCTCGGTGATGGTGTAGCTGTAGCAGCGCGCCTTCTCGTCGAACGTCAACAGACGCTCGACGATGACGCCGCCGCCGGTGACGCCGACGCGGCGATCCTTGCCGCCGCCTTCGAGCTTGCTCCAGGCGCTCGTCGGGTCGAATTCCGGCAAGCTGTCAAAGCCGCCGACCAGATCCCAGACCTCGTTGGCGGGCGCCTTCAGATTCTGGATAACGACAACGTCCGTCATGGTGCTCACTCCCCTATTTCGCCTCGCGTTCGGCGCCACTAATCGACGCGGCGACCTTGATTTTGGCTCACGAAGCGACCGGTTTCCCAATCTCCTGATTACGCTGAATTTCGAGCCTGCACAAGGTGTGCTCCGATACCGAGCGACGGAGCCCGTGACACCCATGGGGTACGATCGATGCCCCACCCTTGACCGACCCGGCCCGCCCCACTAGACAGGAGCGAGCGGCCAAAAGCGTGCCACATTACGGGACATTCGATGGCAGACAGGGAAAATCTCGATCTCGACTTCGTGCGCGCGCAGTTTCCCGCGCTGGACAATGGCTGGGCCTATTTCGAGAACGCCGGCGGCAGCCTGATCGCCCGCCCGGTGATCGAGCGCCTGACCGAGTTCGCCTCCAACACCCGGGTGCAGCCGGGCTACCCTTACGCGCCCTCGGCGCGGGCGGCGGAAATCCTGGCCGAAAACGAGCGCCTGATGGCGGCGATGATCAACGCAAATTCCGACGAAGTGCTGATCGGCCCGTCGACGACCATGAACGTCTACGTGCTCTCCCACGCGCTGGCCCCGCTGTTTTCGCCCGGCGACGAAGTGATCGTGACCAACCTCGATCACGAGGCCAACAACGGGGCGTGGCGCTGCCTCGCCGAGCACGGGATCACGGTCAAGGAATGGCAGATCAATCCCGAGACCGCGGACCTGGAGATCGAGACGCTCGAAAGTCTGCTCGGCGAGCGCACGCGGCTGGTCTGCGTGACCCAGTGCTCGAACGTGGTAGGCTCGATCAACGATATCGCCGCGATTACGCGCACGGTGCACGACGCGGGCGCCTGGATCTGCGCCGATGCCGTCTCCTACGCGCCGCACCGCCGCCTCGACGTCAAGGCGCTCGACGTCGATTTCTACCTGTTCAGCCTCTACAAGGTTTACGGGCCGCACCTCGCGATTCTCTACGGCAAGCGCGAGCGCCTGCTCCAAGCCCGAAGCCAGAACCACTACTTTTTCGCCGAGACCGACATCCCGGGCAAATTCAAACTCGGCGGCCACCAGTTCGAGGCGAGCGGCGCACTCGGCGGGCTGATCGAGTATTTCGATGCCCTCTACGCGCATCATTTCGAGGCCCCGGAAGACGACCTGCACACCCGGCTTGGCAAGGTGTTCGAGCTGATCGCGAAGCACGAACAGACACTGGCCACGCGCTTTCTCGACTTCGTCGGCGCGAAGCAGGAAATCCGCCTGATCGGGCGCAACACGCCGGACAGCACGGCGCGCGCCCCGACGTTTTCGATTTCCGTGGAAGGCAAGGCATCGGCCTCGATTCCGCCCGCGCTCGTGGACGCGAAGGTCGGGCTCAACAGCGGCGATTTCTACGGCTTGCGCTGCGTCGAGGCACTGGGCTACGACGCAACCGACGGCGTCGTGCGAGCCAGCATGGTGCACTACAACAGCGAGGACGACGTCAACCGCCTGATCGCGGCGCTGGATGAAGTTGTCTAATTTTTCTTCTGCTCCGCTTTACGCCGTAAAGCGAAGCAGCGTTCAGTCGCCACGGGGGCTCACGCCGCATAAGCGGCGGCCCGCAGTCGCGGGCTTGCAGAACGCGTCGATTAATCCACGGTGTCAAGGATCTGCTTGAGCTGGGCCCCGACGGAATTCTTGCCCGGCGCGAACATCATCTCGAAGACGGCGGAACCGACGGTCACCCCGTCGGCGCCAGCCCGCTGCATGGCGCGAATACGGGCCGGCGAGTCAATGCTGCCGGCGACGATCAGTGCAGCCTCGCCTACGCCACGGCGCGCCGCTTGCGTCAGGGCCACCGGGTCCGCATCGACTGCCCGGTACGCCAACAAATCGACCCCGGCGCAACCCAACGCAATGAGCGACGCGCAATGAGCCTCGATCTCGCCGGGCGTGCCGCGCAAAAATGTGGGATGGCCCCCGGGCGTTCCGCAAAACGGATAATAGGCAACGGGTGCATCGCCCATGGCCTCGAGCACCGGCTCGACCTCGAACCCGCCCAGCAACCGGTCGACTCCAGCCGCCGCTGCCTCACGCGCTGCCGCGACACTGTCGTCGCGGTTCTCGCCGACCATTTCGAAATAGGCCGTCGCGCCATCCTCATGGATGCGCTCGACGAGACGAGCGATTATCGACGCCTCGACGCCGAGATCCTTGAAGCCGACATGGCGCAGACCGAGCGGGCGCACGGCCTCGTAGACGTCGAGGCAGTCGGGCACGGTGACGTCGTTGCGGGTCAGCATGAAGATGAAATTCATTGGCGGTGCGCCTCGCGATCAGGGGATGCCGAGCATCTTGTGGGTCTGGAGCGAGAGGCGCCAGCGCGGATGGGTGCGGCAATAGGCGAGCGTGCGCGCGGTGTTTGCTTCTTTCGCGGGCCCGTCCATCGGTTGCAGGAAGAAGTGGCGAAAGGCCAAGCCCTCAAACCGCGCCGGATCGACACCCTCCTGCGGGTAGACCAGTTTGAGCTCGTCGCCCTCGGTGAGCGCGAGCGGGGCATCGGCCTTCGGGCTGACGCAGATCCAGTCGAGCCCGACCGGCGGGGCCAAGGTGCCGTTGGTCTCGACGGCAATCTCGAAGCCCGCGTCGTGAAGCGCCCCGACCAGTTGTTCGTTGAGCTGAAGCAGGGGCTCGCCGCCAGTGCAGACGACGAAGCGACGCCCGCCGTCGCCTGCGTGTTCACTCCAGCAACGCGCCATCGCCTCGGCGAGCGCTTTGGGGGCCGCGAATTTACCGCCGCCCGGTCCGTCGGTGCCGACAAATTCCGTATCGCAAAAATTGCACACCGCCGAGGCGCGGTCCGCCTCGCGGCCCGACCAGAGATTGCACCCCGCGAAACGACAGAACACCGCGGCCCGGCCGGTATTGGCACCCTCGCCCTGGAGGGTAAAGTAGAGTTCCTTGACCGTGTAGGTCATGGGACCGTCCGCTCGCTGGCAGCATAGGCGATGGGATCGGACAGGCCCGCTTCCGCGAAGCCCTTGAGGCGGAGCCGACAGGCATCGCATTCGCCGCAGGCGCGACCCCTGCCATCGGGATCGTAGCAACTGACCGTGAGCCCGTAATCGACGCCGAGACCCTGGCCGACCCGGATGATCTCGGCCTTGGTCATGGCGATCAGGGGAGTCTGGATGCGCACCCGGGAGCTGCCCTCGACCCCGGTCCGGGTCGCGAGACGGGCCATGGCCTCGAAGGCCGCAATGAAGTCGGGTCGGCAATCGGGATAGCCGGAGTAATCCAGCGCGTTGACGCCGATGAAGATGTCGTCGGCGCCGAGCACCTCGGCCCAGGCCAGGCCGTAGGCCAGAAATATGGTGTTGCGCGCCGGCACGTAGGTGACGGGGATCTCGCCCGCCATGGCCTCGGGCGCGCGGTCCTTGGGCACGGCAATGTCGGCGGTCAGCGCCGAACCGCCGATGGCATCAAGACCGAGATCGAGAACGAGATGCTCCGCCACGCCGAGCGCCGCCGCAATGCGCGCCGCGGCGTCGAGCTCGGCGGCGTGGCGCTGGCCGTAGCGGAAGCTGAGCGCGTAGGCGTCAAAGCCCTGCTCGCGCACGATGGCGAGCACGGTGGTCGAATCGAGACCACCGCTGAGCAGGACGACGGCGCGGGCGGGATCGGTCATAACTCTCTCGTCTGGTTGCGGGAACCGGCGCATCATACCCCAAAGCACGAGCGTCGCGCCGAACCCGGTGGGTTTGATATAGTTCGCGCCATGTCATTTTTCGACTTCACCCGGAACCCCACCAAGACGCTGCGCAAGCTCTCGCCTGCCCAGTACGGGCTGGTGGCGGTGATCGTGGCGGTCTCGCTGGGCATGGTGGTCGAAGCCATGAAGGGGCCGGAGCCGCCCGCGGACCCCGAAGCCCTGGCGTTGATCGAACTCCTGACGACGAGCTTCGAGTTACTCGCGTTCGGCCCTGTGGACGCGCCGGTGAGCGAGCGGCTGGCCAAGTGGCGCGGGCGCGTGCGTATCGCTTTGGAAAGCGGCACGGATACGCTCGGCGATGAAGTGAAAAGCCTCGCCTCCGAGCTGGGCGGCCTCGCAGGCCTTGAAATTTCCGTCGTGGCGCCCGGCGAGCGAGCAACGCTGGTCGTGACCCGGGCCGACGGCGCGGCGGGAGGCTGCACGCTCGACCTCAAACCCCCGGACGGTGGTGTGATCGAGCACGCGGTGTTGACCCTCGGCGCGGCGCTCACACCCGAACAGCAGCGCGCCTGCCTCACGAGCGGGCTGGCGCGCGCGCTCGGCCTGCCGGGGACGTCCGGCCTGTTGACGCCGAGCGTCTTTTCAGTGGGCGAGCCAGCGGGGGAACTCTCAGCGACCGACCGGTTGGTGATCAGGGCGCTTTACGATGCGCGGCTGCGCCCGGGCATGTCGCGCAAAGTGGCAATGGGCGAAGTGCGCGACGTGTTCACCAACGTGCTCCGCAAGTAGGCGCGGGCTACATGCGATCCCGGCCACCGGTGAGGTGGGGTTTTAGCGCATCGTCGGTGCCGAAGAAGACGTGCTTCGACATATCGGGAGAGTAGGCCGAGGCGGGCGGCGTGCGGCCCAGGGGCTTCGGCCAGCGCGCGGATGTGGATCGGCGCCGCGCCACAGCAGACACCCAGATAGTCGACCCCCATCTCGTGCGCCGCCAGCGCAAAGGCGCCCATTTCGTAACGGTTGCACGAGAGGGGTTCGAGCGCGGTGGGAAAGGCGCGGCCCTCGGGCAGGCAGGAACAGCCATGATCGGGGATGTTGAAGAAGGTCGGATGTTCCGCCGTGGTGCGGTAGGGCACGGGAAGCGCGGCGACGGGACATTCGACCGCGGCGCGAATCCCGCCCAGCAGGGCGAGCGTCATCTCCGGCCCGCGATAGCAGTTTACGCCGACCACCGCGGCACCCGCGTCGGCCAGCGCCTTGCAGCCCTCCGCCGGGCTGGCGCCGTCGAGCAGGCGATCTTCAGCAGGCACCGCGTAGGTCATCGCCGCGGGCAGGCCCGCCGCCCGGATCGCGCCCAGCGCAAGCCGCCCGGATCGCGCCCAGCGCAAGCAGAGCCTCGCCGACATAGTTGAAGGTTTCGGCGACGATATAGTCGACCCCGGCTTCCGCCGCCCAGCCGACCTGCTCCTCGAACATGGCGCGGACCTCGGCTGCGGAGGCTTCGTCGTCCGGATCGTAGAGGTTGGTGTTACAGATGTTGCCGGCAACCAGCGGCGCCTCGCCGTCCGATTCCGCCGCGACCGATCTGGCAATCTCCAGCGCGGTGCGGTTGAGCGGCTCGAGCAGATCCTCCTTGCCGATCAGGCGCAGCTTGGCGCGGTGGCCGTAATAAGTGAAGGCGAGCACCACGTCGGAGCCGGCATGGACAAAGTCGCGGTGGGACTGGGCGACAATCTCGGGGTGGCGTAGCACCACTTCGGGCACGAAGGTGCCGGCCTGGAGGTAGCCGCGCCGCTCGAATTCGAACAGATAGCCCTCGGCACAGATCACCGTGCCGGCGGCGAGCCTCTCGCCGAGCGAACGGCCTGGGGAACGGGGCGGATTTGCCATGACAACCTCGATTGCGATCTAATTCCCACGTTTCGAAATGAACCCATCGATGATCCGTTGCAAGCAGAAACCGAGGTCGCGAGGAGGCCGCCATGAGCGAAACGATGATTGCCAACCTGCGCCAGTTCGCGCGCTACAACCGCTGGGCGAATGCGCGTTTGGCGGATGCCTGCGCGGAACTCGACGAGGCCGCCTACAAGGCCCCCCGCGAAACCTTCTTCGGCTCGATCCACGCCACGCTGAACCACATCCTGGTCAACGACCGAATTTGGGTGTCGCGCCTGGAGGGGCGCGCCTGTGCGATCAAGGCACTCGACGAGGAACTTTACGGCCGGCTCGAGACCTTGCGTGCCGCGCAAGACGCGGACGATGCACGGCTGATCGGCCTGGTAGACGGGCTGGGCGACGCGGGCCTCACGCGGCTCGTGCGTTATACGACGATCGACGATTTTACCGATCACGCCGACCCGGCCTGGCTGCTGCTGGTCAACCTGTTCAACCACCAAACCCACCACCGGGGCCAGGTCCACGACCTGTTGAGCCAGACAGCGGTCGCGCCGCCGCCGCTCGACCTGATCTTTTACGCGCGCGAGAACGCGGGAGGTTAGTGGTTGAGGACGACGGCGTCGGCAGTGCTGGCGAAGACGTCGATGACGTCGCCTTCGACGACCCGGTTGCCCGCCGCCAGGGTGAGCAGCAGGGTCTCGACCCCGGCGGTTTCCGCGTCGGCCTCGACGCGCAGGTAACTGCCCTGAAAGAGCACCTTGGTAACCCGGGCGCGCCCGAGCGCGAGCGTGCCGTCGCCCTCGGGCGGGCGGATGCCGAGCTGCTCGGGACGGAGCACCACCGAAACCTTGTCTCCCGCCGCCGCCTCACCCGTGAGCGACCAGTCGCCGAACGGCGTGCCCAGCGTGAGCCCGCCGTTCGAGCCGCCCTTGGGCTCGCCCGAAAACAGGTTGCTCTCGCCCATGAAGGTGGCTGTGAACAGGCTCTTGGGGCGGAGATAGACCTGACGCGGCGGGCCCATATCCTCGATCACCCCGTCATTGAGCACGACGATCTTGTCGGCGATGCTCATCGCCTCTTCCTGGTCGTGGGTGACGTGGATGAAGGTGGTGCCGATCTCTTTCTGGATGCGCACGAGCTCGTACTGCATCTGGCGGCGGAGCTTGAGGTCGAGTGCGCCGAGCGGCTCGTCGAGCAGCAGCACGGTGGGCTGCACGGCAATCGCGCGTGCCAGCGCGATGCGCTGGCGCTGACCGCCCGACATCTGGTGAATCTGACGCTTTGCAAAGCCCTCGAGCCCGACCAGATTGAGCGTCTCCTCGATGCGCCGCGCGCGCTCGGCGCCCCGGATCTTGTGCATGGTCAGCCCGAAGCCGATGTTGTTGGCCACCGTCATGTGGGGAAACAGCGCGTAATCCTGGAACACCGTGGCCGTGGGGCGTTTGGCCGGCGGCAGGCGGGTCACGTCCTGCCCGTCGATCATCACGCCGCCCGAGGTCGGCACGACAAAACCGCCCAGCATGGAGAGCATCGTCGTCTTGCCGCTGCCCGAGGGGCCGAGCAGGACGACGAACTCGCCCTGGTCGATATCGAGATCGACGCCGGCGACTGCAACGGTTTGGTCGTACTCTTTGCGGATATCAATGAACTTGACGAGTGGTTCAGGCATTTTTCCTCCTAAATCGCAGGCTCAGGACGATCGCCAGCACCACGATGGTCATCGAGATGCCGAACACGACGCTGCCCGCCGCGTTGAGCTCGGGATTTTGGCCCGAGCGTAGCATTTCGTAAAGCATGACCGGCATGGTGACTTCGAAGCGGCTGAGCAGAAAGGCGATGATGAATTCATCCCAGGAAAGGGTGAAGGAGATACAGAACGCCGCAAACAGGGAGGGCCGCAGCATGGGCACAGTGACCCGCCACAAGGTCTGCAGATCGTTCGCGCCCAGATCGTGAGCGGCCTTCTCGATGTTGCGCTGATGCTCGCCCAGGGCGGCAAACACGATACCAAAGCAGAGCGGCAGGTTGATGATTACGTGACCGGCGCCGACGGTCCAGAGCGATTTTGGCACGCCGATGACATGCAGACTTATGAGCAGACCCATGCCGATAATCAGGTAAGAGACCGTAATCGGCGCCATCATGGAGTAGCGCATCAGGCCGTCGAAGCGGCTGGAGTTGCGCGCAATGGAATAAGCCGCAAGAAATCCCAGAGTGGTCGCGACAAGCGAGGACACGACGCCGACGATCACAGAATTGATCAGGGCGTTGACGAGGCGCTCGTTATTGAAGACCTTCACGTACCAGCGCAGGCTTGGCCCCTCGAAAGGCGGCAAGGGAATTTCCTTCGAGGTGAAGGAGAACAGCACCAGGATCACGACGGGCAAGAAGATGAAGCCGAACCCCATGACGAGGTAGATCCAGCCGGGGAGAGTGCGCCAGAACGCCATGGCTTACACCCTGTCCATCTTGAGCCAGCGCGCGAGCAGGAAATACGCGATGGTTACACTGACCATGAGCAGGACGCTCATCGCCGAGGCCATGGGGAAATCGTTCGCACGCTGGACCTGGAGAATTATCGCCTGGGAGAGCAACAACTCGTTGCCGCCGCCCAGAATCTGCGGCGTGATGAAATCGCCGATCGAAATGACAAAGGTGATGAACGCCCCAACCGCAATGCCCGGTATGCTGAGCGGCAGAGTGATGCGCAAGAAAACCTGGAGCTTGTTAGCGCCCAGATCCTCGCCCGCAAGGCGGTAGGATCTGCTGATTTGAACCAGGTTGGCGTAGATCGTCAGCGTCAGCAACATCATGAAGAAATGGACGAAACCCAGCACGGTCGCGCCGCGCGTGTAGCCGATCTGCATGGGATCGTCGATGATGCCAATGCCGAGCAGGATGGAATTGATGATGCCGGTCTCGGAAAGCACGATCGACCAGGCGTACGAGCGCACGAGATAGGATGTCCAGAACGGCAGAATGCACATTATGAGGGCAAATTTCTGCCACCGCTGGGGCACCTGATAGGCCAGGACATAGGCCAGCGGGTAGGCGAGCAGAATGCTGACCGCAGTGGTGATCAGCCCGACCTCGATGGAGTTGAACCAGCCGTCGAGCAGATAACTTTTCTTGAAGAACTTGGCGTAGTTGACGAACGACCAAACCGCGTCCAGCTTGCCGGCGACCTTCTGCCAGAAGCTCACGATGATCATGAATATGATCGGCGCGGCGAAGAACGCCGCGACGTAGAGCATCGCAGGGGTGATCGCCCACCGGGAGACGTTCAGATAAAACGAACGTCGGCCCGATGGGCGGGTTGTATCAGCCATTAGACAGCGACCGAGAAGCGGTGTGCGATCCTAAAAGCCCGGCGGCGTCTACGACGCCAGGAACTCGGTCCAGAGATCGAGCATCGCGGCATCCACGGCCGACGAGCCGATCGTCGACGCGTAGGAATTCGCCAGAATTTCGGGCTGCTGGTCCCAGCGCAGGATCGTCTTCTCCGCGTCCGTGAGAGGCGCGTCGGTCACGATCGGCATGCCCCAATAACAGTCGGCGACGGCGAGTTCGTGGTTGCCCTCGGGCGTCATCGTCGCGTCGATGCAATCCCAGCAGGCATCCTTGTTCGCGGAATCTTCCATGATGCAAAGCGCAGTGGCCCACATCAACGCGCCCTCCTCGAAGACATTCCAATCGAGCCAGTCGATCTCGGCCATATCGAGGGCGACCGACCACTCAGAACCGGCGACGATGATGTCGACGGATTCAGTGTAAAGCGCGTTCAGCACGGTCAGGATATCGCCGACCACCTGGGTGTTCTCCTTAAGCGCCAGCAGCGGCTCGCGGATCGTCGATTCGAGATTTTCGGGGGTAATATCCGCAGGAATGATGCCCTCGGTGAGGCCGATGAGCTGCATGACCGGGAAATAGTAGTCAAAGACGGCGATGCGGTTCTTGTACTTCGGGTCGTACATGGCCTTGCCCGACTTCATGTCCTCGGGATCGACCTTGTTCTTGTTGTAGGCGTATCCGTAATAGCCGAACTTGGTGGGCACGCCGTAGAGCTTGCCGTCGGTGTAGGCGTGGGGCTGCTCGCGAAAACCGGGGAAGAACCGGTCCCACGGGACCCGACTGTCATCGAGCGGATCAAGAATGCCGGTGGCCGCAACTATACCCGTGTCCTGGAAATCGAGTTGGAACAAATCCCACTCGCCAGGCTGCGACTGCTCGATCACCGCGAGCGCACTGCCCGTGCCTTCGTAGGTTTTCACATTGACCTTGCCGCCGATGGCCTCCTCGTAGCGCGCAATCAGGCGCGGATCGGCGTGATCGCACCAGGTCAGGAAGCTGATATCGGTGCCGGCGTAACTTTTGGTCGGCGCCATCATGCCGGCAGCTGCCGCACCTCCGGTGACCGCCGCGGCACCCTTCATGAAGCGGCGGCGGTTCATCAGGGTGCTGACGCTCTTGTCGTAGGGCGAAAAAGGCCCATTGGGTCGAATGGGTTTCATTTGATAGTCCTCCCGTCTAATCGCGACGCTGATTAATTTTCATTGTTCAGCCGGCAGTCCCGAATTTCAGTGGCCAGGATCGGCTACAAGCTGAATTTACTAATACCACAGGCAAGATACACCGCAACAGAGCCCATAATGTGGCGGTTCTGGGAGCCGGGGTGCCAGACCCGTGGTCTGCGGCCTTGCACGACGTGCCCGGGGCGTGTTCCATGGCGGCGCGATACGCCGCGAAACACTCAGTCTGGACGTCAGCGAATGATGCCAACCCCGCGCGAGCCTGCGGCTCTATCGAACGGCGATCTCGTCACCTTGCTCGCGGAGCTGGTACGCTTTGAAAGCCCCGATCCGCCGGGTCGCGAGATCGAAATCGCCGAATTCATCCGGAAGCTGCTCGAAGGCCACGGGATCGAGACGGTCCTCGACGAGTTCGCGCCCGGCCGCGCCAACCTGCTGGGTCGGGTCAAGGGCACGGGAGAGCGGCCCGCGCTGGTGTTTTCCGCCCATATGGACACCATGCCGCCGGGCACCCGGCCGTGGCGCCACGGCCCCTATTCGGGAGCCGTCGAGGGTGGCCGCATCTACGGGCGGGGCACCTGCGACATGAAATCGGGTCTGGCCTCCATGATCGCGGCGGCGGTCGCGTTAAAGGACGCCCCGAAGCCGCTCGAGGGCGACCTGATCCTCGCCTTCTCGGGCGGCGAAAGCTCGAACTGCCTGGGCGCCAAGGTCTTTGCCGAGAGCGGAGCGCTGGACGGCGCCGGGGCCCTGCTCGTGAGCGAGCCTTCAAGCCTGAAGGTGCTCACAGCGGAAAAGGGCGCGCTGTGGCTGCGGGTGACCGCGCATGGCCGCTCGGGTCACGCCTCGGGCGGGCCGGACGACGACGCCAACGCGATCCTGAAACTGGTCTCGCACCTCGACCGCCTGCGCAACCTGCCCGTGCTCGCGGGCGAGCATCCGCTGCTGGGCAGCGCCTCGGTCGGTGTCGGGCGGATCGACGGCGGCACGGCGGTCAACATGACGCCCGACCGTTGCCATGCGGAGATCGACGTTCGCTTCCTCCCCAACCACGACCCGGACGCCATCGAGCGCGCCATGGCGGAGGTGGCGGGCAACCACCTCGAGATCGAACGGCTCGACTGCAAGCCGGCGATCGAGACGCCCACGGACCATCCCTTCGTCGCCACCTGCCTCGACGCCTGCGCGGGTGAATTGGGAGCTGCGGAGGGTCCGTACGGTGTGAGCTACTTCAGCGATTCCTCAGTGCTCGTGCCCGCGTTCGGGCTGCCCCGGGTGATCGTCGGCCCCGGCGAACTGGGATCAAGCGGCGCGCACGACGAATTTTGCGAAATCGAGAAGCTCCACGCCGCCGCACGGATCTTCCGACGCATCGCAACCCTTACCCTAAGCGGCAACGCGGGCAGCGCGTAGACGCCGCCGGCTACTAGAGCTTCGGCTCCGCCTGGCCCCAGATCATCCGCTCGCGCTTGTAGGGTTTCTGCTTCTGGGGATCGGGCTCGTCGAGTTCACGGGCGATCCGGTGACCGTCGAAGACGCAATCCGCGGTGACGCGCGGCGCATAACAGTCGCCCGCCTGGTAGATGCCGTTGATGTCGTTTTTCGTCCACTCGTCCTGGCGCTCGTGGAGCTCGTCGTAAAGCGCCTTGTTCGCCTTGCGGCCTGTTGCCAGGACCACCGTGTCGCAGTCGATTTCCGTGATTTCCGAGCTCGCCGTGCGGGGCAGCTCGTTGTGCTTTCGCTCGGTCGCCCGCTTGTAGCCGTCGCGGTAGAAGTAATACGCCTTCACCTTCAGGCTGTTGCCGACCTCGACCTCTTCGACCCAATGGGTAGTGACCTGAGCGATGCCCTTCTCGTGCATCATGCGCTGGAGGTTGGGGAATTCCAGCGTGTAATGGGTCAAGGGTGCGACCTCGCCATGGCAGGTCAGGACGGTCACCTCCTTGCCTTGATCGGCCAGATGCTCGGCCAGGCTGACGCCGTAGAAATAGCCGTCGGCGTCGAGCACGAGGACACGGTCGCCGACCTCCTTGCCTTCCATGACCTGTTCGGGGGTCACGAACTGGGTCTTCGAGGCGTCGATGCCCGGGATCGGGTCCATGGTGTTGTAGCTGTCACCATCCTCGTTCCAGGACGAGCCGACCGCCAGGATCACTTCGTCTGCTCCGTAGGCCAGCACGTCGTTGGCCGATAGTTCGGTATTGAGATGGACCTCGACGTTCTTCGCCTTGTCGAGCTGGGTCTGGCGGTAGCTGACCACCCGGCCCCACTCGGCCAGGCCGGGATAACGCATTACGTCCTTCATATGGCCGCCGAGTTCGCCGGATTTTTCGACCAGATGGACGTCGTAGCCGCGCAACCCCGCGACCCGCGCCGCCTCCATGCCGGCGGGACCGCCGCCGACCACGAGAACCGAGCGCGGATTGTCGGTTTTATCGAACTTCTCGGGATGCCAGCCGCGGCGGTACTCCTCGTTGGCCACGGGGTTCTGGGTACAGCCTAACGGGGCTCCGCGCCCCCAGCGCGCGATGCAGATGTTGCACCCGATGCATTCGCGGATATCCTCGTTGCGCCCCTCGTAAATTTTCGTGGGCAGGAACGGATCGGCGATCGAGGGCCGGGCCGAACCGATAAGGTCGCACTGGCCGGATTTGATGACATCGACCATGTCGTCCGGGCTGGTGAAGCGGCCGACATTGACCACCGGCGCCGTCGCGATCTCTTTGACGTGCTTGGTGAACGGCGCCTCGTGGTTCGACTTGTAAAAGCGCGAGGGACCGGCATTCTCGCCCCACTCGTAGGAAATGCTGGTCACCACGTCCCAGACGTCGACGACATCCATCCTGGTTGCCGTGTCGACGATGTAGATGCCCTCTTCCTCCCATTGGATGCCGTCCTCGCCCAACAGGTGGTCTGCCGACATCCGGGCGGCGATGGCTGCATCTTCGCCCACCGCGTTCTTCATCATCTCGAGGGTTTCGAGCCAGAAGCGGGCGCGGTTTTCGAGCGAACCGCCATACTCGTCGGTCCGCTTGTTGTAGAATTTGGAAAGGAATTGCTCGGGCAGGAAGCCGTGGGAGCCCATCATGTAGATGATGTCGAAACCGGTATCAACTGCACGTTTCGAGGCCTCGACGTAGGATCGCTGATAGCGCCGGATGTCGTCGATGTTCATCTCGTGGGTGGTCGAGGAGATCAACCAGTCCGAGCCCGACTGCGACGCCGAAGAGGTGGCTGTACGGGTCGCGAGATTGTTCGCAACGACGCCCACATGGTTGAGCTCGACGCCGGCAAGCGAATCCCATTCGTGGATCGCGTCGCACATTGCACGCAGATTGATCACGTCGCCCTCGTCCGAGAGCACGGCCAGGACGTTCGGGGTCATCTCGGCCTCGTCGTCGATCGCGCATTGCTCGGTGCAGACGACGCCCCAGCCGCCTTCCGCCTTCATGCCCCGGAACGCGGCCTGGGTGCCGGGATAGATGGAGCCCGCTCCGTTGCAGTGGGGCACCTGGTAAAACCGGTTCCGCGCCACCTTGGGGCCGATCTTCACCTCGTCGAACAGAATGTCGTATTTCGGATCGCGAGCCATGGATAGTGTCTCCCCCCGGTCGATTGCCCGATATTCGGACAATAAAATACGACCTTAGTCCGCGCATCTGCCGGTCGCAAGGGCGCTCGCGCCCCGTGCCGTGAGGCGAGGGAAACGACCCCAAAATAGCGAAGGGCGGCGAAGCCTTCCTGGTTCGCCGCCCTTTGTGACTCTACGGATGCGTCTACTGGAACTTCGCGTCCGGCTGTCCCCAGATCATCCGCTCGCGCTTGTACTTCTTTTGCTTCTGCGGATTAGGCTCGTCGAGCTCGCGGGCGATCCGGTGACCGTCGAATACGCAATCCGCCGTCATGCGCGGCGCGTAGCAATCGCCCGCCTGGTAAATGCCGTTGATCTCGTTCGCCGACCACTCGTCGCGGCGCGTATGGAGCTGGTCGTAAAGCGCCTTGTTCGCCTTGCGCCCGGTGACCAGAACCACCGTGTCGCACTCGACCTCGTTAATCTCCGAACTGGCCTCGCGGGGCAGCTCGTCGTGCTTGTACTCGGTGGCCCGCTTGTAGCCGTCGCGGAAGAGGTAAAACGATTTGACCTTGAGGCTGTTGCCGACCTCGACCTCCTCGACCCAATGGGTGGTCAGATGTTTGATGCCTTTCTCGTGCATCATCCGATGCAGGTTGAAGTACTCCAACGTGTAATGGGTCATTGGCGCAACCTCGGCGTGGCAGGTCAGCACCGTCACGTCCTTGCCCTGATCGGCCAGGTGCTCGGCCATGCCGACACCGTAAAAATAGCCGTCGGCGTCGAGCACGACGACCCGCTCGCCAACCTCCTTGCCCTCCATCACCTGATCGGGCGTGACGAACTGGGCTTTTGAGGCGTCGACGCCCGGGATCGAGGCCATGGTGTTGTAGCTGTCGCCGTCATTGTTCCACGTCGATCCGACCGCCAGGATCACTTCATCGGCGCCGTAGTTCATGATGTCGTCGGCGGACAATTCGGTGTTGAGATGAACCTCGACGTTCTTCGCCTTGTCGAGCTGGATCTGACGATAGCTGGTCACCCGCCCCCACTCTGCGAGGCCGGGATAGCGCATCACGTCTTTCATGTGTCCGCCGAGCTCGCCGGATTTTTCGACCAGATGGACGTCGTAGCCGCGCAACCCCGCGACCCGCGCCGCCTCCATGCCGGCGGGACCGCCGCCGACCACGAGAACCGAGCGCGGATTGTCGGTTTGATCGAACTTCTCGGGGTGCCAGCCGCGGCGGTATTCCTCGTTGGCTACGGGGTTCTGGGTGCAGATCAACGGCGCGCCGCGCTCCCAACGCGAAATGCAGATATTACAGCCGATGCATTCGCGGATGTCCTCGTTGCGCCCCTCATAGATTTTCATGGGCAGGAAAGGATCGGCGATCGAGGGCCGGGCCGCACCGATGAAGTCGCATTGACCGGACTTGATCACATCGACCATCTCGTCCGGGCTGGTAAAGCGGCCGATATTGACCACCGGCGTCTTGACAATTTCCTTTACAAACTTCGTGAACGGTTGCTCGTGGTTCGACTTGTAGAAACGCGAGGGCCCGGCGTGTTCGCCCCACTCGTAAAATATGCTGGTGATAACATCCCAGACGTCGACCAGGTCGTCCCGGGTCGCCAGCTCGACGAAGATCTCCGCCTCGCCATCCCACTGCAGGCCGTCCTTGCCGTTGTAGTGGTTCGTCGACATGCGGACCGCAACGGCGATATCGTCGCCGGCAGCTTCCTTCATGACCTCGAGGGTCTCGAGCCAGAAGCGGGCGCGGTTCTCGACCGAACCGCCATATTCGTCGCTCCGCTTGTTGTAGAATTTGGAAAGAAATTGTTCGGGCAGGAAGCCGGCGGCGCCCATCATGTAGGCGATGTCGAAGCCCGTATCGATCGCGCGTCTGATGCCTTCCGCATAGGTCTTCTGGTACTGGCGGATGTCGTCGATATCCATCTCGTGGGTTGCCGCGGAGAGCATCCAGTCCGACCCCGTCTGCGACGCCGAGTAGGAGACGGTTCGGGTTGCGAGGTTGTTGGACGCAGCACCCATATGGTTGAACTCGACACCAGCGAGCGAGCCCCATTTATGGACCTCGTCGCACATCTGGCGCAGATTGATCATGTCGCCCTCGTCGGAGAGCACGGCGAGGGTGTTGGGCGTTAGTTCGTTTTCATCGTCGATCGCACATTGCTCGGTGCAGACGACGCCCCACCCGCCTTCCGCCTTCATGCCCCGAAACGCCGCCTGTGTGCCGGGATAGATCGAACCCGCCCCGTTGCAGTGGGGCGTCTGGTAGAATCGGTTCCGCGCCACCTTGGGGCCGATTTTCACCGCGTCGAACAGAATGTCGTATTTCGGGTCTCGGGCCATGGTTGTTCTCCCTCAAATGTCTGCCGGCGTCGACGCCCGTTCGCAGTGCCAGGAACGGGGTTGGCGTTTTTTAATTTATATCAGCCCGAGCGCACTTATTGTCTGATTTTCGGACAGTTCGCGCCGGCACGCCGGCGGGCGACTAATCGGACGGGGTCTTGCGGCCCCGTTTGCCCCAGATGACGTCGGCCATCTCCCGGCCGCTCTCGATCACATGGGCTTCCATCGTCTCGGCCGCCCGGTCGCCGTCATGCGCGCGCATGGCGTCGAGGACCGCCGTGTGATCCGCCGGCGAGCTCGACCAGGTGACCGTGAAGTCGCGGGCGTCGAAGGGCAGGAACATGCCCGCCCGGGCATCCTCGAGCGCGCCGCGCAGGTAAACGTTTTTGGACGCCTTCGCGATGGCCAGATGAAACGCGGATTCCGCCTTGCGGAATTCGGGCACGTCGGTGGCCACTTCCATATCGCGGATCGACGCCGCCATCACGGCCAGATCCTTATTCGTGCGGTGGCGCGCGGCCAACCGCGCGGCCATGGGCTCGATGGCAGCGCGGAAATCGAGCAACTGCTGGATGCGCTTGAACTCCTCGCGCATAAAGGCCTTTCGCTTCGCTGCCGAGACCACCTGTCTGGCGACGAACAATCCCTGCGGCCGGCGGCTGGTAACGTAGCCTTCGCCGTCGAGCTGGCGGATCGCTCCGCGCAGGGTCACGCGCGAAACCCCCAGCCGCTTGGCGAGATCCGGCTCGGAGGGCAGCTTGTCGCCGGGCATGAACTGGCCCAGCTGGATCGCACGGCGCAGCAAGCCGGCGGCCTGGGTGTGGGCGGGCACGCGCTCGACGGTCCCGACATCAAACGCCGGGTTGATTTTGATCATTGTCTAGGTCCGGACACGCAGGTCAGCGAACCGACGTGTTGTCCGTCCCGCGATAGAGCACTTCCATCTGCCGCTGCACGATGGCGGCGTGGAAGGCGACGAGGTCGGGTTCCAGATCGGCTTGCGGCTCGGGCTCCGGTTCGAAATTGTGGTACCGGTCGGTGCCGCGCACGAGAGACGCGCTGTCCGCCGCGCCGACCACCTGGCGCACCTCGGGCGGAATGTAGCGGACCGCGAACCCAATGCGCCGAGCGTCCGACCGGTTGGGTTGCGAGCCGTGCACAAGCTTGACGTGATGGAGTGACATCTCGCCCGGCACCAATTCCAGAGTCACGGCTTGCGAGTCCTCGACCTCAACCGCGACCTCCTGACCCCGCGTAAGCATATTGTCGGGATCGAAGGTATCGCGGTGCTCGACCACATCCATTTTGTGAGTGCCCGGCGCGACCCGCATCGCACCGCTCTCTTCGGTACTCGGGCTCAAGGCGATCCACGCACTGACGACGTCGGCCGGATCGAGGCCCCAATAGGTCAGATCCTGATGCCACGAGACAAACCCCGGATCGTGCGCCTCCTTGATAAAGAAGGTGCTGCTCCAGCACAGGATGTCCGGCCCAATGACGTCTTTTACCGCGTCGAGCACGCGCGAATGGCGCACCAGATCCGCTGCCCAGCGAAACAGCAAATGCGACTTGTGTTTCATTGCCGCTTTCAGGGGCCCGCCGGACTTCGCCTCATAGGCTTCGAGTTTTTCCCGAAACGCCTGCGCCTCGCGCGCCGAAAGAACCCGGACGGGACAGCAATAGCCCTGCTCCTGAAATTGGCGAACAGCCTGTTCCGTCAACAACTTCGGCATTGCGGTCTCCCGTGTCGCACAACAGCAAAAATTATAACAGCGAATTGAGGCCGGGGAAAATGGGGCGAGTGATGGGAATCGAACCCACGACTTCCAGATCCACAATCTGGCGCTCTAACCAACTGAGCTACACCCGCCACAGGAGAGGATGCCTGTGTATAGCCAAGCCCGCCGCGCCGTCAAGCAAGACGCATGGTCTGACAGGAACAATTTTTTGTCCGGGCTGAAGGTGCGAGATGAGGGAGCGCGCACCTGCTGAAGGTGATTTGGGTCGTTTCCAAGCTTGGCTTGACGACGTCATGAGAGCCGCCTGACTCCGCCGAGCGGCGTTTTCTGGCCCGGCGGGCACGACAGTCCGACCGCGCCGCTCGACGGCGCGTCTCTGCGCCCCCTGCTATGCGATTACGCCTGCGGGATCATGCGGTGGGCGCGATCAGGATCGCGTCGAGGGCATCCTGCGCGCGGGCGGCATAGTGGCGGTTGGCCTCGGGCAGGTAGCGGAAGCGGCCGCTACAACGCACGATGGCGATGGCCACGTTGGTCAGGCAGGCGAGATTGCGGGGCAGGTGACGCACATACGCCCGGCAGCGATCTTCGTCGTAGGTGAAGTCGCGCACGTAGTGCAGCCGGTTTTCGATGTGCCAGTGGTTACGGACCAGGGCCAGAAGCTCCTCGGGCCCGGCGCGGTCTGTGCCGAGCGAGGTGAGGCTCCAGGTCACTTCGATGCTGCTCTTGCCGGTCTTGAGGATCTCGCGCTCGCGTTCGATGCGCATCGCCTGGCGGCGCCCGTGGAGGTTCGCGTAGCCGTCCCATTCGGCGCCGGAGAGGTCGACGGCGGCACAGCGGCGGCGCTCGATGCGGCCATGGCCCTTGTCGACGGTTTCGTGCCAGGGCGCGTCGCTGAAGTCGATCGCCTTGAGGTCTTCGAGGATGGTTTCCTGATTGTCCTTGATGGCGCTGATCACGTAGTCGGCGCGGCGCCCGAGCAGGCAGCGCGCCGTCTCGTGCTGGGCGTGCATCGCATCGACGGTGACAATGCGGCCTGCGAGGTCGAGGCTGCTGGAGAGCTCGCGTACGGCTGGGATTTCGTTGCTCTTGCTGTCGACCTCCACCTGCCCGAGGACCATGCCGGAGTCGTGTTCCACCGCCGCGACCATCATCCGGCGCCCGTCTTCGGTCTGCTTCGAGGCACCTCGCAGGTCCTTCCCGTCCATGGCGACAGGCGCATGTGCCGTGCTGTGCTGGCCGGCTGACCGATGGCGTTGTCCAGGGTCTCGGGCGGCAGCGCGGCGAGGATGTTGTGGAAGGTGGTGATTGCGGGCGCGGTGTAGCGCTGCTTGCTCGGGCTCCAGAACGCACCCACTGCCTCGAGCTGCTCCTGGGAGAGCAGGGCGGCGAACTGGGCGAACGCGTTCACACCTCGGTAGCCGGCCAGACGGGCAGCGACGGCGATCGCCAGAACGGTGTTCAGCGGGTAGCGCTTGCCCCGGTCACGGCGGCACTCGGGCACCTCGCCCAGACACTCGAACAGGCTGCGCAGCCGCGGCGCCGCCATTGGCTCGGTGTGTTGCTCAGCGTTCCAGTGTGCCGGCACCTCGGTCCGGCTCAGCGCCTCGGCGGCGTCGTCCAGTTCGAACACGAAGATCTCCTTGGGCTGGCCGTGGTGGCGCCAGCGCGCCGAGCCTCCGGGCTCGCGGGCAAAGCCGCGGGTCAGCCCCAGCGAGCGCCAGTTCGACGCGCGGTAGCAGGTCCCGACAAAGCGCGAGACATCCACGAATCCGCCAGAAAGACGGGATATCCATGCACCGCCTGGAGCGACAGCCGCCGCAGGCTCAGCCCCAGCACCCGCGAGGCCAAGTTGTGCACCCGGCCAGGCGTCAGGATGACAAAGCGCGAGTTGTTGGCGATCAGATGCAGGCGCCGGAACTGCTGCTCCGCCGGCCAGCCGATCCAGCGATCGCGTGCGGCCAGCTTGAACGCGCCGGGCTGCCAGCCGATCAGTGCGAGCCAGGTCTCGCCGTGCACCGCGACATGGCGCAGGCCTTTGCCGATGACGCCGTGAAACGGTAGGTAGTGGTGCTCCGCCACCAGCCGGTCCCAGTGCCGGTGCTCCTGCGCGCCCCAGGTCGGGCGCACCGTGACCGCGCGTCAACGGATAAATCCTGGGCCGGCAGCGTCGCCATGACCGGCACACTGCCACATCGAGAACGGAATGGCCAGCCCCGACATCGGCTCAATGCTCGGCAGGCGGACAAAAAACTAGCCCTGCATGGTCTGAAGGTTTTGGCCGACGCTGTGCTCCGCAGCCTTTCCGCTTCGCGCGGCCCGACCCGAACGCAACCCATGGCCAGCAAGTGGATGAAGCGGGACATATTTCGAGGCCTGCAACTGCGACGTGGTCTGCGTTCCTACGAGCAAGCCCACGACCCCCGACGACTGTCGCGTGTTCGACGCCTGGCAGATGGAACGCATGGAGACGGGTACGCTGCCGGACATGCCAGAGATTATGTCGGGCATGTGGATGGCCATGGCCGCGCTCTGGATCGCCGGCCTCGCTGCCCTCGTGCTGGCGGAGAAGCTACTGCCCGCGGGCGAGCGCATCGCCAAGCTCACGTGCCTGCCCCTGATCGGCGCGGGAATCTGGCTGCTGGTTGGGAGTTGAGCCGCTGCCTAGCCCGCCAGCAACGCCTCGATGCGCGCCATGGCCTCGGCAATATCGTCGAGCGAGGCAGCGTAGGAAAAGCGTAAATAGCCCTCGCCGTGCTCGCCGAAACTGGTGCCCGCGATGGTCGCAACCCCGGCCTCCTCGAGCAGGCGATGCTCGGCCTCGCGCGCGCTCATGCCGGTGCCCGTGATGTTGGGCATGGCGTAGAACGCGCCCCACGGCTCGACGCACGACACCCCGGGCAGCTTGTTCAGCGCGGCGAGGATCACCCGCCGTCGCTCATCGAACGCGACGCGCATCGCTTCGACGCTGTCCTGCGGGCCCTCAAGAGCGGCGATTCCCGCCCACTGGGCCGCTGCGTTGACGCAGGAAAAACTGTTGATCGCAAGCCGGGTCGCGCCCTCGACCCACGCCGCAGGCCAGACCCCGTAACCCAGCCGCCAGCCGGTCATGGCGTAACTCTTGCTCCAGCCGTCGAGCAGGATCACGCGCTCGCGAATCGCCGGATAGGCCAGCAAGCTGGTGTGCGGCTCGCCGGAATAGATCAGCCGGCTGTATATCTCGTCGCTCAGGATCGTAACCTGGGGGTGCGCCTCGAGACCGGCGGCCAGGCGGTCGATCTCGGCCCGCGGCACGATGCCGCCGGTCGGGTTGCCCGGGCTGTTGACGATCAGCAGCCGGGTCGCAGGCGTAATCTGCGAGAGCACCTCGTCGGCATCGAGCGCGAAGCCGGTCTCCTCGCGCAACGGGATCGGCACGGGCGTTGCGCCGGCAAACTCGATCGCCGAGCGGTAAATCGGAAAGCCGGGGTCGGGGTAGAGGATTTCGGCACCGGGCTCACCCACCATCAACATGGCGAAGAACATGGTGACCTTGCCGCCCGGCACGATGAGCACGCAATCAGGGTCGACCTCGACGCCCTGGCGCGCCGCAAGATCGACCGCAACCGCCTCGCGTAAGCGGAGAATCCCGTTGGCCGGAGTATAACCGTGATGGCCGTCGCGCAACGCACGGACCGCGGCCTCGACGACATGGTCGGGCGTCGCAAAGTCGGGCTGGCCGATACCGAGGTTGATCACCGAGCGCCCGGCGGCACGCAAGGCTTCCGCGCGGGCGTGCACCGTAAAGGCGTTCTCCGTGCCGAGACGGGACATGCGGGCGGCCAGGGTCATCCGGGTATCTCCTCGCGCAACCGATCGGGCGAGCCCGAACTATGGCACGCGGGAGCTTTGCGACAAACCACGCGCCCCCTAGTATAGTCGGCGCGGCCGCCTCGCCAGCGGCCCCGAAAACAAGGTGCGCCATGAAGAAAATCGAAGCGATTATCAAGCCCTTCAAGCTCGACGACGTGAAGGACGCCCTCCAGGACATCGGCCTGCACGGCATCACGGTCACCGAGGCCAAGGGCTTCGGCCGCCAGATGGGCCACACCGAGCTCTACCGGGGCGCCGAATACGTGGTCGACTTTCTGCCCAAGGTAAAAATCGAAATCGTGCTCGAAGACAACCTCGTCGAACGCGCCATCGAAACCATCGAGCAGGCCGCAGGCACCGGGCGTATCGGCGACGGCAAGATATTCGTCACTCCGGTCGAGGAGGTCGTGCGCATCCGCACCGGCGAACGCGGCTCCGACGCGATCTGAGCCATGGCGGACAGCATCGAGACCCCGGGCCCGAACTTCAGGCCGCCCGAAGGCGAAGACAAGCAGGATTGGGGGCGGCTTGCCACCCACCTGGCGGAGCACGGCTTTGCGCTCAGCCTCGACCCGGCGCCCCGCCAGTTCGTCGGCGGCATGGGCAACCTCAATTTTCTGCTCGAGATGGACGGCAAAACGGCCGTGCTGCGCCGCCCGCCCGCGGGCTCCATTCCGCCCGGCGCCAACGACATGCGCCGGGAACACCGCATCCTGAGCCGGCTGTGGCAGGCCTTTCCCCTCGCGCCGCGCAGCTACCACTTCTGCGACGATGAAAGCGTGCTCGGCGCGCCATTCTTCATCATGGAATACCGCGAGGGGCGCTGCATCTACGAGGGCCTGCCCGGCGACCTCGCGGGCCAGGGCGGGCCGATCACCGAGATGCTCATCGGCACGCTTGCCGAACTTCACGCCGTCGACACCGACGCCATCGGGCTGGGCGATTTCGGCCGCCCCGAAGGTTTCCTCGGCCGCGCCGTGGAAGGCTGGGCAAAGCGTTGCAGCCTCTCGCTGGACGATCACCCGCCGCCAGTGGCGGACGAGATCGCGAACTGGCTACGCGACAATCTGCCACCCGAGCAACCGGCCTCGCTGCTGCACAACGACTACAAGCTCAATAATTTTCTGGTCGACTTTGACGGCTTCGCGCCGGTCGCGCTGCTCGATTGGGACCAAGGCACCCGGGGCGATCCGCTGTTCGACTTCGGCACCCTGCTGAGCTACTGGATCGCGCCCGACGATCCCGAGGCGATGCATTTCATGGGCCAGATGCCAACCGGGAGCGATCCGTCGTTTCCCGACCGGCGGGCCGTGGTCGAGCTGTACGGCCGGCTCTCGGGACGCGGCATGTCGGATATTCTGTTCCACCGGGTGATCGGCATGTTCAAGCTGGCGGTGATCTTCCTCCAGCTCTACGCCCGCCATCGCCGGGGCGACCGCCTCGACGGACGCCTCGCCGAGCTTGAGGGCATCGGCGAGGACATCCTCGACTTCACCTGGGAAATCGCGCAAACGCGCGCTTTCTGAGGGCCCCGCCGTTATTTCCGCGTGGCCGCCGTCTTGGCCGGAGCCTTGCGCTTCGCCGCACTCACGCGTTCTTGGCGTGCCACGCCTTGACCAGCTGGTTGTAGTAATTGTTGCCCTGGGAAAACTCCACGAAGACGCACGCCTTCTTGCCTACGCACCAGGCATCGTGGCCCGGCGGCAACAGCATCATTTCCCCGGCCGAAAAATCCTCCTTCGAGCCGTCGTCCATCACCACGCGGAGCGTTCCCTGAAGCACCATCGCCACATGGGGCAGCGCGCAGCTGTGGGTGCCGGCGTAGGCCTTGAGGTCCCTCGACCATTTCGCGCCGGGGTGAAAGGTCACGCGGGTCGCCGTGACCTTGTCGAGAACGACGGACTGCTTGGTAATCTTGCCGTGAGCTTCGCGCGGGGCGCGGCTCAGATCGGCCTTCTGCATAACGTTCAGTGCCATTGAAATTTCTCCCAATATAAATAATGCTTTATATCGTGTTTTTTAAGATTTCAATTAAGAGTTTTATAGCTTCCGCGGTGCTCGTCAAGGCTCCTCGACGCGGATCGTTTGGAGCGGAACTCATTGCCCCGCTTAGCACGACTGCTAAGGTAATCGAACGGGCCGCCCTCAATGCACAAAAGAGACTGTCCATGCGACTTGAAGACTTCATTGACGAGCAGTCCATGGAGACACTCAACCGGCCCACCGGGGCGGCGGAGGGCCTGCCTGGCGCGGCCTACGGCCAGGACTTCTACGACCTTGAACAACGCACACTGTTTCCCAAGGTCTGGGCAGCGGTCGCGGTCGGCGCGCAACTTCCCGAGACGGGCGATCTGCTGCCCGTCGAGCTCGCGGGCCATCCGCTTCTGCTGGCACGCGGGCCGGACGGCGCCATCCGCTGCTTTCACAACATTTGCCGCCACCGTGTGATGCGTCTGCCCGAGGCGCTTGCGGACCAGACGTTTCCGCTTTTGCCTCACGCCGCACGGCTGGCCACGGGCTATTTCATCGGCCACCTCCTGCCCACGATGACGTTGGTGATCGATCCCGAAGAGGTGGCGGTCGTGCTGATCGTTCCGCTCGACGGCGAAACCACACGGCTCGACCTGTACATCCATTTTCTGGGCGACGCGGCGACGGACGACGCCCATGCCGCCATGCGCGAGCGCCGCAAGAAGGAATGGCGGATTGTCCTCGACCGGGATTTGCCCTATGCGAGGGGCGTGCAGAAAAACGCCGCATGGCGCGACAAAGCGGGCATCCGCACCCGTTTTTCACCCTACTGGGAACACGCGGTGCGAGATTTCCAGCACATCGTCGCCAACACCCTCCGAAACGGCATCTCGTGACCGAAACAGACAGCGCAACCGAAATTCTCGGGATCGGCTTCGAGCCGCCCGACCAGGTGGTCATTGCCTGGCGAGACGGCGGCGGCAACGAACGACGCCTCGCCCTGCCCGCACAGGACGCGGCAAAGCTTGTCGCGGGCCTGATGAGCGCTGCCAAGGTCGCGCCCGAGGCGCTCCGCGAGGCGATGGGCAAAGCCGCCGGCAACGTCGAGCTGCAAACGGACGAGCCGATCCGGCCACAGGGTCTCGCGATCGGCGTAGGCAACCGGGGTGAAATCGCCCTCTCGTTCCGAACCGGCGAAAAGGGAGAATTTACCTTTCTGGTACCGCTGAGCCACGCGACCCGTCTGCGTCAGGAGCTCAAGAAAGCAGAGGAAATGGCCACCGAAGAAGCCGGCGACACCCCACCGACCCGACATTAGGCCGAATTCGCCACCTTCAATCCGCCGTCTTTTTTCGAAAATTCAAATTCGCCTCGGGCCACCGCGCACGCCCATCGGGCGGTCTGGGGCATTGCCCCGAAGGGGAACAGATGCACCCCTTCGATCAACGTCTTCGGATTGGCCGCGCGGTACGCTGCGAGCGAAGCGGCAAGCGCGCCCGGCGACCAGGTGGCAGCAAGCCGCGTGAGACTGCTGCCGTGACGCGACAGACCGCGCAGAGAGTTGCCGACGCCACAGGTGCGGCCATAGGCGATCAGGCTGCGCACGCTAGTGACACCCTGCAATCCCGACCCTGACGGGCAAGCGGTTTCCGGACTCCCGAACCGCCCGCTCCCACGCGATGATCGGCTCGGCAGCAAAACAAAACTGGGTGACGAGCCGCACGGCGAGGCCACTTTGGGCCGCCCAGGCGTTCTTCGCTGCAAGCGCTGCCGCCAGCGCCTCCTCGTCGATCACGGGGCTGCCCTCGGGATGGCCCGCCACGCCGATCCGGCGGATGCCGCGGGCTTCCAGAACACCGGTTTCGAGCAATTGCATCACCGAGTCTTAGGCTCCCGCGGCGCGATTCCGATCGCCGCCGATGACGAGCAACCGCTCGACCCCCGCTTCGCCGACGAGGGCTGCGACGTAATCATCGAACGCACGCCGGTCAGCGGTGCCCCGCGCGGTCACATGGGGCACCGGCTCGAACTCTGCATTGCGCAGCACGACCGCCGTTGCGACGATTTCCGTAGCGGCGGTGCCGGGCAGGAAGGCGATATAGACCTCCGCCCCGGCGGGCAGGACGTCGCGATAATCCGCGATCCGGTCGCGCTCGCGCGGCAATACCTCGGTCGACCAGCCCCGAAGCAGCGCGCTCACCGCCGCCTTTCTGGATTTGGGCGAGGCATCTGGCTCGCCGCTGTCGAGGGGAGACGAAAGGAATTTTTGGTCATCAGTGGCCCGTCCGGATGATTCGCAACGCCGACTTTAGACGGTGCGGGTCCGGCAGCACATTGACAAGGATCAACCGGGCGAGTGTGGCCCACCCCGCTTGACCGCTTCGCACCCGCCGCCCAAGATCGCCGGGCTTGCGATGGGAACCACGGGGTTTGGAACCATGGCCGAGACCGCGAAACGCAAGAAGCGCACCATCACGGAAATTCGCGAGTCCAAGCGGACCAGCGAAAAGATGGTCTACATGTCTGTGCCCGACTACACCTCGGCCTGCTGGGCGGAGGCCGCGGGCGTCGATGTCGCAGTGGTCGGGGATTCGTTGGCCATGATCGCCCACGGGCACCCCAACACCATGCCCGCGACCATGGACATGATGATCCTGCACAGCCAGGCGGTGCGCCGGGGCACGCCGAACACATTTGCGCTCGGCGCCATGCCGTACCAGAGCTACAACACCGTCGAACGTGCCCTCCTCAACGCGACCCGCTTCATGCAGGAGGGCGGGACCGACGCGGTCAAGCCCCAGGGCGGCAAAACCCAGGCACATATCCTGGCCGCTATGGTCGATGCGGGCATTCCCACGGCATCGCATATCGGCCTGACACCCCACACCGTCGCCATGTTCGGCGGCTTCAAGATTCAGGGCCGCACGGCGGACACCGCGTTCAAGATTCTCGAGGATGCGCTGGCGATCCAGGACGCCGGCTGCTTCATGCTCGAATTCGAGGCCGTGCCCGCCAAGATCGCGCGGGTGATCTCGGAGCAGCTCGAGATCCCGACCATCGGCATTGGCGCCGGTCCCGGCACCGACGGCCAGATTCTGCTGTGCCACGACCTGCTAGGCGTGTTCACGGATTTCAAGCCCAAATTCACCAAACGCTTCGCCAACCTGACGGAGGTTGCGGTCAACGGCATTCGCACCTACGTCGACGAGGTAAAAGACGGTCGTTTCCCCGATGACGACCATTCCTACGGCGTCGACGACGCGGAGTACGAGAAGTTCGTCGCGCTCGTCGAGAAACGGCGCCAGCAGTGAGCACGACGCCCGTGCAAGGTCTCCGCCATGGCTGACGCGAGCGGACCCAGCCTCACGGAGCGCGCCTACAAGGCCATCGAGGAACGCATCGTTACGCTCCAGTTCGGCCCCGGACAGTTACTGTCCGAGCACTCCCTGGCCGAGCAGCTTAAAATCGGGCGGACTCCCATTCGCGAGGCCTTGCAGCGGCTCGCCCGGGACGGCCTCGTCGTGATTCTGCCGCGTCGGGGCATCCTGGTTTCCGAGATCAATCTGCTCACCCACCTCGAACTTCTCGAGGTCCGCCGTGAAATCGAACGGCTCATGGCTCGGGCGGCGGCAGAGCGTGCCGGTGCCGCGGAGCGCAAGGCGTTTGCCAAGATCGCGAAGGGCATGGTGGCCGCGGCAAAAAGCAACCAGGACATCGCTTTCATGCGCCTCGACCACGATCTCAACCAGTCCATCGCGAAAGCCGCGCGCAACCGGTTCGCGAGCAAGACTATGGGGCTGATGGCGGGGCTCTCGCGCCGCTTCTGGTACAGCCACTACAAGGACGTCGCGGACCTGCCGCTGTGCGCCCGGCTGCACGCCGATCTCGCCCGTTCGATCGCCGGCGGCGACGGCGACGGGGCGGCGGCTGCGTCGGACAAGCTGATCGACTATATCGAGGAGTTCGCGCGGGCGACGGTGGATTCGCGCGGGCGTTAGCCGGCGCCGTGGGGTCCGCCGGGCCGGGCGCTTGCCATGTCGTAATCGCGAAACACGTCGGCCACGCGGATGCGATAATCGAGGAAAACGCCCGCGCGGCCTTCGGCCTGCGCGGCCTGGTGGTCGGCGCGGGCGTACCACGCCTCGACGGCTTCGCGGTCGCGCCAGAACGAGAGCGAGACGTATTTGTTCTCGGTCGTCAGGCTCTGGAAGCGTTCGATCGAGACGAACCCGTCGACCCGGTCGAGTTCGGCGCGCAACTCCGCCGCGAGCTCGAAATAACGCTCCGAGCGTGCCGGATCGGCTGTCACCTCGAAGATAACGGCAATCATCGCACAGGCCCCATATCGTTGCGGTTTGACAAACCGTTCGCATAAGCTAACACAGATATATCAGATGGCGGGCGAGCGGTGAGGACCGGACCATGAAGCATTATACGGGAGATCGGACGATGAACGGGATCCAGGTTCTGGTCGACGGCGAGCTGCTCGATCCGCGGTTCGATCTCCGGTTGATCGCCAAGAACGGCTTCGAATGGAGCTACGAGGGCGATGAGCCGCGCCAGTTGGCCCTCGCCCTGCTGGCAGACCATCTGGGCGACGATGACAGGGCACTGGCCCTGTATGAGGGGTTCATGCGCCGGATCGTCGCGAACTTCGGCAATGAGTGGGAGATGACCGGCGAGGATATTGATTTGGCGCTCTCCAATATCGGAGCCGATGCCGCATGACCGGGTCGGGCCGGAAAAGCCGCAACCAAGCGAGGCCGCTGTGAGCAACGAGATTCTTCGAATCGACCGGCTGCGCGAATTCGTTGCAAGCATGACCCGTCTGGTCGAGCAGGCGGGCGACGACGAGCCGCGCACACTCGCAGACGGCAGAGAGCTGCTGGGTGCGCTGGTCGCGCGAGACGACTGGCTGCCTGCGAGTTTCGCCCAGCCCCATCTCGAGCACTACCAGCAATTTCTGCTTCATTGCGACGGGCTGGAACGGTTCTCGGTCGTGAGCTTCGTCTGGGGGCCGGGCCAGAAGACACCGATCCACGACCACACCGTGTGGGGCATGATCGGCCAGCTCCGCGGCATCGAGCGGGGCACCAACTTCACCGTCACGGACACCGGATTGGAGCCGGCGGGTGCCGAAATCAGCCGACCCGGCGACGTCGCCACGGTTTCGCCCACGATCGGCGACATCCATGAGATCGCAAACGCCAACGAGAACGGGGTGTCCGTCAGTATCCATGTCTACGGCGCGAACATCGGCGCGGTGCGCCGTCACGTTTTCGATCCCGAGACGGGTGCGCCCAAGACCTTCGTTTCCGGCTACGCCGCGCCCACCCTGCCCAACCTGTGGGATCGCTCGAAGGAATGAACGGCGTGGAGCCGGCACCGGTTTGACCGCGTGATCTATGACTGATATATCAAAAGACCAACAAACCACGACGACGAATAAGGACCACACACCATGACCACCGAACGGCTTCTCGATGCTCCCGTCATGTCTGAACGCCAGGCAACCTTCCGCAAGGAATACCGCGCCCGAATCGCAGGCTGGTATCGTGGCTGGATGCATGTCGCAGCAATCTATGTGATCGGCGGCGGAGCGTTTTACGGCTTCTTCAGCCAGGTCGGCGCGGTCGCCTGGTACGAATATCTCGTCATTCCCGTCGTCGTCGTGCTGACCAGCGTCTTCGAGTGGGCGATCCACCGCTACATCATGCACCGGCCGCGCAAACCGAAATTGCTGCGCGCGATCTATCGTCGCCACACCCTGATGCACCATCAATTTTTTACCGTCGACGTGATGAGCTTCGACAATTTTCGCGACCTCAGGGTGGTGTTGTTCCCGCCCTACGCACTTGTCACCTTTATCGTCATGTCCGGAGCGCCGGCCGCTGCCCTGTGGTTCCTGATCGGGCCGAATGCCGCCTGGTTTCTGCTCGCGTCGACGACGTCGATGTACCTGATCTATGAATTCTTCCACTTCTGCTGTCACATGCGGGAGAACTGGTTCGTGCGCAACATGCCGTGTGTGAACACCATCCGGCGCCATCACTGGGCCCATCACGCCCAGAACATCATGATGGAGAAGAACATGAACCTGACCTTCCCCATTGCGGACTGGATGTTCGGCACCTCCGACCTCGACCGCGGGCTGCTGGGTACGCTGTTCAACGGCTACAACACGAAATATGTCCGCTCGGACCTGCGTCATACGGAGCGCACGCCGAGCGGTATCGAGCCCGCGCACGCCTGAGTCGTCATCCGATCAAACGTCGGGCTGGCCGCCGGGCGCGCCCCGTATCCCCGACAGTTACACGCCGTGCCACTCCCGGGCTTGGCGGAAGCACGCGGGCCGGGAAGGCTGACCCTCTTCGACTGATTCGTATTCGCAGGGGGAAACAAAATGCCGGAGCAATATCCGCTGATGGTGCCGGGCGCGAACAGCGCCAGCGCCGACATTGAAGTCAATGCGCCTTACGACGGCGCCCTCATTGCCACCGCCGCAACCGCCGACGAGGCCGCCGCCGAGACGGCCCTGAGCACGGCCCACGGGCTGTTCCGCGACCGCGATGCGTGGCTTGCGCCGTGGCAACGGGTCGACATCCTTGAACGCACCATCGAAATCATGACCGAGCGGGCCGACTACCTGGCGCTCGAATCCGCGCGCGAGGGCGGCAAACCGCTGGTCGATTCCCAGCACGAGGTGTCACGTGCCATCGACGGTGTGAAACTTTGCGTCGAGGCGTTGCGCAACCAGGCCGGTTCCGAGATTCCGATGAACATTTCGCGCTCGTCGGCCAACCGGCTGGCCTTTACCACCCACGAGCCGACCGGCGTCGTGGTGGCGGTGAGCGCGTTCAACCACCCGCTCAACCTGATCATCCATCAGGTCGGCCCCGCCGTCGCCGCAGGCTGCCCGGTGATCGTCAAACCCGCCGAAATTACGGCGTTGAGCTGTCTGCGTTTCGTGCAGATCTTGCGCGAGGCCGGTCTGCCCGACGAATGGTGCCAGCCCGTCATCCCTGCCGAGATGTCTATCGCGACCAAGCTGGTGACCGATCCGCGTACCGCGTTCTTCAGCTTTATCGGCAGCGCCAGGGTCGGCTGGATGCTGCGCGCCCAGCTCGCGCCTGGCGCCCGTTGCGCGCTCGAGCATGGCGGCGTGGCTCCCGTCATCGTTGCAGCGGACGCGGACCTCGATGCCAACATGGCAGGCATCGTCAAAGGCGGCTTCTATCATGCGGGTCAGGTCTGCGTGTCGGTCCAGCGGGTCTTTGCCGACCGCACGATTGCCGAGGAGGTGGGCGCGCGCCTCGCCGACCTCGCGGGCAAGATGGTGGTCGGCGATCCGACCAAGGCGGACACCGAGGTCGGCCCGCTGATCCGTCACGCCGAAGCCGATCGTGTCGAGGAATGGGTGCAAGAAGCGGTCGATGGCGGCGCCAAAGTGCTCACCGGCGGCAAACGAATCTCAGATTCCTGCTACCCGCCCACGGTGCTTTACGACCCGCCCGCGGATGCCAAGGTCAGCACCGGCGAAGTGTTTGGTCCGGTTGTCTGCGTCTACCCCTATGACTCGATCGACGAGGCGGTCGCCCGGGCCAATAGCCTCGACGTCGCCTTCCAGGCGGCCGTGCTGACCCGCGATATCGATGCTGCAATGCGGGTCCAGCGCCGGCTCGATGCCTCGGCTGTCATGGTCAACGACCACACCGCCTTCCGGGTCGACTGGATGCCATTCGCGGGCCTGCGCCAATCGGGCCACGGCGTCGGCGGCATTCATCACACCGTCGAGGAGATGCAGATCCAAAAGATGCTCGTGTTCAAGTCCGCCGAACTTTAGGGCCCGCGGCAACGCCGTAAACACGAAACTATAAGAAACGTCGGCGGGCCCCGGAAAAAAGAGGCCGGGCGGGAGGGGCCACGGCCTTGAGGACGGATGCCGGACCGGGGAGATCCGGCTTGGTCGGAGGGGTATCTGACCAATCAGGAACCGGGCGCCCACAGGGGGGCTGGAACGTCCGGTTCATGGCTCCCATCAAACCCCGGCAACATGGCGAAATTATGACCCCAAGGTCAAAAAAATCAGGCCGGGGCGGGCGGGTGCCTCGGCCTTCGCAGGACCCGGACAATTGGGCAGATCCGGGTGGTCGGAACAAGAAACAAAGCGCAAAATCTGAGTGGTAGTTTAGCCGCCCGCCGGGTGCGGGCTGTGACGGGCATCACTGTGGTTAAAAAAATCGGCCGGGGCTTAAGACCCCGGCCGAAGCTCTGAGACCGATCATAAGGACCGGCCCGCAGGGAGGAACAACGAACGAAGGCTTGGTTTTGCCATCGAACCGGGCGAACGAAATTGATCTGGATCAAGTGAGGAAACTTTTTCCTCGTACTGGAAACGGATCGGCCTCGATCCGGGACGAACAGGCCCGACTAGCCGGCAAAAATTTCGTAGACGCGATCAATCGATTCGGGGCCATACGCGACGGAACCCACCGGCACCGCGTCGTCGATTGCGTCGATCAGCTTTGCCGTCCAGATCGGACCAAAGGCGCCGCACAACTCGATAAGCTGGACGCCGTCCGCAACCAATCGCCGGGCTGCGTCCATGCCCTGTTCGGGATGGGAAATCCCGATGGTAGTCATCTTGAAGGCAGGTGTCTGCATAACCTGGACGTCCCGCTGGGGATCGAAGCCGTCGCCGCGCACGATAAAGCCAAAATTCGTCAATGCCATGGTGATCTCCCGCTGGTTACGTCCGGCCGGCCAACCCGAGCAACCGGCAGGTCCCGTCGATGCAATCCTGAACGAACGACTCCACCGCCTCCTGGCCTTGCGCCTCGGAAACTCCCGGAAGCGGCTCGAACTCGGCGGAATAAGAATAAATACAACTCGTGCCCGGCTGGTCGTCCTTGATGTGGAGCGTACCCCGATAGCCGATGCCGTAGGCCATACCGTCGACGTTTGTGACGTCTTCGATGATGTAGTGGAAGGTGCGCTCTGTATCGTCGTAATGGAGCAGGCGCTCAAGCAGATAGCCTGTGCTCCCGGTGGGCATGAGCTTGCGCACCTGTCCGCCCTCGAGCAGCTCGCTCGCCGCCGTCATGCTGCTGATATCCGGCAGGCAGTTGAAGCGGCCGGCAATGCGCCAGACCTCGTCGCCGGGTCGGGCGAGCTTGCGCGATGTCGATGCCTTCATGAAAATCCCCCCACGGATTTCGCTGCGCGAAGGTTATTACAAAGCACGGCGTCGCGCAAGAAATGGATCGGTGGCACGGCAGACGAGGACGACAGGATGGTCGTAGACAACGAGGGCGAGCGCGAAAGGCTCTGGCAGCTTGCCCGTAGCTTCGTCGAGCGGGGCGACCGGGCGGGAGCCATTGCCGTGCTGGAGCAGGCTCTGTCCTCGGCTGAAGGTGCGAACCCGGCGCTCAACAGCGAACTGGCGCGGCTCTGCGTGCAGGAGCGACGACTCGACGACGCCCACAAGGCGCTCGACTGCGCGCTCGCCGTCGCCCCGGCCGATCCTATCGCACTGAGGCTGCTGGCCCGGGTTCACGATTTACGCGGCGACTACGGCAAGGCGGCGGACGCCTACGGCCGGGCTCTCGCGGTCGTGCCCGAGGTCCGGCACTGTGGCGCCTGACCGGCATCGCCCAGCGGCGCGCCGGGCACCCGCAAGACGCCCTCGTCTCCCTCCAGCGAAGCCTCGATACGGATCCCGATCAGGCCTTCGCCCATTATCACCGCGCTCTCGCCCTCAAGGCCCTCGACCAGCGCGAGGCCGCGCAGGCCGCACTGCACGCGGCATTGACCCTACGGCCCGCGGACGTCTACATCCAGGCCGCACTGGACAGTCTCGACGCCGCCGGAATGAAATCTACCAAGGGAGAGATGCGGGTCGGGCTGCACATGAACAAGCCGTTTCACAACGCGTTGCTCCGCCCCTTGTTCGATCGCTTGCGAACCAACCACCCCGCGTTGCTGACCGCCGACGCCGTGAAGCTATGCGATTTCGCACCGGACGTCGTGCTGGTTTGCGATTCCCAGCCGCGCACGCTGCGCCCCACCCTGCCCGACGCTCGTTTCGTCTATATTCGGCATGGCATGATCAGCAAGAATCACGGTCTCAGGATCGGCCGATTCGCCGATTACGTTTGCGCATCGAGCCCGGAGATGCATGACCAGTTCGTCGCCGCCGGTATCCCGGCCGAGCGCATCTGGATCACCGGCTTCGTGCAGACCGATTCGCTGTTTTCAGCGGAGATGACGGCACCGACCATCGAACTGACAGCGGGAGCGCACTGCGTGCTGTTCGCGCCGACCTATAATCCTTCGCTCGCGGCGGCGCCGCTCGTCGGTGCCGACGTACACCGACGGATTTGCGGCGCGCGCAACGACGTGGATCTCGTCATCAAGCCCCATCCAACGAGCTTCACGGAGTCGCCCGAATGGATCGACGGGTGGCGAAAGACCGCGGCCGACGATCCGCGAGTTCATCTGGTCGACGATCCGGCCGCCGACGTCGGGCGTTGGTTGCAGGCCGCCGACGTACTCGTTTCCGACGTTTCCAGCGTTGCCTTCCAGTTTCTTGCCCTCGATCGCCCCATCGTTCTGGTGACGAATCCGGCGGCGGCCAGCGACACCTCCCACTACGACCCCGAAGGGATCGAGTGGTGCTGGCGCGACATGGCGGAAGATGTGCGCGACGTTGAAAACCTGGCGGACGCCGTCGCCCGCGCGCTCGACGAGCCGGATCGGTTCGCCAAACAGCGGGCCGGATACCGCGAACGGCTGTTCGGCCAGCTCACGGACGGACGCAGCGCCGAGCGGATCGTAGAGCGGATCGACGCGCTCGGCGCGGTTCCCTCATGACCGCCCTCGTGCCGCCTCCCTCCGAGGTCTCGGCGCTGTTGCTCGCGGCCGGACGGAGCCAACGATTCGGCACCGCCAAACCCTTTCTCGATTGGCAGGGCCAGCCGTTGCTCGCCCACGCCGCGGAACGTGTGCAACAATTCGCCGGTGAGATAATCGTCGGCGTGGCGGCGGACGACGAGGCGCGCGCGCGCGATACTTGGTCTGGACGTCGAGATCGTCAAAGGAGGCACCACGCGTCAGGACACGCTGGGCCGCCTGCTGTCTATGACTCAGCAACGGTTTCTGCTGATCCATGATGTGGCACGGCCGTTCGCGAGTGCGGCGCTGTTTTCCCGCGTGCTTGCGGAATGTGCCGCGCGCGAAGCGCCGGTGGTGCCCTGCTTGAGCGTCGACGACCGCGACGCCCTCGCGATTCTCAAGGAAGGGATCATGACGGACGCCCTGAAACGCGAGGAGGTCGTGCGCCTGCAGACCCCCATGGCCATGCCCCGGGCCGTTCTTCAGCAAGTTTACGAAGCGGCGGGCGCGCAGGGCTTCATCGAGGACAGCACGCCCGCCCTGCTGCACCGCACCGGTGTGGCGGTCTGCTTGATCGACGGCGAGCCGAATAACCACAAGGTAACCTATCCCGAGGACTGGGCTGCCCACCGGTAACACCGACTTCACGGCCATTTGACACCAAACATAGCATCATGCCGCTAAGCTGACGGCTGTCGAATTCAAATGCAACCGTTTGGCCTCATCGATCAGGAGCTAGCCGCAATTATTCATGACGCCGGGTGGATTTGCCCGAGGCGCGCGTTATCGGCTGGGTTGACGTCGGGTTTTCGCGTCGGGTTTTCGGGACGGGGTTGTGGGTTGATGGTCGGGGTTCATCGGTCGGCATATGCCGCCTGGTTCATGGGCCTCGAGCGGCGATGCAGCCGGCCATCGCGACGAGGGCTGGCCGATATGGATAGGATGACGGCAGGGCGATCCTGACTCGGGATTTGAGCTCCTGAATACGCACGGCGACCTTGAGGAAGGCGCGGCGGATGGTTTCGAACGTCGCTTTGCGCCAGAGGGATTTCCGGGGCGCGGCGTGGCGCAGCTGATGCAGCAGCCAATAGGCGCCGGCGTGGAGAAAGAGCCGGAACTGGTTGGCTTCCCAGCGGTGGCAGGAGGTGCGGTCGGACTTGGTGTAGAGCTTCATCTCCTTGATCATGTTTTCCATTCTGCCGCGGGCGCAATAGACCTTCTCATAGAGCAGCTTGGAGCGGCCGCTCAGGTTGGTGACGATGAAGCGGATGTCGCATCCCTTCGATGTGGCCTCGACGCGGGCGATGACGGTGCGCATCCGCGACCAGCTTCCGGCCCGGTAGCCGGTGCGGAAGAAGCGGCGCACCTTGTCCTTGTGTGAGCGCACCCGGCGCACGGCCGCGTCCTCGCACCAGGGCTGGCCGATCTTGCTCAGCCGGGCATTGCCGGCAAGCCCGAAGATATAGCCGCAGCCCTGGTCTTCGAGCAGGTCCATGACCTCGGGCGTGGCGTAATGGCCGTCCCCGCGCACGGCGATCTCGACCCGGGGCCAGTGGCGCCGGATGCGGCGGATGACGTGATCGAGGATACGGGCCGCCTCCTCTCCGGAGGGCCGCTTGCCGGGGCGCAAGAGCGAGAGCACCGGCTTGCCCGTGGCGGCCTCGAAGATGTGGATGGGCTGGAAGCAGTACGCGTCGTAATGGGCGTTGAACAGGGCCAGCTGCTGGCCGCCGTGGACGGTATCGGCGGTATCGTCGATGTCGAGGGTGATGCGCTGGGGAACACGCTCGAAGCTTTCGCAAAACAGATCGATCATGGATAGCCCCATGCGCGCCAACTCGCGCCACGACGGCGCGTTCTCGAGCCTGGACAAGGTCGGCTGCGACATCAGATCACGGCCCGTCTCGGCCAGACGCCCACAAGCCAGCTTGAACGCCGGATCGAAGCGCAGAACGTCGAGGTCGTCGCAGTCCTCATAGCCGCAGGCGATGGCGAACAGGCGCGCCCCGATCATGTCGGCGTAAGAGTGGGTCGTGCTTGCCGGATCGCGTGTGTCGCTCAGGCAACAGGCAAGGCGTGCGGCAAGACCGAGCCGCCTCTCGATCCCACGCAGCAACAGCACACCACCGTCGGACGACAGCCGGCCGCCGTCGAAACGAGCGCACAGCTCTTTGTTCTCGACCGGTGACAGCCCGGGTAGGTAGGCGATAGTCTCGTTCATGGTGAGCTGGGTTCTCCCGTTGCCGCGTGATCTGGCTTCAACACCGAAATCATACGGAATCTCAACAGGTTAATCCACGCTCACCAACCATCTCACAGCGTGGCGTGAATAATTCGGGCTAACACATGATGCACGCCCGTAAATCGAGTTTTGCGACGGCCATGGCAGCGGCAGCCCTGTTTACAGCCGGCGTTCTCATCGCGCCCGCGTCACCGGCCCAAGCCGGAGAAAGCGTGAAATGCTTCGGCGTTAATGCCTGCAAGGGTCAGGGCCAGTGCCGCACGGCTCAGAACCAGTGCAATGGGCACAACAGATGTGAAGGCAAGGGCTGGATCAAGATGGAATCGGCCGCCGCCTGCGAGGCGAAAGGCGGCAAAATAAGCTAGATCCGTCATGTAAAGACGCACGAAAATCTATTTTTTCAACCCACCGGTTGAGCTCTCTATAAAGTAACGTTGTAATCACGACATTTTGAGTTTTGAAAATATATAGATTTGATAATATTTGGGCTGTTTACCTTTTCATATTAGGGTGTGGACTCAATTGATCCATAGTCTTATCGCGAAGATGTGGATCATGGCGAGGAAGTTGCGGCTGAGTTTTTCGAAGCGTGTTGCGAGCCTTCGCATGTCTTTCATGGTGCAGAAGAAGCGCTCGATGATGTTGCGCATTTTGTAAAGACCGACGTCATGGGAGATGGGCTCTTTGGCGTTGCTCTTTGATGGAATGACCGCCAGAGCCCCGTCATCGTCAATGAGCTGGCGGATGGCGCGTGAGCCGTAAGCCTTGTCGGCGACGACGGCAAGCGGCGCTCCGGCGCCTTCGAGAAGATCCGGCAGGACTTGACCGTCATGAACCTGACCGCCGGTGATGACAAAGCGCCGGGGACGACCGTGTTCATCGACTACGGCGTGAACCTTGCTTGTGCGGCCGCCGCGTGAGCGGCCGATATCCTGCGCCAGTTCCCCCCTTTTGCGCCGGCTGCCGCGCGGTGAGCCTTGACGATGGATGAGTCGATGAAGAACAGGCTGTCGCCGGAGTGTTCGGCAAGCCCATCGAAGATCGCCTTCCATATGCCGCGCCGTGCCCAGCGCGCATAGCGGTTGTAGATGGTGGTGCGCGGGCCGTAGCGCTCGGGCAGGTCGCGCCACGGGGCGCCGGTGCGCAGAATATAGAAAATTCCGTTCAAAACACGCCGATCGTCCATACGCTTCGGACCACGTCCGCCCTTGGGCAAAAGCGGCTCGATCACCGCCCATTCTTCGTCTGACAAATCAAAGCGCATGATCAAACTCCTTTCCAAGAAGCTTGAATCACACTTCCACGCTATGAATCAATAGGTTAAATTGGGTTCAGACCCTAGTTAAATGGCCAGAATTAAGAAATCAGGATTTATCGTTGCTGCAGCCGCCGCCGCATTATTTGCCGCGGGCACTGTTGCCACGGTCTCGACATCCGCGATCGCAGACGACGGCGTTAAGTGCGTCGGGGCGAATGCTTGCAAGGGCCAGAGCGCCTGCAAATCCGCGAACAGCGCATGCGGAGGCCAGAATTCCTGCAAGGGCCAGGGCTTTACCGTGATGCCCGACGCGGCGGCCTGCGAGGCCGCGGGCGGCACCGTCGGGTAAATCTCTCGACAGCCAGCCTTTCGCATCGTCAATGACGGACGCCCCGGCCGATCGGGCCGGCGGCGTCCGTTTCTTTCGACAGGGGACAAGGATGGCGAGCCTGTGATGAAACCGTCACTCGATCGACGGTTCCTGTTGGAAAACGCCTCGAGCCATGTACGCTATTGCGATCACGAGATTTTGAATTCGGAAATTTGCCCCGCTTGGTAAGCTCTAGGCGACCCAGCGTTACACATTCATTTAATGGAGATTTATAAAATGGCTAGAATTAAAAAGTCAGGATTTGTCGTTGCCGCCGCGGCCGCCGCCCTGTTTGCAGCCGGCACTGTTGCCACGGTCTCTACATCCGCAAGCGCCGATGAGGGTGTCCATTGTGTGGGCGCCAATGCCTGCAAGGGCACCAGCGCGTGTGCCACCGCGAGCACCTCTTGTGCGGGCCAGAATGCGTGCAAGGGCCAGGGCTTCATCGTGACGCCCGACGCGGCGTCGTGCGAGGCTGCGGGCGGAACCGTCGGGTAAATCCCTCGACAGAGACCTTATCGCATACTTCAATGACGGGCGCCCCGGCCGATCGGGCCGGCGGCGCCCGTTTCATTCGACACGGGACAAGGATGGCGTGCCTGTGACGAGACAATCAATCGAGCGTTCCCAACCCGGGCTCGGCTTCGGCCTGGGACTGCGCCCGGACCATTACGAGACGATCCTGGCCGAGCATCCGGCGATCGACTGGTTCGAGGTGCTTTCCGAGAACTACATGGTCGACGGCGGCAAGCCGCTCGATTATCTCGACCGGATCCGGGCTGAGTATCCCGTGGTGATGCACGGGGTCTCTCTCTCGATTGGCAGCCGCGACCCGCTCGACGAAGAATATCTCACCGCCCTCAAGACGCTCGCAGACCGGATCGAGCCCGAATGGGTGTCCGATCATCTGTGCTGGACAGGGCTGGGCGGGATCAACATGCACGACCTGCTGCCGCTGCCCTACACCGAGGAAACTCTCGTTCACGTGGTCAAGCGGATAGACCGGGTCCAGGATCTGCTCGATCGGCCGTTTCTGATGGAAAATGTCTCGAGCTATGTGAGTTATCGTGATTCGGAGATGACCGAGTGGGAGTTCTTTTCGGAAATCTGTGAACGTGCCGACTGCCTGATGCTTCTTGACATCAACAATATCTATGTCTCCGCGTTCAACCACGAATTCGACCCGCAGGATTACCTCGCCGGCGTGCCGGCGGAACGGGTGCGCCAGTACCACCTTGCCGGACACCTAAACTGCGAGAGCCATATCATCGACACCCACGACCACCCGGTGATCGACCCGGTCTGGCAGCTCTACCGCGATGCGGTGCGCCGTTTTGGGCCCTCGGTCGCATCCATGATCGAGCGCGATGCCAATATCCCACCGCTGGACGAGCTGACCGGCGAGCTCGACCAGGCGCGCCGGATCACTGCCGAAGTGCTGGCGGAGGACGCGGCATGAGCGACCTCGACCGGCTGCAATTCGATTTTCAGGCCTACCTGACCGGCGCCGAAAACCACATGCTGGAGCGGGTCAACGCGACCTCGAAGGCGGATCGGGAAACCCTGTTGGGGGTCTATAAGGAAGCCTACGCGCTTCGCCTCGTCGAAACGCTGGCGACGAACTATCCGAAGCTCACACTCTATCTGGGCGATGATGCCCACGACCGGATGGCCCGCGCCTATATTGCGGCGCACCCCTCGCAACATCCCTCGATCCGCTGGTTCGGCCACCAGTTGGCAGAGTTTCTCGCGCTGACGGCGCCCTGGAGCGAACAGCCCGTGATCGCCGATCTGGCCAAGCTCGAATGGATGCTGTCGGAAACCTTTGACGCCGCCGACGCCACTCCGCTCGCCTTCGAGACCGTGGCCGCGGTGCCGCCCGCCCAGTGGCCGGGCTTGCGATTTCGCACCCTGCCCTCGCTTCGCCGTATCGAGCTGGCGATGAACGTGACCGCGATCTGGCGCGCCCTCGATGGCGACGAGACGCCGCCCGAGCCCGCGCCGCTGGAAAACCCGCCGGTGCAATGGGCCGCCTGGCGGCCCCGCCTGACCACGGAGTTCCGCTCGATGGAAACGGACGAGGCGGCAGCACTCGACGCCGTGATGACGGGTGCGGACTTCGCCTCGCTTTGCGAGCGGCTGTTCGACTGGCATGGCGAAGACGAAGCGGCGCCGCGCGCCGCCGGCTTGCTGCGCGCGTGGATCGACGCCGGGATGATCGCCGCGATCGACAGCGGCGAGGGCGCGGGCGGCTGAGACGCCCGCCAGTGCGCCCGTTCAACCGGCCAGGTTCGAATAAAGCTCAAACGCATAGCCCGCGGCGCCCGAACACAGGACGGCAAGGGCCAAATACCAAACAAACACGGGCCAGCGGACGAGAGCGAAAACCGCAACCGATGCGTAGAGGCTGGTGATCCCGCCGGCGACGAGAAACGCCATAGCAGCACCTGGCGTCATGCCCAGGTCGAGCAATCCCCGAACCAGCGGCAAAGCGGCGTAGCCATCGAGATAGACAGGCGCGCCGATCGTCACCGACAGCGGAATCGCCCAGGCATTGCCCGCGCCCACGGCTTGGGCGAAGATCTCGGGTGGCAAGTAGGCGCGGACCGCGCTTTCGACCACGAACGCCAAGGTGAGCCACTTGATAATCAGGAAGGACGACGAGCGCGCGTCGCGAATGAACAGCCGACGCCGGATCGTCTCGGTCTAGAACACCCAGCGGAGCGGCAACGGCCCGCAGGTCGCACCACAGGAATTTTCGGTCAGCGCTTGGGCCCTGAGGGGGTTTTTGAAAAAGCCACGGTTTAGCAAATAGTCCGTGGCGATACCGCCGACGAGCCCGATCCCAAACGCCGCGAGGGTCTTACCCACGGCGAAGTCGAGCCCTAGCGTCCCGGCGGTGATGGCCAACATCGGCGGGTCGGTGATCGGAGACGCGAGCCAGAACGCCATGATCGCGGCGAGCGGAACGCCGGCCCCGAGCAGGCCCGCAATGATCGGCAGCACGCCGACCCCGCAGATCGGCGTCAACGCACCCAGAAACGCGGCACCGAGGATCATCGTGTAGCGGCGACCTTCGAACACGCGCGCCACCAACTCATCGGCGCCGGTCGCCCGGATCGATGCCGAGAACAGGATCGCGACGAATATGACCGGCGCGATCGACAGCAGGCTCTCACCCACGAAGCGCACCGTCTCAAGGGCGGTCTGGGGATAAAAAACCGCACCGGCCACGACGAGAATCGCCAAAACGGCTGGCCAACGCCATTGCCGCCAGTTGGCCAAGGACAATTTGGTTCGGGTTATGCGCGTTATCTGAATCAGGCTCATGATCTTTGCCCTTTACGTGTGATTGAGTGTTGGCAACAAATATGCGGCCCGGCCATGACATTTGTAAAACGAATAATATTGATTATTGATATCAGAAATTTTGATGCTATAATTGGGCGATGGGCACACGACTCGATACCGACCTGCTCCGTACGTTCGTAGCAATCGCCGACAGCGGAAGCTTTACCCGTGCCGCAGAAAACGTCCGCCGCACGCAGTCCGCCGTCAGTATGCAGATCAAGAAGCTCGAGGACATCGTGGGCCAGCCGCTGTTTACGCGATGGTCGCGGGGCGTTCGTCTGACGGACGCCGGCGAAACTCTTCTGCCCAACGCCCGCCGTATCCTGCGGTTGCTGGACGAGACGACCGACGGGTTCCAAACCGAGCCATTGGAAGGCGACGTGCGGATAGGGATTCCCGAGGAGTACGGCAGCACCGTGCTGCCCCGCCTGCTCGCCCAGTTCGCGGACAGTCACCCCAACGTCAATGTGACCGTCACCTGTGAACAGACGGGGCAGCTCGAGCGGGCACTCGAAACGGGGACGCTCGACCTCGCAATTTTGGTCATCGACAGCGGAATCGCCAGCGGCGAGTTGCTGATCGAAGACCCCACGGTCTGGGTGACCTCGACGCGACACACGGTGCACGAGCAGGAACCCCTGCCGCTCGCCATGTTCGAGCTGGGTTGCTGGTGGCGGGACTTCGCGCTAAAGGCCCTCGACGACCTAGAGCGGCTCTATCGTGTCGCCTATACGAGTGCGAGCGTTACCGGCATCCAGGCGGCCGTGTCGACGGGTCTCGCAGTGGCGGTGATGGGGCAGAGCACTATGCCGCCAGGCACACGCATGCTGACGCAACGGGAGGGCTTTACCGATCTTCCGGGCTCGAGCGTCGTCTTGCGCCGAAATCCGGATGCGACGAGTGCGGCGATCACCGGCATGGCGACGCAGATCCGGGAGGCGTTCCACGCCATGGGGCTGCCGGCATCCCTCGCTGTCGCCTAGAGCACAACCAGCAACCGCTCAGGGCCGCTGGATGCCCTGGCGGTCGAGATCCGCGACGTAAAGCGTGCTTGCAGCGGCGATAAAGAGACGGTTGCGCTCGGGCTCACCGAAGGTGAGGTTGGCAACCATCTCGGGTATCTTGATCTTGCCCAGCAGCTCACCCTTGGGCGAGTAACAGTGGACCCCATCGAAGGCGACCGACCAGACATTGCCGTCGGAATCCAGCCGGATGCCGTCGGGCACGCCGGGCGAGACCTTGGTGAACAAGCGGCTGTTTTCCAGCCGGCGGCCGTCGATCACGTCGAACACCCGAATTTCATGAGGATCGGGCAACTCGTCGGGGATGGCAAACAGATCGAGCCCCTGTCGCGGCCACTGTCGACGATGTAGAGCAGACTCTCGTCGGCGCTGAACGCCAACCCGTTGGGCATGACGAAATCGTCCGCCACGACCGTGAGTTCGCCGCCCGCCGGATCGAAGCGGAAGACGTAGCACTTGCCGTCCTGCTCGTTGGGTCCTTCGTAGCCCATCTGGTCGTCCTGGATGCCGTATTCCGGGTCGGTAAACCAGATGGTGCCGTCGGACTTGACCACCACGTCGTTGGGCGAATTAAGCCGCCGACCTTCGTAACGGTCGACCAGCACTTCGACGCTGCCGTCGTGATTGGTGCGCGAGACGGCGCGCCGCCCATGTTCGCAGGTGATGAGCCGGCCCTCCAGATCGAGCGTGTTGCCGTTGGCGAAGTCGGACGGCTTGCGCCAGTCGGAAATCCCGTCGGCCTCGGAATAACGCAGGATACGATTGTTGGGGATATCGCTGAACAGGAGGTAATCGCCGTCGTTGAACCAGACCGGCCCCTCGCCCCACTCCATGCCCGTGAACAACGTCTCGACCCGTGAATCGGGGAGGAGGTATTGCTGGAAACGGTCGTCGTTGATCTCGAAGCTGTCGTTCTCGGCCATAGCGGTCTCCCTGTTGCAAGCTCGCCACACTAGCATTCGCCGATGCGTTTCGGGGCCGCAAACCGCCTCGAATTCGACTGGGTAAAATTTAAAGCAAAGCCCGCCAATTCAACGAATTAGCGGGCTTTCTTAAATGGTAGCGGAGGCCGGACTCGAACCAGCGACCCATGGATTATGATTCCACTGCTCTACCAACTGAGCTACTCCGCCCTAGTAAAGGACAGTGGATATAGTGCGCGCCGCTTCACCCTGTCAAGCGTCGCTCACGCGGCGGCGCCGGCGAGCGGGCGGACGGCTATGTCGGGGCGTTCGATCCAGCCGCCACCCAGCACCCGTTCGCCGTCATAGATGACGCAGGCCTGTCCGGGGGCGACACCCTCCTGGGCCGCATCAAGTCGCACCTCGACGCGCGCCGCAGCCAACGGATAAATCGTCGCGCCTGCCGGCGGCTGGGTCGAGCGAAGCTTGACCGCGACCGCCCGGCCTGCCTCGGGGATCGGCTCGGCGTCGAGCCAGACCACATCCTTGGCGGTTAGGCGGCCGGTGCCCAGCGCCTCGCGCGGGCCGACCACGACGCGCCGGGTTTTCGGCTCCAGCCGGAGCACGAACAGGGGCTCGGACGATGCCAGGCCCAAGCCGCGGCGCTGACCGACGGTGTAGTGCACGATGCCATCGTGCCGCCCCAGCACCCTGCCCTCGCAATCGACGATTTCGCCGGGCTGGTCGGCCTCGGGGCGCAGCCGGGCGACAACCTCGGCATAGCGGCCTCCGGGGACGAAGCAGATATCCTGGCTGTCGGGCTTTTCCGCCACGGGCAGACCGAAGCGCTGCGCTTCGGCACGGACCTGGTCCTTGGTCAGTTCGCCCAGTGGAAAGCGCAGGAAGTCGAGCTGCTCGAGGGTGGTCGCGAAGAGAAAATAGCTCTGGTCGCGCGAGGCATCGAGCGCGCGGTGCAACTCCGGCCCCGCTGGCGTGTCGCGTCGGCGCACATAGTGGCCCGTGACCAACGCCTCGGCATCGAGGTCACGCGCGGTGGCAAGAAGATCCCGGAATTTGACGGTCTGGTTGCATCGCACGCACGGGATCGGCGTTTCGCCCCGGACATAGCTGTCGGCGAAGTCATCCATGACCTGCGCGCGAAAACGGATTTCGTAATCCAGCACGTAATGGGGGATACCCAATCCGGCCGCGACCCGCCGCGCATCGTGAATATCCTGTCCCGCACAGCAGGCACGCGGGTTTTCGACCGCAACGCCGTGATTGTAGAGCTGCAACGTGATGCCCACGACATCGTAGCCCTGCTCGGCGAGCAGCGCCGCGGCGACCGACGAATCCACCCCGCCCGACATGGCGACGACCACGCGGGTCTGGTGAGGCGGTTTACTAATTCCAAATGAATTCATGGTGGGAATATAGTGGGTTGGGACAGGTGTGAAAACACCGGCCCTCAGGGCAGGGGTTGCGCAGCGCTCCCAATTGCTGCATTGGAAGACGCGTAATCCCGCGCTTTCACAACTTTGCGCTGTAGGAGACGCAGGAGCAGTGGCCGATATCTCTGACAGGCTTCAGGCGATTCTCGACGACTATGTCGCGCAGGGCATAATCGGTGTGACGTTCGCGCTGCACCTGCAGGGCGAGCCCGAAATCCGCCTTTGCGCAGGCGTCACCGACATGGCGACGGGGGCCCCGATGACCCCCGGCAACCTGGTCAAGGCAGGCAGCTGCGCCAAGACGTTCACGGCCGCCGCGATACTGCAGTTGGTCGCCGAAGGCCACTTCGAGCTGGACGACTCCATCGAGCCCTGGTTCCCCGCGCTCGACCATGCCGGGCTGATCACCGTGCGCATGCTGCTCAATCACCGCAACGGCCTGCCCGAGTACGAGGACGTGATCGACGCCCGCGACGACCGCTTCTGGACGCCGGACCAGATCGTCGACTTCGCGCTCAAGACCGGGCGCCAGACTTCGCCGGGCGACTTTGCCTACAACAATCTGGGCTATATTCTGGCAGGCATAATCATCGAGAAAGAAACCGGCGAGAGTTATTCGCGGCAAATGCGCAAGCGCTTCTTCGACCCCTTGCGCCTCGAGAACAGCTGGTCGGCGAGCGGCGAGGCATTTCCTCTCGACCGCCTGGCTCGCTGCTACATGCACAACGGCGAGCCGCCCGCGGAATCGACGAGCATGTTCCCCTTCTCGGCGGCCTGGGCGGCAGGCGACCTTGTTTCCACACCCTCGGACCTGGTGCGCTGGCTCGACGCGTTGTTCAACGGCCGGGTGCTGGAAAAATCGCTGCTCCACGAAATGACCCGCAACATCAAGCCCGCGTCGTTTCCGGGCTCGCGGATCAGCCACAACGGTGCGGGCATTCTGGTCTCGACCTTCGACGACGGCCTCGTCGTCAAAGGACATCTTGGCCAGTTGCGCGGATTTATTACCATGATGGCGCGCCACGAGCCGAACGGTATCTCGGCAGCCCTGTCACAGAATTCAAGCGCGCAGGACGTGACCGATCCGCACTGCGCGGGTATCCATGAGGTCTTCGCGGCGCTGCTGCGGGCCGCAGGCGCCCAGCCTTCGGCCCAGGAAGACCTGGACGCCTGCTGAGCCGCCACACCGGACCGCGCGCTTGAGGCGGGCGGTTGGAAAGGGGCGGATCATGCGACGGTTTCTGGCTCTCGGCGCCGGCGTTCTCCTAACTCTCGGCCTCGCTGCCTGTTTCCCCGATTCCCGCAACCCACTGAGCGGTCCGGAGGATTACTATGCCGATAGCTCCGTGGTGGGGAGCTGGTATGGCTATAACGACGACATGGGGGTCGACACCTGGCTGACCATCACCCAGCGCACTGCGGGCGTGCTCGACATAACCCTCGAGGAAGACTGGGGCGACGGCGAACCGCCCGATATATCCACCTACAGCCTGTTCTGGACCCGTGTGGCCGATTACAGCGTGGTCAATGTGGAAAGCCGCGACAGCCCGGAGGTTACCTACATGTTCGCCGACTACGTTATCGGCGACGAGAGCGAGCTTATGGTCTGGTTCATGGACAACCAGGTCGTAAACGATGAGATCGTGAACGGTCGCCTGAACGGCACCGTCGAATACGACGAGTTCGGCGAGTACGTCACGATCACGGATACCGCACAGGCAATCCTGGCGATGATCGAGCGCCACGATCGCGAGACCATCTTCAGCGTTGAATGGGGCCCGTTTTATCGTCAATAGACGGCTCGACACCATCGCTGCGGGCGCGGCCGCGGGCGGCTCAGTCGCCACCCCGCATGTCGTGGGTTTCCGCGGGCAGCGTGACGGTCAATCCGTCGAGCTCTTCGGTCATGATGATCTGGCAGCCCAAGCGGGAGGTGAGCGTCAGGCCGAAGGCAAGATCGAGCATGTCGTCCTCGTCCTCCGTCGGGTCGGCGAGGCGGTCAAAATCTTCGGCGTCGACGACGACGTGACAAGTCGAGCAGGCAAGCGAGCCCTCGCAAGCACCCTCCAGGTCGATATCGTGCTGGTGTGCGATTTCCATGACGGAAAGGCCGACGGGCACGTCGAGTTCGCGGCGCGTGCCGTCGCGCTCGATAAAGGTGATTTTCGGCATGCGTCTTGTTCCCGTCGCGGCCCCCCGGTGGGCCGACCGGACGGGGTTTCGCAGTGTCGCCCATAAATGGTCGGGCAGGGCCGGCTTGTCCAGCCCTTTCCCTCACTCTGCAGCGCCAACCGCCGTTCTGCTCGCCGTGCGCAACCGCCGGGTCTCGGTGACGACCCGCTCGACCGTGTAGTCGATTTCAAATTTGGTGGTCCAGCGGCCAAGCCCGAAGCGGATGGAGCCAAAGGCAAGTTCGTCGGAGCTGCCGATCGCGCGAAGCACGTAGGACGGCTCGAGCGAGGCCGAGGTGCAGGCCGAGCCCGACGACAGCGCGACGTCGTCCACCGCCGCCAACAACGCCCCGGCTTCGACGCCCTCGAAGCTGACATTGAGATTGCCCGGCAGGCGTCGGTCTCCCGCGGCGCCGTTCAGATGAACGCCGTCCAGGCCTGTGCACAGACCCTCGTAGAGCCGGTCGCGCAGCGTGCCCAGCCGAGACGCCTCTTCTCCGAGCCCCGCGACACCCACCGCACAGGCCTCGCCCACCCCGACGATCAACGGCGTCGCGAGCGTGCCCGAGCGGATGCCTCGCTCCTGACCGCCGCCATCCATCAGCGGATCGATTCGCACCCGGGGCCGGCGACGCACATAGAGCACGCCAATTCCCTTGGGCCCGTAAATCTTGTGGCCGGAGATGCTAAGCAGGTCGATGTTCATGGCCTCAACATCGAGCGAAACCTTGGCCACCGCCTGGGCGACATCGGTGTGCAGGAAGGTCCCGTTTTCCCGGCACAGGCGACCCAACTCGGCCATCGGCTGGAGCACGCCGATTTCGTTGTTAGCGGCCATCACCGAGGCCAGCACCGTGCGCGGCGTCAGCGCCGCGGCAAAGACGTCGAGATCGACCACGCCCTCGGAATCGACTGGCAACACGGTGACCTCGATACCCTCGCGCTCGAGACGCCGGCAACTTTCCAGCACGCACTTATGCTCGGTCGCGAGCGTAATTACGTGGTCGCGCGTCTCGCGGTAGAACCGGGCGACGCCCTTGATCGCGATGTTGTTCGATTCTGTGGCGCCGGACGTGAAGATGATCTCCTTGGGATCCGCCCCCAAGGCAGCCGCGACCTGCGCGCGCGCCGTGTCAACGGCGTCTGCCGCTTCCCAGCCGAACGAGTGGCTCTCGGAGGCGGGATTGCCGAATTTTTCCGAGAACCAAGGTAGCATGGCTTCGAGCACACGAGGGTCGACCGGGGTCGTCGCGTGGTTGTCGAGATAGATCGGCAGTTTCAGATCGCTTGTGTCGCTCATTTCTCTAACACACCTATAGGATCGTGCCGAAAGGTCAAGCTGCCGGGCGCCGGCTCTGGGCACGCGCATAAAGGGCGCGCCAGACGTCGACAAACCGGTCGATGTTGGCTTGTGTGCTGGCCCAGCCCAAGCTCACCCGGATCGCTTCGCCCGCCTGCTCCGGAGCGATGCCCATGGCGGCCAGCACATGGGAGGGGCCGACCTTGCCCGACGAGCAGGCCGAACCGGCGCTGAGCGCGATGCCCTCCAGATCGAACGCCATAACCTGGGTCTCGTTGCCAAGCCCCGGCATGGCCAGGCAACTGGTGTTGGCAAGCCGCGGCGCGCCGGCGCCGAAGACGGCGAGTCCGGGGCAGGCGGCACGCAGCCGGTGCTCGAGGGAATCGCGCAGCGCCGCGATCTCACCGATTCGGCCGAGCTCCGCCTGCGCCAGCTCCGCAGCGATGCCGAAGCCGACGATGCCTGCCACGTTTTCGGTGCCCGCCCTTCGGCCATATTCCTGGCCACCACCCACGATCAGGGGTTCGGGCTCGCCCCCCTTGCCCAGCACCAGGGCGCCGACACCGGCCGGACCGCCGATCTTGTGCGCCGAGATCGCGAGGCTGTCGACCCCCAGCGCCATCATGTCGAGCGCCACGCGGCCTGCCGCTTGCACGGCGTCGCAATGCACCCTGAACCCGGCCTCACGGGCGCGCGCGGCGAGCTCCGCCACGGGCTGAACCACGCCGGTCTCGTTGTTGGCCGCCATCACGCAGAACAACCCCGGGCCGCCGCCAGCGTCCAGGAGAGTGTTAAACGCGGCCGTATCGATCCGCCCCTCGACATCGACCGGGACCACCTCGCAACCGCCGACACACGCCGCGGCCGCCTCGCCGACGGAGACATGCTCGACCGCCGAGACCAGCCTACGCCCGTTGCCCAGACCGTGCAGGGCGAGGCTGTTGGCCTCGGTTCCACCGGACGTAAAGATGACGCGCTCCGGCGCTGCACCGACCAGCGCCGCGACGCGCGCACGCGCCTCGTCAAGCGCCTGACGCGCGGCTCGACCGAAGCCGTGGACGGACGACGGGTTGCCTGGCTTGGCCAGGACATCGACCATGCCCTGGACGACCTCGGGGCGAACCGGCGCGGTCGCGTTGTAATCGAGATAGACGGCGCCGCTCATGGCATTCCCTTAATCCGACCGATGGAACGGAGGCGTTCAGCCGTTAGCGGCGATCGCCGGGCCGGCCTCAGGCCATGTCTCGCCGCGCCCGCGAACCCGCCGCTCGCAGACGTCTTCGAGAGTCACCGAACTGAGGTAAAGGTGAATTTGATGGCCCAGCTCGTCCCACAGGTCGTGGGTCACGCAACGGCTGCCGTCGCTCAAGCAGCCCTTGCCGGTATCTTCGCGGCAGCGGGTCGCCCGGATCGATTCGTCGACCGCGGCCATAATATCGGCGATGCGCAGTTCACCGGCCGGACGCGCAAGGCGGTAGCCACCGCCCGGCCCGCGAGTGCTCAAGACCACCCCGGCCTTACGCAGCTTGCTGAACAGCTGCTCGAGGTAGGAGAGCGAAATTTCCTGACGTTCGGCAATGTCGGCAAGCACGATCGGCCCGCCCCCGTGTTTTCCCGATGCGTTGGCGAGGTCGACCATCGCCATGACTGCGTAGCGGCCCTTCGTGCTCAACTTCATCGTCGTTTCCTCCCCTATGCGATCCGGTTCCTGACCAGACTCAGAAGCGCTCGGCGTCGCCCGCCACCGCTTCGTCGGCCTCTTCCGCATGGACGGCGACGGGTTCGCGCTTCTCAAGCTCGTCGATGCGCACCCGCAGGCGTTCAAGCTCCCGCAGCAGGCCGTCGACGGAGCGGCTCACCGCGTCGCTAATTTCAGCCGACGGCGTGCCGTAGGCGGGGAAGGCCGGCCCCTCTTCGGCCGTCACACCCTTGGCAAGCGACGCGGCACGCGCCGGGATACCAACCATGGTTAGGCCCGGCGCCACATCGCGCAGCACCACGGCGTTCGACCCGACCCGCGCCCCGGCCCCGACCGTGATCGGGCCCAAGACCTGCGCGCCGGCCCCGATCACCACACCGTCCTCGAGAGTCGGATGGCGCTTGCCCGGCTTCCAAGATGTGCCGCCCAAGGTAACGTCGTGATAGAGCGTGACGTCGTCGCCAATGATCGCGGTCTCGCCGATCACGACGCCCATTCCGTGATCGATGAAAAAGCGTTTTCCGATGATTGCGCCCGGATGGATTTCGATTCCGGTCAGCACCCGCCCTATCTGGGAGACGAAGCGTCCGAGCAGATGAAAATTCATCCGCCACAGGCATCTCGCAATACGATACCAGACCATGGCGTGGTAGCCCGGATAGCACAGGATGATCTCCAGCCGGGAGCGCGCGGCGGGATCGCGTTCGAAATAGGAATCGATGTTTTGGAATAGGCGCTTGAACATGGCGACCCCAATTGTGTAATACTGCCCGCCGCGACTTGCCCCACCCTGCGCCAGTCAGAGATTCATCTGCTGGCGTAACCCGAGACAACGGGGCGTGTTATGATCCTTGTCTGCAATATGGTTTGTCCGACTCGTGCAGTCAAGAATACGCGGGTGATGCAAGAGATCGTTTGTTTTTAATAACCCTAATTTGCATTTGGGATTTGACCGGCGAACCGCCACGAACCCGTCGACCCGGACGCTATGGAACAGCGGTAAAATATGCCTGAAGTGATGCTTATCGGTCCCGAGGGCCGACTTGAGGGGCGTTATTATCATAGCCCGGAACCGAAGGCACCCATCGCACTGGTGCTGCATCCGCACCCCCAGCACGGCGGAACCATGAACAACAAGGTGGTTTACTCCATCTTTCACACTTTCCGCGCCAAGAAGTTCTCGGTTCTACGGTTCAATTTCCGGGGGGTCGGCCGGTCCCAGGGTAGCTTCGATCAAGGCCTGGGCGAGTTGTCGGACGCCGCCGCTGCGCTCGACTGGCTCCAGGGCTATAACCCGAACGCTGCCGACTGCTGGGTAACCGGCTTTTCCTTTGGCAGCTGGATCGCCATGCAGCTGCTGATGCGCCGGCCCGAAATCGGCGGCTTCATCGCGGTTGCACCGCCAGCCAACCACTACGATTTCAATTTTCTGGCGCCCTGCCCCTCGTCCGGGCTGATCCTGCATGGCAGCAAAGACGAGATCGTGCCCGAGACGGATGCGGCAAAGTTTGCCCAGAAGCTCGCCAGCCAGCGCAACATCACCGTCGATTACAAGACGATGGCCGGAGCCAACCACTTTTTCGAGGAACAGATCGACGACCTGACCTCGAACATCGACGACTATCTCACCGAGCGCATGAGCGCGGCAGACGCCGCGGAATAGACCGCCGGCCGGTTACCCGGCCCGATCGACCTAAGCGGGATGGTGCCGTCCGCCAGTGACCGCTTGGCGAGCCCCCGTGGTTTGCGGCAGGCTAAGCGGTAGGCCGCGCAGGCTGCGGGCTGCCAGATAGGCGAACGCCTGGGCTTCCAGCGCATCTCCCTGCCAACCCACCGCTTCGACCAGTGCGACGTCGACACCGTCGAGTGCCTCGGCCAGCGCCGCCATCAACGCGCTGTTGTGCCGTCCGCCGCCGCATACCAGCCAGCGCAACGGCGCCGCAGGAAAATGAACGCGGGCTTTGGCCACCGCCCGCGCAGTCAGCGCCACCAGCGTCGCCGCTCCGTCGGCAGGCGCGAGGCCGGCCAGGCCTGTCGCCTCGAAGCTGTGCCGATCGAGGGATTTGGGCGGCGGCCGTTCGAACCAGGGATTATCGAGTAGGGGCGCGAGCCGCGCCTCGTCGACCTGCCCTTGCCGGGCAAGCCCGCCGTCTTCGTCGTACGACGCCCCGGTCGTCGCACGCATCCAGTCGTCGAGCAAGGCGCCACCGGGCCCCGTGTCGAAGGCAACGAGATCGCCGCCCTCGCCGATCCAGGTCACATTCGCCACGCCGCCTACATTGAGCACACAGAGTGGACGCGGCAGAGCCTGAGCGAGCACCTGATGATAGAGCGGCGCCAACGGCGCCCCCTCGCCGCCCGCCGCCATGTCCGCGGACCGGAAATCGTCGATCACGTCGATGCCGCAGAGGGCCGCGAGTCGCGCGCCGTCGCCGATCTGACAGGTCTCGCCGCACTCGGGCCGGTGCCACAGGGTGTGACCGTGAAACCCCACTACGTCGATGGCAGCCGCCGATAAACCCGCCGCATCGAGCAGCGCGCCAAGCACCGCGCCATGGGCGTCGGTCATGGCACGCTCGGCTTGCGCAACCTCCACGCCGTCGAGGGCCCGGCGAAGGAGTGCGCACGTCGGCTCGTCGTAGGGGCGCGAGAGCCATGCTCCGGGGCGGGCTATATTGACCCCGTCGGTCATCAGCAGCGCCGCGTCGACCCCATCGAGCGACGTGCCGCTCATCAACCCGATCGCCTGGATTCCGCCCCGCTCCGCCATGCCTGCTGTTTCTCCGCAATCGCCCGGGGGCCATTATTGTGTGCCTGATCTAATTATGCTACTTGGGCCGGGCGTCTTCCGCACCTCCGTGACAGCCGATATTCACCATGACCGAGCTTCGCTCAGACTTCCTCAACGTCCTCGATCAACGAGGCTACATCCACCAGTGCACCGATCTCAAAGCTCTCGACGCGCTGGCGGCGGCGGGACCCATCACCGGCTATATCGGCTTCGACTGCACGGCTCCGTCGCTTCACGTCGGCAGCCTGGTGCAGATCATGATGCTGCGCTGGCTGCAGAAAACCGGGCACAAGCCGATCGTGCTCATGGGTGGCGGCACCACCAAGGTGGGCGACCCGTCGGGCCGGGACGAAACCCGCAAGCTGCTGGATGACGCGGCGATCGCCGCTAACATGGCGGGCATCCGGCAGGTGTTCGACGCTTTCCTCGGCTTTGGCGAGGGTGCGAACGACGCGGTCATGGTCAACAACGACGACTGGCTCTCAGGCCTCGACTACGTCGGCTTCCTGCGTGATTACGGCCAACATTTTTCGATCAACCGCATGCTGGGCTTCGACAGCGTCAAGTTGCGGCTCGATCGCGAGCAGCCGCTGACCTTCCTGGAGTTCAATTACATGATCCTCCAGGCCTACGATTTTCTCGAGCTTGCCCGCCGCTCCGCCTGCGTGCTCCAGATGGGCGGTTCCGACCAATGGGGCAACATCATCAACGGGGTCGAACTCGGCCGGCGAATCGACGAGCGCGCGCTCTACGGCCTGACGACACCGCTGATCACCACCGCCTCGGGCGCGAAGATGGGTAAGACTGCCCAAGGCGCCGTGTGGCTCGACCCCGCCCAGGTCAGCCCCTACGACTATTTCCAGTTCTGGCGCAACGTCGATGACGGCGACGTGGGGCGCTTCCTCAAACTGTTCACCGAGCTGCCGCTGGACGAGATCGGCCGGCTGGAATCGCTCGACGGCGTGGAGCTGAATGAAGCGAAGAAGTTGCTCGCCCTCGAGGCCACCGCGATGCGCCACGGCCGCGACGCGGCCGATGCCGCGCGCCGAACGGCGGAAGAAACCTTCGAGGCAGGCGGTGCCGGCGCAGATCTGCCGGTGGTCGAAGTTCCGGCCGGCGACCTCGACGCTGGCCTGGCCGCCTTCGAGCTGTTTCACCGGGCGGGGCTCGCCGCCACGAAGGGCGAGGCCCGTCGCTTGTGCCGTGACGGGGGCGCGCGGGTCAACGACGTGGCTGTGGATGACGAGATGCGCATGATCGGCCGTGCCGATCTCGACGCCGACGGCAAGATCAAGCTCTCCGCCGGCAAGAAGCGCCACGCGCTGGTCCGTCCCGCTTAGGAATCGTCGTCTTTCGGGGCTCCGCGCCGCTGCTTGACGACGCTCCGGCGCTTTTTCGCATCCACACGCTTCGCCCGCGCCGTGCGGCTGGGCTTGGTCGGCCGGCGAGGCCGTGGCGGCTCAGCGGCCCGGCGCAAGAGGGTGACCAAGCGTTCGAGAGCGTCCGCCCGGTTGCGTTCCTGGCTACGGGTTCGTTTGGCCTCGATCACGAGAATGCCGTCCACGGTCATGCGCCGTCCCGCTAGCCGTGCAAGCCGGGTCCGCACGTCGTCGGACAGGCCTCGGATACGGGCGACGTCGATGCGCAATTGGACGGCGGTCGCGACCTTGTTGACGTTCTGCCCGCCGGGGCCCGAGGCGAGCACAAAGCGCTCCTCGATATCGCGCTCGTCGATGGCGATGGTCTCGGTGATCCGGATCATGCGCCCCTCCCCGGGACGCGCGCGGGCGAGAGCGCCCTCAGTCCTCGTACGGTTTCACGAACTTGAGGGTCATGCGGTCGCTCTCGCCGATGGCGAGGTATTTCTCGCGGTCCTCGTCGTCCAGGCGCAAGGTCGGCGGCAGGGTCCAGACGCCCTTGGGATAATCCTTGGTATCGAGCGGGTTGGCGTTGACTTCGGAGCGGCCCAGCCGCTCGAAACCGGCCGCCTCGGCGTAGGCGATGACCGCAGCTTCGGTGACGTAGCCCGGCGTAACGCCCGCCTCGGTGTCGGCGTAGGGATTGGCTCGGTGCTCGACGACGCCCAGGATTCCGCCGGGCTTGAGCGCGCGGTACATGGCGTCGAAGACGTCCTGGGCGTAGCTCCGGTTCTCCCAGTTGTGCACGTTTCGAAAGGTCAACACCCTGTCCGCCGAATCGGCCCGCGCGATGTTGTACGCGCCTTCGCCCAGCACGGTGACCCGCGCGTTGCCATAGAGCTCGGGGTGGGCGCGCAGCTTGGCGCCATACTCGGCGTTGGCGGTATTGTAATAATCGACGGCCGAATCCGTGACGAACCCGGCAGCGATAAAGCGACCGTTCTCGTTCACGAAGGGGGCGATGATCTCCGTATACCAGCCGGCACGGCCGGGCCAGATCTCGACCACGGTCATGTCCGGCTCGATCCCGAACCACACCAGGGTCTCGACGGGATGGCGGTAGACGTTGCGCGCGGCATGGCCTTTGGCACGGTGTGACCCGGTGGCAAGCGCTCCAAGCTCGGCGCGCAGTGTATCGTTGTCGCTCTCAGCCCGAGCATTTTCCGGGATTGCAAGAAAACCGGCCACCAGCAATGCCAGCGCGCCGATCCGCCATCCGTTGGTGCAACCTGTCGTCATTGTTTCGCTCCCTTCCCTGGCTGTGCCTTGCGTTCGCCGCCGCCCAATCTAGACTGGCGTCATGACGGCGAAACCGCCTCCCGCAATCTATCACATCTGCCAGCGCAACGAATGGAAGCGAGCGCAGGACGACGGGAGTTATTCGGGGTCGTCTCAGGATCGTGCAGACGGCTTCATCCACTTTTCCGCACGCGACCAGGTCGAAGCGAGCGCGGCGAAGCACCGGGTAGGCCAGGACGGGTTGGTTTTGTTGGCGGTCAATTCGACGACGCTGGGCGAAGCACTGCGATGGGAAGCGTCACGCGGCGGTGCGCTGTTCCCCCACCTCTATGGCGAGTTGCCGCGTGGCGCGGTGATCGCCGTGCACGACCTTCCGCTGGCCGCCACGGGCAGGCACATCTTTCCCCAAGAGTACTAGGCAAGCTGCCTTATTCGGGCTGCCAGGGCTCGTAATCGCCCGTTGCCGGCGCGCGGCGGCCGCCTGCCAGCGCATGGCCCGGCGGACGGTAGGCCTGCGCCGTGCCCGTGAGGTTAGGCTGATGAGGCTGTTGCCAGGCATGGCGAGGCAGCGGCTGCTCACTGGGCGGGGCGTCGGTCAGATGGTGCAGCCAGGCATGCCAGTCCGGCGGCACGCTCGACGCCTCGTCCGCGCCCTTGTAAATCACCCAGCGCTTTTCCGACATACCCAGCCGGCGCTGGGCGCGGCAGTAATAGCGGTTGCCGAACTCGTCGCTACCGACGAGATGGCCGTTGAACAGGGTGTAAAGCCGGGTTCCGAGGGTGGTCATGAATAATTCCCAAAATTTGGCCGCGCCGGGTAAACGCGCGGGCCAAGCGGCGTCATAATGCACAGCACCCGGCCCGGCGTCCAGTTCGCGCTTCGCCGCGGCGGCACAAATTTGGCACCGGAAAACGAGCGCTGCTATATTTAGGAGACGTATAGCCGGGAGGATGGATCGATGAACGACGTAGCGCGGGCCTCGGTGCCCTCAGACAGACCTGTCGTGCTCGATTGCGGCATGGGCAGTGAGATCACGTGGCGCGGCATCGAGAACCGCGAAGACATCTGGTCGACCAACGCACTGATGGTGGCCCCCGAGGTTGTGCGTCAGATCCATATCGACTGCATCCGTGCGGGCGCCGATGTCATCATTATAGACACCTACTCTGTCGTGCGTTCCTATTTGGCGCTTGCAGGCATCGAAGATCGCTTCGAAGAGCTGAGCCGGACGGCAAGCCGGCTCGCCAACGAGGCGCGTGAAGAAGCTGGGCGCGAGGGCGTGCTGATCGCCGGCTCGCTCGCGACGTTGCACAACACCATGAACCCGAACGCGGTGGAACCGTACGCCGTGATCCGCCCGCTCTATCAGGAAGCCGCGGAGTTGCTGGCGCCCCACGTGGACCTGATCGTCTGCGAGACCATGCAAAACGCCCGGGAGGCGCGGGCTGCAGCGCTTGCCGGCTGCTCCACGGGTCTGCCCGTCTGGGTTTCCTGGACCCTTGCCGACGACGCCTCGGGCCTGATCCGCAGCGGCGAATCCATCGACGAGGCGGCGGCCGCGATCGCCGACCTGCCGGTCTCGGCCCTGCTCGCGAACTGCTGCTGGCCTGAAAGTGTGACCGCCGCGATGCCGTCGCTTGCCGCCCAGAACGGTATGCTGGCCGGCGGCTATGCGAATTGCATTACGCACATACCCAACCAGGGCGACTGGCTGATGCACGGCGACAAGGAAACCGACAGCCTCTATGACGGCCTGATGCCCCTGCGCGGCGATCTCGGGCCCACCGCCTTCGCCGAACACGCCCAGCACTGGCTCGACGCCGGCGCCGATATTGTCGGCGGCTGCTGCGGCACCGGTGCGGGACATGTGGCACGGATGTGCGAGCTCCACCGCAGCGCGGACACGTCAGCAGCAGTCTTGCCGGCGGCGTAGCGCGAAACCGATTCGTCGGTCAGTCCGGCGAGTTTCGACACCCGAAAGATGCCCTCGCCGGGTTTCAGGACCCCGCACCATGGGGCCCCCGACAAAAAAATTTGGCGTCCCGATCGAACTTTGGCCGATCCGGTGTCGCGTCAAAAAATGACTGCCTCGCAAGCCTCTGGATTTCTGCGTTGATCAAGCCTGTGGATAACCTTCACAAGTGTCTGTAACGAAAGCTTTATTTTTCCACAGGCCAGAAGTTTCTCAACTTGAGAACACAAACATAAATCGTTGATTTAATTATATTTTATATGTTTTCCTGCGAAGGCAGCAGGTCGACACAGACCACCACAAGATCGGGTAGACTGTCACAGTTTCGCCGCAATATCCTGTTGACAAGTTCCGGCGCTCAGAGGAACCTCCAAAACTGGACGAACGACGACAAGACCTAGTGGTTTTGCGTCATTGTAACGCAATATATGGAGATCGGATCGGACGTTTCAACGGATATACGTGCAACGAAAAGCACAAAAATCCGAGGAAATATCAGGGGTCGCAGCAGGGGGCGTTGATGCGGATTGCTCGTTTCTTTACTCGTGAGGGGACCTCACCCTATGACGGAATCGAGTTCCGCACAGCGTTGAGCGAGATCAAGAACCCAGACGGGTCGGTGGTTTTCGAGCTGGACGACGTCGAAGTCCCGGCAAGCTGGTCGCAGGTCGCCTGCGATGTCCTTGCCCAAAAATATTTCCGCAAAACGGGCATTCCAACCCACATGAAGCGAGTCGCCGAGGAGAAGGTTCCCGAATGGCTTCAACGCCGGGTACCCGACAGCGAAGCGTTGGACGCACTCGACGAGGCCGAGCGCTACGGCGGCGAAACGAAGGCAACCCAGGTGTTCGATCGGCTGGCCGGAACCTGGACCTACTGGGGCTGGAAGAGCGGATACTTCGATACCGAGGCTGACGCCCGGGCGTTCTTCGACGAGCTTTGTTACATGCTCTGCCACCAGATGAGCGCGCCCAATTCACCCCAATGGTTCAACACCGGACTGCACTGGGCCTACGGCATCGACGGACCGGCCCAGGGACATCACTATGTCGACCCCGAGAGCGGCGAACTGACCCTCTCCGCGTCGGCCTACGAGCACCCGCAGCCCCACGCCTGCTTCATCCAGAGCATCAACGACGATCTCGTCAACGAGGGCGGCATCATGGATCTGTGGGTCCGCGAGGCGCGCCTGTTCAAGTACGGCTCGGGCACGGGCACCAATTTTTCGTCGGTGCGCGCCGAGGGCGAGCCGCTTTCGGGCGGCGGACGGTCTTCCGGCCTGATGAGCTTCCTCAAGATCGGCGACCGCGCCGCGGGCGCGATCAAGTCGGGCGGCACGACACGGCGCGCGGCGAAAATGGTCATCTGCGATATCGATCACCCCGACATCGAGGAGTTTATCTCCTGGAAAGCGGTCGAAGAGCAGAAGGTGGCCGCACTGGTCGCCGGCTCGAAGCTTGCGCAACGCCATATAAACGAGGTCATGGGGGCCTGCCAGATGGGCAGCGGCGATGCGCGCTTCGATCCCAAGCAGAACGACACGCTCAAGCGGGCGATCAAGGCGGCCCGTCACAGCATGATTCCCGACAGCTATATTCAGCGGGTGCTGCAGTTCGCCCGCCAGGGCTACACGGAAATCGAGTTCAAGACCTACGACACCGACTGGCAGTCGGACGCCTACCTCACGGTCTCGGGCCAGAACTCCAACAACTCGGTGCGCGTGAACGACGATTTCCTCGGGCGTGTCCTGGCCGGTGAGGACTGGTCGCTGATCCGGCGCAAGGACCGCTCCGTCGACCGAACCGTGAACGCGGCCGACTTATGGGAGCAGGTCGCCCATTCAGCCTGGTCGTCTGCGGATCCAGGCATCCAGTTCGATACCACCATCAACGACTGGCATACCTGCCCCAATTCGGGCCGAATCAACGCGTCGAACCCGTGCTCGGAATACATGTTTCTCGACGACACGGCGTGTAATCTCGCATCGCTGAACCTCAAAACGTTCCAGGACGACGAAACCGGCGAGTTCGACATCGCCGCCTACGAACACGCGGTTCGGTTATGGACGGTGGTGCTCGAGATCTCGGTCACGATGGCCCAATTTCCGTCGCGCGAGATCGCGCTGCGGAGCTATGCTTTCCGTACACTCGGTCTCGGCTTCGCCAACATCGGTGGTCTGTTGATGTCATCGGGCCATGCCTACGACAGCGACAAAGGCCGCGCAATCTGCGGCGCGCTTTCGTCGATCATGACCGGCGTCTGCTATGCCACCTCGGCGGAATTGGCCAAGGAACTCGGAGCCTTCCCCGGCTACGGCGAGAACAGTGACGCCATGCTTCGGGTCATCCGAAACCATCGCCGCGCCGCACATAGCGAAACCGAAGGCTATGAGATGCTCTCCACCTTGCCCGTGCCGCTCGATGCGGACAATTGCCCCGATTCCCGGATGATCGAAGCGGCACGCCGGGCCTGGGACGAGGCCCTTGAACTGGGTGAGGCTCATGGCTACCGCAACGCCCAGACCACGGTGATTGCGCCGACCGGCACCATCGGCCTGGTGATGGATTGCGATACCACGGGCATCGAGCCGGACTTCGCGCTGGTCAAGTTCAAGAAACTGGCGGGTGGCGGTTATTTCAAGATCATCAATCGCTCGGTGCCCGAGGCGCTGACAAGCCTTGGCTACGACGCGGAGCAGATTGACGCCATCGTGCGCTACGCGGTCGGTCGGGGCACCCTGAAAGATGCCCCGGGAATCAACCATAAATCGTTGACGGAAAAAGGCTTTCCGGCTTTCGTTCTGGACAAGCTGGAAGATGGCCTGAAGCATGCCTTCGAGATCAAGTTCGCCTTCAACAAATGGGCGCTGGGCGAAGAATTCTGCATCAACGAGCTAAACTTCACGCACGAGCAGCTCAACGACATCTCCTTCGACATGCTCCAGGAACTCGGCTTTTCCAGGGGCGAGATCGAGGCTGCCAATATTTACTGCTGCGGCGCGATGACCCTCGAGGGCGCGCCCCATGTCAAGGACGGGCACCTGGCGGTGTTCGACTGCGCCAACGCCTGTGGCCGCCTCGGCACCCGCTACCTCTCAGTCGACAGCCACATCCGTATGATGGCCGCCGCACAGCCCTTTATCTCGGGCGCGATCTCCAAGACCATCAACATGCCGGCGAATGCCAGCGTGGCGGATTGCAAAGACGCCTATCTGCTGTCCTGGCGGCTCGCCATCAAGGCCAACGCCCTCTATCGCGACGGCTCCAAGCTTTCCCAACCGCTCAGCGCCGCGCTGATCGACGACGACGATTTCGAAGCGACCATCGAGGAAGAGGAACGTGTCCCGGCCCGCGTGGCCGACGTGGTCGAGCGGATCGTCGAGCGCGAGGTCGCCGCCGGACGCAACCGCCTGCCCCAACGCCGCAAGGGCTACACCCAGAAGGCGGTCGTGGGCGGGCATAAAGTCTATCTCCGGACCGGCGAATACCAGGAGGGCGGCCTGGGCGAAATCTTTATCGATATGCATAAAGAGGGTGCCGCCTACCGCAGCCTGATGAACAATTTCGCTATCGCCATTTCGATCGGGCTGCAATACGGCGTGCCGCTCGAGGAATTCGTCGAGGCCTTCACCTTCACGCGTTTCGAGCCTTCGGGCATAGTCGAGGGCAACGAATCGATCAAGATGGCGACGTCGGTGATCGACTACATCTTCCGCGAGCTCGCGATTTCCTATCTGGGGCGCAACGATCTCGCGCATACCCAGCCCGCCGACCTCACGCCCGACAGCCTGGGCGGCGGCTCCGCCGATAAGGAAGCCGCACGCGGCAGTGCCGGAAGGCGCGAGGATCTGGTTGCCGCCATGCGGCCCTACGTCAGCAACGGCTATGTGCGGAGTAACCTCCAAGTGGTCAACGGTGGCAAGGCGCTGGCCACCGTCGAAACCGCCTCCGCGGTTGCGGCCGAGACGGCGGCGGCTGCCGTCGTCGAACGCACGCTGGTCGCGTCGAGCACGACGGTCGCCCTCGCCCTTGACGAAGGCATCGAAGACGTCCGCCATGCACGAATGAAAGGATACGAAGGGGATCCCTGCACCGAATGCGGCAACTTCACGCTGGTGCGCAACGGGACCTGTCTGAAATGCGACACTTGTGGCGCTACCAGTGGCTGTTCTTGACGACCGTTCATCTCCCGCGGTCATTGGCCACTGGCACTCATGGGGCGCGTGCAACACGCGCCCCTTTTTTTCTTCCTCCCCTCCTCTGGCCCGACTTATCCGGGGCAGCGCGCCACCTGCTGGGTCCAGCGTTGAGGAATTGGACGTTTTACATCAAATAACTCTCTGAGGCGACTTATTTTTTTGCTCGAGACCTGGATTTCGTGACCGCCCTCGACCTGACTCGCTTCAAGGCTCTGACCTTCGATTGCTACGGCACCCTGATCGACTGGGAGGCGGGCATTTTGGGCGCGCTCGAGCCTTGGGCGGAGCGCCACGGCGTAGCGCTTCGTGGCGACGCTCTGCTCGACGCCTTCGCTCGGGTGGAATCCGCGATACAGAAGGCCGCGCCCGGCAAGCTTTATACGGATGTTCTGCACGACGTGTCGCTCGCACTGGCCCGGTCAAACGGTCTGCCAGCGCAAGACGACGAGGCCCGCGGGTTTGCCGCGTCGATCTCCGACTGGCCCGCCTTTTCCGATAGCGCGGACGCACTCGGCTATTTAAAGCAGCATTATGCGCTGGTCATCCTGTCCAACGTCGACCGGACCTCCTTCGTCCACAGCAACGCGAAGCTCGGGGTCGAGTTCGACCTGATCGTTACCGCCGAGGACGTCGGTTCATACAAGCCGAACCCGGCGCATTTCGAGCGCGCCTTTGCCGGTCTCGCCGCCCGGGGGATAACCCGGGCCGAGATCCTCCATGTGGCGCAGAGCCTGTTCCACGACATTGCCCCGGCGAACCGCCTCGCTCTGCCGAGCGTCTGGGTCGATCGGCGACACGACCGGCCCGGCGCCGGTGCGACCCCGCCGAGCGACGCAACTCCCGACCTGCGCGTTACGTCGCTGGGCGAACTGGCCCGGCTTCACCGCGCCCAGACGAGCGGCTGACCGCCTGGCGTCGGCAAGGCCTGCTCAGCTCTCCGCGTCGTCTTTCTTCGGAGTGGGCGGCATTTGCACCCGGATATGGAGTTCACGCAGATGGCCGGGATCGGCAGGTGCGGGCGCTCCCATCAGCAGATCTTCCGCCTGCTGGTTCATCGGGAAGGCGATGATCTCGCGGATGTTGGGCTCGTCGGCCAGCAACATGACGATGCGGTCGATTCCCGGTGCGATACCGCCGTGAGGCGGAGCGCCGAACTTGAAGGCGTGAAACAGCGCGGGAAACTGGCTCTCCACCGCCTCCGCCTCGTAACCGGCGATAGCGAATGCCTTGACCATCACGTCGGGCAAATGGTTCCGGATAGCACCGCTCGAGAGTTCTACGCCGTTGCACACGATATCGTACTGGTAGGCGAGGATCTCTAGGGGGTCCTGGGCCTTCAACGCGTCCAGCCCGCCCTGCGGCATGGAAAACGGGTTATGGCTGAATTCGATCTTCTTGGTCAGCTCGTCGAACTCGTACATCGGATAATCGACGATCCAGCAAAAGCGGAAAGCATCCTTCTCCAGGAGGTCGAGCTGGAGGCCGAGCTCAGTACGCACCGCGCCCGCATAGCGGGTCGCCGCCGCCGGCGCATCGCAACTCAAAAACAGCGCGTCGCCATCGGCGAGGCCCGCCTGCTCGCGCAGGCCCGTCAGCACCTCGGGCGGGATGAATTTCGCGATTGGGCCCTTGCCCGCGCCATCGTTGAACACGATATAACCCAGCCCGGGGACACCCAGCCCCTGGGCAAACTCGATCATCTTGTCGAAGAAGCTGCGCGGCTGTGCCGCGGCGCCCTTGACCGGGATGGCGCACACCACGCCGCCCTTCCCGATGGTCGATTTAAAGGCGCGGAATTCCACGTCGTCGCGTGCGAAATGCTCGGTGACGTCGACGATTTCGATTGGATTGCGCAAGTCGGGCTTGTCGGTGCCGTACTTCGCCATCGCCTCCCGGTAGGGAATGCGCGGCCAGGGCGAGGGCGTGACGTCGCGCTCGGAGAATTCGGTGAACACGCCGTGCAGCACGGGTTCAACCGCGACGAACACGTCTTCCTGCTCGACGAACGCCATCTCGAGATCGAGTTGATAGAACTCGCCGGGCGAGCGATCGGCGCGCGCATCCTCGTCGCGAAAACAGGGCGCGATCTGAAAGTAGCGGTCGAAGCCCGAAGCCATGAGCAGTTGCTTGAACTGCTGGGGCGCCTGGGGCAACGCGTAGAACGAACCGGGATGAATTCGACTGGGCACCAGATAATCCCGCGCTCCCTCGGGCGAGCTGGCCGTCAGAATCGGGGTCTGAAACTCGGTGAACCCCTGGTCCACCATGCGCTGACGGATGCTGCTGATGATGTTCGAGCGCAGCAGGATGTTGCGGTGCATGCGCTCGCGGCGCAGGTCGAGAAAGCGGTAGCGCAGGCGAACATCCTCTCCATACTCGTGCTCGCCATGCACCGGCATGGGCAGGCTTTCGGCTACGGACTGAATCTCGAGTCCCTCGATCTGGATTTCCACTTCGCCGGTGGGCAGCTTGGGGTTGACCGTATCGTCGCTGCGCGGCACCACCGGGCCGGTCACGGTCACGACGCATTCCGAGCGCAGGGCTTCGGCGGTGGAAAACAGCGCATGACCGGTCTCGACGACGCACTGGGTGACGCCGTAATGATCGCGCAGATCGATGAACAGAAGCTGGCCGTGATCACGCATCCGGTGAACCCAGCCCGAAATTCGCGCGCTCTCGCCGACATGGGTGGGTCTGAGCTCGGCGCAATTGTGGGTTCGGTAAGGATGCATGGACCCGTAACTCTGCTTGGGCGGGCGCACCGCCTGACAATCTTGCGAGGCGGAGAAGCGCATGGAAACCGGTGTTCTGTCAAGGCTGCGCGCCGCAAAGCGCCCGAGCGCGCCGCTCCACTGGCGCGCTACCGTCGTTTCGGGTAAACCCTCGACTCGTGTGTGGAATTGCGATTAGGCGCGTCGTCGTCCTCGGTGCCGTTTTGCTTGCCCTGCTCGGCCCGACGGCAAGCGCCGGCGTCGATGATCCACCGCTCGTGGCAGCCGCCAAGGCGAGCGATGCCGAGACGGTGCGCGGGTTGCTAGAGTCGGGCGAAGACGTCGAAACCCCGGACTGGGCGGGCTGGCCGTGTCCTTGGTGTGGGCTGCGCTGCGCCTGCATGACCAGGTAATCGAGGTGCTGCTCGACGCGGGCGCCGATATCGAGGCGATCGGCCACGGCGGCAAGAACAGCGGGACGCCGCTTATGATGGCGGCAAAGAAGCTGGAAGGAATCGAAACCATGGCTCTGTTGCTCTCGCGAGGCGCCGCGATCGACGGTGTCGATCAATACAACCGCACCGCATTGATGATCGCGGCCAAACACGGGCGCGCAGACAACATTGTTTTCCTGCTCGAACGGGGCGCCGATCCCAACGCGCGAAACGCGCTCGAAAGGAACCCGACGGCGCTTGCGCTGGCACGCGCTCATGGCCGCGACGAGGCGGTCCGGCTGCTCGAAGTGGCAGGAGCGCGCGAGTAATGGCGCGCCGGCGCCGATCCCCCGCTGACGAAACACCGGTCGAGGACGGCCAGGAAGTTACCGTCCTCACGGATACAGAGTCGCTGGCCGAGTTCTGTGACCGGCTTGCCGGATCGCCCTATATTACCGTCGACACCGAGTTCATGCGCGAAACGACCTATTGGTCGAAGCTCTGCCTGATCCAGCTGGCTAACACGAACCACGCCGCGGTGATCGATCCGCTGGCGCCTGATCTCGATCTCGCTCCCTTCCACGACCTGCTCGGCGCACCCGAGACCGTTAAGGTCTTCCATTCGGCGCGCCAGGACATCGAGATTTTCTTCCATCTGACCGGCGAGGTGCCCGCGCCGCTCTTCGACACCCAGGTTGCGGCCATGGTCTGCGGCTTCGGCGACTCCGTGTCCTACGAGAACCTAGTCGCGAAGCTTGGCAACGCGCAGATTGACAAGGGCCAGCGCTTCACGGACTGGGAACGCCGCCCACTCACCGCGAAGCAGTTGCACTACGCGCTGGCCGATGTGCTGCACCTCCGTCCGGTCTACGAGGCGTTGACCGAGCGGCTCGACGAGAGCGGGCGAGCCGCGTGGCTGGCGGAGGAAATGACCGTACTGACAAACCCCGCAACCTACCGACTCGATCCGGACGACGCCTGGCGGCGGCTCAAGGTGCGCAACCCCAAGCGGCGCACTCTTGCGGTGTTGCACGAAGCGGCTGCCTGGCGAGAACGCGAGGCCCAGCGGGTCAACGTGCCGCGCCGGCGCATCCTGCGCGACGAAGCGCTGCACGAAATTGCCGTCCAGGCGCCGCGAAGCCGAGAGGAACTCTCCTCGATTCGCGGCATGTCCCGTGGAATCGCCGAGAGCGCACGGGGCGACGACCTCATCGACTCCGTGGCCCGCGCCCTGGAGCGCCCTGACGACGAATTGCCCCATCTGCGGCCGCGCCGCCAGTTGCCGGGCAATATCGGGCCGCTGGTCGAACTGCTCAAGGTGTTGCTCAAGGCGCGCTGCGAGGCCCACGGGGTGGCTCAGAAGCTGATTGCCACCGTGGACGATCTGGAGGAAGTCGCCGGCCACGGCGAGGACGCGCCGGTGCTTGCACTCCATGGTTGGCGTTACGACGTGTTCGGCCGGGATGCATTAGCGCTTCGGGCCGGCGACCTGGCCTTGACCGTCGAGGACAACCGAATCGCTGCGATCGAGCGCAGTGCAATCGTGCGTCCACAGGATGGTTGAGCCCGCCTAGTCGGTCAAATGGGGCCCGATTGCGGGCTCCAGCTCCATCGAGACGGCGAGCGTGCGAAGCCGGCGCTCAACCGCTTCGCCGATCAGGACTTCGGTTCCGGGCCGGCAGCCCAGGGTGAGGGATTTCTCGCCGATACGCAGCGCAGTTTGTTCCAAAGTCGTTGCGTTGCCGCCGCACAGGCGGTCGGCCAGGCGGATCGCAAGCCCGAGACGTTTGGCCTTTTCACGGCGATTGTCGTCTAGCATGGCCGCAATCGACGTGAGCGCGGTTTTGCCCGCGAAACTCGTTTTGTAGCGCGACGCCACCGCCAGTGCCAGAAACGCGCGGCCTGGATGATCGATGCCGACGACCTGAAGGCGAAGCACCTGCTGAAACGCGTGCTCCGCCCGAAAATCGGGATGCTCGCGCCACGCAACATCGGCGAGCAGGCATGCGGCAAGCCTCAAACGCGCCTCATCGGGGGCTTCCTCGGGATACAACGGCCTCGTCCAGTCGGCCAGGGCGCGGCCGTACTCGGCCAGATTCCCCAACCGTTCCGCATAGGAAAGGCATCCTTCGATCAGGGGGTCGTTGCTACGGACGTCGGGCGGCAAATGACTGAACAGAATGCCCTCGCGCAACCCGTCTGCCGAAAAAATCACAGTTCTCGGTTTGATCACGCGCAAAAGATCCAGCAACACCAATGCCGCGGTGGAAACGGTGTCGCGCCTCCGGCTCGGCACCGCCTCGACGCGCGCCAGGGTCGAACTGCCGAGTCCCGCGACAAGCCCCGCAAGCGACGTCGCGTCGCGTTGCGTCAACGCATAGTGGTGGATCATGCGCAGGGGATAGTCGCGCTGGGCCATGTGAATGCGGCCCAAGGCCCGCCAATTGCCACCGACGAGATAGAGATTGCGCCCGCGCGCCTCGGCGAGCCAGTCGAGCGGTGCCAGCTTGGCCTCGATGCGGGCTACGATTTCGGGCCGCGCCGAGGGGCTCATCACGCCAAGGCGAAACGGCCCGAGCGGCAAGGTAATCTGGCGTCCCGCCCGGCCGTCGTCGAGTTGCGCGAGTTCGAGGCTGCCGGCACCGATATCACCCATCAACCCGTCGGCATCGGGAATGCCCGAAATCACGCCAAGGGCGGAATATTCCGCTTCCTCGGTTCCGCTCAACACGCGCGCATGGAGCCCCGTCCGATCGAGCACCTTGGCAACAAATTCCTCGCCGTCGGCCGCCTCTCGAACGGCCGCGGTCGCCACCACGTCGAGATGCCCGAGATCCATGACCCGGGCCATTTCGGCGAACCGCGCCAGATTGTCGAGCGCGAGCTCGACGCCCTCGGGCCACAGCCGGCCACTGGTCGGAAGCGCGCGGCCAAGTCCGCATAGAACCTTTTCGTTGAAGACGGGCAGCGGCGCCCGCTGATGCCCTTCGTAGATGACGAGACGGATCGAGTTCGACCCGATGTCCACCACGCCGACACGCGCTCCCGTGACGGGAGCGGTCGTGAGCGCATGCTTCGCTTCCACCGCCATGCCGGGCGTAGGCTAGGCGCTTTGGATCGCCCTGTCGAGATTGCTCTGCGGTGACGCCTTGCCCCGGCCCGACAGGCTCGGATTCGTCATGAAAAAGGTGTGGGCGTTGAACGAATCGGGGTCGGACGACAGGCGCCGATAGCGGCCGTCGGACTCCAGCGTCCAGCTTTGCGCTACGTCGTTCAGATTGGCGGTCATGATCTGTCCCATGACCTGTTCATGAACCGTCGCGTTCTCGATCGGCACAAGTACCTCGATACGCCGGTCGAAATTGCGCGGCATCCAGTCCGCTGACGAGATGTAGACCTTGGCCTCCCGTGAGGGCAAACCGTGGCCCGCGCCGAAGCAGACGATCCGCGAATGCTCCAGGAAGCGACCGACGATGCTTTTGACCCGGATGTTCTCGGAAAGTCCAGAGACGCCCGGCCGCAGGCAACAGACACCGCGAATCACCAGATCGATCTGAACCCCCGCCTGGGATGCTGCATACAGTGCATCGATCGCCTGCGTGTCGACCAGAGAATTGAGTTTCGCCCAGATTGCCGCCGGCCGCCCGGCCTTGGCGTGGGCGATCTCGTCCTCGATCAGATCAAGCACGGTGTCGCGCAGGTTGTTAGGAGCCACCGCCAGTGGCCCGCGCCGAAGCAGACTTTCGAAGCGCTCGGGCGGCGCCGTGCCGGTGACGAAATTGAAGAAATAGGCAGCATCCCGGCAGAACGCAGGATCGCAAGTGAAGAACGAGCAATCGGTGTAAATCCGCGCCGTGATCGGGTGGTAGTTGCCTGTGCCGTAATGGACGTAACTGCACAGCGTATCGAGCTCGCGGCGAACCACGAGCGACACCTTGGCGTGGGTTTTCAACCCGACGAAGCCGTAGACCACCTGGACCCCGACACGTTCGAGGTCGCGCGCCCATTTGATATTGGCTTCCTCGTCGAAGCGCGCTTTCAATTCTACGAGCGCGGTCACCGACTTGCCCGCCTCGGCCGCCTGGATCAGCGCTTTGACGATGGGGGAATCGTCGCTCGTGCGATACAGCGTCTGCTTGATCGCGACGACCTTGGGGTCGTTCGCCGCCTGGTTGAGAAAGCCGACCACCGCATCGAAGCTTTCATAGGGATGGTGCACCAGGATGTCCTTTTGGCGGATTGCCGCGAAGCAGTCGCCGTCATGATCGCGGATGCGCTCGGGAAAGCGCGGGGTAAACGCCGCGAATTCAAGGTCCGGGCGGTCGCACTCCGTCAGGAGACGGGCGTCCGCGAGGCCGAGGATTCCGTCCACTGCAACCACCTCGCTCGACGGCACGCGCAACGATTCGAGCACGAAATTGAGCAGTGGTTTGGGCATCTCGGCCGAAACCTTGAGGCGTATGACGCCGCCCCGACGACGGCGTTTTAGAGCGAATTCGAACAGCCGAACCAGATCTTCGGCCTCTTCCTGGATCTCGATGTCGCTGTTGCGGATAATGCGGAACTGGCCTTGGCTTACCACGTCGTGGCCGGGGAAAAACCGGCTCATAAACATCAGAATGATGGTTTCGAGCGCAACGAAACGAATGGACTCGCCCGGCAAGCGGGTAAAGCGCTCGATCTGGCGTGGCAATGGCACGATGGCGCGAAGCACGTCGCCACTGTCCCGTTCCACGAGTTGAAGCACGAGCGCAAAGCCCAAGTTGGGGATGAACGGGAACGGATGGGCAGGATCCACGGCCAACGGCGTGATCATCGGGAAAATCTCGGCGTTGAAGTAACTCTCCAGCCACGTCCGGTCTTCCTCGTCGAGCTCGCCGGGCTCGACCACGGCGACGCCCTCGTTGCGCAACTCGCCGCGCAGCGCAACCCATCGCTGCTGTTGTTCGGCGATCAGGACGTTGGCATCCGCAACCACCCGGGTGAGCTGCTGGGCCGGCGTCAACCCGTCCTGGCTTAGCTCGGTTATTCCCGCCTCGACCTGGGCGAACAGGCCCGCGACGCGAACCATGAAAAACTCATCGAGATTTGCCGCCGAGATCGACAGGAAACTCAAACGCTCGAGCAACGGGTGATCGGGATTGCTGGATTCCTCGAGCACCCGGCTGTTGAAAGCCAGCCAGGACAATTCGCGATTAAAAAACCGTTCTGGCGACTCACGCGTCGTCGCCGACGCCGTCGGGATGCCGTTCACGGCACCGGCTTCTTCGCCCGCCGCCGCGTCGACTACGCGCAAAGGAGAATTTTCGTTTTTAATCATACTGTTAAGGCTCAATTCTCGACACAGAATACGATCAGGCCCGGTTTCCGTCAATCTGCGTGACGAACCGCTGCCTGGAATATTCCGATCGACGATTACGATTTGGTGCCGTCGAGGGCTTCGAGCACACGACCAACCAGCGGCACGGTGAGCCGCCGCTGTTCCGCCAGCGACGCCGCATCGAGTGCGACGGCAAGCCGGCGGACCGCCTCGAACGAGCGCTCCATGCGACTGACGGCATACCGCACCACCTCATCGGTGACTGTGAGCTGCCGGTCGCCAAGTTGCTTGACCAACAGGGCCGAGAGCAGCGCATCGTCTGGCGCGCCCAACCCCACGGCGGGCAACGCGTTGAGCCGTGACCCCAGATCCGGCAGGCGAACCGGCCAGCGCGCGGGCGCCAACTCACCGGTCAGCAACAAATGGCGGCCCAACTCCGCTGCGATATTGAGCAGGTGAAAGAGCGCCGGCTCATCGACTCCGCGATCCACGTCCTCGATTACCAGCGCCGAAGTCTTCGCAAACAAGGTCCGCTCCGTCCCCTCATCGAGCTCCGCCGCCCCGAGCCGGCGCGAGCCGCTCAGCGCCTGCCAGACATGGCTCAGATGCGACTTTCCCGAAGCGGGTGGGCCGTAAACCACCAGCGCCGCCCCGGGCCAATCGGGCCACCGGTCGAGCCAGGCCACGGCATCCGCGTTGCTCGCGGTCACCAGAAAATCTTCCCGCCCGAGGGCTGGACGCGGTTCGAAATCGAGCGCGAGCTGAACCGGGCGGCTCACGGCTGTGACGCGTTTTTTGCTGGATCAAGCCGAACGATGCCCCAACCGTCCGGGGTTTCTTCCAGGTCGAGACGCGCCTGACGCAGCGCAAAAGCCATCCCTTCAGGCGCCCCGAGGTAACGGAGCCGAAGCAGCGCGCCGCTTTGCGAAAGCTCTCGCAACTCCACGGCCCGGATGACCGACAGGGTCTCTAGGCGGCGGCGAATGTCGAGCCAGTCCGCAAGACCGGTAATCGTCAGATGCACGTCGATCGTGTTCTGCTGGTCGAACTGCAACACATTGGCCTGTTTCCACTCCCCGTTCACATGCCCGACCACGGCGGCCACGGCCCGGTCGAACAGGGTGCCCCAGCCCTCGGGACCCGACAGCACCTCAAGGTGGAATTGGCTCGCCTGCGCCCGCCCCTTGCGCGAGAGCAGGGTAATGTCGAGTTGAAGCATCCCAGTCTCCAGCGCCTTGCTTGGCACGACGATAGCCGATAGCGCCTCGCGCGCCCCGTAGCGTTCGGCAATTCGATCAAGTGCAGTAGCATCACCGGCCAACGCCTGTTGAACTCCCGCGAGGCGCCTGTCGACTTCGTCCCCAATCGGCAGGATCAGCGGCACCAACCCCGCCGCCACCGCCACGCGCGCCCAGGCGTCCGCCCACGGGTTGGGGGTCCGCCATAGCCGGGACTCAAGCCCAACCGAGAGAATAGGCAACACGACGACCGAGCGGCCCGGCGTTTCTGCGAACCGCACGTCCGCATTCCTGAGCGCCAGCCGAACGCTGTCTGGTTTAAATGTTACATTCAAAATCGCCCTGTAACTAGTTGATGTTACGCGTTCATTTGTGATTTCAAATCCACTGATCATCTGGGCGATCTGATTATCGGAGAGGCTTGGAAGCCGGTCGAAATCCTCGTCCAGCACGAGTCGTACGAAGATCTGCTCCAGACCTGCCCGATAGCCCGCGGTGAGTGCGTTTGCCCGTGCCAGATTGGTGTCGCTCGCCGTTACGTCGACCGATACTCCGAGCGCAAGAAACGGGTCGGCTGCGGCAGCCGTCTCGCTCACGACGCTGACGCCACCGCACAGGGCAAACAGGACAAAAAATACAGCTGTCGCCCGGCGCGCTGCGCGCCCGGCGCGCCCCATTGCAAACCGGCCCGGATCAAGTATCTTCACGGTGGAGTGCACTCTTCCCTATGGAACAAGAGCTTAGCACGGGCGAGGGTTTCATTAACAGCGAGTCCTACAAGCGCGCCGGGGTCGACATCGATGCGGGCAATGCTCTGGTCGAGGCAATAAAACCGCTTGCCCGCGCCACGGCCCGCCCGGGCGCGGACAGCGAGTTAGGCGGCTTCGGCGGGCTGTTCGATCTCAAGGCAGCCGGATTCGAAGACCCTATCCTCGTCGCGGGTACGGACGGCGTCGGCACCAAGCTCAAGATCGCCCAGGCCGCGGGGCGTCACGACGGAATCGGCGTCGACCTGGTCGCCATGTGCGTCAACGATCTCATCGTCCAGGGCGCCGAGCCGCTGTTTTTCCTCGACTATTTGGCGACCGGACGGCTTGACGGCGCGGTGGCGGAGCAGGTCGTCGCCTCGATCGCCGAGGGTTGCCGTCAGGCTGGCTGTGCGCTGATCGGCGGCGAAACCGCAGAAATGCCGGGCATGTACCCGCCCGGCGAATACGATCTGGCGGGCTTTGCCGTCGGAGCCGTGGAGCGCCGCGACCTGCTGACCGGGGCGCAGATCGCACCCGGAGACCGGCTGCTCGGCCTCGCCTCGAACGGCCTACACGCCAACGGCTTTTCACTGGTCCGCAAGATCGTCGAGGAGGCCGGCCTCGACTATGCCGCGCCGGCGCCCTTCGAGCCTGAACGCTCGCTCGCGGAGGCCCTGCTCGATCCGACCAGGATTTATGTCCGCCCCTGCCTCGATGGCTTGCGCGCGGGCGGCCTCAAGGGGCTCAGCCACATCACGGGCGGCGGCCTGACCGATAACCCGCCCCGGGTTCTGCCGGCGGGCACGGCGGCGCGCATCGATACCGCTTGCTGGCTCCTGCCGCCGGTATTCCGGTGGCTTGCGGAGGCCGGCGATTTGCCTGCGACGGAGCTCGCGCGAAGCTTCAATTGCGGGATCGGTATGATCGCGATCGTGGCGCCCGAACGTAGTGATGCACTGGTCGACCTGATTACGGCGGCAGGCGAGACGGTTCATTCGATCGGCGAGGTCGTCACCCGCACCGCGGGCGATCCGGCGGTGCGCCTCGAACACACGGAGGCGGCGTGGCCCGGCTGAAATGCGCGGTGCTGATTTCCGGGCGGGGCTCCAATCTCCAGGCCCTGCTCGATGCCTGCGCCGAGCCCGATTTTCCCGCCGAAATCGTCGCCGTCGTCTCGAACCGCGCCGATGCGGGCGGGCTCAAGCGGGCGCGCGCCGCCGGTGTCGCCACCCGGGTGGTCGATCATCGCGAGTTCGAGGACCGCGACGCGTTCGACGGTGCGCTCGACGCTGCCCTGCGCGAGGTGGGCGCCGAATTCATCTGCCTTGCCGGCTTCATGCGGCTGCTGGGTGTCGCCTTCGTCGCCGCCTGGCGCGACCGGATATTGAATATCCATCCCTCGCTGCTGCCCGCCTTCAAAGGGCTCGACAGCCACGAGCAGGCGCTCGCGGCGGGCGTCCGCCTGAGCGGCTGCACCGTCCATTTCGTGCGCGCCGAACTCGACGACGGCCCGATCGTAGCGCAGGCGGCGGTGCCCGTTCATCCAGACGACGACGCGGAGCGTCTGGCAGCCCGGGTGCTCAAGGCCGAGCATCGCTGCTATCCCCTGGCGCTCCGTCTCGTGGCCGAAGGCCGGACGCGCATCGACGGCTCGCGTGTGGTTCTAAGTGGCGCGTCCACTGCGGGCGAGGCGCTAATCAACCCTGAGCCGGACTGAGAACGCCGCCCGTCGCCACAGCCGGGGTGCAGACAGGAATATGGCCCAGCGGGGGATGACCGCCGGGCCACTGGTCTTCCGGGTCTTGATCAGGGAGAGGCGATCAGACCGCAGTTTTGGTCGACCAAAACTTTTCCACCGCGCTGCCGAAGCCGTTGGTGAACGGCGTCTGCATCCGGTCTGCCGCGCTGAGCGAGATTTCCTGGGCTTCCGAGATCTTGGCCACATACTTCTCGAAGGCGCTCTTCGCGTAGCCGCTCTGAAGGTCGGCGGCGTCTTTCGGTGTCTTGCAGCCCGAGAGGGCCTTCGCCGCAACCATGCCGTCCTCGATTTGGGCCTGGGTGAATTGCAGCCAGCTCTCGCTGATCGCGCCGTAGCTCTTGGCCGCAACGTCGACATTGTTGATCATGGCGTCGAACGCCTGCTTGCCGAAATCTGCGGCGTCCTCAAATCCTTTCGCGTAGGCCCTCTGGGCCGTATCACTGGAAGTCTTCGTCATTCTCGATCCTTTCCGGCAACGACCCTTCGCCGTTGCATTTGTCTGGTGTCCATTGGCGCCGCGCTGTCGTATCACGTCGCCCGGGCGCACGTTCGATCTCTCGGGCAATCTCACTGGATTATGCTGCAACGCAGCAACGAGGCTTAATATAGACGCGTTCTCGCCAGAGTCAACTCCTTTTTGCTGCGACGCAGCAAATCAGAATTTACAATAACTATTTGACTTCATGAGTAAAAAATTTATAAGAAATTCGAATTTCAACAGATCCGAAAAATTTTATCGCAATTGCGAACGCTATTTGTGGCGGAAAATGATCCGGCCTTTGGACAGGTCGTAGGGTGTCATCTCCACATCGACCTTGTCGCCAACCATCACTCGAATCCGGTATTTGCGCATCTTACCGGCGGTGTGGGCAATGATCTCGTGTTCGTTCTCGAGCCGCACCCGGAACATTGCGTTCGGCAGCTTCTCGATCACGGTCCCGCCCATTTCGAGCAAGTCTTCTTTCGCCATTTAACCCCCTAGCCCTTTTGTTGGGCCCTCTTTTAGCGCAGTGAGCGCGAGAGGGAAAGGGTTCTGGACGCCCGTCGGAAATGACGCGAGGAGGATCGGGTCGCGTCCCTTGGACGGCGTGATCCGCGGCGATCAGGAATTGCCACGCCCGGCTCGGGCGCTCAATCGCGCCGGAATGGCTCCGCTGTCCTAGGTCTGCAGCCCGGCGTATTCGAGGGGGCCCATTTCGGGGATGGTGTCTTTGGGCGGCATTGCGGGCTGGGGCATGGCATAGAACTTCTGCTCCCGATCGTCCCAGCTCGAGGGGGCCCATTTCGGGGATGGTGTCTTTGGGCGGCATTGCGGGCTGGGGCATGGCATAGAACTTCTGCTCCCGATCGTCCCAGCTGGGCTCGAACGGCATCGCCATGCGCAGATCCGAGTTTTCCTCCGCCTCGCGTTGCGCGGCCTGAAGTTCCTCGGCAAGGTCTCGATCCCACGGCAATACGTAGGAGCGCGGCTCGTCGACGCCGTCGATCTGAAGCCACAGGTAGATCCCCTGCTCCTCACGGATTATCGAGCCGAGCACGGTTGCGGATTGAGCGGTGCGCTTGGACCATTCGAGGTCGACCGGCTTTGGCTTGCTCAACAGATCCAGGTAGCCGGCATAGCTGACCGGGATCAACAATGCCCCGATCGCGAGCGCAACGGCCTTGAGCCATGTCGCCCGCTGAGTCCAGACGCACAGCGTGAGCAGCCCGGTGACAAGCACCACCGAAACCGAAAAGAAGATGACGAGGTGGCTCATCAACTCTTGCCCCTGGCAGCGCGCAGGTCGCGTTGAATGTTGTGCACGCTGTCGGGCACGAGCCGGGCATTGTCATCGAGACTGAAACGGAAGGCCGTGATTTCTTCGTTCTCGCGGGTCAGAAGAACCTCGGTCGTGAGCAGCTGACTGGAGCCCGAACCCTCTTTCTTCTTGAGGCTCGCGATGACAGTGACGTGAACCGGAAAGCTTTGCTCGCTGTTGCGGAACAGGTGCAGATTGACGGTGTATTCGCCGGCTGGAACGCCACGGGAATATGACACTTCGTGATTGAACGGCGTGGCGTCGGCCCGGCTGCCCAGATCGTCTCGCAACAGGTTGAAGACGACCCCGCCTTTATTGGAGTAGCCGACGGGAATATCCCCCGGCGCCTCGACCCATAGATCGACGTCGATATCGAGTCCATCGCCCCAGATCGCTTCGATGATCACGTTTCCCGGGGAATCGACGTCGGCCTCGCGAGCCTCGCCGATCGGGTTCAGGTGGGGCAGGAGAAGCACAACGATCGCGACGAAGCCGCACAGCGCGAGAAGGATGACGTCCCGAAACGCGGTGCCGGTGGCGTCGTCGTCGAAGCCCTCAGGCTCGTGCATGTTTCTCACCCAGTTCGACGACCGCATTGATCAAACTGACCGTACCGGTCGCCAGGATGCGATAGTTGACGAGCAGCCAAATGTTGAGAATGGCGCCGACAAGGGTCGTATAGAGTGCGATCGACATGCCCTGGATCAGGGTCGACACCATCGGGCCCACGTTCTTTACGTCGGACACCGTGTTGGGCTCGACACCCGAGAGCGCGATGATGAAGCCGATCACGGTGCCGATCAGGCCGAGAAACACCAGGCTGTTCGCGATATGGCGCACCACGGCGATCTGGCTGAGAACGGCGGCGCAATAATCCCCCACTGAAGCGGCCGGTTGATCCGGCTGTGGCGGACCAAAATGGGACCGTCTATAGCCTTCTGTCAGGGTTGCTCTGACTGGAAGGCGGGGGGATGTATCGGGTGGAGTTGTACGCGCGGGTCCGGCGGGCGTGTCGTGTCGAGGGGATGAGCACCCGCGAGGCCTCGCGGGTGTTCGGGCTGGACCGCAAGACGGTGCGCAAGATGCTGTCGTTCTCGGTGCCGCCGGGATATCGCCGGAGCGTGCCGCGGAGGCGTCCGAAGCTGGACGCATTCACGGGGATTATCGATCGGATCCTGGAGGACGATCGGACCAGCCACCACAAGCAACGGCACACGGCGAAGCGGATCTTCGACCGTCTCCGGGACGAGTACGGGTTCACCGGCGGCTACACCATCGTGAAGGACTATGTCCGTGAGCGGCGGCTTCGGTCGCGCGAGATGTTCGTGCCGCTCGTCCATTCCCCCGGCCACGCCCAGGCGGACTTCGGCGAGGCGATGGCGGTGATCGGCGGTGTGGCGCGCAAGGTCCACTTCCTTGCCTTCGACCTTCCCCACAGTGATGGTTGCTTCGTGAAGGCCTATCCGGCGGAGACGACCGAGGCGTTCTGCGATGGCCACAACGCGGCGGTTGCGTTCTTCGGCGGCGTCCCCCGCTCCATCCTGTACGACAACACCAAGCTGGCGGTTGCCCGCATCCTGGGCGATGGAAAGCGGCAGCGAGCGCGCGTCTTCACGGAGCTGCAATCCCACTATCTGTTCGAGGACAGGTTCGGCCGGCCGGGCAAGGGCAACGACAAAGGCAAGGTCGAGGGACTGGTCGGCTTCATCCGGCGGAACTTCCTGGTCCCCGTCCCGCGGGCCGAGAGCTTCGAGGCGCTGAACGATGATCTCGCGGGACAGTGCCGCCGGCGCCAGGCGGCGCGGCTGCGGGGTCACAAGGAGACCATCGGCGAGCGCCTCGCGCGGGATCGCCAAGCTCTGCTACCGCTACCCCCGGCACCATACGATGCCTGCGACAAGCGTCCCGGGCGGGTGAGCTCGCTGTCGCTGGTGCGCTACCGCGGCAACGACTACTCCGTACCCGTGGCCTACGGCCACCGCGAGGGACTGATCCGGGGCTATGTCGACGAGGTGATGATCAGCTGCGGGGCCGAGGTGATCGCCCGGCACCGCCGGTCCTATGACAGCGAGGACCTGATCTTCGACCCGCTGCATTATCTGCCATTGATCGAGCAGAAGATCGGCGCCCTCGACCAGGCCGCGCCGGTGGCGGGCTGGGACCTGCCCGAGGCCTTCATCACTCTGCGACGCCTGCTCGAAGCCCGCATGGGCAAGGCGGGCAAGCGCGAGTACGTCCAGGTGTTGCGTCTGCTGGAGACCTTCCGGCCCGAGGAGGTCGAGGGTGCGGTCGGCGACGCCCTGCGGCTTGGCGCGATCGGCTTCGATGCCGTCAAGCACCTGGTGCTGTGTCGGACCGAGCGACGGCCGCCTCGACTGGATCTCGACGTCTATCCGTACCTGCCGCGCGCCCGGGTCGCGATAACGTCTGCCAAATCGTACATGAGCCTGCTGTCGGGGCTCCGCGCATGACCGACACGCCGCAGGTGCTGCTCGTCCACCACCTCAAGAGGCTGAAGCTGCCGACGTTCCTGAGGGAGTACGACAAGATCGCCCGGCAGTGTGCCTCGGAAGGCGTCGACCACGTTCGCTATCTTCTGCGTCTTGCCGAGCTCGAGCTGATCGACCGCGAGCGCCGCATGGTCGAGCGGCGCATCAAGGCGGCGCGCTTCCCCGTGATCAAGAGCCTCGACAGCTTCGACTTCAAGGTCATCCCCTCGCTCAACAAGACGCTGGTCCTGGAGCTGGCCCGCTGCGCGTACATCGAGCGCCGCGAGAACCTCATCGCGCTCGGCAACAGCGGCACCGGCAAGACCCACATCGCCCTCGGTCTCGGCCTGGCGGCCTGCCAGAAGGGCCTCTCGGTCGGCTTCATCACCGCCGCCGCACTGGTCCACGAGCTCATCGAGGCCCGCGATGACAAGCAGCTGCTGAGGTTCCAGAAGAAGCTCGCCACCTACAAGCTTCTGATCGTCGACGAACTCGGCTTCGTGCCGCTGTCCAAGACCGGCGCCGAGCTCCTGTTCGAGGTGTTCAGCCAGCGCTACGAGCGGGGCTCGACCCTGGTCACCACCAATCTGCCCTTCGACGAATGGACCGAGGTGTTCGGCTCCGAGCGCCTCACCGGCGCTCTCCTCGAGCGCCTCACCCACCACGTCAACATCCTCGAGATGAATGGCGAGAGCTACAGGCTCAACCAGAGCCGCAGGCGTCAAACCCCGACGGCGAACTGAACCGACCACCCAGCCCACGCTTGACCCCGTGGGCCCACAGGTCCCTCCCGCGCGCGCCGCCGCGTCGGCCTGTTGAGGGCACGCCGCGTCGCACGCGGGGCCCTCCCATGGACTACGGGGACAAGCCCGCAGCCGCCAAGTGGTCCCTTCTTACACCGCCACGGTGGTCCCTTTTTGCTCCGCCATTGACAGCCGGCTCGAGAATTTCATCTGCAGCCCGTTGGCCGAGGTCGACCGGCTTTGCGCCGAACGGCCTTGCATCGCCGTGACGTAATTGAGCGCCAAGGACGGGAGAGGCGCCAAAGGATCGAATTCCTTTGCCCGATTCAGTTCAAGGCTGACGCGCACGACCTTGGCCGCACATATGACCCAGCCGATGCCAAAGACAGCAACTATCAGGAAGCACAGGCCCGTTGAATCCGCGGCGATGAGCATTCCCACCCACCCCTGCAGGAAGGCGGCCGCGAGCAGTGCGCACGCCATCAGGTTGACGACGCCAAATCGGAACAAGAGCAGATAGCAGATTGATTTCGACTGAAGCGATCGAACCGGTCGAAGCCGGCGTTCGAGATACTCGATCCTGTCCCTTACGTTCAATCCACCCTCTTGTGGGCGGGTATCGTCGCGTTGGTCGTCGCCGTACGGATTGGGCAGGGAGTATGCCATCGTCAGGCTCCTCTCTCGAATATTTACTCCTGATTAGCCGTTACCTGGACCATTCAGTTGGCCTTCTCCGCAAGGTACGATTAGGACAGACACTGCTTAATGATTTCTTACTGGTGGATTCGGGATTCTGGCTGTCGCCCCAAGCGTGGACGCGAATCTGTCCGCTCTCCCGGCCTCGAAGCTCATACCGGCACCGGCGGAGGGTTTTAAGGCGGATAAACCGCTTTGGGCCTAGGGTGTCAGGGATTCGTAGAGGGGGTTCGTCCAGGAGCGCATCGAATGTTGCAAGCTGTGTACGCTGCCGTCGACCAGCACCCCATCGCCGTCGAGTTCGAAGCGGTAAACGGTGATTTCCTGGTTTTCCTTGTCGAGCGCGACGTCGCTGTCCAGAATCTGCCTGAGTTCCTCGCCCTCGAGACGAACGCTGGTGATCACGCTGACCGGGATGGGATAGACCCGGTCGGCGTTACGATAGAGGTGGACGTTGACTTGGTACTCGCCCTCGGGAATGCCCCGGGAGTAGGAAATTTCGTAGTTGTCCTCCGAGACGTCGGCGGAATGGCCCAAATCGTCGCGCAGCAGGTTGAAGATGCGCCCGCCCTTGTTGGAATAACCCACCGGCACGTCGTTGGGCGCACGCACCCACAAATCGACGTCGACATCGATGTCGTCGGGCCAGTGGATTTCGACCACCACGTTGCCCGACATGGGCGAAACGCCCGGCTCTTCCGCCTCCTCCGGATTGATGTGGGGCAACAACACCACGACAATCGCCACGAAACCCAGCAGGGCGAGCAGGATGACGTCGCGAAACACCGTTCCGCCGGCATCTTCGTCGAACTCGTCATGAGGTTCGATCATTCTGCCCTCGCGCTCCCCTGCCTCTCGCCTAGATTTGAAGCTCGGGATGGATGTATTCCAGCGGTCCCTTGTCTTCGGGATTGATGTATTTGGGCGGCAGCGCCGGCTGCGGCAGTGGATAGAAAGTCGGATCGTCGCGCCCCCAGCTAGGCTCGAAGGGCAGGCGCATGATGATGCCGCTGTCGTTTTCCTCGGCTCGGCGCATCGCATCCTGAAGCTCGAGAGCAAGCTCGAGATCCCAGGGCATGACATAGGCACGCGGCTCCGATATGCCCGGTAGCTGCAGCCACAGGTAGATTTCTTCCTCCTCGCGCATTGCCGCGCCCAGCACGAGCGCCTCGTCCGTGCCGCCCTCGGCCCATTCGAGCGCGATCGGCTTGGGTTTGCTTAAGAGATCGGCCAGCCCGGCATAGGCTGCGGGGATGAACAACAACACCGCGCCCAGCGCCAGAGCCTTGATGCGCAGGCGCCGGCGCGACCAGATCGCGACGCTGCCCAGAAACGCCGCCAACAGGCCAAGCGGCAGGAACCAGTAGAACAGGTGATCCACGGCTCAGCTCTCTTCCTCGACCTTGTGGCGAGGCGCTTGTAGGCGCAGTCCCTTGTGCAGGCTGTGAACACTGCCGGCCACAAGGTCGCCGTCGTCGTCGAGCCGAAAGCGAAACGCGGTCACTTCATGATTGTTGTGCGCGAGATCGATCTGGGTGCTCACCAACTGGCGCATCCGTGTCTCGTCGTCGTGCCGCACGCTGGCCACCACCGTAACCGGGACCGGAAACTGACCGGACGAATTGAAGTAGAGATGGACGTTGACGACATATTCGCCCTGGGGGATCCCGCGCGAATAGGAAATCTCGTAATTGAGCGGCGTCACGTCGGAAACATGGCCCAGATCGTCGCGCAGCAGGTTGAACAAGCGCCCGCCCTTGTTGGAATAGCCCACTGGCACATCGCCCGGCGCCTGGACCCAAAGATCGACGTCGGCATCGAGTTCGTCGGGCCACCGCGTCTCGATCACGACGTTGCCCGGCTGCGCCTCGGCATCCGATGTCTTCTCGGCCGGCTTCACGTAGGGCAGCAGCAGCACCACGATCGCCACGAACCCAAGCAGTGCAAGCAGGATGACGTCGCGAAAAACCGTGTTGCCGGAATCCTCGTCGAACGGATCAGGATCGTGCATGGGCTTCGCCCAACTCGATGACCGCATTTATCAGCGTGATTGTGCCGGTCGCCAGAAGCCGGTAGTTGACCATCAGCCAGAGGCTGAACACGGCGCCCGCGAGCGTCGTATAAAGCGCAACCGACATCCCCTGGATCAGCATCGAGACCATCGGCGCCACGTTGTCGACCTCGGTCACCGTCTCGGGCTGGACCCCCGAGAGCGCAATGATGAATCCGATGACCGTGCCGATCAGGCCGAGGAACACCAGGCTGTTGGCGATGTGGCGCACCACGGCGATACGCGAGCCATACTGTTGGCGCAACGCGTCGGCCGAGATAGCGCGGCTGTTCACCGTCCTCTCGCGCACCGCCCCGACGTAGCGCCCAACGAAATCACCGGCCGGCGCGGCTGGATCGAAACGCCGGGCTTGAACCAGCGCCCGGCTCGTCTGGACGATCTTCCCCGCGCTCAGGACCAGGCCGAAGACAAAGACTGCGCAGATCACCAGAGTGAGTCGCGTCGGATCGTTGCTCGTCACAAGGCCGACCCAGCCCTGCACCGCCGCGGCCGCCAGTAGCGCCGCACCAATGAAGTTGACGAGTATGAAACGGAGCAGCAGCACGTGGCGGGTGCGGTCGACGGGTGAGCCATCCCGTCGCCCTGCAGCGAGGCTTGCGACATCGTCAGTCATACGTCCTCTCCCAACGGCTCCATGCCCGACAGGGTCGCGTGCGCACCCACCGGGCCGTCAGGCCCTGCGGGTTCGAGGAGTATAACGCCTAATTGAACTGCTTCTCCAATGCGTCGGCGAAGTCGAACAGGCTCATCGTTGCTCCGTAGGTCGCATAGTTGTACATCGGCGCATCCGAATCCGTGTTGATCGCGATGATCGTTTCGACATGCTTCATGCCGAACAGATGCTGCACCGCGCCCGAGATGCCGAGTGCAATGTAGAGCTTGCAGTTCGACGCCACCTTGCCCGATTGCCCCACCTGGTGGGGCTTGGGCAGCCAGCCCGAATCGGCGACCGGGCGCGAGCACCCCAGGGTCGCGCCCAGGCGCTCCGCTAGCTCCTTGAAGCGGGGCACATTATCCGGATCCTCGATACCGCGGCCGATCGAGAAGATGAATTCCGCTTTCGTGATGTCGAAATCCGCCGGCGGCGGATCGCGGTATTCGAGATGGGTGCTCACCGCCGTGACGGCGGATGTATCCACGTCCATGGCCGCGATCGTGGCCGAGCCCGCCGCCTCGGGCGCCTCGAAGGTGGCCCCGCGAAGCGTCAGCGCGACCACGGTTTTTTCCGGGAAGGCCAGCTCCATCTGGACCTTGGCGCCGTAGCCGCTGCGTATTGCGACGATGTCGGTACCTTCCGCGTCGACCCCGAACACATCCGAGGCAAAGCCCGCACCCAACCGCGCCGCGACGGCTGCCCCAAAGGCCATGCCGTTGACGCTGTGCCCCATGAAGATTGCCCGAGGCTCCTTATGCGCACCCACCTGACAGACTGCTTCTTCGTACAGGTTGGGGTCGAAATGGGCGGCCTCGGTGACCACGGTGACGATTTCGTCGACGCCCTCGAGGTTGACCTTCTCCGCAAGAGCCGGTGCGTCGGCACCGACCAGGAGAACCGTCAACGGTCCGCCAATCTTGTCCTTCAGCGCGACGCCCGCGCCGATCATTTCACCCGTGATATCGCGCACCTCGCCTTGGAGATGCTCACCGACGACGAGAATTCCAGCCATGATTCAGCCCCCCATCTTTTCGCGAATGATTTCAGCGATCTTGGCCGCAACCTCGTCGGGGCTGCCCTCGAGCATCTCGGCCCGGCCGCTTGCCTCGGGCACGTACATGCGCCGTACCGTATAAGCGCTGCCTTCGTCGAGAACGCTCGCGCCGTCGACGACATCGAGCGGCTTTTTCTTGGCGTCCTTGATCATGCGCATGGTCGCGTAGCGCGGCTCGTTGGCGCCGGTCTGGATCGCCACCACCGCGGGTGCGGCCATTTCGAAGGCATGGCCCATGCCGCCCTCGAGCTCGCGCATCACCTTGAGCGAACCAGCGCCGTCCCAATCCATCTCCAGCACCACCGCCGTGTGCGGAATGCCGAGAATTCGCGCCACCGCCGTTCCGGTCGCGCCATGCGCCTGATCGGCGGATTGCGCGCCGGTCAGAATCAGATCGGCCTCCTCGAGCTTGGCCACGCCGGCCAGCGCGCGTGCGACGCTCACCGGATCGGCGCCCGCGAGGCTGTCGTCCCAGACCCGCACGCCCCGGTGCGCACCCTTGGCCATCACCTTGCGCAGCGTCGCCTCGGCACGCTCAGGGCCGACTGTCACCACGACCACTTCGCCGGAGCCCAGCTTCTCGATGGTCTGGAGCGCCGCTTCGAGCGCCGTGTCGTCCCACTCGTTGAGGATGAAATCGAAGAACTCCTCCTTGACGTCGCGCCCGTCGTCGGTGAACGCGAACTCGTCGCCCAGCGTGCCGACCTCCTTCACGGCCACCATGATTCGCGGACCGTCCTTGGGCGGGATGTCGTAGCCCGGCAGAGCCGCCGGGGTGATCGGACTGCCGCCCCAGGCGCCGACCGGTGCAGCCGCGGCCTCAGCCTCGGCGGGAGCTGCGGCCGGAGCCACCGTGTCCGCCGGTGCTGCGCTAACCGCGACGGCACCCGAGCCCAGCTTCTTCGCCACGGCATCGGCAACCTGGTCGGCCAGCTTTTCGGCGAGCTGGTTGACGATCACGTCGGCGACCCGCGCCGAGGCGGCATCGGTGATGCGCTCGACGAGGCTGGGGACGTGCTTGAGATCGATGTTTTTGAGATCGATTGCCTCGGCAACGAGCTCGGCGAGGTCGGCGACCTCGAAGTCCGCCTCGTGGCCGCTAGTCTTTCGTGCGTCCTCGAACATGGTCAAATCCTTTGGGCAGCAGGTAACGAAAATATCTATACCACCGAGACCGGCGGCTTCGTGCATCCGGTTTTCCGAGGGTTTCTCGGTGCCCGGCGTGTCGGGGATCCAGATGCGTCCTCCGCCCGCGCCGCAACAGAACGAATTGTCGCGGTTACGGGGCATTTCCACGATGGTGCAGCCAATCGCCTCGAGCACGGCGCGCGGCTCGTCGTAATTGCCGTTAAGTCGGCCGAGGTGGCAGGGGTCGTGCAGGGTCACCCGCTTGTTGAGCGGGGCAACGACCTTGAGGGTGCCGCTTTTCAGCAACTCGGCGAGCACCGCGCTGTAGTGGCTGATCGGCGCGACCTCACCGAAATCTGGATATTCGTTCTTGATGGTGTTGTAGCTGTGCGGATCGGTCGTGATGATCTGCTTGAAACCCTTCGAGTTCCCCATCTGCTCGAGGTTGTGCTCGACCAAACTCTCATAGAGCCCTTCCTCGCCGACGCGGCGAACGTCGTTGCCCGCGGTGCGCTCGCCCTCGAGTAGCAGGCCGTAATCGACCTTGGCGAGCTTGAGCAGGCGGGCCACGGTTTGGCTGACCTTCTGGTTGCGCGGATCGAACGAAGCGTAGTCGCCGACGAACCAGAGATTGTCCGCCGCCTCCTCACGGATGTCCTTGACGGGAAATTCCAGCGCGTCGACCCAGACGGCGCGCTTGCGCGGGTTGTCCGCGAAACTGTTGCCCAGGTTCGCGATGTTTTCCATGGTCGCCTGGAGCAGCGGGTCCATATCGCCCTGGTCGACCAGATGGCGGCGCATGTCGATAATGATCGCGGGGTGCTCGATGCCGACCGGGCAGATTTCCTGGCACGCCCCGCAGGAGCGGCAGGCCCACAGGGTGTCCTTGTCGATCACGTCGCCGATCAGCTCGCTGCCTTCGCGCGAACGGCCCATCGCCTTGTCGTTGAACACGCGCAGATCGAGGATCAGGTCGCGCGGGCTCAACGGATAGCCCGCGGTGCGCGCGGGGCAGGCATCGTGACACTTGCCGCATTTCGTGCAGGCGTCGAAGTTGAGCATGTTCTTCCACGAGAACTGCTCGACGCGGGAGATGCCGACCTCCTCGGCGTCCTCGGGAATTCGCGACAGCCGGCGCAGCGGTCGCTCGTCGCGCACCGAGAGCGAGCCCATGACGGCAATGATGTGCTTGGCTTTGTTCCACGGGATGGCGGCAATAAAGACGAGCGCCAGCATGCCGTGGATCCACCAGTTCGCCGCGCGAATGCCCACCGCGGTTGCCTCGCTCATCCCGAGCCCGGCAAAAACCTTCCAGATCACCCAGCCGACCGGCGACCAGGCCGCCCAGGCGGGTTGCTCGTGTAGCAGCCTCACGCCTTCCTGGAGGAATCCCGTTACCGCGATGATCAGGAGCACCGTCATGAACACCCAGTCCTCGCGCTGCCAGTAGCGTGCAACCGGCCGCGGCTCCGCTTCGTCGCGGTAGCCACGCACATAGTCGAGCTTGGGCAGCTTGAAGCTGGCGCGCCGCCACATCATCAGCCCGATGCCGATAATCATGCCAAGGCCCCCGATGTCGAGCACCAGGCTGAAGATCAGGTAGAACGTGCCGTGCCAGAAGGTGACCTCGAACAGGGGCTCGGTAATGTCGTAATCGACCGTGATGATCGAGGTGCCGATAAAGAGGATAACGAAGCCGTAAAAGATCTTGCTGTGGCTGACCCCCGCATAGCGGTCGCGCCGGCGCACTGTGCGCTGGCTGAACAGGTCGACCCACATGCGCCAAAAGCCGCGCCACGCATTGACCGGCGTTTGGGCTTTCTGGCCGCGCGCATATTTGACGAAGTGACGGGCAAAGCCATAGAGGAAGATCGCGATCGCCGTGAAGCCGATGGCGTAGAAGGCCGAATAGGCCGCGCCGTCGACGTTCCAGAAGAGTTCGCGAGTTTCCATCGTCCCCCGACCGGCTGTTTGTCTTTTGGGCCGGCCGCCCGATTGCCGAAAAAAGAGAGGCCGCAGCGCACCGCCTCCGGGCGGCAGCGCGAACCTCTCGTGTCGCGCCCGTTTTATACCGTTATCGGCGTCGCCTTGTCACCCTGCCAGAAGGCACTAGCCGGCTGATTTGACGGCAAATTTGTCGCAGATTTCGCGAATAGACTTGACCGAGATCAAGGCGGCTCGCCCTGTCAGCGGACAGACTTTCAACGCTACCAGCAGAAAGGAGCAGCCATGGCACCGGATAAATCACCAGGCGTTATCGGCAAACTGGCCGGCGCGGTTGCAAAGAGCGATCGCTTTGCGGCGCTCAAGGCCCGTTTCGAGAGCCGCGACCCCCACGAGATCGAGCGCGCGTTGGCCGATCTCGGTCTCATCTGCGGCGAGTACGCACCGGCTGAACCGGACGATCCGATCCTCCATCACCTTCTGCCCGAGATGCTCGAACGCCTCAAAATCGACGGCGACGCCGCGTGGGAGGACGCGAAATTCGTACAGACGCTGCGTAAGGCCTGCTACGGCTGCCCGGCGGTGTCCCGCCACCGCTGTCGGGTTTGGCTCGGGTGGGAGGAAGCGGAAGACAACTATCACGAGTTCTGCCCCAACGCCGGGAAGCTCGACAGCCTGCCGCGCAAAGAATAACCGCCGCCGCTCTTTCCCCCTCTCCCAGACCCCGCGATTTTGCCATGCCCTGGTGTTTCCTCCTGTGCTAGCCTCTCCCTCGGGAGATACGGCGCTCGCAACGGGCGCCGTCCGATGGATAGGGAGAGCAAAATGGCGGGGTTTTCCGAAGAAAAACGCGAACGGCTTCATGCGCTGGCCGACCGGAGTTTTTACGCCGTCAGCCATCCGGGCATGAAAGCGTTTCTCGAACGCATGGAGAAAGAGAAAGGCCCGACCCTCGAAGAAATCGACGGCGGCACCGCGCCCGACAGCTACTACAACGCACCGCGCAGCCGCGACCTCGAGGAGATCGATGTCGCCGTGGTCGGTTTGCCCTACGAGGTCACCGCCCCGCTCCGCGCCGGCACCCGTTTCGGACCCAAGTCCTTGCGCGAGTGGTCGATTTTCCGCGGCCCCGTCCACGACATCTGGCAGACCATCCCCTTCGAACTCTGCTCCGTTGCCGACTATGGCGACATCGCACTGCCCAGCCCCCACAGCGCCGAAGGCTGCGTCGAGACCGTTGCCGAGATCTACACCGAGTTTCGCAAGCACAACGTCGCGCCGCTCACCATCGGCGGCGTGCACACCCTCAGCCATCCTGTCCTGCGCGGACTTGCCGGCGGCGAGCCGGTTGGCTGCGTCCACATCGACGCCCACGGCGACACCGCGCCGGGCGTCTATCAGGGCACCAAGTACAACGACTGCGCCCCGTTTGTAAACGCGGTGCTCGACGAGGCGATCGATCCCGAGCGGATGGTGCAGATCGGCATCCGCAACGGCATGACGCCGTATTGGAATTTCTCCGAGGAATCGGGCATGCGGGTGATCCATGCCCACGAGTTCTTCGACATTGGTATCGAGGGCACGCTGGCCGAAATCAGGCGGGTGGTCGGCGATGGGCCGTTCTACTTCACCCTCGACGTCGATGGCATCGACTCGACCGATTTCCCGGGCACCCAGCTTCCCGAGCCGTTCGGCCTGACCGGGCGCGAAACGGTTCAGCTCATCCGGGGGCTCCATGGCATGGACATGGTCGGTGCCGACATCTGCGAGCTCTCACCGCCCTACGATCCCCACGGCATCTCGGCCAATCTCGGCTCGGCAATCGGCTTTGAACTGCTCTGCCTGCTGGCCGAATCTCACGTTGCCCGCCACGGCCAGAACCGCCAGACCCACTGGAGCTAGCCGACCACACAAATCGGGGCGTCGCGCCAAGCGGCGCAGCGCGCCGGCCACACGGATCAGAGATCGACTTCGACGACAGGCCGCGCATCGCCCAGCTTGGGATAGGTCTCGTGGCCCCAGATCTGGCGTTCCCGGATAAAGGGCAGCGGGTATTGCGGGTGCGGCCCGTCGAATTCGCGGGCCAGCCGGTGGCCGTCGTAGATCGCATTCATGCACTGGCGCGGCGCATGGCAGTCGCCGATGCGGTAGACCGCCTGCACCTCGTTCGCCGGCCACTCGGATTTTCGCGCCTTGAGCTGCTTGAACAGCCCGTTGTTGGGGATCCGCGTGGTGCAGATAATCACCGTGTCGCACTCGATCTCGACCAGATGGTCCGTCTCGCGCCGGTTCCACTTGCCGGGCTCTATTTCGTAGAGCTCCGGTGAATCGCGATAAAGATAGAACAACTGGATCTTGCCGGGCTCGACCGCGTGGCCCCAGTGGTTGCGCATATGGGTGATGTTCTTCTCGTACATCAGCCGCTTGTTGTTTTGCACCTCCATCGTATAGAGCGTGTATTCGTTGACCTCGTTCATGTTGGTCACCAGGGTGACCGCGGACTTGCCCTGATCGGCCATCAGCTCGGCCATGGACATGCCCGTAAAATGCCCTTCTCCGTCGAGCACCACGACCCGATCGCCCGTCGGCTTGCCGTCCATCACCTGCTCGGGCGTACACACGTTGGGCAGCGAGGCGTCGGCCCCGGGGATGGGCTTGTGAACCTCCGGGCCCATGCCGTCGGTCGCCCAGTGCGCGCCGGTCGCGATCACGACCTTGTCGGCGCCGTAGGAGAGCACGTCGTCCGCCGACATTTCGCCGACCCCGAGATGAACCTCGACGTTATTGAGCTTGCCGAGCTGGATTTCCCGGTAGGTGATCACCCGGCCCCATTCGGCGCAACGCGGATAGCGTGAAACCCGCTTCCAGTGCCCGCCCAGTTCCTTGTCCGCCTCGCACAGGTGAACGTCGTAGCCGCGCATACCCAGCACCCGGGCGCATTCCATGCCCGACGGGCCGCCACCCACCACAAGCACCGAGCAGGGCTCCTTCGCGGGCTCGAATTTCTCGGGATGCCAGCCGCGCCGGTATTCTTCGCCCGAGGTCGCGTTTTGGGTGCAGCTTAAGAGCGCCTGCTGCTGCATGCGCGAGACGCACATGTTGCAGCCGATGCATTCGCGGATGTCCTCGTTTCGCCCCTCTTCGATCTTTTTGGGCAGGTACGGGTCGGCTATCGAGGGCCGCGCCGCGCCGATGATGTCGCACTGGCCGTCGTTGATCACGCCGATCATGTCGTCGGGGCTGGTGAAGCGGCCGTTGTTGATTACGGGCACGTCGCCGACGATCCCCTTCACATCCTCGACGAAGGGCTTCATCCAGTTCGATTTGCGAAACCGCGAACTCGCCGCGTCCTCACCCGCCCATTCCTCGTAATCACCGATCTTGACCGACCAGGCATCGAGCAGCCCCTCGGCGTGGAGCAGCTCGACGACGGTGAGCCCCTCCTCGAAATACTGCAGCGACAGTGCGCCCAGAATGTCGTCGGTCTCGTAGCGGATCGAGATCGCGTTGGACGAGCCGCAGGCCTCGCGCAGCTCCGTGAGGCACTGGATGCCAAAGCGCAGACGGTTCTTGAGCGAGCCGCCCCAATCATCGTCCCGGTAGTTGTAGCGATGGTCGAGAAACTGCGCCGGAACCGTATTGTCCGCCATGGACAATTCAAGAATGTCGAAGCCCGCGTCCTGCGCCCGCTTGGCCGCCAAGACATACATGTTTATAAGCGCCCGGATGTCGTCCTCGTCGCATTCCGCGCCGAAGACCGTGCGCTCGGGAAACACGTTCGATGGCAGGCCGCTGGGGTCGCGCGGTATCTCGCGGGTTTCCATGTTCGGTGCGTGGCAGCCCGAATACCAAAGCTGGATACCGGCCAGCGCGCCGTGCTTGTGCAGCGCGTCGCACATATGGCCGTAATTGATGACGTCGCCCTCGTCCCACATCCGCCCCAAGGTGAAGGGGTATTCGTCGGATTCGGCATGGACCGCGACCGCCTCGCTAAACACCGCGCCCCAGCCGCCCTCGGCCTTGGTACCGCGAAATGCGGCCTGGGTTCCGGGCCGCTCCGCGCCGAACCCCGTGCAGTGGGTGGTCTGCCAGAAACGATTTTTCAGCGTTTTCGGGCCGAGTCTGATGGGCTCGAACAGAATGTCGTATTTGGATTCCCGTGCCATGATCCACCCCCTGAATTTCGGACGCCGCGCGCGCCTCAATTTCCATAATCTAATCACGTTTGACGGCATACCGCCGATAAAAAAAGAGGCGCCCGGGCTCTCGCCCGGACGCCTTGTCTCGTGTCAGCGGTGCGCCTAGATGTCGCGGTTCGACGCCTTGGTCAGCGCCTCCTTGCTATCGTCATTCCAGAGCAACCGCTCGCGGATATAGGGCTTCGGCCGTTGCGGGTTATCGCTCTCGAACTCGCGGGCGATCCGGTGGCCATCGAACACCGCCTCACTGATGAAGCGGGGCGCATAGCAGTCGCCGGCCTGGTAAATCGCCTGGACGCCGTTTTTTCTCCCACTCGTCCTTGCGTGACCGGAGATCCTTGTAGAGCCGGCTGTTGGCCGTCCGCCCGGTGACGAGCACGACGGAATCGGCCTCGAGCTCAGTGTAGTCCGTCCCCTCCTTGCGCGGCAGTTCCCCGGCCACCGGGTCGGTGGTCCGCTGCGAGCCGTCGCGGTAGAGGTTGTAGACCTTCATCTTGACCTCGTTGCCGACCTCGACTTCCTGGACCCAGTGGCTGGTAATCGCCTTGATGCCCTTCTCGTGCATCATGCGGTGAAGGTTGGGCCCTTCGAGGGTGTAGTCGGTGATCGGGCCGACCGTGGCGTTCTGGGTCACGATGGTGACTTCCTTGCCCTGATCGACGAGCATTTCGGCCAGGCTCACGCCCATGTAATAGCCGTCGCCGTCGAGCACGACCACCCGGTCGCCGACCGCCTTGCCTTCCATCACCTGCTCCGGCGTGAGGAACTGGGCCTGGCTGGCATCGACGTTCTCGATCGGTGCGTTATCCGTCGCACTGTAACCGTTGTCCGACCAGTGACCGCCGGTCGCGAGCACCACCTTGTCGGCGCCGTAGCTCAGCACGTCGTCCGCCGTCATCTCGCCCACGCCCGTGTGGACCTCGACATTTTTGAGCTTGTCGAGCTGGATCTGGCGATAGCTGACCACCCGGCCCCATTCGGCCAGGCCCGGCAGGCGCTGGACGTCTTTGACGTGACCGCCAATTTCGCCCGAGGCCTCACGCAGATGCACGTCGTAGCCCCGCTCGCCCAGGACCCGGGCGCATTCCATGCCCGCAGGGCCAGCGCCCACGACGAGCACCGAACAGGGATCCTCGGCCTTCTCGAACTTCTCCGGATGCCAGCCGCGGCGGAATTCCTCGTTTGAGGTCGCGTTCTGGGTACAGACGAGCGGCGCGCCCCTTTCCCAGCGCGAGATGCACATGTTGCAGCCGATGCATTCGCGGATGTCCTCGTTGCGCCCTTCCTCGATCTTCTGGGGCAGGAACGGATCGGCGATCGAAGCCCGGGCCGCACCGATAATGTCGGCTTGGCCGCCGGAGACGATCTCGACCATGTCGTCCGGGCTCGTCACCCGCCCGACATTGAGCAGCGGTGCCGTGGTCACTTCGCGCAGGAAGCGCGTGAAGGGCTTTTGGTGATTCGCCTTCTGATGGCGTGAGGGAGCTGCGTCCTCACCCCACTCGTTGAAGTCGCTGACGTTGACGTCCCACAAGTCGACGATGCCGTTCTTCGTGCACATCTCGGCCAGCCGCACCGAATCGCCGTCGGCTTCGACGCCGGTCGGGCCCATCAAATGATCGACCGAAATACGCACGGCGAGTGCCGCGTCGCCCGTGATCGCCTCGCGTACTTTCTCGATTGTCTCGATCCAAAAGCGTGCCCGGTTCTCGAAGCTGCCACCATACCCGTCCTGGCGCTTGTTGTATTGGGGAGAGAGGAACTGCATGGGCAACACCGAGTGCGAGCCGTAGACGTAGACGATGTCGAAACCCGCCTGAACCGCGCGTTTCGCGGCGTCGACATATTGCTGCTGCAGTTCGGCAATATCGTCGAGGTCCGCCTCGTGGGTGTAAGTCGCAAGCGTCCAGCCCGAGCTGCCTTCGGTCGGCGTGCGGGCCACGCCACGGGTGGCGAGGTTGATCCCCGGCGCGCCGGCATGGAAAAGCTCGGCGCCCGCCAGCGAATCCCACTCGTGGATCGAATCCGTCAGGTGGCGCAGGTTCTGGATGTCGCCGTCGTCCCAGATGTTGCACAACTTCGACGGCTCGGTATCACTCTCGGGATCGATGCTGATGGCTTCCGCGCAGACGCCGCCCCAGCCGCCTTCGGCCTTCATGCCGCGGAATCCCGCGTTGGTGGCGATAAAGTCGACGCCGGCGCCGTTGCAGTGAGGCACCTGGTAGAAGCGGTTGCGCATGGTCTTGGGGCCGATCTGGATCGGCTCGAACAGACAATCGTACTTGGGATCGCGGGCCATGATCTTTATCTCCTCTGAACTGATCTGCTGGTACTGTTATAAACCCGATCTGTTTTCGTCTCCAGTCGTCAAATTCAACCCGCCAGTTTCGGGTACGTTTCGTGGCCCCAGACCTGGCGTTCGCGGATCCAGGGCAGCGGGTATTGCGGGTCTTTGCTTTCGAACTCGCGGGCCATGCGGTGGCCGTCGAACACGCAGTCCGCGATCAGGCGCGGCGCGTGGCAATCGCCGACTTGGTAGACCGCCTGGATATCGTTGTCCGCCCATTCGCTCTTTCGCGCTTTCAACTCCTTGAACAGCTCGTTGTTCTGCACCCGCGCCGTGACCAGGATCACGCTGTCGCAGTCGAGAACCGTGGTCTCCGTCCCCATCCGGCGCGCCGGCGCGCCAACCTCGGGCGTTGCGGTGCGCGTTACGCCGTCGCGGAAGAAATAAGACAAGGTGACCTTGCCGGGCTTGATGGATTCCGCCCCGTGCAAGGCGATCTCGCTGACATTCTTCTCGTGGAGCGTCCGGCGCAGGTCGAAAATCTCCATGCTCAGGACGCAGTAGGGCGCAACGAAATCGAAACAGGTCACGATGGTCACCTGTTTGCCCTGGTCGGCCGCGATCTCCGCCATGCTCGCACCGGTGAAGTAGCCCTCGTAATCGAGCACCACGACCTTATCTCCCAGCGCCTTGCCCGCCATCACCTGCTCAGGCGTGCAGACGTGAGGCTGCGACGCGTCGGCGCCGCGCGTCGGGCCCATCAGGAACGGCGCGACACCATCTTCCGACCAGTGCGAGCCGGTGGCGCAGACCACCTTGTCCGCACCGTAGGAAAGCACGTCGTCCGCGGACATCTTGCCCACGCCCGTATGGACCTCGACGTTCTTCAGCTTGTCGAGCTGGATCTGGCGATAAGTCACGACCCGGCCCCACTCCGAGAGCCCCGGATAGCGCTGGATGTCGAGCACCCGCCCGCCGATCTCGCCTTCAGCTTCGCACAAATGCACGTCGTAGCCCCGCTCGCCCAACACCCGGGCACATTCCATGCCGGCGGGCCCGGCGCCCACGACGAGCACCGAACAGGGATCTGCCGTCTTCTCGAACCTCTCGGGATGCCAGCCGCGCCGGTACTCCTCCATCGAGGTCGCGTTCTGGGTGCAGATCAGCGGCACGCCCTTGGACCATTTCGACAGGCACACCGAACAGCCGATGCACTCGCGGATGTCCTCGTTGCGCCCCTCCTCGATCTTCTTGGGCAGGAACGGATCGGCGATCGAGGGCCGCGCCGCACCGATGAAATCTGCCTGGCCGGAATTGATGATCTCGACCATATCGTCGGGGCTGGTCAGCCGCCCGGTGGTGACGACCGGCACCGGCGAGGCCTGCTTGGCAATCCGAATCCACGGCTCCATGTAGTTCGTCCGGGTATAGCGCGACGGCGCGATTTCGCCCGCCAGCTCCGAATAATGACCAACCTTGAGGTCCCACACGTCGCACAACCCCTGCTCGCCCATCAGCTCGATGATCTTGACGCCCTCGTCGCCCACCTCGATGCCGTCCGGCCCCTCGAGCGTATCGACCGAGAAGCGGCTGCCCACGGCGCAGTCGTCGCCGACCGCTTTCTTCATCGCTTCCATGCATTCCAGCCAGAAGCGCGAGCGGTTTTCGAACGAGCCGCCGTACTTATCCTGGCGCTTGTTGTAGAAGGGCTGGAAGAACTGCAGCGCGATCATCGAATCCGACGCGATTATCTCGATGACGTCGAAGCCCGCATCGCGCGAACGCAGGCTCGCGTCGACATGCATCCCGATGATGGCGCGGATGTCGTCCTCGTCGATTTCCGCGGCCCCGTTGCAGATCAGGCTTTCCGATATCGGGTGACGACGGCGCGCGGCTCACGGCGCGGCTTTCGCCGACCTGGCCGTGCACACCGGCATAAAACAACTGAACCCCGGCAAGCGAGCCGTGCTTGTGCACCTCGTCCGTCGTGTGCCGCAGGCTGATGACGTCGCCCTCGTCCCACATCCGGGCGCACCAGTGGGGCTGTTCGTCGGATTCGGGGCTGATAGCGGTGTATTCGATGCACACGGTGCCCCAGCCGCCCTCCGCCTTCATGCCGCGAAAAGCGGCTTGCGTTCCCGGCCGGTCGGAGCCCGCGCCGTTGCAGTGCGGTGTCTGCCAGAACCGGTTACGAGCCGTCTTCGGGCCCACTTGAATCGGTTCGAACAGGATGTCGTATTTCGGATCGCGTGGCATCGGATCGTCTCTCCCCTTGTCGCGCTTGCGGATTTCGCGTCTTCCCGGCTTGCCGTCGGCGCTGACCGCTGTTATTTGAATCGTAATTCGGCCAATTACAACCTTCCGCCGCACAAGGCGCAACCGCGTTCGCCCGGCCCGATTCGGAGCCGGCCGCGCTCCGCAGCCCTGGTTCGGCGGTGAACCTCTTCATCGCGTCCGGTTAGCCGAAGAACGCGGCGCGGAACGGTCTATCAACATCACTGGCCTGTTGTCTAAAATCCATACATTCCGCCCTGGTTACGCTATAATCTCCGCGCGTGAGAGAACCACCTAAAGAGGCCCCGATGATGCTGCCGCCCGGTCCCGGCGAACCCGTGGGCGCGATCCGTGTCGACGATCTCGCGCGCCATCTCAGCGGATCACCGGCTGGCGACAGCCACATGACGTAATCCGTACAGGTTCCCCATGACCGACGCTTCCGCGGCCCCCGCGACGCCGAACGAACGCACCGTCTACCTCAACGGCGAATACATCCCCGAATCCCGCGCCGTCATCCACATCGGCGACCGGGGCTTTATCTTTGGCGACGCGGCGTTCGACACAGCGCGTACCTTCCAGGGCCAGATCTTCCGGCTCGACGATCACATCGCCCGGCTTTATCGCTCGCTGCGCTACTTGCGGATCGACCCCGGTCTTTCCCCCGTGGAAATGGCCGCGATCACCGAAGAAGTGGTCGCACGCAACCGCCCCCTGCTCGACTCCGACGACGACTACTGGGTCATGCAGCGGATCAGCCGGGGCTCGGCTTTTCCGGGTGAGCCGGGCGCGACCGAGGGACCGACCGTCGCCGTGCTGTGCAACACCCTGCCCCTGAAGGCTCGGGCATCCTTGTTTCGCGGCGGCGTCGACGTGGCCTTTCCGCCCACCCGGCGGACTCCGCCGGAATGCCTCGATCCCAACGCCAAGCTGCACAACTATCTCAACCTGATCGTCGCCGACAATGAGGTCCAGGCCGCCAATCCCGGCGCCTGGACCATCCTGCTCGACACCCGCGGCTTCCTCAACGAGGGCAACGGGTCGAACATCTTCATCGTCCGCGACGGCATCATCACGACGCCCCGCGAGCGCTATGTCCTGCCCGGCGTCAGCCGCAAGGTCGCGTTGGAACTCTGCCTCGAGCTCGCCATCCCCTTCCGCGAAGCGGACATCAGCCCCTACGACGCGGCAAACGCGCAGGAAGCCTTCATCACCTCGACCAGCCTGTGCATATGCCCGGTCCGCTCGTTTCAGAGCCGCGCCATAGGCAAGGGTGAAATTCCCGGCCCGATTACCAAGCGGTTGATGGACGGCTTCGCCGAGAAAGTCGGGTGCGACTACGTCGCCCAGTACCTTCGCCACCTCGACGGTTGAGCGAAATCCGATGCGATGGTTTCAACCGGATTTCGCAAGCCCGCGAGCAGCCGAAGGCCGAGACCGCGACTGCGGTCCGCCGCTTATGCGGCGCGCCCGCGCAGGCGTGGACCGTCAGGTCCACTGCCGTGAGCGACAAAGAGCGAAACGGAACAAAGGCTAATCCGGTGCCGGTCATCGATCGTCTTGCGGATGTACACGCGCTGGTCGGCAAGGAGCTTGGTGTTTCCGACTGGATGACCATCGACCAGGCGCGCATCGACGCCTTCGCCGACGCCACCGGCGATCATCAGTGGATCCATGTCGACCGCGAGCGCGCGGCGGCCGAGATGCCCACGGGCACCACCATCGCCCACGGCTACCTGATCCTCTCGCTGGTGCCGCTCCTCGCCTCGCCGCTGCTCGAGGTGCGCGACGTCGCCCGGACGCTCAACTACGGCTGCAACAAGGTGCGCTATACCGCCATGGTGCCTACAGGCGCACGCATCCGGGCGCGGCGCAGGCTGCTCTCGGCGGAGCCGGGATCGGGCGGCTTACGCCTGGTCAGCGAGATCACCTTCGAGATCGAGGGCTCGGAGCGCCCCGCCTGCGTCGCCGAAATCGTCACCGTGATGTATGCGGATTAGCCCATAAAAAAAGAGCGGACGCTTTCGCGCCCGCTCCGATTCTTCTTCTTTATCAGCTACTTGCCGTGGATTTCCTTCTCGCGGGCGTCGTTGTCGCGGCCCCAGACCATCATCTCGCGCAGGAAGGGCAGCGGCTGCTGCGGATCGTCGGTCTCGAATTCCCGGGCGATGCGGTGGCCGTCGAATACCGCTTCGGCGATGGGCCGGGGCGAATAGCAATCGCCCGCCTGGTAGATGCCCGAGATTTCGGCCTTGGCCCATTCGTCCCTGCGCGCCCGCAGGTCGCCCCACAGCTTGTTGACCGGCACGCGGCCCGTCACGAGAACCACCGAGTCCGTCTCGATCTCGTGATATTCGGTGCCCGCGATGCGCGGCAGCTCGCCCGCTACCGGGTCCGTGGTCCGTTTCGATCCGTCACGCAGCAGATCGAAAATCTGCAGCTTGACCCGGTTGCCGAGCTCGACGTCCTGAACCCAGCTTCCCGTGTGGTGCTTCACGCCCAGCTCCTTGTGCAGCCGGTGCATGTTGGGGCTTTCGAGCGTGAAATCCATGATCGGGCCAACTGAGCCCAAGTGGGTGACGACCTCGACCTCCTTGCCCTGCTCCGCCAGCATCTGGGCCAGCGTCGCGCCCATGAAATAGCCGTCGGCGTCGAGCACCACGACCTTGTCGCCCACCGCCTTGCCTTCCATGACCTGCTCAGGAGTGAGGAACTGCGGGTTGGCGGCGTCGACGTTGGGCAGCGGCGCCTTGGTGACGTGTGAGAATCCATCGCCGCCCCAGGCCGAGCCCGTGGCGAGGACCACCTTGTCGGCGCCGTAAGACAGCACGTCGTCGGCAGTCATCTCGTCGACGCCGAGCTGGAGCTCGACGGTCTTGAGCTTGTCGAGCTGGATCGTGCGGTAGGTGATCACCCGGCCCCATTCGGCGAGGCCCGGCATACGCTGGACGTCCTTCACGTGGCCGCCGGGCTCGCTCGCCGTATCGCGCAAATGCACGTCATAGCCCCGCTCGCCCAGGATGCGTGCGCATTCGAGGCCCGCGGGCCCCGCGCCCACAACCAGCACGGAGCCCGGGTTCTTCGCCTTGGTCACCTTTTCCGGATGCCAGCCGCGCCGATACTCCTCGTTCGAGACGGCGTTCTGGGTGCAGACCAGGGGTGCGGCCCGCTCCCAGCGCTGGATGCAGATGTTGCATCCGATGCATTCGCGGATGTCCTCGTTGCGCCCTTCCTCGATTTTCTTGGGCAGGAACGGGTCCGCGATCGAGGGCCGCGCGCCGCCTATGATGTCCGCCTGGCCCGAGGTGATGATGTCCGCCATGTCGTCGGGGCTGGTCAGGCGGCCGACATTGAGCAGCGGCTGCTTGGTCGCGGCCCGGATGAACTTCGTGAACGGCGCCTGATGATTGGCCTTGTAGAAGCGCGACGGCCCCGCATCCTCACCCCATTCCATGAAATCGCAGACATTGACGTCCCAGATATCGACCACGCCCTCCTTCTCGGCCAGTTCGGCGAACTGGACCGGGTCTTCGGAGGCCTGGATGCCGTCCGAGCCCATCATCTGGTCGACCGAGATACGGCACGCGATCGCGCACTCATCGCCGACATGCTCCTTGAGCAAGCCCAGGCACTCGATCCAGAAGCGTGCGCGGTTCTCGAGGCTGCCCCCGTATTCGTCGTCGCGCTTGTTGTAGAACTTGGAGAGAAACTGCATGGGCATCACGGCGTGGGAGCCGTAGATATAGGCGATATCGAAGCCCGCCTGCACCGCGCGCTTGGCCGCCTCCACATAGAGGTTCTGGACCCACTTGATCTCTTCTTTATCCATCTGATGGGAGTATTGCGAAATCGTCGTATCGCCCGCGCCGCCCGACGCCGACATACCCGGGTGGCGGGTGAACAGGTTCGGGTTCATGGAGCCCGCATGGACCAGCTCGACGCCCGCCAGCGAATCCCACTTGTGCACGGAATCGCACATATGGCGCAGGTTGATCACATCGTTCTCGTCCCACAGATGCGACAGCGTGTAGGGGTCGTAGTCCGAGCTCGGATGGATATGGCAGGCCTCGGTGTTGACCACCGCCCAGCCGCCCTCGGCCTTCATCTCGCGAAACGCCGCCTGGGTTCCCGGATACTTCGTACCTGCGCCGTTGCAGTGAGGCACCTGGTAGAAGCGGTTGCGCATGGTTTTCGGGCCGACCTTGATCGGCTCGAACAGGCAGTCGTACTTCGGATCGCGGGCCATGATTCTTCCCCTTGTCGTGGCGAATTCCGCCAGCCCCGCGGCTCAATCGCGGGCCGGCCTTTGGGTCACAATAATCCCCTGTGCCGAGCCCCGCAATCGCACAAGAAAACGCCCCGCCACGGGGCCGGGGTTGGCTAAGGGCGGCCGGCCCCAAAGAATGAGGGCCGGGGCGTTGGTCTGTCGTACGCGGCTCTTAGCGTCGTTACGCGGTCGGGCTGATGTCGTTGCCCCAGATCATCCGCTCGCGCAGGAAGGGCTTGGAGCGTCGCGGGTTGGGCTCTTCAAATTCGCGCGCAATGCGGTGGCCGTCATAGATGGCATCGGCCAGCATGCGCGGTGCATAAGCATCGCCCGCCAGGTAGATGCCCGCGATCTCCTGCCCCGCCCACTCGGATTTACGTGCCTTGAGCTCGCGATAAAGCCCATCGTTCGAGGCCCGCGCGGTGACCACGATTACCGAATCCGCCGTGATGATCTCGTGCTCGTCGCCAACTGTCCGCGGCAGTTCGCCCGCCACCGGATCGGTCGAGCGCCGGTAGCCGTCGCGATAAAGGTTGAAGACCTTGACCTTGACCTCGTTGCCCACCTCGCAGTCCTCGACCCAGCTGTTGGTCACGGAGCGGATGCCCTTCTCGTGGAGCATGCGGTGAATGTTCGAGCTCTCCAGGGTGAATTCGGTCATCTGCGCCGGATTGCCGGTCTGGGTCACCAGGCTGACCTGCTTGCCCTGGTCCGCCATCATCTCGGCCATGCCGATACCGGTGAAGTAGTTCTCGGCGTCGAGCACCACGACCCGGTCGCCGGTCTCCTTGCCCGCCATCACCTGCTCGGGCGTGAGGAACTGGGCCTGGCTCGCATCCACGCCCGGGATCGGCGCCATGGTGATGTGGCTGGTGCCGTCGCCCGACCAGGCAAAACCCGTGGCCACGATCACCTTGTCCGCGCCGTAGCTCAGCACGTCGTCTGCGCTGAGCCGCTGGCCCGTATGGATCTCGACGTTCTTCATTTTCTCGATCTGGGCTTGGCGGTAGGTCACCACGCGGCCCCACTCGGCGAGGCCGGGATAGCGCATGACGTTCTTCATGTGCCCGCCGAGGTCTTTCTCGGCCTCGACCAGATGCACGTCGTAGCCACGCTCGCCCAGCACCCGGGCGGCTTCCAGACCCGACGGGCCGGCGCCCACGACCAACACCGAGCCCGCGTCCGCGACCTGGTCGAATTTTTCCGGATGCCAGCCGCGGCGGAATTCCTCGTTCGCTACCGGGTTCTGGGTGCAAACCATGGGCGTGCCCCGCTCCCAGCGCGACAGGCAGACGTTGCACCCGATGCATTCGCGCACGTCGTCGGTCCGCCCCTCGAAAATCTTGTTGGGCAGGAACGGATCGGCGATCGAGCCGCGCGCCGAGCCGATAATTTCGCACTGGCCCGAGCTGATCACGCCCGCCATGTCGTCCGGGCTGGTAAAGCGCCCGACATTGAGCATCGGCGATTTGACCGCGTCGCGAATATGCCTGGTAAAGGCGTGCTGGTGGTTGGCCTTGTAGAAGCGTGACGGCCCCGCGTCCTCGCCCCACTCCAGGAAATCACAGATGTTGATGTCCCACAGGTCGACGAGGCCGTCCTTTTCGACCAGCTCGATGAAGCCCGCGCCCTCGACCCGCGCCTGAATGCCGTCGGGCCCCATGACCTGGTCGACCGACATGCGGGTGACGACCGCCGCTTCGCCGTCAACCGCCTCGCGCACCTTGTCAAGGGTTTCGAGCCACATCCGCGCCCGGTTTTCCAGGCTGCCGCCGTAGGCATCCTCGCGCTTGTTATAAAAGGGCGAGAGGAAATGCATCACCATGGTGCTGTGCGAGCCGTAGATGTAGACCAGATCGAAACCCGCCTGAACCGCGCGCTTGGCCGCGTCCACGTAGAGTTGTTGGACTTCCCGGATATCGTCCTCGTCCATGGTGTGGGTATAGACCGCGCCCGCGTAGTCCGAGGTCCACTGCCCAACCGAGCGGGGCACGTCGCGGGTATAGAGGTCGGCGCTCTCGCCGCCGCCATACCACAGCTCGACCCCCGCGAGCGCGTCCCACTCGTGCAGCGCGTCGCACATGTGGCGCAGGTTGATGACGTCGCCGTCGTCCCACAGCGACGATAAGGTGTTCGGCGTGATGTCCGATTCCCGGTCGATCGAGCAGGCCTCGGTGCACACCGCCCCCCAGCCGCCTTCCGCCTTCATCGCCCGGTGCGCCGCCTGCGTGCCCGGCTTTTCGGTGCCCGCCCCGTTGCAGTGGGGGACCTGGTAAAACCGGTTTTTCATGGTCTTGGGACCGAGCTTGATGGGCTCGAACAGGCAATCGTACTTCGCGTCGCGGGCCATAGGTCTTTCTCCCTGAATTCGGCTCGCCCCGCAGCGTCCGCCGCGCCGGCTTGCCGGTACAACACTAGAACTGGCCGGAGTTTACCCCTGCCCGCGGTAGCCGTCTGTCAATTTTTTGACCGCTTCGGCGCCACCCCGATTTATGCGAAGTTCGAGACCACGTTCGATCGGGCGACGGCGATTTTCCGGGTTGTCGGCGGCGTGTTGCGACTGCGCCCGACGAAGCGGGGAACTCCATCCGAAATGACCGCCCCGATGGAAAACGGATCGCCGTTCTTCATGGCTTCGAGCGCGGTGCCTTGCGTACCGCCGAGCGGCGCGTCGATGATGACCAGATCGGCATCGCAGTCCGCGCGAAGGAACCCGCTGTTCAGGCCGTAGATCTTCGCGACGTTTCCCGTCGCCGCCGCGATCATCTCGATCGGGTCGAAATCGGTCAGCGACGCGATCTGGATCATGGTGTAGATCATGCCGAGCGGCATGACCCCGGTGCCCGTGGGAGTGTCGGTCGCGATCAGGAACCGGTCGAACGCGTCATGCTTACGCGCCATTTCCGCGCACAGGATCGTCGTGCGCAGGTTTCCCGCCGTGCAAACCTGCATGGCGATCTCCGTATCCCGGGCCACGATCTCGAAATACTCGTCCGCGATCGCGACCGGTCCGCCGTTGATATGAAACGAGACGTGCGGATTGATATCGAGCAGGTTCTGGCCCGTGATGGGAAACGATCCCGGGATCGATGCGCCGCCCGTGTGCAGGGTCGTCGTCAGCCCCTGCTCCCGGGCCATGCGCACGAGATCGATATAGTCGGACGCTGACTCGACGGCGCCGAATCCTGCCTTGGCGAGCCAGACGCCGTCGGCGTGAATCTCCGCGAAATCCTCCGCTGTCAGCCCGGGCTCGAGGATGATCGAGCCGCCATGAACGAGCATGCCGCCGGGACGGTAGTCCTTGAAGCATTTGTGCGCCGCAACCGCGAGGGCCTTTACCCCTTGCGGATCTTTCGGACGGCCGGGCACATGCACTTCAGAGGCGGAAATCGACGTCGTGGTGCCGCCATGCAGATAGCTCGAGAGAAATCCCACCGTGTTCTGGCGCGGGGTGAAATCACCGAAGGTGATATGCACCTGCGAGTCGATCAGGCCGGGGATCGCGGTCGCGCCGCCGGCGTCGATGACGACGTCGCAGCGATCCAGCTCGTCGGACGTGACGTCGCCGACCTTTTCGATCAGTCCGCCATCCGTCAGGATCGTGTCGCCGTCCGCGATACCGGCACGCCAATCCCCGGTGACGATGGTTGCCAAGTTGGTTACGCCGATCCGCATAGGTATGCCCTCCTCCAATAAACCCGTCGCCCGCTCCGAATCGCGTCCCGCCTAAACCAGGCCATCCGTGCCGAGCGCGTCCGCCGCAGAAAGCCCGCCGACTCGGTGGTTTAGCTGTCCGCGGTTTGCGAAACAGCAGATTACGGCAATTTCGTCGCCGTGGGGCGCATCGTGCAGGGTGATGCTCATGGCGTCGTAATGGGAGCGCACCGTGAGCGCGTCCTTGTAGGCCAGCGGGATGTCGATCGACGCGCCCAGCTGGGCCCGCTTCGTCGCCGACGAAATCCAGGCCGCACCGCCGCCGACCGCCTCGCGAAGCACATTCCCGTAAACCGTCGTCAAGAGGGCGGAGCCGTGCTGTTGTTCGCCTGCCAGGCCGACGACCGCGGCCTTGCCGTAGCTTTCGACCGCGTAAGGCGCCATCGCTTCGACCCCCAGCGTCGCGATCCGCTGTCCCAGCGCCTCGCTCGCCGCAACGAAGGGTGACAGGTCCTCGACCCAGCGTCCCGCAAACTCGTTCTCGACGATCGCCGCCACCGCGACCTTGCGCAGCGGCGCGTCGGCCTCCTGACCGCCTTCGCTAAACACATCTTCCTGGTAGGTCAGGATTTTTCTGACATTCATCGTTGCGTTCCCCCTCGCACTTGCGACCCGTCGACGGCCCACGTCGTGTCGTTGCCGTCAAGAAATCCGGTCAAGATGTGGTCGGCGCCGTCCCAGTCGTAGGTCCGGAAGCTGTGCCCCCTCGTGACGAATTGGGCGCCGTTGTAAAACATCTCGTACTGGATGTGCCGGCTGGCAAACTCGGACCCGATGGCGTCCCACGCCAGTTTGAATAACTTGACCCGGTCGTAGGCATCCTCGCCGTCCCGGGCGGAGACTTGAGTGGCATCGATTAACCGGGCGAGCTCCGGATTCGCGAGATCGGCGGCCGACGAGGGCAGCATGATCAGCCCGCCGCCGGCAAGCTCCCGGATTTCGGCAACGAACTGCGGGTAAAGCTCCTGCGTGTAGACCGACGCGGCGTAAAGCAGGTGCCGGTTGGGCACGTAATACTCGCCGCGCTGCGTCCCCGATGCTTCCATGCCGTAAACCAGGCCCTCCGCGACACCGATCTGAGACGCCATCTGGCCAAGCCTTTCGCGCACGGCAGGCATCTTGATGGTGCCGATGGTTTCCGTAATCCGCCGCGCGATGGCGAGAAGGAACTTCATCTTCACGGTGTAGCGAATCTGCGCCTGATAGTTCTGGCAGACATGGCCCGGCGTGTCGTGAAATTGTGCCCGGCACATGTCGACGTCGCGAAACACGAACACCCGCTCCCAGGGTACCTTCACATCGTCGAAATAGATCAGCGCATCGTTCTCGTCGAACCGTGTGGACAGCGGATTGTCCCAGGGCGACACGGCATTTTGCTCGTAGCTCCTGCGCGACAGGATCTTGATGCCCTTGGCCTCGAGCGGCATGGCGAAGGACACGGCAAGATCGTCTTCACCCGCCTGGAGGGGCTGGAGATTGGCGACGAACACCTCCTCGGCCATGATCGCGCTGGTTCCCAGCATCTTTGCGCCGCGCACCGTGATGCTCTGCGCATCTTCGTCGACGATGCGGGTCGTGAGGTCTTCCTTGGCCTGCTCGCTCCAGGCCTTCGAGCGATCGGCCTGGGGATTGATGATGACGTAGGTCAGGAAGATGTCGTTGTCGCGGGCGAATTCGTAATAATCCCGGTAGGCTTTGGCGAATTTCGCACCGTGCCGCTCGAACACCTCGAGCCCCATGATCTGCCCGGCAATGGCGCAGGCCAGGTGATCGGGCGAGCGCCCCATGAAGCCGCCGTGCTGCTCCGCCCAGGCGGTCATCGCCTTGCGGTTCGCGACCAGATCGTCGTAGCACCGCGGCAGTTGCCAGGCGCGGTTGGCGCGCCGGCCCGATCCCGTATCGAACGTCATCCACTCGACGTTCTCGGGCCGGGCCTGGAAATCGTAAAGTTCGGCCGCCGACTTGCAGCAGTTGGCGAAGGCGGGATGGCTGGCAACCCGCTGGATCAGATCGCCGTCAAGATAGACCGACCGATCCCGATCCAGATTTGCGAGATGCTGGGCTCCATTCTTGACCGACATCGCAGCTCCCTTTCGTTTACGCGACTTGGCGTTTACGCGACTTGGCGATTACGCGGATTGGGCTGAAACGATCCTGAGCTCGACCGGCGTGGTGCGCCCGCCGTTGCAGTCGCTACACTCGTCGGGACACGAGGTCACCGCCACCAGGCAGTCCATCTCGGCGGTCAGCTCCACATAGTCGCCGGCGCTCGATTCCGGCAGCTTGATCGACAGGTTGTTGTCGCCATCCACGGCCGTGTTCATGAACAGGTTGAACGGGTCGGGCAGCGCGTCCTCGCCTATTCCGTAAGGTTCCAGCGCATCACGCAGAATCTCCAGGCAGCCGGTGTTGCCGGGCCGGTCGAACACGTTTGAATAGAGCCATCGATTGCACGACGCGAACAGCAGGTCGTGGACGCCCACGGTGTCCTTGCCGATCGTGAACATCACGCCGCTGCGGTTGGAGAACAGCCGGTCGCCCGTGGAGATCCGGGTCTTGAAGACGTTGAGCCGGGTCTTGGCGGCGGAGAACCGCTCAGCGCGATCGTGCTCGTTGAGACAGACGAAGTCGGCGACCTGATGGCCTTCGAGGTCGGTCACCCGCAAAGTCTCGCCCGCACGCACCACCAGGGCCGCGCCCGATTTTGCGGCAATGACCGTATCGCGGGGATCGCTTATCGGTGTCGTGCTCGCCATGGCGGGCTCCTGTGCTCTCTTAGGAGGACGGTGGTTTGCCGGCGGTCACCGCCGCCACCGGCAGCGCGATGTGCGCGCGAAGCGCGCCAAGCAGCGCCAGAGCCCGGCCGGTGCTGTCCACCAGTTCCGAGACCAGGCGCGCAAAGGTTTCGAAGTCGCCGTGTGCGAGGGGTGCGAAATGTTCGTCGTTGACCGGGCTCTGCACCTCGGCCAGCCGGTCGAGCCTCGAATGGGCCTCGCTCGTGGTGCGCAGGATCAGCCGCCGCCCGTCGTCGGGATCGCGGAATTTCTCGACCAGCGCCTCGCGTACCAGCTTGTTGGTTTCGTTGGTCACGAAGGGCGCCGAGAGATGGAGGTGGCGGGCCAGGGCCGCGATGCTGATGTCGCGCTCGTATTGCAGGTGGTGGATCGCGATCAGGATCGTGTACTGGATCCCCGTCAGCCCGATCAGCTCGGCATAGCCGTCGCGCACCGCCTGCAGCCTCGATGAAAACGCCAACGCGTCGTGCACCATCTGGCGGAAGGCGTCGTCCGAGCCGCCGGCGAGCAGTTCCGGGCGCGCCACCGTCAGCCCCGCCTGGGGCCGGTTCTTGGAAAACGTCTTGCGGTTGGCGAGTTCCACGCTCGGCTCTCCCGGCCCGGTCGAGTAATTAACTTTGAAAGATAATTACTATGCAAAATGAAATCCCTTGTCTAGACTTATAAAAAAAATCCCGCCGCGCACGCTCGCAAAGCCGACCGTCTGGGGTATTCTCGGCGGGCCGTCGGGCACGCCGTCGGCGCTGCCGGCAGCGGTCGGCCTGAACAACGAGGCGGGAGGATGCGGCGATGGCAGACACAGGCGATCGGAAATTTTCAGGCGAGGCGGAAATCCTCGAACGCGCGGCGGATCAGTACGAATCGTCCAACCCCGATTTTCCCATCGACACGGGAAAAACCGCCCTGCTGGTAATCGACCTTCAGGAAGGCTTCGTCGCCGAGGGCGCGCGCATGTGGACGCCGCAAAATCTGCGCATCCTGCCCCGCGTCAAGGAGGTCATCGAACGCTGCCGCGGGCTCGACATTCCCGTCATCTTCACCGAGCACGCCCACGACGTCTCGGGCCGGGACAAGGGACTGATGTGGGACGTGCCATTGAACCGCCCGATCAAGGACGGAGCGCTCAGGATCGGCGCCGAAGACGTGCCCACCCACCACGAGGTCGCACCCTTGCCAGGCGAAAAGGTCATCCAGAAGCACCGCTACAGTGCGTTTTTCGACACCGACCTGCACACCTACCTGCGCGGCTGCGACGTCGACACGGTGATCATCACCGGCTGCATGACGAATTACTGCTGCGGCGCGACCGCGCGCGATGCGTTCTTTCGTGATTACAAGGTGATCTTCGGCAGCGATCTGACCGCGACCGACAACCGCGAGCTGCACGAGGCGGAACTCAAGACCCTCCGGCGCGGCTACGCCCGGGTCATCCCCGCCGACGAGATCCTGGGTGAGCTCAACTAACCGCGAGCCGGCGCTTATGCGCCGCGCCCGCGCAAGCGCGGACCCTCAAGTCGACTGCCGTGAGTGACATAGACGCCCGCGAAAGCGGGCAAGACTGCGACTGCGGGCCGGCGCTTATGCGCCGCGCCCGCGCAAGCGCGGACCCTCAGGTCGACCGCCGTGAGTGACATAGACGCCCGCGAAAGCGGGCAAGACTGCGACCGCAGGCCGGCGCTTATGCGCCGCGCCCGCGCAGGCGCGGACCCTCAGGTCCGCTGCCGTGAGCGACAAAAAACGAGCCCAAAACCCAGCGCGAAATTTAGTGTCAACTCCCCCACAAAATCCGCTCGCGCTTCACGGGCAGCGGCGCCTGGGGGTTTTCGCTCTCGAACTCGCGGGCGATCCGGTGGCCGTCGAACACGGCTTCCGCGATCATGCGCGGCGCGTAGCAATCGCCCGCCTGATAAACGCCCGCAATGCCCGCGCCCGCCCATTCGCTTTCGCGGGCTTTGAGCGCGTCCCATAGGGCACGATTCGGCTTGCGCGCGGTGACCAGAATCACGCTGTCCACATCGATGCTGTCGCTCGCCTCGCTTCGCTCGAACGGCGCCACGCCCGTCTCCGGCCCGGCCTCGCGCTCATAGCCGCCGCGATAGAGGTCGTAATGGACCACCCGGACCTGGTTTTCGACCTCGAGCCGGTCGACCCAGCTCCCGGTCAGCGCCGTAATGCCCTTGGCATTCATCATCCGGCGCAAGACCGCCAGCTCGGCGGTAAACTCGTGCATCGGGCCGACCACGTCGTAATGGGTGATCACCGTGACCTGCTTGCCTGCGTCCGCCATCATCTCGGCCATCCCGATGCCCGTGAAGTAGCCGTCGGCATCAAGCACCGCGACCCGCTCGCCCACGGGCTTGCCCGCCATCACCTGCTCGGGCGTGAGGATCTGCGGCACGCTCGCGTCCGCGCCGGGGATGGTGCCGTAATTCGCGCCCGAAAGCCCGTCCTCCGCCCAGCGCGAGCCGGTGGCCAGCACCACCTTGTCGGCGCCGTATTTGAGCACCTCGTCGGCGCTCATCTCGCCCACCCCCGTGTGGACCTCCACGTTTTTCAGCTTGTCGAGCTGGCCTTCGCGGTATGTCACCACCCGGCCCCATTCGGCCAGCCCCGGATAGCGCATGACGTCGCGGATATTGCCGCCGAGCTCGCTTTGCGCCTCGCGCAAGTGAACCTCAAAGCCCCGCTCCCCCAGCACCCGCGCGCATTCCATGCCCGACGGCCCCGCGCCGACCACCAGCACCGAGCAGGGTTCGGGCGCCGGCTCGAAACTCTCCGGGTGCCAGCCTCGCCTGAATTCCTCGTTGGTCGTCGCGTTCTGGGTGCACACGATGCGCGCGCCCCGCTCCCAGCGCGAGACGCACATGTTGCACCCGATGCATTCGCGGATGTCGTCGTTCCGGCCCTCCTCGATTTTCCTGGGCAGGAACGGATCGGCGATCGAGGGCCTCGCCGCCCCGATGATGTCGAGCTGGCCCGAGGTGATCGCTTCGACCATGTCGTCGGGCGCGGTCATCCGCCCGACGCCGAGGACGGGCTTTTTCGCGACCGTCTTGACGAGGCGCACCCAGGGCGCCTGGTGGTTCGCCGGATAAAGCCGCGAGGTGCCCGCGTCCTCGATCCATTCGGTATAGCGCGTGATGTTGATGTCCCACAGATCGACCACCCCGGCCGCCTCCGCCAGCTCGATGGTCCCCAGCCCGTCCTCGTGGACCTGCAGCCCCTCGGGGCCCAGCAGTTGATCGACCGAAAAGCGGCAGGCCACGGCACAATCGTCGCCCACCGCCTGCTTGATTTCGCCCAGCGTGTCGATCAGCAGCCGCGCGCGGTTTTCAAGGCTGCCGCCATACTCGTCCGTGCGCTGGTTGAGCTTGTTCATCAGGAACTGGATCATGATGTTGCGGTGCGAGGAATAGACGTAAACGATGTCGAACCCCGCATCGCGCGCGCGCCGCGCGCCCTCCACATAGGCCCGCGTGACCGCCGCCAGATCGTCCGCATCCGCCTCGCGGGAATAGGCCTGCATGCCCTTGTGCGAGACCGGCGCCCAGGCGTGCACCGCAAGCGGCACCGCGCGGGTTTCCAGGTTGGTCGAGCCGTGCCCCGAATACGCCATCTCGACGCCGACCAGCGCGCCGTGGGCATGCACCGCGTCGGTCATGTGGCGCAGATTATGCACGTCGCCCTCGTCCCACAGGGAAGCCAGCCGGGTGGGCGCGCTGTCGGAATCGGGATGGATCGAGCAGGCTTCCGTGCACACCGCACCCCAGCCGCCTTCCGCCTTCATCGCGCGGTGGGCGGCCTGCGTGCCCGGCTCGTCCACGCCCGCACCGATGCAGTGGGGCACCTGATAGAAGCGGTTCTTCATCACCTTCGGGCCGATCGCGATCGGCTCGAACAGGCAGTCGTACTTCGGATCCCGCGCCATGCGTGCTCTCGCGCCCCCGTTACCGGTTCACCGCTGGTATGGACCAGAAGCCGAGCCTACGCTGCGATGTTGGCTGTGGCAACGGTCGGCGCGCTTTACGCTTACGGCACGGATTTCGGAACGTCTTCTTATGACCCTGAGCGGACATTCGCATTTTGCTGTTCAACCAACGAAAACCGACCAGCTTAAACGGCTCATGAGTGACCCGCATTGATACGTAAGATACGTTCCATGGGGATACACGCGAGCAGGAGAAAATCGAATGTCCATGGAATGAGACGGTAAGGTAACAACACCCCTCATGCAGCGAGTCAAACTACAATCCGAAGTGCTGGTGCCACTGTTACAGCATCTTCGAGCAGAGCTAGGTTCGGAAAAAGCAAACGCACTTGTCTATCCGGTGCTCAGACGCTGTACCAAAGAATGGGTCACGGAATTTGCATCGTCCGAATCCGAAGATCCACTTGAGAATTTTCAGAAAACCTCGGAGCTGCACTTGGCCAATTATGAAGGTGATGTTGATAGGGATGTTCTGAAATCGGACAGCGAACACCTGGACGTCGATGTAACCGGCTGTCGGTATGCTGATTTCTTCCGGCAACTCGATGAGCCGGAGCTAGGGGCAATCCTGACCTGTGAGATGGTTGATCATATTGCCGAGTTATCGGCTCCGGCTGTCGAAATTTCACTGGTAGAAACCCTCATGATGGGCGGTACACATTGCCCCTTCCGGTATAGGTTCAGGAGCACTGAGGCGGAGGAATGACCCCTTCTGGCTAATTGCGGACACGTCACCATCTGACCCAAAGCGAACAATTTAACGAAGGGAGAACTTGGATTCATGTCGGTCGAGGAAACAGTGCGTGCCCGCGGTCTCGAGTTGCCTGATCTCGAAACCCTGTGGAGGGTCAATCCCTCTAGGGCACAGTATGTCTCGCACCTGCCGGTGCAGAACCTGCTCTATCTTTGCGGGTACCTACCGTACAAAGACAACAAACCCTACCTTACAGGCGTATTGGGGAGGGACCTAACAGTCGAGCAGGGGCATGAAGCGGCGCGCTACGCCGCGTACTGCCTTCTCGGCGCAATTCGCTACGCCCTCGGCGACCTCGACCGGGTCGACCGCTTTGTACAGCTCATCGGTTACGTGAATTCGGCACCGGACTTTTCCGATCAACCCCTGGTCATCAACGGTGCGGCCGATCTCCTGGTAGACCTCTACGGCGAGCGGGGCAAACCGACACGGGCGGCGATCGGTTGCCAGGGGTTAGGCGGCGGCCACTCGATCGAACTCGTCACCGTAATATCGTTTAACGGGGATGAGGTACGCCCACCGCTCGACCGCGATAAATACAGGCCGTAAGTCACCGTCGGGCCGTTTTCACGTTTAGGGGTAAACTGGGAGCCCGTGATCGACGATCGTGACCGATGTTCGCAATCGAGGCTCACGGCGGATATTTGAGAGTCCGATCAATCAGTGAAATCTTGACGTCTGTACGTCCGCTTCTGGCTATAGGCGGACCATCCGTTGCACGGCTGAGAACGTCCGCTTATGACCCTTAGCGGGCCTTCGTCAAATCAAGGAGAATCCGGTTTAGCTGTCATCGGCTCAAGTCATCTTCAGCGTCGGGCAGCTTCGCCGGTTTTGTTGACCAGGTAGATGGCGACCAGCATCAGCCCGACCGCACCCCACACCCAGCCCGAATGGGTCTCGTTGAAGATCACGATGCCCCAGCCGATCCCGGTCAGCATGGCGATGTAATTGACGAAGCAGAGCAGCAGCGGCCCGACCAAGTGCACGATCTCGAAGGCCAGACCCCACATGACCGCCGTGACCACGATGGCCCCGATCATCGCCCAGTGGCCCGCGCCCCAGGGACCGTCGAAGAACCACCAGTCGCCCATCGCCAGCATGATCGGAAAGGCGATGACACCGGCGATCAACATCACGCCGGCGGCCATTCCCGCCGACGAGCTTCCCGCCGGGCGAAGGGTCTGCATCCACACCGTCGAAAGCGCCACTGCGAGCGTCGCGATCATGGCAACCAGCACCCAAATTGCCATTCCCCGTTCGGGCAGGCTGGTTTCCGGCACCATCAGCAGCAGGACACCGCCAAAACCCAGCAGCAACTCGATCAGACGCACCCCGTGGAAGCGCTCGATGCGGACGATCAGAACCAGTCCGTAGGTAGTGATCGGGATCAGCGAATAGATGATGGCGACGATGCCGGCGGGAATTTTCGGCGCGATCAGCGCCGACATGCCCCAGGTGATGATAAATCCCGGGATGGCAATGGCGATATAACTCTTGAGGTGCCCGGCGGAGAACCTCGGCAGGCCGCCGAAGATCGCCCCGAACGCCAGCAGCAGCAGTGCCGAGCCCAGGCTCTGCCAGGTGACATAGGCGCCAAGCGGCACGCCCTCGGTCATGGCCACCCGGTTGATCGAGAAAAACAGCCCGAACAGCACGTCGTTGGTGAGCAGGAAGAGCAGCGCCAACGGGCTCGTGCCGCCGAGCATACGGCGCAGCCCGCTCGGGCCGGATTGGGGCGCCTGGTTCATAACGGCTCACCGGGATCTGGAAAACGAATCTACGAAGAATTGTGTTTTATAACAATATGTTATAATCAGGATTCCCCCAGATACCTCCTCCCAATCGCCGACGATAGTAGCATGAAGGGCGCCGCCGTTCGATTTTGGCTACAATCCGCTGTGGGATGTCGGATTACCTGGACGGCCCGCGACAAGGCCGGCTGGGAGGGAGAGGCTCCGCTGAATTGTCCCAGGTCGCTGCTGGCAGGCTAATGTCGGCTCTTGGCTATCAACAGACATCAAAAATTCCCGCGACGTGTTCAAACAGAACCGCTCTGCAGCGTTAGCCGAGTGGCGGCTACTGGGCACCTAAAAGCAACATTGTTCGCCATTTCGGAGACTGGTTCGCATTAGACTGACGGCACCATATTGAGAAGTGCCCATAGAGGAGGAGCAGCCATGAGGCTCAGCGAAGACCGCATACTCACGACTCATACGGGCAGCTTGCCGCGGAAGCAGGAGCTCACCCACCTTCTGGTCCGCCGTGAACAGAAAAAAGAAGTCGACAAGGAAATATTGCGCAACCTGACCAAGCAGGCGGTCAACTACGTCGTGGCCAGGCAGCTGGAGTCCAGGATCGATATCGGAAATGACGGCGAGCAACCAAGGGTAAGCTTCACGACCTATGTCGAGGAGCGCATGACCGGCTTTGGAGGTGAGTCGAACGTCAATCTACCGGCCGACCTCGATGCGTTTCCCAAATATGCTGAACGACTCATGGCGGGCTCCTGGAACCCTATGGAGGCGGCGAAGGTTGTCAATGCACCTCAGGCCGTAGGCGAGGTGAAGTACGACGAAGACATGGCGGACCTGAAGTACGAATTGAGCGTATTTTCGGAATCTCTCGATCGCCAGAAGAAGGCAGGACGATTTGTCGAGCCGTTCATGACCGCGTCCTCACCGGGCTTTGTCGCGACGGTGATGCTGCGGACCGAAGACAATCCGTTTTACGCCTCTGACGAAGAATACGTCATGGCCGTCGCAAGCGAGCTCAAGAAGGAATACGAGCAGATCGTCGCCAATGGCTTCGTCCTGCAGGTCGACGCCCCCGACCTCGCCATGGAACGTCAAATCATGTTCAAGAATAGGCCTCTCGACGAGTTTCTGGAACGCGTCAAGGTGCACATCGAATCGATCAACTTGGCAGTGCAGGATATCCCCCCGGATCGTGTCCGCCTGCACGTCTGCTGGGGGAATTGGGACGGTGGGCATGTCCATGACGTCGACCTCGAGCCCCTGTTGCCCCTTCTGTACAAAGCAAACGCCGGAGCCTTGAGCTTAGCCTTGGCGAATCCGCGCCACCAGCATGAGTACAAGGTTCTCAAAAAAATCCGCTCCCGGATTCGATGATCTTAATACCGGGCGTCATTGACGTGACGACGAATTACGTCGAGCACCCGGAGGTGGTTGCCGATCGAATCTGCCAGGCCGTGGACGTTATGGGCGACCGTAGCCGTGTCATCGCCGGATGCGACTGCGGTTTCGGAACGTTCGCGGGTTACAACTTTGTGACCGAAGACATCTGCTGGGCAAAGTTGTCGAGTCTCAGGGCTGGTGCGGATATTGCTAGTGGTCGCCTTTGGGGTTAGGCAACGCAATGGCGTTGTCAGACTAATCCGATCTGGTAGTCTAATTGTGCTCGGTTGTTACCTTCGTGAGCCATGCCCTATTTGGTCAACTCCAAGCAAACCGTCGTTTAATGTTTGAAGCCAACGAGGTTAGGGCAGGGAAAGCTGGCGCGATCGGTTTACTCTGACAACGACCCCGCAATCACTTTTACCGAACTCCGGTACATTTCGTGATCAAGGCTCCCGGCACCTGCTGATTGGAGCCATCGCCAGCTTCGTCGAGAATTCTGCTTAGGGTCGGATGAGGGAATAGTCCGCCCCTGCCTGGAATGTCTGCATATGGCTATAAGCGGACCTCTGTCAACTTGAAGTACGGACCGATTCCACTACTCAATTGACTTTGATCGGCCTTGTGGGATCGCCGACGCCCCTCATAGAACCCCTTGGCCCCAGCCACGGTCCTCTCTACCCTAACTCCCTCCCCTTCCCCACGAGGCCATGACCATGCCCGACGCCCCCGCCCCCATCACGCCCGCAGCCGCCATTGAACGCACACACGCCCTCGCCCTAGAATAGGGCCTCATCGAAGCGCGCTCGCGGGCGCGTCAACAGGCGCAACAACCGCGAGCAGGCGCATCGTCATGTCGGGCAGGCGGACCCCATGCGCTCGATCCGATCCAACTCCCGCTCCGCTCTGCGGGGCCATGCGCGCCGCCGCCGGTCGGCGCGGAAGTTGCTCGCCGGTGTTTTGACGGCGTTGGCCCTCCTCGCCCCCGGCCTCGCATCCCCGGCGCTGGGCGACGATCCCCGGCTTTCGGGCGGCGCCTCGACCGTCTTCGTTACCAGGCTTTTCGCCTACTCCCACCCCACCCCCGGGCTCGAGCCTGCCATGCAGGCGCTCTTCGACCGTGGCCGCACCCTGTTCTTCGTGACCTGGGAGGAGGGCTCCCGCGTGCCCGAAATGGCCGGCCGCCTGGGGCCGACCTTTAACCGCGAGCGCTGTTCGGGCTGCCATTTGCGCAACGGCCGCGGCTGGACGCCCACGGCCCCGGACGAAGAGTTTTACGCCATGTTGCTCCGGATCAGCGTGCCCGGCACCGATGCCTTCGGCGGACCGAAACCCCACCCCGTCTACGGCCGCCAGATCCAGAATCACGCGGTCGAGGGCGTGCCGGCGGAAGCCCATCCCCAAATCGAGGGCGAGGCGGCCGCGGGCGCCTATCTCGACGGCTGGTCCTACAGCCTGGTTACGCCGGAGTACATTCTGAAAGACCTCGCCTTCGGCGAGCTGGGATCAGAGACCATGATATCCGCGCGCATTGCGCTCCCCATGATCGGGCTCGGCCTGCTCGAGGCGGTGCCGGCCGAAACCCTCTATGGCCTCGCCGATCCCTTCGACGAAGACGGCGACGGTATCTCGGGCCGGGTCAATATCGTCTGGGACAGGGAAGCCGGCGGGCCGGCGCTGGGCCGCTTCGGCTGGAAGGCGGGCATGCCCTCGATTCGCCAGCAAACCGCCGCCGCGGCTGCGATCGACATGGGCGTGACGAGCAGCCTGTTCCCTCTCGAAAGCTGCGGCCCCGGGCAGGATGCCTGCGCCGCCGCCCGCTCCGCGGGCGATCCGGAGCTGAGCGACGCCATGCTCGACGCGCTCACCTTCTACGCCAGCACTCTCGCGGTTCCCGCGCGGCGGCAGATCGACGATCCCGTGGTCGGGCGTGGCGAGCAGGTGTTTGCGGAGCTGGACTGCACCGCCTGCCACACGCCGACCATGGTCACGGGCGAGGATGCCCTGATCCCGGCACTGGCCGGCCAGGTCATCCACCCCTATACGGACCTGCTGCTCCACGACATGGGCGAGGCGCTGGCCGATCACCGGCCCGAGTTTCTGGCCTCCGGGCGGGAATGGCGAACCCCGCCGCTCTGGGCGATCGGTCTTCAGTCGACGGTCTCGAAACGCCAGTCCCTGCTCCACGACGGTCGCGCGCAAGGCTTCGCCGAGGCCATCCTGTGGCACGGCGGCGAGGCCGAGGCCTCACGCGAGGCGTTTCGCCGCATCCCCACCACCGATCGTACGGCCTTGCTCGCCTTCCTGAATTCACTCTAAGGTGTAACTGGTCCACCGCCCGTCACCGGCCCGACGCCGATCACAACCCGCTTCAAGAGGCCTCGCCATGACCGACACGCCCTCCGTTACGCTGCGCCTGCACGAGAACGACGACGTCGCCGTCGCCCGGGTCGATCTCGCGCCCGGCACGCCCGTGGCGGGCACCAACGCGACGACGTGCGAGCCCGTCCCGGCGGGCCACAAGGTTGCCTTACGCGAAGTGGCGGAAGGCGCAGCGCTGCGCAAGTACAACCAGATCATCGGCTTCGCAAGCGCGCCGATCGCGTCCGGCGCCCACGTTCATTCCCACAACCTCGGCATGGCGGATTTCGAACGCGACTACCGCATCGGCGAGGACGCGCGGGCGGTCGACATGCTGCCCGAGGCAGGCCGCGCGACCTTCGAAGGATACAAACGCGCCGGCGGAGGGATTGCCACGCGCAACTATCTGGGCGTGCTCACCTCGGTCAATTGCTCCGCCACCGTGGCACGCCGCATCGTCGATCATTTCAGCGGTGCAGCACTTGAGGCCTACCCCAACGTCGACGGCGTGGTGGCGCTGACCCACGGCACGGGCTGCGGCATGAACGTCGCGGGCGAGGGCATGGCGCTGCTCCAACGCACTATCGCGGGCTTCGCGCGCCACCCCAACTTCGCCGGCGTCCTGCTCGTCGGGCTGGGCTGCGAGGTCGCCCAGCTGCCCCGCATCGCCGAGGCCGAAGAGCTGACCGAGGGCGCGCAGCTTCGGATGATGACCATCCAGGGCTCGGGCGGTGCTGCGGCCACGGTCAAAAAAGGCATCGAGATCATCGAATCCATGCTGCCCGCCGCCAACGACGTGGCCCGCGAGCCCTGCCCCGCCGCCGCCCTGATCCTGGGCATGGAGTGCGGCGGCTCCGACGGCTATTCGGGCATCTCCGCGAACCCCGCACTGGGTGCCGCGGCCGACCGGCTGGTGCGCAACGGCGGCACCGCGATCCTGGGTGAGACGCCCGAGATCTACGGCGCCGAACATCTGCTCACCGCGCGCGCAGCCAGCCCCGAGACCGCGCAAAAGCTGATCGGCTTCATCCGCTGGTGGGAGGATTACACCGCGCGCAACCACGGCGACATGGACAACAACCCCACGCCGGGCAACAAGGAAGGCGGGCTCACCACTATCCTCGAAAAATCGCTCGGCGCGGCGGCCAAGGGCGGCACCACGCCGCTGGTCGATGTCTACGCCTATGCCGAAACCGTTCTCGCGAAGGGCTTTGTCTTCATGGACACGCCGGGCTTCGATCCCGCCTCGATCACGGGCATGGTCGCGGGCGGAGCGAACGTCGTCTGCTTCACCACCGGGCGCGGTTCGGTCTATGGTTGCAAACCCTCGCCCTCGATCAAGATCGCAACCAACACGCGGATGTATTCGCGCCTGTCCGACGACATGGACGTCAACGCCGGCCTCGTGGTCGACGGCGACGCCAGCATCGACGAGATGGGCGAGATCATCTTCCAGAAGATCCTCGCCACCGCCTCGGGCGAGCAGACCAAGAGCGAAGAGTTCGGCCTCGGTGACGAGGAGTTCGTGCCCTGGCAGGTCGGCGCGGTGATGTAGCGCCGGGGCTGGCTAAGGGCGGCCGGCGCCAACCAAGAATCTGATTACGCGCTCAAGCGCCGCGCAGGCTCACGCCGCAGTTGCGCCGGGCCGCAGTCGCGGCCAAAGCCCGCTCAGCACCCGGATATCGTGAGCCCGCGACCGCGGGCCGCCGCCACTGCGGCGCACCCGCGTAGGCGCAGACCGCGAGGTCTGCTGCCGTGAGCGACAAAGACCAACCCCGCCCGGCGCAACTGCGGCGTGAGCCTGCGCGGCGCTTGAGCGCGTCAAGAGAGTTTCGGGATCATCTCCTGGCCCCACAACACCCGCTCGCGGATGAAGGGCAGCGCCTTGGCCGGGTTCGCGCTTTCGAACTCGCGGGCGAGGCGGTGGCCGTCGAAGATCGAATCCGCAATCAGGCGCGGCGCCCGGCAATCGCCGATCGCATAGACCGCGCCGATCACCTGCTCCGCCCACTCGCCTTTGCGCGCCTTCAGCTCGTTGAACAGCTCGCCGTTGGGGATCCGCGCGGTTGCCAGCACCACCGTGTCGCAGGCGAGCTCCGTTACCTCCGTGCCCTTGCGCCGGGGCGCTTCGCCGGTCACCGGGCCGGGCGCGCGCTTCGAGCCGTCGCGCCAGATGTCGTAGAGGCGCACGGTGATCTCGTTGCCGGGCTCGATGCTCTCCGCCCAGTGGCCAGGCCACAGCGCGATCCCCTTCTCGCGCATCAGGCGCTCCATGTTGGGGCGTTCCAGCGTGTAGTCGGTCATCGGCGCGATATGCTCGAACTGGCTGACCAGGCTCACCTGCTTGCCCGCATCGGCCAGCAGCTCGGCGAGCCCGATGCCCGTGAAGTAGCCGTCGGCGTCGAGCACCACGACCCGCTCGCCCGTCTCCTTGCCGCTCATCACCTGCTCGGGCGTGCAGAACTGCGGCGTGGCCGCGTCGACCCCGTCCAGCGTGCCGTAATTGTTGATCGAGAGCCCGTCGCCCGCCCAGTGCGCGCCCGTGGCGATCACCACCCGGTCGGCGCCGTAGCCCAGCACGTCGTCGGCGGTGAGCCGGGCGTTGGTGTGAACCTCGACGGTCTTGAGCTTGTCGAGCTGAATTTGGCGGTAGCTCGCCACCCGGCCCCACTCCGAAAGGCCCGGATAGCGCATTACCATCTTCACATGGCCGCCGATCTCCGCCTCGGCCTCGGCCAAGTGGACGTCGTAGCCGCGCAGGCCCAGCACCCGCGCGCATTCCATGCCCGAAGGCCCGGCGCCGACCACCAGCACCGATTGGGGCTCGGCGGCCGGCTCAAACTGCTCGGGATGCCAGCCGCGGCGGAATTCCTCGTTCGCCGTCGCGTTCTGGGTGCAGACCATGCGCGCGCCCTGCTCCCAGCGCGAGATGCAGATGTTGCACCCGATGCATTCGCGGATGTCCTCGAAACGGCCCTCGTCGATTTTCAGGGGCAGGAAGGGATCGGCGATCGAGGGCCGGGCGGCGCCGATGATGTCGGCCTGGCCGGATGTGAGAATCTCGACCATGTCGTCGGGGCTGGTCACGCGCCCGACGCCGAGCACGGGCTTTTTCGCCACGGTCTTGACGTGCCGGGTCCAGGCGCCCTGGTGGTTTGCCTTGTAGAAGCGCGACGGTCCCGCGTCTTCGCCCCACTCCATGAACTTGGTGATGTTGACGTCCCACAGATCGACCACGCCTTCCTTTTCGGCGAGCTCGATGAATTTCAGGCCGTCGTCGAGCACCTCGACGTCCGCGCCGCCGTGGAGCTGGTCGACGGTGAGGCGCGCGACGCCGGCACAGTCCTCGCCCACCGCCGCCTTGATCCCGGCCAGCGCCTCAAGGAAGAAGCGCGCGCGGTTCTCGAAGCTGCCACCGTATTCGTCGGTCCGCTGGTTGAAGCGGGGCGAGAGAAACTGCGCGGGCGCGGCCCGGTGCGCGCCGTAGATGTAGATCAGGTCGAAGCCCGCGTCGCGCGCCCGCCGGGCCGCTTCCACATAGTCGTTGATCCAGTCGCGGATCTCGTCCGCATCCGCCGCATAGCCGTAGCGCTGCAGCGCGGTCTCCGCCTGCCAGGCGTGGGCGCCCGCGCCGGGCATCCGGGTTTCCTGGTTGGGCGTCTCCTGGCACGAATGCCACAGCTCGATGCCCGCCAGCGCGCCGTGCTCGTGGGCTGCGTCGGTCATGGGGCGCAGATTGCGCACGTCGCCCTCGTCCCAGATGCGCACCACCGAGCTGGGTTCGGTATCGCTTTCGGGCCCGATCGAGGCGGCCTCGGTGCAAATCGCGCCCCACCCCCCTTCGGCCTTCATGCGCCGGTGCCCGGCCTGGGTGCCCGGGCGGTCCGAGCCCGCGCCGGTGCAGTGGGGCACCTGGTAGAAGCGGTTCTTCATCACCTTGGGGCCGATCGCAATCGGCTCGAACAGGCAGTCGTATTTCGGATCGCGCGCCATGGCGGCCCCCTTCGAGGAAATGCACCTGGGGCCATTAATACCCACTATAAAAAAGGGGGGCAATCTGTCGTGTCTTAATGACCAGAAGGCGGGCATGGCCGCGCCCGCGCGAGCCTGTTACATAGGGCGGCACGAAATCCTTGTGTAAGGCGGGAGAGCGCCATGAAAACACAGGCTCGGGTAGTGGTGATCGGCGGCGGTGTCGTCGGCGTGAGCATCCTCTACCACCTCGCCAAGGCCGGCTGGTCGGACGTCATGCTTCTCGAGAAGGCCGACCTCACCCACGGCTCGACCTGGCACGCCGCCGGCCTCCTGCCGCTGTTCAACATGAGCTACGCGGTCGGCCAGATCCATAAATATTCGATCGACCTCTACAAGGGGCTGGAGGCCGAGACCGGCCAGGCGGTGGGCTTTCACGAAACGGGCAATCTGCGGCTTGCAACCAACCGCGACCGGATGGACGAGTACCACCACTATTGCGGCACCGCGAACACCATCGGCGTGCCCTTCGAGATGATCGGCCCCGCCGAGATCAAGGCGCTGTGGCCGCTGTGCGAGACCGACGGGCTGGTCGGCGCGCTCTACCACCCTCACGACGGCCATGTCGCGCCCGCCGATCTGACCATGGCGCTGGCCAAGGGCGCGCGCGATGCCGGCGCCGAGATCAACCGTCAGACCGAAGTGACCGGGATCGCGCAGACCCAAAGCGGCGAGTGGCAGGTCAGCACCGACCAGGGCGAGATCACAGCCGAGCACGTCGTCGCCGCGACGGGCAACTACGCGCGCCAGACCGCGGCCATGGTCGGGCTCGACATCCCGGTCATCCCGGTCGAGCACCAGTATCTGGTGACCGAGGAAATCCCCGAGCTGGTCGAGCGCCGCAGGCAGGGCCTGCCCGAGATGGCGGTCTTACGCGAATCCGACGCCTCCTACTACATGCGCGAGGAACGCCAGGGGCTGATCCTGGGGCCCTACGAAAAGGGCGCGCCCTGCTGGGCGGTCGACGGCGTGCCGGACGGCTTCGGCCAGGAGCTGCTGCTGCCCGACATCGACCGCCTCGGCCCCCATATCGAGGCGGCGATTGCGCGGGTGCCCGTGTTCGCGCAGGCCGGCATCAAGGACTGCATCAACGGCCCCATCGCGTATACGCCCGATGGCAACCCGGTGCTCGGCCCCGCTTACGGCCTGCGCAACTTCTGGTTCGCGGAGGGCTTCTCGTTCGGCATCACCGCGGCCGGCGGCGCGGGCAAGTACCTCGCCGAATGGATCATCGAGGGCGAGACCAGCCTCGACATGCTGCCCGTCGACCCGCGGCGCTTCGGCGCCTACGCCAACAAGGCGTATGCCAGGGCGAAGAACGAGGAGACCTACGAGAACGTCTTTACCATCCACTTCCCCGACGAGGAGCGCCCGGCGGCGCGCCCGGCCAAGACCAGCCCGTGTCATGACCGCCTCGATGCGTTGGGCGCGGTGTGGGGCCAGCGCTACGGCTGGGAGCGGCCCAACTGGTTCGCGCCCGAGGGTGTCGAGTGCAAGGACGACTGGAGCTTCCGCCGGACGAATTATTTCGACCATGTCGGCAACGAGTGCGTTGCCGCGCGCGAGCGCGCCGGGCTGATCGACATCACGAGCTTCTCGAAGTTCGAGATCTCCGGCCCGGGCGCGGATGCCTTCCTCGACCGCCTGGTCGCGAACCGCCTGCCGAGCAAGACGGGGCGCATGTCGCTCTGCCACGCGCTCACCCGCACGGGCGGGGTGCGGAGCGAGTTCACCATTACCCGGCTGGGCGAAGACCGCTTCTACGCCGTGAGCTCGGGTGCTGCGGAGCGCTTCGATCACGACTACCTGGTCAAACACGCGCCGGACGGCGGCAGCGTGCGGATCGACAACATCACCACGAGCCGGGGCGTGCTGGTGCTCGCCGGCCCCCGCGCGCGGGATATTCTCGGGAAATTGACCGACGCGGAGCTCTCGAACGAGGCGTTTCCGTGGCTCACGGGCCAGACGATCTCCGTCGGCCTTGCTTCGAACGTGCGCGCGCTGCGCGTGAACTTCGTGGGCGAGCTGGGCTGGGAGCTGCACCACCCCATCGAGCACCAGAACCACATCTTCGACGCGCTGATGGCGGCGGGCGAGGAATTCGACATCGCGCCCGTGGGCATGCGGGCGATGGACAGCTTGCGGCTCGAGAAGAGTTACCGAATGTGGGGCCAGGACCTGACGACGGAATATTCCGCGCTGGAAGCGGGACTCGACCGCTTCGTCCGGCTCGAAAAGGGCGAGTTCATCGGGCGCGACGCCCTTGCAGCGCAGAAGGAAGCGGGCGTGCCCCAGAGGTTCGTGACGCTGGAAGTCGACGCGGACGATACGGACGCACGGGGCAACGAGCCGCTCTATCTCGGCGGCGAGATGATCGGCCGGGCGACTGCCGGGGCGTTTGGGCACGCCACCGGCAAGAGCCTCGCCATCGGCTACGTCACGCCTGCGGCCGCCGAGCCCGGCACGGAGCTGGTCATCGAAATCCTGAAGCAGCCGCGCGCGGCTCGGGTGATCGCGGAGAGCCCGTACGATCCGAAGAACGAGGCGCTCCGCGCGTGAGCGGGCGCGCAAACGAACCCCGCTTCGAACCCGCGGCGATCGCGGCAGCGATGGTGCGCGAAGAGCAGCGCTTCACGGAAACCCATCCCAAATCCAAGGCGCTCGCCGAGCGAGCGGCGGTCAATTGGCTGACCGGCGCGCCCATGAGCTGGATGCGCGAGGTGCCCTCGCCCTTTCCGGTGTTCGCGGAGGGTGCGAAGGGCTCAGCGCTTCGCGACGTGGACGGGATCGAGTATGCGGACCTCTGCATGGCGGACACGGGCGCGCTCGCGGGCCATTCGCCGCAACCCGTGGCCGACGCCATCGCAGCGCGCGCCGCGAACGGGATGACCCTGTTCACGCCCACGGAGGACGCCGTCTGGGTGGGAGAGGAGCTTGAGCGCCGCTTCGGCCTGCCGGTCTGGCAAAGTGCGATTACCGCGACGGACGCGAACCGCTTCTGCATTGCGTTTGCCCGCCAAATCACAGGGCGCGCCAAGGTGCTGGTGTTCAATGGCTGCTATCACGGCTCGCTGCCCGAGGCGGCGGTCTCGCTTAACGAGGCGGGTGAGCCCGTGGAGCGGCCGGAAGTCTACGGCCCGGCGGGCGACCCGGCGCTTTCGGTCCGCTGCGTCGAGCAGAACGACCTTGCGGCGCTCGAACGTGAACTGGCCTTCGGTGACGTCGCCTGCGTGCTGGCCGAGCCGTGCCTGACCAATGTGGGCATGGTGCCGCCCGCGCCGGGCTGGCACGAGGGATTGCGCGAGTTGACCCACAAGCATGGCGCGCTGCTGATCCTGGACGAGACCCACACTATCTGCGCCGGCGCGGGGGGCTGCACCAAGGCGTGGGGGCTTGAGCCTGACATGTTGACGCTGGGCAAATCCATCGCCGGGGGCGTGCCCGTCGCGGTCTATGGGTTCTCGGACGAAACCGCCAAGCGCGCGCGGGACGCGATGGAGCAGTTCGGCGGCTGGGGCGTGGGCGTGGTGGGCAGCACGCTCGCGGGCAACGCGCTCCAGATGGCGGCCCTGCGCGCCACCCTGGAGCATGTCATGACGGAAGCGAATTTCGCCGAGAAAATGATTCCAACAGCGGAGTATTTTGTTAATTTCATCAATAGTTTGATCGATGAACTTGGACTGCCGTGGCAGGCCAGAAACCTCGGCGCGCGGGCGGAATATACGTTCCTCCCCGAGGCGCCCCGGAACGGCTCTGAGGCCATGACGGCGGCGAACAAACCGCTGGAGCGGCTGATCCATCTTTTCCTGCTCAACCGCGGGGTTCTGACCACGCCGTTCTATAATGTGGTGCTCTGCGCGCCGAGCACGACGCGTGAGCACGTGGACCGTTATGTGGAGGGCCTGGCTGCGTGCCTTGCGGAGCTTGCGGGACGCGAATAGCGCATCGGATCGACAAGAGACAACAAGGAGAGTGCTCATGACAGCCGAAATGAGCAACCGGGACTACATCACGAGGCATTGCATCCCCGAGCGGGACGTGCCGTTCAGCGAGGCGGAATTCGCCGAGCGGCTGGCGCACATCCGGGCGGCGATGGAAGCCCGGAACATCGACCTGCTCTTCGTTTCGGCGCCCGAGGGGCTCTATTACGTGAGCGGCTTCCTCTGCGAATGGTACCAGGCCCAGAGCCCGGTGATCTGGCCGCCGGCGAGCGGCATCGCGATCCATCGAGAAAGCGGCAGGACGATCCATTTCGAGACCGAGATGGAGGAGGTCCTGGTTCAGTACACCACCGTCTCGCCGGACATCCGGATCTACCGGGACGACGGGAAAAGCATGATCGACTTCATCTCCGACGAGCTTGCCGGGGAGGGCTGGCTGGCGGGCAAAGTGGGACTGGAAATGTTCAGCTACCGGCCCAACCGGGGCCATTCGGAGCGCTTCGAGGCGGCGCTCAAAGCGCACGGGGCGAGCGTCGTGGACGCCACCGATATCCTGCGCGACGTGCGCCGGATCAAATCGCCCCAGGAGCGCGCCTACATGCGCGAGGCCGGGCGGTTTGCCGAAATCGGCATGACGGCGGCGCGCGCGGCGCTGGCGGTGGGCGCGAGCGAACTCGACGTTCACGCCGAGATGACCTACGCCATGATGAAGGCGGGCGGCGAGCCGGCGGCGATTTACCTGCCGGTCGCCTCGGGCCGGAAAAGTGCCGCGCCCCACGCGCTGGCCTCGCACAAGAAAATCGCATCGGGCGAGATCGTGGTGGTCGACATCTGCGGGGTCTGCCGACGTTATCATTCCAACATCGCGCGGACGTTCTCCATGGGGGAGCCGCACCCCGAGGTCGCCGCCCAAATCGAGAAAAGCTCGGGCCTGTTCGCGGGGCTGCCCGATATCCTCGAGCCGGGCATGCGGGTGGCGAACCTGACCGGCTATGCCCGGCGCTATTACGAAGACAACGGGCTGTGGGCGGACCGCTGGTGGGTTGGCGGCTACGAGCTCGGTATTGCGATTCCGCCCGACTGGGACGGGCCGTTTACCTACGATGCGGAGATCGACCCAGGCGATGCGACGCTGGATACGGGCATGGTGATAAACCTGGAGAGCGACGTCTACCTGGCCGAGGGCGCGGGCGGCTCAATGACGATCAATACGATGGAGTTCTCGGAGACGTCGGTGACGTTTCTGAGCGATTTTCCGGACGGGTTGGGGATAATCGAATAGCGCGGGATGGTTTATCGCTCACGGCAGCGGATCCTGACGATCCGCGCCTACGCGGGTGCGCCGCATAAGCGGCGGGCCGCAGTCGCGGTCTTGGGCTCGACACTTCCGAGCCCGTTATCGCTCACGGCAGCGGACCCTGACGATCCGCGCCTACGCGGGTGCGCCGCATAAACGGCGGGCCGCAGTCGCGGTCTTGGGCTCGACACTTCCGAGCCCGTTATCGCTCACGGCAGCGGACCCTGACGATCCGCGCCTACGCGGGTGCGCCGCATAAACGGCGGGCCGCAGTCGCGGCCTCCGGCGATTCCAGTTGATTTTGTATCGCTGTAAAAAGGCGCTATTTCTCGGATCATGAATCGCACGCTGATAATCGGGGCCCTCGCGGGCATGGGCGTCGCCCTGCTGTGGGCAAGCTGGATCGTGGCGACCCGCCACGGGGTTCAACACACGCTGACGATCTATGACATCACGGCGTTGCGCTTCGGCATCGCGGGCCTGATCATCCTGCCCTGGACGATCCGCTCAAAGCTGTGGCGGGGCCTGACGGCGTTTCGCGTCGCCTCCGTCGTCGGGGTTACGGGCCCGCCTTATGCCCTGCTCGGCTACGTCGCGTTCACGTTCGCGCCGGCGGCGCATTTCGGGGTGTTCATGAACGGGCTGACGCCCGTCTTTACGCTCCTGGTGGGCTGGCTGTGGGTTCGCGAGCGGATCGGGCTGTCGCGCGGCGGCGGCGTTGTCCTGCTGCTCGGCGGGGCGGCGCTGATCGGCTTCGAAGCGCTAGGGGGTGCGGGGCAAAGCCTGGTCTGGGTGGGCGATCTTCTGATGCTGGCCAGCGCGCTGCTGTTCGCGCTCCACATGATGATCGTCAAGGTCTGGAATCTGACCCTGGGCCAGGTTTTGTTTTGCGTCTGCACGGTGAGCGGGGTTCTTTACGTGCCGGTGTGGCTGGCTTTCCTGCCGAGCAACCTAGGGTCAGCACCGTGGAACGAGATTTTGCTGCAGGCGGCTTTTCAGGGGCTGATTCCCAACCTGATGGGAACCTCGCTGGTTTATGTCGCGATCCGCAGCCTCGGCCCTAACCGGACCGCGGTGTTCGTCTCGATCGTGCCGGTGCTGGCCGCACTCATGGCGATCCCGATTTTAAGCGAGGTGCCGAGTGTGACGGCATGGATAGGCATCGGGGTGGTCACCGTGGGCGTGCTGTTGGCGATGGGGGCGGTGGGGCGGCGCGAGCGATCGGGGTAGATGGCATGACATCCCCCCCCCCTTTTTTGCTGCTACCCTAATCAATACCTAAGTTGTTCAGTTGACGAGTTATGGGAGACAATTCATTGAGGCCGCTGCGGCCCGTCACCGAGATGAGTTCCGTGGATAAGGAATTCATCGTCACGGGCATTTGCTGCCCTGCTCAGGATCGAAGGGACCGCCTCGCGCCTCAGGATAAAACAGAGGGGTAAAGGGAAATGCGTAAAGTTGGCAAAGGATACGGCAGTGGCCTGGGGATGACGGATACGGGCCTTGTTCCGATGAGGATAGGCTTGCCCGTGACACGCCGAGACTTCGGCAAAGGAGCCCTTGGCGCCGCCGCGGCCGCGGGTATGGGGCTTCATGCCGGGAAAGCCCGGGCGGGCACGGGCGTCAACTACATGGGATGGAACGGATACGACCTCGTTCCGAACGCCGGTGGCTTCCTTGACGCCAACGACATCCACCTCGAGACGACCTACATCGGATCGCCCGAGGAGATCTTCGCTTCAGCGACATCAGGTGGCGCGGGGTACATGGACCTCACGACGCCGCAGGCGAACCAGATCCACCTGTTCGCGAAAGCCGGCATCGCGGAGCCCATCGATATCGAGAAGATACCGAATTACCAGGGCCTCTTCCCCGAGTTCAAGAATCTCGACCTGTGCATGGTGGACGGCGTGCATTACGCGGTGCCGTTCTCCTGGGGCTCGCTGTTGCTCATGTGGAACACCGATGTCATCACGGACGATCTCGATTCCTGGTGGGCGCTGTTCGAGCCGGAGTACAAGGGGAAGATCGTCGCGGTGAACGATATGTGGGCCCTGATGGTTCCGTTCCTCAATCTTGTCACGGAGCGCAAGACGCCAACGCGCGTCACCAAGGATGAGTTGAACGACGCCGTCGAGCTCCTGATCGAGTTCAAGCAGCAGGTTCTCACCTTCGCGGACTACGGCGAGGTGGCGCGCATACTCGGAGCGAACGAGGCAAGCCTGGCGGTTTGCTCCGAAGCGATCGCCCTGTGGGCGGGACCCGATGCGCCCCCGCTGAAGTGGGCGATGCCCAAGGAAGGCGGGCTCAGCTTCGTCGACGTCTGGGCCATGATCAAGGATTGCCCCCACAGGGAGCTCAACCACCAGATTATGAACCACATCCTCTCGCCCGAGGCTCAGGCCTTCCAGCAGATGGAGGCCACGCAACAGGGTATGGTGGTCGCCGACGCGGTGCCGCTGCTCTCGGCGGAGCAGGCCGTCTTCTACCCCTATGACGATATCCCGGGCTTCTTCGGGCGCGCCGGGGGCATAACGGGGATGTGGCCCCTCGAGCCGATGGACAATTTCGTGACCTACGACGAGGTCGTGAGCGGCTGGGAGCGAGTTCTCGCGGGGTCCTAATAGCGAGCGGCGGTGGCGGCCCCGAGGGACCGCCTCGGGGCCCATGAGGCGTGAGAGGCGGGATTGTCGTCCGTACGTCCACCGGACGGCGGCAGCGGGATAGATCGCGCCTCCCCTTCTTAGTCGCTCACGCCAGCGGACCTGACGGTGCGCGGCTGCGCGGACGCGTCGCAATTGTTTGTTTGGCCCAGCCGCCCGGTCTTATATCGCCCGCCGCCGACCAAAGCAGCCCGACGGGCCTGCCAACCCCGGCCCTGCGGGCGCGTCAATCCCCCTGCGCATGCTTCATGGTGACCGCCATCGCCGCACCGAGGAGCGCCATGGCGGAGAGGGCGGCGATGGCAATTTCGAAGCCGAAGCCGAGCAGGATGCTGCTGAGCCCGCCGATCGCGAGCAGAAAGACGCCGATGACGGTGTTGCTCAGGGCGACGTATTCGGACTTTCGGTCGCGGCCGGCGAGGTCGACCACGTGGGTCTTGCGCCCGATACGCACGCCCGCATGGGCGATGCCGAGCACAAACAGGATCGCGGCGTAGAACGCGATGTGGTTCTGAAGGGTGGGGAACAGGCTGAGCGCGGCCAGCACGGCAAAGCCCAGCCGCCCCGCAATGGCCGCCGCCAGGGCCATGGTCAAGCGGCTGGAGCGGTCGGAAAAGATGCCCCAGAACGAGGAGCTGAGCGCGCCGGCGAGCCCGGCCGCGATTATCAGCCAGCCGAGCCCGTCGAGCGCCTGACCGGTCGCGCGCTGGGCAAGGGCGACATAGACGGGCCCGACCAGGGCCGTGGAGACCATCAGCGACCGGGCGACGATGAATTTCTGCAATTCGGGGTCTTTGAGCAGAAGGGCAACTTGCACGCCGAGCAGGTCGCGAAGGCCCCGGCCGCCGTCGGTGGCGCCGGGCGCTTCGTCGATGGCGGTGAAGGTGGCAGCGGCGAGAAACCAGGAGACGCCGGCGGCGGCGAGGATGGCGTAGAGCAACCAGTCGGGGCGCGCGGCCTCGGGGCTGGCTACGAGGTAGACGCCCATGGCGGCGGCGATGACGCCCGAGCCCGTGGCGGCGTAGCCGCTGACGCGCCCCCGGTGGCCCTTGGAGACGGTCTTGCCCAGCGTGTCCTTGCCCGCGACCGAGGCGACCCCGCGCGCCAGCGAAAAGACCACCAGCAGGGCGACGATGGCCCAGCCCGCGGCGGCCCCCTGCAGACCGGCCAACGCGACTACGGCCATGAGAATGACGCACAAGCCCTGAACCAGGCTGCTCGCCGCCCAGAACCGTTTTCGCACGGGATAGCGGCGGACCACGCCGCCGACCAGGATTTGCGGCAGCAGGGCAAGGGATTCGCGGATCGGCACGAGCAGGCCGATCAGGAACACCGGTGCGCCGACGGCGCCCAGCACCCAGGGCAGCACGACTTTGCTGTCGGCAAGCGCGTCTCCGGTCTTGCTTAAGGCCGAGGCAGCGGTATAGCAGAGGAAGTTGCGCGGCTGCTCCAGGCACTGGGATTCCGGGATATCGCGGCAGAGCCGGGCCTCGTCGTCGCCGGTGGCGAGGGCGTAAAGGCGGGAGACGAAGCCGCCCTGGCCGGTGTTCGCATCGGGAGCCGCTCTAGCGTCAGGCATCGGCGTGGCCCTGCGGGATCTCAGACATCGTAGAGCTCAAGGTAGAGCCGGGGACCGGATACCTTGAAGCCGTTGCGGTGATAGAAATCCACCGATCGCTGCCACTTGGGCAGCTCCGGCGCGCTGACTTCGAGTACGGTCCAGCGCTTCGATTTACCGAACGCCACGGCCTTTTCGATCAGCGCCGCGCCGACGTCCGCCGAGCGGTGGACGGGCTCGACGTAAAGCTCCGTAATCTCGCCGAATTCGCCGAGCGCGAAGATCGCTGTGCACCGGTTGAGCACGATCAGGCCGACCGGCCGGCCTTCCCGAAGTGCCAGAAAGGGAAAGACATCGTCGGCTTGGCGAAGCACCTGTTCGGTCGCCGGGCGCAGCATGTCGAGGGTATATTCGCCCGGCTCGACCTCGCACAGCAGCGAAAAGGCCAACCGACAGACCGTGTCGCCGTCCGCCGCCGTGGCCGCCCGGATTTCAACCCCGGTCATGGGCTCTAAATCCCGTGCATCCGCTCAGAGAGGATGCGATCGAACTCGGCAAGCCGGGCGGCGACGAGGCCGTTGACCGTGTCGGGCGCGAAGTTGCCCTCTGCGTCGGGCTCGCCCGCCGCGCGGCCCATGAACAGCTCGACCGCCTCGTCGATGGTCTCGACGGAATAGAGGTGGAAGCGGCCCTGCCCGACTGCCTCGGCCATGTCGTCGCGCAAGATCAGGTTGGCCTCGTTGGCCGCGGGAAGCACCACGCCCTGCTCGCCCGTGAGCCCGCCCGTAGATTCGCAGGTCCGAAAAAACCCCTCGATCTTGACATGGGCGCCGCCGATGGCCTGGGCCCGGCCGTGCTGGTTGACCGAGCCGGTGATGCCGAGATCCTGGCGCAGCGGCAGCCCCGAGAGGTCGGACAGGATCGCGAGTAATTCGGCCAGCGAGGCGGAATCGCCCTCCACGCCGCCATAGTTCTGCTCGAAGGTGATGGAGCAATCGAACGAGAGCGGAAAGCGGCGCGCGAAACGGCCAGTGAGGTAGCCATGGAGAACCATCGCACCCTTCTGCTGGATCGGGCCGCTTAAGGCCACGTCGCGCTCGAGGTTGATGACGCCGTGACGCCCGACGGAGGCGCGCGCGGTAACGCGGCTGGGGCCGCCGTAGCTGTGATCGCCCATGTCGATCACCGTGAGCGCGTTGACCTGGGCGCGCGCCTCGCCCCGCGTGGCGATCGCGATCCGGCCCGTGGCGATAGCCTCCTGGTTGCGCTCATGGAGCCGGGCGTTGCGCTTGCGCCGGCGCTCCAGCGCCCGGACCACGAGGTCGCGCGAAATGGCACCGCCCTTGTCCGCAAGGCGGTGGGCCTCGGTCACCATGTCCTCGATGCGCTCGATCTGGGCCGAGAGCTTCGACCGCTCGCCCGCCCAGCGCGACGCGAGGCCGAGCAGGTAGGCCACCGCGTCGTCGTCGATGGCGGCATCGTCATGGCCGCGCGCCATGCGCCGGATGAGAGCGGCGTAGCCGTGGCGGTTGGCCTCGCTCGCCTCCATGTCCGGGTCGATGTCGGCCTTGATCTTGAAGTAGCTCTCGAACTCGGGATCGGCGGAATAGAAGGTGTAAAACCAGTGGGGCGAGGCGACGAAGACGACCTTGACCGAGAGCGGCACGGGGCGCGGCTTGGGCGCGCCGGCCACGGGCAGGCCGTTGGTGCGGTGGGGCTCTTCGATGCGGATCTCGCCGTCGCGGAGCGCTTCCTTGAGGAAGCGCCAGACACCGGCGCGCTCGGCCACGGAATCCGCACGCAGGACGAGGATGCCGCCGTTCGCCCGGTGCAACGCGCCGGGACGGACCAGGGTGAAGTCGGTCTCGAAGCTCTTCTCACCCTGGCGGTATTCAAGCCAGCCGAACAGGTTTTCGTAACTCACGTTGGGCTCGATCACCACCGGGGCGCAGGGCGTGTCGGCGTTATCGACCAGCAGGTTGACGCCGTAGCGGGTGGCGGGCTGAAGCCCGGGGGGCAGGCCGCCCTCGCCCTCGGGCGCGAGAAAGCCGCGGAAATTTTCGATCGCGTCGGCGCGGAACTCGATCAGCCAACGGCTCAGCTCGGGAAACTTGCCGAACGTTTCGTCGAGGGCGTCGATCACCGGGGCGACGGCGGCGTCCACCGCGACCCGGCCGATCGCCTCGCTGTGCTCCTGGAGCACCGCGCCCGCAGCGGCCGATTCCCGGACCAGCGCGTGGAGCTTCTCGATCAGCGCGGGCCCGTGGGCGTCGACGGCGGCGCGTTGCTCGGGCGACATGGCGTCGGGGCTAAGCGGCTTGCCGTCGTCGTCCAGCACCGCGAGCGCGGGGCCCTCGTCGGTCGGCACGAGATCGAAGCCGTGGGTTTTCGCTTCCGCGCGCAAGGCGTTCGTCGTCTGCTCGACCGCCGCGCGGGCGCGGGCCTGCTCGCTCTCGAGCTGCTTGCGGACGTCCTCGCCGCCCAGAACCTCGGCCAGCACCTCGCGCAGGCGGCGCAAGGCGGTGGTCATGCGGCCGCGGAACTCGCGCCCGGTTCCCGCCGGCACACGGACCGGGCGGGGTTCGGAGGGGCGTTGAAAATTGTTGAGATAGAGCCAGTCGTCGGGCGCGGGCGTATCCGCGGTGGCACTCTTCAGGAATTCCAGGGTCGCGGTCATGCGGCCGCTGCGCTCGATGCCCAGAACGAAGACGTTGAAGCGCGGATCGCTTATGGAGAGGCCGAACTCGAGCGCCTCGCGGGCGCGCCGGTGGCTGGACAGATCGAACAGCTCGCCCTCGGTGGCCGTGCCGGGGTTGAAGCGGGGCAGGGAAACATCGGCGGCGACGAGACGCTTGGCGGGCATTCTAGTCGCTCACGGCAACGGCCCCGAGGGTCCGCGCCTGCGCGGGCGCACCGGGTAACCGGCGGGCCGCACGTGCGGCCTGATAATCGTTTCTGCGCCAGCGCCGCGCCGGCTCTCGGCGCATAAGCGGCCGCCCGCAGTAGCAGGCAAAGAAAAGACAAACCGCACGGTCTCGCGCGGGCGCCATGTCAGTCGAGGCCTTCGAGGAAGTCGTCGACCGTCTTGTTGAACTGCTCGGTCTCTTCGAGGAAGGGGCAATGGCCGCTGTTCTCGAAGATGACCAGCTTCGAGCCCCTGATGCGCTCACGGACGTCTTCCAGCGCTTCGACCGTGATCGCGAGGCAGGGCGCGCGGCCGCCGCAGATGAGCGTGGGGAGCTTGAGCGTGGTGAGGAAGTCGCGGTAATCGCGGAAAATCTCGTCGGTCAGAATGGTGCTGGCGATCACCGGGGGCACGCGCGAGATTTCGTCGAACATCCAGCGGGAGTCTTCCTCCGAGGGGTGCTTCGCGAACATGTCGACGGAAAATTCGCGGATGAAGCCGTGCCAGTCGGTCTGGATCGAGTTCACGAAGGCCGCGACATCCCGCACGGATTCGGCGAAGCCGTGATCGTAGCCGGACCATTTGTAGTCGCTTGCCGCCTCGTCGACCACGACGGACGCCTTGAGAGCGTCGGTGCCGAATTGGCGCATGTAATCCCACATCACGAAGGCGCCCATGGACCAGCCGACGAGGGTGATATTGTCCAGCCCCTTGTCTTCAATGAAGGCGTGGAGGTCCTGCGCGTAGGTCGGGATGGTGTGCCCGCGCATGGCCTTGCTCGATCGCCCGTGGCCGCGCAGATCGACGGCGAGCGCGTGGTAGTCGTGGCGTCCGAACCAGTCGATCTGGCGCGCGAAAAAGCGCGAACTCATGGCGATGCCGTGGAGAAAGAGAATCGGATCGCCCTTTCCCTGCCCCTCGTAGTAAAGGACGCCGCCGTCGAACGGATATTCCGCCATGGTGCTTCTCCCGGGCCGGTTATGCGCTAGGCCTTGCTCACAGTGTAATACGGCCACGCGACGCGCACACCCCCCGCGTGGCGGGCGGGGAAATTTCGTGCAAGGCTCGACAAGCGCCCCAACTTGCCTACAATTTTTGGGCTTGTTTCCATTTCGCCTGAGGCAAAACGGCGTTCAGGCGCCACTCAGGCTCCCGGCGTACAAGCGCCGGCCCGCACTTGCGGGCTTGCGAAATCCGGAGCAACCGTTTTCTCCGAATTACGCGCAAACGGATCGACCAACCTCGCAAGGAGCACTCATGGGCCGATTTTCCGTCACCGAAACCATCGACGCGCCTACGGAAGCGGTGTGGGCGGTCTTGAGCGATCCGACCCGCGCGCCGGAATGGATGAAGACGGTTGCCGCGGTGGAAAAAACTTCCGAGGGCGGGACCGCGAAAGGCGCCAGCTTCCGCGCCACATCGAGCAAACGCGGCCGCCACGGACGCACGGTGACCATAGCCGAATGGGAGGCCGGGCGGCGCATCGCACTGGCCTCGAAGAGCGGCGGCGTATCGGCGGTCTACGACTACAGCTGCGAGATGGGCGAAGAGGGCAAGACGCAAGTCACCCTGGATGCGACCTGCGAGGGCAAGGGTTTTTTCTGGACCGTCATGCAGCCAATGCTGATCTTCATGATCAAATCGACCGACGGCGGCCAGCTCAAACGGCTCAAGAAGCTGCTTGAAGCCCCGCCGCCGGCGCCCGAGCCTGCTGAGGATGAAGCCAAGGCCGCGTGAGGCGAGTCGTATCGCTCACGGCAGTCGACCTGTCGGTCGACGCCTCCGCGGGGGCGCCGCATAAGCGGCGGCCCGCGGTCGCGGGCTCCGCGTAATCTACCTGATTACGCGGCTCCGAACCTACTTACAGCTATTTTGCCCGCGACCTCAGTCGTCGGTCGAGACGATGGTGCGGGGCAGCTTGGACATCAGCTCGAGGCCGTTTTCGGTGACCATGAAGCTCTCGATCCAGGCGCAGCCCGTGCCGCCAGGCCAGTCTTCCCAAACGTCGAACTGGTTTTCGAAATTGAAGACGATGCCGGGCTCGACGATGCGCTTCGCGCCGGTGGGGCCGAACGTCTCCTCGTTCCAGTGCAGCCAATGAGCGCCGGTCCAGTCGGGAATGAACGAAATTCCGAAGGAATAGCCGCCGATCCACCAGGCCTTGTCGCGCAAGCCGACCTCGTCGATATAGGCGTTGCCGACCTCGTCGACGCGGGTGAGCGGATCGCCCAGCTTGATCTCGCCCAAGATGCGGTCGACGCAGCCCGCCGATCTCTCCATCAGCGCGAGCCAGCGCTCGTCCGCCTTGCCCACCGAGAGGGTGCGGCAAATGTTGGCGTGATAGCGGTGGAGCGAGGCGCAGACGTCGAAATGGACCAGGTCGCCTTGCTTTACCTTGCGGTGGGTGGCCGGCGAATGGTGGGTGCCCGAACGCACGCCCGAACCCAGCATGGTGTTGATCGCGGGGTAGCTGCAGCCCTGGTCCATCAGGCTGGCGGTGAGCACGCCCTCGATCTGGGTTTCCATCATGCCGGGACGCATCGCCTTGCGCGTCACTTCGAGGGCGTTGTCCATGATTTCAAAGCCCTGGCGCAAGACCGCGAGCTCGCGGGGCGACTTGACGACGCGAATTTCCTCGATCAGGAGCGAGGCGTCGGCGATGGCCGCCCCCTTGGCCTTCAGCTTCTCGCCCAGCGCCTTGACCACCGTAACATGCATGCCGTAGCCCCAGGGCTGGAGGCCGATGGTGCCCTTTGCGAGACCGCGCGCGCCGAGCGTGTCGGCAATGGTGTCGAGGTCGGAGGGACTGCCGAGCTCGGAGGCGCCGAAGATCACCGCGTCCGTGATCTCGGGCAGGAGCGAGATGAGGGTGGTGTGCACCGAGGTGTCGAAGAACAGCGTGTCGTCGGTATCCGTCCGCATGAGCAGACCCGTCGCCGCCCGGGGCGGATCCCAGATCTGGTCGTAGTCGACGAGGTATTTAAGGTCGGCGCGGCGGACCACGAACAGCCCGTCGAGCCCCGCCTCGGCCATCGCGGCACGCACCTTGGCCCGGCGCTCGGCATACTCCTCGGCGGGGAACGGCCGTTCCCAGTCGATCTGGTCGCGCAAATAGGTCTTCATCTCCATCGGTCCAACTCCTTTTTTCTCACGGCAGTGGCCCTGACGGTCCACGCCTCCGCAAGGGCGCCGCATAAGCGGCGGGCCGCACTTGCAGCCTCCGCGTAATCTACCCGATTGCGCGGCTCGAAACTCACTTACGGCAGTACCTCAATTCAACCTATCGTCCGGCCTCGATCGCGGCTTAGTAGGCTCCGTCGGGCGCTTGCTTCCAGAGGATCCGCTCGCGCTTGTAGGGCAGCGGGCGCTGGGGATTGGGGCTTTCGAACTCGCGTGCGATGCGGTGGCCCTCGTAGATCGCGTCGCCCAGCATGCGCGGCGCGTAGCAATCGCCCGCCTGGTAGACGCCGCGGATGCCGTTGGCCGCCCAGTCCTTTTTGCGCGCGCGCAGGCTCTTATAAAGGCCGTCGTTCGCCATGCGCGCAGTGACGAGGACCACACTGTCGACCTCGAGGTCGGTGGTCGCCCTGCCCTGGGCGCGGATCGGCTCGCCTGCAACCGGGTCGGTGGTGCGCACGGAGCCGTCTCGCATGAAGTCGTAGATCCTGACCTTGAGGCGGTTGCCCTCCTCGATCTCCTCGACCCACATGCCCGCGTAACACGCGATGTTCTTCTCGTGGAGCATGCGGTGGATGTTGGGCCCTTCGAGGGTCTGCTCGGTGAGCGCGGCGACCCCGCCGAGGCTGGTGACGACCGAGACCTGCTTGCCCTGGTCCGCCATCATCTCGGCCATGGCGACGCCCGTGAAGTAGCCGTCGGCATCGAGCACGAGGACGCGATCGCCGGTCTCCTTGCCCGCCATGATCTGCTCGGGCATGGCGTATTGCGCCTTGGCGGCATCGACCCCGGGGATCATGCCCATGTCGGTGGCGTTATAGCCCTCGCCCGACCAGGTCGAGCCGGTGGCCAACACAACCGCGTCGGCGCCGTAGCCCAGCACGCCGTTGGCGTCGAGCCGGGATCTGGTGTGAATTTCGACGTTCTTGAGCTTGTCGATCTGGGTCTGGCGCCAGGTAACGACCCGGCCCCATTCGGCGAGGCCCGGATAGCGGACGACGTCGCGGACGTGGCCGCCGACCTCGCCCTCGGCCTCGACCAGGTGGACGTCGTAGCCCCGCTCGCCCAGTACCCGCGCGCACTCCAGGCCCGACGGGCCGGCGCCGACCACGAGAACGTTGCCGGGATCGGCTGGCTTGTCGAACTTCTCGGGATGCCAGGAGCGGCGGTATTCCTCCATCGCGGTGGCGTTCTGGGTGCAGATCAAGCGGGCGCCCGCCTCCCAGCGGGAGATACAGACGTTGCACCCGATGCATTCGCGGATGTCTTCGTTCCGCCCTTCCTCGATCTTCTTCGGCAGGAAGGGATCGGCGATCGAGGGCCGCGCCGCGCCGATGATGTCGGCCTGGCCTGAATTGACGACCGCGACCATGTCGTCGGGGCTGGTGAGACGGCCGACATTGAGCACGGGCACGTTGGCCACCTTCTTGACGTCGCGGGTGAACGGCGCCTGGTGGTTTGCCTTCTGGTGGCGTGACGGGCCCGCATCCTCGCCCCACTCGAACTGGTCGCATATGTTGATGTCCCACATATCGACGAGGCCTTCGCGAGTGGCGAGCTCAATGAAGCCCATGCCGTCGCCGCCCGCCTCGACGCCGCCCGGGCCGATCAACTGGTCGACCGACATGCGCACGGCGAGCGCCGCCTGGCCCTCGATGGCCTCGCGGGTGCGCCCGATCAATTCGAGCCAGAAGCGCGCGCGGTTCTCGAACGAGCCGCCGTACTTGTCGGAGCGCTTGTTGTAGTGGGGCGAGAGGAACTGGAAGGGCAGCACCGAGTGCGAGCCGTAGCAATAGACGATGTCGAAACCCGCATCCAGCGCCCGCTTCGCCGCCTCGATATAGTCGTTCAGCAGATCCTCGATATCGTCGGCGTCCGCTTCATGGCCGGCCCGGTTGGGCGTCCAGGCGGTCATGAACTGGGTCGGCCCGCGGGGCACGGCGCGGCTGTCCATGGCGGACGAGATCGCGCCCGAGTGCCACAACTCGACACCGGCCAGCGCGTCCCATTTGTGGGCCGCGTCGCACATATGGCGCAGATTCGCGACGTCTTCCTCGTCCCACAGGCTGGCAAGGGTGAAGGGCTCGAAATCGGCCTCGGGATTGATGCCGCAGGCCTCGGTGCAGACCGCGGCCCAGCCGCCCTCGGCCTTCATGCCGCGAAACGCCGCCTGGCTGCCCGGCAGCCGGGAGCCCGCGCCGTTGCAGTGGGGCACCTGGTAGAAACGGTTCTTGAGCGTCTTGGGGCCGATGTCGATGGGCTCGAAGAGAACGTCGTATTTCGGATCCCGTGCCATAGCGGATGCTTTCTTTATCCCGGGCGCGAGCCCAGGCGATGATGGACGCTTCGCAAGGCTGTATAATAATGCCTCAGGTGGTTATTACCCCAGGAAAATCCGCGATGGTACAGACGTTTGACGAAATCGAGATTGAGCGCGACGGGCCGCTTGCCTGGATCACGTTGAACCGGCCCAAGACCTACAACGCCTTCAACCTTGCGCAGTGGCGGGAGGTCACCGCCGCGCTGCACGATGCGGAATCGGACCCGGCGATACGGGTCGTGGTGCTGCAGGGCGCGGAGGGGAATTTTTCGGCGGGCTACGACCTGACGGCGGCGATGGCGGAACTGGGCGGCGATGCGCCCGACGACTGGCGCGATTACGTCGCCGTCGGCAACGAAACCTGCTGGACGGTGTGGCGCTTGCGCAAGCCGGTTATCGCGGCGGTGCAGGGCTATTGCCTCGGCGGCGCGTTCGAGCTGGCGATGGCCTGCGACTTCGTCCTGGCCAGCCAGGACGCGAAATTCGGCGAGCCGGAAATTCGGTTTTCCGATGCCCCGCCCTTTCTGATCAGCCCCTGGGTCATGGGCATGCGCCATGCCAAGGACCTTCTGCTGACGGGCGAGATCATCGACGCCGAGAAGGCGCTCCGCTTCGGCCTCCTCACCGACCTCGTGGCCGAGGGCGACCTCGAGAGCGCGGTTCGCAGCCTGGCCAGCAAGCTGTGCGGGTTTGCGGTGGAGAACTGGCATCTCAACAAGGCCGCGGTCAATCGCAGCTACGAGATCATGGGCTTCGAGGCGGCCATCGACATGGGCACCGAGGCGTTCGTGGCGACGAATACGACGCCCAACGCGCTCAAGACGGAGTTCGTCGAGCGGCTGGAGCGGGACGGTTTCGCGGACGCCGTCAAATGGGTACAGAGCCGGTATTCGGGCTGACGGACGAACGGCCAGGACGTGCCATCATGACCCGGGGATCCGTTTACGAACTCTATGTACGCGTTCGGAGATCCCGCCGCCGAGTGCCGCTCATGACCCAAAGCGGTCATGGCCTGCCTCACGGTTGGTACCGCTCGTCAGATCAAACCATGCTTGGTGTTTGGCGTGTGGCGATCAGCCGGTCGCCTCCAGAAGCGAAGGGCGAATCGCAGAGCTCCTTGCCGAATGCGGACGCCTCGATCAGACGACTGCAGACAACTTTTTCAACCGCTTGGTGACGCCGATTTCGAAAAGGGAATAGCCCCCGCCCTTTGCCTTGGCCTCGTACATCGCGGCGTCGGCGCTGCTGAGCAGAGCGCCGAGGTTGTCGCCGTGGACCGGGAAAAATGCCAGACCCACGCTGCAGGAGACTTCCAGCTCCCCTTCCGGGATCGTGATCGGCTCGGCCAGGCAATCGACGATCTTCCAGGCCATGCGTTCGGCGCCATCCTCGTTGACACTGGATTCGGACAGGACAACAAACTCGTCGCCCCCGATCCGGGCGATCGTGTCCGCGTCGCGCAGCGTCGCCTGCAATCGCTTGCCGACGACCCGGAGCGCGGCATCGCCGACATGATGGCCGAACGTGTCGTTAATTTGCTTGAAGCGGTTTAGATCGAGTAACGCAAGGGACAGCTTTTGCCGATTTCGCCGGGCCACGCTGATCGAATGTTCGATTCGATTTTCAAAGAGATGACGATTGCCCAGACCGGTCACCGAATCGTGCAGCGCCATGGCCTCAAGCTTGTGCCGCTTCTTCTCCGTTTCCTGCCTGAACGAGAATTGCTCGACCGCATCCAGGATCGCGTCTTTGAGGCTCTTGCCGGTGACTTGATCTTTGGGCAAGTAATCCTGCACGCCTCGCTTCATGGCCTGGACCGCTATTTTCTCATCACCATTTCCGGTCAGCATGACCACCGGTGCGGGCAGACGTCCCAATGGGTCCGTCAGCGCCGTCAGGACTTCGAGTCCGTCCATGTCGGGAAGGTTGTAATCGAGAAGCACGCAGTCGTAGTCCTTTTCCGCAAACTGGCTCAGGCCCGCGCCGCCGGTTGCCGACGCGGTGATCGCAAAGTCGTGCAGGCTGTCGGCCGCGAGGAAGCGTTCGTAGGTTTCGAGATCTTCCGGACTGTCCTCAACCACCAGCAGGTGGATGGCTGGGCTTAGCTGTTGCATCACGCGGCTCCTTCTTTCGGCAGCACGACAATCTCGAACCAGAAATCGGCCAGCTTCTGTATGGCTTCGATCAATCCGGGGAAACTGATGGGCTTCTGCAGATAGCTGTTGGCGCCGCCGGCATAGCAGTTTTCGATATCCGGGACGGCGATTGAGCTGGTCAGTACAATGACGGGGATATTCTTCAACCCCTCGTCTTCCTTGATCCGGGTCAGCACTTCGCGGCCGTCGAGGCCGGGCATTTCGAGATCGAGCAGGATCATTCCCGGCCGCGGTGAGCTGGCAGGATCGGCGAAACCATTCTGCCGATAGAGATAATCCAGTGCTATGTCGCCGCTTTCGCAAAGCTCTATATTATTCGCAAGGCCTGCCTTGCGGATCGCCCGGACCGTCGAATGCCTGTCCTCGTCGTTGTCGTCGACCAGCAGGATCGTTTGCGCCTCTCGTATCGTCGTCATGGTCCGTATCCTTTTCGGATTGGGCTCAAAGACGTGGTGGACTCACCCTAGTTGGGCAGCCCGGAACCGGGCAGGGCCGCGAGCCCCAGCCATAACTCCCTAACCGCTGCAATCGCGCCCACGAATTTGTTTGTATCGATCGGCTTGCCGACATAGGAGTTGGCGCCACGGCGGTAACAGCCTTCGATATCGTCGTCCGACAACGAGCTGGAAAAGACGACGATGGGAATGGATTTCAGGGATTGGTCGTGCTTGACCGTTTCGAGCACTTCACGACCATCGATGCCGGGCAGGTTGAGATCGAGAAGAACGATCGCCGGCCTTGGCGACGACTCGGGGTCTTCGTAGGAGCCGCGGCGATAGAGGTAGTCGAGCGCCTGAACGCCGGTCCAGCAATGCTGGATGTCGGGCATAGGGCCGGCTTTCTTGAAGGCCCGGGTTGTCGCCTCGAAATCTTCCGGGCTGTCCTCGACGATAAGAATCGTACTGTGCATATTATCCATCCTGATTGTGCTCCGCTCGCTCATCTACTGTGTGTGGAACCAAAGCGAGGTAGAACGTGGTTCCTTCTCCCTCGACCGAGTCCAGCCAAATTCGTCCGCCGGATTGCTCGACAATTTTTTTAACAATCGTCAGGCCGGCGCCGGTTCCACCGCCATACTCGTCGCGCCCGTGCAATCGCTTGAAAATTGCGAAGACGGAGTCGCGATATTTTTCCGGGATGCCGATGCCGTTGTCGCGAACGTAACAAACGATTGCCTCGGCTGGCAGACCGGGTGGGCTCGATTGCGGGCGTTCGGCCGCGATCCCGACCTCGACGATCTTTTGCGGACTATCGTTGTACTTGATGCCGTTGCTGACGAGGTTCTGAAACACCTCTGTGATCCGCTCGCGACTCGCCGTCAAAACAGGCAGCGGGCCGTCGACCCTGATTTCGGCGGCCTGCTCATCGAGACGCGCAGTAAGGTTCTCCCGGATATCCGCGATCACGTCGTCCAACGAGACGCTCTCCAATACCAGTTCTTCCCGCCCGAGACGCGAGTAGGCAAGTAAGGCGTTAAGAAGCGATTCCATGCGTCCGGAAAGCCGGGCGAGGGTATGAAGCTTCGCCTTGCCGTTTTCGTCGAGCAAATCTTCATAATCTTCGATCAGGAAGCTGGAATAGTTCGTGATGCCCCGCAACGGCTCTTTGAGGTCGTGAGACGCGATGTCGGCGAAACTGTCCAATTCCGCGTTGCTTCGCTCCAACTCCAAGGTTTGTTCAGCAAGCCGGGCTCGGTTGGATTCGAGGGCATGTTCGGCTTGTTTCTTCGCGGTAATATCCGTCAGCACACCGCAAAGTTGCCGTCCATCGTCGTCGACGCGTTGGTAATTTTGGCCGCGCTCATGCACCCAACGGATTGACCCGTCCTTGTGCAGAACGCGGTATTCCAGGTTCAACGGCTCGCCGTTTTCGAAAAGCTGGCTTACGTTCGAGACAACGAGTTCGACCTCGTCGGGATGAATCTGCATTTCATACGTCCGGTCGGGATTGCCGACGAGCTCTTCAGGTTTGAATCCCAAGAACTCTTCAATGCCGCCGCTCAAGTAGTCCATCGCCGAATTTTCCTGGTCGTCGGTCTGATAGACCGCACCGGGAAGATTTTCGACGATGGTTCTGAAGCGACGTTCGCTTTCGCCAAGCTTTGCTTCAGCGGCTTTTTGATCGGTAATGTCGAATACGAATCCATCGAGCCAGACCAGCGTTTCGGTCACAGGATCGGCGACCGGACGGCCGTACTCAGACAACCAGCGGGTCGAACCGTCGGTATGCTGGATGCGAAATTCGACGGCATAGGGCTGGCGGTCTTCGAGGCTCTTGCCTACCGCCTCCTCGATCCGGGACGCATCTTCGGGAAAAACGAACGGCCAGCCGACCTGAATTTCCGTGCCTTCAAAAAATGACGCTGGTTCACCGGTAATCCCTTCAATCGCGTCGCTCATTAAGGCCACGGTGCCGGTACCGAGATCGGCGCGATAGAACGCCCCTGGAATGTTCGTTACCAAACTCCGAAAAAGAGTTTCGCTCTCCTGCCTGGCGGCCTCGGCCTGACGCCGTTCAGTTACGTCAATAATAGTGCCGTCGATGAACAGGTATTCACCCGTGGCACCGCGAACGGCGCGGCCTTGCTCCGCCACCCATTTGGTGAGGCCTTGGGCGTGATTGACCCGGTATTCGATATAATAGGGGCGGTCGTTCGATACCGCCTCGTCGACCTCTCCCTGAACCCGGTCCACATCGTCCGTGTGAGTGATGCCGGCCAGGGTGAGCCCGCCTTTTCCTGTAAAGCGATGGTCGGGGTATCCGGTTATGTCTTCGATGCCACTGCTGATGAATCTGAGTACCCAGTGGTTGTCCGCCGAACTTCGAAAGACCGCTCCGGGCAGGTTATCCAGCATGGAATCGAGGATCATCCGGCCTTCCTCGTTCGAGGAGTCCGGACGGATTGAGTGCGACGAAGTGATGGTTTGAACAGTCAACCGATGGCGTCCCCAGCCATTAACCCGCGGCGATGTCGCAAGGAGACGGAAAAACCGGTCGGCTTGTTAAGCGCGTCCCGATCCATCCCCTAACGTCTCGCCCAACTCCCACGCGGCGAACAAAACCGCCGCTTGCCGTAGCAATGAGAAGTGGAAGCATCCTAGAAACGGCTCGGTTAACGAAGCGTTACCAGATCATGGGCTTCGAGGCGGCCATCGACATGGGCACCGAGGCGTTCGTTACGACGAATACGACGCCCAACGCGCTCAACGCGGAGTTCGTCGAACGGCTGGAGCGGGACGGTTTCTAAGCTATTCTCTAATTGCGACATCGACGATGTGCCCGTGACGAACGTCGAGGCCCATGCTTCCACTTGCCGATCTCAGCATTCCCGCGCTGGTGCGCGCGGGCGCCGCCGGCTTCGGCGACAAAGCGTGCGTCATTGCGCCGGAGCGGACCGTCACCTTCCGCCAGTTCGCCGTCGAGGTCGCGGCAATCGCCGAGACGTTTACCGCTATGGGTGTCGGACCCGGGAACCGGGTCGGCATCCTCGATATGAACAGCCTGAATTTCCTGGAAACCATCTGTGCGCTGGGCACGATGGGTGCCATCGCCGTGCCGCTGAACTATCGCCAGCGCGAACCCGAACTTCGTTATCAACTGGAAGATTCGGGCGTCCGGCTGTTGCTGGCCAACAGCCGCTACGAGACGGAGGCGGAAAAGCTGGGGCGGGATCTCGATCTGGGCTGGCGCCCGATCGGATCGATTTTGACGTTGGGTCTGAACGGCGCGCCGCAACCGGACGCCAGCGAGATCCCGAAATTTGCGGACCTGGCGGGAGATACACCGTTCGTGATTTGCTACACGAGCGGGACCACCGGCCAGCCGAAGGGCGTCGCGATCGACCAGAAATGCGTCCACATGCGGGCGCTCAAATTGCTTTCGGACCTGCGCCTGCACCCGGACGACGTGATGCATTTCGCGACGCCGATGTTTCACATCTCATGCCTGGTGTTGAACCTGATGGCCGTGATGCGAGGGGCGACCCAGGTGATTTTGCCGCAGTTCGAGCTTGAAGCGACACTTGGTGCGATCAAGCGCCACGCCGTCACTTTCATGTTTATGGTGCCGACCATGTTCGGCATGATCCTCGACCGGCCAGAATTCGAGGCCTCGGATTTCGCCTCGATCCGGACGATCATGTATGCTGGCGCGCCAATCGGTGCGCCGCTCCTGAAACGGGTTATGGCTAACTACAACGGCGAGCTCGTTCAATTCCTGGGCCAGACCGAAGACCTTCCCCAGACCGTGCTGACGCCCGAAGATCACAGACGCGCGCTCGAAGACCACAGCGAGCGACTCTCCTCGATCGGGCGTGCTTGCATGGGTGTCTAGTTGACGATCTGCGGCGAGGACGGCGAGCCCGTACCCCGCGGCGAGACGGGCGAGATCGTCACGCGCGGCGGCACGGCGATGACCGGCTACTGGGGTCGCGAGGAGGAGACAGAGAAAACCCTGCGGGACGGCCGGGTCTTCACCAGCGACCTGGGTTGGCAGGACGAGGATGGCTACGTCTATCTCGCGGGGCGCAAGTCGCACATGATCATTCGCGGCGGGGAGAACGTGTATCCGGCGGAAGTCGAGACGGTACTGCTGGCCGCACCCGGCGTGCGCGACGGCGTGATCCTCGGAATTCCCGACGAGACGTGGGGCGAAATTGTCGCCGCGGTCGTCGTGCCGGCGGGACCGGAGCGCGACGAAAAAGCCATCATCGAATTCTGTCGCCAACACCTGGCCAGCTACAAATCACCCGAGCGTGTGGTGTTTCGCGACGCCCTGCCCTTCAACGCCGCCGGCAAGGTGATGCGCCATGTGTTGCTGGAGAGTCTCGGCTAGAGAGTTATTCGATCAATCGGGCTCACCCGATTGATCTTGCGTTCAAGCGGCACGCAAGCCTCCCGCCGGGCTCCCGGCGGGCCGCAGTCGCGGCCTGTCGCGTTTCCCGATGCTTTCCGATTGGAAAAACACTCTACGATCAACCTGCGCGCTCGGGCATGCTCTCCTGGCCCCAGATATGCCGCTCGCGGATGAAGGGTTGCGGGATCGGCGCTTTCGAACTCGCGCCCGAGGCGTTGACCGTCGAACACCGCCTGCTGGATCAGGCGGGGCGTGCCCCATTCGCCTATACCTTTCGTCATTGAACGCGTTACTTTTCATAACGAACGAAAAATAGAACCCGTCATGCAAGAAATTATCGTCTACACAGCCCGAGCGATTCATACGATGAACCCGTCGTTTCCCGTGGCTCGTGCGGTCGCGGTCTGTGGCGACCGGATCATTGAGGTTGGTGATCCCGAAAGCTTGTGGCCCTGGCTTGATGCTCACCCCCATCGGTTCGATGACCGGTTTCGAAATCATATTTTGATGCCGGGCTTTATCGACCCGCACTTACATCCCTGCATGGCCGCGCTGTTATTGCAGATGGATTTTATAACCGCCATGGATTGGCGTTTGCCCTGGCAAAACGTCGCTGCGGTGCGCGGGCAGAATACCTACCTGGATCGACTGGTCGAAATCGAAAGCGCTATTTCAGACCCCGATGAACCCCTGTTTACATGGGGCCATCACCCGATTTGGCATGGCGACATCGACCGAGAAACGATCAACGGCGTCTCCTCGTCGCGGCCGATTATCGTTTGGCATCGGGGGTTCCATTCGCTGTTTGTCAATGACGCGGCGTTGCGCTGGATGGGCTTGGAGCGCGCAGATATGGAGCGGCATCCGCAAATCGACGCCGAGAAGGGAAAGTTTTTCGAGACCGGTTTGGCGTTGGCCTTCCGGTCCATTAATCCTTACTTGCTCGCACCTGATCGTTTCACGGACGGCATGGAAAGGCTGCGTCGTTGCGTCCATCACGGCGGCCACACGACTATCGGCGATATGGCGATCGGCATTTTTGACTTTGAAATGGAGTGGGCGCAGCAAGTTGTGTCGCTGGAACGCGACGACACGCCCTTTCGGGTGGCGCTCACGCCGTTTGCCAGCAGCATGACGGGCGGCAATATCGGTCCCGAACGAATTGATGAAATCTGGTCTTACCGGGCGCGCAATACGCACCGTTTAAAATTCGGCAACCACGTTAAAATGTTTGCGGACGGTGGATTGTTTTCCGGACTCAGTCAGTTCGGCGAACCCGGCAGAATCGACCGCGGCCACGGCGAATGGATGATGGCACCGGAAATTTTCGAAAAGGTGGCACGTCTTTTCTGGAATGAGGGCTTCCAGATCCACGTTCATTGTTCGGCGGAACTCGGTGTCGATTTGGCGCTGGATACGCTGGAGAAGCTGCAATGGGAAAGGCCTCGTTTCAATCACCGTTTCACCATCGAACATTTTGGTCTCTCGACATTGGAGCAAGTGCGTCGCATGGCGGACTTGGGCGCGTTGGCGTCAGTTAATCCGAATTACATCTTCGAACTCGGGTACGCCTATTGGCAGAATTTAGTGGGTTTCGAGCGGGCGTCGCAAATGGCGCGGGGGGCCTCATTGATCCGCAATAACATTCCGACGACCCTGCACTCCGATTTTACCATGGCCCCGGCTCAGCCGCTAAACAGCGCTTGGATCGCCGCCAACCGGTTCAGTGAGAACGGCGGCGTATTGTGTCCCCAAGAGCGGCTAACCCTGGATGATGCCTTGCGGGCGATTACGATAGAGGCCGCCTATATTCTGGCTATGGAAGATGAAATCGGCAGCATTCGAGCCGGAAAGAAAGCCGATTTTACGGTGTTGGAGCAAGATCCCTATGAAATCCCCGTGGCCGATCTGAAGGACATCCCTATTTGGGGAACGGTTTTTGAAGGCCAGATTTTTCCGCTCGGCGGATAGGCCGTGATACCGGTAACCATCATCGGCGGATATCTGGGAGCCGGTAAAACCACGCTCATCAACAATCTTCTATCGACTGGTCACGGACGGCGGTTGGCGGTGTTGGTCAATGACTTCGGCGCCGTTAACATTGACCGCGACCTGATCGCCCGCCACGACGGAGACACCATCGCCTTGTCCAACGGGTGCGTCTGCTGCTCTATCGCGGACGCGTTGGGGGAGGCGTTGGATAAGGTCATCGCGCTGCAGCCGGACAATATCGTCATCGAAGCCAGCGGCGTCGCCGACCCGGCGAAAATTGCGTATTACGGTCAAGGTTGGCCGGGAGTGCGCCTGGATGCCGTGGCGACCCTGGTGGACGCCACAAGCATTCGCCAACGCGCCGGCGACAAGTTCGTCGGCAAATTAGTGGACCGCCAGCTCGACGCCGGCGATTTTCTATTGTTGTCGAAAACGGACCTGATAAGTCGGGAAGAGCAGCGCACTGTACGCGGGTGGCTGGCGGCGCGGACGGTAAAATCCCCGCTGGTCGAAGTCTGTCACGGATCGGCGCCGGTCGATCTGTTGCTGGAAACCGGCGCCGGGCGAAGCGAAACCGCGCCCCCGGACGTAACGTCGGATCACGGCCGTTTTTTCACCTCGGTTCTGTTGGAAGATCAACGGCCATTGGATCGGGTCGTGTTTATGGATGAAATGGCGAATTGGCCGAACGAGGTTCTGCGGGCTAAAGGATTCGTTCGTTTTTCCGACGATATTGACCACGCTTACAGTTTGCAGCGTGTCGGCGCGCGCTGCAGCCTGGAAGCCTGTTCCCGCCGGGACAATCTGCCGACCGGCGCACGAATTGTGATCATCGGGCCTCGCGATTGCCTTGACATTGAAGCGCTAAGCGAAAGCCTGCGACGGTCTTTGGGGACTTAAGTCCCCGGCGTGCGGGACGGCGTGATCTTCGGCCTTCCCGACGATTTCCGATCGAAAATCGCTCTACGATAAACCTGCGCTCTCGGGCATGCTCTCCTGGCCCCAGATATGCCGTTCGCGAATGAAGGGTAGCGGTTTCATGGGATCGGCGCTTTCGAATTCGCGCGCGAGGCGGTGACCGTCGAACACCGCCTGCTGGATGAGGCGCGGCGTGCGGCAATCGCCGATCCGCATAATCGCCTCGACGCCATGGGCAGGCCACTCGGCCGAGCGGGCGCGAAGCTCGCGGTAGAGCGCATCGTCGGAGCGCCGTGCCGTGGCCAGCACAACCGTATCGCAAACCAGGCGTTCGGGCTCGCCCAGGGGGATGCGTGGCGAGCGCCCGGGCACCGGCGGGAATTGCAGGGCGTGACCCTCGCCATAGTTGGACACCACACTGAGCGTGACCTCCTCGCCGGCGGGCTCCGCGCGCGTCGCCCAGCAGAGCGGGCGAACCCCGATGTTCTTCTCGATCAGCAGGCGGCGCAGGTTGTCCGCCTCCAGCGTGTTGCCGGAAAAGGGTGACGCTTCGGGAAACGGGGTGACGAGGGTGACGGCCGAGCCCCGATCGGCCAGCAGCTCGGCCATGGCAACGCCGGTGAAGTAGCCGTCGTCATCGAGCACCACGACCCGCTTGCCTATCGCCTTGCCCGCCATCACCTGTGCGGGCGTGCAAAAGGCGGGATCGTCGGCCGAAACACCCTCGATGACCTCATTTGTCAGGCCCGAGAGCCCATCCTCGCGCCAGCGCGCGCCGGTCGCTATCACTACCCGCTCGGCGCCGTAGGCCAATACCGCGTCGACGTCGAGCCGGGCGTTGCGGTGAATTTCGACATTTGGGAGCTTCGCGATCTGGCCTTCGCGCCAGGTAACGACGCGGCCCCATTCGGCCAGGCCCGGATAGCGCGTAACGTCCCGCATCTGACCGCCGATCTCGGCCTCGGCTTCGAGGAGATGAACGTCGTAGCCGCGCAAGCCGAGCACGCGCGCGCATTCGAGGCCCGCAGGCCCCGCCCCGACCACGAGGACGGACGCAGGGTTGGCCGCCTTGTCGAATTTCTCGGGATGCCAGCCGCGGCGGTATTCTTCCATCGCCGTGGCGTTCTGGGTACAGCCGATCGGCGCCATGAGGTGGAAATGGGCGATGCAGACGTTGCACCCGATGCATTCGCGGATGTCCTCGGAGCGGCCCTGTTCGATCTTGCTCGGCAGGAAGGGATCGGCAATCGAGGGCCGCGCGCCGCCGATAAAATCGGCCTCGCCGTCACTGATCACCGCGACCATGTCGCCCGGGCTGGTCAAGCGGCCGACCTGAACGACGGGAACGTTGGCGATCGCCTTGACCGGCTTGGTCGCCCAACCCTGGTTGTGCGCCTTGAAAAAGCGCGAGGGCCCGGAATCGTTGCCCCAGCCGGACAGATTGGAGATCTTGACGTCCCACAGATCGCACAGCCCCTCGGCGGTGACACGCTCGACAAAGCGCAGGCCCTCTTCGAGTTCAAGCCCGTCGGGGCCCTGCAGGCTGTCGATAGCGATTCGGTTGCCCACGGCGCAGTCGTCGCCGACGGCGATTTTGAGCGCAGCGAGCAGTTCGAGCCAGAAGCGGGCGCGGTTGTCGAACGAGCCGCCGTAGTCGTCGGTGCGCTTGTTGTAGCGGCGCTGGAGGAACTGCACTGGCATGTGGGAATCCGAGCCGATCAGCTCGATATAGTCGAAGCCCACGTCGCGCGCACGCCGCGCCGCGATGGCATAGCACTTGATGATATCTGCGATGTCGTCGGCATCGCACTCCTCGGCGTAGGTCTGGTAGGCGTATTCGGAGGGCAGCGGGCTCGGGCCCCGGGGCGTGCCGCGGGCTTCGAGCGCCTGGGCGTTGGCACCCCCATAGCAGAGCTGGATGCCGGCAAGCCCGCCCGCCGCGTGAACCGCCTCGGCGGTACGGGCAAGATTGCGGGCATCGCCCTCGTCCCACAGCCGGGCGCTGATATTGGGCGTATCGTCGACCTCGGGAGCGACCGAGCAGTATTCGACACAAGCGACCGCCCAACCGCCTTCGGCCTTCATGGCGCGGAAGGACGCCTACATGCCCGGCCGGTCGGAGCCCGCGTTGTTGCAATGGGGCACGGCGAAGAAGCGGTTTTTCGCCGTCTTCGGGCCGAATTGCACAGGCTCGAACAGCACGTCGTATCGAGAATCACGTGTCATCGTCTGCTGGCCTCCCCTGGCTCGGTCTTGTCAGAATAAATTGGATTTGGCGGCTTGGCGAGATTCCCCGCCGGTTCAAGTCGGTTTGCTTTGACACGGCTCTCGGGATCACTCCACCAGGCGATTGAATTTTGCCATCACCCCGCGCAGATCGTCGTGATCGATCGCAAGCACTGTCCGGTCGTCGCAGCCCGTCATCGTCTCGGCGGCGACCATCGCATTGATCACCGCTTCCTCGGTTGATTCGACTGTCCCCTGAAAGATCGGATCGAGCCATTCGTGCGGCGTGAACGCATAATTGCCAAAATCCACCGGTTCACGGCGCGAATGGGAATTCGCCGTCGAGAAGGCGAGAAAGATATCGCCCGAGTAGTCGCTGCCCGGTGTTCCGGTGCGGCTTATGCCTATCGCGATGCGCCGAGCCATGCGCTCGAGCTGGATCGGCAGCAACGGCGCATCGGTGCCGACGGCAACGATGATCGAGCCCTCATCATGGGTCCGGTAGGTTCCCTCCCTGAGAAACCGGCCGACCGGCACGCCCAGTACGGTGAACCAATCCCGCATTCCGAAGTTCGCCTGGACGAGGGCGGCCACGACGAACCATTCGCCGTTGATCTCGATGGATCGTGAGGCGGTTCCCGTGCCGCCCTTGAATTCATAGGCCGTCATTCCCGTCCCGCCGCCGACGTTGCCTTCGGCAATCGGTCCGGAGCTGGCAGCCTCGATCGCAGCGAAGACATGCTCTTCAGTCACGTGGAAGCCGTCGATATCGCTTAAATAACCGTCATAGGTTTCCGCGATCACCGGCATGGCCCAATTGTATTGGCCCCAGGATTGCGGGTCGTAATGCCGACGCATCCACTTTGCGCTCGCGTGGTGAGCGATGCCGAGCGAATGCGTATTCGTGATGCACATCGGACCTGCGAAATAGCCGTAATCCCGCATCCAGTGCGCGGCGGTCATTTCGCCGCAACCGTTCAGCGAATAGGACGCCGCCCAGACGGGTTTGAGCTCGGGGCTCTTGCCCCGCGGCAGGATCGCCGTGACGCCGGTGCGCACGGGGCCCTGGCCCACGACACGGGCGCCGTCTCCGTCGATCAACGTCGTGTAGCCGACCTCGACGCCCGGAATGTCGGTAATGGAGTTGGTCGGCCCGCAAACGCCGGGAAACGGCAGGCCGAGGGCGCGGGCGCGGGGCCGCCCGCCCGCCTGATGGGTTTTCGGATCACTCACGATCGGCTTTCCCATGCCCACACAATGGGGTGCTGCACGCTCAACGGCCCTGTTCCACGGTTAATGCCACTCGTCAGTTTAGACCATGTTCGCTATTCGACGTGCGGCGATAAATCCGCCTCCGCCAGGAACGAAGGTCGGGGCCGGTCTAGTAGAAGCCTGAGGTTGTGGACGCGTCGGCCTTTGACAACACAAAAGCGGATGGCGCCATCAGGCGTCGACATAGATAACTTCGCCGTTGAGAAAGCCGTCGACGGCGCGTTCAAAGGCCTTGCCGACCAGGCGGCCCGGAACCGGCTCAAACCCGGGCATTAATTCCCCGTATGCCTCCCAGGATTCTTCCAGGATCGTCGGGTTAACGACATTGACGCGAATGCCGCGGGGCATCTCCAAACCGGCGCATTTTACGAAGGTATCGATGGCCCCGCTGGTCACGGCGTCGGCGATGGCGTGGGGGACCGGTTTCTGATTGAGGATGCCCGAAACCAGCGTAAAGGAGCCGCCGTCGGCGATGTATTCTGCGCCGATTCGAACCAGATTGATCTGGCCCATCATCTTGCTCGCAATCGAGGTCATCCATTGTTGTTCGGTCATCTCGCAGACGGGGGCGTACTCGCAGACACCCGCCGTATTCACGACGGCGTCGAATTCTCCGACCTGCTCGAATAATTTCCGAATCGATGCTTCGTCGGTGATATCGACCTCATAATCGCAACCCTGGCCCGAGCGACTTGCCGTAATGACCTTGTGGTTTCCCAACCCGGTAAGCGCCGCCTGCCCCATCATGCCCTTGGCGCCGATAAGAATGATCGTTTTCATGAGAGCTCTCCCAGTCCTATTTTTTAGCGATTAAGCGTCGGCATGGTGTCGTCGCCCCAGATGCGCCGCTCGCGGATGTAGGGCAGCGGCTTCATGGGATCGACGCTTTCGAATTCGCGGGCCAGGCGGTGGCCCTGCCAGACGGCGCCTTGCGGAATGCCCGGCGCATAGCAGTCGCCCACCGCATAGACCGCCCGGACCTGGTGCGCCGCCCAGTCTTGCGAGCGGGCTTTCAACTCGCGGTACAGGGCATCGTTGGGTTGCCTCGCAGTGACCAGAACAAGGCTGTCGCATTCGAGCGGCTCGCTTTCGCCGAGCGAGCGGCGCGGGTTTTCTCCGACGACCGGCGGCAGGGTCGGAACGGCTGCCTCGTCGTAGACGTGATAGGCGTAGAGCGTGAGTGCGTTGCCCGTTTCAATGCGCTCGACCCAATGATTGGCCCGGAGCGTAATGCCGACCTCGCGGATGCGCCGCTGAACGTTATCGCCTTCGAGCGTGTAGTCGCAAAACTCGGCTGCCCGGGCATCGGGCGTAATCAGGGTGACCCGCTTGCCAGCCGCGGCCAAATGCTCCGCCATGCCGATCCCCGTGAAATAGCCATCGGCATCGAGCACGCAGATCCGCTCGCCGGTTTGTGCCCCCGCCATCACCTGCTCGGGCGTGAGAACGCGCAAATCATCCGCGACCACGCCCGGCAGGGGTGCCCGGTTGATGGCCGAGAGGCCGTCGCTCCGCCAGCGCGCGCCGGTGGCGATGATGACCTTGTCCGCGCCGTAGCCCAGCACGTCGTCGGCGCTCATTTCCCCGACCCCGGTATGAAGCTCGACGCTTGAGAGCTTGGCAATCTGGGTCACGCGCCAGGAGACGATGCGGCCCCATTCCGCGAGGCCGGGGTAGCGCATGACGTCCCGGATCGTTCCGCCGGGTTCGGCTTTTGCCTCGCATAGATGCACGTCATAGTTTTGTTCGCCCAACACCCGGGCACATTCGAGGCCAGCCGGACCGGCGCCCACGACGAGGACGGAACAGGGCTCGGCAGCCGGTGCGAACTTTTCGGGGTGCCAGCCCCGGCGGTATTCCTCCAGTACCGTCGCGTTCTGAGTGCACAGCAACGGACGCTGCTGGTGGAAACTGGCAACGCAGATGTTGCAGCCGATGCATTCGCGGATGTCGTCGAACCGGCCCTCCTCGATCTTGCGGGGCAGGAAGGGATCGGCGATCGAGGGCCGGGCCGCGCCGATCAAATCCGCCTCGCCGTTCCGGATTGCGGCGAGCATGTCGTCGGGCGAGGTCAGCCGACCGACCTGGACGACGGGTGCACGCACGACCCCTTTTACTGCCTTGGCCGCCCAGCCGAGCCAGTGGGACTTGTAAAAGCGCGACGGCCCGGAATCGTCACCCCAGGCTTCAGCGTCGGAAACCTTGACGTCCCACAGATCGCACAGGCCGTGTCGATCGACGACTTCTGCAAAGCGCAGGTTTTCGGGCAGCTCGACGCCGCCCGGCCCACGCAAATTGTCCGCTGAATAACGCAGACCGAGAGAGCATTCACCGCCAATCGCAGTTTTCAACGCCTCGAGCAATTCGAGCCAAAAGCGGGCGCGGTTTTCGAACGAGCCGCCGTAACCGTCGGTCCGATGATTGTGAGTGGGCATGAAAAACTGGGTCGGCAGGTCGGAATCGGAGCATTCGAGCTCTATATGGTCGAAGCCCGCATCCCGTGCCCGATTCGCTGCCGCGACGTAATCCCCGATCACGTCGGCGATGTCCGCCTCGTCCATTTCGTGGGCGTAGATCGAGCTGTAACCGCTGGGAAAACCGCCGCTCGGCCCACGCGGTACGGCGTTGCCCTCCCCCCCGGAGGCGAAACTGCCACCGGCCCACAATTCGACGCCAGCAAGCGCGCCGTGAGCATGGACCGCGTCGCACATGGCGCGCAAGTTGATGATATCGCCGTCATCCCACAGCCGGGCGCTCAAGAACGGGCCGTCGTCGTTTTCGGGGCTGATCGAGCAATATTCGGTGTTCACGACGGCCCAGCCGCCTTCGGCCTTCATGCCGCGAAATGCGGCTTGGGCGCCGGGCCGATCGGAGCCTGCGTCGTTGCAGTGAGGCACCGCATAAAACCGGTTCTTCGCGCTGTGGGGGCCGATCCGTACCGGCTCGAAGAGCGCGTCGTATTTCGAATCGCGCGCCATGGCGTGATTCCCTTTTGCTGCAGCGCCCTCTAGCCGGCCAGTGTCGGCATGGTGTCGTCGCCCCAGATGCGCCGCTCGCGGATGTAGGGCAGCGGCTTCATGGGATCGGCGCTTTCGAACTCACGCGCAATGCGGTGACCCTCCCAGATGCAGAGCTGGGGAATGCGCGGGCTGTAGCAATCGCCGATGTGATAGATCCCGGCGATGTCATTCCCGGCCCACTCGGCCTCGCGGGCTTTGAGCGCCTTGAACAGCCCGCCGTTGGAGCTGCGTGCGGTGACCAGAATGACCGTGTCGCAATCGAGGTCGGTGACCGCGTCGCTCTCTTTTCGCGGGTTCTGGCCCGGGGTCGGTGGCATCTGGATCTTGTAGCCGTCGCGATAGACGTTGAAGGCAACCACCCTGGTCGCGTTGCCCGCCTCGATGCGCTCGGCCCAGTGGTTGCCGAGCACGGCGATATTCTTCTCGACCAGCATGCGCTGCACGTTATCGCCTTCGAGCGTGAACTCGGTGTAGTAGGAGGCCGCCGGCTTGTCGGTGAGCATGGTGACCTGCTTGCCCTGATCGGCCATCAGTTCGGCCATGCCGAGGCCGGTGAAGTAGCCGTCGGAATCGATCACCACCACCCGCTCGCCCGTCTCCTTGCCCGCCATCACCTGCTCGGGCGTGCAAATCTGGGGTTGTGACGCATCGGCGCCGGGAATGGCGGCGTGGGTGACGCCGGACATGCCGTCGTCGCGCCAATGGGCGCCCGCTGCGACGACGACCTTGTCGGCGCCGTAGGAGAGCACGTCGTCAGCCGACATCTCTCCGATGCCGGTGTGGACCTCGACGGTCTTGAGCTTGTCGAGCTGGATCTGGCGGTAAGAAACGATGCGCCCCCATTCGGCGAGGCCGGGATAGCGCATGACGTTCTTGATGTTGCCGCCCAGTTCGCCGTCGGCCTCGCGTAAGTGTACGTCGTAGCCGCGCATGCCGAGAACGCGCGTGCACTCGAGCCCGGCGGGACCGCCGCCGACGACGAGCACGGAGCAGGGATCGGCGGCCTTGTCAAACTTTTCGGGGTGCCAGCCGCGACGGTATTCTTCCATCGCGGTTGCGTTCTGGGTACACGCCATGGGCGCGCCGATCCAGAAGCGCGAGACGCAGATGTTACAGCCGATACATTCGCGGATGTCTTCGTTGCGCCCTTCCTCGATCTTCTTGGGCAGGAAGGGATCGGCGATCGAGGGCCGCGCGCCGCCGATCATGTCACATTCGCCAGTTCGGATCGCGTCGGCCATGTCGTCGGGACTGGTGAAGCGCCCGACCTGGACGACCGGCACCGAGGCGACCGCTTTGACCGCGCTCGTCGCCCAGCCCTGGTTGTGCGCCTTGAAGAAGCGCGAGGGCCCGGAATCGTTGCCCCAGCCGTTATAGTCCGCGACCTTGACGTCCCACAGATCGCACAAGCCGCGGGCCTCGACCATCTCGACGAAGCGCACGCCCTTTTCGAGATCGAAGCCGTCGGGGCCGTGCAGGGCATCGACAGAATAGCGATTGCCCACGGCGCAGTCGGCGCCGACGCCCTCTTTCAAGGCGTCGAGAAGCTCGAGCCAGAAACGCGCCCGATTCTCGAACGAGCCACCATATTCGTCGGTGCGGTGGTTGAATTCCTCGATCAGGAACTGGAGCGGCAGGTGGGAATCCGAGCCGATGAGTTCGATATAGTCGAACCCTGCGCCGCGCCCGCGCTTGGCTGCCTCGACATAGAGCCGGATAACTTCCTTGATGTCGTCGTGATCCATCTCGTGGGAATAATTCTGGGTGTCGTGGCCGTTGGGGTATTCGCTCGGGCCGCGCTGGGGAGCGAAGGATTCGAGACCCTGGGCATAGCCGCCGCCGTACCAGAGCTGGACGCCGGCCAAGCCGTCATGGCTGTGGATCAGGTCGCACATGGCGCGCAGGTTGATGATGTCGCCGTCGTCCCACAGGCGGGCGCTGGTGTGAGGCGAATCGTCGGTATCGGGGCTGACCGAGCAATATTCGGTGCAGGCGACGGCCCAGCCGCCTTCGACCTTCATGGCCCGGAAATGCGCCTGGGTGCCGACCCGGTCGGAGCCTGCGTTGTTACAGTGGGGCACGCCGAAAAACCGGTTCCGCGCGGTTTTCGGACCGATCTTGATGGGCTCGAACAGGCAATCGTATTTGGCGTCGCGTGCCATGGATTTTCTCCCCAAACTGACCGGCAAACTGGCGGTTTTTATCGTTGACGCCTAGGATAACGCTCCAAGCCGCCGCGGGCAAAGAGGGAAAGTGGGCCGTTATTGTCGCCGCCCGGCGGGCGATTGGGCCCGGTTCAGGTTTTTTCGGACACCAGGCCGTCGAGCGCGGGCCGGGCGCGGGCGATTACGTCGGCCCAGTTGCCGGGTTCGTGCTGGCGAAACAGCCGCATGGTGGGATACCACGGGCTGTCGTCGCGCCCGTGGAGCCAGCGCCAGTCGGCGGGATTGGAGAGCAGAAGATAGATCGGCCTGCCCAGCGCGTCCGCAAGGTGAGGCACCGAGGTGTCGGTACCGATAACCAGATCGAGAGCCTCGATCGCGGCCGCCGTGTCGGCGAAATCGCCCAAGCGCGGGGCGAGATCGGTGATCCGGCCGGCGAACGGGGAGCCTGCGAGTTCGTCCGCGAGCGGCCCCTTCTGCAGGCTGAAGAAGGCCGCGCCCGGGCACTCGAGCACGGGTGCGAGATCGTCGAGCGCGCAGCGCCGCCGCGGGTTGTAGGCATAGGTGACGCTGCCCGACCAGACCAGCCCGACCTTGAGCATGCCGGGCGGCGCATCAAGCGTGAAGGGCGCACCGGTTGGCGGGCGGAGATAGGGCAGTTCGGCGGGCACGGTTTTAAGCGTCGTGCCGAACAGCGCCGGCAGGCTGACCAGCGAGGCATGACAATCAAACGCAAGGTCGCCGGCGAGCTCCGTGACCAGCGCATCGATTCCGGGCAAGGATGCGAACAGCCGCTCGAGTGGCGGGGGGCAGAGCAACAGGACGCGCCCCGCGCCCTGCCCCGCGACCCGGGGAATGTAGCGAGCGAACTGGATCGCATCACCCGCGCCCTGTTCGGTGTGGAGCAGAAGAGTGCGGCCCGAGAGATCGCCGCCATCCCACGGCGGCTGGGACACGGGCAGCCGACCCTTGCCCGAAAAGCGTGCGGGATCCGCCGCATACTGGGCGAAGCGCGCGGCCTCGTACTCGACAAAGCCGGCACCCAGATCGCCCGCCGTCAGAAGCGTCAGCGACCGGTTATAGCGCGCCGTAATGTTGTTGGGTTCGAGTTTCAACGCCGCCTCGAACGCCGCGACTGCTGCATCAAGACGCCCCCCATCGCGCAGCACATTGCCCAGCGAGGTATGAGGTTCGCCATCGCCCGGCGCGGCGTCGAGCGCTTCGCGCAATGCCGCTTCCGCCTCATCGAGACGGCCCAGGGTACGGAGTGCGCTGCCCAGCCCCTTGTTCGCGCCTGCAAAATCCGGGTGCGCGACCCGCAGGGCCCGGAAACGCTCGACGGCAGCCTCGGCCTTGCCGTGCTTTAGCAACGCGACGCCGTGATTGAACGCGCAGTCGGGAGTGCCCGGAAAGCGATTCGCCGCCCCCTCGTAATGGACGACGGCCTCGTCGAGTCGCCCGGATTCGACGAGCAAGACACCCAACTCGAGCACGGCGGGCATGGCCTCGGGCCGGCGCGAAAGCAGATGGCGCAAGGCATCGATGGCGGCGCTGCGCTTGCCCTGGGCACGGCAGGCCGCGGCATGGAGCAACAACGCGTCGGCCTGGTCGGGAAGCTGGTCGAGAATCTGGCGGGAAATCGCCTCGGCGTCGGCGCCACGCCCGTCGCGCAGGCGCTCGCGCACGAGTTCGAGCGCTTCGGGCAAGGCCAGGTCGCGGCTGTCGATCGGTGGATCAGTCATCAGCCTCGCGGATGACACGCCGGGTTTTGCCTTCGGAGCGCGGCAGGCTGAGCGGGGCAACGAGATGAACCTCCGCGCTGGCGCGGATTTCGGCGTTGATCGCAGCGGTGACCGCCTCGCGAAGTTCGGGCGTGGTGGCCTGACCTTCGGCAAGCTCCGCCTCGACGGGCAGGCGGTCGTAAGGGCCTTTACCCCTGAGCCTGATGCGGTATTCGCCGGAAAGCTCGGGAAAACCACCGAGCGCGAGACCGACCGCGTTGGGAAAGACGTTGATGCCGCGCACCACGACCATGTCGTCGCTGCGCCCGACGACGCGGAATCGCGGGCCCGTGCGGCCGCAGGCGCAGGGCTCCGTGGCGGTGACGGTCAGGATGTCGCTGGTGCGAAAGCGCACCATCGGCTGGCACTCGCGATCGAGATGGGTCAGCACGAGCTCGCCTGTAACCCCGTCGCTCCAGTCGAGGGGCTCGCCGCTCTCGGGTTCGATCAACTCGGCGTAGAGCACGTCGGGAGCGTGAAAATGCAGGTCGGTCTCATGCTCGCATTGGCTCGCGAAGTTGCTGAACACGTCGGAGACGCCGTAATTCGCGTTGCGCGCGGCGAAACCCCAAACGGATTCGAGGCGTTCGCGGAACGCCGGGTCGTCGAGCCCCGCTTCGCCGCCGAACAGAGCGAGTTTCAAGCCCAGGTCGCGGGGTGAGAGGTTGGGAAATTTTTCGGCGATGACCTGTTCGAGCACCGCGGGATAGGACGGCGTGCAGTGGATCGCCGTGACGCCGACCTCCTGAATCGTGCGCACGAGCAGCTCGGTGCCACCGATCCCGAAAGGAATGACCGTAGCCCCAGCCGCCTCGAGGGTGGCGTGATCGGTGAAACCACCCATCCACATCTGGTAATTGAGACAATGAACGATGCGGTGACCCGGCCTCAGCCCCGAAGCCCTGTGGGAGCGTGCGCCGATCTCCGCGGTCTGGACCGCGTCCGATGCGGAAAGCGCGATGTTCATGGCGCGGCCCGTGGTGCCCGAGGTGCGATGAAGCCGTGCGACCCGCTCGGTGGGCGTGGCGAGATAGTCGCCGAAAGGCGGGCTGACCATTTGCGATTCGCGCAGCATGACCTTGGTGGTAAAGGGAAGCCGGGCTAAATCGTCGAGCCGCTCGGGCGGGGCCGCGCCTTGCCAGAGCTCGCGATAGAACGGGGAATTCGCTTCCAGATGCGCGCGCTGGGCGGCCCAGCGATCCTCCCGCCAGCGGACGATCTGCTCGGCCGTCCAAAAGTCGGCCCCGGTCTCGGTCATGATACTCCCCCGCCCTCTCGAAGCATGCCTATAAAAATGCACCGCACGCACTGCTCGGGCCAGTCAATACGATACGAGAAAGTAAAAAGTGTGGCGAGCGCGGCGCGAATCCGTCAGGAAATCAGTTAACGCCCCGGATGCGGTTCCAGATCGGCTTGAGCCGGTCGGGCAGGCTGACCAAGCCTTCGGGCAGAAACAGAATGGTCGCGATCAGGATCGCGCCGTAAATCATGGGGCGGAATTCATGTTGCGAGCGGGCGAATTCGTCAATCACCGAGAGCACGACGACGCCGATGATCGGCCCGGCGAAATGACCGAGCCCGCCCACGATCGCCCAAACCAGAACGTAGAGCATCAGGCCCAGGGCGTAGAGCTGGGGATTAACCGCGCCCACGTAATGCGCGAGCAGGCCGCCCGCAAGACCCGCGAAACCGCCCGCAACAGTGAAGGCGATAGTGCGGTATTGCCGGCAATTGACGCCCACGGACCCGGCCAAAAGATCCTGCCAGTGGGTGGCGTGAAAGTTCAGCCCGAAGCGCGAATGTTCGATCCGGTAGAGGATGATCAGCACGACGATGCCGACGATCAGGGCGAAGTAATAAAAATTAACCGGATGGCCAAGATCGATATAGACGACACTGGGAATGTCGACCTCGAGCGCGGGCAGCTTTCCGATGCCGCGGAAACCGCCGAAGATGCCCTGGAAATAGAGCCAACAAAGCCGGATCGCCTCGGCCGCCGCGAAGGAACCGATGAGGAAGTAGAACATCTTCATGCGAAACAGCGAGAAGGTAAGCAGGAAGGAAATCAGCGCCGCGGCGAGAGCGCCTATAGGGATGCTGAGCCAGGGCGAAAGCCCGAGGTATTTATAGAGCAGCGTGCTGGTATAGGCGCCACACCCCATGATAACCGCGTGGGCAAGGGAAAACTCGCCAGTGACCGAGATCAGGCGGAAGCTCGAGACGACCATGATGTAAATAAACATGAAGATCATCATATCGAGCTGGTACGGGCGCAGCACAAAGGGCAGGACGGCGCAGACCGCGAGGAGAACCGCGATCGACGACGTCCAATGCCAGTTTTCTCTAAGCTTTCTCACGGCTCCCCATAATTCCGGTGGGCTTGATCATGAGCACAAGCAGCATCAGCAGCAGGCCCGCGATCGTCGCAAGGGTGCCATCGGCGAAGGTGGTTATGAAGGTGTTGATGAAGCTGTAAAGCACTGCGGCGATGACGGCGCCCTCGAGGCTTCCCATACCGCCCACGATCATCACGATGAAGGCGGTAATTATGACGGTATGGCCCATATGGGGATCGACGATAACGAGCGGCGCCATCATGGCGCCGCCGATGCCGGCCATGCCGGCGCTGATGGCCATGGCGATGATCGAGACCCTACCGATCGAAATACCCTGCAATGCGGCGGCCTCGGGATCCTGGGTGCAGGCCCGCAGCGCCCAGCCGAGCTTGGTTTTCTTGAGGAAAAACCAGAAACCCACCATGATCGAGCCGGATACGGCCAGGACCACGAGGCGCTGGTGGGTCACCACCGCTTTTTCGAGCCCGAAGACGTTCCAGACGTCGACCATCGGCGCCTCGATATGCTTCATCAGGCCCTCGCCGAACAACCAGACGGCGGTGACCTGAAGAATGAACACCATGCCGACGGACAAGATCAGGGCGCCCATCAGATTCCCCCTCATTTGCCGGAACAACAGGCGCTCCATGACGAGACCCACGAGCATGGGCAGCGCGACGGCGCACAGCACCGCGACAATGAAGGGGAAGCCGGCCACCATGTAGAGGTACCAGAGGGTGTAGGCGCCGACCATGTAGAGCTCGCCGTGGGCGAAGTTGACGATCTGCATGACCCCCACGATGAGCACGAGGCCCACGGCGATGATCGCCGTGAAACTGCTGGCAATCACCGCATTCGCGATGGTCTGGATAATGAGATCGAACATGACGCTCGCTTGGCTGGTCTTGACGGAACGGGCCTAACTACTCCGCCGAAGAAAACATGTAAACGACATTCCGGCCCTTGACGTAGATCAATTCGGGGCCTTGCGATCTGCCGAACGTGACGGCGCCCCGCTCAATCGAGCGGGGCGCCGCGCTATTCAACGCGATACGGCTTAGAAAACGTCGAGTGCCTTGAAGTGGGAAATCGTCAGGTCGAGATGTTCATCGATCCAGGACTTGTAGTCGTGCATCTCGACGATGGTCGCCTTGCCGTTCTTCATCTGGACGACCGGCCAGTTGCCCATCGCAATGTTGTCGATGCCGAACATCTCGGTGCCCCACCATTCGCAGTCACCAAAGACGTGCGGCACGGGGCTCATCGCCTTAAGCGCCTTGAACGTCGGCATCGGGTTGTAATCGCCGGCGGCTTCGACGCCGTCTTTCCACATCTCGAGGATGGCGGCGTATTCCCACGACACCGCGTTCCACGCATTCGGGTGACGTTCCTCGTATTTGGTGAAGAACTCCCTGGGCTTGGCGAAATTGATGCCCTGGGCCTGCATCGCCTCGTCGTCGAAATCCGGGAACTGCCAGATGGAGCCTTCCATGAAGGCCACCGACGATTTTTCGAGCATCTGGGTATAGCCGTCCAGGGTGCAGGTGACGATCTGGCCCTGGTAGTTCTGCTGGAAGGCCTGCTCGGTGAGCAGGTTGACGTAGTCCGGATAGGCCGTATCCCAGCACAGGATATCGGGGTTCTTGGCGATGACGCCCGCCACCACCGGCGCGAAATCGATCGTCTCGAAGCCGAACAGCTTCTCCTCGATGATCTCGATGCCCGCCACCTCGGCCGCCGCGCGATACATCGCAAGCGAGACGAGGCCGAGATAGTCGTTCTGGGTAATGACCGACATGGTCTTCATCTCGGGGTTGGTCTTCGCAATGTGGTCGATACCGGAAATATTGTAGAAGGGATGGGTTTCGACCGGTGCGTAGAGATAAGGATAATCGGGCGACATATCGGCCGGCGAGAGAACCGTCGAGATCATCTCGTTCCGGGTCAGGATGTCCTGCACCGCGGTCGCCGGCGGGCTTGAGAGCAAGATCATGAAATTGACCTCGTCCTCGAACAGCAACTTCTTGACGCCGACGGTGGCCTTGGTGATGTCGAACTGATCGTCGTAGGGGATGATCTCGACGGGCAGCATCTTGTCGCCCACCTTGATGCCGCCCCGGCCGTTCAACTCTTCCGCCCAGATATCGGCGCCGTAGAGGCCGGGCAGGCCCCAGGCCGCGGCGTCGCCGGTCAGATCGACGCAGAAGCCGACCTTGATGACCTCGTCCTTGGCCATGGCCGTCCGCGCTTTGAACGCGCCGGTCGCGGCGATGGCGCCCGCACCGGCACCCACGGCCGACGTCTTGATGAAGTTACGGCGTGAAAGTTTGTTTGACATAAAAGTCTCTCCCTCGGTTATTTCAGGCTTGCGCCCGAACCAAAATTCCGGATCCCGCCTGCCGGGATCGCTTAGGCATAATTTTCGTCAGAATCGAGCCAAAGTCAAAGCCCGATTTGTCCAACGCCCATCCTGAATTCCATTCAACGGCAACGAACCCGTCACGTCAATAAAGACCACACTAATAAAGAGACAAAAAGATGGCCGGTTGACGGGGAAATCGACAAGTTTTTGTACGAATTGAAAAATATTGTGCCCGCCGGGATTAAAAATACGATGGAGCCTACTGGGGCTGGTGTTTTATTTGACCTGGAGCCTTTTCGGCACGCCGTTCACGGCGCTGTCGGGCATCCTCGTGTTGTCCGGGTGTCAATCGTTCGATGTGTCGAGGGCACCGGCGCTTTTGCTGCCCAGCCTCTACCCGATCAACCGCACCATGCCCGCCGCCCTGACGAAGGGAAGGATTTAGCCGTTGCCCGTGTGGGGTTTTTTTGCTGTATTGGCGCACGCTCCCCACGGACGTGAGGCGCAGGAGGATGAAAAGTGCTCATCGAAATTGATAATCTGAGCAAAAGCTTCGGCGGGCTGGCTGCGGTGAGTGATCTCACCTTCGGCCTGGAGCCGGGTGAAATTCACGGCCTGATCGGCCCCAACGGCGCGGGCAAGACCACCACCTTCAACCTGGTCAGCGGCTTCTACAAGCCCGACGCGGGCACAATCGTCTTCAACGGCGAAAACATCGCCGGAATGAAGATGCACCAGATCGCAAAGAAGGGGGCGGTCCGGACCTTCCAGGGCACCACCCTGTTCAAGGAATTCACCACCCTCGACAACGTCATCGTCGGGCGCTACCTGCACACCAAGCAAAGCATCGGGTCGGCGCTGTTCGGGACCGCGCGCAAGAGCGAGCAGGAAAACGAGGCGAAGGCACGCGAGATTCTTGAGTTCCTCGGCCTGGGCGACGTCATCGACGAGTTGGCAGCAAACCTCTCGCACGGCCACCAGCGCACGCTCGGCATCGCCATCGGGCTTGCCGCCGACCCCAAGCTGCTGATGCTCGACGAACCGTTCACGGGCATGAACCCGGAAGAGACGCGCCAGATGATGGATTTGATCCGCAAAGTGCGCGATCAGGGTGTCACGATCCTGCTTGTGGAGCACGACATGCAGGCGGTGATGGGTTTGTGCGAGAAGATCACGGTGCTCAACTTTGGACGCCTGCTGGCTCAAGGCGTGCCCGACGAGATCCGCAACAACGGGGACGTCATCGAAGCCTATCTGGGGACCGGCTGACATGCTTCTGGAAATCAAGAATATCGAGGTCCACTACCAGAAGGTAGCCGCCGTGAGGGGCATCTCGCTGCAGGTCGAAGGCACCGAGATCATCACCCTGATCGGCGCCAACGGCGCGGGCAAGAGCACGACGCTGCGTACCATTTCGGGACTCAAGCACCCGAGCACGGGCGAAATCTGGTTCGACGGCGACCGGATCGACAGGCTCTCTCCCGACAAGATTGTCCGCCGCGGCATCGCCCACGTGCCCGAGGGCCGGCGCATCTTTCCCGATTTAACTGTGCTCGAAAACCTCAACACCGGCGCTTACCTGCGTAGGGACAGGCCGGGCATCGCCGAGGATCTCGACCTGGTCTACGGCCATTTTCCCCGGCTCAAGGAGCGGCGTAGCCAACAGGGCAAAACTCTCTCGGGCGGCGAGCAGCAGATGCTCGCCATGGGCCGTGCCCTGATGTCGCGCCCGCGACTTCTGCTGATGGACGAGCCTTCGCTCGGGTTGTCACCCATCATGGTCCAGGAGATCGCCAAGATTGTGCGCGAGGTAAATGCATCGGGCGTGCCCATCGTGCTCGTCGAGCAGAACTCCGAGCTGGCGCTGAGCCTCGCGAAATACGGCTATGTGCTGGAGACCGGCAACATCGCCCTGGAAGGTGCGGCGGGCGACCTGCATGAGAACGAACATGTCCGCAAGGCCTACCTCGGCATGTAGCTTTTGCGTCCGCGCGAGCATCTTGCGTTCCGTCTTCTTTGCGACCCCGCGGCGTTGCGGGCTGTACCAGCCATGAATGACCGTCTTCCCTCCTGGATCGCCCTCGACCTGTTCTGGGAGCAGATCGCGATCGAGGGCATCGACGCGCTCGAGGCAAGCCGGGGCGACGAAGCGGCGCAGCTGTGGCGCACCGCCGAATTGCTCTGCGCGAGCTTCGACGCCCACGATCCCCGGCGCGCGGCCACCATGACCAACCAGGGTGCGGCGCTCGAACAACAGGGCCGCACCGACGACGCCGAGGAACGCTACCGCGAATCACTCATTCTATGGTGCGGAACCGCCGGCTGGATCGAGCGCATGACAGTCAACTTCCAGGCCAAGAGCGCCCACTTCCACCGCCGGCTGGAAGCCCGTCACGGCCCCGAGCTCAAGGAGCTGCGCCGGCATATCCAGAGGCGGCTGATCCAGGGCGGCGCGGCAGCAACCCGGACCAACCTCGCCCGGCTCGTGACCGCGAAGGGAGACGCCGAGGAGGCGGAGGCGATCAGCGCGCCGGCGATCGAAGCCCGCGCGACGGGTATCGGCCACCGCGACACCGGCCTGGCCAGGGCGTGCGACGCGCGGGCCGCGTGCCTCGACGCGCTGGACCGCACCGATGAAGCGGTCGAATTGCGCGAGAAAGCGGCAGCGATCCGGGTCGATCCTTCCTCGTCCGGACCGGTGCGCCTCGCCAAGGAAGGCGGCAAGATGACCGACGAGCGCCGTTTGATGGCTGCCGCCTATCTTGCCGTCGCGCTTTAGGGTTGCCCCGCTCGGTCGGCTAGCCGGGGAACATCGCTTGCAGGTTGTCGATGACGCCCTGAAAGTCGCCGTTCATCAACTCCTCGACCGCCTGTTCCGTCTCGCCCGGTGCGGGGTCGAAGGTGGCCTCCATCTCGAAGCTGCAGCTCCTGCCCGGCTCGACCTCGGTGACCGAGATTGTCGCGATGAAGTTGATCACCGGCATGGGAACGTCGATAATCTCGAGATGCTGCCAGCGGTAGCGGCGCTGCCCGTGATCGTACTCGAGCAGTCGCTCGACGATCTGACCGGAATCGACGATGTAGAGCCGGCGTTTGATGCCGCCATCTTCGAGCACGCTCCTGGCCACGCCGGGATCGAATTTTTCCAGATTGTTGAACGGCCCCACCAGGGCCCATACCTCGTCGGCCGATGCGTTGAGCTGGCCTGACGCCGCGGACTTCACCATCTTGTTGTCTCCCGTTTTCCGGCCGCCGCACTGAGCGGCTTTCCTGTCGATAGCGACGGAACTATAGCGAGCGGCGCGTCGGAGGGCATCCCCGTCGTCGCCCGGCCCGCGCGCTCAGATCGAGCGGCCCCAGCTCGATTCGCCGCCGTGACGGGTGCGCTTGCGGTATTGCCGGTTCGAGCCCGTAAAGGGCTGCTTCTTCAAGGTCAGACAGTCGATCACGAGGCGCTGAAAATGATGGACGGTGCCCTCCCAGGTTTCGGCGAAGATGCCGCCGCCGCGTTCCGCCCGATGACCCGCATGGAGCGCTTCGAGGATCTGCTTATCCTCCTTGAAGGTCAGCGCGTAAAAATCGATCACTTCTTTACGCGCCGGCTCGTATTCCGGCTTCGTGGCCGCGTCGCCGAGGAAAAAGACGTCCCAACGCTGGACCACATGATCCGGACCGACGGAATACTCGCTGCCCGAGGTCGTGTGATTGGGGCCGGCCACGAACTTGAAATTCGGAAACATGTTGATGTTGTTAAATCCGGTCGCGAAATCCTGCGCCTGCTGCTCCTCCAGTTTCGTGCCGCGCTTGGGTGGCGGAAAATTCGGCAGCGCCACGGGCGCCTCGGAAACATCGACCCCGGCATCGACCACGGTGCCGAGATAAGTGCCGTCGAGCACGTTGGAGTGGTCGTAATAGGCCTCCGCCGAGTTGAGCAGGGGATGGATAGTCAGCACATGGAGACCCTCGTTCCAGTTCTCCTGCACAAGCTTCCAATTGGTGTCAATTTCAAAAGTAAAGGTCGCACCATGCTCGAGCCGGTCGAAGTCGTAGCCCCGCAGCCGATCGGTGAACGGCTTCATGTAGTCGATGAGCGGTGGCGCCTTGCCGTCGAGATTGACGAATACCCATTTGTGCCAGACGTCGCAGCGCACGGGATGCAGCCCGAGGCCCTCGACCTTGTGCCCCAAGACACGATGATCACCGTGACCATTAAAATTAGGCGCTTCGAGCAGATGGCCGTCGATGTCGAATTTCCAGGTGTGATAGGGACAAATGAAATTCTTGCGCTTGCGCGCGTTTCGCTTGCAGATTTGAGTGCCGCGATGGGGGCAGGAGTTGTAGAACGCCCGAATTGTGCGATCGGAACCACAGACCAGAATGAGCGGCCGACCCGCGACGGTGGCCAGCGTGGTGTCGCCGGGGTTGGCCAGCTCGTGAGCGAAGCCGGCATGAACCCAGACCCGGGAAAACAACTTATCGTTCTCGAGCCGGAGCAGATCTTCACTGGTGTAGGCGATGCCGGGAAAGCCACGCGCCTTGCCCGTCGGTTTCGTAAGATTTTCAAGAGCCTGACGACCGATGATATCGGCAAGCGTTGCGCTGCTCATGGTGTCACTCCCCTTCATGCGCCGCAGGCAAGGAGGAAATCCCGACGATCGGGGCTTGTCCGGCTGTCGAATCCGGTCCACCGTTCTCCCCGGCTTCGCGCCCGGCAAGTTCCGGGCCTTTCCTACGGGTAATTGGCAACTTACGGTGTCTTCAAACCAAGGACAAAGGGAAACATGAACCCGCTCTTCAATTTGAACGGCAAGACCGCGCTGGTCACCGGCGCCTCGGGCGGGCTGGGCCGGGAGTTTGCGCTCATGCTGGCACGCGCCGGCGCCGACGTCGCGGTGGTGGCGCGGCGCAAGACGCCGCTGGCGGAAACGGCGGTGGCGATCGAGGCGTTGGGGCGACGGAGCTATTCCAGCACCCTCGACGTCACGGATACTGCAGCGGTGCGCGAGACGGTGGGACGGATCGAGCAGGACTTTGCGCCGATCGATATTCTGGTCAACAACGCCGGCGTCGCCCGGGTCGGACCCGCGATCGAGATGACCGAGGACGACTGGAATTCCATCCTCGACACCAACCTGAAGGGGTGCTTTTTCACAGCTCAGGCGGTGGCGAAGGCAATGACGGGGCGCGGCGCGGGCGGCAACCTCATCAACATCTCCTCGACCGGCGGGATTCAGGCGACGCGGGATCTTTCGATTTATTGCGCCGCGAAAGCGGCGCTCATCCATCTGACGAGAACTCTCGCCCTCGAGCTGGCGGGCTCGGGAATCCGGGTCAATTCCCTCGCCTTCTCTTATATCGAAACACCGATGACGGCAGCGTTCGTCAACAGCCCGGGGGGCGAAAAACAACGCCTCAAAAACCCCATGAAGCGGTTCGGCACGCCCGCCGATCTCGAAGGGCCGCTGCTGTTGCTCGCCTCGGACGCGTCGAGCTACATGACGGGCGAGACCATCGTGGTCGACGGCGCCAAGACGATCGCCTGACGTTACAGGAAGCGATTTACAGGCGGTGTGCGAGCCCCTAGGTTCGGGCCCGGAGGTGGTTATGCGCGTTGGTGTTGAAGTAGGGGGAACCTTTACGGACCTCGTGGCCGTGGACGGCGACGAGGTGCGCATCGCCAAGGTACCGAGCGTACCCGCGCGGCCCGACGAGGGCACGTTTGCCGCAATCGAGGCGGCAGGCCTGTCGCCCGACCGGATGGACGATCTGGTGCACGGCTCGACGGTCTCGACCAACGCCATCCTGGAGCGCAAGGGCGCACGCATCGCCTTCCTGGTGACCGCGGGGTTTCGCGACATCCTGTTGCTCCAGCGCCAGAGCCGCATGAGCATCTACGATCTGGCCTATGCCAAGGCCCGCCCCGTGGTGGCGCGCCGCGACAGCTTCGAGGTCGAGGAGCGGATTGCGGCGGACGGCTTGGTGGTCGTGCCGCTCGATAGGGACGCGACGGCGGTGCAAATAGAAACGTGGCTGGGCGAGGGCGACTATCAGGCGGTCGCGATCTGCCTGCTCAACGGCTACGCCAATCCCGCTCACGAGGAGGCGCTGGCCGGGCTAGTTCACCAACGCTTTCCCGACCTGCCGGTGACCTGCTCGTCGGACGTGACCCGGGAGTTCCGGGAATACGAGAGAGCCTCGACGACGACCCTCTCGGCCTATGTCCAGCCGGTGCTCGACGCCTATCTCACGCGCATCGAGCGTCACCTCGAAGCCCAGCAGTTTCACGGCCACTTCTCGGTCATGCAGTCAAACGGCGGGCGGTTGCCGCCGGAGGGGATGCGGCGCAATCCCATCGGCTCGCTGTTCTCGGGCCCCGCCGCCGGCGTGATCGGTGCGGTGAAATGCGCTGCGCGCTCGGGCCATGGCGACCTCATCTCCATCGACATGGGCGGGACCAGCACCGACGTCTGCCTGATTGAGAACGGCACGCCCGAAATGTCGACGGAAACCGAAATCGACGGCCTGCCCGTGCGCACGCCTGTGCTCGACATCGCGACGGTCGGCGCGGGAGGCGGCTCGATCGTCTGGATCGACGACGGCGGCATGCTCCGGGTCGGCCCCCAGAGCGCGGGCGCCGAGCCCGGCCCGGCCTGTTACGACCGCGGAGGCAGCGAGCCGACGATTACCGACGCCCACATCATCCGCGGCACGATCCAGCCGGAATCCTTCCTCGGCGGCGACATGGCGCTCGACCCCTCGGCCGCACGCGCGGCGTTCGAACCGCTGGCGGCGCGCTTTGCCATGAGCCTGGAGGAAATCGCCGACAGCGCGGTCCGCATCGCGAGCTCGAACATCGTGCGCGCGATCCAGTTGATCTCGACGCAGCGGGGGCGCGACCCGCGCGATTACGTGCTGGTGCCCTTCGGCGGCGCGGGGCCGCTTCACGCGGCGCAGGTCGCGGACGATCTGGGGATTAGCACCATTCTGGTGCCGCCCAACGCGGGTGTGATTTCGGCCTACGGATTGCTGACGGCGGACTACGTGCATCACGCGAGCGAGACGCGCCGGCTCACGGTCGACGCCGCCGCTGCCGACGAGGTGCGTCGCATCTTCGATGGGATCAAGGCGCGCGAGGCCGAGGGGCTGGCAGCGCTTGGCCTGAGCGGCAAGCTCGTCCACGGCTACGTGCTCGGCATGCGCTATGTGGGACAGGCCTACGAGGTGCCGGTGAGCTTCACCGAGGACGACATCGGCACACTGACGGCGGAGGCAATGATGGACCGCTTTGCGGCCGGGCACCGCCAGGTGTTTAATTTCGGCGACACGGGAACGGCACGCGCCGAGGTGGTCAACTTCCGCCTTTCGATCTCGGCCCCCCTGGACGCGCTGCCCCGTTTCACGGAAATCGGCGGCCTCGCGGTGAGCCCGCGAGACGTGACGATTTTGGACGCGGGCGAGGCCAGATCCTATCGCCTGATGGCGCGCGCCAGCCTGGCGGCGGGCGACCGTGTGGCGGGGCCCGCGTTGGTCGAAGAGACCACTTCGACCATTCTGGTGCCCGATGGCTGGCAGGCCGAGACCGATGCCCACGACAATCTGGTGATCGGCCGCGATGCAACGAAAGGACGAACGTCTTGACGAAACCTGTCCTCGACCCTGTCGATTATGCGGTGATCAGCCAGGCACTGGGGGCCGCGGCCCGGGAGATGGGCGCCAAGCTGGTGCGTTCGGCCTATTCGCCGATCGTGCGCGAAGCCAGCGACTGCTCGGCGGCGCTGCTCGACCGCGCGGGCAACGTCGTCGCCCAAGCCGAGCTAATCCCCATGCAGTTGGCATCGATGGGCGAGACCTTCATGGCCTGCGCGCAGCGTTTTGCGGTCGAAGAGCTCGAGCCCGGCGACTTCTACATCAACAACGACCCGTTCGAGGGCGGCCAGCATCTGCCCGATGTCTTTCTATACTCGCCGGTCTTCTTCGAGGGCCGGGTGGTGGGCTTCGGCGCGACCGTCGCCCATCATCTCGATCTGGGCGGCGGCGCGCCGGGCCTGAACATGGAAGCGACCGACTATTACCAGGAGGGCTTGCTGTTTCCGCCCAGCAAATACAACATGGCGCACGACTGGAACGGTGGCCCCTTCGAGCGGCTGGTGCGCGCCAACATCCGGGTGCCCGACCAGACGATCGGCGATTTCAACGCCCAGTTCGCAGCCAACGAGATCGGCGGCGCGCGGCTGACCGAGCTGTACCGGAAATACGGCGCCGAGACCGTCGAAGCCTCGATGGCCGAGCTGCTGGATTACTCGGAGCGGCGCATGCGCGCAGCCATCGCTGCGGCACCCGACGGGATCTATCACGGCGAAGATGCGATCGACGATGACGGGGTTACGGACGAGCCGCTGGTGATCAAATCAACGGTGACCATCGCCGGTGATTCCGTAACCATCGATTTCACCGGGACCTGTGATCAGGTGGCGCTCAACCTGAACTGCCCGTTTTCCTCGACCTGTTCGGCGGTGTTCTCCTGTGTGAAGTCGATACTCTCGAGCCCCGATATTCCGTTCAACGAAGGTGCGAAGCGGCCCTTCACCATCACCGCGCCGCTGGGCAGCCTGCTTAACCCGCGCCGCCCCGCACCCGTGCGTGCGCGCATGACGAGCGGCTATCGTGCGTTCGGCGCGACCATGCGCGCGATGGCCGAAGCGATGCCGGAGCAGGTCATCGCGGGCGGCTTCGATACGACGGAATCGGTCTGCCTCTCGCACCTGGGGCCGGAGGGCTATCGCATCTATCTCGAAATCTTCGGCGGCGGCTACGGCGCATCGGCAAACGCGGACGGTTCGGACGGCGTGGACAGCCCGCTGTCGAATTGCTCGAACATCCCGATCGAGGCCATCGACATGGATTACGGCTTCTTCCGGGTGCTCGATTACTCGCTGCGCGAAGGCTCCGCCGGGGACGGCCGCCAGCGCGGCGGTCTGGGCATCCGGCGCGCCTTCCGAATCCTGGAAGACGGCGTCACGCTGGCGAGCTATTCAGACCGCTTCACGCTTGCGCCCTGGCCGCTGTTCGGCGGCGAACCGGGGGCCTGCGCGCGAACCCGCGTGCTACGCGGCGACGAGGTCATCGAGGTCGGCGCCAAGGCGAGCATGACGCTGATGGCGGACGACGTGCTGATCCTCGAGACCGGCGGCGGCGGCGGTTACGGCCCAGCCGATGAGCGCCCGGCTTCAGTGCGGGCGCGCGACGAAGCCGAGGGCTATCTCGGTTCGGGGCGGGACGCGGCCGAATAGCGCACGACGAACCCAGATCGAACAACGGAGACGAACCATGGCACAGCGACGCGGCAACCGTCAGATCACCCTGGAAATGCTTTCGCCTGAACCGGGCCTGCCTTTTGCCGGTTCCGAATACAGGGCACGGCTGGAGCGGGTCAAGGCAGCCATGGCGAAGGCGAAGATCGACCTGCTCTACGCCGCCAGCCCGGACAGCATGCTCTATCTCACCGGCTATCAGGCGCTCTGGTATCAGACGCAAGTTCTTGAGCACTGGGTGCCGATCTCGGGTTGCGCGATCCGAGTGGACAAGGACGACCTGATGTTTTTCGAGACCGACGCGGAGCAGAACCTGTGCCGCTACACGGTGAGCGAGTGCGACCTTCGGCTGCAGGATCGCCACGACATGTCACTGATGGACTTTGTCGTAAAAGAGCTCAAGGCGACGGGCTGGGCGAAAGGCACCATGGGCCTGGAGATGTACGCCAACCGTCCGCCCCGCGCGGTTAGCGAGGAATTCCAGGCCAAGATGGAGGCGGCGGGTGTGAAAAAAACCCTCGACGCGACAGCCATCGTAAACACCGTGCGCCATATCAAGTCGCCCCAGGAGCTTGCGTTCCACCGCACCGCTTCGAAAATCTCCGACATCGGCCACGCGGCGGTGCGCGAGACCATCCGCCCCGGGATCACGGAACTCGAGCTCTGGGGCGCGTTGACCCACGCCATGGCAAAAGCAGGCGGCGAAAATGCGGCAATTACCCTGCCGGTCCACGCCGGGCCGAAAACCGCCGTGCCTCACTCCATGCCCTCGCGCCGGGTCCTGTGCGCCGGCGAAATCGTCAACGTCGACGTTTGCGCGGTGTTTAACCGTTATCACTCGGACTGTTCACGCAGCTATTCTATCGGCGAGCCGCACAAGGATGTCGCAAAGACTATCGAGAAGGCGGCCGGCGCTTTCGACGTCCTGATCAAGGCGGCGAAGTCCGGCGGGCGGGTTCAGGCCGCGTGCAACGCGCTCAAGGCCTACTACAAGAAAGCCGGCATCTGGGGCGAGCAGTGGTGGACCGGTGGCTACGATTTAGGTGCGGCCATGCCGCCGGACTGGGTCGGTCCGTTCTCCTACGACGTCGACGTGGATAACGGCGCCAAGAAATTCGAGGACGGCATGGTGATCAACTACGAAAGCGACTTCTACCTGCCCCACGGTGCGGGCATGACACTGCTCATCGACACCATGATCTTCGAGAACGGCAAGGTGGAGTTTATTCACCGCACCCCGCAAGAGCTGTGTGTGATCGAATAGCCTGGCGCAGGGCCTAGAGCCCGCCGCTGCTTTCGTAATCCGCGCCCGAGACGTAGGACGCCTCGTCGGAGCAGAGCCACAACACCAGGTTCGCGATGTCTTCGGGCTGGCCGATCCGGCCCAGGGGGTTGGACTCCTCGGCCGCCGCTATCGCGCCCTCCTGGCCGCCGGGATATTCGTTGAAAATATCGGTCAGCACATAGCCCGGCGAGACGCTGTTCACGCGGATGCCCTCCGGCCCGACCTCCTTGGCGAGGGCGTGGCTGAAGGCTTGCACCGCGCCCTTGGTCGCGGTGTAGATGATGTCGCCCGGCAAGCCGCCCTGGCGGGGGGATATGGAGGCGATGTTGATGATCGAGCCGCCCGCCCCGCCCTGCTTGGTGGACATGCGCCGGATCGCTTCGCGCGCCGCGACGAACTGGCCCACGACGTTGACCCGGAAGACCCGCTCGACTTCCGCCGCCTCGACGTCTGCGGTGAGCGTGTAGTGATCGGTGGCGGCGTTGCAGACCAGTGCCGTGGGCGGCCCAAAGGCCTCGTCTGTGGCCTCGAAAAGACGCACGACATCGGCCTCGTCACCGGCGTCGCCCTGCACGGTGATGGCCCGGCCGCCCGCCGCCTCGATGTCGGCGACGACGGCTTCGGCTTTTTCCTGGGAGCCGCTGTAGTTGACGCAGACGGCGTAGCCGCGCGCGCCGGCAAGACGGGCGATGGCGGCGCCGATGCCGCGGCTCGCCCCGATTACGATCATGGTTCCGCTCATCGGTTCTCTCCCTTCGCTGAATTACGACCCGTAGTTTTGGCCTTAAAGCCCTCGGGCACGAAACGGACGAGCGCCCGGGTCAGGGGATCGACCGCGCGCCCCTGATGCTGGAGCCGGTCCATCCGGTCGAGCGCGGCGAGGACGAGATTGCCGCCGACATAGCGGATTGGCTCGGGCGGCCAGTTGCGCCGGACGGGCCGGACCAGGCCGCTCCGCGCCCAGACGTCGTCGCGCCCCAGCACGAGGGAGGTCACGATATGACCGCCAAGAAAGCAAGGCACGATGCCGTTGCCCGAAAAGCCGTAGGCATAGACCACGTCGGGGCAGTCGGGCAGGGCCCCGAAATAGGGCAAGCCGTCCTTGGTGCGGTCGACAGGTCCGCGCCAGCTCGTTGCAATCGGCAAGGCTGCAATCTCGGGTGAAACTTCGGCCATGATCCGCTTCAGCATGGACAGGCGCGGTGAAGGCCCCTCGTACTGCGAACCGATGCGCGAGCCGAAAGCCAGGCCGACTCCGGCCCGACCGTAGGTGACGCGGCCCTCGGCCGTGGGCCCGTAGAAACCGACGAAGGCCCGGGAATCCGAGACCGTGGGTCCGTCACGCCAACCCATCCGGGTAAGCTGGTCGGGCACGGGGTCGGTGACCGCCATCTCCGCGCCGATAACGACGATCGCGGGCGCCAGCTCGGGAACGGCGAGCGACCAAGCATTGATGGCGAGGACGACCTTGCCCGCGGTCACGGACCCCCTCGCGGTTTCGACCCGGGGCGGGTGAGCGCGGCGAAGCTTGGTCATGGGCGAGCGTTCGAAGATGCGTACGCCCGCTTCGAGCACCACGCCGCGCAGACCGCGCGCAAGCTTGGCGGGCTGGATCGATGCCTGGGACGGATCGAACACGGCAGCGAGATGCCCCTGCAGACCCCAGCGCGCGATCATCTCGGGCCCGTCCATCGTCTCCACGGGCCGAACCTGATGGTTTTGCAGGCTCTCGATATAGGGATCCCACGACCCGGCCTGGGCCTTGCAGGTCGCGCCCCAGAGAAACCCCGTTTTCCGGAAATTGGCGTCGAAACCGTGGCTCTTGGTGAAGGCCCCGATTTCGTCGATCGCGGCCGCAGAGGCCCGGCACAGGCGGAGCGCCTCGTCGGTCCCGCACAGCGCTTCGATGGTCGGAAACTTGGGCCACAGATCGACGACCAGGCCGCCGTTCCGCCCGCTCGCACCGGCGCCGCAGATGTCGGCCTCGAGCAGCACGACGTCGAGGTTTGGGTCGGCCTCCTTGAGGCGGAGCGCACTCCACATCCCCGCATAGCCGCCGCCGACGATGGCGACATCGGCCTCGATTTCGCCCTCGAGCGCGGGGGCGTGAGTTTCGTCGCCGGCGAGGGCTTGCTGGAGCCAGAAACTGCACAATCGAGTTCTCCCTTCGACGTCGGATGCGACGGTTGAAGTCTAGCGTGCGCGGCGTCCAGCGATAGTCTAATATTGAGCGCGAAGCGGATCGAACAGGAGGCGACCATGGACGACAAGGGCATGGTGTTCATCAACGGCGAGTATTGCGCGCCCGCGGACGCGAAGATCTCGGTGTTCGACAACGGCTTTATCAAGAGCGACGTGGTCTACGACGTGACCTCGACCTGGCACGGCCAGTTCTTCCGGCTCGACGACCATGTGGCACGCTTCCTGCGCTCCTGCGAGGGCTTCCGGTTGCCCTGCCCCTACTCGGCCGATGAAATCCGCCGCATTCTCGCGGAGTGCGTCGCCCAGGGCGACGTCGCCGACGCCTCCTACGTGGAGCTCGCGCTGACCCGCGGCCACTACAAGGAATTCAACGGCGGCATGCCCGATCTCTACGACACGGACGTGACCTTCATCGCTTTCGCGATTCCCTACCGCTGGATCGTGCCGCTGGAGCAGCAGGCCACGGGGATCGACATCATCATCGCAAAGACCCGACGCATTCCCGACGAATGCGTCGACCAGCGGTTCAAGAACTTCCACTGGGGCGACCTGACCATGGCGCGCTTCGAGGCGATCGACGCCGGGGCGCAAAACGCTGTCCTGTGCACGCCCGACGGCGTGCTCTCGGAAGGCCCCGGGTTCAACGTGTTCTGGACCAAGGACGGGACCCTGCATACGCCGGACAGTAACGTGCTTGAAGGCATCACGCGCCAGACCGTATTCGACCTCGCGGACAATGCGAGCGTGGCGTGCGAGACCGGGCGTTATCCGCCGGAGGCGTTGCTCGAAGCGGACGAGGCATTTCTGTGCTCGACCGCCGGCGGGATCATGCCCGTGGTCGGGGTCGACGACAGGACGCTCTCGAACGGCGCGCCGGGCGAGATCACATCGCGCCTGCGCGAGCTTTACTGGTCCAAACGCGAGGCCGGCTGGCTGGGCACGCCGGTGGAGGACATCCTCCAGGAAAGCGCCGCGGCGGAATAAGAGGGCTTAGCCCGCGGGCTCAAGCCGCGCCGGATAACGCTCGGCGAACGCCTCGATCTCGTAAGCCACACCGTCACGCGCCGCGATGTCCGGCGGCAGATAGCCCAGCAGCACCGGGCGGCCAATGGCGTGTCCGAAGGTTGCGCTCGAAATTGAGCCGACCACCTCGCCGTCCGCCACCACTGCCTCGCCCCCGAACACGGGGGTCTTCTCGTCGAGGGTGAAGCGGCGCAGGCTCCATGTTGCGCCGTCCTTTGCGATTTGGGCCAACGCTTCGCGCCCCAGGAACTCGCCCTTGTCCGGTGCGACCGCGAGGCCGCAGTCGTAGGGCGAAACGTCCGTGTTAATGTCCGCGCCCCAGCGCGGCACGCCGGCCTCGATGCGCAAACTGTCGAGCGCCCGGTGGCCGACATCGACGACGCCCAGATCGTCGACCGCATCGCGCAGCCGGTCGTAAACGTAGCGCGCGCATTCGGCGGCGCAATGAAGCTCGATCGCGGGCAGACCGAAACCGGCATGGCGGACCGCCAGCGCGGGTGCATCGCCCAGCTCGATCTCGCGCGCCGTATCCAGAAGCCATTCGTCCGCGCCCACAGCGGTTCCGGAAATACGAGACAGGAGTTCGAGCCCGAGTGGTCCGAGCAAGCCGATTGCTGTCAGGTCGGTGGAAGCATCGCGAACCGCGACGTCGTGGATTTCTGTATGGCCGTCGAGCCAGGCAAAATCGCGTGCCGTGGTCGAGGCGCCGCCCACAAGAATGAAGCGATCGGGCGCGAGGCGTGCGACGAGCAATTCCGCTTCGACGCCGCCGCTCTCGTTGCAGAACGGACTGCGCCGGACGCCGCCCGCGGGCAGGTCGAGATCGGCCGCGCCAAGAGCCTGAAGGAAGGTGAGTGCGCCCGGCCCCGAAACGTCGAACCGGCTTTGGCTTGTCAGGTCGGCGATCCCGCCGGTTTTAAGCGCGGTGCAATGTTCGGCGGCGACGAACTCGAACCAGTTGGGCCAGCCGTAGGACGCCTCCTCGACGGGGGCCGTGCCCTCGGGCGCAAACCAGTTGGGCCGGGTCCAGCCGAACGACGTGCCCCATACCGCGCCGCGTGCCGCGAGAACACCGTGCAGCGAGCCGGTGCGTGCGCCGATATCGAGACCGCGTTCTTCGCCGGGATAATGGATTTCGTAATGGTGGCCCATGCCGTACTGCGCGGATTCATAAACAAAGTCGCGGGCATAGTGGGTCGGCGCGAAGCGGTGCATGTCGAAACGCCAGAGATCGAGGCTGGGCCGACCCTCGACCAGCCATTCCGCGACCACCCGGCCGAGGCCGCCGCCCTGGCCGATCCCGGCGGTGACCCCGCAGGCGAGGAAGAAATTTTCGACGCCCGGCGCAAAGCCCAGAATCGGTTCGACGTCGGGCGTGGTGGGCAGCGGGCCGTTGATCAGGCTGCGGATACCGACCTCGTTGAGGAACGGCAACCGGCGCACGAGGGGTGGAACGGATTCGGACCAGCGGTCCCAGTTTTCGGGCAGGAGCTCGCGGCCAAAGTCGGGGGGAATGCCGTCGCGCCCGAACGGCGGGTTGACCGAATCGACGGCGCCGACCAGCAGGCCGCCGACCTCGGGCCGGGCGTAGAGGTAGCTGTCATTGTCGCGCAGGACGGGCAGGTTCTTGGGCATGTCCGGATAGGGCTCGGTGATGATGTACTGATTCTCGAGGGCGCAGGTCGGCACGTTGAGGCCTGCCAGCGCCGCGATCTCGCCCGCCCAGTTGCCGCCCGCGTTGACCACGACCTCGGCGCGCATGGTGCCCTGGTCGGTGACGACCTCGACGATCCGTCCGTCGCGCTGGACGAGGCCGGTGACGCGCACGCCCTCGTGAATTACCGCGCCGCCCATACGCGCGCCTCGGGCGATGGCCTGGGTCAGGCTGGCCGGTTCGGCGTAGCCCTCGGAGGGACAGAAGATGCCGCCCACGACGCCCTCGGGGCTCATCAGGGGATAGAGCTCGGCGGCCTCCCTGGGGCCGACGAGTTCGACCTCGAGGCCGAAAGTGCGCGCGGCCGTAAGTTGGGCGCGCAACTCCATCATGCGGGCTTGCGAACCGGCGACGCACAGGCAGCCGACCGGGCGCCACTCGGGATTGAGCCCGGTCTCTGCTTCCAGCCGGCCGTAGAGCTCGACGCTCATCCGGGCGATGCGAGAGAGATTGGCGGAGGTGCGAAGCAATCCAATATTGCCCGCCGCGTGCCAAGTCGAGCCGTGGGTGATGCCGCTTTTTTCGAGCACCGCGACATCGGTCTTGCCCATCTTCGTCAGCCAGTAGGCGATGGAACAGCCGACGATGCCACCTCCGATGATTATGATTTCGTGGTCGTTCAGGCTTGCCATGGCCGGTCTGTTCCGCGCCTAAAGCGCGCGGTGGTGGCCGCCGTCGACATAGACGCTCTCGCCGGTGATGTAGCTGGTCTCGTCGGACAGGAAAAGCGCACAGTTACGCGCGATCTCGTCGAAGCTGGCGGCCCGCTGCATGGGCAGGTTGCTGTAGGTCTCCGCGTCGCCGACATTTTCGACGTAGCCCACGAGAATCGTGTTCATGCGGATGTTGTGGCGCGCGTACTTGTCGGAATAGAGGCGAGTAAAGCTGGAAAGCGCCGCCCGGGTCGAGGAGGAGAACGGGTATTCGGACTGGGGTTCGATCGCGCAGGACGCTGAGATATTGACCAAAGATCCACCGCCGTGTTCGCGGAAGTGCGGCGTCATGGCGCGCGCCATGCGCACCACGTTGAGGACGAAGAGATCGAGGTTCTCGTGCCAGTCTTCGTCGGGGATGTCGAGCAGGTGGGCATTTGCTTTCGCGTCCGGGTCGAAATAAGGCCGCTTCGATTCCAGACCGACGGACCATTTCTCGAAACCGGTGTTGTTGACCACCGCGTCGACCCGCCCATAGGCCTCGATCGCCGCCGAGACGAGGCCTTCGATGTCGGCGGGCTCGGTAACGGAGCCCTGCAGGCCGACCGCGCCCAGTTCGTCCGCGAGCTCGACGCTGCGCGTGGACGGCGACATAAGCGCCAGCCGATAGCCGCGCCGGTGCAGGTCGCGCGCAATCGCCGCGCCGATGCCCTGGCCTGCGGCGGTGACGATGGCGGCGGGGCGTTCGGTCACGGCATCTTCCTCACAGGGACCGGTTGACGCCGCCGTCGACGAACAGGTTCTCGCCGGCGATGTAACTTGCGTCCTCGCCCAGGAAGGCGATGCAGTTGCGCGCGATCTCGTCGAGGCTGGCGGCGCGGCCCATGGGGATGGTGCGATAAGCCTCGTCGGGGTAGTCGAGGCTGGCGACGTAGCCCAGCAGCAGATTGTTCATGCGAATGCCATCACGGGCGTACAAGTCGCTGTAGAGCTTGACGAAGGACGAGAGCACGGTGCGGATGGTCGACGACATGGGGTAGTCGAGCATGGGCAACTGGGCGCAGATCGCCGAAATGTTTACCATCGCACCGCCTCCCTGACGCTGCATCACCGGCGTGACGGCGCGCGCCATACGAACCACGTTGAGCAGGAAGAGATCGAGCGCCTCGTGCCAGTAATCGTCGGGCACGTCGAGGGGGTCGGTCTTAGCCTCCCAGTTGAACGCGGCACCGAACGAGCCCTCGACCACGGAATATTTCTCGTAGCCGGTGTTGTTGACCACCGCGTCGATGCGGCCGTAGGTTTCCAGTGCGGCGGCGACCAGCCGGTCGATATCCGCCTGCTCGGTGACCGAGCCGGAAAAGCCGATGCCGCCCAGCTCGCGGGCAAGCTCGACGCTGCGCTCCGAGGGCGACATTAGGGCGAGGCGATAGCCCTTCGCGTGCAGCGCACGGGCGCAGGCGGTGCCGATTCCCCGGCCCGCGGCGGTCACGATGGCGACTGGCTGATCGGCCACGCGGCTCTCCCTTCCGGGCCGGAGCGTGGAGCCTTGCGGAGACGCTGTCAACGCGTAGCACGCCATGTTAGGTTCCGCGGCCAATTTGCCGTCATGACCGATATCGAGAGGAATTTTATGGGCAAGACGATTGCGGTGTTTCCGGAGCCCGGCGCCATCGGGCCGGTGATGAACCTGGTGGGGATCTGTCAGGGCCTGCGTGATATGGGCCACAAGCCCGTCTTCGTCCTGGAACCGGGCCTGAAGGGCACGGTCGAAGGTTACGGCTTCGAGGAAAAGCACATCACCTGCATGGAACCCATGAGCGAGGAGGAGCAGGCCAAGTACTGGGACGACTTCATGATCAAGTACATGCCCAGTTTCCGGACCTCGCCCCTCGAGCAGGTGCCGACCTACGTCAGGGGTTGCTGGGAGGCCATCGTCTACACCTCGGAATGGTCGGTGAAGAACGGGCTGGACAAGGTGATTGCCGAGATCAAGCCCGATCTGATCATCAACGACAACGTCGCGCTCTACCCCGCGACCCAGCAGGCAGGCTGTCCGTGGGTGCGGATGGTCTCGTGTTCGGAAAACGAAATTACCGACCCGGATATTCCGCCTCACCTGTCGGGCTGCAGCGAGAACGATAAGGCATGCTTCCAGGCCTACAAGTCGGCGTTCGAGAAGCATGTGAAGGAGATCCACGACGGGTTCATGGATTTCCTCGAAACCCAGGGCTGTGAGCGCCTGCCCTTCCCCTATCTCAACCTGATGCTCTATCCCAAGCCGCTTCGCTTTAACCGGCGCACCCTGCTTGACCCGGCGAAGTTCGTCTATCTCGACGGCTGCGTGCGCAAGGAAACCGAGAGCTACGAAGTGCCGACGTTCAAGGCCAACAACGACAAGCCGTTGATCTATTTCAGTTACGGCAGCCTGGGCGTGACCGATGTCGAGTTGATCAAGCGGATCATCACGCTGATCGGCAATGCGCCCTACCGGATGCTGGTCAATGTGGGCGACTATATGGACGAGTACGACACGCCGCCGGACAACGTGATCCTCTCGTCGTGGTACAAGCAGACCGCCGTGCTGCCCCATGCCGACGCCTTCATCCAGCATGGCGGCAACAACAGCTTCAACGAGAGCCTCTATTACGGCATCCCGCCGATCGTTATGCCGTTCGTCTGGGACGGCCACGACAATGCAACAAGGGTCAACGACACCAGGCACGGCATCGGCATGAACCGCTACGAATGGAGCGATGAGGAGCTGTTGGCCAACATCGAGACCATTTTTCACGACGAAGAAATGCGCGCCAATGTCAAGGCGACGAGCGAGTACATGCAAGCCCAGGACGGGAGGATGCGTGCGGCCAACGCCATCAACGATCTGTTGGAGAGCCTTTAATCATGGTTGACGCGGTTTCACTCAAGAACGCGGGCGACATCGATCCGGCGACCTATACCGACTTTGGCGAAGTGCCCAAGCCGCTCGGCGAGCCGGTCTCTCGCGAAAGCGGCCTGATCTTTTTCCAAAACGACGACAAGTCGTCGGAAATGGGCATTTGGCAAATCACGCCGGGGCGCTGGCGCTGCGAGGTCGGAACCGACGAGTTCTGCTACGTGCTCGCGGGTCACGCGATTTACACGAACGACGACGGCAAGGCGGTCGAACTCCGCGCCGGCTCGACCAGCGCCTTTCCCTCCGGCTGGAAGGGCACCTGCGAAATCATCGAAACCCTGCGCAAGGTCTACATGGCGCGCCAGGGTTAGGACCAAACACCATCAACGACGTTTTTCGGGAGATTCCAGATATGGTCGATGCCATCACAATCAAGGACGCCGGCGATCTCGATCCGGCGACGTTTACCGACTGGGGCGACGTCGCCAAGCCGCTCGGCGAGCGGGTTTCTCACGAAAGCGGCTTTATCATGTTCCAGAACGACGACAAATCGTCTGAAATGGGGCTTTGGCAATGCACGCCGGGAAGCTGGCGCTGCGAGGTCGAAAACGACGAGTTCTTCTACGTGCTCGCGGGCCGGGCGGTCTATAAAGCCGACGACGGCAAAGTAACCGAAATCGGCGCCGGCATGACTTGCGCCTTTCCTTCGGGCTGGAAAGGCGACTGCGAGGTTGTCGAGACCATTCGCAAGGTCTACATGGCGCGCTAGGGGCGGATTCCAAAGCAGTAAGGAGAACGATATGCCAAGCAGAGTATCGGCGCTCGAAGCTCCCATCCGCGCGCTCGGCGCGGGCATGGGCGAATGGAACGACATGGACGTGGCGTTCACCTATCCCGGCGACATGAACGACGAGCACGACGCGATCCGCGATGCGGTGGGCATGTGGGACACCTCGGCGCTGACGAAAACCTGGGTGCGCGGGCCGGATGCGCTCGCGGCCGTGGATTATCTCGTCACTCGCAACATGGCCAAGATCTATGTCGGCAAGTCGGCCTATGTGCCGATCCTGAAAGACGACGGCCATTTCTGCGACGACGGCTTCATCTATCACCTCGAAGACGACGTCTTCCTCGCGGTCACCAGCATCGGCCCGACGCGCGAGCTGCTCCGGGACTGGGCCACGGGCAAAAACATCAGCATCGAACCCGACGAAGACCTGCATATGATTTCGGTTCAGGGCCCGAATTCGGGTGAGTTTCTGGACGCCCACACCGCGATGGACCTGTTCGGCCTGCGTTACTGCCACCAGGAAAAGACGGCGCTGTTCGGCCAGGAACGGATCATCTCGCGGACCGGCTATTCGGGCGAGCGGGGCTACGAGATTTTCGCACCCGCGGACGGCGTCGTGGAACTCTGGGAACAGCTCATGGAGAACGGCGGGCCCTTGGGTCTACGGCCGGTTTCCTTCTCCGGACTGGAAATGGTTCATATCGAGAGCGGGCTCATGGCCTACTGTGCCGAGGCGACCGAGGAGAACACTCCCTGGGAGATCGATTTCGGTTGGGCGATCTCGCGGACGAAGGGAGATTTTCGGGGCCGCGAGGCGCTGTTTGCGCTGGAAGGCAAGGAGAAGGTGAAGCTCCGCGGCCTCGTCGCGGAGCACGACGCCGTGGTGGAGCATTTCGCCGAGCTGTCGATCGACGGCGAGAAGGTCGGCTTCGTGACGACCCCGGCTTATTCCAAGCGGCTGGGCCAGTCGCTGGCATTGGTCCACGTTGCCCCGAGTGCCGCCGAGCCCGGAACCCGGGTGGAATTGAAAGGCCCGACGATCCAGTGCCCGGCGAGCATCGCAAGCATTCCTTTCGTCGATCCCGAACGCAAACGCATGCACGCGATGTAGCGAGCGGTGATTAAGCCGTTCCGTCGCCACGTAGGCTCACGCCGCATAAGCGACGGCCCGCAGTCGCGAGCCTGCGAATTCCTCGGAATTCACCTTAAGCCCTTGCGAGGATATCGATCAGGATGTCGGCCGCTTTCGCGCGGCCATGCTGCTTTTGCATGTGGGCGCTGATAGACGCGAGCCGGGCGTGCATCGCCTTGTCGGTCATCAGCCGATCGAGAGTGGCCGCGAACTCGTCGTCGCTCCAGTCGTAACGGGGCAACTGCGCGCCGTAGCCCTTGTCTTCGATGCGCTGGGCGTTGTCGTGACCGTCCCAGCAGAACGGCATGATCAGCGCCGGCTTGCCGAAATAGAGCGATTCGGTGAACGTGTTGTTGCCGCCGTGATGGATGACGATATCCGCTTGCGGAATCACCGACGGCTGGGGGAACCAGGGCGCCAGGTGGATATTGCCGGGCACATTCTTATAGGCGTCGACATTGTTGCCGACATTGATCAGCGCGCGGTAGGGAAGCTTACCGATGACCTCGATCTGGCGTTTGATCAGATCGACATCGCCCTCGTTCATGCTGCCCGAACTGATGTAGAGAAGCGGCTTGTCGGCGTGATTTTCGAAGTCGGGAACGGTGTAGGGATCGTCCTGGCGGACGCAGCCCTCGAGATACTGAAACAGCGCCGGATCGAGAGGGTGGCGACGCTTGAAATGGAGCGGCTCGGGATAGAGCAGAAGGTTCATGGTCGGTGACGTTTCCAGAAACTGACCCGGGGGATAGGGCGCCTCGCCCACGGAATCGAGAAACGCGTTGAAGCGGTCGTGGACCGGCTTGATGACCTCGAGGAAGCGCGACCGGTAGGCCTCGAATCCGGCCTTGTCGTGCTCGCCGCAGCCCGAGAGATGGGGCGGGATGTCGGGATCGACGATCTCGTTCTCGGAGCATGAGGTGATACGGACCCAGGGGCAGCCCGCGTTCTTGATCGCCGGGAACATGATGCAGTTATCGAGGCAGACCAGGTCGGGTTCGATCTCGCTGAGCGCCTGAACAAGGTCCGGTTGCGCATAAACCGAGGTTCCGACGATGGTGTCCCAGCATTCGAGGACGTAATTCGGAATCTGGTCGTATGCCGAAAGCCGAAAATGAGGGATGTGAGAGGTGATGAAGTCCCGCCACCACTGACTGGCGGAGTCCGTGTCCATCGGCTCAGACATGGCGACCGAGCGTACGGGAAACCCGAATTTCTTGAACACGCCCTCGAACGCGCTGTCCGCCACGAAGACCGGATTGTGACCTCGTTCGCGTAGCACCTGCGCGATGCCCACGCAATTCATCGACGGGCCGAATGTCGCCTCGGGAAAAAACACGATGGTCTTGCTATCCGTCACGCCTCGCTCCTCTTGCCAATCAAAACGCCGCCGACCATAACACTGAACAATCCCGCCGCCGATAATCACGCGGCGGATAACATGGCCATGAAGGGATAGGGCGATGAGCACACCGCTGGGCGAGTTCGACATCGGTGTCATCGAGGGTTTTTTCGGCAAGCCCTGGAGCTGGTCGGCGCGGGAAGCCTATGCGGGGTTCCTCGCCGAGCAGGGCTATGGTTTCTACATCCTGGCACCGAAGGACGACGCGATTTTACGCAAACGCTGGCGCGACGACTGGAGCGAGGGCGAATGGACGGCGCTCTCGATGATCCGCGAGAGCTACCGGGAAGCCGGCGTGCTGTTCGGGTTGGGCCTGAGTCCGTGGGGCCTGCACAAGGATTACGACTGCACGGGCAAGGCGGACCTGGAGGCCAAGGTGCGCCGGCTCGACGCGCTCAAGCCCGATATTCTCGCCATCCTGTTCGACGACATGCCAGGCGCCTCGGACGAGCTCGCCAGCGTGCAGGCGCGTATTGCGATGGATGCGCTAAATGCCGGCACTGCCCCCGTCGCCATGGCTTGCCCCACCTTCTACTCGGACGATCCGGTCTACGAAGACGCCTACGGTGCGGTCCCGCCCGGGTACCTTCGGGACTTCGCGACGGGGCTCGATCCGGCCGTGCATGTTCACTGGACCGGGCCGATCACCTGTTCGAAGGATTTTCCCGCCGACCACCTGGCCGACGTGGCCGAGCGGATGGGGCGCAAGCCATTTATCTGGGACAACTACCCGGTCAATGACGGGCCCTTCATGGCGAAGCAGCTTTATTTACGCGCCTTCGAGAACCGCGGTCCGGAACTGAAATCCCTGACCACGGGGCTTGCCGCCAACCCCATGAACGAGGCGTTCCTCTCGTGGATCCCGCTTGCCACATTGCCGAAGAACATTGCCGACCAGGATTACGACCGCGACGCGGCGTTTCGCGAAGCTGCTGCCACGTTCTGCGGAGAGGAGATGGCCACGGCGCTGGTCCAAGACCTAGCACTGTTTCACGATGTCGGGTTCGATGGCATCGACGAAAGCCGCGCCACCGAACTTTCGGAAAAGTATGAGGAATTCGGTAACGTTTTCGCGCTTGAGATCATACGCTGGCTTGCGGGCGACTATGCGCCGTCCGCCGAGGTGTTGGCGGAGTTCGAGGAGTGGGGTTCCGGCTGACGTGCAGGACTGGTATAACCGGCGACGCTTCGCCGATCAGGGATTCTGAAAAACGCCGTAACGGCACCAGCCTCCACGCGGATCGAGGGAGAGGGAGATGACAAGCAGTGCCCAGGCGGACCTGTCCGCCCGACGTCAAGTCAAGCTCGCCTGCAAGAACGTGTGGAAACTGTTCGGGCCCGACGCGCTGCGTTTTCTCGAACAGCACGACTATCACCCCAACGCCGAGCAAATCGCCGAGGCCGGGCTGATCGGCGCGGTGCAGGACGTGACCTTCGAGATTTCCGACGGCGAGATCTTCATCATCATGGGGCTGTCGGGCTCGGGCAAATCGACCCTCGTGCGCTGCATGTCGCGCCTGATCGAGCCGACCGCGGGCGAAGCGCTGTTCGACGGCCAGGACCTCATAAAGACGCCGGAAAAAGAGCTGATCGAGCTGCGTCGCCACAAGATGGGCATGGTCTTCCAGCACTTCGCGCTGCTGCCGCATCTGACCGTTCTGCATAACGTCGCCTTCCCGCTCGAAATCCAGGGCGTCGACCGGCGCACACGCGAACAGCGCGCCCGGGAGGTCATCGAACTGGTTGGGTTGGGCGGGCGCGAACATTATTATCCGCGCGAACTCTCGGGCGGCCAGCAGCAGCGCGTGGGCATCGCCCGCTCGCTCTCAGTGGAACCCGACGTGTGGTTTCTCGACGAACCGTTCTCCGCGCTCGACCCGCTGATCCGGCGCGAAATGCAGGACGAGTTCCTGCGCCTGCAGAACCTGCTGCGCAAGACCATCGTGTTCATTACCCACGACTTCGACGAAGCGATCCGCCTCGCCGACCGCATCGCGATCATGAAGGACGGCATCATCGAGCAGATCGGCACGCCCGAAGAAGTGGTCACCGCACCGGCGACCGATTACGTCGCGGAATTCACCAAGGAAGTGCCGCGCCAGAAGGTACTTTCGGTGCGGAGCATCATGTCGGACGGCGCGGCGATCACCAGCGCGTCGGGTAAGCCGGTCTCGTCGACCGACCGGATCGAGACGGTGGCGGCCCGGGTTTTCGACCAGGAAACCCCGGTGCCCGTCGCCGACGCCAGCGGCAAAACGGTAGGCGTGCTCACCCGCGACGCGGTGATCGAGGTGCTGGTCCGCCGGCCGCAGTAATGACGCTTCCCGCAATCGAACGGAAAACCGTGCGTGCTCAGTCTTGGCGCGAACCCCGACGATTGATCTTCTGGAGCGCGCTCACGGCCGTCGTCATGGTCTCGATTTTCATCCCCAATCTGCTGCCGTGGGCCGACGAATATCCCAAGTCCTGGGTCGTTCCCTTCCGCGGCTGGGCCGCCGATTTTATGTATTGGCTCGTCAAGAGACTCGACTTCGGGTTGTTCACCTTCTTTGAGGCGACCCGCGCGTTCGCGTGGCTTCTCGCCTGGCCCTTCGACTTCGCCAACTGGTTTTTGTGGGAGGGCTTCGAGATATCGAGGCAAAAAACGCTTCCCGGCCTTCCCTGGTTCGCGGTGGTCGGCTGTGTCACGATCTTGGGCTATGCCGTCGCCGGTTGGCGGCTCGCCCTGCTTACCGGAGGCTGTTTTCTCTATCTCGCGGTGTTTGGTCATTGGAACAGCGCGATGATGACTTTCTCGTCGATCCTGCTTGCGGTGCCGATCGGCTGCGTCCTTGGGCTACTCATCGGCGGCGTCGCCTATCGCCACCGCCAAGTGGAGATCGCCATCACGCCGCTGCTCGATTTCATGCAGACCGTACCGGTATTCGCCTATCTCGTCCCCGTCATCATGCTGTTCGCTTTCGGACCGGTGCCCGCGTTGATCGTCACGGTGGTCTACGCGACGCCCCCTATGGTGCGCGCTACCATATTGGGGTTCAAACTCGTCTCGCCTGAACTCATCGAGTTTGGGCGCATGGCCGGCTGTTCGCCACGGCAGCTCACGTGGAAGATAATGATCCCTTCGGCGCGCCCGACGCTGTTGGTGGGGGTCAACCAGGTGATCATGCTCTCGCTCAACGCCGTGATTATCGCCTCGGTGATCGGCGCGGGCGGTCTCGGGTTCGATGTATTCAGCTCGCTCAAGCAACTAAAGATCGGCAAGGGGCTCGAGGCCGGCGTCGCGATCGTCCTTCTCGCCATCGCTATGGATCGAATAACACGGGCATTCCTGACCAAACCGCCGCCGAGCCACGAGGTGGCGAAAACGAACTTCGTACGCCGGCATCCGTATTTGGTTGCCGCCATAGCTCTCATCATCGGATCCTTAATCCTTGCGAACCTGGTTCCCGCCGCGAGCGCATTCCCAAAGAGCTGGACCGTGACGACGGGGCGTTTCTGGGACGATCTCATCATATGGATCACCGTCAACCTCTTCGACTTCCTCTACGGCATCCGCTCGTTCGTGCTGATAAACGTCCTGCTGCCCGTGAAGCGGTTCTTGTTGGAGGTGCCGTGGATTTCGCTGGTTGTTTTCCTCGGGGTCGTTGGCTGGCGGCTGGGCGGTTGGCGGGTCGCAACGCTCGTCAGTATCCTCGCCTTGCTGATCGCGATGAGCGGATTTTGGGACAAAGCGGTCAGCACGGTCTACCTCATGAGCATCTCGGTCGTGATCGCCATGATCATGGGCGTGCCGCTCGGCATCTGGGCTGGGCACAGCGAGCGGGCGCACCGGGTTCTCGAGGTGATCAACGACACCCTCCAGACGCTTCCCTCCTTCGTCTATCTGATGCCCGTCGTCATGCTGTTTCAGGTGGGGGACGTCGCCGGGATGTTCGCGGTCGTCGCCTACGCGATCGCTCCCGTGATCCGTTATACTGATCATGGGCTTCGCCAAGTGCCACACGATCTGATCGAGGCGGCACGCACCGCAGGGTGCACCAAACGGCAACTATTCTGGAAGGTCGAGTTTCCCCTCGCTTTTCCGGAGATTCTCTTGGGCATCAACCAAACCGTCATGCTGGCGATCTCGATGCTCGTCATCACCGCGCTCGTGGGAACCAGCGGCCTCGGCCAGGAGGTCTTTATCGGCCTCAGTAATGCCGATCCCGGGCGCGGCATCGTGGCCGGGATCTGCGTCGCCTTCATGGCGATCATCGCCGATCGGCTCATTCAGGGATGGGCTAGAAAGCGTAAGGCGCAGCTTGGGATTACCTAGAGCATGTCACGTTCGCATGCGCTCACGCGAAATGCACTTGCTCAATGGAATATAAACAAATCGTCGTCGCAGGTGATTCCATCTGCTCGGGTTTTGCTCTAAAAATCGAAGGGACCGCCGACCGGACGTGCCGGCCGGCGGTCCCAGAGATTGAGACCTCGGGCGGACTTACTTCGTCCAGGGACCCCAAACAGCCTCGTTGGCGTTGAGCCATTCTTCCGCTACCTGCTGCGGCTCCATACCATCGACGTCGGCCTTGATAAGTAGTTCAGCGACGAGCGCATCGTTCAGCTCATAATTGCGGAACGTGCTGTAAGCCGCCGGCCATATTTTTTCACCACCGGTCCAAGCCATCTTCTTGAGCGTGCCGATGGGCTTTCCACAGTCATACTTCATGTCGGGATTGATGCCCCAACTTGGGTCCTCGTAACACGCATCCGTGTAAGCTTGTTCGCCCCAATCGATGAACTTTCCATCGAATTTGGTTGGCCACCAATGGGGCACCCAGGCCCACTGAAGGATCGGTGCCCGGCGCGCGTAGGCCGAGGCCATTTCCGCCCAGAGAGCGCCCTCAGTACCAGCATGGATAACCTCCAGGTTCAGTCCAAGGGCCTCAATTCTCTCCTCATCAAATCCTGCCCACCCGACGGGGCCGCCAAGAAAACGCCCTTTTGGGTCAGTTTCAGGAACAGCTAATGCAGCCGAACAATCCGGGTTTTTGAGAGCTTCCCAGTGTGGCAGGCCGGGGCAAATTTCCTCCATATAGGTCGGATACCACCAATCTTCGATGGCGTTCAGGCCCGCCTCGCCCATGTTCAGAACATTGCCGGTCTTGAGTCCGGCTTGGAACAGTTCGTATTCCATGTTCGGCCAGATCTCGACCATGATGTGAAGGTCGCCCATCTCGAAGGCTGGAAACTGCGCGAGCGCGTCGGCCTGGATGTATTCAACGTCATAGCCCATCCGCTCGAATATGCCGCCGATGATGTAGGAGCCGACATATTGACTCGTCCAGTCGTTGATCGCGATCTTGATCGTTTCATCCGATTCAGGCACGTCGGCTTTTGCCGGCACGGCCATAAACGCCACCGCACCCAAAAGCGCGCCGACCATTGCAAAGGCCTTGATACGTCTAAACATTTATAGATCTCCCTTTAGCCTATAGTGAATCTTGAACCAAACTCCCGCACCGTCTTGTTTTGCGAATTATTCGCGATCAATCCGGCGGCCGGTCCCGCAACGCTCCCTGGAGCATTTCTTAGTTTTGGAGTATGGCGGGAATTTTTTCGCTCCAGATGAAAAATCTAATCCCAGTCAACATAGATATGCAAGCCGTTCAAGAGATTATGATTTATCCCATTACACCTCGGAACGGGCGGCAATTGCCGTAATACGGGAAGCGTTCTTCCTATGATGGCCGTAGGACAGGTTGCCGCACCAGGCCATCGAGCTCGCCGGGCGCGGTCAAGGCGGAGTCCGAGGCCTGGGGTTCCGGCTGAGTGCCGGCGGGCCTAGCCTTTGACCGCCTGCTTGACCAAGGCCCGGCGCAGCCGCTGGACGACTGCCGGCCAATCGCCGGACTTCTTCTGGCGGAACAGGCGCATGGTCGGATACCACGGGCTGTCGTCGCGCTCGCGCATCCAGCGCCAGTCGGGCTTGAAGGGAAGCAGCAGCCACACGGGAACACCAAGTGCGCCCGCAAGATGGGCGGGTGCCGTATCCACGCTGACGATCAGATCGAGGCGGCCCATCAGGGTTGCCGTGTCCGCAAGGTCGGTGCAGGCATCGGCCTTGTCGAGCACATTCTCCGCCCAACCGTGGTCGGCCAAATCCACCGCCCGCTCTCCGACCTGAAGGCTGACGAGCTGGATGCCCTCAAGACCGGCCAGTGGTTTGAACCGCGCCAGCGGGATCGAGCGGTGGCGATCGTTGACATGCCCCGCGGCTCCGGCCCAAACCAACCCCACCCGCAACTTTCCCTTGGCTGCGCGCAGGCGTCCAAGCTTGCGTCCCTTCGGCGGTCGCAGATAGGGCACCGTCGCCGGGATGGTCTCGAGCGTGGTGCCGAACCTGCGGGGCAGGCCCAGGAGTGGACAATGCAAGTCAAAGACGGGCAAGGGCTCGCCGTGGGGAACAATCTCATCGGCACCGGTGAGGCCGTCAAACAGCATAACCAGCGCCGGCTGGCATTCGAGCACTACGGTGCCGCCGTGTTGCTTGACCCGAGGCAGATAGCGCACGAATTGGATGGTATCGCCCAACCCCTGCTCGGCGTGAACCAGAAGGGTCTTGCCCTCGAAAGCGCCGCCGTCCCAAAGCGGCTGGGCGAAACCACGCTCGATCCCCTTGCTCGCAAATCGCCATTCGTATTCGCGCCATCCTTCGTCGAAACGCCCAGCCTCGAGAAGGGCGATGGCGAGATTGGTACGCACGACCGCGTCGTCGGGCCGGATCTTGGCCGCTGCCTCCAGGGCGATAATGGCCTCGTCAGTGCGCCCCAGTTCACGCAGGGTCGCGCCGAAATTCCGCGCCGCCTCGGCGTGGCCGGGTTGCAGCGCAAGCGCCGCTTCGTAGTGAACGGCGGCCTCGGCCGGCCGGCCGAGGGCACGCAGCAGGGAGGCCGTGTTCGCGCGCAGTTCGGCCCGGTCGGGATCCATCGCGAGGGCGCGCTGGTAGGCCTTGAGCGCCTCGGCCTGCCGGCCGGTGCGGCTCAGCGCACTGCCGAGGTTGGCTTCGGCCTCGGCGTTGGACGGATCGAGGGTCAGCGATTCGATGATGAGGTGAACCGAATCCTCGAAGCGGCCCTGTTGGAAAGCCAGCGCGCCCAGGCAGTGCAGCGCATCGGCGTGATCGGGGCGGAGCTCGAGGATTCCCTCAAAGAGCGCGCGGGCCTCGTCGAGACGGCCCGCCCGGTAGCGCTCGAACGCCAGCGCGAAGGCCTCGTCGAGGGAGAGCGTGGTGCCTTTTTCGCCGCCGCCCTCGGCCGCCGCCATCGCACCCTGCTCAGAACTGTTTCGGATCAAGGAAGCGCTTGAGCACGTTCTTCGTGATCCGCGAGACGTTGTTCCGGTAGTTGTTGTGAGCGAGGCTGCCGCACCACGAGATCGAGCTGGTCGAGAACACCGCGCCACCGTTCGGCGTCTCGAAGAACACCATATCGGCGCGCACCTGCGGACATTCCTGCCCTCCGAGGCCCGGCGCGGTCTCAAGAAACTCCTCGGGCACAAGCATATAGACGTCCGTGTGATCGACCGAGGTGGCCAGGACATAGGTGTTGGGCGGGGTGCCCAGTTCGGGTGCGACACGATCGAGCTCGAGCCCGGCAGCGCCGCCGCCGATCAGCCCGAAATCGCCGACCCGTTCATTCTTGCCGACACCCTTGAAGATAAACGAGACCTTGGGTCGGAAGCTGTCGGGTTGGCGGACGTAGTAGGACGAGAGGTCGAAGCCCTGGGCCGAGAAGCCGGTTCCGCCAACCGTTTGGGGAGGTCGCGCATTGCGCAGCCACAGCCCGCCATAGCCGCCATCCTGGCTGTTGAAGAATTCGCCCGGTTCCGCCGGCCAGGCGCGGATGCCGGTCTCGCAGCGGCGTATCTCCATAATACCGGGTGTCTCGGCACTGAACGCCACTTTCCAGTAGAAGCCGTTGCCGCCCATGTACATGAAGCGCCCGCCGCGCCGTTTCCAGGCGTCCAGCCCCTCCCACATTTCGGGCGACCAGTATTCCGGGTGGCTGCCGGTCAGCACGGCACGGTAGGGTTCGAGCAGTTCGAGGCCGCGGTCGTGAAGTTCCTCGTCGGTGATGACGTCGTAACCGAACTTCATCGCATCGAGCCAGTCGACGAGGTGGGTATCGGCGTTAAATTGCCACAGCGAGGAACCCTTGAAGCCGCCCAGCACCGACTGGTATTTCGGCCGCATGTTCAAAACCGGGCGCAGCCGCGAGGTGTAACACACACCGCTGCCGTCGGAATGAGTGTCATAAGGCGACATGCCGTATTCACGGTGCTGATGCAGAAACACATCCTGCGGCGAGTAGAGCGCGACGCAGCCGTTTTGCAGTTCGGTGGCCCCGGTGCAGCCGACATGATGGTTGGCGTAAGCCATGTAGCTCGCGGTCGGCAGCAGGAAGGCTATTTTCTTCTCCTTGCCGGGCTCCGGGCTGACGGCGAAGGGGATATATTCCTCGTGACGGCCGGCGCGCAACCGGGCGGCGTAGAGACCGCTTTTCATCCGCGCCGGGACGGTGAGCGAAAAGTCGGTCTCCCAGGCGGCATCGTAGACGTCGTCGTCATGGAAATGCATCGCGCCCCACTGGCCCGGATCGACTTTCCAGTCCATGGTCTCGCCGTCCCAGTTCCAGCCCGTCATGGCGCGCGCGGGCATATGTAGCGTGGTGCCGTCGAGGCGGTTGGGTGAGATGTCGGAAATCTGCTCCGTGCCGATGCCGAGAGAGAAATCCCACGCCGCCAGGATGTCGGTCTCGAGAGACGCGGGCAGGCCGGTCTTGAGCGCTTCCATCTCGGCCGCGTCGAGCACCCGGGAGGCCAGGCGCGGGCTGTCGAGCTTGCCGTTGTAAAGGCCGGTCACGAAAACCTGATCGCCGGAAATCCGCGTCGGAATCGATGCCATGACCAGCGGCGCCCGGATGCTACCGGGCCCGCGAACCTTGACGGCACGGCGCGTTGTGCCGCCGTCGGGTACGCCAGGGAAGCTTTCGAGCGGTTCCTGGAAGACGCGCACGCGCCGCGTCTTCGCATCGAACGATGCGCCGATGAAATACCAGTGACGCTCGAGCAGCTTACGCCCGGTGGAGATGGTCTCCATGCGCTTGCCGTCGGCAATGCGGAGCGCGATCGCGCCGTTGGCGTCGATTATCAGGGCGAACCCTGCCCGCTCGCGCGGCGGGCCTCGTACGACAAGGCCCTGCTCGCCCTTGTCCGGCGTGGTCGGCCAAATCATGGCCTGTACCGTGAAACTGTCGAGCCGGTCGAAGACCTCGGAATCGGGGATGATCACCCGAGAGCCCGCGTGGATGACCTGCTTGCGCCCCTTGTAGCGCTTGCTGACATCGGTGCGAACGAGCTTTTCCCGGAAGCCCGGCCCGTCCGGGTTGGTGTCGCCGCAGATCAGCCGGACGATATCGGCCTGATAGGTCTTGGGCCCGTCGCAATTGATCTTGAATTCGATGGTCTGGCCAGGGCGGACGTAGATGCGGTCGGAATAGCCGGTCAGCTTGAGCATGGCGCGTCTCCCCCTTCGCGCTAGCGGATGGTCTCGCCGGTGTGCTTTTTCCAGCGCCGCCTGAAGACGTACCACTCCGCCTCCTCGAGATCGTCGAACAGCTTTTTAGTCATCCGGATCGGCGTGCCCCGCTCGCCCGAGCAGATGCCGAGCCGCCACTTTTTGTGGGGCTCCTCGACCACGAGAACTTCCTTGCCTTCGGTCGGCTCGGCGCGAAGCAGTGTCAGGATACGGTTGAGCCCCGGGCTGTGATGGCCCACGGGGGTCTTGCGCATTTCCTCGACATACTGCCGATCCTCGGGTTGAATTTTGTAGCTGGACGACATGGCATTTCTCCTTTTGGCGCCGGATCAGAGGATCGCTTCGGACGATTCGGGCAACACCTGACCGCCATCGACCACGAGGTCACGCCCCGTGATGAATCCCGCCTCGTCGGAGGCGAAAAACAGCATAGCGTGGGCGATGTCTTCGACCTTGCCCATCCCGCCCGCGTGGATTGCCTTCGCGGTCTCCTTGACGCCCTTGGGACCGAACAGTGCCGCGACAGATTCTGTCAGGATCGTGCCCGGCGAGACGGTGTTCACCGTGATGCCGTGCTTGGCGTATTCGAGCGCCGCGCCTTTCGCGAAGGCATTTACCCCGCCCTTGCTCGCGCCGTAATGGGACAGCGCGGGAAACCCTACCGTCGGGCCGGTAACCGACGAGGTGATCAGGATGCGGCCCTTTTTCTGCCTGACCATGCTCGGGGCCACCGCCTTGGTGAGCAGGAAGGCGCTGCGCAGGTTGACGGCCATGACCTCGTCCCACAACTCAACGGACATAGTCTTGATCATGGCGTCGGGGTAGATGCCCGCATTATGCACCAGGATGTCGATCCGCCGGTAGGCTCTAAGGGTTTCCTTGACCAGGTTCTTGATGCTCGCCGGATCGCGCAGATCGGTCTGCACGAAAATCGCGTTGCCCTTCGCGCGCTTGATCTGGCCGACCACCGCGCGGCCTTCCCGGGCGTTGCGGTTGGCGATGACGACCTTCGCACCGTCCTTGGCAAACACCTTGGCGATACCCTTGCCGATGCCCTTGCCGCCGCCGGTGACGGTTGCGACCTTGCCCTTGATGCTGATAGCCATTCGCTGATGTCCCCCTCGCTTATCAATCCGCCGTGGCCGACCCTTAGCCTATCGACCAGGGTTCAATTTTTGAAGCACGCGGTTGCGCCGCGTCAGATCGCCGTGAGGCCGCCATCGGCGACGACGATTGAGCCGGTCATGTTCGAGGCATCGTCCGAGAGCATGAAGCGGATGACACCGGCAAGTTCTTCCGGCTGGCCCACTCGCTTGAGCAGCGTCGAATCGATGACCCGCTGGCGCTCGACCGCGGGATCGGGAACCGTAACGTCGATCTCGCGCAGCAGCGGCGTTTCCACAGGCCCGGGACAGACGCAATTGACGCGGATGCCATCTATGGCGTGATCGACGGCCAGTGCCCGGGTGAGTTGGAGCACGCCACCCTTGGACGCGCAATAGGCGGGAGTCATGGGTCCGCCGACCATGCCGAGATCGGAGCCGATATTGACGATAGTCCCGCCGCCGTCCTTGCGCATCACCGGGATCATCGCCCGGCAGCATAGAAAGACTCCCTTGAGGTTGACGCCGAGCTGACGATCCCAATCTTCCTCGGTGGTGTCTTCGAGAAACTTGGAAACGACGATACCCGCGCAATTGACCAACCCGTCGATGCGGCCATAGGCAGCCTGGGCATCGCGCACCATCGCCTCGACCTGATCGGCCTTCGTGACATCGGCCTGACACGCGGTTACCTCGCCGCCGGCGGCACGCAATTCATCGGCGAGGGACGACAGGTCGTCGCGGTCGGCCAACACCACCCGCGCACCGTCTGCCGCCAGACGCCGGACCGTCGCCCGGCCGATGCCCGACGCCGCGCCGGTCACAATGATTGTCTTGTCCATGTCTATCGCTGCTCCTCAGTTGCCCGGCGCCTGTCGCAGACTGTAGCCCGCCGCCTCGCCCGCAAAATAGGTCGAGCGCAAGTTCATGGTCGTCCAATCTCCAGACCGAACCGGGCCGTATTTCGGCGGATGATCGGCATCCTGGCAGCTCGGCAGACACGACACGATAGAATCGTAATTGGCGCCAAAGAACAGCGCTCCGACGTCGATGACGGGGATCGACTCGAAAGATACGCGCTTGGCGCCGCGCGCGAGCACCGATTGATCGAGTGCCATGTCGATCTCTTCCGCTTTAAACCGCGTGTAACGAGCGCGCGCATTCTGGCCCGGTGGCAGCACACAGACAAGCCGCGCGACGACGGCTCCTCAGGCATCCGTCAGGCAGGAAACCCGTAGACCTTCTGAATTTGATCGACCGCCCAGGCACCCGCTGTCGTGGGCGGGTATTTCGCGGGGTGCGCCTCGTCGCAGCAGGTCGGCAGGCAACGAACCTCGGCGTCGAAATTGGCGCCGTAGAAAAACGGGAAGGAATAGCGCTCGCGGCCCGAGCGGTTGACCACACGGTGCGGGGTTGAAGCGTAGAGATCGTTGGTCCAGCGCGCCATCATGTCGCCGACATTGACGACGAAGGTGGCGGGAATCGGCGGCGCGGCAATCCACTCGCCGGCGGCGTTCATCAGCTCCAACCCGCCGGCATCGTCCTGGAGCAGGATGGTGAAGCACTCGTAGTCGGTATGGGGCCCGATCCCCCAGCGTGTCGGGGCGTGTGCGGACGGGTCGGGCGGGTAGTGTATCAACCGCATCTGACCCAGGGGCTTGGAAATCATCGGCTCGAAGAAATCATCGGGAAGCTCAAGCGCGATTGCGAAGGCCTGGAACAGGTCGCGCCCCAGCGCCCGGATCGCCTCGTAATAGCCGTAGACCGTCTCGCGAAAACCAGGCAGATCGTCGGGCCAGCGGTTGGGGCCATACATGGGACAGCCGGCCAGCCGGCCGGGATCGTCGGCGGGCAATTCGAGGCTGAACTCGAACGCCTCGTGCAAATCGCCCGCTTCCGCGGTGCCGGGAATAAGATGTTCGCCCAAGGGCATGTAACCCCGGCCGTAAATCTCGGAGGCGCGAAAATCGATCGCCATCTTCGCCTCGTCCGCCAAGGTGAAGAAGCGCCGGGCCTCGCGCTCGAGCGCCTCGATCTGCGCCGCCGCAACGCCGTGATTGGAAATATAGAAGAACCCGACCTCGCGGCAGGCCCGGTCCACGGCATCGGCGCAGGCCTCCATCGCCGCGCGGTCTCCGCCCCGAATTGGCGAAAGATCAACCACCGGAATATTCTCGACGGAAATCCGCCGCACATCGAGAGAGAGGCGCCGCGCCAGGCGAGGCTCGTCGGGACTGGTCTCAGGCGCGATGACGGAACATCCTTTCTGCCACATGGGCGACCGGACCATGATGCCCGACGATAGCGCCTCTGTTCAAGGTGCACCAAGCCGCCCTTGCACGGCCGTACCAAACATTTCAAGATGCGCCCGGTCAGCCCCGGCCCGATGCGGGGACAGCACGGGGAATTGTCATGGCGTTGTTCGGCGATCGTGCAAGCAAAAAGCCTAGGGGCGAGAAGCCGCCCACCACGTTTGCGAAGGTTTCGTGCCAGCTTTTCGGCAACCTCCTGGCCGCTCTTGAACGGGCCGTGCCCGACGCGAAGCCTGATTATACGGTGGTACTGCGCTACGCCGTCGCCATCATCGCGCTCAACTACCACTCCCGTCACATCAAGAGCCCGGACGTCGCCACGGTAATCGATGAGGCCAACAGGAATGCCGCGCGCAGCATGGCGCACACGCTCGACAACGAGGCCCGGATTGACGATCGCGTCGCCTTTTACGACCGCTACATGGCTATTTCGCCGGGTTCCCTCGCGGACGAAATCGAATCGCTCGTGCTCGATCTGGTGACGGGCAAGGACGACGCTACCTATTCCCTCGTGCGCCGCTACGCCGAAGACGCGCTGGGTACCCCGTTGACGATGACGGACGAGGCGTTCACGGAATTTGGCGAAGTTGTCGAAGAGCGGATCATGATCTCTTCCAAGTTGGTCACGAAGTCCCTCTAGGATTTTGGGGCTATCGGGCCCCTAAGCCGCACGGGCATCCCGGTTAATTGGAACGGCTGGGAATATTGCCGTTTTTCCGGATAAATCCGATTCGCAATGGGATTCCCGCATACCCCGGCACTAAGCCCAAGCACGGCCTAAAGAAACGGCAATAAATAATTGACAAAGCAGGACGACCTACGCATGGTTAACGCCGATTCCCGCACCCTCCCGGTGTAATTACGCGACCGGTCGGGGGCTCGGGAGCAGCATCGGATCGACCCGCGGGGGGGGGGGCATCGAAGGTTGCGTCTCTCAGTTCAAGGAATCGGAGTCTGTGCCGCGGTCGGCTTGACCGTGACGCTGCTGACGATTCAATTTGCCTCGTCCCCGGCACCGCCGGCCAGCGCCGCGACCGGGCCGGAATTCGTAACGGTCTATGCGGACCTGGCGACCACGCCGCTTGCAACGACGCCTCAGGCAGCGACGCTGATTACAATCTCGTTCCAGGTTCAGCGAGGCGACACGCTGGCAACCCTTCTCTCCACCGCCGGAGTCGAGCGGCGCCAGGCAGATGCCGCGATCCACGCCATACGCGCCGTATTCAATCCGAAGCATCTCAATATCGGCAACGACATGATCGTCGCCCTGCTCGAGCAGGACGATGCCGCGTCCCGGCTGGAGGGGGTCACTCTCTGGCTGGGTGGCGATAATTACATCGAGGTCAGTCGGATCGGCGATCTGGATTACGAAGCGCGGCGCACGAGTGATCCATCGCTCGCCCAGGAACAGGCCGACCTGTCTGAACTGCTTCATATCGGGATCAACAAAGGTGACACCCTACGCAACCCTCCTGACGGCGGCCGGAGTGAGCCCGAAGCAGGTGGACCTCGCGGTGAGAGCGCTGCGCCAGCAATTCAATCCCAAGAAATTGCGCACGGAGCACGAGATCTTCCTTAGCCTCGACTCCGGTGCGGAGCTTTTGGGCTTTGCACTGAAGACGGGCGACGACCGGTTCATTACGGTATCGCGCGACAACAGCGGTCGCTACGTGGCCCGACGTACGGGTCAGCCCAACCTGCCTAAAGCAAGCGTGAACGTCGTCGCCGAGACGACACCGGCGGCACTCGATACCAACGACGGAACGCCGGATGACCCTCTCCACGCTCCGGCGCCCGCCTCGATCGCAGTGGAGAACCATCCAGCGTCCGCACCCTCGCCGAGCCAGTCCCGGGCAGACGAACCGGTCCGCATATCCGCGACCGATCCGGTCGCACACGGCGACGGGCCAAACGCAACGCTGGCGATCGAGAGGGGCGACACACTGATGAATGCGCTGTTGCGTGCGGGAGCGGGGAACGCCGATGCGCACCACGCCATCGAAGCGTTCAAGCAGGTGCTCAATCCCCGCAAGCTGCAGGCGGGCCAGGAACTCACGGTCCACTTCGATCACGGGGTGGGCAAGAACGACGAACTGGTTCTCGCGAGCTTCAGTCTTCAGCTAGGCCCGGACAGGGACATCGTGGTCAACCGCGAAAACGACGGCGGCTATGCCGCGGGCGAAGTGCAAAAACCCGTCGAGATGGTGGCGACCCGCACCCAGGGAACGATCAATAGCAGCCTCTACGTGGCTGCGGTCGATGCGGGAATGCCGATCGCCGTGCTGATGGAAATGATTCGCGCGTTTAGCTTCGACGTCGACTTCCAGCGCGAAATCCAGAAAGGCAACACCTTCGAGATTCTGTTCGACCGGGCCTACACGACGGACGGCGAACTCGTGCGCGAGGGGCCGATGCGCTATGCAGCGCTGACCCTAGGAGGCAAGACGCTCGAGCTTTACCGGTTTGAACTGGCGGACGGGCGCATTGATTATTTCGACGCCAAGGGCCAGAGCGTGCGCAAGGCCTTGATGCGCACGCCAATCGACGGCGCGCGGCTGAGTTCGACCTACGGCATGCGCGAACATCCTATCCTGGGCTATACCACCATACATCGCGGTGTCGATTTCGCGGCATCGACGGGAACCCCGATCATGGCGGCGGGCGACGGTGTCATCGAGAAATCCCGGCGCAACGGCGGCTACGGCAAATATGTGCGTATCCGACACAATTCAAACCATTCGACCGCCTACGCCCACCTCAACGCCTACGGTCCGGGAATCAAGGAAGGACGGCGGGTGAACCAGGGCGATATCATCGGCTATGTCGGCACGACGGGCCGCTCGACGGGACCGCATCTCCATTACGAGGTGCTTTTCAACGGCGAGCAAATCAACCTATTGAGTGTAAAGCTGCCCACGGGTGAAAAGCTCGGGGGGGCCGAGCTTGCCCGCTTCCAGCAGAGCCGCGAGGCCGTGATCGCCGAGCTCAACAGTCTGCCGACGATGACCCAGGTGGCGGAAAAGGATCCCGCGACCCGCTGACGGGGCGAGTGCTCCCCTTCTCACAGACGATATCAGGAGTGAGGGAAATTTAAGCCGCGGAGAGCACACTTTCCGCGGCGATACCGTTAATCACGAGGCCGTCTTCGCCGGTCGAGATGCGTGCCGTCTCGCCGTCCGCCAACTTGCCTTCAAGGATAAGGCTCGCCAGCGGATTCTGGAGGTTGCGCTGGATGATCCGCTTGAGCGGGCGAGCACCATAAACCGGATCGTAACCCTGGTCCGCCAACCACGCGCGGGCCGAATTGTCGAACTCCAGACTGATTTTGCGATCCGACAGCAAAGCCGCAAGCCGCGTCACCTGAATATCGACGATAGAGTCCATATCGGCGCGGCTCAGGCGATGGAACAGAATAATTTCGTCCAGCCGGTTGAGAAATTCCGGCCGAAAGCTCTGTCGCACGATTTCCATCACGGGCTCGCGCAAGCTGCTCGAATCCTCGCCCTCCGCCTGAGTCGCCAATAGCTCGCCGCCGAGATTCGAGGTCATGATGACGATGGTGTTGCTGAAATCGACGGTCCTGCCCTGCCCGTCGGTCAAGCGGCCGTCATCGAACAATTGAAGGAAGACGTTGAAAACGTCCGCGTGCGCCTTTTCGATTTCGTCGAACAACACGACCTGGAAGGGTCGCCGCCGTACCGCCTCGGTCAAGGCCCCGCCTTCCTCGTAACCGATATACCCGGGGGGCGCCCCGATCAGACGGCTGACGGCGTGTTTTTCCATGTATTCGGACATGTCAATCCGGACCATCGCGGTCTCGTCATCGAACAGGAATGCCGCCAGGCTCTTGGCCAGTTCGGTCTTGCCGACCCCGGTCGGCCCCAGGAACAGAAACGATCCGATCGGCCGGTTCGCTTCCTGCAGGCCGGCTCGCGCCCGACGGACCGCATTGCTCACCGCGACCACCGCTTCGTCCTGGCCTATCACGCGCCGTCCGATTTCCTCTTCCATATGAAGGAGTTTTTCGCGCTCGCCCGCCAACATCTTTTCCACCGGCACGCCGGTCCAGCGCGACACCACCGAAGCGACATCCTGCTCGGTTACCGCTTCGTTCAGCATGTGTTCGCCCGCATCCCCGTCCGTTTCGGACTCGGCGAGCTTGTGCTCGAGCTCGGGGATAACGCCGTAAGATAATTCGCCGGCACGGGCAAGATCGCCCTCACGTTGAGCCCGCTCGAGCTCCACGCGCGCCGCATCGAGCTCTTCCTTGAGCTTGTGCGTACCCGCCAGGCGCTGCTTTTCCGCCTGCCAGATCGCGGTCAATTCGCCGGCACGGGCTTCGAACCCGGCCAACTCCTCGCCCAGCTTGACGAGCCGCTCCTTCGACGCAGCGTCGGTTTCTTTCTTCAGAGCCTCCTGCTCGATCTTGAGTTGAATAATGCGACGATCGAGCTCATCGACCTCTTCGGGCTTGCTATCGACTTCCATGCGCAAGCGACTTGCGGCCTCGTCGACCAAGTCGATCGCCTTGTCCGGCAAGAAGCGGTCGGTGATGTAGCGATTGGACAGCGTCGCCGCATTGACCAGCGCGCTGTCGGTGATCCGCACGCCATGGTGAAGCTCGTACTTCTCCTTCAGGCCGCGCAGGATTGAAATCGTATCCTCGACGGTGGGTTCCGAGACGAAGACGGTCTGGAACCGCCGGGCGAGCGCAGCGTCTTTTTCGATGTATTTACGATATTCATCGAGGGTCGTGGCGCCGACACAGTGCAGCTCGCCTCGTGCCAAAGCGGGCTTGAGTAAATTTGAGGCATCCATCGAGCCTTCCGCAGCCCCGGCGCCGACCAGGGTATGAAGCTCGTCGATGAACAGAACGATCTGGCCTTCCGCCGAGGTGACCTCGGTCAGCACTGCCTTCAGCCGCTCCTCGAATTCTCCCCGGAATTTTGCGCCGGCGATGAGTGCGCCAAGATCGAGCACGAGCAATGCCTTGTTTTTGAGGCTCTCGGGAACGTCGCCGTTCACGATGCGATGGGCGAGCCCCTCGACGATGGCGGTCTTGCCCACCCCGGGCTCGCCAATCAGCACGGGATTGTTCTTGGTGCGCCGCGAGAGCACCTGGATGGTACGGCGAATTTCCTCGTCGCGCCCGATCACCGGATCGAGATTGCCGTCGCGGGAGGCCGCTGTCAGGTCGCGGGCATATTTCTTGAGAGCGTCATAGCCCTCTTCGGCGCTGGCTGAATCGGCAGTGCGCCCCTTGCGCATTTCGATGATGGCGCTGTTCAGGTTCTGCGCCGTCACCCCGGCGTCGGCGAGGATCGTCCCAGCCGCAGTGCCCTGAGCCAGCGCCAACGCAAGCAAAAGACGCTCGACGGTCACGAAAGAATCGCCCGTCTTGTCGGCCACCTCTTGGGCCGATTCGAACAGCCGCGCCATTTCGGGTGCCAGGTAGAGGCTGTTTGCACCGCCGCCTTCAACCTTGGGCCGCTTGGCCAACTCGGTTTCAACCGCCTTAACCACCGTTTCCGGATTGCCGCCGCCGGCACGGATCAGATTTCCACAGAGACCTTCCTTGTCGTCGAGCAGCACCTTAAGCAGATGCTCGGGCGTAAATTGCTGGTGGCCCCGCGACAGCGCTGCGCTCTGGGCCGCCTGGACGAACCCGCGCGCACGCTCGGTATATTTTTCAAAATCCATGGTCTGGCTTCCCGTCCCCGGGTCAAAACCTTTCGACCAAGTCTATATGGGGGTCGAGCCGCAAGACGCAAGATGTTGCGGCCTGTTTGCTGCGCGTTGGCGGGATCACCCGACCTGAGCCATCGACGTCAGGCAGACTGAGGGCTGGGCTCTACGCTGTCTTCTGCCGCGACAGCGGCCTCCGGCTCGGACGTTTCGTCCGCACCGCTCGCCTCCTCGACCGGCTGCCCGTCACGAGGAGCCGCCCCGCCATTGCGGGGCTGAGACGCGCGATCCGGTTGCGATTGCTGATCCGGTGCGTGCTCGCGACTTTCGCCCGCAGTTTCCTCGGTTGGGCGTTCATCGTTGGCGAGGTGAGGATTTAGCAGCCGGTAATAATGCTCGGCATGCTGCAAATAATTTTCCGCCATGATCCGGTCGCCCGAAGACAGGGCGTCACGCGCCAGCGCCTGGTATTTCTCAAGAACCTGCGCAGCCGTGCCTTTGACTTTGTTGTCGGCACCGTTGCTCTCGAAGGTGGCCGTCCGGACGTTCTGGTGGGATCGTTTACCGTTGGAGCGACCACCGCGTGATCGCTTGGGGTTGGAGCCTTGTCTCATGCTCTCCTGCTATCCGATGCAGTTCCGGAAAAATTTTCTGACGCATACGCCACGCGCCTCTAGGCTCGCGGCCTGCCAAGATCTGTATCACCAACGTTCTGGCTAAGATGACGGTTCCAATGCAAGCTCCCTATCCAAGGCGCCGCATCGAACTGCTGCATCAAACCTAGCTGCCTGTGCCAAGTTTGCAACGTTTTTTTTCTCTCGCTGGTAACCCTTTCTTCATCGTTGAAACGCCGCCGACCACCAGACAACGCCAATGCCCCGAGAGATCGCGGTGGCGGCCAATCGTCTCGAACCCATGCTCTGCGAAAATTAGCTGGACCGGTTCCGCCTGCTCCGCGCCGAGCTCGATAACCGCCCGCCCGCTCGGACGCAAAGCCCGGCACAAAGACGGCGCGAGTGCCCGGTAGGCTGCGAGGCCATCGGCATCGGCAAAGACAGCCGCGGCCGGCTCGAACCGCGTGATTTCAGCGTCCATCGTGGCAGCGTCGGCAACGGGCACGTAGGGCGGATTTACAACCGCCAGATCGAACCGCGCCTCATCCAACGCCTCCGCCCAGTGGCCGACGACAAAGTTTGCCCGCGAAGCCAGGCCCAGTCGATCGGCATTGCCACGCGCGACTGTGCAGGCAGCCGAGCTGATATCGACGCCGAGACCCACGCCCCCTGGCAATTCGCTCAACAACGCGAGGAGAAGGCAGCCGCTGCCGGTTCCCAGGTCGAGCAGGGTCAGCGAGGCATCCCGCGATAAAATTCCTTCAAGCGCTGCCTCGATCAGTGTTTCGCTGTCGGGGCGCGGAATCAGCGTGTCGGGTGTGACGCGAAAGTCGAGGCTCCAGAACTCGCGCTGGCCGGTCACGTAAGCAAGCGGCTCCCGGTTCGCCCGTCGGCGAACAAAAGCCTCGGCGGCATCCGCCTGCCGGGCGGCAAGCCGGCGTTCGGAGTGACCCAGCAGATATCCGGGCTCGACCCCCATCGCAAGTGCGACAAGCAGACGCGCCTCGTGGCGCGGCGATTCGATGCCGGCTTCGGCAAGCCTGGCAGCCACCGCGCAAACGATCTCGTCGACGGTCGGATATTCGGTCACCTCAGACCGACTCCGCCAACCGCGCCGCCTCGTCGGCGGTAATCAACGCATCGACCAATTCGTCAAGCGACTCGCCGCTCAACACCTTCTCCAGTTTGTAGAGTGTGAGGTTGACCCGGTGATCCGTGACCCGCCCTTGCGGAAAATTATAGGTACGAATGCGCTCCGAGCGGTCGCCCGAGCCCACCTGATCGCGCCGGGTCGCAGCGCGCTCGGCTTCACGCGCCATGCGCTCGGCCTGGTAAAGCCGGGCGCGCAGCACCTTCAGAGCCTTGGCCTTGTTTTTGTGTTGGGATTTTTCATCCTGCTGCTGAACCACGATCCCGGTCGGTAGGTGAGTGATACGCACCGCGCTGTCGGTGGTGTTGACCGACTGCCCGCCGGGACCGCTAGCCCGATAGACGTCGATACGCAGATCTTTATCCTCGATCGAGACGTCGACCTCTTCGGCTTCGGGCAGGACCGCGACCGTGGCAGCCGAGGTGTGAATGCGCCCGCTCGCTTCGGTTTCCGGCACCCTTTGGACCCGATGAACTCCCGATTCGAATTTTAGCCGGGCGAACACGCCGCGCCCAGCGATGGTCGCAATTACTTCCTTGACGCCGCCGATGCCGGTTTCGGACGCGTTCATCACCTCGACACGCCAGCCGTGAAGATCCGCGTAGCGTTGATACATGCGAAACAAATCAGCCGCGAACAACGCTGCCTCGTCGCCTCCGGTGCCAGCCCGGATCTCGAGAATTACATTGCGCTGGTCGGCTTCGTCGCGGGGCAGCAGCATGACCGTGACGGCGCGCTCGAGGTCGGGCAACTGGACGGACACGGCGTCGAGTTCTTCCTCGGCCAAGGCACGCATGTCCTGATCATTCTCGGGATCGTCGATTATCGCCCTAAGCTCTTCCGCCTCGCGGCGTGCCTGACGCACGTCGTGAATTGCCTCGACCACCGGCATGAGATCGGAATATTCCTTAGACAGGCGGGTGAACTCGTCGCTCGACCCAACTGCCGCATCGGCAAGACGCTGTTCCAACTCGCTATGATGGGCGAGGACCTGGTCCAATTTTTCATAGAGACGGCTCGAATCCACGGGGTTTCCTTTTCGTGACCGCGCGCGCTCAGCCGTCGGAGCGGAGATGCGCGAGCAGACCCGCCTGATCGAGAGGCACGGTCTCCTGCGTGCCCGAATCGAGATCGCGGAGCGTGACGATATTGGCCGCTATCTCGTCGTCTCCGAGAATCAGCGCCACGCGGGCATTGATCTTGTTAGCGCGTTTGAGCCGTTTCGCAAGGTTGCCGCGATACCCGAGATCGACGGTGACGCCACCCCGGCGCAAGCCGGCAGCAAGCTCAAGGGCGATCCTTTCAGCCTGCACGCCCAACGGGATGATCGCCACCGAGCGGATCTCGATCGGCGCGTCGGGAAACATCATCGCGAGCCGCTCGATGCCGCCGGCCCATCCCACCCCGGGAGTCGATGGACCGCCCATGGTCTCGATCAGATTGTCGTAGCGTCCGCCCGCGATCACCGCCCCCTGGGCGCCGAGGGTTTCGGTCGTGAACTCGAAAGCGGTGTGGCAGTAATAATCGAGCCCGCGCACCAGACGGGGCGCAACGGTGAACGCAACGCCGGACAGCGCAAGCCCCTCCTGCACGGCGGCGAAGAACGCCCCGGAGGCAGCGTTCAGGTGATCGGCTATCGGAGGGGCATCCTCGACGATCCGACGATCGCTCTCGTTTTTGGAATCGAGGATCCGAAGGGGGTTGCGTTCCAGCCGCGCGCGGCTGTCGGCCGACAGCGCCTCCCGGTGCTGTGAAAAATAATCGACCAGCGCTTCGCGGTACGCCCGGCGACTTTCGGCATCGCCCAAACTGTTGAGTTCGAGCGTGGTCTGCGTGAGTACGCCCAGCGCCTGGAGCACGTCGGCCGCCAGCACGATGACCTCGATATCGCCGAGCGGCTCTTCGGCGCCGATCAGTTCGATCCCGATCTGGTGAAACTGGCGCAGCCGTCCCTTTTGCGGTCGCTCGTAGCGAAACATGGGGCCGTTGTAAAAATATTTGAGCGGCAGCGACTGGGACAGCCCGCTGGAGATGACGGCGCGGGCAAAGCCCGCTGTGTTCTCGGGCCGCAGCGTGAGGCTTTCACCACCCCGATCGGCAAAGCTGTACATCTCCTTGGTGACGATGTCACTGGTCTCACCCAGGGTGCGGTTGAAAACCTCGGTAAATTCGAAGATGGGCGTCGCCGCCTCGGCAAACCCCGAACGCCCGACCGTTGCGCGCGCGGTTTCGGTCACGACACGGTGCCGTGCACATTCGTCGGGCAAGAGATCGTGCGTGCCGCGAACCGGTTGCAGCCTCGCCAATGGTCTCTCCAGCGTGGCTAGGGGGCGTGGACGGCTTGCGCCTCGTCGTCGGCGACAGCGTCGAGCGCTTTAGTCGCCTCGATCTCCCTGGCCTTCTGCTCCACAAGCTCGACCAAGTGATCCACGATATTGCCGTCCCTCAGGACGTGGTGTTTTTCGCCGTTGATGTACACCTGATGACTGCCGTTGCCGATCTTGCCGCCACCAGTCAGGCCGATATCGGTTTCACGCGCCTCGCCCGGACCGTTCACCACGCAGCCAATGACCGACAGCGACATCGGAGTAGTGATATGAGCCAGGCGGTTCTCAAGTTCGGCCACTGTATCGATGACCTCGAAATTTTGCCGGGCACAGGACGGGCAGGAGATGACGTTGACGCCCCGGTGCCGCAGGCTCAGCGCCTTCAGGATATCGAAGCCCGCATGAATTTCCTCGACAGGATCTGCCGACAGGGAAATCCGGATCGTGTCGCCGATTCCCGCCCAGAGCAGCATTCCCAAGCCGACCGATGATTTGATGGTTCCACTACGCAGGCCCCCGGCCTCGGTGACGCCGAGATGAAGCGGATAGTCACACACATCGGCCAGGCCCTGATACGCTGCGGCAGCCAGAAACACGTCCGACGCCTTGCAGCTGATCTTGAACTCGAAGAAGTCGTTGTCCTCGAGAATCCGGATGTGATTAAGAGCGCTTTCGACCATCGCTTCCGGACACGGCTCGCCGTATTTTTCCAAAAGGTCTCGCTCGAGCGATCCGGCATTGACCCCGATCCGCATGGAGCAGCCGTGATCCTTGGCGGCCTTCACGACCTCGCGCACCCGCTCGGAGGAACCGATATTGCCGGGATTGATGCGCAGGCAGGCGGCGCCTGACTCGGCCGCCTCGATGGCGCGCTTGTAGTGAAAATGGATGTCCGCAACGATTGGCACGTTGACCTCGTGAACGATGGTCTTGAGCGCCGCCGTCGATTCCTTGTCAGGACAGGAAACCCGGACGATGTCGGCGCCCGCCATCTCGAGATCACGAACCTGCTTGATGGTCGCCGCGGCATCCGAGGTGAGCGTGTTGGTCATCGACTGCACTGCAATCGGCGCATCTCCGCCGATCTTCACTTCGCCCACGCTGATCTGGCGGCAGGGCCGGCGAGCAATGTCTCTATAGGGTCGAACGCTCATCAATTCATCCTGGTCGTCTAAGGCCACCGCGACATGCAAAGAAAGATAGGGCGACCCCCTATCTCTGTCAAAGGCCGCCCGGATTACTCTTCGGCGGCGGTTGCGCGCAACGCGTCGGGCTCCAGCGCAACGTCGCGCATCACCAAACCGGGTGGGCCCAGCACCGGCAGAGGCTCATCGTCGAGCCAGATTTCCAGCGCCCCGGCATTTCCGGTCATCAACAGGATCCCAGACCGATCGGGCACCCTGTAACTGTCTCCCTGATGGAGAATTCGGGTGAGCAACAATTCATTCTCCGGCCCTTGAATCTGAACCCAGCTGTCTCCGGTTGCACGGATCACGATGCGAGCCTCCAAATTTTCGCCGCCATAGACCCGAGGTTCGTGAATCGGCGCATTCGGTTCAACCGAGGACAAATCTATCCCGACGCTCGTCGCGGCCTCGGGATCGTCCCCCGTGGCCGCATCCGGCGTTGGCGACGGCCATAGATTGTCGCCAACACTGATGCTGCTCTCGGGCTCCGCCGGCTGTACCGTGATCTCCGAGTCCGCCGCCGGGATTTCGGCGAGCACCGGCTCGGGCATGCTGTCGGCCGCCGGAAGCGATTCGGCGGGCGTTTCGACGGATGGCTCCGTCGAAGCAGTAACGGGTTCAGCCGGCACGTATGGCACCGTTTCATTCTCGGTCCATTCTTCGCCCGCCGGCGCGGCAATTGCGGCGGGTGCCTCGACGGCGATGTCGGTCTCCGGCTCAACAACCAACGTGTCCGGTTCGACAGCCGGCGCGTCCGGCGGCGACAATTCCTCAGCGGTCACCCCGAAACTCGACGATTCCGCAGACATGACGGCCTCCGCAGGCTCCACCGTCGGCTCTGCAGCCGACACTGGCGCGGCCGCAGGCTCTGGACTGCCATCCATTATGCTGTCGTCGGCCGGGGCCGGCATGATGTCGGGAGCGCTGGCTTCGGGAGTTTCCGTCGCCAGGCTGGCCAGATTTTCGGGCACGTTCGCGCTGCGCCTTGCTTCGCTGTCGTCGCGATTCGAAAAATACTGCCAGCCGCCATACGCCACACCAGCCAGAACCAAGGCAACCACGATCAACCAGGTCTTGGGCATCCGGCCTTCATCGGTCGGCGCTGGAAAGTCGAGCTTGGGCCGCCGGTCCACGTTGTCGGCCTCATCCTTGAAGCGCGCCACCACAGCATCGCCATCGAGGCCAAGAAACTTCGCGTAGGAGCGAACGAAGCCGACGGCGTAGGGCGCGCCCGGTAAATCTCCGTAACGCTCCTCTTCCAATGCTTCCAGGTGTGCCCGGCGAATTCGCAGACTGTTGGAAACTTCCTGCAGCTCGAAGCCGGCACTGAGACGGGCCTGACGCAACTCGGCGCCGACGCTGACGATGATTTCGCCGTTCTCGTCGACGTCGTAGAGATGCCCTTTCTTCTCGGCATCTTTCGCGTTTGGCTTAAACAGTCTTCGTCCGCGTGATTGCATTGCTGACGCTCGATAGGCCTTTAATCATGACACGCCAAAGCCCCCGTACCGCCCTGGCCGGAAACTCATAGCGTCCTAAATCCCGCACGAGCGGAACCAAACCACACTGACTTCGAGTGTGTTAGGTCCCGCTTTTGATATTCTATCTAAACACTATCATCGACGAATCCGCGGCGCAATTCCTTAACGGACTAAGCCGTTGATTCCACGGGAAACCAACGGGACCACCCTCCGGCGACCGGGTCACCCATCCATGCGACGCTCAAACGTCGCCAGCGTCTGTTCGATCAACTCGTCGATGATGTCGTGCATCGACTGTTCGCGGGTCACCATTCCGACGCTCTGGCCTGCCATGACGGAACCATGATCGATATCGCCATCGATCACCGCGCCGCGTAAGGCACCGGCCCAAAACCGCTCGATTTCGAGCTGGGCAGCTTTCCGATCGACCTCGCCGGCACGATAGCGCGCGATAACGTCGCGCTGGATCTCCATAAAGAGAGTCGTCGCTTTGTTGACAATCGCGCGCACCGGAATGACTGGGAACTGGGGATCGAGCTGCACCGAAAGCTGGGCATCGCGCGCATTGCTGCGGATGAAGGCTCGTTTGAAATTCGGGTGCGCGATGCTTTCCTCGGCGCAGACGAAACGGGTGCCAAGCTGAACTCCCGATGCGCCCATCTCGAGATAGGCCGCAATCAATTCACCCCGACCGATGCCGCCGCCGACGAAGACGGGCACCTCGCGAAGCTCGGGAAGAAGCTCCTGGCTGAGCACCCCCGTGGTCACGGGCCCGGTATGCCCGCCCGCTTCCATCCCCTCGATGATGAAGGCGTCGACACCGCGGCGCAGCAGCTTGCGCGCAACGCTCACGGTCGGCGCGAAACAGATCACCTTGGCACCGCCGCCCTTGATCCGGTCGATGGCATCGACCGGAGGCAGGCCGCCCGCCAGCACGATATGACCGACCTTGAGATCGAGGCAGCAGTCGATCAGCCCATCCAGCTCGGGGTGCATGGTGATCAGATTGACACCAAACGGTTTGTCGGTGAGAGCGAAGGTGCCCTCGATCTCTTCGCGCAGACCCGGAGGTTCGAGCGACCCGCACGCGATCACGCCGAAGCCGCCGTTGTTTGATATTGCCGCAACCAGGTGCCGCTCCGAGACCCACGACATAGCGCCGCCGAGGATCGCGTAGTCTGAACCCAGAAACTCCTGCCCCCGTTGCCATAACGAATCGAGCTGTGCCCGGGCAGCCGCGTGGTGCGGGAGCCCGTCTGCGTTATTCGGCATCGAGACCATAGGCCGTATGAAGCGCGCGCAAAGCGAGTTCTGTGTATTCCTCGGCGACGAGGACGCTGATCTTGATATCGGACGTCGAAATGACCTGAATATTTATGCTCTTTTCCGCAAGCGCACTGAACATCTGCTGGGCGACGCCGGCATGAGAACGCATACCGACACCGATCACCGAAATCTTGACGACGTTCGAATCCGATTCGATCGACTGAAAGCCCAACTCGTCCTTGGACGTCTCCAGTACCGTGATGGTGCGATCAAGCTCGCCCTTCGGCACGGTGAAGGTGAGATCCGTGGCGCCACTCTCGTGCGAGACGTTCTGCACGATCATGTCGACGTTGATCTCGGCCTTGGCCAAGGGCCCGAACAGATGCGCGGCCACCCCGGGCCGGTCCGCAATATTGGTCACGGTAATTTTGGCGTCGTCGCGGCTGTAGGCGATGCCGCTCACAATTTCCTGTTCCACGATCTGATCCTCATCGACGACAAGGGTTCCGGGCCGGTCATTGAAACTCGACAATACCTGAAGGGGCACGCCGTAGGACATGGCGATGCGAACCGACCGGGTCTGGAGCACCTTGGCCCCCTGGGCCGCGAGCTCGAGCATCTCCTCGTAGGTGATCTTATCAAGCTTGCGGGCCTTCGCAACGATCCGCGGGTCGGCGGTGTAGACGCCATCGACATCGGTGTAAATATCGCAACGATCCGCGCCGATGGCCGCAGCCAAGGCCACGGCCGAAGTATCCGAGCCGCCGCGCCCAAGCGTCGTAATCCGCCCTTCCGGGCTGAGCCCCTGAAAGCCGGCCATCACCGGGACCTCGCCACTGGCCAGCCGGGAGTCAAGCTCGGCGCGGTCGATGCTTTCAATCCTTGCGCGGCTGTGCGAATTCCCGGTCCGAAGGGGCACCTGCCAGCCAAGCCATGAACGTGCCGCAACCCCGATTTCCTGCAGCGCAAGAGCTGTCAATGCGGCGCTTATCTGTTCACCGGTCGAAGTCACCACGTCGTACTCGCGCGAATCGGGCTGCGATACCATCTCGCGCACCATGCGGTCGAGCCGGTCGGTTTCGCCCGCCATGGCCGAGACCACGACGGCAACCTCGTTGCCGGCATCAACCTCGCATTTGACCCGCTGGGCCACACGGCGGATGTGCTCGACGTCGGCAACAGACGTGCCGCCAAATTTTTGTACGATACGGGGCATGGTCGCTTATCCTGAGCGCCGGCCCTCTTTCATGTCGAACCCGACACCGCCGCGCTCGGCCGACACCGGCGTCGGAAGGGGCACCCTTGCGCCCCGAAAGGCGGCTATACATACTCGCTAACCCCGCTCGAAACAAGCCTGCACGAGGAGACGCGAGCAAATGGGCGCCGCCCAGGATAACCAGTCATCCGGCACCCGTCGCAGCAGTGTCGACGACGCGGAAATCACTCGTTTTTCGGCCCTCGCCAAGACCTGGTGGGACAGCGAGGGTCCAATGCGTCCGCTTCACCGGCTCAACCCGGTCCGGCTCGGCGTGATCCGGGATCACTTCGCGGCCCAGACAGGGCGGGACCCGCTCGCCCCGCGCCCTCTCGACGGCCTCCGGCTGCTCGATGTCGGATGCGGCGGCGGGCTGATCTGCGAGCCGCTTTGCCGCCTGGGCGCCGAGGTCGTCGGGATCGACGCCGCGGAACCCACCATCAAGGCCGCACGCCATCACGCCGAAGGCGCGGGTCTGTCAGTGGACTACCGGGAAGCCACGGCTGAAACGTTGGCCGACGCCGGCGAGCAGTTCGACGGCGTCCTCGCGCTCGAAATCGTCGAGCATGTCGCGGACCTCGATCTCTTTCTTTCGGCCTGCGCCTCGCTGATCCGCCCGGGCGGAGGATTCGTCGGCGCCACCCTGAACCGAACACCCCAAGCCTACGCCCTTGCCATCGTCGGCGCAGAGTATGTCATGCGCTGGGTGCCGCGAGGCACCCACGACTGGTCCAAGTTCGTCCGTCCGTCGGAGTTCGTTGATACCCTCCGCCGCCACGGCGTTACAGCGGATGCGTTAACCGGCATACGGTACCGGCCGGTGGCAGGCACTTGGGCACTATCCGACGACCTGAGCGTCAACTACATGATTGCCGGCCATCATGATGCTTAAGCGGCGGTACGGGGTGATATTTCCCTGCGCTGTTCTGGAGACCCCCGTCTCGCCAATCCTGCGGGCGTCCGTGGCACTGCAGCTCATCGGAGCCGGACGATGCTTATCGACCGAGATTCGCCAAAGCCTGGCGGAACCCGTTGCTGCCTATGATGAAGCGAATACGAGCGCCGCAGCGCGGTACCGATAAGGCCAATCAGGAGTCTCGGGGCGGCAGCCAGGGAAGAAGGTCGAATTCGACGCCTTCCTCCTTCAATTCGCGGGCATCGCCCGGTGTGGCATCGCCGTAAATATTTCGCTTTTCCGTCTCGCCGTAATGAATCTTGCGAGCTTCTTCGGCAAATTTGTCGCCGACGTTGTCAAAATTTTTCTCGATTACTTTGCGTGCCGCGCGCAGGGCCTTATAAACCTCCGCGGCCTCAGGAGAGGACTCCGGGGCCGCCGCAACGGCGCTCGTGCGGGCGCCGTCGCCCGGCGCGCCCTTGCTGGCGCTCTTGCCCTTGCCCGACGGCGCCAGGTTTGGCGCCATCAGTGCCTTTTCAACCTTGGTATCGCCGCACACTGCGCACGACACGTCACCGCGCTTGGCCTGCTTTTCGAAGGCCGCACTATCGGCAAACCACGCCTCGAAGACATGGCCGCGCGAGCATTTGAGATCAAACACGATCATGGAACCGCATCCTGGTCCGCCCCGACATCGTCGAGATATGAATAAATTTCTGCTAGATACATGGCATCGAAGAGTTTTTTGCGCAAGAACCCAGTCAACCCACCATGTCCCGCCCCGTCGACCCCCATTACAGCTTTACGGATGCGTCCAACTGGATCGTGCGCTTCGCCCCGCTCGTGCGCGAGCGGGGTCGCGTACTCGACGTGGCCTGCGGCGCGGGCCGCCACAGTCGCCTGTTTCTCGATCGCGGCCACCTCGTCGTTGCACTGGATCGCGACGTCTCGCGGCTGGGCGAGCTGGGGCAACATGAAAACATGCGCGCGATCGAGGCCGATCTCGAAAACGATTATCCGTGGCCGCTCGGCGACGAGAAATTCGCCGGTATCATCGTCGCCAACTATCTTCACCGGCCGCTGTTCCCCGTTTTCATCGATCGGCTCGAACCGGGCGGCGTTCTGATTTACGAGACATTCGCCAAGGGCAACGAGCGGTTCGGCAAACCATCCAATCCCGCCTTCCTGCTCGACGACGGCGAACTTCTTGAAATCGTTCGGGGCCGGCTTCATGTGGTCGCATACGAGGCAATCGAGATTGCCGAGCCGAAACCCGCAGTCGTGCAGCGCATCTGCGTGACTAACGAGCAGGGCTAACTAGGGCTCGACCGCCTAGGCAGCGGATTCTTCGCTGGGCCGCTCGGGCATGGCGAAGGGGCGACCATGCTGGAGCGCCGGAATTTGCGCCCGCGCCTTGGCCACCCGCTGGGGATCGATCTCCGCCATAACGATACCCACGCCCTCGCCACCGTCCGCCAGGATTTCGCCCCACGGATCGACGATCAGCGAGTGCCCGTAGGTTCGCCGGCCACCCTCGTGCTCGCCCCACATGCAGGGTGCGATGACATAGGAACCAGTCTCGATCGCCCGGGCCTGAAGCAGAATGTGCCAATGCGCCTTGCCCGTTTCGTGCATGAAGGCAGCGGGCACCACGAGGTAACTGGCACCGCCCTGAGCCAGCGCCCGGTAAAGCTGAGGAAAGCGAAGGTCGTAGCAGATCGACATCCCGATCGGCCCCCATGGCGTGTCGTAAACGCACGCCCGGTCGCCGGCCTGGAAGCCCTCGGATTCGCGAAATCGCTGGCCCGAGGCTAGATCGACATCGAACATGTGGATCTTGTCGTAGAACCCCGCGATCTCGCCCGCGTTATCAAGCAGATAGGAACGGTTTGCAACCTTGCCGCCACCGGCCTTGATCCCGATCGAGCCCGCTAACAGCCAGGCGCCGGTGTCGCGGGCTAGAGTGCGAAACGCCTCCAGCGCGGGGTGATCCTCGGGCGCGTGTGCACCGGCGCGGATCTGCGACCCGTTGACGGTCATCCGAGCGACGTTTTCCGGCAGCGCGATCAGGTCCGCACCCTGGGCCCGGGCCTCGCGTACGAGTCCCTCTGCCACGGCCAGATTTTTGGCCATGTCCAAGCCGGCATTGACCTGAATGCACGCCGCCTTGAACGACCCGCTCATGGCGCCACCGTCAACAGTGCATCGAGCTTGCCCGCCTGCTCTAGCGCGGCCAGATCGTCGCTGTCCCCGATATGCACCCCGTTAATAAATATCTGAGGCACCGTATAACGACCCCGGGCACGCTCTTCCATTTCGGTACGCCGCTTGGGATGGAACCCGACGTCGATGGTCGTGGCGCGAACCCCCTTGTGCTTAAGCAGGCGCAGGGCGCGGGCGCAATAGGGACAGAGCGGCGACGAATACACCTCGACAACCGCTGGAAGCTCTCCGACCGCCGCCGTGCTGTCCGGTTGTTTGCTCATGATGCTCATCATGTAGCGCCCAGTACCCGGCGCGCAAGGGTCAACACGAAGATTTGAGCGGCCCCTGCCTCGCGCAACACGCGCGCGCAGGCCGAGGCCGTTGCGCCGGTAGTCAGCACATCATCGATCAGCAGTACTTGCGCTCCCGAGATATGCCCGGCAAACCGCGGCCTGACCCGGAATGCGCCGCGCACGTTCGCCACTCGTGCGGCGGCGCCGAGGCGGGTCTGGTCCTTGGTTGGGCGAACTCGTTGGAGCAAGTCGGGCTGCACGACGATCCCGGTTTGCCGGCCGATGACCTGCGCGAGAAGAGCTGCCTGGTTATAACGCCGGGCCAGCAGACGCCAGCGATGCAGCGGCACGGAAACTGCAAGATCGCACTCCGCGATCAGGCCGGCACCGGCGCGGGCCATCCAACCGGCAAGCGCGGGAGCGGTATAGGTACGGTCCGAGAGCTTGAAGCCCAGCACCAGATCGCGCCCTACACCTTCATAGCGCAGTGCAGCGCGCGCCCCGTCGAAATCGGGCGGTGCGTCGAGACAGGCGCCACACAGGACATCCTCGCCCTCGTCGACTTCAAACGGCAGGCCGCAGCGGCCGCAAATCGGCGGCTCGATGAAGGCCGTGCCGTTCCAGCACTCCGCGCACAGAGCGCCCGTCCGATCCACCGCCGCGCCGCAAGCCAGGCATTGCGGCGGCAGCAGCAAATCGAGAACCATCCCAACGCCACCCCGGACTCCCTTGTCGATACGTTCGTGTGCTCTCATGACCGATGCATCAAAGCGCCAGTCCTGGAACCCGTCAATCCGTACCGGCATGGCCGCACCGGCATGGTGGCATCCTGCCCCGGCGGCGTAAGATGGACCTGCCATGACCGAACCGATTGCCGTCTTCGACCGCCATGCCGTGCGCCGCCACCGCGACCGGGCCGCTCCCGGATTGCGCGCCCATGATTTTCTGTTCTGCGAGGTGGCGACCCGCTTGACCGAACGGCTTGACGACATCACCCGGCATTTTCCGCTGGCGCTTGACCTCGGTTGTCATACAGGCGAGCTGGGACGGCGATTGACGGGCCGCGGCGGTATCGAGCAGCTCGTCCAAAGCGACCTGTCGGCTGAGATGGCGATACGGGCAGGGCCCCTGGCGCTTGCCGCCGACGAGGAAACCCTACCGTTTGCCGATCGCAGCCTCGATCTCGTCATGAGCAGTCTCAACCTGCACTGGGTCAACGATTTGCCCGGCGCGCTGGTTCAGATACGTCGCGCGCTCAAGCCCGATGGCTTATTCCTGGCCGCCATGATCGGCGGCGCGAGCCTGGTCGAGTTACGCGAGTCACTCCTCGCTGCCGAACTCGAACACGAGGGCGGCGCCGGACCCCGCGTCTCGCCGTTCGCCGACGTGCCTGACGCCGGCGCCCTGCTGCAACGCGCCGGGTTTGCCTTGCCTGTGGTGGACAGCGACCGGATTACCGTGACCTATCCGCATGCGCTGGCCCTCATGACTGACCTGCGCGGCATGGGCGAAAGCAACGCCCTGACCGACCGGCGGCGACGTTTTACCCGGCGCGCGACCTTGTACGCTGCGGCAAGAATCTATGGCGAGCGCCACGCCGACGCCGACGGGCGAATTCATGCAAGCTTTGAAATTCTCTATCTCACCGCCTGGGCCCCGCACGGCTCGCAGCCGCGCCCGGCAACTCGGGGCAGCGGACGGATCGACTTGGGCATCGCCCTGACGGACGATCCCGAGAAAGGCAGCGTCTAGCCAGGCTCTCCGTCGGGCCGCGGCCGGGTCAGGATGGGCCAGAGCATCAGCGACACAAGTCCGAACCCGAGCGCCCAGCCAAGGCCGGAGATGGCCACGCTAACGTCGTATAGCGATGGATCGATGAGCGGCAAAATCAGCCGCACCAGGCAGGCGAACGATAACAGCAGATAGCCCGCGACGGCTGCGCGCGGCGCGGCGCGCGCGCGTCCCGTGTGGCCGAGGCTGGCCCGGGTCATGAATCCTATGGTCATGCTGCCGAAGGCGCCGATCACGATGACGTGGACCGCGAGCGACGGCGATATCACGTTGGTAATTCCCGACACCCCGCGCAGTGCCAGGCCCGCAACAAGCCAGAGATAGGCGACGTGCAGCACCCATACGATGGGCTGACCAAGCGCCAGATAGCCCTGCCAGTAGGCCAAACGCCACAGATGCAATCCCGCAGCACAGACGGCGACCACTCCGGCGATGGGCGTATCGGGCAGAATCAGGTCGACGGCCACGAGAAGCGCCAGCGAGCCCAGAGCGAAGCGGTTGAGACGGGGCGTGGGCAGGATCGGCGCCCGTCGTCCCGCGGCCTCGAACGCCGACGCGGTGAACGACGGGATCACGCGCCCGCCGATCATCGCAATGATGAGGGCGAGGGTGTCGACGGCGAGGTAGAGACCCCGCACCGCGCTCCCCTGGAGCAGGCCGAGCGCGTCGAGATGGACCAGGAAATTAGCCCCCATCAAAAGACCGAGGAGCGGAATGAAGACCAGGTTATGTTTTTTTGCCGAAGTCAGCGCGGGGATGAGAATCAGGACGAGCGCCGCGAGAAATCCCAGATCGACAACGGCGACAAGCCAGGCCGGCAGGACAGTCGACAACCACAACGCGACGCGGCCCAACAACCAGATACCGAACAGGACGGCGAGCGGGCGACCGCGCACGGAGGGGCTGTCGGTCCAGGACGGTACGGCGGTCAAGAATGAATCCGGCGAGAACGGCCGCCGAATAGCCGAAGAGCATTTCGTGGGCGTGCCAGACGAACCCCGGCATAACCGGATCGAGATCGACCCAGCCGAAATAGATCGCAAGCCAGGCGAGCACGGCGCACGTGGTGTAAAGCGGGGCGGCAAGAAAAAACGGCCGGAAGCCGCTGGCAAAGAACGCCGGGCCACGATAACCCGCTCCGCGCGCCGCTTCGTCGGAAGTCTCGCTGCTCATGGTGCAGGGTTCACTCTCGAGTCCGGCCTGAAAGAGCGGGCATCATAGCTCCCGCGTGCGCGCCGTCCAGATGTGATGGGATTAACGCGACGCTCGCGAGGGACGCGTCACGATGAAAGTCGCGACCGCACCCAAAATAGCGGCCAGGGCGACAGGCAGACCCCAGCCGTCGACGAGTACGATGGCGACGCCCAGTGAGATCGCCATCAGCCCAAGTGCCAGGCACTTGGCGCGCACGGGAATGACCCGCTCGGCATGCCAATCACGCAGCAGGGGGCCGAGCCGGGGATGGTTGTAGAGCCAACTGTTGAACCGGTGTGAGCTGCGCGAAAACGCCCAGAGCGCAACGAGCAGGAAAATCGTTGTCGGCAGGCCGGGCACGAATATCCCGACGATCCCGATGCCGACGTTCGCCCAGCCGAACGCGATCAACACATAGCGCAGCGGAACGGGCGCGAGGGTTGCCACGCCAACAGAGATTGGTTCCGTGGTGTCACGAGTCAAGCGCGAATGTTGCTCCATCTCGACTTAACAATGCCATAGCACGGAGCGCGGCGCGCCCCACGAATATACCTGGGAGGCTGGGCGAACGGAGAAAAGGCGGCTAGAGCAGGTCGCGCAACAAGGCAACCAACGGCGCATCGGCGGGCGGCATCGGATAACTAGTCATTCGGCTCGGCCGTACCCAGGCCAGCTCCTGGCCTTCGCGGGGCTCCGGCCGACCCTGCCAGACCCGGCACACGAAGAGCGGCATGAGAAGATGACGGTCCTCGTAGCTGTGGGACGCGAAAGCGAACGGCGCGAGGCAGCTTTCCTCAGTTTTAATCCCCAATTCTTCCTTCAGCTCCCGGATCAGCGCCGCCTCCGGTGTCTCGCCCGTGGCGATTTTGCCACCGGGAAATTCCCACAGACCCGCGAGCGGCTTGCCCTCGGGTCGGCGCGCGAGCAAAACCCTGTCATCGGCATCGACCAACGCGACCGCCGAGACCAGCAGCAGCGGCGTCGCGGAACCCTCAGCTGCGGTAATCGGCATTGATATCGATGTAGCCGTGAGTGAGATCGCAAGTCCAAACCGTCGCCCGGCCCCGGCCGATGCCCACATCGACCGCGATCTCGATCTCACGGCCGGTCATGTGTTCCACCGCCACGGCTTCGACATAATCCGGCGCAACCTGGCCGTCGACGGCCACCGGATGTCCACCGATCGAAATGGCGAGCCGGTCGCGCGACGCCCGCTCGCCCGCCTTGCCGACCGCCATCACGATCCGCCCCCAGTTGGGGTCCTCTCCCGCGATCGCCGTCTTGACCAGGGGAGAATTCGCGATTGCGAGGCCGACGCGGCGCGCCGCCTGCTCGGAGGCTGCTCCGCTCACCGTGATGGTTACGAATTTCTGCGCGCCCTCGCCGTCGCGTGCGATCTGCTGCGCGAGATCGACCATCAGAGATTCGAGTGCGACGCGAAATTCACGCAGACGTGGATCGCCCGCCCGTTCGATACGGGAATGACGACGACCTTTGCCGGTGGCGAACAGAACGCAGCTGTCGCTGGTCGAGGTGTCGCTGTCGACCGTGATCGAGTTGAACGAGCGTCGTGTCGCCCGGCGCAAGAGCGAGGCCAGGACCGACGCCGACAGCCGTGCATCTGTAAACAGGAAGGCCAGCATGGTGGCCATGTCGGGCGCGATCATGCCCGATCCCTTGGCAATCCCGGCCAGGGTCACCGGCACACCGTCGATTACCGCCTCGCGCGCCGCGCCTTTGGGAAAGGTATCCGTGGTCATGATCGCCTTGGCCGCCGAATCCCAACCTCCAGGAGCAAGGCCAGCGTGCAGCTTGTCGAGCACCATCCGGATGCGCTCGTCGGGCAGCGCCTCGCCGATCACCCCGGTGGATGCGACGATCACTTCGCCGGGGCGGCAGCGCGCGCGCCTGGCCACCGAGGCCGCGGTCCGCTCGACTGCGTCGAGCCCCGCCTGGCCTGTGAACGCGTTGGCGTTGCCCGAATTCACGATCAGCGCCCTGGCCGTCCCGCTCCGCACCGCCCGCCGGCACCACTCCACCGGTGCCGACGCCGTCAGCGAGCGGGTAAATACGCCCGCCACCTGCGTACCCTTGGCAAACTCGGCAAGCAGAACATCGGTTCGGCCCTTATAGCGCACGCCGGCGCGCGTCGTCGCCAAGCGGACGCCGGCAATGGCCGGCAAGACGGGAAACCGGCGGGGTGCTAGGGGCGAGCGTGTTGTCATGGCGCTATCTCTAAACGAAACCCGCCGCCGGGTACAGAAGCCCTGATCAGCACCGTTACGCCAAGGGCGCCGGTTCACCGGCTCGCGCCGATATCCCTATGGGAAATACGCTCGTGAGCGGGCGCGCGTTGACAGCGCCAGCCCCATTGCTTATCTGTCCCTGAGGCCCTATGACGAGGGCCGAGGACATGATCGGGCGTCGCCTGCGGTGCCCCGACGCGATCAAAATTCGAGGTTTTCATGCTAGGCAGCTTGACGCGCCGGGTGTTTGGCTCGTCCACCGAACGAGTGTTCAAGACCTACGGCAAACAGATCGACGCGATCAATTCGATCGAGCCCGAGGTTGCCGCGTTATCGGACGCGGCGCTGCGCGCTCGCACCGACGAATTCCGTAACCGCGCGGCGAACGGCGAAACCCTCGATCAATTGCTCCCCGAAGCTTACGCGACCGTACGCGAGGCCGCCAAACGCACCCTCGGCCAACGCCATTTCGATGTCCAGATGATCGGTGGAATCGTGCTGCACCAGGGCATGATCGCAGAGATGAAGACCGGCGAAGGCAAGACCCTGGCGGCGACCCTGCCCGTCTACCTCAATGCGTTGGAAGGCAGGGGTTCTCACGTCGTCACCGTGAATGATTATCTCGCCCAGCGCGACGCCGCATGGATGGGCGAAATCTACACGTTTCTCGGGTTCAGCGTCGGCTGCATCGTCCACGGCATGACCGACGAGGAACGCCAGGTCGCATACGCCGCTGACGTTACCTACGGCACCAACAACGAATTCGGCTTCGACTATCTGCGCGACAACATGAAGTTTGCACTGGACGCCATGGTTCAGCGCCCCTTCAACTTCGCCATCGTCGACGAGGTGGACAGCATCCTGATCGACGAGGCACGCACGCCACTCATCATTTCCGGCCCCACCGAGGACAACTCCGACCTCTACCAGCAGGTCGACCGCCTGATTCCCCGGCTGGAGGACGACGATTACGAGCAGGACGAGAAATCGCGTGCCGTCACCCTGACGGATGCGGGCGCCGAGCATATGGAGACACTGCTCCAGGAGGCGGGACTGATCGAGAGCCCCAACCTCTACGACATCGAAAATGTCTCGGTCGTCCATCACGTCGACCAGGCGCTGCGTGCCCACAAAATGTTCACCCGCGACACCGACTACATCGTCAAAGACGACAAGGTCATCATTATCGACGAATTCACCGGCCGAATGATGCCGGGGCGGCGCTATTCGGACGGCCTGCACCAGGCGCTCGAAGCCAAGGAGCGGGTCTCGATCCAGAACGAGAACCAGACCCTCGCCTCGATCACCTTTCAGAACTATTTCCGCCTCTATCCAAAGCTCGCCGGCATGACCGGCACGGCGATGACCGAAGCGGCGGAATTTGCCGACATCTACGGTCTCGAGGTGGTCGACATACCGACCAACGTTCCATTCGTTCGCGTCGACCACGAAGACGAGGTTTATCGCAAGGCCGAGGAAAAATTCAAAGTCATCGTCGACGTTATCGAGGCGTGCCAGAAGAAGGGCCAACCGGTGCTCGTGGGCACCATCAGCATCGACAAGTCAGAACGCCTTTCGACCATGCTGCGCGAACGCCACATCGAGCACAACGTGCTCAACGCGCGCTACCACGACAAGGAAGCCGCCATCATCGCCCAAGCCGGCCGGCTTGGCGCGGTCACCATTGCGACCAACATGGCGGGACGCGGCACCGACATCCAACTCGGCGGCAACGTAGAAATGCGGATTCAGACTGAACTCGCAGAGATGGAAGAAGGTCCCAAACGCGACGCCGCGGTCGTCGAATTCAACGCCGAAGTCGCGGTGGAGCGCGAAAAAGTGATCGAGGTCAGCGGGCTCTATGTCATGGCCACGGAGCGCCACGAAGCGCGGCGCATCGATAACCAGCTGCGCGGCCGCTCCGGTCGCCAGGGCGACCCTGGCGCCTCGACATTCTTCCTCTCGCTCGAAGACGATCTCATGCGCATCTTCGGCTCGGAGCGGATCGACAGCATGCTGGGCAGGCTGGGCGTCGAGGACGGCGAGGCGATCGTCCATCCCTGGGTCAGCAAAGCTCTGGAAAAAGCCCAGAAAAAGGTCGAGGAGCGCAATTTCGAGGTTCGCAAGAACTTGCTCAAATTCGACGACGTCATGAACGACCAGCGCAAGGTGATCTACGAGCAGCGAATCGAGTTGATGCAGGCCGACGATGTCGCCGAGACCCTGGCCGACATGCGCGCGGAAACCGTCGATGCCATGATCGAGCGGGCGATCCCGCCGAAGGCCTACCCCGAGGAATGGGAAATCGTGGGTCTCCACGAGGAATGCCAGCGGGTGCTGGGGCTCGACCTGCCCGTTGCAGAGTGGGCTACCGAAGACGGCATCGCCGAGGCTGAGATGCATACTCGCATCAGCGACGCGCTCGAAGCGCGGATGAGCGAAAAGGTCGAGCGCTACGGCCCCGAGATCATGCGCCTCGCCGAGAAAAGCCTGCTGCTGCAAATCCTCGACCGCCAGTGGAAGGACCACTTGCTCAGCCTCGACCATCTGCGCCAGGGCATCTCGCTCCGCGCTTACGGGCAACGCGATCCGCTGAACGAGTACAAGCGCGAAGCCTTCGATATGTTCGAAGGGATGCTGGCCAACCTGCGCGAACGAGTCACCACCGTCATGACCCACCTCGAACTGCGGGTTTCCTCACCCGACGAGATCCCGACCGAGAGGCCAGCCCAGGAGATCCATGAAACTCGTGAAGATCCTGCGTTGGCTGGAATCGGCGAAGCGGCGCCGCCCGCCGCGGAAAGCGGCGGCCTGGTACCGGGTATGATGCCCGCGCCCGCCGGACCCGGAACTCGTGCCACTGCAGACCATCCCTCGACGGTGCGCAACCCGGAGATCGATCCGAACGATCCCGCGACCTGGGGAAAAACCGGGCGCAACAGCGCCTGCCCTTGCGGCTCGGGCAAGAAATACAAACACTGTCACGGCAAAGTGGCGTGATGAACCGTCGCCTCACTCGAGGCCCGCGCGTCCCATCTCGGTGAATTTCACCCGCCGATCGCGACGAAGCTCGTCGCCCGAGCGTGTTGTCAGCTCGCCCAGCGCCTCGTCGATGGCGGTGCCTAGCTGCGCGATGGTGGTTTCCGGGGCTCTTTGCGCGCCACCCACGGGTTCAACAATCACCTGATCGACAATGGCCAATTTTTGAAGATCCTGGGCGGTGAGTTTGAGCGCCTCCGCGGCTTCCTGCGCGTGCTCGGCACTTCGCCACAGAATCGAAGCGCAGCCTTCGGGCGAGATGACCGAGTAGATCGCGTGTTCCAGCATCAGCACGCGGTTGGCGACGCCAAGCGCAATGGCGCCGCCTGAGCCACCCTCGCCGATCACCGCCGAGACGATGGGTACGCGCAAGTCGAGGCACGCCTCGATCGAGCGTGCGATGGCCTCGGCCTGGCCGCGCTCCTCCGCTCCGATGCCCGGGTAGGCGCCCGGCGTATCGATCAGGGTGACCACGGGCAGGGCGAAGCGGTCCGCGAGACGCATAAGCCGGATCGCCTTGCGGTAACCTTCGGGCCGGGCCATGCCGAAATTGTGCCGCACGCGATCTTCGGTGTCCGCGCCCTTTTCGTGCCCCAGCACCAGAATTGCCCGGCGGTGAAGCCGGCCCAACCCACCGATGATCGCGTGATCGTCACCATATGCACGATCGCCGGCCAGCGGAGTGAAGTCCTCGATCAGCGCCTCGACGTAATCGGAGAAATGCGGTCGTTCGGGATGGCGCGCAACCTGGGTTTTCTGCCAGGCGGTCAACTTGCCGTAAATTTGTCCGAGCTGGCGCTCGATGCGCGCCTGGAGACGCGCAAGCTCATCGGCGACGTTGACCCCGCTCGTATCCGAGCGATGGCTGAGTTCCTTGATTTCGCCCTCGAGCTCGGCGATGGGCTTCTCGAAATCGAGATAGGTGGTCATCGTGTCTGATGCCGCTCCCGGCGCCGTTGCGCCTCCGCCCTATTTCCGGCCAGCAATCTGATCCGCCTTGCCGACCAGCACCTCGGCCTGACGAATCGAGGCAAAATCGATCAGCCTGCCGTCGAGGCTGACCGCCCCCTTGCCCTCCTTCGCCGCCTGCTCCATCGCCGCGATAATGCGCCGCGCCTTGTCCACCTCGGCCTCACTCGGGCTCATCACCTCGTTCGCCAAGGCGACCTGCGAGGGATGGATCGCCCATTTGCCTTCGCAACCCAATACCGCGGCCCGCTTGGCCGCCGCCCGAAAAGCGTCGGGATCAGAAAAATCGCCGAACGGCCCGTCGATGGGCCGCAGGCCGTTGGCCCGCGCGGCCACGACCATCCGAGCGAGCGCGTAGTGCCACATATCGCCCCAGTGGATTTCGCGATCATCGTTCTCATTGGCGTCGGTCAACACCGCGTAGTCCGGGTTTGCGCCGCCGATGTTCGTGGTGCGCGCGCGTGTTGAGGCGGCGTAGTCCGCGACGCCGAAATGCAGCGCTTCGTTGCGCGGGCTCGCCGCAGAAATCTTATCGACATTCATCATGCCCAGCGCCGTTTCGATCAGCAGTGAAAAACCGATCCGCTTTTTGTAACCCATCGCGGCTTCGATCTGAGTGACCATCATGTCGACGGCGTAAATGTCGCCGGCCGTGCCGCATTTTGGGATCATGATGAGATCCAGCCTGACGCCCGCCTGCTCGACCACATCGACCACGTCACGGTACATGAAATGGGTGTCGAGACCGTTGATGCGCACGGTCATCGTCTTGTTGCCCCAATCGATGTCGTTGAGCGCCTCGATGATGTTCTTGCGCGCCTGAGGTTTGTCGTCCGGCGCGACGGCGTCTTCCAGGTCGAGAAAAACCACGTCGGCGTCCGATTGCGCCGCCTTTTCGAAAAATTTCGGCTGGCTTCCGGGCACGGCAAGTTCACTGCGATGCAAGCGTGCCGGCGCCTGTTGTACGATCTTGAAGCTCATTGGTTCTGTCCCCCTTGTGAAGTGTTGTCAATTGACACGGCGCTTCGGCGGTCCGGCGTCGGACATTTGCCCGGGCGGCGCACGCGATGCGGCTTAGTCGTCGTCCGTGGCGGGCCGCGACAACGGATGGTGAGCGCGCACCGTCTCTTTCAACCGTTCGTCGAGAACGTGCGTGTAAATTTGTGTGGTCGCAATGTCCGAGTGACCGAGCATTTTTTGCACCGATCGCAAGTCGGCCCCATGCGCCAGCAAGTGACTGGCAAAGGCGTGACGCAGGGCGTGGGGCGAAACGGTGTCGGGATCGACGCCCGCCTTCGCGGCGAGAGCCTTCAGCATCTGGGCGAAGCGGTGGCGGGTCAGATGGCCGCTGGCGGAACGAGACGCAAACAGAAAATTGGACTCCGTGTTCTGCTTCAGAAACACCGAGCGAACCTTGCGATAAGCCACGATCGCTTTGAGCGCAGGCTTACTCAGTGGCACCAATCGCTCTTTCGAGCCCTTGCCACGCACGATGAGGCATTGGCGGCTGCTCTGGATTGCGTTAAGCGGCAACGATACGAGTTCCGACACCCGCAACCCCGTGGCATAGAGCAATTCAAGCAACGCCACCATACGGCGCGCGTCAGCGATCGCCCGGGACCGGCCCTTGACCCGGCCATAGGCGGTAACAATCAGACGCTCCACATCGTCTTCTGAAAGAAAGCGCGGCAGGATCAAGCCTTGCCGTGGACTGTCAACCTTGGCACACGGATCATCGCTGCGAATGCCTTCGCCGCATAAAAAACGGAAGAATTGACGCAGCGTCGACAACCGGCGCGCCACGGTCCGTGTCGACAGCCCGGCCCTCGCCTGGGCTGACAGATAGGCGCGAATCAATTCGGTGCTGGCCCCCGACGGTGTCGCGCACCGGCGTGCCAGCAAGGTGCCAAAATCCACCAAGTCCCGGCGGTAAGCCTCAAGCGTCAACGCTGCCGCCCCGCGTTCCGCCGCCATCATTTCGAGGAAGACGCCGATTTGGGGATCGATGTTATCTGTCTGGGTCATACCCTGTTGTGCCAAATTTAGAAACCGGCAGCAAGCGCTGCCTCGACAGCGATCGCCCGGGCCTCGGTCGTCAACCCGGTTGCGACCAGGCTGGAAATTACCGTGGCCAGAACCAGTTCTGATGCGGTCGCGGGCCCGCCATTGCCCAAAATCATGAGCGACAGGAGCACGGTTTCGCCGATATGGAGTTCGGCCGATGACCGGCCAAGCGCATGCCAAACCGGCGTTGCCGGCACTGTCGTCGTTACCCGCGCCGGACCAGACAGAATTTGAGTCCAATAGGTTGCCGGCACCTCGACGCCCAAAGCGTCGAGCAGGCTGAACAGCACACTGACACGATCGCGTCGCTGGGGATCGGGCAACTGACCCTGAGAATCCCACCAGGCGTCGAGACGGCCTTGGTCGAGGGGTCGATCGGGATCGTCCAACTGAACCAGCGGCCAAAGATCGACGACCGCGCGCGCCCCGTCCGGGCTGCGCAAGGCGGTTTGCTCGGCAAGCGCGAGCCAACGCGCGGCCGCCTCCGCATCGCCGGCGGCGATCATTGCCCGAACGGCGTCGGCCGCGAACCAGCCAAGCTCCGGCGCCGGCGTCACGCTGCGCGCAAGCGCCAGCGTCGCATGGGCGACAGTCAGATAGTGCCCGTCGACGAGCGAAAGTTGCCAGGCCCGCTGCAAGACCTCGGCACGCGCGATGGCCATGCGTTGTGCGATCGCCGTCTGGTAGAGCAGTGCTCGCGCCAGCGGTTCGTCCATCGTTTCGGCCACACTCAGTGGATTTGCCAACTCTTCGGGCGTGAACGTCACCGCCTCGTAGACCGCCGTCAGGCGATCCGTGGTCAGCATTCCATAGCCATGCGCTCGCTCCGCCAGACGCAATTTCACCTCGATCGATGTCACGTCGGCCTCGACGGCCGCCGCGAGGACGGCCGGAGACATATTGCGAATCTGGTATTCGTTCACCGGCAAGCCCGCGTTCCGAAGCATCGACAAATGCAATGATGTAGGGCTTCGCACAGCGATTTCGCCCTCGCCATGGCCGCTCGCCAGTCGGCGCGCAAGGACGGCGAAGGCCGGGTCGTCGCCGTCGCCCATTTCATCCAGCAGACTAAGCCCGAGCAACGCGGCCTCGGTCTGCCCGCCAAGTATCTGGCAATAGATCAAGGCCCGTTGCCAGAACGCCGAATCGCTCTGCCCGAGAGACGCGCGAACACGGGCGCAAGCCCCAGCCGCGTCGTCGGCGAGAAACGCGGTTTCGACATCGAGCCACGCGAGCAACGCATCGCTGTCTTGGTCCGGCGCCAAGCGCAACAGAGCCATCGCGTCGGTTAAATTTCCCGAGGCCACCAGCGCTTCGGCCCGGGCATGAAGAAAATCGCCTTCGGAACTACCCTCGGGTGGTACACCAGCGGTGAGCAGGACCCGCCGGGCAAGCGCGCGCATTGCCGGTGAACGCGCTTCGCCCGGGAGCCGGCCGAGTAACATCTCCACCACGCCCGGCTCCGTGCCCTGCCAAAGATACGGCGGCAGGCCGCCATTCTGCTCTGTAAGCAGCCCAATCCCCGAGCCCTCGAGCTCCGGAAGAGCGCCGATCACGATATCCTCGCTACTGTCTCCTGGCGGGATCGGCCAGGGATCATCCGTCAGGAGCTGGATGTCGAGGTCCTCGGGGCCCGGGTCGCTTGAGATGGTTTCCTCAAGCCCGGCAGCCGGCTCCGGCTCAGTCCCCGCGACCGGGGCAGTGTCGAGAGGGAACAACTCGATCGGCTCACCGACGACGGTTTGGGCTGCGGCCGGGCTTGCGGACGCGACCAACGCGAAGAACGTCAGCGCAGGAATCAGCGCCGAGCAACGTCTAACTCGGAAACCGGTCATTCGGCAGAACGATCGTGGTTGTGGCGCTGGGCGAGGGAATATCCCAAGTCAGCAAGAACGCGCCGGCCCCGACAACGACGAGAACCAGAAGGGCCGCGAACATCTTGACGAAAAGTTTCATGATCAACCGTATTCGAAAGCCGCAGACACGCCCTGCAATCAGGACAGCCGCAGGACGTTGTGCTACTTTAACATTATGGCTGATTTGCGGCAGTCTACCGGTGCGGCGCCGGGCTTTCAACGCTCAACCGCCGCGTAAGTTGCGACCACGACGGCACAATGTCCAAAAAACCAAAACAATCGCCTGAATTTACTCCTGACAAAACCATCGTCCTGATCGGCCTGATGGGAGCCGGCAAGAGTGCTATCGGACGTCGCCTGGCTGCGCGTCTCGGGTTGCCTTTTGTTGACGCGGACAGCGAAGTCGAGCTGGCGGCAGGCTGCCCGATTGAGGACATTTTCAGTCTCCACGGCGAGGCCGCGTTCCGCGATGGCGAACGACGGGTCATCGCCCGCTTGCTCGACGATCCGCTCCACGTGTTGGCGACAGGCGGCGGCGCCTATATGGACCCCGATACGCGCGCGCGCATTCGCGAGACCGCGGTCTCAATTTGGCTGCGCGCCGATCTCGACGTCTTGCTGAACCGCGTGTCCCGCCGTGACAATCGGCCCCTGCTGAAGCACGGCGACAAGCGGGCAATTCTTAAACAGCTCATGGAAGAACGCTACCCGATCTATGCCGAGGCCGACATCATCGTCGAAAGCCGGGATGCGCCCCACGAAGCCGTCGTGAGCTCAATTCTTGACGAGTTGGCGCGCCATGAGGAACTCGCGTCGGCGGCGAGGGGCGGCACACGACCGCTCGGACGAGCAGCAAGATGAGTTCGACAAACGACGGAATCGAAACGGTCCGTGTCGAGCTCGATGCCCGAAGCTACGACATTGTCATTGGCCGCGGTCTGATCGACCGCGCAGGCACAATGCTACGCCCCGTTATCGCAACGCCCCGCGTGGTTGTGGTGACCGACAATCAGGTTGGTCCCCTGTACAGCACGATTCTTGTCGCATCGCTCGAGCAGGCGGGCATCGCGACCACGCTTGTCTCGATCCCCGAGGGAGAGGAAAGCAAAAGCTTTGGCGGCTACGAGCGGCTGCTTGACAGTCTGCTCGACTCGCATCCGGACCGACAGATGACGCTCGTCGCGCTCGGTGGCGGCGTGATCGGGGATCTCACCGGGTTTGCCGCAGCCACCCTGCTCCGTGGCATCGATTTCGTGCAGGTGCCAACAACCCTTCTCGCTCAGGTCGACAGCTCCGTGGGCGGCAAGACGGGAATCAACACGCACCAGGGAAAAAATCTCGTCGGCGCCTTTCACCAGCCGCGAATGGTTCTGGCCGACGTGGCGGTGCTCGACTCGCTGCCCGAGCGTCAGTTGCGCGCCGGCTACGCTGAGATCGTCAAGTACGGGCTGATCGACGACGCCGAGTTCTTTGCCTGGCTCGAATCCCATGGTGCGGGTATCGTCGCGGGCGACCTGGAGGCCCGCCAGCATGCCGTTGCCTCGAGCTGCCGGGCAAAGGCGAGGATCGTGGCCGCTGACGAGCGCGAAGCCGGACAGCGTGCGCTGCTCAATCTGGGCCATACCTTCGGACATGCCCTGGAGCGGGCGGCCGGCTATGGCAACCATCTGCTGCACGGCGAAGCGGTCGGGATCGGTCTTGTTCTCGCGTTTCGGCTATCGGCCCGGCTCGGTCTTTGTTCACCCGACGATGCAGACCGGGTCGCCGCGCATCTTCGGGAACGCGGCCTGCCCATCTCTCCCCGCGACCTTCCGGACGGCCCGCCCAGCGCCGAAACGCTGGTTGAGTTCATGGGCTTTGACAAAAAGCTGAAGGACGGACGCATCCGCTTCGTGCTCGCGCGCGGCATCGGCCAGAGCTTCGTCGCCGACGACGTGCCGCTCGACGAGGCCCATGCGGTTCTTGAAGCGTCTCTGGACGATCCGCACAGCCCGGCACGGCGAAAGGCCGGCTGAAGGCACACGCCGTCAAGGCCCCAGCATGACCACAACGCTCATTGCTTCTCTCGCCGGCATCGGTGTTCTGCTGGTGCTCTCCGCGTTCTTTTCGGGCTCAGAAACAGCGCTGACCGCCGCGTCACGCTCGCGGCTCCACCAGATGGAGCGGCAGGGCAATCGCCGTGCCCACACGGTGGGCCGCCTCATTGAACGCCGGGAGCGGCTGATCGGCACGATCCTGCTCGGCAACAACGCCGTGAACATCCTCGCCTCGGCCTTGGCGACCAGCGTATTGATCACGCTGGTCGGTGACGCGGGCGTCGTCTACGCCACGGTCGCGATGACCCTGCTCATCCTCGTCTTCTCCGAGATCCTGCCCAAAACCTACGCCATCCGGCATGCCGACCGGGTGGCCTTGGCGATCGCCCCGGTGATGCGTATTCTGGTCTTTACGCTGGCCCCCATCGTGGCTGCGCTGCACGCCGTGGTGCGTGGCGCCCTGTGGTCGTTTGGCGCAAGTCGCGTACACGCCGGCGGCCGCGAAGACGTCGAGGAGGAGTTGCGCGGCGCCATCAGCCTTCACACGCACGAAGGCGCGCTGATCAAGCGCGAGCGCGACATGCTTCACGGCATCCTGGACCTGAGTGACGTTGCGGTCGGTGAAATCATGGTCCACCGGAAGAACATGGTGACACTCAACGCCGACGATCCGCCGGCGCTGATCGTGCAGCAGGTGCTCGATAGCCCCCATACGCGATTTCCGCTCTGGCGAGACGATCCCGACGAAATCGTCGGGGTCATTCACGCCAAGGATTTATTGCGCGCCGTACGCCTGTCGGATCGCGATATCGATACGCTCGACGTCATGGTAATCGCGACCGACCCCTGGTTTATTCCCGAATACACCACGCTGCGCCGCCAGCTCAACGCGTTTCGCCAGCGTCGGGCTCGTGTCGCCCTCGTGATCGACGAGTACGGTGCGTTGCTCGGGCTCGTCACCCTCGAAGACATCCTGGAGGAAATCGTCGGCGAAATCTCGGACGAGCACGACGTAACCCTGCGCGACGTGATGCCGCAGAGCGACGGCACCTTCCTGGTGCCCGGCATCACGACGATTCGCGATCTGAACCGCGAACTCGACTGGACCCTGCCCGACGACGAGGCGGCTACCATTGCGGGCCTCGTCATCCACGAAGCCCAACAAATTCCACAGGCAGGGCAAAATTTTGGTTTTCACGGCTATCGCTTCGAAGTAGTGCGCCGACAACGCAACCAGATCACCCTGCTGCGGGTCACACCACCGGCGCGGCCCCGTGACGGGGCTGACGAATCGTCGGAATAGGCGCGTTGCGGCACCCCACCCCGTCTGAACAGCTATGATCGGCACCGTACTTGCCGCCCTCGCCCCGACGCTGATATGCGTCGCGCTGGGCTTTGGCTGGGCTCGGCTGAAGCAAGCCTACGATACGCGTCTGATCGCGCGGCTGATTACTCTCGTTGGCGCGCCCTGCCTGATTTTCTCGACCCTGCTGCAGACCACCGTCGATCTCGCGGCGTTGGGCGAGGTGGCCCTCATCGCCCTGATCGCGCTCGCGATCTTCGCCCTGGCAGCATTCGCCATCCTGCGCGCGACGCGGTTGCCGATCCCCGCCTACCTTCCGCCGCTTACCTTCCACAACGCGGGCAATCTCGGCCTGTCGATTTGCCTGTTCGCGTTCGGCGAGACCGGCCTCGCCATCGCCATCGCCTATTTCGCCGTGACCGCAACCCTGCACTACACTCTGGGAACCTGGTTTTATTCGGGTCGCGCCTCTCCGGCGGACGCGTTCAAGACCCCCCTGCCCTATGCAATCGCGGTCGCGATTCCGCTCCTGCTGCTCGACGCCCGGCCGCCCGACTGGCTGCTCAACACCACGGGGCTACTGGGTCAGATGACGATCCCGCTGATGCTGTTCACCCTCGGCGTCTCTCTGACCCGCCTGGAGTCGACCAAACTGGCACGACACACGGCGCTTGCCGCTCTCCGGCTCGCCTTGGGATTCGGGGTCGGGTTCGGCCTGGCCGAGCTGTTCGGCCTCGAGGGTATCGCCCGCGGGGTGGTTATCCTCCAGGCGTCCATGCCGGCCGCGGTGTTCAACTACCTGCTCGCCCAGCATTTCGGCCGCTACAGCGACGAGGCCGCAAGTATCGCCCTCGCCTCGACCTTGCTGGCCGTGATCAGTCTGCCTCTGGTCCTGTGGTACGTGCTCTAGACCGGCGGCGCGGCGCACCGTCTGGCGTCGGCGGAATCCAGGAGGCATAGTGGCCCGGCCCCGTCGCTGCCATTTTATCGAGGACAGCATGCCCCTTTCTCCGCCCGCGCCCCGAGAACACCGCCACACCCGCCAGATCGAATGCCGCGGCTACCGCCGCGAAGACGGGTTGTGGGACATCGAAGGCCACCTGACCGACGTCAAGAGTTACGCCTTCGACAACGCCTTTCGCGGCCGGGTCGAGGCGGGCGAGCCGGTTCACAACATGTGGGTGCGCCTGACCGTCGACGCTGAACTTAAGGTTCATGCCGCGGAAGCGGAAACCATCGCGGGGCCCTACCGGATCTGCCCGCAAGCGGCCCCGGCGGTCGAGCAACTGGCCGGTCTGACCATCGGACCCGGCTGGCGGAGGAAAATACGGCGACGCATCGGCGGCACCAACGGGTGCACCCATATTGTGGAAATGCTCCAGCCGCTCGCCACGGTCGCGTTCCAGACGGTGTTCGCCGACCGCAGGAAATGGAGCGACGCAGCGAGGCAGCAAGACAAGAACGAGAAACCACCCCATATCAACAGTTGCTATGCGCTGCGCTCGGACGGAGAGGCGGTGCGCCAACACTATCCGGCCTGGTACACCGGCCCCGCCACCACCGACGACCCCAAAGCCCGCGGCTAACCCGCGACGCTCGGTTCAGCCCGCGTCGCCGGGCGCGCGGGCGCGAACCTCTAACGCGTGCACGGGGCCCGCGAGTTCGTCGGCCAGTGCCGCATAGACCATCCGCTGGCGTTCGACACGCGTCGTTCCAGCAAACGCGGCGGCGACGATCTCGACCCGGAAATGGCTTTCGCCGCCCGCCCGTGCGCCGGCGTGACCGGCATGGCTGGCGGAATCGTCGACAATATCGAGCCGTTCGGGCTCAAACGCTGCATCGAGCTTGTCGCGGATGCATTGCGCAACGGTGGTCATGGGGTCTCCTTGGCAAAGTGGCGCCACCCGGCGAGACCGTCAGGTGCATCGCCGCGTCTGTCAAGCGCCGCGATCCCCGCCCCGTCTTGCCAGCCCCGGCGACGCGGCCCATATTGGCCCGATGAACCGTCGCACACGCAAGACAAATACCGACTGGGCCGAGCCGGACGCCCCGTCGCCCCTGATCTGCGACCATCCCGACTGCGCGTCGGAAGCCTTCTACCGCGCACCCCGCACCCGAGAGGGTGACGGGCACTACTGGTTCTGCCTCGACCATGTGCGTGCCTACAACAAGGCATGGAATTATTTCGAGGGCATGAGCGAGGAAGAAATCTTCGCCTATCAGCGCGAAGACGTGACCGGTCACCGCCCCACCTGGCCGATGGGGACCAACGGGCGAACTCACGATCACCCGGAATCCGACCCCGAAAACGATGTGTTCGGCATGTTCCGCGAGGCCTTAAAGGGCAACGGCCGAGACGAAACCGGCCGCCCGCCAGCGCCGATCCCACGCGACTCTGAGCTCAACCGGGCACTCGATATCATGAACCTGAACCTTCCAATCTGTCGTGACGACCTCAAATCACGCTATAAAGAGCTGGTCAAGCGTCACCACCCGGACGCCAACGGCGGAGACAAGCAAGCGGAAGAGCGCCTGAAGCTGATCAACCAGGCATACAGCTATCTTATGGCGGCGGAATGCCTCTAGGGCCTTTTCCTTCGGGAAAGATATGGCTTAAGATAGCGCCGACGGTCGCCCCAGCGCATGGCGCCTGCGCGGAATGACCCACCCACTCTCCAGCAACAAGCGGACAGATTTTATGGCAACTGACATCTCGGCCGGCGACATGCCGGTCCGACCCGAGGGACTTCCTGATATCGATATCAATGTCGAACAGGCCTTTGGCATCAAGAGCGACCTGACGGTCAAGGGATACTCCGAGTGCACCGAGCATGTGCCGCAGCTTGACGAGTCTTACCGATTCGACCGGGTGACAACTCTCGCCATTCTGGCGGGTTTCGAATACAACCGCCGGGTTCTCATCCAGGGCTATCACGGCACCGGCAAGTCGACCCATATCGAACAGGTCGCGGCCCGGCTTAACTGGCCCTGCGTGCGCGTCAATCTCGACAGTCACATCAGCCGCATCGACCTGATCGGCAAGGACGCCATTGTGATCCGTGACGGCCAGCAGGTTACCGAATTCCGCGAGGGTATCCTGCCCTGGTCGATCCAAGGGCCGACCGCGCTGGTGTTCGACGAATACGATGCCGGGCGACCCGACGTCATGTTCGTAATCCAGCGCCTGCTCGAAGTCGACGGCAAGCTCACCCTGCTCGACCAGAGCCGGGTGATCCGTCCGCATTCGGCGTTCCGCCTGTTCTCAACGGCCAACACCATTGGGCTGGGCGATTCCACGGGGCTCTATCACGGCACCCAGCAGATCAACCAGGGTCAGATGGACCGCTGGAACATCGTCGCGATCCTCAACTATCTGCTGCACGATGAGGAGGTCCTGATCGTGCTGTCCAAGACGCCCCATTACGACAACCCGGAGGGCCGCGAGCTGATCAGCTCGATGGTCGAAGTCGCGTCGCTGACCCGCGCCGGTCTGATCGCGGGCGATATCTCGACCGTAATGTCGCCGCGCACGGTCATCAACTGGGCCGAAAACGCACTTATCTTCGACGATATCGATTACGGGTTTCAGGCGACCTTTCTGAACAAGTGCGACGAGTTCGAACGCGCTACCATCGCCGAGTATTATCAGCGCTGCATGGGCCGCGAGTTACGCGATTCCCAGGCCCGGATCATCCTTGAGGCCGAGCAGGCCTCGGCCTGAGCGCAAGGCCGGACCGACGGAGCGCCCAGCCGTGACAATCGCAGACAACCGAAAAGACGCCTTCTACCAGGCGGTCGAGGCGACCCTGCGGGCGCTGGGCCTCGACGCCGAGGTCACTGCGGCCTTCGACGAGAAATTCATGGGCGGCATGACCGGCACGGTTGCACATTTGACCGCCCTGCCCCAGGGCGTAAAACGGGTCAACCTCGGACAGATCCGAGGCGAAGCAGACGCGGTTGCTCTCAAGCTGCGCTATCACGACACCGACACGCACAGCGCACGGCGTCCGCGTGGGCGCACCGCCCGGGCACTCTACGAGGCGGCCGAACAGGCCCGAGTCGAATCGCTCGGCGCACGCAAACTGCCCGGCGTCGCGGTCAACCTGGGCGACGCGTTGGAGCTCGAATGCAAGGCCAGGGGATACGAGACCGTCAAGGATCGCACCGACGTGCCGATCGACCAAGCCATCGGGCTCTATTTGCGTGAGGCCCTGACCGGCGAGCGGGTTACCTCGTCGGCGCGCGATATCGTCGATCTCTGGAAGCCCTGGTTCAAGGCCCGCGCCAGCAAGAACGTCGAAAGCCTGCTCGAAAACATTGAAGACCAGGACGCCTTCCAGCTCGAGGCTCTCCAGTTGATCGCCGCGCTTGGCTTCGGCGACGAGGAGCAGGACGACGACGACCAGGAGACGGACCAGGAGGAACAATACCCCGACGACAGCGAGGTCAACGACGAATCCGACAGCGACGAAGCGGAGGGCGATTCCCAGGGCGAGAGTTCCGACGAACAAATGGATGGCTCGGGCGAAGGCGACATGGAAGAAGACGGCGCCATGGACGACGAAGGCGTCAGCGGCGAAGGCGGCGAGGAAACCGAGCAGCCCGGCCGCTCCATGATGCGGACCGACGGCGGCCCCGGCGATGAGCCCGCCTACCGCGCGTTCACGACCAAACACGACGAAACCATCCTGGCCGAAGTGCTATGCGAATCGACCGAGCTTGCGCGCCTGCGCTCGACCCTCGATGAACGGCTTTCTTCACTGCAGGGCGCTATTGGTCGCCTGGCCAACCGGTTGCAGCGCCGGCTGCTGGCTCAGCAGTCCCGGTCCTGGGAATTCGACCTCGAGGAAGGTCTGCTCGATTGCTCCAGGCTATCACGCGTCGTAACCAACCCGATGGCGCCGCTCTCCTACAAGATGGAGAAGGAAACCGAGTTCCGTGACACGGTGGTCTCGCTGCTGATCGACAATTCCGGCTCGATGCGCGGGCGCCCAATCATGGTTGCGGCCATGAGTGCCGACATCCTCGCGCGCACGCTGGAACGCTGCGGCGTGCGCACGGAAATCCTGGGCTTTACCACCCGCGCCTGGAAGGGCGGCCAATCGCGCGAATCGTGGCTTGCGCAGGATCGGCCGAGCACGCCGGGCCGGCTCAACGACCTGCGCCATATCGTTTACAAGACCGCCGAAATGCCCTACCGCCGTGCGCGCAACAATCTGGGCCTGATGCTGCGCGAAGGGCTGCTCAAGGAGAATATCGACGGCGAAGCGCTGCTTTGGGCTCACCAACGCTTGCTCGCCCGCCCCGAACAGCGCCGCATCCTGATGGTGATCTCCGACGGCGCGCCGGTCGATGACAGCACGCTTTCGGCCAACCCGAGAAATTACCTCGAGCGCCACCTCATCGACGTCGTGCACTGGATGGAGGCGAGGTCGGAAGTCGACATCATCGCGATCGGAATCGGCCACGACGTCGGGCGCTATTACGAGCGCGCCGTCACAATCTCCGACGCCGAGCAGTTGGGCGGCACCATGCTGGAGCAGCTCACCGACCTGTTCGGCGAGGAAGACAAGACGAATCGCGCGGCTACCGCGCGCCGCGGCCGCGGCCGACGCGCCGCGTAAGCCGCCTCCTATCGTCACCGACCAATCAGGCGTCGAGCTCCAAGGCTCCAGCGCCTAGCCAAGATTTTTCTTCAAAAAAGCGAGACTGCGCTCCCAGGCGAGCGCGGCGCTGCCTTCGTCGTATCGCGGGGCCAGGGTCGGGTTGGCGAAGGCATGCATGGCATCGTACCAGTGGAGTGCATACTGCTTGCCGGCCTGAAGCAGGGCGATTTCGAAATTGTCCACCATCTCCTGGTCGATCCAGTCGTCTTGCTCGGCGAAATGTCCCAGCACCGGACCGTGCAGCGACGCCAGTTCCTCCGCGCTCTTGTCGCAGCGGCCGTAATAGATGATCGTTGCGTCGACCGGCGCGCCGAGCGAGGCGTTGAGCGACCAGCCGCCGCCGAAGCACCAGCCGATAGTGCCTATCCGCCCGGTGCCCTTGGGATGACCCTTGAGCCACTGGACCCAGGAGACCAGCGTGTCCGTCGCCTCCACCGGATCGACGTTGAGCATCAGGCTGTTGGCCGTGTTGATGCTGTCCGTGACCGAGCCGTTGTAGAGATCGACCGCTAGCGCGACGTAGCCCGCCTCGGCGAGCGCGGCGGTCATGGTCTTGATCTGGTCGTTGAGGCCCCACCATTCGTGGATTACCAGCACCGTCGGCGCCGGCGTCTTGGCAGGCAGCGCGAGCCAGCCGGTCACTTCCCGGCCGCCGGCGGTCCACAGGGCGGTCTTCTCAAGCCCTTCGGCCGCGGCGCGGGCGAGTTTGGGGTCGGCAAGCGCCGCGGTCAGCGACAGCCCGGCCAGGCCCTGAAGCACGGTACGGCGTTCGAGCATCACGGTTCTCCCCGTTCGGCGATTACGCTCCGACGAGTCATACGCGAATCCCGGCGCCGGCGAAAGCCGGCACCCAGCGCATTCAGAAAGATTGTGAGGCTTATTTCGTGGACTCGGCCTGAAGCTTCTGCACCTGGCGCTTGATCCGCCGGGCGCCAAGCGAAAGGTCCGCGTCCGGTGCGCTCAACAGGTAGGCGTCCAGTCCGCCACGCTTCTCGACGGTGCGAAGCGCGTTCGCGGTCACCCGAAGCCGCACCATCCGGCCAAGTGCATCGCTGAGCAGCGCTTTGGCCTGCAAGTTCGACTCGAAGCGGCGACGGGTCTTGTTGTGCGCATGGCTGACGTTGTTGCCCGCCTGGTAGCGCTTGCCGGTAAGCTCACAGCGTCGAGACATTGCTTCGTCCTTCGGATAATCCGGAGCAGGCGGCGATTTTTAGAGGACGGGGCCGCATCCGTCAAGTCGGCGAACCGCCGTCGCCCAAGACGGCTTCGAGCACGCGCCGTGCGGCGCTGCCGGGGGTCAATGCGCCCGCCGCCACCTCGGCTTCGAGCCGCGCCGCCAGCGCCTTGACCGCACCGTCCGCAATCAGCCGGAAAACCAGCGAACCGCGCACCTCCGACCACATCCAGGCGCGCGCCTGGTCGGCCCGGCGTGCCGCCATTTCCGTCTCGCCCAGCGCATCGCGATAGGCCCCGACCTCGGTCCAGACCTCATCGATCCCGCTGCCCTCCAGCGCTGAGCAGAGCAGCACCTTCGGGCTCCAGCGTGGCGAGCGCGGGCGCATCAGGTGAAGCGCGGCGCGGTATTCCGCCTGACTGCGCCCGGCGGCGTCGCGCAAGGCCCCGTCTGCCTTGTTGACCAACGCGAGATCGGCCAGCTCCATGATACCGCGCTTGAGACCCTGCAACTCGTCGCCCGCGCCCGGTTGGATCAGCAGCAGGAAGATATCGACCATGTCGGCGATGGCGATCTCGGACTGGCCAACACCGACAGTTTCGACAATGACCACGTCGAAGCCGGCGGCCTCGCAGGCCAACATGGCCTCGCGAGTACGCCGCGCCACGCCGCCCAGCGCACCGCCCGACGGCGTCGGCCGGATGAAGCTGTTCTCGGCACGGGCGAGCTGTTCCATCCGGGTCTTGTCGCCGAGGATCGAGCCGCCGCTGCGCGCGCTCGACGGATCGACCGCAAGCACCGCGACCTTGTGCCCCTGACCGATCAGGTAGAGCCCGAATGCCTCGATGAAAGTCGACTTGCCCGCGCCGGGCGCGCCGGTAATGCCGATCCGCACCGCGCCGCCCGTGCGCGGAAGCAGCGCGTCGAGCAACTCGTCGGCATTCGCGCGGTCGGCCTGCTTGGTCGATTCGATTAGGGTAATGGCCTGGGCCAGCGCCCGACGCTCGCCGTCGGCCAGCCGCTCGGCGAGGTCGTCGCTCACGCCGCCTGGCGCCGCTGGCGGATCAGGCCCATGATCTCGTCCGCGGCGGCGGGAATATTCGTGCCCGGGCCGTAGACCGCCGAGACGCCCGCCGCCTTGAGCATATCGTAGTCCTGAGGCGGGATGACGCCGCCGCAGATTACCACGATTTCGCCGCCTCCTTGGGCCCTGAGCGTATCTGCGAGTTGCGGCACCAGCGTGCGGTGGCCCGCCGCCTGGCTCGAAACCCCGACCACGTGGACGTCGCTCTCGATGGCGTCGCGCGCCGCCTCTTCCGGGGTTTGGAACAATGGCCCGATATCGACGTCGAAGCCGATGTCGGCGAACGCGCTGGCGATGATCTTGGCCCCCCGGTCGTGGCCGTCCTGGCCCAGCTTGACCACCAGCATGCGCGGCCGGCGGCCGTCCTCCTCGGCAAACGCCTCAACCTCGCCCTGGATCCGGGCGAAGCCGTTGTCGCCCTCGTAGGCAGCGCCGTAAACCCCCGAGATCGAGCGGATTACCGCGCGATGGCGGGTAAACACCGTCTCCATCGCGTCCGACATTTCGCCCACGGTCGCCCGCGCGCGGGCCGCATCCACGCACAAGTCGAGCAAATTTGTGTCCCTAGAAGCGCCCTCGGTCAGCGCGGCCAGGGAGGACTGGCAAGCCGCATCGTCGCGAGCTGCACGCACGGCCTTTAGCCGCGCAATCTGCTGCTCGCGCACCGCCTGGTTGTCGATGTCAAGATACTGCTCGGGCCGGGTGTCGTTCTCGGGTTCATACTTGTTGACCCCAACGACGACCTCCTCGCCCCGGTCGACGCGGGCTTGGCGGCGCGCTGCACTTTCTTCGATGCGCAGCTTGGGCATGCCGGATTCGACCGCCTTGGTCATGCCGCCCAGCGCCTCAACCTCCTCGATCAGCGTCCACGCCTCGTTCGCGATCGAGCGGGTCAGATGCTCGACGTAATAGCTGCCGCCCAGTGGATCGACCACATGGGTCACGCCGGTTTCCTCGGCGATAATGAGTTGGGTGTTGCGTGCGATCCGGGCGGAAAACTCGGTGGGCAGCGCAACCGCCTCGTCGAGCGCGTTGGTGTGCAGCGACTGGGTGCCGCCCAACACCGCCGCCATGGCCTCGAAGGCGGTGCGCACGACGTTGTTGTAGGGGTCCTGCTCGGTCAGCGACACGCCCGAGGTCTGGCAATGGGTGCGCAGCATGAGCGAGCGCGGGTCCTCGGGCTCGAACTCGGCGACAATCCTGCTCCACAGCAACCTCGCGGCACGCAACTTGGCGATCTCCATGAAGAAATTCATGCCGATGGCGAAGAAAAACGACAGCCGCGGCGCGAAGGCGTCGATGGCGAGCCCCCGGGCCAGCGCAGAGCGCGCGTATTCCAGTCCGTCGGCCAGCGTAAAGGCGAGCTCTTGAACCTGATTCGCCCCGGCTTCCTGCATGTGGTAGCCCGAAATCGAGATCGAGTTGAACTTGGGCATGGTCTTCGCCGTGTATTCAATAATGTCAGCGACGATTCGCATGCTGGGTTCGGGCGGATAGATATAGGTGTTGCGGACCATGAATTCCTTGAGGACGTCGTTCTGGATCGTGCCCGAGAGCTTCTCCGGAGCAACCCCCTGTTCTTCGGCGGCCACGATAAACGCCGCCATATTGGGCAGCACCGCGCCGTTCATGGTCATCGAGACGCTCATCCGGTCGAGCGGGATGCCATCGAACAGGATCTTCATATCCTCGACGGAATCAATCGCGACTCCCGCCTTGCCGACATCGCCCACCACGCGGGGATGGTCGCTGTCGTAGCCGCGGTGAGTCGCGAGATCGAACGCGACCGAAAGACCTTTCTGACCACCGGCCAGGTTCTTGCGGTAGAAGGCATTGCTCTCCTCGGCGGTGGAGAACCCGGCATACTGGCGGACCGTCCAGGGCCGGTTCGCGTACATGGTGGCGCGCACGCCACGCAGGTAGGGCGCAAATCCGGGTAGGCTGTCGACACCCTCCAGGCCCTCGAGGTCTGCCGCCGTATAGAGCGACTTGACCGCGATGCCCTCGGGCGTCTGCCAGGTCAATTCGTCTGGATCGCGGCCCTTGAGCTCCTTGCTCGCCAGATCGCGCCAGTCGGCTACGGTTTTCTTACGCTTTTTCGCCATCCTCGGCCCGCTCATCATTTCGCAGGTGCGAAAAGACGGAGTATGGCGGATGGGCCAAATCCCGTCAACGCGGCACAAACCACCGAAATAACAGGGTTTTTTCCTATTTTCTTACCCGCCCCATGGGCTTGCCCGCGCACAGTGCACGCGCCGCAACCGCTGCCGCGTGGAGTGCGCTGCGCAGATCCTCGCCCTCCATCGTCAGCACCCGGAGCCAGGCGCCCGCACCGCCGGGCAGCACCGAGGCACCGGCCCTGACCCCCTCGCGCCCCGCTATCGCCTCGCGCAAGGCCCCGGCCAGCTCGGCTCCGGGATGCCGGTCGTCGATAACATAGAGCGTACCCTGGACGATGCATCCTCCATCAAGGCCCGGATTTCCGAACCCGGTCTCGGCCGGCTCGATCCGGAAGCGGTCGATGACCAGCGGTGCGGCCTCGGGCCAGCGCACCACCACCTCGGTTGCAAACATTCCAAAGGCGGGCGCGGCGCCGCCTGCGGGGTCGTGGCTGAGGAAGGAATCCGCAAGGATTGCCGTGCCTTCCGCGGCACAGACGACGTCGATGCGGCTCTCCAGCCGGGCGTTGGGAAACAGGATGACGGGATCGGTGAGATATTCGAGATAGCCACCCGCCTCAACCGCAAGAGATGCGTTTTGATAGGCCTCGCCCGCAGTCATGGAATGCACCTTGGTGGCCGACTGGCTGGTCAGATGCAGCGCCGCACCCTTCGCGACCGAAACATCGAGATCCAACCGGTCGTCCGCAAACAGCCCGCCCGAAACCGACTGCAGATAGAGCGTCGCGAGCTCCGGCCAGGCCTCGTCCATGTGAAAGACGCGGGTGACATGAAACGGATATTGCGCGAACTGATCGGCGGCATAGCTCACGCCCGCGCCGTCCGCCTCGATACGAAAGCGCGCCCGGCCGCGCCGCGGTTCGCGCCCAGTCCCGGGCGGTGCGACCTCGGCCTGTGGCTCGGCGCTCACGGTTCGAGCAGCACGTCGTGCGCGAGACGGGCAATCACCTCGTCCAGCCCCTTGCCGGTCCGGCAATTGGTAAAGACCACCGGCTTGGCGTTGCGCGCCTCCGCGGATTCCCGCGCCATCAGATCGAGATCGCTATCGACATAAGGAGCGAGGTCTATCTTGTTGATGACCAGAAGGTCCGACTGCACGAGGCCGGGCCCCCGCTTGCGCGGAATGTCATCACCGTCGGACACGTCGATCACGAACAGCCAGTAATCGACCAGGTCGAGCGAGAAGGTCGAGGCGAGATTGTCGCCGCCGCTCTCGATCAAAATCAGGTCGAGACCGGGAAACGTCCGCTCCAGCCGGTCCGCCGCCTCGATATTCATGGTCGGGTCTTCGCGGATCGCCGTATGCGGGCAGGCGCCGGTCTCCACGCCGACCACCCGTTCGGGATCGATCAGCCCGCCCGCCTTGACGCGTTGCGCATCCTCTGCCGTGACCAGGTCGTTGGTCACCACCGCGACCTCAGTGCCCCGCTCCGCAAGCCTCGGCAACAGCGCCTCGATCAGCGCCGTTTTGCCCGAACCGACCGGCCCGCCTATGCCGACCCGCGCCGGCCCCGGCACCGACACAGCTGCAATCGCATCCTGTTGTGGCACATCCTGTTTCGGGTTTGCCATTCGATCGCTCAATCCGTGTCCAGCGACGCAAGGTGCCGCTCGACCCCGCTCGCTGCAATTACGCTCGCATAACCGTCCGCCAGACCCACCATGAACGCCGCGTGTGCGCTGGCCGCGGAAACGGCGAGGCCCTCGAAGTCGAGATCAGGCGCTGCGCAGGCGTCGTGTGCGACGACGCAGTCATAACCCATATCCACCGCCGCCCGGGTCGTCGCGTCGATGCACATGTAGCTCATGGCGCCGGCGATAACGAGGCGCGAGATATCCCGAGACCGCAAAATCCGGTCGAGCTCGGTTTCGCGAAAGCCGTTGGGATAATTCTTCTCGATCACCGGCTCGCCAGGCTTCGGCACAACCGACGGGTGAATGTCGCAGCCTTGCGCCCCCGGAATGAAGAACGTCGCGTCGTCCTCGATCGAGAGGTGACGGACGTGAACCACCGGCCGCTCCGCCTCGCGAAACCCATCGAGCAACGCCTTCGCCTGTTCCGCGGCCTCGGTCATACCGACCAGTGCCATTGCCCCGTCGGGAAAATAATCGTTCTGGATATCGACCATAAGAAGAGCCGTCGCGGTCATGGCATCCCTCGTCTAACGCAGCATGTAGCGCCGGTTGAGCGGCACGCTGTCGGCGGGCGCGCAGGTAGCAAGCTCGCCGTCGACGAACACCTCGAAGGTCTCCGGGTTCACGGTCACCTTGGGGCAGGCGTCGTTGTGCAGCATGTGGCCCTTGGTGAGTTTCCGGGTGCCGCGCACCACGGCGACCCGCTTGCGCAAGCCCAGTCGCTCCGGCGTGCCCGCGTCAACCCCCGCCTGGCACATGAAGGCAACGCTCAGCGCCTGCTTGGCAGTTCCGTAGGCGCCCCATTGCGGGCGCAGGGCGATCGGCTCGCAGCTCATCAGCGAGGCCGCGGAATCGCCCATCGCGCCGTGCACGATGAAGCCGCCCTTGACCACAATTTCAGGCTTTACCCCGAAGAAGGCCGGGCGCCACAGCACGATGTCCGCCAGCTTGCCGGATTCGAGCGAGCCGACCTCGTGGTCGATGCCGAAAGCGCGCGCCGGGTTGATCGTGTATTTCGCCACAAAGCGCTTGATCCGCGCATTGTCGCCCACAGCCGCCGTCTCATCGGGCAGCCGGCCGCGCTGGTCCTTCATCTTGGAGGCGAGCTGCCAGGTCCGGGCGATCACCTCGTTGATCCGCCCCATGCCCTGGCTATCCGAGCCCAGCATCGAGATCGCACCGATATCGTGAAGCACGTCTTCGGCCGCAATAGTCTCGGCGCGCACGCGGCTCTCGGCAAAAGCCACGTCCTCCGGCACCGCCGGGTTGAGGTGGTGGCACACCATGATCATGTCGAGATGCTCATCGAAGGTGTTGCGCGTGAACGGATTGGTCGGGTTGGTCGAGGACGGCAGGCAATTGGGCTCGCCCGTGATGCGGATGATATCCGGCGCGTGGCCGCCGCCCGCGCCTTCCGCGTGATACATGTGGATCGTCCGCCCGTTGATCGCTTCGAGGGTGTCCTCGACGAAGCCGCTTTCGTTCAGCGTGTCGGTGTGAAGCTGGACCTGGAAATCCATCTCGTCGGCGACGGTGAGGCAACAGTCGATGGCCGCGGGCATGGCGCCCCAGTCCTCGTGGATCTTGAGGCCGAAACAGCCGCCTTTGATCTGGTCGGTCAGCGAGTTGGGCCGCGACGAATTGCCCCGCCCGAGGAAGCCGAAATTGACCGGCCATTGCTCGGCCGCCTGGTGCATCCGGGCGACGTTCCAGGCGCCGCCGCAGTCGATACCTACGGTGATTGGCCCGAGCGAGCCTCCGATCATGGTGGTAATTCCTGTCGAGATCGCGTGATCGACCAGCCCCGGGCTGTCGAAATGGACATGGCAGTCGAGCCCGCCGGGGGTCGCGATCAAGCCCTCGCCGTCGCGCACCGTTGTGGCCGCGCCGCACACCATGTCACGGTCGACCCCGTCCATGATCGCGGGGTTGCCCGCCTTGCCGACGCGCACGATGCGCCCATCCTTGATGCCGATGTCGCCCTTCACGATGCCCAGCACCGAGTCGATCACGACGACGTTGGAAATCAGCATGTCGAGGCTGCCCATGGCGCTGTCATAGCCAGCAGCCAGACCCAGTCCGTCGCGCAGGGTCTTGCCGCCGCCGTGCAGGCATTCCTCGCCCGGCACGCCGTAATCCTGCTCGATCTCGGCCAGCAGCGAGCTGTCGGCAAGGCGCACCGCGTCGCCCGTGGTCGGTCCGTACATCTCGGCATAGTGCTTTCGTGTCATCGTCGCCATGGTCAGGCTCCCTTGAATCCGCGCGCCTTGGCCCGCGCCAGCGCCTGCGCCTTGTTTTCCTCCGAGTGCGCCGAGCCCTCGGTCAGACTGTTGAGCCCGATCAGCTCGCCCGCGCCGCCGAACTCGGTCAGCGTCACCTCTCGGGAATCACCCGGCTCGAAGCGCACCGCCGTGCCCGAGGGGATGTCGAGGCGCAGGCCGTAGGCCTTCTCGCGGTTGAAATCAAGGCAACGGTTGGTCTCGAAGAAGTGATAATGGCTGCCGACCTGGACCGGCCGGTCGCCGATATTCTTGACCTTAAGCTTGACCGTCTTGCGTCCGGCATTGATTTCGATATTGCCCTTGGTCGTAATGATCTCGCCGGGGATCACTTCGTCCTTCTTCGCGGCCTTCTTCTTGCCCGGGCGGATCGGATCGTGGACCGTCACCAACTTGGTGCCGTCGGGAAAATTGGCCTCGACCTGGATCATCGGCATCATCGTCCCAACGCCTGGCAGCACGTCGTCTGAGGTCAGGATCGTCGCGCCGAAACTGATCAGCTCGGCGACGGATCGTCCGTCGCGCGCCGCTTCGAGAATTTCATCGCTGATCAGCGCGACCGCCTCGGGATGATTAAGCTCCAGTCCCCGCGCACGGCGTTTTCGGGCCAGTTCCGCTGCGGTGTAGATCACCAGCCGCTCCATTTCATGGGGGGTAAGAAGCATGGCTGAAAGCTCCCTCTCGGGCGGCCGCTTCAGGTCGAAAACAGGCGGCTCGCCTTGGTTTCGTGAGTCATGATAGCGATGTCCACCGCTGGTGCATAGGCACTGGCGCCGGCCAGCGGAGGCACCGGCCGGGCAAGCAGCGATGCCAGGCCGGGGCGCAGACGTGCCAGGATTCGTTGGCCATCGAGATGGCCGATCAGGCCGAGCCGCAACGCCGCACCCAGCAGGCCGATGCATAGCCCGTGGGCGCTCGCCGCTTCCGCCTCATCCCGGCCAAGCCCTGTACTCTGCCAGAGCAACCCCTGCATCGCCGCCAGGTGTCCCGGCGTCTCGTCCGCCTGAACCCGCGCTCGGTATTCCGCTGCACCCGGCGTGCCCAGTTCATCATGGACCGAGAGCAGCGCCCGGCCCATTCGCGCCGAGCCGTTGCGCAGGCCTTCGGACAGGCTCATGGCCTCCTGCGTCTGGTCGGCCTCGGCCACCGTGTCGAGATTGCCGGCTGCGTCAAACGCGGCGGCAAGAACCGCACGATCCGCGCTCGCCCAGCGCTGACGCAATTGGCCGTCGATGAAGGCAAACAGCTCGTCGGCCCCAGCGATACAGCCCGAGCCCGTGAGTTCTTCGAGGCCCCCCGAGAACGACACCTGGCCGCCGGGAAAGAAGCTGTCGGCGTGCTGGAGCAGGGCAAACAAGCGCCCGCCGTCAGCCATCGTCCGTCAGCCTCTCGACCCGGCCCTTATCGAGAAACGGCGCGAGACGGGCGAGGTAGTCCTCTTCCGGCCCGTCCAGCGCCACCGCCATGACCGGGCCGTCGAAACGCACCCGCCAATGCAGGTTGCCGCACAGGAAGCCGAGTTCGACGGCGGTGGTCGTATCGTTCGGCTGCAGCCGGAGCCAGCGGCTTTCCTCCATGCGCACGACGACCGCGCGCAGATCGTCGAGCAGCAGGATCGCGCCGTCGTCAAGCTTGGCGGCACGGTCGAGCGCAACCGCGCAGTCCGTGCCCTGGTCGGTTTCCTTGCGCAGGCGGTGCCGGTGGGTGTCGTCCCGGGAAAGTTCGAGATATTCGACGCGGCCCTTGTGCGAGAGCGCGTGCAGCCGCTCGACCAGTTCGGGGTCGCTGGCGTGGCCGATGATCCGGGTCAGGCGCAACATAGGACACTTAGTATAGTGACAAATTCTGGTGCCAGCGCGCTTGATCGCGGCCCGCCCGCTGGCTACCTTGAGCCTGCGGCAGCCAACCGGCGGTCCGCCAATGACAAATCGCCCCGAAGGCGCCGCCATGGACATCCAAACCACCCTGCTCGACCTTATCGGCAACACACCGCTGATACGCCTCACGGGCGCCTCCGATGCGACGGGGTGCGAGATTCTCGCCAAGTGCGAATTCGTGAATCCGGGCGGTTCGGTCAAGGATCGCGCCGGTCTCTTCATCATTAAGGATGCGCTCGACCGCGGAGCGATTCGGCCGGGCGGCATCATCGTCGAGGGCACTGCGGGCAACACGGGTATCGGCCTCGCCGTGGTTGGCAACGCGCTGGGCTTTCGCTCGCTCATCGTCATGAACGACAATCTCGCGCATGAGAAGGTCGACGCGCTCCGCCTGCTCGGCGCCGAGGTCGAGCTCGTGCCCCAGAAGCCGTACAAGGATCCCGGCAATTTCAACCGCGTTGCCAAGCGTCGCTCCGAGGAACTCGACGCCTCGGACCCGAACGGCGCGATCTGGGCCGATCAGTTCGATAATCTCGCGAACCGGCGCGCCCACCTAGAGACCACGGGGCCTGAAATCTGGCGCCAGACCGAGGGCAGGGTCGACGGCTTCGTCAGCGCCATCGGCACCGGCGGCACGCTCTCGGGCGTCGGTCTCTACCTCAAGGAGCAAAACCCGGACGTCACCATCTGCCTCGCCGACCCCATGGGCGCAGCGATGTATTCCTGGTTTACCACGGGCGAACTCAAGAGCAGCGGCACCTCCATCACCGAGGGTATCGGCCAGGGCCGGATCACGACGAACGTCGACGGCACGCCCGTCGACACAGCGTACCAGATACCCGACGACGAGGCGCTGCGCATCATTTTTGACCTGATCCGCCAGGAAGGGTTGCTGGTCGGTGGCTCGAGCGGCATCAACGTCGCAGGTGCTATCCGCCTCGCCCGTGATATGGGTCCGGGACACACTATCGTCACCATGCTGTGCGACAGCGGCGCACGCTACCAGAGCAAGATGTTCAATCCCGCATTTTTGCGGGAGAAGGACCTGCCCGTACCCGACTGGCTCGACGACTGAGATGACCGCAACGGTCGAGGGCTTCGATCCCACCCTGCTGGCGGTTCTCTCGAGCCGCATGTCTGCAATTTTGCGCGAAATGACCAATACCGTCGTGCGCACCAGCCGCTCGTCGGTGATCAAGACCTCGCGCGATTTCTCCTGCGGCATCGTTACCTACGATCACCGCCAGATTTCCTGCGAAAGCGGCCTGCCCGTCCATCTTGCCGCCCTCTCGCTGACGACCAGCCCGATCAGCGAATTTTTCGACGACGTCAAAGAGGGCGACGCCTATGTGAACAACTGCTCGTATACGGGCGGCACTCACCACGCGGACATCGCGCTTTGCGTCCCCGTCTTCTGCGAGGGCGAGCCCATGTTCTGGACCGTGGTACGCGCCCATCATGCCGACATTGGCGCTCCCGAGCCCACCACCTATCTGCCCTACGCCCGCACCATCTACGAGGAGGGGCTGCATTTTCCCTGCGTCCGCTTCCAGGAGCACTACGAAGACAAGACCGACCTCATCCGCATGTGCCGCATGCAGATCCGGGTCGCCGACGTCTGGTACGGCGACTACCGTGCCCAGGTGGGCGCGTGTCGCACCGCAGAACGCCGCCTCAAGGAGCTGGTCGCGAAATACAGTCTCGAGACCGTCAAGGCCTTCATCGAAGCCTGGATCGCCTATGGCGAACGGCGCATGATCGCCGCAATCCGCGCCCTGCCCGCCGGGACCTGGAGCTACGAGACCCGCCACGATCCAGTGCCCACCGTTGCCGACGAGGGCGTGCCCGTGCGCGCGACGCTCACCGTCGATCCCGAGGCCGCCATGATTACAGTCGACGTGCGCGACAACATGGACTGTGTGCCGGGCGGGATCAACCAATCCGAGACCTGCGCCACCACGGGCTGCCTGATCGGCGTCTACAACAACCTCGACCCGACCATCCCGCACAACGAAGGCAGCGCCGGCCGGGTCGAGATTTTGCTGCGCGACGGCTGCGTCGTTGGCCGACCGGCCTACACCGTCGGCACCTCGGTGGCGACCACCAACGTCAACGACCGCCTGTCGACCGCCGTCTCGGGCTGCTTCACCCAGATGGGCCGGCCCCATGGTCGGGCCGAGGCCGGCTACTCCCAGACCAGCGGGCTCGCCGTGATCTCGGGACTCGATCCGCGCAGCGGCCGGCCCGAGCCCTATATCAACCAGTTCATGCTGGGTTTAAGCGGCGGCGCCGGGGTCGACGGCCATGACGGCTGGGTCACCCACGGCGCACCGTGCGACGGCGGCATGCTGCGGATCGACCCAATCGAGACGGTCGAAAGCATGTATCCCGTGCTGATCGAGGAACGTCGCCTCAGCCCCGACACGCTGGGCTGCGGCGAGTGGGACGGCGCCCCTGCCACGCAAGGGCGCTACCGCCCGCTGGATCACGACGTCACCGTCAACTACGCGAGTGACGGCGACATCTACGCCTCGAAGGGCGCGCTGGGCGGGGGCGACGGCGCTCCCGCGATCAACGCCAAGCGCGATGCCGACGGCACAGTGCACACCCTGCCGTCGTTTCACGAGGAAATTTGCGCTCCCGACGAGGCGATCTGCTATCGCTCGAACGCGGGCGGCGGCTACGGCGACCCGCGTGCGCGCGATCCGGCGCGCGTGGCGGCCACGGTTAACCGCGGCTGGCTCTCGCCCAAACAGGCGCAAACCGTCTACGCCGTGACGCTCGTTCGATCGGCGAACGGCGTTGATTTCGAAGTCGACGAGACCGCGACAGCAGCGTTGCGCGGCCAACCCGCATGACTTATGCCGTTTGTGTCGATACAGGCGGTACCTTTACGGACTGCGTCGTCGACGCCGGTGACGAGCTGCGGATTTTTAAAACCCCTTCGACGCCGCCCGATTTCGACCACGGGTTCATGAATGCCCTGGCGCTTGCGGCGAAAAATGCCGAGCTGGGCCTCGACCACTTTCTGGCCGAGGTCGACGTCATCATCCACGGCACCACCGCGTCGACCAACGCGCTCGTCGAGGGCAAGACCGCCCGGGTCGGTCTGATCGTCAACGCCGGTCATCCCGACATCCTGACCCTTCGGGACGGCCCGGAAAAACGTAGCTTCGATTGGCACCTCGATTACCCGGAACCCTTCGTCCCGCGCAACCTCACCGTCGAGGTCGGCGGACGGTTCGATTCCAGCGGCCGCGAACTCGATCCGCTGAACGAGGCCGACGTGCGCGCCGCCGCCGATCATTTTCGCAGGATGAAGGCCGAAGCCATCGCCGTCTGCCTGCTCTGGTCGATTGTCGACGGCGCCCACGAGCGCCGGGTGGCGGAGATCCTGCGCGACGAACTGCCCGGCCTGCCGGTCACGCTCAGCCACGAACTTAACCCGGTGTCCCGGGAATACCGCCGCGCAATTTCCACGTCGATCAATGCGGCCCTCGCGCCGGTTATCAACCGCTACGTCTCATCCATCGAGGACAGTCTGCGCAAGGCGGGCTACCGCAACGATCTGCTCATCGCAAATTGCGTCGGCGGTATGATGCAGGCCGACGAGATCGTCGAAAGGCCGATCTACAGCGTCATGTCCGGCCCCACCCTGGCGCCTGTCGCGGCGCGCCGCCTGACAGACGAGCCTGACGTCATCGTCATCGACATGGGCGGCACCACGCTTGACGTCTCTGCCATCTGCGACCGCGAAATCGTGGTTTCGCCGGAGGCCATGCTGACTCGCTACGACCTGCTCGGCATGCCCAAGGTCGATGTCCGCTCAATCGGTGCGGGCGGCGGCAGTATCGCCTGGGTCGATCCCGGCGACCTGCTTCATGTCGGCCCCCAAAGTGCCGGGGCCCGTCCCGGCCCCGCCTGCTACGGCGCCGGCGGCACCGACGCCACGGTCACGGACGCCAACGTGGTGTTGGGCATCATCGATCCCGACTACTTTCTCGGCGGGCGCATCACGCTCGATCGGGCCGCGGCGGAGGCCGCCGTCGAAGCCATCAGCGCGCGCCTCGGCACCGGGCTGCTCGAGACCGCCCACGCGATCCACGCGGCCAGCAACCACACCATGATCGCGGCGATCGAGGACATCACGGTCGGCGAAGGGCTCGATCCCCGCGAGTGCTACCTGGTCGCAGGCGGCGGAGCGACCGCCGCGCACCTCTGCGAAATGGCCGATATCCTGGGGATTACGCGCGCCATGATCCCGCGCTTCGTTGCCGGCTTGAGCGCCTTCGGCGGGCTGGTCTCGGAGTTCCGCAGCGAAGCGACCGCCACCTTGGCGATGACCGGCGAGCGGTTCGACGCCGACGCGGTCAACCGAGTGATTGGCGAGCTGGCCGCAAAGGGTGCGGCCTTCCTCGATCGCGCCAGCGTCGCGCCCGAAGATCGCAGTTACGATCACCTGTTCTCGGCACGCTACCGATTTCAGTCATGGGAGATCGACGTGCCCTTTACCCCAGGTCCTGGCGGGCTCGGCTCCAACGACGTGGCCGGCTTGGTGGCAAGCTTTCACGCCATGCACCAGCGGAAATACACCATCCATAACCCCGAGGAGAGCGTGGAATTTACTGCCTGGAAGGTGCGCGCGGTGGGCGCGGGCCGGTATTCCGCCGAACGCGCCGCGCCGCTATCCACGCCCCCAACGGGCGCCGTAGAGCCCAAGGGCCGGCGCGAGGTCTATCGCCACGACGCCGGAACCACGACGCTCCTTCCCGTGTTCGACGCCGACCGGCTGGGCCCGGGCACGCACATCGACGGCCCCGCCATTGCAGAAGCGGAATTGACGACTATCCTGTTGCTACCCGGCTGGGTTTCGGATCTCGATCCCGACGGTAATTTTCTGCTGACCAAGGACAAGGCATGAGTTACGCGAACCCCGACGCGCTGGTCAGCACCGACTGGTTGGCGCAGCATCTCGACGCCCCGGACGTGCGCGTCGTCGATGGCTCGTATTTCATGGCCGAAACCGGGCGCGATGCCCGCGCTGAATATTACGAGCGGCATATTCCGAGTGCGGTGTTCTTCGACATCGATGAGATCGCCGACACCGACAACCCCCTGCCCCACATGATGCCGCAGCAGGAAAAGTTTGCGAGCCGCGTGCGCAAACTCGGACTGGGCGACGGCATCCGCATCGTCGTCTATGACGGCCTCGGCCTGTTCAGCGCAGCGCGGGTGTGGTGGATGTTTCGGGTGTTCGGCCACACCGATATCGCGGTGCTCGACGGCGGCCTGCCCAAATGGCTCGCCGAGGACCGCCCGGTAACCGACGACGAGACCACGCCCCGTGAACGATACTTCACCAGCCGTCTGAACAGCCTTCTGGTGCGCGATCTGGATCAAATGACCGCTAACCTCGAAAGCAAGCGCGAGCAGGTGATTGACGCGCGCGCGCCGGGCCGGTTCGAGGGGCGCGAGGCGGAGCCCCGCCCGGGCCTGCGCGGGGGGCATATCCCCGGCAGCTGGGATCTGCACTATCGGCGGCTGCTCGACCCCAAAACCGGCACAGTGGTCGATGCCAAGACCTTGCACGGTCTATTCGCCGAGGCCAGCCTTGATCTCTCCCGCCCCGTGACCGCGAGTTGCGGCTCGGGCGTGACCGCCGCCATCCTCGCCCTCGGGCTTTACCTGATCGGCTATCCCGATACGGCGGTCTATGACGGATCGTGGAGCGAATGGGGCTCGCGTGATGACACACCGATCGAGCCGTGAGCCCGGGTAGGGTCTGATGGTCATACGCCTGGTTACCATCCGCCCCCTGGCAGTCATTCTTGTCGCCTTGACGATTCTCATTCTCGGGCCCGCGGCGAGCTTCGCCGCAACCTTGCACGCCGAACTGACCGCGGGGCTCGATCGGGCGACGGCTTCCAGCGACCGTGGCGCGTTTGCGGCCGCTCTCATCGAGGCGATCGGACGCTCCGCAGGCGACACCCGCAACATCGTGATTTATGCGAGCCGCAGCGCACCCGCCTACGCCCCGGCCGCCGCCGCCGCCGCGATCCGGGCGTTTCCCGGCCTTCGTAGCGAGATCATAGCCGGCATGGCGGCCCTGGGCCCCGAAGACGCAGCGTCGACCCGCCAACTCGCCGAGGCCCCGACTCGCGTTGATATCGTCGCAACCGCCCCGGCATCGTCCGCCCCGACGCAGCAACCGGCGACGCCCTCGTTGGCGCTCCGGGATTTCGCCATCGTGCTCGGGATGGGCGTCGGCCTGGAGCCGGATTACGAAGGCCACGACCAGCATGAGGTCGTTCCCCTCCCGCTGATCGACTTCGAATGGCGCGATACCGTGTTTCTAAGCAGCGCCCGTGGGCTGGGCGTCAATCTGTTCAATACCGAGCGCTTCAAGGTCGGGGTGTCCGCCACCTATCGATTCGGTCGCGACGAGGAGGATTCGGAACGTCTCACTGGCACCGGCGATGTCGACGATGCGATCGAATTCGGGGCGTTTGGCGAACTTCATTGGTGGGCGTTTCGATTTCGCGGCGATCTCCGACAGGACGTCGTGGATGCGCACGGCGGCACCGTTGCCGAGTTGGCGGGCGGGATCCGGGACAAGCCAAGTCCGAAAGACGTCCTCGAACTCGAAGTTGTCGCTCACTGGGCAAGCGACAGTTACATGCAGAGCTATTTTGGCGTCGGTGCAAGCCAAACCAACGGCGGTACCCGTGCGCAATTAGTCACCGCCGCTGCATTCAAGGACATGGGCGTCGTGATGACCTGGACCCACCAACCGATTCCGGGTACGCCGTGGTTCGGCCAGTTGCGCGTAAGCTGGACGCGCCTGCTCGGCGACGCCGTGACCAGTCCGCTGACCGACGACGAGTCGGAAAATCAGTTCGGCGCCGGGCTAATCCTGGGCTATCGGTTCTAGCCCGACGGCACAAAAGAAAAGCTGCCCGGGAGGGCGGCTTAAAAGTTTAGGGAGATGAAACAATCAGGGAGGACTAGAATGATGGAAGCGGGTAAGCCGTCTCCATCGACGGTCAGATTAGGCGTCAAACGTTAAGACATGGTTAACGACAACGGCCCGTCGCAACCACCGGTTACGCGAAAAACTGGCTCATTCCTTGAAAAACGTCTCCGCGGCGCCACGCGCCGATTGCTTTGAGTCGATCATTTTCTGCGCCCGCTCGATTTCACCTTCGAGTTCGGCGATGTAGTCGGTCAGAGCCTCGACGGACATGGGCTCGAGAGCCTTGACCGGTTTGGGCTGGAGCCGGGGCTCGAGATCTTCGGGGTCCATAGGCGCATCTCCTGTCCTGCGATCGCACTGACGAGCCGCCAGATTAGCGCGCCCGGCATGGCCCTTCAAACTTCCGGTCCGAACCGGCTACAGTTAGGCTCAATCCAACAACGAGGTGTCCATGACCGCGCCCCTGCCTGCCATGATGACCGCCATCGAGATTGCGGAACCCGGCGGTCCCGATGTGCTTCGCACCACCGAACGCCCGACCCCTGTACCGAGCGCCGGCGAAGTGCTCGTCGCCATCGAGGCGGCAGGCGTCAACCGGCCCGACGCGATGCAGCGCGAGGGCAGTTATCCCCCGCCGCCGGGCGCCAGCGACATACCGGGCCTCGAGGTGTGCGGCAGGGTCGTGGCCCACGGGCCGGGCGCGTCTCGCTGGCCGCTTGGTGCGCAGGTGACAGCGCTGGTTTCGGGCGGCGGTTATGCCCAGTTTTGCACCGTGCCCGAGCCCCAGGCGCTACCCATGCCCGATGGACTCGACGTCGTCCAGGCGGCGGCCCTGCCGGAAACCTTCTTTACGGTTTGGACCAACCTGTTCGAGCGAGGCCGCCTCGCACCGGGCGAACGGGTTCTGATCCACGGCGGATCGAGCGGTATTGGGACCACGGCCATCCAGCTCGCCCGGGCATGGGGTGCGCGTGTCTTTACCACCGCCGGATCGCCCGACAAATGCGCCGCCTGCGAGCGCCTGGGCGCGGAGCGCGCGATTGACTACCAAACGGAAGATTTCGTCGCCGTGATCCGCGACCTTACGGGCGGTGAAGGCGTCGATGTGATCCTCGATATGGTCGCCGGCGATTATCTTGCACGCAATCTCAAGGCGCTGCGCACCGAAGGGCGCGTCGTCAATATCGCGCTCCTGGGCGGCAACCAGGCGACCATCGGGCTCGGCGCCGTCCTGCTCAAGCGCCTGACGATAACGGGATCCACCCTGCGCTCCCGCACCGTTCAGCAGAAGGCCGCCATCGCGCGGGCCCTCGAACACCACGTCTGGCCGCTGCTGGCTGCGGGTCAAATTGCCCCGGTTATCGACAGCCGGTTCGCCTTGGCCGATGCAGATCAAGCCCACGCGCGCCTGGAATCAGGCGCGCATATCGGCAAGATCGTCCTGACAATCTGACAAGAACCTCTTGATCCAACAGGGGTTTCGGATTATCTGACAGGCTAGGGTCCGGGGATTTGCAGCTTTGCGCCTGTCTCGATCCCCGTTATATTCGCGTCAACGTCGACGTTCCACACAACCGGTAGCGGTGAGGTGGCATCCCTGATGGTGCCTCGATCGCCGTTGCCGATGGAGACTATCGTGGCTGATGCGCCTCTCATGCCGAAAGCGACCGCTGTCTGGCTGGTGGACAACACGTCGCTGACATTCGATCAAATCGCGGAATTCTGCCACATGCACCCGCTCGAGATCGCCGGCATCGCCGACGGTGAGGTTGCCGTTGGTATCATTGGCCTCGACCCCGTGCAAAACGCCCAGTTGACCCGAGAAGAGCTCGAACGCTGTCAGGCCGACCCCAAAACCAAGCTCAAGCTGGCGGCCCCCGCGGCGAAACTGCCGTCGGCGGCAAAGCGCCGGCGTGGTCGTTATACGCCCGTTTCGAAGCGCCAGGATCGGCCCAACGCCATCGCCTGGCTGCTCCAACGCCATGGTGAGCTGACCGACGGCCAGATTTCCAAGTTGCTCGGCACTACCAAGGCGACGATCAACGCGGTCCGCGACGGCACTCACTGGAACAGCGTCAACATCAAGGCGCAGGATCCCGTCCAGCTTGGCCTGTGCAGCCACGCCGAGCTCGACGATGCTGTGCGCAAGGCGCGCAAGAGCGGTCGACGGCCCCCGGAAGCCGTGGAAGGCGCCCCAGCCGCTATCACGCCCGCGCCAGAGCCGGTTGCGGTGCCCGAGAGCAGTTCCGATAGCGACGAGATCACGAGCCCCGCCGCCGCGCGGCGCAAGGCGGATCAGCTCTTCGGATAGCCGAGCAGCGCTAGCGCCTCACGAATTTCGTCTAGAATCACTGGATCGTCGATCGTCGGCGGCACAGCCAAGACCTCGCCGTCCGCCATCTTGCGGATGGTACCGCGCAGGATTTTGCCCGATCGGGTCTTGGGCAGACGCTTGACGATGGTCGCCGTTTTGAAGGCAGCCACCGGCCCGATCCGATCCCGGACCATGCGCACCAGATCGGTAACGATCTCGTCGGCCGGTCGCTCGACGCCCGCTTTCAGCACCACCAGACCCAGTGGAACCTGACCCTTTAGCGCGTCCGAAACGCCCAGAACCGCGCATTCCGCCACATTTGGGTGGCCGGACAGCACCTCTTCCATGCCCCCGGTCGAAAGCCGGTGACCCGCTACGTTGATGATGTCGTCGGTTCGGCTCATGACGTAGAGATAGCCGTCCTCGTCCGCGTAGCCGGCGTCGGCCGTCGAGTAATACCCCTCGAATTGGCGGAGATACGACGTCACATAGCCTTCGTCGTTCTTCCACAACGTCGGCAGACAGCCGGGTGGCATGGGCAGCTTGATGGCAAAGGTGCCGATCTGCCCCGGTTCGACAGGCTGGGCATCGTCGTCCAGCACACGCACGTCAAAGCCGGGAACCGGCTTGGTCGGCGATCCCGGCTTGACCGGCAGGCGGCCGAGCCCGACGCAGTTGGCCGCGACCGCCCAACCCGTCTCGGTTTGCCACCAGTGATCGATCACCGGGACGCCGAGAATGGCTTCGGCCCAGGCCAGGGTATCCGGATCGGTTCGCTCGCCCGCCAGGAACAGCGTGTGGAAATGCGAGAGATCGTATTGCTTGAGATAGTCGGCGTTAGGGTCGTCGCGCTTGATCGCGCGAAACGCGGTCGGGGCGGTGAACAGTGCCGCGACCTTGTGCTCGGCGATGACTCGCCAGAACGCCCCGGGGTCGGGGGTGCCCACGGGTTTGCCTTCGTACAGAATTGTCGTGCAGCCGTAAAACAGCGGCGCATAGACGATATAGGCGTGGCCCACGACCCAGCCGACGTCCGACGCCGCCCAGAAAACTTCGCCTGGCTCGATGCCGTAAACGTTCTTCATGCTCCAGTTCAGCGATACCGCATGCCCGCCTGTGTCGCGGACGATCCCCTTGGGTACGCCGGTGGTACCCGAGGTGTAGAGGATGTAGAGCGGATCGGTCGCCGCCACAGGCACGCAATCAACCGCCGCCGCCGCCGCGAGCGCTTCGGCCCAATCCACCTCGCGTGTTGGGTCGAGTTCGGCCGTTGCCTCCGGACGCTGTAACAGGATGACCTTGACGTCCTTCCAGCTGGCGGCCGCGAGCGCGCCGTCGAGCAGCGGCTTGTACGGGATCACCTTGTCGACCTCGATGCCGCAGGACGCCGTCATAACCAGCTTAGGCCTGGCGTCGTCGATCCGCTTGGCCAATTCGTTCGAGGCGAAACCACCGAACACCACCGAATGGACCGCACCGATTCGGGCACAGGCGAGCATGGCGATCGCGGCTTCCGGCACCATGGGCATGTAAATAAGCACGCGGTCGCCTTTCGCGATGCCCGCCGCCGCGATCATACCGGCGGTCCGGGCCACGACATCGAGCAATTCGGCATAGTTGAAGCGGCGGATCTGGCCGGTCATTGGGCTATCGTAAATCAGCGCCGTCTGCTCGGCGCGGCCGCCTTCGACATGACGGTCGAGCGCGTTGTAGCAGGTATTCAACTCGCCGCCCGCGAACCAGCGATAGTAGGGCGGGTTGGAATCGTCGAGCACCCGGTCCCACCGCCGTGTCCAGTCGATCCCGGCGGCCGCTTCGCCCCAGAACCCTTCCGGGTCGGCGAGCGAGCGCGCATACGCTTCGTCGTACTGGCTGGCCATAATTTCTTCTTTCCGTCTCAGGAAGCGCCCGATCCCTAACGGGGAGCGAGCCCTCGCGCCGCCGCCTTGCGTTGCAGATCATCGCGAAAATTTGGGTGCGCGATGGCGATCAGCGCCTGCGCGCGCGCCCGCAGCGACTTGCCACGCAGCTCGGCGACGCCGAATTCGGTGACAACCTTGTCGATGTCCGTGCGCGGCGTCGTCACCACCGAGCCTTCCGGCAGGGTATCGACGATCCGCGAGATCGTGCCCCCCTTGGCTGTCGCGTAGGTCGCGAGAAACGAATGGCCGTCTCGTGCGCGCACTGCGCCGCGCACGAAATCGAGCTGGCCGCCCGGCCCCGAATATTGCATCGGCCCGATGGATTCAGCGCAGGCCTGACCCGTCAGATCGACCGCAAGCATGCTGTTAATCGAAATCATGTGATCGTGTTTGGCGATGATAAAGGGGTCGTTGGTGTAGTCGACCGGATGCGCCTCGATTGCCTTGTTCTCATTGAGGAAGCTGTACGTCGCCTGCTGTCCGGCGCAAAAGGTATAGAGCGACTTGCCCGGATGCAGGGTTTTGCGCGAATTATCGACAACGCCGCTTTCCATCAGCACGCGCATGTTGTCGACGAACATCTCCGAATGAATACCCAGATGCCTGTGATCCTTCAGGCTCAGCGCCACCGCGCTGGGCACGGCGCCGAAGCCGATCTGCACCGTCGCACCGTCGGGGATGCGCTCGGCGATCAGCTGCCCGATCGTTTCGTCGTCAGGGCCCAATTCGGGGCTCGGAAGCTCCTGGATCGGCATATTGCTTTCGACGATGACATCGACATCTTCGACATGGACCCTGCAGTTGCCAAACACCCGGGGCACGTTGGGATTGACCTCGACTATCTTGAGCAAAGCGGTATCCAGCATGTGCTTCGTGTAGTCGATTGCCAGGCTCGGTGTCATGTAGCCCTCTTCATCCGGCGGCGATACCAGGGTCGCGACCGCTTGGCAGGGCATGTAGCGTTCCATCACCATCGGCACTTGGCTGAAATGCATCGGCGTCATGTCGGAGCTGCCCTCGAACACCGACTGGCGGTCGCTGGCGCCGCAGAAGAAACTGTTCCAATGCACCCGTTCGAGGACCTCGGGCGTGTGCAGCTCGCGTGCGGTGTAGCGTCCTGGCAGGATGTTGCTGAGCGAGATTTGGGCCAACTCGCCGGCCCGCGCGGCCGCGCCTATGGCCTCGATTACCGCAGGAGGCTCGCCCGCCATGGTCGGAAAGATCAGATGCATGCCGTCGTCAAGCCGCATCACGGCTGACGCGGGCGAGACCAGGCGCGCATTGTAGGCGGTCCGCCAGGATGGAGTACCGGTCATGGATCACCTCGTTGGACGGCGGCGATTTTGTCTTGCGCGGGCAGCAAGAGCAACCCGCATTCGCACCCCGCCATGCTGGACTGGCGCGCAGGCAACGACTTCACTATCCTGCCCGCTCAACGGTCCCGCCGGGCTGGAGGCCCCCGTTCATGACCGAGCGCGCCCAAATGCTTTCTCATGTCAAGACCCTGTCACGCAGTCGCGTCTTGTGCGTCGGTGATCTCATGCTCGACCGCTTCGTCTACGGCATCGTCGAGCGGACTTCGCCCGAGGCGCCGGTTCCGGTGCTGCGCATCGAGAAGCAGGCTGTCATGCTGGGCGGTGCAGGTAACGTCGTGCGCAACATCGTTTCGCTCGGTGCATACGCCTCGCTGGTTTCCGTGGTGAGCGACGATTCGGTAGGGCACGAGCTCACAACCATGGTCGGTGACGAGCCTCGGGTTGAGCCTCACCTGCTGCTCGAGCCCGGTCGCGAATCGACGGTCAAGACCCGATATGTGGCAAACGGCCAGCAGCTGCTGCGCACCGACCTCGAAGCGACCCATGACATCGCCGAACTGTGCGCTGAGAACCTGATGCGCGTCGTCGCCGATTCGCTGTCTGACTGCGATGTCGTCGTGGTCTCCGACTACGCCAAGGGCGTGCTGACCGAACGCGTTGTGCGCACCCTGATTGCCGATGCCCGCACCGTCGGGCGTCCAGTAATCGTCGACCCCAAGGGACGTGACTTTTCGCGCTACCGGGGCGCCAGCGTGATCACGCCGAACCGCCAGGAGCTGGCCGATGCGACAGGCCTGCAGGTCGAAAGCGACGACGAGTTGGTCTTTGCGGCACGCAAAATAATCGAGACCTGCGAAATCGATGCGGTGCTGGTAACGCGTAGTCAGGATGGCCTTTCGGTGGTTCCCGGCGACGGCGAGGCATGCCATCTGCCGACCCAGGCGCGCAGCGTCTACGACGTCTCTGGCGCAGGCGATACAGTGGTCGCCACCTTCGCGGTCGCACTGTGCCAGAAAATTCCCCTGCCCGAGGCGGCCGCGCTCGCCAACCTGGCAGCGGGCATTGTGGTCGGCAAAACCGGCACGGCGACCGCGTTCGATTGGGAGTTGCGCACCGCACTCGACATATCGGGCGAGATCGGCATGCAGGTCAAGATCAAGGCGCGCGACGCTCTGCGCTCCACGGTCGAGACCTGGCGCGCGAGCGATTTGTCGGTGGGCTTCACCAACGGCTGCTTCGATCTGCTCCATCCCGGACACATGTCGCTACTTCGCGAGGCGAAAAGTCACTGCGACCGGCTCGTCGTGGCAATCAACTCCGACGAATCCGTGCGCCGGCTCAAGGGCCCGGATCGGCCAATCCAGCTCGAAGCGGCGCGGGCCGATGTGCTGGCCTCCATTGAGATGGTCGATGCCATCACGGTGTTCGATGAGGATACGCCTGAGTCCTTGATTGAGGCGCTGCGTCCCGACGTGTTGGTCAAGGGCGCCGACTACAGCCTCGACGAGGTTGTGGGCGGCGACTTCGTAAAAAGTTACGGGGGCAATGTCGTGTTGGCGGCGATCGAGCCCAATTTCAGCACGACAGAAACTATCGCGCGGATGCGCAGAGTCTAGAGATCGCCGGGTGTCGCCGCGGCAGACCGCGACTGTTCAGCCGGACGTGATCGCTCGCCGGAGACCTATGCGTGGGTCAGCCGGGCGATTTCGTCCTTAACGGCAAGTTTTCGGCGCTTGAGGTCGGTCAACCGGACGGAATCCGGTGCGGGACGCTGCGTTTCGGCATCGATTTCTGCCTCGAACACGGCGTGTTTTTCTGTCAAAATTTCGAGATGATTTGTGGTTTCCGCTTTCTGATCCATCAGCCCTTTGCCCAATGTTACAGTGGGAGTAGTTTACTAAACGGTGTGCCGCGCTGTCCAGACTCATAGCGCGTTTGAGGGCATAAAGTCACCGCCGTGCCGGTCGCGGCGACAAGCGATGGGGGTGTCATGAGCGACAATGCGCGACTGATCGTGGGAATCAGCGGTGCATCAGGCGCGGTCTACGGTGTGCGCCTGCTCGAAGCGCTGCGCCCGCTGCCCGTCGAGAGCCATCTGATCATGACCAAGGCGGCAGAGTTGGCACTGGCCTACGAAACCGATCTCACCCCGGCGCAGGTCCACGCATTGGCGGACGTCAGCCACCCCAACGCCGATGTCGGCGGGGCAACATCGAGCGGCTCGTTCCGCACGCTCGGTATGATCATCGTGCCCTGTTCGATTCACTCCATGTCCGAGATTTCCACTGGCGTCACCTCGAGCTTGTTGACCCGCTCTGCCGACGTCGTGCTCAAGGAACGCCGCCGCCTTGTCCTCACGGTGCGCGAAACGCCCCTCCATCTGGGACATTTGCGTACGTTGACGCAGCTGGCGGAGCTGGGCGCGATCATCGCGCCGCCGGTCCCCGCCATGTATGCCCGCCCGGCCAGTATCGATGCCATGGTCGACCACACGGTGGGCCGGTTACTCGATCTCTTCGACCTCGAATCCGGGTTAGTCGCCCGCTGGCGCGACCCCGCCGCCGCCCGGCGTTCCGGGCGCGACGTGGGCTAGCCCTCGACCAGGCTCTCGATCGCCGACGGTTCGAGCTCCGGGAAGGCCGCAGCCAGCAGGGTCGCGAGGTGGCCCCGGTCTTCAGTATCGAGAACCACGTTCAGCTGCCCGAGATAGGCGTGCAGGTTGTGCGCCCCGTCCCGGGCACGGCCGGCGACTTCCGGGGCCTCGGTGACGGGACCGCCAAAGGCCGTCGCCAGCATTTCCTGTTCCAGCCGCTCGCCTTCGATCTCAAGGCCCACCACCCTCTTGCGGTAGTCCTCGCGCTCGGCGTCGGGTGGCGATGGCCGGTCCGGGGAATCCGCGGTCCAATCCTTCAGCCGCCGGCGCACCTCGCGCAGCACCTCGACGATCTTGCCCTGCCAAACCCCCGAGATGGCGCGTGCCCGGCCGACCCCGTCACCATCGAGCCTGCCGCGCCCGCTCGCTCCCAGCCAGCAAGCGAGAAAGAGCAGATTGACATGCACCCCGTGACGATCCTGCAGCGCAATGACAGCAGGGCTTACGCCCTCACAGGGGTACAGCGCCAGCGTGAACGTCCAAAGGGTTTCCGTGGTCGGCGGACCCGCACGATCGACCATGAAATTCCTTTCGAATAGGGAGCCAACCGGTTTCTTGCTATTCTAGCAGGGTTTCCGTACGACGGGCTCGCACAACCATGTCCACCGACAAGGCGCTGTACCAAAAACTGGCTGATTTGCGTTCCGAGCATCGCGACCTCGACGAGGTGATCGGGCAGCTTATCGCCGACCCGGCCCACGATCACCTGCAGGTGCGGCGCCTGAAAAAACGCAAGCTCGCGCTGAAGGACGAAATAACCCGCCTGGAAAATATTTTGTTGCCGGACATCATCGCCTGATATCCGGCATGCCGCTCAGCCGTCCACGCGGCCCTGCTTGTTGGCGTACATCGCTTCGTCCGCGGCCTGGATCGCGGCGGCCGCGTCTTCGGCACCGGTAAACGTGTAGACACCATACGCCACGCTGATGGGAATTTGCTGTCCCTCCCACGCAAGCGGCGTCCCGTTAATCACCTGTACCAGCTCCTGCCCCTTGTCCGCAGCCGTCTGGGCGTCCGCCTGGACCAGGATGACGCCGAATTCGTCGCCTCCCAACCGACCCACCACGTCGGATTCACGAACATGCTCGACCAACGCTTGGGCCACTTGCCTGAGCGCCGAGTCGCCCGCTGAGTGGCCGTACTTGTCGTTGATCGCCTTCATGTCGTTGAGGTCGAAATAGGCCACGCTGCTCTGCATCTGATAGCGTTGGGCGTAGGCGATTATGCGCGAAAGTTCGCGCACAAAGGCGCGCCGGTTGGAAATCGGGACCAGCGAATCCTCGTCAGCCAGGCGTTCGAGGTCGGCCAAGCGTGTTTTGCTGCGTTCCAGCTCCTCGCGCAGCTTCGCCACCTCCTCGAACAGTTGCATCAGCGCGTGGCGCACCTTGGGCGTCAGTTCCGCCTCGGGAACGCCCATAATCGCCGTGGTATCCTGGATTTCCCTAACGCCCGGTGCCGCGGCAGGTTCGCCTGCACCCGCATCCGCGCGTGTCGCGCCAACGCGGGTCGGGGTGCCCGTCGGACGGGTACGCTCGATCTTCATGGAGCCTCTCTCGATCTAGCGAAAAAAGGACGTCAAATTTCGGTTCCCGGCAGGACAATGTAAACCCCGGGGAATTCAGTATAGCATTCCAGAGGGTCATAAAAAAAGCGTTGCCAACATGCGGTCCGCGTACCATCACTTCGGCTTGGGCAGCCAACGGCTAGTGCGGACGATAAACGAAACAGGAGAAATCATGTCTGAGCAAAACCGGCTCGTCGGCGTTCTCATGGGCAGCCAGTCGGACTGGCCCGTGATGCAAAGCGCCGTCACCACGCTCGAATCTCTGGCGATCCCGTGCGAGGCGCGGGTCATTTCGGCCCACCGCAGGCCCGAGCGGCTCACCGAATATGTCGGCACCGCGAAGGACCGCGGCATTCGGGTGCTGATCGCAGGCGCCGGAATGGCCGCGGCCCTGCCGGGCGTCGTTGCGGCGCAAACCCGCCTACCCGTCATCGGCGTGCCGTTGGAAGGATCGGCAGTCAACGGTCTTGATGCCCTGTACTCGATCGTCCAGATGCCGCCCGGCGTGCCGGTGGGCACGACAGCGATCGGCAAGCCGGGCGCGGTCAACGCCGCTCTTCTAGCCGGGCGCATCCTCGCTCTGAGCGATGACACCATCGCGGCGGCTCTCGAAGAGCACTGGGCCGGGCAGCAGGCGAAGGGTTCCGAAATTCCCGGTGAGTAAGGCTCAGGCTGCGGGCCGGCGCGTCTTCTCGGCACCCTGGCGCAACAACCGAAGCAACGAGGGCTGGCGTGCGCTCAGCTTCTCGAGCCGCCCGCGCACAGTCTGGATCTTGAGCACATCGTCGATCCGGCGATCGAGAAATCCCCAGCTCGCCTCGGCGTTCTCCGAGTTGTCCTGCAGCCAGTAGAGCGTGGTCGAGAGTTGCACGCCTGCGAGCAGCGCCCGCTTGGTATAGAAATTGAAATCGGTCGAGCGGTCGCCCACGGCATGCCACATAGCGTCGACCGTGCGGTAGAGGCAACGTGTAGCGTCGGGCGCATGGCTCGGTAAAGCGAAGAGGCCGATCGCCAGGCGCACCGCCTCGCGATGGTCCGCACAGACTTCCAGCCGCGCACGCACCGCCGCCGTAATGCGCTCGCGCACCTTGAGCGCACCCATATCGCGCTCTGCCAGGGCGGCCTCCATCCTGCGGTCCGCCCAACCGCTGAACTCGACCACGAGATCGATTGAGCCGCGCGGAAACGTCCCGTGCGCCGCCGTCGGATCGATGTCCAAATCGCGTGCTCCCGCCGCAAGCGCCGCCTCGCTCCAGCCGTCGAAAGCAACATGGACCAGCGTCGCCTTGAGCAGGCGCTCGCGCAATACCGCGTTCGCGCTTTTGCCGGCGGCCGCGCCGCTCATTCGTCCGTCTCCACCATGATGCGCGGCTCCGGCCCCAGTTCGCTCACAAAGCTGAGCCTCGACAGGTCGGTCATGCGCATGGGATAGAGAATGCCGTCCAGGTGATCGCATTCATGCTGCACCACCCGGGCGTGATAGTCGCTCGCCTCCCGCGCGACGGTCTCTCCGTCGGGCGTCATTCCGCTGTAGCGGATGTGGCGGTAGCGGGGCACGATGCCGACCAGTCCGGGCAGCGACAGGCACGCTTCCACGCTGTCGAGCGTTTCCTCGTCAAGCGGCTCGACCACCGGGTTCGCCAACACGGTCAGCGGCACGGCGCCGGCCTCGCCCTCCTTGACCCGGTCGGCGGGCACCATGAACATCACGAGACGCAGCGGCTCGTAGACTTGCGGCGCCGCGAGTCCGAGCCCCTCGGCGTCGTGCATCGTCTCTAGCATGTCCGCAACCAGCCGTCGGATTTCGGGTGCGCCAGGATCGTCGACCGGCCGAGCGGGCTCCTTTAGAACAGGCTGCCCCATGAGGGCGATCTTTCGAATGGCCATGGCGTCTACTATGGGCACGGCTTCACGGCAGGTAAAGTCGCGCCGGGACCGATTTTCCCGTAAAAACGGCTGTCCCGGCCGGCCCGGCTTCGCTTTACCTTGACGCGGCCACCGTGCTATAAGGGCGCCCCTTTCGGGAAACCGGCGTTCCGGAGGGGGAGGTTTTTTTGTGCTCGTCGGAAGTAAGGAACAAGGTAACGACACTTGGTTCACGTTCTGGTACGCGACAACAATGTCGATCAAGCGCTCAAGGCGCTGAAGAAAAAGATGCAGCGCGAAGGTATCTTCCGGGAAATGAAGATGCGGCGCCATTACGAAAAGCCATCCGAAAAACGCGCCCGCGAAAAGGCCGAGGCGGTTCGACGTGCCCGCAAGCTGGCCCGCAAGAGGGCGATGCGCGACGACACCTGAGCCCGTCCGCCACCGCACCGCCGGCAGCGCCGATCTTCCCAAAGTTTTTCTAGATTGATACACGAGCCGCCGGCGGCTCGCTCAAAGCGCGCGAACGATCTCTTCCACCATTTTCTTGGCGTCACCGAACAGCATCATGGTGTTCTCGGCATAGAACTGCGGATTGTCGATGCCCGCATAGCCAACCCCCAGGCTGCGCTTGACGATCAGCGACGTCTTCGCCTTGTCCACATCGAACACCGGCATGCCGTAGATCGGGCTCGTCTTATCGGTCTTGGCCAGCGGGTTGCACACGTCATTGGCCCCGATCACGAAAGCGACGTCCGTGGAGGCGAACTCGTTGTTGATATCGTCTAGTTCGAAGACCTGTTCGTAGGGCACGTCCGCCTCGGCCAGCAACACATTCATATGCCCCGGCATGCGCCCGGCCACGGGATGAATTGCATAACGCACCCGCACGCCTTCCTCTTCCAGGATGTCGGCCATGTCGCGGACTGCATGCTGCGCCTGGGCGACAGCCATGCCGTAGCCCGGCACGATGACGACCGAATCAGCGTTTTTCAGAATAAATGCAGCGTCGTCACCGCTGCCCGACGTCACGGATTTATCGCCCGTATCGACCGTAACCCCGTTCTCGCCACCGAAGCCGCCAAGGATGACGCTAACGAAGGAGCGGTTCATCGCCCGGCACATGATGTAGCTCAGGATCGCACCCGACGAGCCAACCAGCGCGCCGGTGACGATCAGCAGGTTGTTCTCCAGCGTGAACCCGATACCCGCCGCCGCCCAGCCCGAATAGGAGTTCAGCATCGAGATCACCACGGGCATATCGGCACCGCCGATGGGCACGATGATGAGCACCCCGACGAGCAGCGCCAGCGCCGTCATGATCCAGAAAATGCCGTGCGACTGGTCGATACAGAAATAGACGCCAAGCCCGACGATCAGCAGGCCCAGGGTCAGATTGATCCAATGCTGCCCCGGAAAGACCAGCGGCGCGCCGCTTACCAGCCCCTGCAGCTTGGTAAACGCCACGATCGAGCCGGTAAAGGTGATCGCACCGATCACCATGCCGAGGCTCATCTCGATGCGCGAGACCATCCGGATGCCGTCGCCGTCCGCAATCCCGAATACTCCAGGGTTAAGCAGCGCCGAGCCCGCCACCATCACCGCCGCCAGCCCGATCAGGCTGTGAAACCCGGCGACCAGCTGCGGCATGGCGGTCATCTGGATTTTAAGAGCGATCACCGTGCCGATGGCGCCGCCGATGGCCGCGCCGATAAGGATCAGTTCGAAGCTGGCCACACCCGGCTGGGCAAGCGTTGTACCCACGGCAATCACCATGCCGAGGATACCGGCCAGATTGCCGCGCCGCGCCGAAACCGGCGAGGACAACCCGCGCAACGCCATGATGAAACAGATGGCAGCGAGCAGGTAAAGCAGCGCGGAAATGTTGGGGTTCACCGAGCGCGCTCCCTACGTCTTTTTCTTTTTCTTGTACATCTGGAGCATGCGCTGGGTCACGGTGAAGCCGCCGAAGATGTTCACGGCAGCAAGCCCGACCCCGATTCCGCCCAGCAGTTTGGCGATCCCCCAACCCTCGGGCGCCGCCGCCAGAAGCGCGCCCACGATGATCACGCTCGAGATCGCGTTGGTCACCGACATGAGCGGTGTGTGCAGCGCGGGCGTCACGCTCCAGACCACGTAATAGCCGATGAACACCGCGAGCACGAACACCGTGACCGCAATCACCAGAGGATCGACGCCGACGGCGTGGGCAATATCCATGGGAACCTCCCTACGACGCCGGCGACGGGTTTACGATCACGCCGTCCCGGGCCACCAGTGCGCCTTGGACGATTTCGTCCTCCCAGTCGATCGCGAAAGTCCTGCTCTCGCCGTCGATGTTGAGATCGAGAAAATTGAACAGGTTACGGGCGTAGAGCGCGCTGGCGTCGACCGCGATGCGCGCCGGAAAATTGGTGTGCCCGATGATCGTCACGCCGTGGCGCTCGATCACCGAACCCGGCTCGGTCAGGGCGCAGTTGCCCCCGGCTTCCGCCGCGATATCCACGATCACGGCGCCGTCCGGCATGTCGCGCACCATCTCCTCGGTGATCAGCACAGGCGCGGGCCGGCCCGGGATCAACGCGGTTGAGATGGCAATGTTCATTTTCCGCAACGTCTCGTGGATACGTTCCGACTGGCGGCGATTGTAATCTTCGCTCATCTCGCGGGCGTATCCGCCGGCTGTTTCCGCGGTTTCCGTCTCGGCGCTTTCCACCTCGACGAACTTGGCGCCCAAGCTCTCTACCTGCTCCTTGACGGCGGCGCGCACGTCGAACGCCGAGACCACCCCGCCCAGCCGCCGTGCCGTGGCGATGGCCTGAAGCCCTGCGACGCCCGCTCCGAGCACGAGCACCTTCGCCGCCGCAATAGTGCCGGCGGCGGTCATCATCATGGGTATCGCCTTGCCGAAGGCATCCGCCGCATCGATGACCGCTTTGTAGCCGACGAGATTACTTTGCGAGGACAGCGCGTCCATGCTTTGGGCCCGGCTGATACGGGGAATCGACTCCATCGCAAACGCCGTCAGGCCGTGCTTCGCATAAGCCTCGATGGCGGATCCATTTTCATAGGGCCGGAGCAGGCCGATCAACACAGTGCCGGGTTTGATCTTGGACAGCTCGTCCTCGACGCCGTCGCTCGCGGTCATCGGGCGAGCTACTTTGACCACCACGTCCGCTTCGGCGTACATGCTCGCCGCGTCGGGCACGACGCGCGCTCCCGCGGCGGCGAAGTCTTCATCCGTGATGCCCGCCCTGGCGCCGGCATGGTGTTCGATCACCACCTCCATGCCCTTGGCCGTGAGGCGTTTGACGACGTCGGGCGTCATGGCCACGCGCCGCTCACCCTCGCGAATTTCCTTGGGAACACCGACCTTCATCGTGCGAGAGGCTCCAAACGGAACGAACCTGGCCCTTGCGGCCGCGTTGCGCGACCGGGCACACAATGCCTTGCGGTTTCGGGTTTGCCAACCCCGGAATGGGGCTGCGACAGGAAGTCGCGGCCGAAGGTTCGGCGTCAGGCGTTCAGCTTGTTGTAGGCGTCGAAAGCCGCCACTTTGTAGCACTCGGCGAGGGTCGGATAATTGAAGATCGTACTCATGAAATAGTCGAGCCCGCCGCCCAGTCCGAGCACGGTTTGGCCGATATGGACCAGCTCGGTGGCGCCTGTGCCGATGGTTTGCACGCCCAGCAGGCGGCGCGTCTTGCGATGGAACAGCATCTTGAGGAAGCCGCTGTCATCATCCAGGATCTGGCCCCGCGCGATCTCACGATAACGCGCCACCCCGGATTCGTAGGGCACCTTGTTGCGGGTGAGCTCCTCTTCCGACTGGCCCACCGTCGAAATTTCCGGAATCGAGTAGATCCCGATGGGGAAATGGTCGGCCATCCGCCCGGCCTTGACGCCGAAGGCGTGGCAGGCGGCAAGCCGACCCTGCTCCGAAGAGGTACAGGCCAGGCTCGGGAAGCCGATCACATCGCCCGCTGCGTAGATATTGGGCACTTCGGTGCGGAACCTGTCGTCGACCTTGATCCGGCCCCGGTTGTCGGACTGCAGGCCGGCCGCAGCCAGATCGAGATTCTCCGTCGCCCCGCTACGGTCAACCGCGTAGAGCGCAACGTCCGAGACCACCCGCTTGCCCGATTCGAGATGCACGACGGGACGTTTCCGTCCGTTCTTCGAGACGTCGATATGGTCGACCCGCTCGCCCAGGCGGAACTTGACGTTCCGGTTGCGCATCTGGTGGATCAACTCGTCGACCACCTCGTGGTCGAGAAATTCCAGCGGCCGCTCGCGTTCGTCGATCGCTGTGACGTCGACGCCGAACGTCGCGAACATCGAGGCATACTCGATGCCGATCACGCCGCAACCGATTACCACCATCGTGCGCGGCAGCTCCTTGAGATTAAGAATTTCATCGCTCGTGATGACCGAATGGCCGTCAAAGGGCACCTCGGCGGGCCGCGCCGGATTGGTGCCGACCCCGATCAGGATCTTCTCGGCGGAGATGTCTTGCGGCTCTACCGACGAATTGACATGCACCGTATGTACATCCTTGAACGAAGCGGCGCCGTGGATCATCTCGACCCGGTTTCGATCAAGCTGATCCTCCAGTACCCAGATCTCGCGTTCCTCGATGTGGTTGACACGGCGAAGCAGGGTGTCGGCGGTCGGACGCTGGCCGCCATTCGTCTTGCGGCCGAGATGCGAAAACGGGTTGCGCCCGTTGGGCAGGGAGAGAACTGCCTCGCGGAAGGTTTTGCTCGGGATCGTGCCGGTGTGCAGGCAAACACCTCCTGGTGCCCCGTTTTTTTCGACCACGGCAACCCGCTTGTTCTTCTTTGCGGCGTGGATGGCGGCGCGCTGGCAGGCCGGTCCGCTGCCGATACAGATGAAATCGTAGTCGTATTTCCTGGCCATTGGCCCATCCTGCCTGCAAGAGTGAGGCGCAGCGTACCGATCCAGCACGCCGTCTCTTGAGCAGAACAACAGAATTTGGTTACCAAAATGGTAAGTCGGGATTAACGGAAGCTTACCTGGCGGCTGGCGCGAGCCCTGCCTCGGTGAGTGCCGCAGCCTGGCGGCCGGCAATCGTGGTCTCGTCGAATCCCTCGATCAGCTCCTCGAACAGCCGGTGCCAGTTGATCTCCGCCTTCAGGTGCAGAAACACCGATCCCAGCCCGATCGCGGCGCGGTCCATCAGCACGAACTCGCGCGGCGGCGTCACACCGCCCAGCCGACGCAACTCGCTATGGACTTTGCCGGCGACGCTGGCCCCGTACATGCCATCGGGCGAATCCTGGATCAGCCGGGCCCGGTCGTCGAGTAGGGGTCCATAAAGGTAGTTCGCCCAGATGTGCAGGACATCGAGCATCTCGTCCGAGAGGCCGCTGAAGCCCCAAGTCTCGTAGGCGTGCACCGCGAGCGTCCGGTCATCCCGCTGAATCGCGTGGTAGAGGTCGATGACGCCTTGGATGAAGCTGGCGGGAAACACACGAATGCAGCCGAAATCAAGCAGGTTGACTGCACTGTCGTCGCGCACGGAATAGTTTCCCAGATGCGGATCGCCGTGGATCACCCCATATCGATAGACCGGCAGGTACCAGGCGCGGAACATGTTACGCGCAATGGCATTGCGTGCGTCCTGCGTCCGCTCCGTGGTGCGCATCAGGGGCTCGCCCTCGAGCCAGGTCATGGTGAGCAGCCGTTCCGTCGACAACTCGGCCACCACCTCGGGCAGGTAAATCCCCGCTTCATCGGTCAGCACCGCGCGATAAAGCGCGATGTGGCAGGCCTCGCGCCGATAGTCGAGTTCCTCGCGCAGCCGTTCGGCCAGTTCTGCGTGGATTTGGTCGGTCTTGATCGCGGGATCGTAGCGGTGATAGAGCGCGAAGATCAGCTTGAGTTGTCCTAGGTCGGCTTCAACCGCCGAACGCATGTCGGGGTATTGCAGCTTGCAGGCGAGCGTCCGGCCGTCCGGGGCATTCGCCCGATGGACCTGGCCAAGCGAGGCGGCCGCCGCTGCCTCACGCTCGAATCTGGAGAACCTCGTCTGCCAGTCGGGCCCCAGCTCGCTCGCCATGCGCCGCTTCACGAACACCCAGCCCATCGCCGGCGCCTGAGACTGCAATTTGCCCAGCTCGGCGATGTACTCGTCGGGCAGCGCGTCGGGGATGGTCGAGAGCAACTGCGCGACCTTCATCAGCGGACCTTTGAGCCCGCCCAGCGCCGTCGCCAGATCGGCGGCGTGACGCCCCCGGTCCATCGTAACGCCGAGATAACGCGACCCGGCGGCGCGGACCACGAGGCCGCCGACTGAAGCACCGACCCGGGCGTAGCGCTTGACCCGGCCAGCCAACCGGTTGTCTTCACGGCTGCCGGTCATGCCATCGCCGCCTCCAGCTCGTCGATGAACTGCGCGATGATATCGAGTCCCTGGGTCCAGAAGGCCGGATCGCCTGCGTCGAGGTCGAAGGGTGCCAGAAGCTCCTTGTGGCGCAGCGTACCGCCCGCCCTGAGCATATCGAAATACTTGTCCTGAAAGCCGCTTTCCGCGTTTTGATAGATTGCGTAGAGAGCGTTCACCAGACAGTCGCCGAAGGCGTAGGCATAGACGTAGAACGGCGAATGGATGAAGTGGGGAATGTAGCTCCACCATGCCGCATAGTTATCGTCGAAGCGTAGCGCCGGGCCGAGGCTCTCACGCTGCACCGCCATCCAGATCTCGCCCAACCGGTCGGGAGTAAGCTCCGTCGAACTCCGCTCGTCGTGAACTTGGCGCTCGAAGTCGCAGAACGCCACCTGGCGAACCACGGTGTTTAGCATTTCCTCGATCTTGTTCGCGAGCATCGCACGCCGCGCCGGCGGATCGGCTGCCGCCTCGAGCATCGCCCGGAACGTGAGCTGCTCGCCGAAGACCGAAGCGGTTTCCGCGAGCGTCAGCGGCGTGTCCGCCATCAACGCGCCTTGGGGTGCCGCCATCACCTGGTGCACACCATGGCCCAGCTCGTGGGCGAGGGTCATGACGTCCCTCGATTTTCCCATATAATTCAACAAGATATAGGGGTGCGCGCTGGGCACCGTGGGGTGCGCGAAGGCGCCCGGTGCCTTGCCCGCATGGACCGGGGCATCGATCCAGCCGCTGTCGAAGAAGCGTCCGCCAACCTCGGCCATGGCGGGCGAAAACGCGCCGTACGCGCCCAGCACGATCTCGCGCGCCTCGTCCCAGCGGAACAGCCGGTCGTCGTCATCAGGCACCGGCGCGTTGCGGTCCCAGTAGTCCAGTTTATCTTGCCCCATCCATTCCGCCTTGATGGCGTAATAGCGGTGTGAGAGCCGTGGGTAGCTCGCCTTGACTGCGTCGATCAGTGCATCGACGACGTCGTCCTCGACCTGGTTCGCGAGGTTTCGCGACGAGATGGGCCGCGCGAAGTGGCGCCAGCGATCCTCGATTTCCTTGTCCTTGGCCAGTGTGTTGGTGATCAGCGCGAAGGTGCGGGCCTGCTCCGAAAACACCGCACCCAGCACGTTGGCCGCGTCCTTGCGCACCGCGGCGTCCGGCTCCGAGAGCAAATGCAGTGCTTCGGCGTTGGTCAGCGTCTTGCCGCCGATCTCGAACCGCTGGGCCGCGATAGTCTCGTCAAACAGGCGCGTCCACGCGGCCTTTCCCGACACATATTTCTCGTGGAGCAGCTTTTCCATCTCATCCGAAAGTTGGTGTTCGCGAAAGGCGCGCACATCGCGCAGCCAGGGGGCGTAATAGGCAAGCGCCGGCGCCGAGAGATTCTCGTCGAGCGCCGCCTCGTCCATCCGGTTGATTTCGAGGCTCAGGCACAAGAGCCGGGCCGAGATGTCGGTGCCGGCTTCCTGGATCGACTGGTAGAAGCGCCCGGCTTCCGCATCCTCCATGCGCAAGCAATAATAGAGCGAGCCGTAGCTCGAAATCCGGCCCAGCAGATCTTCGATCGCCTCGTACTCGGTCACCGCGGCGCCCAGCGCCGTCCCGTCGAGGTCTGCGATCCTGCCGGCATACGCCGCCTCGAACGTCTCGGCGCGTTTGCGCGCCTCGTCGATGTCGCGAGCCAGCTCCGGCGAATCGGGGCCGGGATAGAGGTCCGTAAGCTGCCACTCGGGCAGGGTTCCCAGGTCGAGGGCGTCGGTCGGGGCGGTCAGGGCCATAAGGGTCTCCGGAACGATTGCGTTAGATCGGCTCGCACGCGCAGCGTCTTGCACCCGCGCGTTATTCTAATATGGTTCGGGGCGATGGCTATCCCAGGGAGAGTATGGTGAAGTACGACGAGTGGAACAGCCTCGCGGCGATGTTCTTCGAACGCGCCGGGGAGCTGGGCGAAAAGCCTTTTCTCTGGGCCAAGCGCGAGGGCCGCTATCAGCCCACCAGTTGGGCCGAAGCGGCACGCCAGGCGAGCCGCCTCTCGCGGGGCTTGCGCGCGCTCGGTGTCGAGCCCGGCGAGCGGGTCCTTCTGGTTTCGGAAAATCGGCCCGAATGGCCGATCTCCGACGTTGCCGTCATGGCCGCCGGCGCGATCACCGTGCCCGCCTACACCACCAACACGGTTCACGATTACCGCCACCTGCTAGACGATTCGGGTGCCAGCGCGGCCATCGTATCGACGCGCGCACTCGCCGCCCGCCTGCTGCCCGCGGCACACGATGCGCCGGGGTTGCGCATCGTCGTCGCCATGGAGACGCTCGACGGCGCGGCCAACACGGATACCCCTGTGCACGCCTGGAACGATGTGCTGGCCCAGGGCGCCGAGCAGCCCGACGACGTCGAGGTGCAGGTTGCCAAGGCCCGGCCCGGCGACCTCGCCTGCCTGATTTATACGTCGGGCACCGGCGGCAACCCGAAGGGCGTGATGCTCAGCCACCGGGCGATCCTGTGGAACTGCAAGGGCGCCTACCGCCTGCTCGAGGAAATCGGGCTCGACGACGAGACCTTCCTCTCCTTCCTGCCGCTCTCTCATTCCTACGAGCACTCGGCAGGCCAGTTCTTCCCGATCTCCATCGGCGCCCAGATTTACTACGCCGAAGGCGCCGACGCGCTGACCACGAACCTGATCGAGGCCCGCCCCACCCTGATGGTCAGCGTGCCCCGGCTCTACGAGGTGATGCGCCAGCGAATCATGGCCGGTGTGAAACGCGCGGGCGGGACCAAGGCGAAGATGTTCGCCAAGGCCGTCGAACTGGGCAGCCGCGACCACGAGCATGGCCGCCTGGGGCTCACCGGCGGCCTCTACAACAGCCTGCTCGACCGGCTGGTGCGCTCCAAGGTGCGCGCGCGCTTCGGCGGCCGGCTCAAGGCGATGGTCTCGGGCGGCGCGCCGCTCAACCCCGAGGTCGGGCTGTTCTTCACCGCGCTCGGCGTGCGCATCCTGCAGGGCTACGGCCAGACCGAGGCCGCCCCCGTGGTGAGCTGCAACCCGCCGCGCCGGGTCAAGCTCGAGACGGTCGGCCCGCCCTGCGAAGGGGTCGAGGTGCGCATCGCCGAGGACGGCGAGATCCTGGTCAAGGGCCCCCTCGTTATGGACGGTTACTGGAAAAACCCCGAGGCCACCGCCGACGCGCTGATCGACGGCTGGCTGCACACCGGTGACATCGGGCGCATCGATTCCGACGGCTACATCCAGATTACCGACCGCAAGAAGGACATCATCGTCGTTTCGGGCGGCGACAACGTCTCGCCCCAGCGCGTAGAGGGCCTGCTCACCTTGCAGCCCGAGATCGCTCAGGCGATGGTTTATGGCGACGCCCGGCCCTACCTCGTTGCCCTCCTAGTGCCCGACCCCGCCGCCATCGAGAGCTTTGCCCGCCATCACAAGGTGACCGCTCAGCTATCCGAGCTGGCGGAGAACGCCGGGTTCGCAACCCTGCTCGGCGAGTCGGTCGAGCGGGCCAACCTCGATCTCTCGGTGATCGAGCGGGTCAAGCGGTTCGCCATCGCCCGAGACGTGTTTTCCGTCGAGAACGGTCAGATGACCCCGACGCTCAAGATTCGCCGCCATCACATTCTCGACGTCTATCGCGCGACCATCGACGGGCTCTACCTGCATTGACTCCGCCCTCTCCGCCTCGTCCGCTTGACCCGATTTGGCAATGGCTTAGCTTGTAGCCAAGAGGCCGCACGCCCGCGGCCCGGATCGGGACTCCTGCAATGGCCCTCGCCGCCGTCAGCCTCGACGACCGCTACGCGCTGGAGCGTGGCACCGTGCTGCTCTCGGGCACCCAGGCGCTGGTCCGCCTGCCCATGATGCAGAAGCGCCGCGACGAGGCGGCGGCACTGAACACCGCCTGTTACATCTCGGGCTATCGCGGCTCACCGCTGGGCGGGCTCGACCGGGCGCTCTGGCAGGCCCGCGAGTTCGTCGAGCGCCACGCTATCCACTTCCAACCCGGCGTGAACGAAGACCTCGCCGCCACCGCCTGCTGGGGCAGCCAGCAGACCGCGCTCTACGCCGACGCACTCCACGACGGCGTCTTCGCCCTGTGGTACGGCAAGGGCCCCGGGGTCGACCGCTCGGGCGACGCCTTCAAGCACGCGAACTTTGCCGGCACCTCGGCCCACGGCGGCGTTCTCGCGCTGGCCGGCGACGATCATCTCTGCCTGTCCTCGACCCAGCCCCACCAGAGCGAGTTCGCCTTCGTCGACGCGATGATGCCCGTGCTCCACCCCGCAAACGTCCAGGAAATTCTCGATTTCGGCCTCGCGGGCTGGGCGATGTCGCGCTTTGCCGGGGTCTGGGTCGGCCTCAAGCTGGTCGCCGATACGGTCGAGACCACCGCGCGCGTCGAGGTCGATCCCCACCGCCTTTCCCTCGCCCCGCCCACCGATTATGCGCCGCCGCCCGGCGGGCTCAACATCCGCTGGCCCGACCCTTCCATCGAGCAGGAGCGCCGCCTCCACGAGCACAAGCTCGACGCCGCACGCGCCTTCGCCCGAGCCAACGGCCTCGATCGGCTGGTTCTCGATGCACCCGCCGCCCGGCTCGGCATCGTTGCGACCGGCAAGTCGTGGCTCGACCTGCTCCAGGCGCTGGACGAGTTGGGCCTCGACGAGGCGGGCGCACAAGCGCTGGGCCTCAGGCTCTACAAGGTCGGCATGAGCTGGCCGCTCGAGCCCGTAGGCGCGCGCGCCTTTGCATCGAACCTCGACGAGATTCTCGTGGTCGAGGAAAAGCGCCCCCTGATCGAAAGCCAGCTCAAGGAGCTGCTCTACGACGGCTCGGGCCCCCGCCCCCGCATCCTCGGCAAGCATGACGAGAGCGGCGCCTGGCTGCTGCCGTCGACGGGCGAGCTCACGCCCACGGCCATTGCCCTTGCCATTGCCGGCCGGCTCGACGCCACCGCCCTGCCCGAGCGTCTGCGCGCGCGCATCGACGCGCTCGAGATGCAGGCCCGCGCCGCCGAGACGCGCACTCCCGTGGTGGTCCGCCAGCCCTATTTCTGCTCCGGCTGCCCGCACAACAGCTCGACCAAGCTCCCCGAGGGCAGCGTGGCGCTGGCCGGCATCGGCTGTCACTACATGGTCCAGTGGATGGACCGCGACACCCAGACCTACACCCACATGGGGGCCGAGGGCGCCAACTGGAACGGCCTCAGCCCCTTCGTTGCAACCGGCCACGTCTTCCAGAACATCGGCGACGGCACCTACTACCATTCGGGCCTGCTCGCCATCCGTGCCGCAGTCGGCGCGGGCGTCAACGTCACCTACAAGATTCTCTACAACGACGCCGTCGCCATGACCGGCGGCCAGCCCATGGACGGCCCGATGGACGTGCCCATGATCAGTCGCCAGCTCAACGGCGAGGGGATCGCGCGCATTGCCGTGGTCAGCGACGAGCCCGTCAAATATTCCATGACCGCCGATTTCGCGAAGGGCGTTACCATCCACCACCGCGACGAGCTCGACTCGGTTCAGCGCGAGCTGCGCGACTGGCCCGGGGTCTCCGCCCTGATCTACGATCAGACCTGCGCCACGGAAAAGCGCCGCCGGCGCAAGCGCGGCCTGATGCCCGATCCGGCACGGCGCGTCGTCATCAACCCCGCGGTCTGCGAGGGCTGCGGCGATTGCAGCCGGACCTCGAACTGCCTCTCGGTAATCCCGTTTGAGACCGAGCTGGGACGCAAGCGCGCCATCGACCAGTCGTCGTGCAACAAAGACGAAAGCTGCCTGAACGGCTTCTGCCCCAGCTTTGTCGTCGTCAAGGGCGGCACCTTGCGCAAGCCCGATTCGTCGCGGGCCGCGATCCCGCCCCTGCCCGAGCCCGAGCGTCCCGCCACCGCCAACCCCGTCAACATCGTGATCGCCGGGGTCGGCGGCACCGGGGTCGTTACCTTGAGCGCACTCATCGGCATGGCCGCCCACCTCGAGGGACTGGGCGTCACCCTGCTCGACCATACGGGCCTCGCCCAGAAATACGGCGCTGTGGTGAGCTACGTCCGAATCGCCGACGACCAGGGCTCACTGCATGCGCCGCGCATCGCGGCGGGCGGTGCCGATTTGTTGCTGGGCGGCGATCTCGTCGTCGCCGCGGGCAAGGAATCGATCACCCGCATTGGCGCCGGGCGCACCGCCGCACTGGTCAACGCACAAGCCTCCATGGTCGGCGATTTCGCCCGCGAAGGCGATTATACCCTGCCCGAGGCCGCGTTGATCGCCAGCATCGAGGACGCCGCCGGCGCGTCAGCCGTCGATGTCATCGACGCGACACGCCTCGCGGCCGGACTGGCGGGCGACGCCATCGGAGCCAACCTGCTTCTGCTCGGCGCCGCCTACCAACGGGGCCGTATTCCCGTTTCCGCCGCAGCCGTCGAGACTGCCATCGAACTGAACGGCGTTGCCGTCGAGGCAAACCGGCGCGCCTTCCGCTGGGGCCGGCTCGCCGCCCACGACCCGCAGGCCGCCGCCAGCGCCGCCGGGCTCGCCGCACCCGTTCGCACCCCGTCCACCGATAGCCTCGATGACGTGATCGAGGTTCGCGCCGCCGACCTTGCCGCCTACCAGAACGAAGCCCTGGCCGAGCGCTACCGGACACTGGTCCGGCTTTCACGCAAGATCGAGCGGAAACGCGCGCCCCGCGCGGACGGCCTCGCCGACGCCGTCGCGCGCAGTTATCACAAGCTGCTCGCCGTCAAGGACGAGTACGAGGTCGCCCGGCTCTATACCGACGGCCGCTTCGCGCAATCGATCGCGTCGGCCTTCGAGGGCGATGTGTCCCTCGAATTTCAACTGGCTCCGCCGATTCTGGGGGCGCGGGACAAGCGTACGGGGCACCTGAAAAAACGCGCTTTCGGCTCTTGGGTCATGCCGCTGTTTCACATCCTTGCCCGGCTCAAGGGCGTGCGCGGCACACCCCTCGACATCTTCGGCTACACCAGTGAGCGCAAGCGCGAGCGCCGCATGATCGTCGACTACGAAACAACCGTCGCCACACTGCTCGACGGCCTGACGCCTGAGAACCACATGCTTGCGGTCGAGATTGCCTCCCTGCCGCTTTCCGTGAAGGGCTTCGGCCACATCAAGGACGCCGCCGCCACCTGCGCCGACGAACGGCGCACCGAGTTGCTGGCCGCCTGGCACGATCCCGCAGCCCACGCCGATGCCGCGGAGTAGATAAGCGGGCGGGTCCATAACAATGTGGAGCCGCCCAAGCTCGCGACTGCGAGCCGCCGCTTATTCGGCGCCCTCGCGGAGGCGTGGACCGAACGGTCCGCTACCGTGAGCGATATAGAGTAAGCGAAAAAAAGGAGATAACGCCATGACCGAAGGACAAATCGCCATCGTCACCGGCGTCGGGCCGGGGCTCGGCGCCGCGATTGCACGCCGTTTCGCAAACGCCGGCATGAAGCTCGCCGTCAGCGCCCGCAACCCGGCAAAGATCGATGCCATCGCAACATCCCTTGCCGACGAGACGGGGGCCACGGTGGTCGGCCACGCCGTCGACGCCACCGACGAAGCCGCAGTCGTGGCACATTTCGCCGCTGTGCAGGCCGACTGGGGTACGCCCGACGTCGTCGTCTTCAACGCCAGCGGCTACGGCCAGCGCAGCATCCTGGAAGCCGGCGTCGAAGAGTTCGAGGCGAACTGGCGAGCCGGTTGCCTGGGCGGATTTCTGGTCGGACGCGAGGCGGCGAAGGCGATGGCCGGGCGGGGTTCCGGCTCAATCCTGTTCACTGGCGCGACCGCCAGCCTTCGGGGCAGCACGAAGTTCTTCAATTTCGCGTCGTCGAAATTCGCACTCCGCGCGGTCACCCAATCCATGGCACGCGAGCTTGGGCCGATGGGCATCCATGTCGCCCATGTCATCATCGACGGCGAGATCCGGCTCAAACCCGACGACCCCCGCATCCCTGAGCGCGATGCCGACGCCCTGCTCGATCCCGATTCCATCGCCGAGCTTTATTACCAGCTTCACACGCAGGAAAAGAGCTGCTGGACGCTGGAGACGGACGTGCGGCCCTCGGTGGAGAAATTCTGAGCCCCAGCGCCCAAGACCGCTGCCGTGAACGAACCAAGGCCCGCAGGGCCAGGGCTGCAAGTGCAACCCGCCGCTTATGCGGCGCGCCCGCGCAGCCGCGGACCGTCAGGTCCGCTGGCGTGAGCGAATAAAGGCCCGCAGGACCAAGGCCGCGACTGCGGCCCGCCGCTTGCGGCGCGCCCGCGCAGCCGCGGACCATCGGGTCCGCTGGCGTGAGCGAATAAAGCCTTATCCGCGGTAAGTGCGGCGGCGCGCCAGGCTCTCCTCGGGCCAGGTGTCCTCGCACTCGTAGTATTCTTCGACCGCGGGCACGCCCTCGGGCAGTGCGACCCAGGGCTGTTTCGAGGCCGTAAAGATGTGGATGTCGGGCGGCAAACGGTCCGGATCGTCGAGGCTGCCGACGCGCACGAAGCACACCACGTCGCCTGCCCCCCCGTAATGGCTCCAGAGCGTCACGCGGCAGCTCGGACAGGTGACGATCTTCTGCCCCTCGCCGCTCAACGTCGGCACCGACACAGCCTCGGGTTTGCCTTGCAAGAGGGTAACGCGATCGGTTTCGATCATGGCGTTGAGCGCGAAGGCCGCTCCCGATTCGCGCTGACACCAGCGACAATGACAGCAATGCACGAACAGCGGCCGGCTCGTCATGCGATAGCGCACCGTGCCGCAGGCGCAGCCGCCCTCCGCCGCACAACCGTTGCCGTCACGCATTGAAATTTCCGGCGGCGCCGGACACGGCGTTAGCTGCCGCGCCGCTGCTCGGGATGGAGGCTGTTGAGCAATATATTATCACTCCCCCCGATCACGTCCCGGCTGGAGCCGACGATCAGGGGATCGGGCCGCCCGACCACGTCCAAATTCTTTTCGGGATAGGGCAGGTGGGACAGAAAATGCTTCATACAGGCGAGGCGGGCGCGCTTCTTGTCGTCGGATTTGATGATCGTCCACGGTGCGTCGGCGGTGTCCGTGTAAAAGAACATCGCCTCCTTCGCTTCCGTGTAACCGTCCCATTTATTCAGGGACTGGCGGTCGATGGCCGAGAGTTTCCACATTTTCAACGGCTCTTTCTCGCGCGCCTTGAACCGGCTTAGCTGCTCCTTCCGGGTCACGGAAAACCAGTATTTGAACAGGCGGATGCCGCTGCGCACCATCATGCGCTCGATCTCCGGGGCCTGGCGCATGAATTCCAGGTAGTCGTTGGGCGTGCAAAATCCCATGACCCGCTCCACACCGGCGCGGTTGTACCAGGAGCGGTCGTAGAAAACGAGTTCGCCCCGGGCCGGGAGGCTTTTGATATAGCGCTGGAAGAACCATTGGGATTTCTCCCGCTCCGACGGCTTGTCGAGCGCCACGACACGGGCACCGCGGGGATTGAGGTGCTCGGTGAAGCGTTTGATCGTTCCACCCTTGCCGGCGGCGTCGCGGCCCTCGAAGAGCAGGACGACCTTTTGCCCGGCTTCCTTCACCCAGTCCTGAACCTTGAGCAACTCGACCTGCAGCTCGGCCTTCTGTTTGTCGTAGGCCTTGCGGCGGATATTCTTCTTGTAGGGATATTCGCCGGTCTCGAAAATCCTGCGGATCTCGTCCGGGTCCTGGCGCAGCTCGGCCAGGCGAAGTTCGGCGCTCCGGGCCTGTTCCGCGGCCTCGGCTTTCTTGATTTTGGATTTAGAGCCCTTACCAGCCGCCCCGCCGGGCCGGGACCGCATGGCCGCACCGCCCGCACCGTTACCCTTGGCTCCGTCAGCCTTCAGGCTTCGACCGTTCCCGTCACTCTTCATGGCACCACTCGCTATCTCGCACAGCCGACGCAGGATCGCGTGGCAAAATCCGCGCTTGATTCAATGGCTTATTGGTTTTTTTGCCGTTAATTTTCGCCCGGCCGGCGTTAAATCAACTATAAGCCCCACGGCCCCGGAACGTCCAGCCCCATCCCCCTCGCCCGAGCGCATATCGCTCCCCTCAAAACCCGTGCTTGGCGCGCTCGATCTCGTAGGCGGCTTTCTGCTCGCCGCTCGCCTTTCTCCCCGCCACAGTACCTTCCATTTTACGCCCTACGACGACGCAGGCAGCTTCTGTCAAATCGCCAAAGCATCAGTTTACGTCGGCAGATGAAGTGACCCGCCACTCGATGCAATCACCGACCTAGCCGCAATTATTCATGACGCCCGGTGGATTTGCCCGAGGCGCGCGTTATTGGCTGGGTTGACGTCGGGTTTTCGCGTCGGGTTTTCGGGACGGGGTTGTGGGTTGATGGTCGGGGTTCATCGGTCGGCATATGCCGCCTGGTTCATGGGCCTCGAGCGGCGATGCAGCCGGCCATCGCGACGAGGGCTGGCCGATATGGATAGGATGACGGCAGGGCGATCCTGACTCGGGATTTGAGCTCCTGAATACGCACGGCGACCTTGAGGAAGGCGCGGCGGATGGTTTCGAACGTCGCTTTGCGCCAGAGGGATTTCCGGGGCGCGGCGTGGCGCAGCTGATGCAGCAGCCAATAGGCGCCGGCGTGGAGAAAGAGCCGGAACTGGTTGGCTTCCCAGCGGTGGCAGGAGGTGCGGTCGGACTTGGTGTAGAGCTTCATCTCCTTGATCATGTTTTCCATTCTGCCGCGGGCGCAATAGACCTTCTCATAGAGCAGCTTGGAGCGGCCGCTCAGGTTGGTGACGATGAAGCGGATGTCGCATCCCTTCGATGTGGCCTCGACGCGGGCGATGACGGTGCGCATCCGCGACCAGCTTCCGGCCCGGTAGCCGGTGCGGAAGAAGCGGCGCACCTTGTCCTTGTGTGAGCGCACCCGGCGCACGGCCGCGTCCTCGCACCAGGGCTGGCCGATCTTGCTCAGCCGGGCATTGCCGGCAAGCCCGAAGATATAGCCGCAGCCCTGGTCTTCGAGCAGGTCCATGACCTCGGGCGTGGCGTAATGGCCGTCCCCGCGCACGGCGATCTCGACCCGGGGCCAGTGGCGCCGGATGCGGCGGATGACGTGATCGAGGATACGGGCCGCCTCCTCTCCGGAGGGCCGCTTGCCGGGGCGCAAGAGCGAGAGCACCGGCTTGCCCGTGGCGGCCTCGAAGATGTGGATGGGCTGGAAGCAGTACGCGTCGTAATGGGCGTTGAACAGGGCCAGCTGCTGGCCGCCGTGGACGGTATCGGCGGTATCGTCGATGTCGAGGGTGATGCGCTGGGGAACACGCTCGAAGCTTTCGCAAAACAGATCGATCATGGATAGCCCCATGCGCGCCAGCGCGCGCCACGACGGCGCGTTCTCGAGGCGCGACAGGGTCGGCTGGCTCATCAGATCGCGACCGCTCTCGGGCAGGCGCCCACAGGCCAGCTTGAACGCCGGATCGACGCGCAAGACGTCGAGGTCGTCGCAATCCTCGTAGCCACAGGCGATGGCGAACAGCCGGGCCCGGATCATGTCGGCGTAGGAGTGGGTCGTGCTCGAAGGGTCGCGCTCGTCGGCCACACAGGAGGCCAGCAAGTCGGCAATCCCGAGCCGTCTCTCGATCCCGGGAAACAGCAATACGCCGCCGTCCGACGACAGCCGCCCGCCGTCGAACCGGGCACACAATTCCTTGCCCGCCACGGGTGACAAGCCGGGGAGATAGGGGATAGTCTCGTTCATGGTGAGCTGGGTTCTCCGGTTGCCGCGTGATCTGGCTTCAACACCAAAATCATACGGAATCTCAACAGGTTAATCCACGCTCACCAACCATCTCACAGCGCGCCGTGAATAATCCGGGTTAACACTTCTATCTGCAATAAAAAACTCCCTCATCGTTCTCTTTTCCCGGGCAAAATCTTCAACCTCGTTCCTTGAAATACAGGCTTTTAAAGTGCTTTCAAGTTGTGATTTCCCACTATCATAACCCCTACCGCTATAAGGACGGATCGCAGATACCAACCGGCTAAGATCCGTTTCTCGATCCGCACGAAAAGTAGGGTTCTTCAAGACATTCGCCGCACGCCTTTTAGCTTCACTCTCCGAATAGACGGGAAAATAATATTCGATTGACTGGTAATACGATAAAAATTGCATTAGCGGCATCTGGCTCGCATCCAATGCATACCAATAAAACACCATGGGTTCTCTATTATACTCTGTATCCGGAAATTTATAAGACGGTGCCTTACTTCCTGGCCGCCTGTGTAAAAAGCGATTCATACGGCGAAGATACCCCGATCTTTCACGAGACAAAGTTACAGTAAATCGAGTTTCCGACTCAATCTGCAAGAACAAGGAGTCTGATAATTTTTCTAGGGTGTGGACTCAATTGATCCATAGTCTTATCGCGAAGATGTGGATCATGGCGAGGAAGTTGCGGCTGAGTTTTTCGAAGCGTGTTGCGAGCCTTCGCATGTCTTTCATGGTGCAGAAGAAGCGCTCGATGATGTTGCGCATTTTGTAAAGACCGACGTCATGGGAGATGGGCTCTTTGGCGTTGCTCTTTGATGGAATGACCGCCAGAGCCCCGTCATCGTCAATGAGCTGGCGGATGGCGCGTGAGCCGTAAGCCTTGTCGGCGACGACGGCAAGCGGCGCTCCGGCGCCTTCGAGAAGATCCGGCAGGACTTGACCGTCATGAACCTGACCGCCGGTGATGACAAAGCGCCGGGGACGACCGTGTTCATCGACTACGGCGTGAACCTTGCTTGTGCGGCCGCCGCGTGAGCGGCCGATATCCTGCGCCAGTTCCCCCCTTTTGCGCCGGCTGCCGCGCGGTGAGCCTTGACGATGGATGAGTCGATGAAGAACAGGCTGTCGCCGGAGTGTTCGGCAAGCCCATCGAAGATCGCCTTCCATATGCCGCGCCGTGCCCAGCGCGCATAGCGGTTGTAGATGGTGGTGCGCGGGCCGTAGCGCTCGGGCAGGTCGCGCCACGGGGCGCCGGTGCGCAGAATATAGAAAATTCCGTTCAAAACACGCCGATCGTCCATACGCTTCGGACCACGTCCGCCCTTGGGCAAAAGCGGCTCGATCACCGCCCATTCTTCGTCTGACAAATCAAAGCGCATGATCAAACTCCTTTCCAAGAAGCTTGAATCACACTTCCACGCTATGAATCAATAGGTTAAATTGGGTTCAGACCCTAATATACCTCTCCCTCTTCATTACGATTTATCTGGACATTAGAAATTTTTAATTGGGGGCTCGACTCCGCTCTCTCAACCTACTATCGATGCATGAAATTGAGAAGCTCTATCTATTTCCATCTTCGGCGATGAGGTGGTCGAATTTAAAACCAATTCAAAGCCTAACTCTTTTTCATCCCCTCCATTATCATTTGGTGAAATTGCCCGAAGCAAGGCATGCCCTCGCCTCCTACTATATCCAGAAAGACCTCGTCCAATCGGCTCAATACTCGCAAGAATTATCCCCTTCTCATAAGAACAATATGTTTTCCATCCGGCCGCGGGCGCAGTAGACCTTCTCATAGAGCAGCTTGGAGCGGCCGCTCAGGTTTGACGATGAAGCGTATGTCGGACCCTTTCGCCGTTCGACGCGGGCGATGACGGTGCGCATCCGCGACCAGCTTTTGGCCATGCGGAAGAAGCGGCGCACCCGGTCCTTGCGTGAGCGCGCGCGGCGCACGGCCCTCCTCGCACCAGGGCTGGCCGATCATGCCGGGCAGCCCGAAGATGTAGCCGCAACCCTGGCTTTCCAGCAGTTCCATGACCTCCGGCGTGCCGTAATGGCCATCGCCCCGCACGGTAATCTCGACCCGGGGCAATGCGGCGGATGACGTGTTTCAGTATCTCGGCCGCCTCTTCTCCGGAGGGCCGCTTGCCGGGGCGCAAGAGCGAGAGCACCGGCTTGCCCGTGGCGGCCTCGAAGATGTGGATGGGCTGGAAGCAACGCGTCGTAATGGGCGTTGAACAGCGCCAGCTGCTGGCCGCCGTGGACGGTATCGGCGGTATCGCGATGTCGAGGGTGATGCGGGCGGGAACACGCTCGAAGCTTGCGAGGAACAGATCGATCATCGACAGCCCCATGCGCGCCAGCGCGCGCCACGACGGCGCGTTCTCGAGGCGCGAAGGGTCGGCTGGCTCATCAGATCGCGACCGCTCTCGGGCAGGCGCAGGCCAGCTTGAACGCCGGATCGACGCGCAAATTTGCGTTGATGCCCTATCGAATTATCCCCTTCTCATAAGAACAATATGCGTTGTACGGCTTGATGAAATTGATGTCTTCGAATTCGTTTGCAAGAAATAAATTTGCGTCATCAACATCATCAATACTGACTGATCTTGAGTCACGCCCCGATGGAAATTGCAAAACAAAAGATTGATCAAATTCTCCGCCATAATCATCGACCGAAAATTCTACGTCAGAACTCTCACATCTCTCTCGAAGTTTTTCGCCAGCGGCCGTAAATATTTCTATATCTTCTTCAGAAGGTTCCGTTTCGTCATCCCACAATTCTATTTCATTCTCACTTGGTGTATCGCTATCTTGAGTCATCTCGTCCAACCTCAATAAACCATAATCATGATCACTGGAGGATTTGCATTGTTCGTAGATATCGACGACGTTATCAGAGAAATTTCATTTTTCAAATCTCCCTTAACGCGTAAGCCGTTAGAGATATTGATGAAGAAATTAAGAATAAATACATATTAGTTTTCATTTATAATGAATTTTCATTTTAGGTGGAAAAATCAATACGAATATTTATTGCAAATCGATTAATCTAACATATTCCGTCACAATGACGTTTCCTCTAATGTTTAGTGCTTTGTGTTTGATGGTCGGTGTTGATCTATCCCATTAAGTTAAAGTGCGCGTTTACGAGATATGGGGACCGGAGGTGCGCCTAGCCCCCCCTAAAACCCGTGCTTGGCCCGCTCGATCTCGTAAGCCGCTTTCTTCTCCTCGCTCGCCTCGCGACTATGCTTCGCCTTCCACTCGTCGTAAGGCATGCCGTAGACAATCTCGCGGGCCGCGGGGTCGGTAATCTCGATGCCTTTCTCCTCGGCCGCTTCGCGATACCAGCGCGACAGGCAGTTGCGGCAAAAGCCTGAGAGGATCATGAGATCGATGTTCTGCACGTCGGTTCGCTCGCGCAGGTGATCGCGCAAACGCCGATACGCCGCCGCCTCCAGCTCGGTTTGCATCTTCTCGTCCATATCGGCCATGGTCGTTCTCCCGGGTGATGGGCTCGTGCCCGAAATATGAGGCCTTCCCAGCCCGATTTCCAGTCCCGCGCCCAAGCGCAGTTCCCGTTGGTGGCGGGACGTGCAATCCCGTATAACCGGGGGTCTTCGCATCCCCGGAACCACCGCCCGTGACCGACAGCCGTTTCAGCCAATTCGGCCTTCCCGCCCTGCTTCTCGGCGCCGCCGTGATTGCCACGTCAGGCATCTTCGTGCGCCTCAGCGAGGCCGAGCCCATCGCCACCGCGTTCTATCGCATCGCCTTTTCGCTGCCGTTTTTCTGGCTGTGGATGCGTATCGGACTGCGCCCCCGCCCCGGCGAGATCGGTCTGCGCCCGCGCCAGCTCACGGATATTGGCTGTGGATGGTGTTCGCCGGCGTCCTCCTCGCCTTCGACCTCGCCGCGATGCACTGGTCGATCCAGTACACCTCCGTCGCCAACACCATGCTGCTGGCCAACACCGCGCCGCTCTACGTCGCGTTGGGCGCTTGGCTGATCCTCTGCGAGCGCATCACGCGTCGCTTCCTGCTCGTGCTTGGCATCACCCTGGTGGGCATTGCCCTGCTGGTCTGGAACAGCCTCTCGATCAGCCTTGCCCATGGGCTGGGCGACGGGCTGGCCCTGCTCACGGGCGTCTTCTACGGCGGCTATCAGCTCGCCATCAAGCGCCTGCGCGGAAAATTCACCGCCAGCGTGGTCATGACCTGGACGACCGTACCCTCCATGGCGGTGCTGGCGTTGCTCGTTCCCCTCACCGGCGAGAGCTTCGCGGTCCCCTCGCTCAACGGCTGGATCATCCTGATTACGCTCGGTGTGTTCACCCACGCCGGCGGTCAGGGCCTGATCAACTTCGGCGTCGGCCACCTCACCGCGGCCTTCGCGTCCGTCGCCCTGCTGCTCCAGCCCGTGGTCGCGGCAATGATCGCCTGGCCCCTGTTCAGCGAGGCCTTCACTCCGCTCCAGGGGCTGGGCGCAGCCATCGTGCTGGCCGGCATCTTCTTCGCCCGCCGGGAAAGCCGGTGAGCGCCCCCGCTTCGCCCGCCGCGCCCCTGCTCGGCCGCGCCCTGCTCATCGCCTGGGTCGTCTGGCTGCTGGGCGCGGTCAATTACGACCACGCCTTCTTCCAGCGCACCAATCCCTCTGCCATGACCGACGATTTGATGCGCGAGTTCGGGGTTTCGGCGGCAGCACTGGGCAACCTCGCCGCCGTCTACATGTACGCCTACGCCGCTATGCAAATCCCCGCCGGCGTCGCGTTCGACCGCTGGGGCCCGCGCGCCATCCTGGCCGGCGCCGCCGCGACCTGCGCCGTCGGGGCCGTTCTGTTCGGGCTTGCCCCCTCGATCGAGGTCGCAATGCTCGGCCGATTGCTGATCGGCGCGGGCGCCGGGTTTTCGTTTCTGGGCGCGCTGACACTGACCATGATCTGGTTTCCCCGCGAGCGTTATGACGTGATGATCGGGTTCATTCCGCCGGTCGGCATCGCTGGTGCGGTGCTCGGCCAAGCCCCCTTCGGCGCCCTCGTCGAGGCGGTCGGCTGGCGCCCGGCGATCCTGGCCACGGCCGGGCTTGCGGGGCTGCTCGCCTGTCTGTTCTGGGTCTCGCGGCGAACGCCCGCCCCGCACGGGTATGCCCCCGATGGCCATGCCGAGCCCAGCCGACCTCATCTTCTGGCCGGTCTGCGGCGCGCCGTGCGCGATCCCCAGACCTGGCTGTTGGCTGTCTCGGGCGGCTTTAGCGCCGGGCCGTTCATGGCCTTCGGCGCGTTATGGGCGGTGCCGTGGCTGATGCAGGTGCGTGGGATCGACCGGCTGAGCGCCACGAGCAGCGCCTCGGTCATCCTGCTCGGCCTCGCGCTCGGCTCGCCCGCCGCGGGCTGGCTGTCCAACCGGCTGCGTCGGCGCAAGGCGGTTCTGGTCGGCTTCAACGGGTTCTCGCTTGTGGTCTGGCTGCCCCTGGTCTACTGGCCCGACCTGCCCAATGCCGCGCTCTATCTGCTTTTCGCTCTGGTCGGCGTCGCCAATGCCGGTGTCTTGCTCAATTTCGTCGCCGCACGGGACCACGCGACCACCGGGCGTTCCGGCTCCGCCTCGGCTGTCGTCAACACCTTCGTGGTGGGCTGCGGCGCGCTCATCTTGCCCCTCGTCGGCGTCCTCCTCGACCTGAACTGGGACGGCACTCTCGTCGAAGGCGTGCGGATCTTTTCCGCAACCGCCTACGAAACCGCATTCGTCCTGCTGCCCGTCTCGGCCGGCGTTGCGCTGCTCGCCTCAATCGCGCTGCGCGAAAGTCATCCCATGCGGGCCCGCGGCGCAAGGCCGGGCGAGGCGATGCCATGAACCGGCATCGCGCCTCGTCGCTGACCCCGTGGCTGATCTACATTCTGGGCCGGTCGTTCTTCACCTACACTTTCTTCCAGCGCACCAATCCCAGTGCAATGGTCGAATCGCTGATGCGCGACTTCGATGTCAACGCAGCGGCGCTGGGCAACCTCTCGGCGGTCTATTTCTACGCCTACGCGGCCATGCAGATCCCGGCGGGCGTCATCTTGGACCGTTGGGGTACCCGCTGGATCCTGGCCCTTGCAGCGCTCGCCAGCGCAGGCGGCGCGGTGCTCTTCGCTCTCGCACCCAGCCTCGACGTCGCCATCGTCGGCCGCGTCCTGGTCGGGCTCAGCGGCGGCATGAGCTATCTCGGCGCGCTGGCGCTCGCGATGATCTGGTTCCCGCGTGAGCGCTACGCGCTGCTCGTGGGCATAAGCATGCCGTTCGGCATCGTGGACGGCGTGCTCGGCCAGGCACCCTTCGCCGCCCTGCTCCAGGTCGTCGACTGGCGCGACGCCATCCTGGGCAGCGCCGGGCTTGCGCTGCTCCTCGCCCTGCTGTTCTGGCTCTCGCGCTCCGCCAAACCGCCCGCCGACGCCGCGCGGTCCGCCGCTGCCGAGGCAGGCACAAAACGACCCGCGCTGCTCGATTCGCTTCGCCGCGCCGCCCGCGAGCCGCAAACCTGGGCGCTCTCCCTCTCCGGCGCGTTTTCCGTCGCGCCCATGTTCTCCTTTGCCGGGCTCTGGGCGGTGCCCTACCTGATGCAGGTCCACGGCCTCGAACGCCCGGCCGCGGCAGGGGCTGCGTCGCTCATGCTGATCGGGCTCGGCATCGGCTCGATCCTCTCGGACTGGCTGTCCAACCGGTTGCGCCGGCGCAAGGCGCTCTTCGTCGCCGGCCTCGTCGTCTCCCTCGCCGGCTGGCTCGTGGTCGTACTGGTTCCCGACCTGCCCGTCGCGGTCCATTGCGTGCTCTATCTGCTGATCGGCATTGCCAAGGGCGCCTCGGTGCTGACCTACATCGCCGCCCAAGACCACGCCGGTGCGGCCACCTCGGGCGCGGGCTCGGCCATCATCAACACGTTCTATCTGGGCGGCGGCGCGTTCGCGCAATACTTCATCGGGGTGCTGCTCGACCTGCGCTGGGCGGGCGACCTCGTCGCGGGGGTTCGGATCTATCCGGCTGTCGCCTATGATGCGGCCCTGCTTGCCATGCCTGCCAGCGTCGGAATTGCCTTGGCTCTTTCCTTCGCGATCCGCGAGAGCCATCCCGGCAGGCACCCCGAAGGTTCGATGCCACTGTGACCGAAACCGCCCGCGCCCTGCTCGACACCCTGTTCGTCACCGCCGTGGATGCCGCTCTTCCGGCCCGTTGCCTGCCGCCCCACCTGCCGCCGCCGCCCACCGGGCGCACCGTCGTGATCGGCGCCGGCAAGGGTGCTGGCGCAATGGCCCGCGTGGTCGAGGAGCGCTGGCCCGGCCTGCTTGAGGGGCTCGTCGTTACCCGCCGGGGCCACGGCGCGCCCTGCGAGACGATCGAGGTGATCGAGGCCGCCCATCCCGTGCCCGACAACGCGGGCGAGACCGCCGCCCGGCGCATCCTCGATGCGGTCTCGAACCTTACGGCCGACGACCTCGTGCTGTTCCTGGTTTCGGGCGGCGGTTCGGCGCTGCTCGCCCTGCCCGCGCCGGGGCTTGGCCTCGACGACAAGCGCGCGGTGACGTCGGCGCTGCTGCGCTCTGGTGCGGCGATCGGCGAGATCAATTGCGTGCGCAAGCATCTTTCGGCGGTCAAGGGCGGCCGCCTCGCCGCCGCCGCCCATCCCGCCGAATTCGTCAGCCTGTTCATCTCCGACGTGCCCGGCGACGATCCGGCGGTGGTCGCCTCGGGGCCCGGCGTGGCCGATCCGAGCACCTTTGCCGACGCCCGCGCGGTGCTGGAGAAATACGCGATCGAGCCGCCCGCCGCCGTGCGGGCCCATCTCGACGCCGCCGCCGACGAGACGCCCAAGCCCGGTGATCCCCGCCTCGCCAATGCGCGCGCCATTCGCTGCGCGGTTCCAGCGGAATGCCTTGAACGCGCGGCGGCGCTCGCGCGCAGACACGAAATCGAGCCCGTCCTGCTGGGCGATGCGCTCGAAGGCGAGGCGCGCGAACTCGCCCGAAGCCATGCCGCACTGGCGCGCGAAACGCTTGAGACCGGGGACTTGCCCGCGGTGCTGATCTCCGGGGGCGAGGCCACGGTTACGCTCACCGGCCAGGGTCGCGGCGGGCCTAACGCCGAATACGCCCTGGCTCTGGCCCTCGCGCTCGAGGGCACGGAGGGAATTTATGCCATCGCCTGCGACACCGACGGGATCGACGGTTCCGAGGACAACGCCGGTGCCTATATAGGGCCGGACACGCTGGCCCGTGCCCGTGCCGCGTCGCTTGATCCCACGGCCCATCTCGCCGATAACGATGCCTACGGGTTCTTCGAGGCGTTGGGCGATCTCGTCGTCACCGGCCCGACACGAACCAATGTGAACGACTTTCGTGCGATCCTGATCGCACCGCACGACGATTGGGACGGCTAAGCCGCCCTGGGGAGAAACCAGCCACGACCATGCGCCATCTTCGCAACGCCAAGATCGTCGCCACCCTGGGGCCGGCCACCGCCAACCCGGACATGATCGCGGCCCTGTTCGAAGCGGGCGTCGACGTCTTCCGGCTCAACTTCAGTCACGGCAGCCACGACGACCACCGCGCTAGCCATGCGGCGATCCGCGAGCTCGAGGCCCGCACCGGCCGCCCGATCGCGGTGCTGATCGACCTTCAGGGACCGAAGCTGCGCATCGGCAGCTTCGCCAATGGTCCGGTCGAGCTCGAAAAAGGAGCGCCCTTCCGCCTCGACCTGTCCGACGCGCCCGGCGATTCGACGCGGGTCGGCCTGCCCCACCCTGAGGTATTCGCGGCGCTCGCCGAGGGCGCCGAACTGCTGCTCGACGATGGTCGCCGTCGTCTGCAGGTCGAGCGCTGCGGTGGCGATTTCGCCGAAACCACCGTCGTGGTCGGCGGCCAACTGTCCGACCACAAGGGGCTCAATCTGCCGCGCCTGGCGTTGCCCATCGGCGCGCTGACCGAGAAGGACCGCGCCGATCTCGCGTTCGGCCTTTCGCTCGGGGTCGACTGGGTCGCGCTTTCGTTCGTCCAGCGGCCTGAAGACGTGGCCGAGGCGCGCGCGTTGATCGCTGGCCAGGCGGGCGTACTGAGCAAACTCGAGAAGCCCTCGGCACTGGACTCGCTGGACGAGATCATCGAGCTGTCAGACGCGCTGATGGTGGCGCGTGGCGATCTCGGCGTCGAGCTCGCGCCCGAAGAGGTGCCGGGCCTGCAAAAGCGCGTCGTTCGCGCCGCTCGCCAGGCGGGCAAACCGGTGGTGGTCGCGACCCAGATGCTCGAATCCATGATCCAGGCCGCCGCGCCGACCCGCGCCGAGGCCTCCGATGTGGCGACCGCGGCCTATGACGGCGCGGATGCGCTGATGCTCTCGGCCGAATCCGCGATCGGCGAATACCCGCGTGAGGCGGTCGCGATGATGGGCCGGATCATCGAACAGGTAGAGCGCGACCCGCTCTACCGCAGCCTGCTCGATGTCGACCCGCCCGAGACGCGCAAGACGCTGGCCGACGCCATCACGATGGCCGCGAGCCAGGTCGCCGAGACGGTCCATGCCCGCGCGATCGTCACCTACACCACCTCGGGCTCCACCGCGCTGCGTGCGTCGCGGGCACGCCCCGCCGTGCCGGTCCTGGCGTTGACCCCGGTGCAGGCGACCGCACGGCGCCTCGCGCTCGCCTGGGGCACCTATTGCATCGAGACCGCCGACGTCTCCACCTTCGACGACATGACCGACCGCGCCACCGAGGTCGCCTTCGAGCTCGGCTTTGTCGAGGCGGGCGAGCGCATTGTGATCACCGCGGGCGTACCCTTCGGTACACCGGGCGGAACCAACGTGCTGCGCGTCGCCGAGATCTGGCCCGACCGTTTCCCCACCCGCTAAAGCCCGTGCGGGGGTATTTTTACCCACTATAAAAAAGGGCGGGGCCGGCGTGTCATTCGGGTCCAACGAGATCGGCGTTGCGCCAGTCGGTGATCAGCATCGAGCCCGGCGCATGGGTCAGACAGAGATCGGGCCGCGCCGCCTCGATCGCGACCTGGGGCGTCACCCCGCAGGCCCAAAAGCACGGCACCTCGCCGGTGCGAACCTCGCCCGCCTCGCCGAAATCGGGCCGCGCCAGATCGTCGATCCCGAGCGCCGCCGGATCGCCGCAATGGACCGGGGCGCCGTGGACCCGGGGATAGCGCCCGGTGATCTCGACCGCCCGCGCAACATCGCTCGCCGCAATCGGGCGCATTGAGACCACCATGGGCCCGGCGAACGGCTCGGCGGGCACAGTGGCAAGCGTGGTGCGGTACATCGCCACGTTGCGCCCCTCGTCGAAATGGCGCAGCCGGACGCCGGCGGCCACCAGCGCCTCTTCGAAGGAAAACGAGCAACCCAACGCGAACCCCACCAGGTCGTCGCGCCACAACGCCGCGATGTCGTCATGCTCGGCCACCAGCGACCCGTCGCGGTATTCCCGATAGCGCGGCAGGTCGGTGCGCAAATCCAGACCAGGGCCGAGTTCGGACAGCAGCGGGTCGCCGGGCGTGGTGCGCGCGAGCAGCGGGCAGGGCTGCGGGTTGCGGGCGCAGTAGGTCGCGAAATCGGCGGCCAGCGCGCCCGGCAGGATCGCGAGGTTGGCCTGGACGAATCCGGGTGCCAGGCCCGAGGTCGGCCCAGTGATCACGCCCGCCCGGATGCGCGCCCGCAAGCGTGCCGGGTCGTCGCTTCGCTCGCGCACAGCGCCGACGGTGCCCAAGGCTGTCCTCAGGTACGAACGCCGTTCAGCTTCTCGTCGAGGGTGCGGACGTGATTCTGCGCAGCGGGCAGGTGGGGATGCACGGCGAGCGCACGCTTGAAGGCGTCGAGCGCGGCGGCCTCGTTCTTCATCCGGAGATAGACGAGCCCCATACCCGAAAGCGCGCCGAAATGACGCGGCTCGCGAGCCAACGTCTCGGCGATGTCGCGCAAGGACGCCTCGTAATCGCCCATCAGGTAATAGAGCGTCGCCCGCTTGTTCCAGCCCTCGGCAAAGCCGTCATCGCGCTCGATCACGATGTTGAAATTGATCATCGCGCTATCGAACACGCCTCGACTCATCGCCTGGGTGCCGACATTGAGCGCGCGCTGGGTATGGGGGTCGGGCGTTTCCATCCAGATCTCCCAGATCGTCGCCTCGACGCTGCGCGCCTGGCCTTCGTCGACCGAATCCCGAAGCTGCGTAAACAGCACGTCGAGCCGGGGATCGTCCTGTTCCGCCATCGCCCAAGGCCCCGCTGTCAGCAGGAGTGCCGCGACGAACGCGGCGAGCCATCTAGCCATGAAAAAAGCCTACGCCCAATCTCGCGGCAGGCCAAGTGGCCCGGCCATCACGATTTTGCGATCAGCGCCCCGCCCGTTTGAGCACGTCGGGTTCGGGGCCGCCGGTCGCCCAGTCGAGCAGCTCGACGGTGTGGACCACGGGGCGCGGAAAAGCCCCTGCGATCTGGGCGATGCAGCCGATATTGCCCGCGGCAACGATCGCGGCCCCGGTGCGCTCGAGGTTCGCGACCTTCTCGGCCAGCAGACGGTCGGACAGCTCACCCTGGAGGAGGCTGTAGGTGCCCGCCGAGCCGCAGCAGATATGGCCGTCGGGCACGTCGCGCACCTCGAAGCCCGCGTCCACGAGGAGCCGGCGAGGCAAGTCGTGAATGCGCTGGCCGTGCCGCAGCGAGCAGGCCGAATGATAGGCCACGACGGGGAGATTCTGCGCCGGACTCGCGGCACGCCCGCAATCGAGGTGGTCGAGCAGTTCGGTGACGTCGCACGCGATGGCCGCGATGCGCGCCGCGGGTTTTGCGTAAGCGGGATCGTCCTTGAGCAGGTGGCCGTAATCCTTGACCAGCGTGCCGCAACCCGAGGCGTTGACGACCACGGCATCGAGCCCGCCATCCTCGTCGTCGAGCAGACGCGCCCAATCGGCCACGTTGCGCCGGGCCGCCGCGCGCGCGGCCGCTGCCTCGCCCAGATGCTGGGCCAGCGCACCACAACAGCCGGCGCGGGGCGCGATGACCACCTCGCAGCCCAACCGGGTGAGCAGGCGTACAGTGGCCTCGTTGATCGCCGGGCTGATCACCTGCTGGACACAACCTGCGAGCAGGGCGACCCGCATGCGCCGCGCCCCTTGCGCGGGAAAGGTGCCGGGCGACGCGGCAGGCGACGGCGTCTCGATACGAGCCGGGGCGGAGCGCAGCAGCCGGCCTGCGAGGCCGGGCATAAATTGCGCCACGGGACGGAGCGGCAGCGCCGCCATGAGCGCAAAGCGGAACGCGGCGGGCCGGGGCAGCAGCCAGGCGAGCCAGCGGCGGACCAGCCGCTCACGGAGCGGGCGGCGATAAGTCTGCTCCACCCGCGCGCGGCCGATATCGATAAGGTGCATGTAATCGACGTCTGCCGGGCAAGCGGTCATGCAGGACAGGCAGGTCAGACAGCGATCGAGGTGGGTGGCGACACGGGCACTTGCAGCCTTGCCGGTCTCGAGCAGATCCTTGACGAGATAGATGCGCCCGCGAGGGCTGTCGAGTTCGTCGCCCAGCAGGCGAAAGGTCGGGCAGGCGGTGGTGCACATGCCGCAATGAACGCAGGTGCGCAGGATCTGGTTGGCCTCGGCGACCTGGGGATCGGCCAGCTGGGTCGCGGCGAAGTTCGTCTGCATGAAAGCCCCGCGCCTTAAGACCCGGCGACCATACGGCCGGGGTTGAGTACCCCTTCGGGGTCAAAGCCGCGCTTGAGGCGCGCCGACAGGGCCGCGAGCGCCGCAGGCTGGGGGTGGAAAACGGCAACGGTCCGCCGGACCTTCTCGGAGGCCCGGACCAGCAGGGCGTGGCCGCCCGCTTCGTCGACCGCACCGCGCACCATGCCGGCAGCCGCATCATCGCTCGCCGGCAGGGCGAGCCAGACCAACCCGCCGCCCCAATCGTAGAAGGCTTCTGCACCCGGCACGGCCGCGGCGATCTGCGCGACGACGCTTGCTCCCTTGTCGGGCGTGACCGACAGCCGCCAGACCTGGGGCGCGGCGTCGATGGTAAAGGGCGCAACGTCGCGGACCTCACGCCACAGGGTCGCGGAATTCTTGCTGTGCAGCTCCTCGACCGGGCCGAAGGCGCCCAAGGTGTCGCGCAGCGCTGCGCAACGGGCCTCGACGGAGGGACCGAACCCCTCGACGCGCACGGCAGAGACCGACGCGCCCGCTTCCTCGATGTAGGAAACGCCGGAGCGCGCCGCGATCACGGCGGGCAGATGGGCGGCGGCAGAAACCTCGTGGGGCATCGCCAACGCGACGCGCAGCGTCTCGAGACCGCGCGCGTCGGCGAGCCCGAAGACGAGAACCGTGCGCGTGCGTTCGGGTGCGGGCAGCGCGCGCACGGTGAGATCGGTCACCACGCCGAGCGTGCCCCACGAACCCGCCATGAGCTTGCACAGGTCGTAGCCGGTGACGTTCTTGACCACCCGACCGCCGGTCTTGACCGCCTCGCCCCGCCCGGTCACGGCCTTGAGCCCGAGCAGGTGGTCACGCGCGGCGAAGGCCTTGATCCGCCGGGGGCCAGAGAGATTGCAGGCCATGGTACCGCCCAAGGTCGCCCGGCCCTCGGTCCCGCCGAGCAACGGACCCAGATCGGGCGGCTCGAAGGCGAGCTGCTGGCCGTTCGAAGCAAGCTCCGCCGCGATTTCGCCGACGGGCGTGGCGGAGCCGGCGTCGAACACCATCTCGGCGGGCTCGTAATCGCGAATCCCCGTGAGCCCACCCAGATCCAGGCTGTGGTCCGCCTCGACGGGGCGGCCAAGGGCGTGCTTGCTGCCGCCCGCGACGATCTCAAGGGGCGCTTTTGCGCCAAGCGCCCATTGCACGGCCTTGACGACATCGCTTTCGCTGCCGGGAGCGAGGCGCTCAGTCATCAGAAGCGTGGCAGATCGGGAAACGGCACCTGCCCCTTGTGAACATGCATGAGGCCCAGCTCGGCGCAGCGGTGGAGGGTGGGAAAGACCTTGCCGGGGTTGAGCAGGCCGTTGGGGTCGAAGGCGCATTTGACCCGCTGCTGCTGTTTCAGATCGGTCTCGTTGAACAAGGTGGGCATGAGGTCGCGCTTCTCGACGCCGACCCCGTGCTCGCCCGTGAGCACGCCGCCCATCGCAACGCAGGCCGCGAGAATTTCGGCGCCGAACGCCTCGGTTTTCTCAAACTCGCCGGGCACGTTGCCGTCGTAGAGGATGAGCGGGTGGAGGTTGCCGTCGCCGGCGTGAAACACGTTCGCGACCCTGAGGTCATACTTCTGCGAGAGCCGCTTGATCAGGCCCAGGATGTCCGCCAGCCGACCGCGGGGAATGGTGCCATCCATGACGTAATAGTCGGGCGAGAGCTTACCGGCCGCCGAGAACGCCGCCTTGCGCCCGGCCCAGAAGCGCTCGCGCTCGGCCTCGTCGCGGCTCGCGCGGATCGAGGCCGCACCGGCATTCTTCGCGATGTCGCCGACGCGCTCCACAAGGTGGTCGACCTCGACCGCAGGCCCGTCGAACTCGACGATCATCACCGCTTCGACGTCGGTCGGATAGCCGACCTGCGCGAAATCTTCCGCCGCCTGAATGGCGAAGCGATCCATGATTTCCATACCTGCGGGGATGATGCCTGCGCCGATCACGTCGCCGACGCAGGCGCCCGCGGATTCGACGGTGGGAAAGCCGATCAGCAGCGCGCGCACGACGGGAGGGCGGGGCAGCAGGCGGACGGTGACCTCGGTGATGACGCCGAGCAGGCCTTCCGAGCCGGTCATGACGCCGAGCAGGTCGTAACCGCCGGAATCGAAATGACGGCCACCGAGGCGAACCACCTCGCCGTCCATCAGAACGATCTCGACGCCCAGGATGTTGTTGGTGGTAAGCCCGTATTTGAGGCAATGCACGCCGCCGGAATTCTCGGCGACGTTGCCGCCGATGGAACAGGCGGACTGGCTCGACGGATCGGGCGCATAGAACCAGCCCTCCGCCTCGACTTCTTGCGAGATCGCGAGATTGGCGACGCCGGGCTGAACCACCGCACAGCGGTTGGCCGTGTCGACTTCCAAAATCCGATTGAGCTTGGAGAGCCCGATGGTGACGCCATCGGCCAACGGCAGCGCACCGCCCGACAGCCCGGTGCCCGCACCCCGGGGCACGATCTTGACCTCGAGCTCACGGCACAGGTGCAAGACAGCGGAGACCTCGGCAGTTTCGCGGGGCAGGACGGCGACGAGAGGAAGCTGGCGATAGGCACTCAGGCCGTCGCACTCGTAGGCCCGAAGGCGCGTCTCGTCGCCGATCACGCAATCGGCGGGCAGGATATCGTGCAGCCCCGCGATCAAGCGGTTGCGCTTGGCCAACACGGCCTGATCGGGCTTCGGCATGAGCATGGCGGCACTCCCGTCGTGAACGAGCTTACGCCGCGAGTGTGGTGCCTGGCTTGGGGGGCGTCAATGGCGGGGGCGGGGCACCAGTCGCGTGACGGGCGATCATCGTCTTGACAGGGATTTTCAGGTTCGCTAACGCAAATCAACAATATGGATAAAATATCCACATAATGGATATTGGGGCCAAGCCAAATGAGGGGAGAAGACGAATGACCCGAATTATCCGATTGGCAGGGCTTCTCGCCATAACGCTCGCGCTGTTCATCGGCGTCAGCATGAAGGCCGATGCGGCGTTCAAGCTGGAAGGCGAGCCCAAGATCGCAATTATCTACGCCTCGACCATCAACGACGGCGGCTACTACATTATCGCCGGCGAGTAACGGCTCACTGCCTGCCGCGCGTCGTCGCTCAAACGGTGCGCGGCACGAAGATTTCGACACCCTCGCAAGTCCTTGGTGCCATCGTCAGGCGAGTATTCTTAAGGAAAGGTTCATGGCGAGAACGAACGGGCTGACAGCCCTGCCACAGACTGCTTACAGCGCGAAAGACTGGGAGTTGCTCGCCAACTTCTGGCACCCGGTCGCGTTCGAAAGCGAAGTGGGAGCTGCGCCTTACGCCTTTACCCTGCTCGATACAGAACTGATCCTCTATCGCACGGACGAGACGACCATCGTCGCGGCGCTCGACCGCTGCCCGCACCGGGGCACCAAACTGAGCCTGGGACGGATGTACGACGGCGAACTGGTGTGCGCCTATCACGGCCTTCGATTCGGCGCAGGCGGTAAATGCACCCGCATCCCGTCGCTCAAAAAGGACACGGGATCGCACGCACGGGGCGGCCTGACCAGTTTTCCCGTGGAACAGCGTTACGGGCTTGTCTGGGTTTGCCTGCGGCCTCCGGCGCGGTTTCCCGTCTTCGACTTTCCCGAGTTGGAGGACCCCGCCATGCAGAGAGGCAAGCTCAGCCTCATGCTCGACTCCGGCGCCGGGCGGCATCTGGAGAACTTCGGCGATACCTCGCATTTCTCCTTCATCCACGCCGTCAGTTTCGGCGAGGGCGGCCGGCCCGATGTGCCGCCCTATAAGGTAGAGGATACGAAATACGGGCTGTATTACGAGGTGATGACCCACCAGCAGGACGGCAGCCTGTTCTTCGGCGAGCCGGCCTTCGCCGACGTGCCGTCCGAATATTACATCACCTATCCGTTCACGATCCTTCTGCGGCTGCTGTTTCCCCGCGGGACCGAGAACATCCTCGAGACGATTTGCCCGATCTCCGCGACGACATGCCGGGTCCTGATGGTCAAAACCCGCGATCACGACCACGAGCAACCGGTCGACGACTGGATCGCGTTCCAGGAAAAGGTCAACGCGGAAGACCGCGCCATCGTGGAATCCCAGGGCCCGGCCCAGTTGCCGCTCAAGATTGCGGACGAATTCCACACCGCGGCGGACACGTCATCGGTCGCCTACCGGCGCAAATGGCGCAAACTCGGATTTTCGGGCGATTTGCTCTAGCGCCAAATTCCGTTTCGCTTTACGCGATAAAGCAAATCGGCGTTCCGTCGCCACGAAGGCTCACGCCGCATAAGCGGCGGCCCGCACTTGCGGGCTGGGAAAGCACGATCGATTCCGCTTCGACGATTGGAGCGTCAGGATTTGCCCCAACAAAAAAGGCCGCCCCGTTCCCCGGTACGGCCCGAACGCTCGGGGATATGGCCCGGCGCTAGCGCTGGCGGGCCTTGAAGCGCGGGTTGGTCTTGTTGGTGACGTAGACCCGGCCCTTGCGGCGCACAACGCGGCAATCGCGGTGGCGCAGCTTGGCTGATTTCAGTGAATTCACGACTTTCATGGCCGGGCTCCCGGGCTGGATCTCGCAACGGCGCGAACAATAGAAAGGCCGCGGGCGGCTGTCAATGGTGCGCCTAGGGCTTCTTGCGTGCGTAAACCCGGTAGACCGACAATTCGCCCGCCTCAAACAGCGCGAGTCGATGGCTCCACCGCTCGACCTCGTCGAGCACAGCAGCAGCCATGGGCTTGTCGATCCGGCCCAGCTTCAGTTCGCCGGCAAATTCGCTCAGCGCCTGGAGCGCCATGCGCGAATATTCCGCCGTGATGTCTTCGGTGATGCGGACGTCGAAGCCGTGATATTCGAGCGACGAACGGGTTTCCTCGACGGTCCAGGGATGGGGAGCAACGCGCTCCTTGGTCCCCCATTTCTCGTAGGTTTCGCTCTGGGGATTGGGCTCGGGCACCATCAGGTCGGTGAACAGAAGCTGCCCCTCCGGCTTCAGCGACCGGTAGACCTTGGCGTAGAACTCGGCCTTGTCGGGCACTTTGAAAAAGGTCTCGAGCGAAAAGACGACCGGGTAGGTCACGGCCTCCAGCTCGATCTCGGCCAGGTCGCACGGCTCGATGGGCGCGCGCTTCTTGAGCTTGCCGCGCGCGGAAAGTTCCATGCCCGCCTTGGCCATCGCCGCGTCCGGCTCGAGCCCGGTGATCCAGGCGCCGGTCTCCTTGGCGATGATCCTCGTCGAGCCGCCCAATCCGGCCCCGATCTCGAGCAGGCTCATCTTCTTGTCGATGCCGAGCGAGGCGATCATGGCGAGAACGAAATCGCGTCCGCCCGGACCGGTCATGGCCTCGCCCCAGACCCGCTCGGAGACGGTCAGGCGCGGATCGGCCCAGGCATCGGACTCGCGCCCGCGAAGCCGCGCAAACAGGCCCGGCGACTTCGTGTCACCGTCTTTCGCCTTGCCTTTCACGGTGCGTTCGAGCATCTCGGGCGGAAGTTCGGAAATCTCCACGCCGTCCCACCAGGCGCGCAAGCGCGCCTTCAGCGGCGGCGGCAGAGCGTCGGTTTCCCCCGACCCATCGCCAGACCGAAACCGCGCGAGCAACCCGCTCACGGAGGTGGCCGCGACAAGTCGCTGCGGATTGAGCGCGGCAAGGCGCTGCGGGTTGAACGCGACAAGGCGTTGCGGGTTGAACGCGGCAAGGCGCTGGCGCATGGCGATCACTTTCGGCCCCCGACTGCCGAGCGGGAGCCGTCGATTGGGTTACCTCGGGCAGTTTCCCGATTGTTTCCCCAAGGCTTTAACGACGGGTTAAGCAAAGGATTACAATTTGACCCAGTATCGGGGGCAAAAAAATGCCGCCTAGCGCCCGGAGGCGCAAGGCGGCGGAGCTCGACTGAACGCGACGGGAGCCGAGACGGCCCCCGCCGGCCTGGTCTTAGCGCATTCTTCCTTTCGCTTTGTGAACCAAAGCGAAACGGCGTTCAATCGCCACGCCAATTCTTTTAACGCGCTCAAGTGCCGCGCAGGCTGGCGCCGCCAGGAACAATTTTTTGTCCGGGCTGAAGGTGCGAGATGAGGGAGCGCGCACCTGCTGAAGGTGATTTGGGTCGTTTCCAAGCTTGGCTTGACGACGTCATGAGAGCCGCCTGACTCCGCCGAGCGGCGTTTTCTGGCCCGGCGGGCACGACAGTCCGACCGCGCCGCTCGACGGCGCGTCTCTGCGCCCCCTGCTATGCGATTACGCCTGCGGGATCATGCGGTGGGCGCGATCAGGATCGCGTCGAGGGCATCCTGCGCGCGGGCGGCATAGTGGCGGTTGGCCTCGGGCAGGTAGCGGAAGCGGCCGCTACAACGCACGATGGCGATGGCCACGTTGGTCAGGCAGGCGAGATTGCGGGGCAGGTGACGCACATACGCCCGGCAGCGATCTTCGTCGTAGGTGAAGTCGCGCACGTAGTGCAGCCGGTTTTCGATGTGCCAGTGGTTACGGACCAGGGCCAGAAGCTCCTCGGGCCCGGCGCGGTCTGTGCCGAGCGAGGTGAGGCTCCAGGTCACTTCGATGCTGCTCTTGCCGGTCTTGAGGATCTCGCGCTCGCGTTCGATGCGCATCGCCTGGCGGCGCCCGTGGAGGTTCGCGTAGCCGTCCCATTCGGCGCCGGAGAGGTCGACGGCGGCACAGCGGCGGCGCTCGATGCGGCCATGGCCCTTGTCGACGGTTTCGTGCCAGGGCGCGTCGCTGAAGTCGATCGCCTTGAGGTCTTCGAGGATGGTTTCCTGATTGTCCTTGATGGCGCTGATCACGTAGTCGGCGCGGCGCCCGAGCAGGCAGCGCGCCGTCTCGTGCTGGGCGTGCATCGCATCGACGGTGACAATGCGGCCTGCGAGGTCGAGGCTGCTGGAGAGCTCGCGTACGGCTGGGATTTCGTTGCTCTTGCTGTCGACCTCCACCTGCCCGAGGACCATGCCGGAGTCGTGTTCCACCGCCGCGACCATCATCCGGCGCCCGTCTTCGGTCTGCTTCGAGGCACCTCGCAGGTCCTTCCCGTCCATGGCGACAGGCGCATGTGCCGTGCTGTGCTGGCCGGTCCACTGACCGATGGCGTTGTCCAGGGTCTCGGGCGGCAGCGCGGCGAGGATGTTGTGGAAGGTGGTGATTGCGGGCGCGGTGTAGCGCTGCTTGCTCGGGCTCCAGAACGCACCCACTGCCTCGAGCTGCTCCTGGGAGAGCAGGGCGGCGAACTGGGCGAACGCGTTCACACCTCGGTAGCCGGCCAGACGGGCAGCGACGGCGATCGCCAGAACGGTGTTCAGCGGGTAGCGCTTGCCCCGGTCACGGCGGCACTCGGGCACCTCGCCCAGACACTCGAACAGGCTGCGCAGCCGCGGCGCCGCCATTGGCTCGGTGTGTTGCTCAGCGTTCCAGTGTGCCGGCACCTCGGTCCGGCTCAGCGCCTCGGCGGCGTCGTCGGTCAGTTCGAACACGAAGATCTCCTTGGGCTGGCCGTGGTGGCGCCAGCGCGCCGAGCCTCCGGGCTCGCGGGCAAAGCCGCGGGTCAGCCCCAGCGAGCGCCAGTTCGACGCGCGGTAGCAGGTCCCGACAAAGCGCGAGACATCCACGAACGTCTCCGCCAGAAAGACGGGATATCCATGCACCGCCTGGATGTCCTGCGACAGCCGCCGCAGGCTCAGCCCCAGCACCCGCGAGGCCAAGTTGTGCACCCGGCCAGGCGTCAGGATGACAAAGCGCGAGTTGTTGGCGATCAGATGCAGGCGCCGGAACTGCTGCTCCGCCGGCCAGCCGATCCAGCGATCGCGTGCGGCCAGCTTGAACGCGCCGGGCTGCCAGCCGATCAGTGCGAGCCAGGTCTCGCCGTGCACCGCGACATGGCGCAGGCCTTTGCCGATGACGCCGTGAAACGGTAGGTAGTGGTGCTCCGCCACCAGCCGGTCCCAGTGCCGGTGCTCCTGCGCGCCCCAGGTCGGGCGCACCGTGACCGCGCGCAAATCAACGGATAAATCCTGGGCCGGCAGCGTCGCCATGACCGGCACACTGCCACATCGAGAACGGAATGGCCAGCCCCGACATCGGCTCACGATGCTCGGCAGGCGGACAAAAAACTAGCCCTGCTGGCGCCGCATATGCGGCGGCCCACCGTCGTGGGCTTGCGACACCCGAATGACCTACGGTCATCGGCTGATCCATCAGGTGTGCCCTTCGGTCGGGATGCCCGCCATTTCACGGGCATATTTCGCCCACTCGGAACGGTCGTAATGGAGATAGACCAGCTCGGAAATGAACGAGCGCGGCGTTGCGTTGACGTTTTCGAACTGCCCGACGCGGTTGGCGTGGGAGCTGCAGGTCAGATCCCAGATGAAGTTGAAGAAGCGGTTCTTCTCCCGCGCAGTCACACCGGTGCCCGGCAGGAACTCCTCGAGCTTCTCGGCAAACTCGGGATGATCCCACACGGCCTTGGGAAACCGCGAAACGATGCCCTGACCGCAGAGATCCTTGAGCAGGTACTGCACTCGCGGATAGTTCTCGATGGAGTAAAGCCGGCCCGCAGTGACGGTCGGAGGATGAGGCGTCATGACGCCATTCCAGTCGACCGCGTCTTCGACCGCAGCAATCGAGAAGGAGCGGCAGGCCGCCGCGTACATCGTGATTTCCGAGATCGCGTTCCGCACGCCGGGAATCTTGTCGGTCCCGAGGATGTCGGCGATTGCCTGGGCGCAGCCGGCAAAGATCTGGGCCCGCACAGCGAGCCGGGTAAGGATGTGCCAAAGCGCGTGGGCGCAGCTCTCGAAGTACAGGTTCAGAAGGTTGAGATTGCGTATGGAGAACAGGTATTCCCGCGGGATGAAAACCTTGTCGAATACGATGTAGTTATCGACCTCTTCACCCCTCGTCGCGAGGGGATGATCCTCCGGTTCCGCAGCCGTCTCGGCAAGCGGCTCGCGCATCAGCAGGGTCAGGTTTTCGGAGTTGATCGGCACGCCTGCCCAGATGGCGGCATCTTCCTGCAGGCCGCCGCCCAGCGTTGTCGACAGGGTGAAGAAGTGGGCGATGTTGCCGATCGAGCCCGCCACCTTGCTGCCGTAAAGCACGACGCCGTCGTCGCGATCCTCGACGATGCGCAGCCGGCCCGGCTTTTCGGTCGGCGGGATGCGCCGGTCGGACTGGGCGTCGGCAATCAGGTCCGTGCTGTAGAGGTTGTACTCGCTGCTGAACTTGACGTAGTTGCGGATGTTGTCGGCGAACTCTTTGTTCTCCTTCTCAATCCGGTCGATCGTGGCGAGAAAACCGATCGCCATCATGGCGCCGTAATCCGGCGGCCGGCCGTACATGCCCAGCGTGGTCCGCGTGACCTCCTCGACGCCCTTGAACTTGGCGTAGAGGTGAGCCTTCGTGGTCGGCACCTGCCAGCCGATCGCCTTGCGATTGCCGGTGTTCTCGTCGACATAGGTCATCACGTCGCGGGTCTTGGGATCAAACTGCTTGTCGTGCAGCTCGGCAATCCGGTCGACCGTGTGCTCGAGCGTGGGGTGGGTTGCCACGTTGTCGATGAAGTCGCCGTTATGGTCGACGACGCGGCGGCCGTCGTTGAGGCTTGCGCGGTACTGCTCGCCGTTCAAGAGGTGGGGCTCGGAGCCCGTCGCGAGCACCTCCTTGACCTTTTCGACACCCAAATCGGTTGTCATCTCTCTGCTCCTTCCAATGGAATTTCCATCTCTCTCGTCGTCTGGTTCTCGTCGTTGTCCGTCTCTCGTTGCGGTTACCGGTCGATCACGGCAATCGCCTCGATCTCGATCAGAAGCCCCTCGAAGGCAAAGCCCTCGACCCGCACGGCGGTGGCCGACGGTCCGGGGTCGGGAAAATATTCGAGGCGCACATCGGTCATTTTCTCCCAGAACTCGGTGATGTCGTGGCCCTCTCCCTGGAAGTGGTAGTAGGTGTTGAACTTGACCACGTCGCTCAAATCCGCGCCGGCTTGCGCCAGCACCTTGTTCATGAATTCGAAGACGTTTCGGGTCTGGGTCGCAATGTCGCCCGGAGCCACGGTGCGCCCTTTCGGATCGGACGAAATCTGACCGCCGCAGAACACGACGTTGCCTGTCTTCCAGCCCTGGGAGAACGGCACGGGCATCGACCAGTCCCAGTGGCCCTCGGGCATCAGGCGCTGCTTGTCCGGATTAACGACTGCGAACCCCTCGACCTGGATCATCGCACCGGGAAGGGGCAGGCTTTTGACCCGCACGCCCGTGCCCGAGGGGCCGGTCTCGCCGAAAAAGGTGGTACGCACGCTGGTCATGTCTTCCCAGTAGGCGGTGACCTCGGCGCCGTCCGCGGCGTCGGGCTGGCGGTAATAGGTGTTGAAGCGCAGCAGGTCGCCCATCCCGGCGCCGGCGGCTTGCAGCACGCTCTGAAGATTGCCGAAGACGTTCGCGGTCTGGGTCTTGATGTCGCCCGCCCCGATCAGGGCGCCGGTTGCGTCCGCCGAGATCTGGCTGCCGACGAAAATCAGGTCGCCCACCTTCCAGCCGTGGACGTAGGGCTCCCGCCCGTCGCGCCACGACCAGTGGTCCTCGGGCACGATCGGCTGCTTGTCGATGCCGATGGCGGCGATCGCCTCGATCTCGATGAGCAGCCCCTCGTAGGCAAGGCCCGTGACCCCGACCGACGTGGTAACCGGGCCGGGCGCGCTGAAGTAGTCGCGGCGCACGGCGTCGAGCTCGTCGAGGAAGGGCAGCAGGTCCTCGTCGGGACCGTCGTAGCAATAATAGACGTTGTGCTTGACCACGTCGGAGAAGTCGGCGCCGGCCTCGTCGAGCACAGAGCGGATGAACTCCATGCAGTTGCGGGTCTGGGCGGCGAGGTCGCCCACGTCGATGGTGCGGCCTTTCGCGTCGGACGAGATCTGGCCGCCCACGAACAGCAGGTTGCCCGTCTTCCAGCCCTGGGAGAGTGGCACGGGAATGCTCCAGTCCCAGTGCTTCGCCGGCATGATCCGTTGTTTGGCCATCGTTTCTCCTGTTTGCCTCGCGGGCTCAGTCATCGGTCTCGAAGCGTTCGCCCAGCGCGTGGTAGTGGGCGTCGAAATAGAGCAGCGGCGAGACCCCGTGGCCGCCTGCACCGCGCACGGAATGCACCTCGCCGATGATCAGGCCGTGGTCGCCGCCATAGACGATCTGCTGGACGGCGCAGTCGAGGTGGTTGTGGGCATTGCGCACCATGGGCGAATGCTCCGGCCCCACGGCGTTGACCGTGTCGCCCTCGCCCGCCGCCGCGGCGGCCGCAGATTCCGAGCCGCGCAGGCGGTCGGCAGTGAAGCCCTCGATGAACTTGGGCTCGCCCGGCGCGGAGCCGAAGCGCGCGATATCGATCTGGCTCTCGGTCAGCAGGCTGATGCCGAAATAGCCCGCCTTTTCGATCGCCCCGTAGCTCGCGGTGTGGCGCGAGAGCGAGACCAGCACCCGGGGCGGATAGATCGAGATCGAGTTGAAGGTGTTGATGGTGAGCCCCCAGGGGCGCTCTTCGAGCCAGCAGGTCACCATCGCCACGCCGTTGGGCAGCATGCGCATGACCTTGCGAATTTCGTCGCCGGTGCCGGGGCCGGTCATTTGCCCGTCTCCTTGAACGCCGCCGCCGGCGCCGCGACAACGCCCGCGGGCTGGCCTTCCCACTTGAGCAGACTCTTGTAACTGCCGAGGCCGATCAACGGCTCGACGGATGCAATAGCGTCCCAGCTGTGGATGTGGGTGTCGAGGAACGCGAGCAGCTCTGTCGGGGTCTTGCAGATGACCTCGACCAGCATGTCGTAGCGTCCGGCAACCCGCATGACGTAGACGGTCTCGGGGCGGTCGCGGAAATACTCGGCAACCGGACCGGGATCGGTGCCGGGCGAGAGGTTGACCCCGATCATCGCCCAGGCGGTGTAGCCCAACGCTAGCGGATTGACCACGGCGATGAAGCGCAGGTAGTTGTCGCGTTGCATCTGGCCGACGCGCAGGCGCACCGTGCCCTCGGCGACGCCCAGCTCGCGCGCGATCTCGGAAAACGACGCACGTCCGTCGTCCATCAGGCGCAGGATGATTTCGCGGTTGAGGTTGTCGACGGCGGACAGTTGGCCGGCGAAGGGCGCGGGACGGTCATCGCGCTTGGCTTTTCGGCCGGAACGCGCGGGTGACGCCGCTCGCTTGACCGCGCTCGTCCCCTGACCCCGGCCTTTGGCCATGATTTCTCCGTCGTTCTCTTCCCGGTTCTCGTTGTTTTTTTCTTATGAGACGCCGGTTTCAACGAAAAAGCAAGATTAATCTACGAATTCCTCAATGATTTTCCTAAAATGCTATGAATTGCAGGAAAATTCTCCCGACAGTGCCTGGACGACGCCGTCGGAAGGAATTCTCAGGGCTGGAAGCAGCGCTCGCAACCGACGCAGACGGGGTAGTCGTCGAGCCGGTTGGCGAGATGAGCCTCGATGAAGCGCCGGTAGGGCTCCGCGTTGAAGATTTCGGCGAGGCTCTGGGTGCGCAGGCTGCCGAAGCTCACGCTGGCGTCGAAGTCGAAGCAGCAGGGGATCACCTCGAGATCCCAGGTGACCTGGAGGACGCGGCGGCGGAAGCCCCAGGCGACGGAGCACAGGCCCTCCTGGGGCGCCTCGTTGAAGTCGCGCCCGCCGCCGTAATTGTGCACGTTGCCGACCTCGTGACGGGCAACGCCGAGTTCGTCGGTCCAGGCGAAAAAGCGGGCGCGCTCGGCCTTCGCGTCGTCGGGCCAGGTGCGCCAGACCTCGTCGTCCCAGGTCTGCAGCGTGATGCGAAAGTCGGTGCCGGTGGCGGTGCGTGCGGCCGCGAGGGCTTCGAGGTTCGCCTTGGCGCGCTTGAAGGTTTTCACGCCCGCGACCTTTTCGTAAGTCCGCTCGTTGAAACCGTAAAAACTGACCTGGAGGTTGCCGATACCGGCCTCGGCCAGGTCCTCGAAGAAGCCGTCACGGAGCTTGACGCCGAGCGTGGTGAAGAACATCACCAGGCTGTCGGGGGCGTGCTGCTTTGCGAGACGGACCTTGTCGATCAGCGCCGGGTCGAGCAACGGTTCGCCGAAGCCGTGAAGATGGATCGCGCCCTCGTGAGCGCCGAGGCGTTCGAGCACCAGCGCAAAATCCTCCGTCGCCATGAAGCCCAGATCGCGGGTCTGCTTCTCGCGCGGGCACATGAAACACTTGTAGCCGCAATGGTTGGTGTTCTCGACGCGCAGCTCATCGAACACGAGCGGGTGCGGCTCGGGCTGGCATGCGACCGGCTCGGGCGGCAAGACCCACATCGCCCTCGGTCTCGGCCTGGCGGCCTGCCAGAAGGGCCTCTCGGTCGGCTTCATCACCGCCGCCGCACTGGTCCACGAGCTCATCGAGGCCCGCGATGACAAGCAGCTGCTGAGGTTCCAGAAGAAGCTCGCCACCTACAAGCTTCTGATCGTCGACGAACTCGGCTTCGTGCCGCTGTCCAAGACCGGCGCCGAGCTCCTGTTCGAGGTGTTCAGCCAGCGCTACGAGCGGGGCTCGACCCTGGTCACCACCAATCTGCCCTTCGACGAATGGACCGAGGTGTTCGGCTCCGAGCGCCTCACCGGCGCTCTCCTCGACCGCCTCACCCACCACGTCAACATCCTCGAGATGAATGGCGAGAGCTACAGGCTCAACCAGAGCCGCAGGCGTCAAACCCCGACGGCGAACTGAACCGACCACCCAGCCCACGCTTGACCCCGTGGGCCCACAGGTCCCTCCCGCGCGCGCCGCCGCGTCGGCCTGTTGAGGGCACGCCGCGTCGCACGCGGGGCCCTCCCATGGACTACGGGGACAAGCCCGCAGCCGCCAAGTGGTCCCTTCTTACACCGCCACGGTGGTCCCTTTTTGCTCCGCCATTGACAGACATTCTCATGGACGTCGGTGACAAGTATCCCGGCATTACCCATGTGGCTCTGCGGGTCGCCTCGCTCGAAGCCGCAGAATCCGTTCTTGCCGCACGCGGCATAGCGATTACGGGCCGCATGAGCTTCAAGGACATGCGCGCGATCTTCATCCGGGATCCGGACAGAACCGTCATCGAGCTGGACGCCTATCCAGGCGAAGCCCCGCAAGCGCGCGAAAACGACGACGATACCAGTGACCTCGACGGCTATACGGATCACCCTTGAATGAAGCGTGCCGGCTAAGCCTTGCGTCCCTTGACTGCCTTGAGCGTCTTCGTGATCGCGTCGCGCGCCTGTTCTATCTCGGCGCGGGTCCCCGACATGAAGATGCGCCCCGAGGCGCCCATCATCTGGACGTCGTTGACCACCGCATCGGGTGCTGCACGCTCCGCCTCGTTGGCGCCGACGCAGGCAAAGAGAGCCGGCGTCATTTCGTAAATCAGGAGCGAAACGCCCGGCACAAGAATCGACGCCGTGCGCGAGCGGTTGAGGATGATCGCATGCTGGTCGCTCAGATCCTCGATAATGTCGTGAAACAGGATCGTCGGCGCAAGCTGGTCCGCCGCCTTCGCCCCGATGCCTTTGAGGATCGCCTTTCCGGCGGCCTCAACCTCACCAGGATCGCTCGAGTGCAATTCCAGCAGTCCGAACTGACGTTCCGTGAAGAGGATGCCGGGCTCCATGTCCGGCGCCTCCTTCAACGCCAGATCGGCGATGCGGTGGATGGCGAGCGCAGGGGCAACTTCGATAATCAGACTGTGCTGACCTTCGAAGGGTGGATAGCCCCTGGCGCGCATCGGCGTGGAGAGCCAGGCGGCGAATTGCGGCTGCAGATCGCGGATCGGCAGATAGACCCTCAATTCGGTCATCGGTGGCCCTTCCCCCGCCCGGGCTTACTTGGACGAAGTGATGGAGAAATGCTTGCCGAGATCCGTATGAGGCCGCGGGATCACATGGACCGAAACGACCTCGCCGATCTGATTTGCCGCCTCCGCACCGGCTTCGGTAGCGGCCTTGACCGCGCCGACATCGCCGTGCACGACGACCGAGACGAGCCCGCCGCCCACTTCATTGCGCGAGACAATCGCGACGTTCGCGGCCTTTACCATCGCATCGGCCGCGGCCAGTGCGGGAACATAGCCGCGGGTTTCGATCATTCCAATTGCCTGACTGGTCATGGTTCACTCCTCTTGAAGGTCAGTTTGAGCAAAGTCTTACAGGTCGGATGAACAAGAGCGTTCAATCCTCTTCATCGATGGATCCTATGATCAGGGCGTCGACCGGCGCCTTGACGGTAGTGAAATATCCCGCGGCGACCGATCCTTGTGTAATCAGCACCGCCTCGCCTTCCGCGCAGCCGAGGGGGTCGAAGGCGACCAGCTTGCCGCCGCCCGCGATCTCGACTTCCAACAGCGCCCCGTTGGGCAAGGTTTCGACATGTTTCGTGGACCAAATCCGGCCCGTCACCCTTCCACGGATCATGATGTCGTCCTTTCGATCTTGACGCCGCGCCGGCGCAATTCGTCGCGCGCGAGAGGCGTGAAGCGCACCGCATTTCCGATGCTGAGGCTGCGCAGGTCGTCGGGCAAGCTGGCGACCTCTTTTTCCGTAATGAGCCCGGTTTCGAAGCGTACGGGCCCCGAGCGGGCGCTCGGCGACGGCGTCAAGGGTTCGTGAGCCTTGAGCGGCGCCTGCCCGCCCGTTGCCAGCCTGAAGACGTGACGCCCGGCCTCAATATCGGCCCGCAGCCGCGAATCCTGCGCCAGGCTCAGAAGCCGTTTGACGAAGGCGGCGAGTTCGGCGTTCGTGCGGACCGAGACCACCTCGTCGCGCGTCTGGGGCGCGAACGCAGATTCCTTGCGCAGCGCCGCAAGCTCCTCGCTGAGGATTTGCCGGATCATGGCCCTCAAGTCCGCCATTAGCCCGCCCCCGCCACTCGAAGCGCTGCTTCCGCCGCGTCGCGGGCATTGCGCACCTCGGCCTCGTCGCCCGACAGATAGAGCCGGCCGTTGGCCCCGATCATGCGGTAGTCGACGACCTTGATATTGGCCTCCTTCTCTGCCTCGTTACAGGCGAGAATCGCATAGGAGGCCGACTGGCATTCCAGGAGGTAAAGGCTCTCGCCGCCCAGGATCATGGAGCCGAGCGTGTTGCGATTGATCAAAAAGGCGTGCTGGTGATCAACCCGGGTGACGATCTTGGAGGTCAAAATCGTCGGCGGTACCGCATCGTCCGCGCGTGCGCCGAGGGCATCGAGGACGGCCTGCGCGCCGGCTTGAACTTCCGCGGTGGATTTCGAATGAATCTCCAGGGTGCCGAACTGGCGCTCGACGACCAGGAGCCCCGCATTCACGTCCGCGCCCTTCAAGGCAACATCCGTCAGCGCCTCGATATCGAGCCCCGGCGCGATCTCGACAATTTGGGCGGCCATGTTCCGGCGCGGCAGGCTGCCCCGCATCCAGGTCGCTATATAGGCCAGCGTCTGCGGCTGAAGCTGGTCGATGAAGATGAAGGAGCGAAGCTCGGCCATGATCTATTTTTTCAACAAATCGCGCAGTTCTTCGGCGATCAGGCGGCGCAGCTCGTCACGGGTGGCACCTTCGACCGGCGGACCCGAGGGCGGCGCCATATGGCGCGGCATGGGCGAACCGGGCACGCCATCAGACGGCGCCTCAGGCAGCGGCCCCTCGAAACTTGGAACGATACCGCGGAAATTGCCGAACCCCTCGGAGGCATCCGAGTTGTAGGCCACCCGCGTCCAGTGCACCAAATGCTGCGGCCCGACGTTCTCGCCGATTGACGAGCGGCCGAAATACCCGGTTCCGATGGTAAAGGTCGGCGCGAGATTGGTTCCGATTCCCGCGGCGCCCTGCGTGCAGGGTGCATTCACGACGACACGATAGACCTCGACCGCATTCGAGTAGGCCATGGTCACCTGTTCGTCCGTACAGTGAATCGCCGCCGTGTGCCCGGCGCCGGTGAGGCGCAGAACGGCACGTGCCTGGGCAATGGCCTGGCCCCGACTTTTGGCCACATGCAGGGCCAAAACCGGACAAAGCTTCTCGCGGCTGAGCCGCTCCTCGACGCCGATCTGGGAAATCGGCGCCACGAGGATCCGCGTGCTGGAGCCAACCCGGATCCCGCATTCCTGGGCGATCCACGTGGCATCGCGCCCGAGGCATTCTAGATTAAACCCGCCCTCGTGGAACAGGAAGCGGCGAAGCCGTTCGACGTCGTCCTCGTCGCAAATATGGGCGCCGACGGATTTCAGCGCCTGACACAAGCGCCGCTCGACGTCGGGAAGTGTGATCAGGACGCTTTCATTGGTGCACAGAATGGAATTGTCGAAGCTCTTGCTCTCGAGAATTCGCGCCGCGGTCTTGTTGATGTCGGCCGAGCTGTCGACAAAGACCGGCGCGTTGCCCGGCCCCACACCGATGGCGGGATTGGACGAGGAGTACGCAGCGCGCACCATGGCCGTGCCGCCGGTGGCCAGAATGACATTGGTCTTGGGCGAGGCCATGAATGCCTCGACCATCGGGATCGAGGGGGATTCAATAATCTGGATAACGCCATCGGGGGCGCCCGCCGCCACGGCCGCCTCAGCGAGGCGCGTCGCCGCAGCCACGGAGCATTCGCGCGCCGCGGGATGGGGGCTGATCACGATGGCGTTTCGTGTCAGAAGCGCGATGAGTATCTTGAAATTCAGCGTCGCGACGGGATTGGTCGACGGCGTCAGCGCAAAGATTACCCCGGCGGGGCGGGGAATTTCGACGATCCGGCGTTCCTCGTCAATGCGCGGGTTCACGTAATCCTGATCGCGAAAGTAATCGACCAGCGGGCGCGCCGTCATCTCGTTCTTGATCTTCTTGTGGGCGGCGACACCGAAGCCGGTCTCTCGCACCGCCCATTCGCCGAACTCCTCGGCACTTTCGTGCGCGGCGGAGGCCACCGCATCGACGATCGCAAACGTCGCCTCGCGGCCGTAACGCTGAAACACGGCCGACGCCCAGCGCGCGCGCTCCAGTACCATGTCGGCACGGCCCTGCATCGCCGCCTCGGTCGCGGAAATATCGACGAGGGTTCGAACTTGCGGTTCCATCACAGCATCCTCCACCGGTCGCCCATCACCTCTTCGCGCGCCAGGCCGATTGCGATTTCGACCCGGCGAAGCAGGTCTTCGGCATCGGCCTGGGTCAGCAACACACCGGGCTTGAACTGCAACACACGGGGATCGAGGGTGGAGAAAATAGCCCAGACACCGTTGTTGTAGAGATGCTTCATCACGGGCTTCGCGCCCTCTTCGTGGTTGAACTCAAGCCCCATGACCAGGCCGTGCTGACGAATCCCGATGAAAAAATCGGGGTAAACCTCCATGATCCGGTCAAGCCCAGCGCGAAGATAATCGGAAATGTAGTGCACCATGGAGCGCACTTCGCGCCGCTGCAGGATCTCGAGCACTTTCATCGCCACGACGCAGCCCAGCTCCGCGCCGCCCATGGTCGACATATGCGCGAAGCCATCCTCGTGCAGCCAGCTGCCGCACTTCTCGGAAATCAGCACGCAGGCGATAGGATAGATGCCGCCGGAGATACCCTTGCCGGTGACCATGATATCGGGCTCGACACCGTATTTCTGACAGCCCCACATCTCGCCGCAGCGCATAAGTCCGGTCTGGACCTCGTCGGCGACATAGAAGGCGTCATACCGCTCGCAGAGCTTTTTCACACCGGGCAGATACCCTTCCTGCGGCATTGGAAAGCCGTAGGTCGCGGGGATCGTTTCCATGATCACTGCCGCCACGTCGCGCCCCTTGAGCGCGTCTTCCATGGCGCCCAGGTCGTTGAAGGGAACCTGGACGAATTCGCCCGTGGTGTCCTCGCTGAGGAAAATTTTCGTAAATCGCTCGTCGCCCGTTTGGGCCGCTAAACCCGTGTGGCCGTGGTAGGCCTTGACGATCGAAACGATCTTGCGCTTCTTCGCGGCGCTCCGCGCCGTCTTGAGTGCGATGTCGATCGCCTCGGCACCACCCGAGCCGTAGGCGGTGTATTTCATGTCGGGCATGGGCGCGCACAGCGTCAGCGCCTCGGCCAGCGCGGTGCGCGCCAGGGCCGGAAAATGGTGGTTGCCCATGTCGAAGCGCGCGGTGCCGGCCTTGAGAACCTCGACCAGCTCGGGATGGCGATGGCCGAGATTGTATGTGCCGCCGTTGAGGTGAAGGTCGATCAGACGGCGGCCGTCCATGTCGAAGAGGTAGTAACCCTCGCGCCGATCGATGACCAGATCGACGCCCATGTCCTGCCACGCCTGGGTTTTGTCCGGGTTCCAAAATTCCCTGGATCGTTCAAGAAATTCGAGCTTTTCCTCGCTCATCTCGTTTCCCCTTAGGATCGTGGTCGGGCGGGATGGCGTTTCCCTTCCGACGCGGTTTCCAAGCGGCTGGTGCGGGTTGATCCGACGTTCTTGCTATTGGTCTTCAAAGCGGCCCGGAGAATTACCGAACATGCCGGGTAAGCGACTACTGGACCGTACCACAGAGATTTTGTCAAGCAAGCCGTCGATCTTGCTGGAATCAATAGATCTTTTCGGACTCGATCGCCATATTTCGGTGCTATCTTGCATCTTGACCCCTGATTTCGCCCCCCAAGTTCATGGTTTGAACCATATTCAAGAAATTCGGACCCAAAACGTCTGGCCCGTACCACAGGCCATATTGGGGAAAATTCATCGAGCCCGTGAAAGCCCGAATTTTCCCAATGGGATCACCGGCTTGGCGATCGTTGCCGCCCGAAGGCCCGCCGGTTGACAGCCCGACACCCCACCTCCATTGATGGGGATATGGACGGCTACGACTACATAATCGTGGGCGCGGGCTCGGCGGGCTGCGTGCTGGCCAACCGGCTCTCGAGGGAACCCGCCATCCGGGTGCTGCTGCTCGAAGCCGGGCCGGCGGACAACAGCCTGCTCATCCGCATGCCCGGCGCGGTCGGGTTGGTCATCCACAGCCCGCGTTTTTCCTGGGGTTATGAGACCGAGCCGCAGGAAAATATGAACAACCGGCGGATTCCGGTGACGCGCGGGCGCGCGCTGGGCGGCTCGTCGTCAATTAACGGCATGGTCTATATCCGGGGCCACGCCTACGACTACGACCGTTGGGCCGAGGATCCCGGGCTCGCTCACTGGTCCTACGCCCATGTGTTGCCCTACTTCAAGCGCGCGCAGAGCCACGAGCTCGGCGCGGACGACTACCGGGGCAGCGACGGACCGCTCAAGGTCAGCCGCGTCGATACGGGCCTGCCGATCACTGACGTCTTTATCGAGGCGGGAGCGCAAGCCGGGTTCGGGAAAACCGACGACGTGAACGGCTACCGCCAGGATGGCTTCGGCCGCCTCGACCAGACCATCCACAAGGGCCTGCGCTGGAGCACCGCGCGGGGCTATCTGCACCCGGCGATGGACCGCCCGAACTTGACCGTTTTGACCGGCGCCTTGACGCTAACGGTGGAATTCGAAGGCAGCCGCGCGACCGGCGTGCGCTATGCCCGTAACGGCGCGGTGCACAGCGCCCGGGCCGAGGCCGAGGTGATCCTGAACGGTGGCGTGATCAACTCGCCCAAGCTTCTGATGCTCTCGGGCGTCGGCCCAGCGGCACAGCTTGCGGAGTACGGCATCGGTGTGGTCTGCGACCTGGCCGGCGTGGGCGAGAATTTTCAGGACCACGTGGAGCTTTACGTCCAACAGGCCTGTACGAAGCCGGTGACACTCCATGACGCACTCAAGCCGCTCGGCCGGATGAAAGCGGGGCTCGAGTGGCTATTGTTCAAGCGCGGGGTCTGCGCCTCGAACCATTTCGAGGCAGGCGGTTTCCTGCGCCTGTCGGACGACGTGACCCACCCAGACCTGCAATACCACCTGCTGCCGATCGGCTACGACTACAATCGGGACCGCTTCGTCAACGCTCACAGCTTCCAGGCCCATGCGGGCACCATGCGCGAGACCAGCAGGGGCTGGATCAAGCTGCGCTCAGCCGATCCCGCGTCACCGCCGCTGATCCAGCCCAACCTGCTGGCAACCGAGCGCGACCGGGTCGATCTGCGCAAGACCCTCAAGGTGACCCGTGAGATATTCGCGCAAAAGGCGCTCGACGGCTATCGCGGTGCCGAGTTACAACCCGGCCCCGAGGTGAAGAGCGACGCAGAGATCGACGAATTCATCCGCGCGAACGCAGGCTCCGCCTATCACCCGTCCTGCTCATGCAAGATGGGCTCGGACGCGATGGCGGTGGTCGACGGCAAGTGCCGTGTTCGCGGCCTCGAAGGCCTGCGGGTCGTGGACGCCTCGATCATGCCAAGCATCGTCAGCGGCAACCTCAACGCGCCGACCATCATGATGGCGGAAAAGGCAGCCGACATGATCCTGGGCAAGGCGGCGCTGCCGCCGGAGAACGCGCCGGTATGGGACCATCGGACGGCGGAGGGGTAGAGTGCCCTCTTCTACTCCGCCGCGTTGGACGCGCTGCCCACTGAGAGCGCCGCAATCACGTCCTTCGACGTGCCGACGAAGCCGAACAGGCCGCCCTGCGCGGGCAGGACGCGCATGGTCGCGTCGTGCATGTCCTTGTAATAGGACGCGCAGCAGTCCTCGAGCGCGAGCGCGAAGAAGCCCCGGTCGATGGCGCTGCGGATGGTCGACTGCACGCAGCATTCGGTGGTCACGCCGCAGACGATGGTGTGGGTGACGCCCCAATCGCGCAGGGTTCGCTCCAAGTCGGTGTTGTAGAACGCCGAGAAGCCGGGTTTGTCGATTACCACTTCGCCGTCGATGGGTTGGAGCTCGTCGACGAAGTCGTGACCGTATTCGCCGCGCACCAGGTTGCGCCCGAGCGCACCTGCCTTGCCGATCTCGGCGCCGACGCGCCGGCTCGATAGACGGCGCATATCGTGGAGCGTCGAGAGATTAGGCGGGTGGCCCTCGCGAGTATGGACGATATGGAGCTCGGCGGCGCGGGCCGCGTCGAGGAGCGCCCTGACGTTGGGCACGATGGCGAGCCCGGCTTCGAAATCCTCGTCGTTCTGGCCCGTGCCGCCGCCCTCGGAACTCAGGAAATCGCGCTGCATGTCGATCACGATCAGTGCCGTCGTCTCGAGCGAAAAGCGATAGGTGTAGTCGTCCTTGACCGCCAGTTCGTATGCCATGGTGCCTGCCTCCCTGTCTCTTCAGTCTGACACAGGCAGGCTTGCGTTGACAGGCCACGGACCAACGGCTTTGATCGCGCCATGACAGAAGGACACAGGGTTTACGACTACATCATCGTCGGCGCGGGCTCGGCGGGCTGCGTGCTCGCGAACCGGCTTTCCGCCGACCCCGACAACCGCGTGCTCGTGCTCGAAGCGGGCTCGGGCGACAACGGGCTGATGCTTCGCATGCCCGCGATGGTGGGCGAGACCGCGAACAGCCCGCGCTACAGCTGGTGCTACCAGACCGAGCCGCAGGAGCATCTCAACGGGCGGCGCATCCCGGTGCCGCGGGGCAAAGTGCTAGGCGGCTCGTCGGCGATCAACGGCATGGTCTATATGCGCGGCCACGCCTACGACTACGACCGCTGGGCGGAGGAGACGGGCGCGGAGCATTGGCGCTACCGGCACTGCCTGCCCTACTTCAAGCGCGCTCAGTGCCACGAGCTCGGCGCGGACGATTACCGCGGCGGCGACGGGCCGCTCAAGGTCGGCCGGGTGGACAGCGGCTTTGCCACAGTCGACGCCTTTGTCGAGGCGGGAATCCAAGCCGGCTGGGGGGCGACCGACGACGTCAATGGCTACCGCCAGGAAGGCTTCGGCCGGATGGACACGACGATTTCCGGCGGCGAGCGCTGCGGCACGGCGCGGGGTTACTTACGCCCGGCCATGACGCGCCCGAATCTGACGGTGCTCACTCACGCCCATACGCTGGCCATCAACACCGAGGGCAACCGGGCCACCGGTGTACGCTTCGCGAAAGGCAATCAGGTGCTCGACGCCAGCGCCGAGCAAGAGATGATCATAAGCTGCGGAGTGACCAATTCACCCCAGCTTCTGATGCTCTCGGGCATCGGCCCCGAGGCCCAGCTCAGGGAACACGGCATCGAGGTCAAGATCGACCTGCCCGGGGTCGGCGAAAACCTCCACGACCACCTGGAAATCTTCATCCAGCACGCCTGCCTCAAGCCGATCTCGCTGCACAACTGGCTCAAGCCCCACAACAAGCTGCGCCTCGGCATCGAGTGGATCCTGTTCAAGAAAGGGCTCTGCGCGTCGAACCATTTCGAGGTCACGGGTTTCATCCGCGTGGGCGACGACGTGACCCACCCGGACGTCGAGTACCACTACATGCCGATCGGCTACGATTACGGCAACAACGACTTCGTCAAGGCCCACAGCTTTCAGGCGGAAGCCGGGACGCTCCGCGCGACCAGCCGTGGCTGGCTCAGGCTGCGTTCCGCCGATCCGGCCCAGGCGCCCGTGATCGACCCGAACAATCTGCAGACCGAGCGCGACCGGATCGATTTCCGCCGCACCTTCAAGGCAACCCGCGAGATTTTCGCGCAGAAGGCCTATGACGGCCTGCGCGGCGAGGAGCTCTCGCCGGGCAAGGATGTCAAAACCGACGCCGAGATCGACGAGTATATCCGCAACAACGCGGGCACGGTCTATCACCCCTGCGGCACCTGCAAGATGGGCACGGACAAGATGGCGGTGGTCGATGCAAAGGCTCGCGTCCACGGCATCGAGGGATTACGCGTGATCGACGCCTCGATCGTGCCGTCGATCGTGAGCGGAAACCTCAATGCGCCGACCATCATGATGGCCGAAAAGCTGGCGGACATGATCCTGGGCGCGCCGCCGCCCAGGCCGCTGGACGTTCCGGTCTGGGATCACCACACTCAGGGTTAGCCATTTATCCGGCTCGCTTTGCTCCGCAAAACGAACCGGCGTCCAGTCGCCACTAAGGCTCACGCCACGTAAGCGGCAGCCCGCGCTTGCGGGCTTGCGAAATCCACCGAACGACAGGCTGGATTTCGCGCCAGTTCCTACATCGTAGCTTGCAGCTTTGCCAACTCGTCCTCGAGGCTGTAGGAATCCAGCAGGCGGTCGACCATGTCGGTCGAGCGCTTCCAGTCGTAGGTGTGGTTGGCGTGGCCGCGCAGCACGAAGGTGGGCCCGGCGTAGAACATCTCGTACTGGGTGTGGCGCGAGCCGAACTCGGAGCCTACCGCATCCCACGCCAGCTTGAAGAACTTGACCCGGTCGAACGGTTCGACGGCAGGCGACTTCTGGGTCTTGAAGATCCAGCCGGCCTGCTCTTCGTCGGTGAAATCCTCGATGCCTGCGGGCAGCATAATCATGCCGCCGCCCGCGAGATTGCGCAGCTCGGTCATCAGCCGGGGATAGAGCCGCTGACCGATCACCTGGGCCGAGCAGACCATGTTGAGGTCGGGTGCGAACCAGCCCTCGGGCGTGTGCTCTCCCTTGGCCTCGGCGGCGTGAACGAAGGCGTCGATCATGGCCGCCTGGGACGAGACTTCGCCCAAAATCTCGCCCACTGCCGGGATCCGCGTGGTGCCGTTGACCTCGGTGATGCGCCGTGCGATGCCAGTCAGGAAACGCAGCTTTACCATGAGGCGAACGACCGCCTGGTACTCCTCGTAGACGTAACACGGCGTGTCGTCGAACTGGCGGCGCACCATGGCGACGTCGCGGTCGACGATAACCCGCTCCCACGGGATCCTGACCTCGTCGAAATAGAGCACCGCGTCGTTCTCGTCGAGTACGGAGGAGAGCGGATTGTCGAAGCGCGAATGGGCGCTCTGCTCGTAGGACTTGCGCGAGAGGATGCGCAGGCCCGGGGCGTTCATGGGCACGAAGCAGGAGACGGCATAGGGCTCGTCGCCCGGCTGCAGCGGCTGGATGCAAGAAACCCAGACCTCGTCGGCCATGACGCTGCTGGTGCCCAGCATCTTCGCGCCCTTGACTGTGATTCCCTGCGCGTCCTCGTCCATGACCCGCATGGTCAGAAACTCATCGACCTGCTCGTGAGCGGCTTTCGACTTGTCGGCCTGGGGGTTGATGATGGTGTAGGTGATGAAGAGATCGTTGTCCCGGGCAAAGCGGAAATAATCGGCCAGCGCGCCGGCACGCTTGGGATCGTATTCCTCGAACAGCTTCATCCCCATGTTGAGCCCGACCAGGGACGAGGCGACATGGTCCGGGGTCCGCCCCATGAAGCCGTAATGGAGCGCGCACCAGGCCTCGATGGCGCGCCGGCGCTCGACCAGCTCGTCGTAGGAGCGCGGCATCGACCAGGCGCGGTTGACCCGCTCGCCCGTGTCCGGCGACGGGGCAGTCATCAGCTCGAGGTTTTCAGGGGCGCACTGAAAGTCGTACATCGCCGCGTAGGAGGCGAAGGTGTTGGTGAAGGCCGCATGGTCGAGGGGTTCGGCAACCTTCTGGCCGAAGATGCGGATGTCGCGGCCGTCGCCACGGATTTTGTCGAGATAGGCGTTGCCGTCGCGGGGCATGGCGGACCTCTTTCTGGGGGATGATGGCTTGCGGGTTCTGCGGACTGTAGCGAAACGCCCGATTTACATAAATGGCAAAGATGTAATGGCGCTGTGCATGAGTGCAGATTAGCCCCCTCGCGCAGGCAGACGAAGGCAGAAGAAATCAGGGAATGGTGGGCGCAGCTGGGATTGAACCAGCGACCCCTACGATGTCAACGTAGTGCTCTCCCGCTGAGCTATGCGCCCATTCCTGAGGCTAAAACTATAGGTCGGGATTGGGGCTTTAGCACCCCGGGATGCAGCTGGCAAGACCCTCAGGCGGCGAGAAAGCGATCGACTTCCTCGACCAGCTCGCGCAGATGAAAGGGCTTGGAGAGGATCTTCGCATTGCTGTTGGCCACAGCGCGGTTGCGCAGCGCCACGGCGGCAAAGCCAGTGATAAAGATGACCCTGAGATCAGGGATCTCGATGTTGGCCCGGCGCGCGAGTTCGATTCCGTCCATGCCGGGCATGACGATGTCGGTGACGAGCAGATCGAGCTCGCGGTGCGCGATGAAGGGCAGGGCCTCGAAACCATCGCCCACTGCCTCCACCTCGTGCCCGACACGCTCCAGCGAGCGCGTCAGGAAGATGCGCAGTGATTCGTCGTCTTCTGCCAAGAGAATCCGGGCCATCGACCGTCTCGCCCCAAGCTTCGGGTTACCGTGTGCCGACAATGACGCGGACCCCTTAACAACCGCTTAAAAGCAATGAAGTCAAAGTGTTGGGCGATGCTGTGCCGCGCGTTTCAACAGCGCCGGATGACAGAACCCGCGGATTCCGCTACACGGGAGGGATGACTATGCACGCTTTGCAACCCGCGCCGGTCCTGCACGCCCCCATCGAGGTGCGCACGCCCGTTACACAAGGCGCCCCGGTGATCTTCTCCTCGCCCCACAGCGGACGCGCCTACGACGCCGATTTCCTCACGGCCTCGCAGCTCGATCCGCTGACCTTGCGCCGCTCTGAAGACAGCTTCGTCGATGAGCTTTTCGCCGACGCCCCCGACGCGGGCGCACCGCTGATCCATGCACTTTATCCGCGCGCCTATCTCGACCCCAACCGGGAACCCTGGGAGCTTGACCCCGGCATGTTCGACGGCCCCCTGCCCGGCTTCGTCAACACCGGCTCGGCTCGGGCACGCAACGGCTTCGGCACCATCGCCCGCGCGGTCGCGGGCGGCGCCGAGATCTATCGGGACAAACTGCCCTTCGATCTGGCGGAGGATCGTATTCGCAGCCTCTATGTGCCTTATCACGACACGCTGCGCGCGCTGATCCAGGCGACGCTCAGCCGGTTCGGCGTCGCGGTGGTGATCGATTGCCATTCCATGCCCTCAGCCGACGAACCCCGCGGGCGAACAACCAATCCCCAGGCCCGGCCCGACATGGTGCTGGGCGACCGATTCGGCACCTCCTGCGCCCTCGGGCTGACCGATCACGTCGAAGCCACCTTGAGCGGAATGGGCTATCGGGTCGCGCGCAACAGGCCCTATGCGGGCGCCTTCATCACGACAAATTACGGCCGTCCCGAAATGGGCGTGCACGTCCTGCAGATCGAAATCAACCGGGCGCTCTACATGGACGAACGGCGCATGACGCGGAGCCCGGGCCTTGCCCGGCTGCGTGCCGATCTCGCCCGCTTTATCGAGGCGCTGGGCGCGATCGAGCGCGACGAGCTGCTCGACTGAGACCTCACCGCTCCTCGCAACTCGCCTGACATAAAGATAATCCGCGCTGGAATAAACCGACGCGGCTAAAAGTGCAGGGAGGAAACGCCCGTGGAGGGCGAAAACGTCGCGCAAACGCGGGCGTCCGTTACGCAGCGCCGGAGTTTTGCAAACTAGCGTGCTTCGACGCAATCTAAATAGCTGAAATACAATAAAATACTGACGATATTCCGCAGACCGATTCATGAAATCGGGCGGGCGAAAAGCGGCGTTCAGGCAAAGCCCCCTCTGGCATGCGCATTGCATGCTAGATGTCGGAGCTCGTTCTTTCGTCCCCGGGATAACGCCTTTGCTGCGCCTGCCGTTTGGAATTCGTTCGATCATCGTGTTTGCGCTTCTCGCCCTGTTGGCGCCGCTTGCGGCAGTGCCGGCCCGGGCCGCGATGGAAGATTCCGCCCTGTGCCGCGACGCCATCGCGGGCGCCGAGAGCGGTTACGACATCCCGAGCCAGCTTCTGATGGCGGTCGCCCTGGTCGAGACGGGCCGGTGGGACGAAGCGGCCCAGCGCGTGGTGCCCTGGCCCTGGACGGTCTACGCGCAAGGCAAGGGGTACTATTTTACCACCGCCGCGCAAGCAGCCGCCGAGGTCGAACGGCTGCGCGCTTTGGGCGTGCGCAACATCGACGTCGGCTGCATGCAGGTCAATCTGTATTACCATTCCAACGCCTTCCCCGACCTCGACGCCGCCTTCGATCCGACGAGCAACGTCGCCTACGCGGCAGGCTTTCTCGTCGACCTCTACGCGGCAAAGCGGTCCTGGGCCGGGGCGGTGGCGCTCTATCATTCGACTACGCCTAAATACGCCAAGCCCTACCGCAAGAAGGTGATCAAGGCGTGGAACGACGAGCGAAGACGCGCCGCGGAGGAAAAGCGCCAGCGGCGCATCGAGACGTTGAAGGCCGAGCGCGAAGAACGCGCCCGCGAGGCCGCCGCCCGGGATTCCTGACGGTCGGGCAGAACGCCCGCCAGTACTCGCTTTACCCCCCTTTTCAGCCCAACGCAGGAGCGCTAGGCTCCGAGCATGCGGCTGGCAAACAAAGTGGCAGTCATAACGGGCGCGGCAGCGGGTATCGGGCGCGCGAGCGCTTTGCTGTTCGGCCGCGAAGGCGCCCGGATCATCGCGGTTGACCGCGACGAAGAACGGCTGCAAGAGGTGGTTACCGCGGTCAATTACGCGGACGGGCACGCCATCGCCGTACCGGGCGACGTATCGCAAGCAGCGGATTGCGCCGCGATGATCGAAGCTGCGCATTCCCAGTTCGGACGGCTCGACATCCTGTTCAACAATGCCGGCATCATTCACGCTGACGATAGCGGTGCCATCGAGACCCCGGAAGACGTCTGGGACGAGACGATGACCGTGAACCTCAAGAGCGTTTTTCTCGGCTGCAAGTACGGCATACCCGTCCTCCTGAAAAACGGCGGCGGATCGATCATCAACACCGCGTCGGCAGCCGCCGTGATGGGCTCGGGAAATCCAAGCGTCGCCTACACCGCGAGCAAGGGCGGAATCCTCGCATTCACCCGTGAGATCGCCATCGCCCACGGCAAGCAAAACATCCGCGCCAACGCAATCTGTCCCGGGCCGATGCGTACCGAGATGCTGATGGGCATCCTCGACACCGACGAAAAACGTGAGCGCCGTCTCGTGCATTTGCCCATGGGCCGTTTCGGCGAGGCCGAGGAAATCGCCAGTGCGGCCTTGTTCCTGGCCAGCCCGGATTCCTCATACATCACGGCCTCGGCCTTCCTGGTCGACGGCGGCATGCACGGCGCCTACATCACGGCCCTCTAAATCATCGGATCTTTGTCGGACCCGACACCACCAGTTGACGCGTTGCGGTCCCGCACCCCAGACTTGTGCCGACCGGACCTCGCAAGGAGGTCGGGCACGCGACAAGCACGGGAGATCAGATCATGACTGAAGACCTAGCAGGCAAACGCGCCCTCGTGACCGGTGCCAACAGCGGCATTGGCCGCAGCATTGCCGAAACCTATGCCGCCGCAGGCGCGAGCGTGGCCGTCCACGGGCGTTCCCTCGATCGCCTCGGCGACACCCTCGCCGCCATCGAGTCCGCCGGCGGCACGGCAATACCTGTGACCGCCGACATGCGCAACCGCGACGAAATCAAGGCGATGTGCGCCGAGACGCTTGAGAAACTGGGCGGTATCGACATCGTGATGAACAACGCGGGGGTCTGCAGGCTCGCCCCGCTCGTCGACACCGAGGAGGAGATGTGGGACGCGACGCTGGACGTCAACATGACCGCCTGCTTCCTGGTCACCAAGGCACTGTTGCCCGCGATGATCGAACAAGGCACCGGCGGGCGCTTGCTCTACATCTCGTCGACCAGTGGCAAGGAGGCGGAAGAGACGTCTTGCGCCTACAATGCGTCGAAGGCGGGAATCATCCTGTTTGCCAAATGTCTGGCCCGCGAGGTCGGCTCCAAGGGCATCACCGTTAACAGCGTCTGCCCGGGCTGGATCGACACCAAGATGGCAGTCGAGATCCATGAAGAACTCGCCAGCGACCAGAAACGCAACTACGACGAGGTTTTCAAGGAGTCCATGAGTTCGAACATGATGGGCGTCATTCAGTCGCCTCAGGATATCGCAGACTGCGCCCTGTTTCTGGCGGGCAACGGCGGCAAACACATCACGGGCCAGGCGATCAACGTCTGCGCTGGCATGAGCACGGTCTAGGAGTGCGCACGCAGCTATGACCACACGGCCATGACCGCGCCGGTCCACTCGCTCGCCGCGCCCTTCGCCGATGTGCTGGCCGCCCGATTGAGCCGGCGCGGCGCCTTAAGCGGGTTGGGGCGCGTCACGGCGGGTGGCGTCGGCCTCGCGTTGCTGCCGGGGAGCAACTTGTGCGGGGCCAGCACGGCGGAAACCGGCGGCTTTGATTTCACCGACGTATCCCATGGCCTCGACGACCACCACCACGTGCCGCCGGGATTTGACGCGTTGCAGCTGATCGCGTGGGGCGATGCCGTGGCGAGCGACGCCCCCAAGTGGCGCTATCGCGACCAGAGCGCGGCCGCGCAAGCCCTTCAATTCGGCTTCAACAATGACTTCCTCGCCTTCTTCAGCCTGCCGCGCGGCTCGGACACATCGGACCACGGGTTGCTCGTGGTAAACCACGAATCCGTCAACCCAGTAATGATGTTTCCCGCCTACGACCGGGCCCGGCCAGCGGCCGAGCAGGTTCAGATCGAGATGGCGGCCCACGGGCTCAGCATCGTCGAAGTCCGTCGCGACGGCCCGGCCTGGCAGGTAGTGCGACCGAGCGGGTACGCACGGCGCCTGACAACAAACCACACCGTCTTCGAGCTGACCGGACCGGCAGCGGGCGATGCGCGGCTGGCCACCAGCGGCGACCCTGGCGGCCGTCGCGTGATAGGCACGCTGAATAACTGCGCCGGCGGGGTGACGCCGTGGGGCACGGTGCTCTCGGCGGAGGAGAATTTCCACGGCTACTTCTCCGGCAATCCGGCGCGCACGAGCGAAGCGGCGAACCACGCCCGCTACCGGATCGCCGCAAAGCCGTACCTTCGTTGGTCGCTCTTCGACGCCCGCTTCGACGTAGAGGACGAGCCCAACGAGCCCAACCGCTTCGGCTGGGTGGTCGAGGTCGATCCATACAACGTGGAAGCGCAGCCGAAAAAGCGGACCGCACTTGGCCGTTTCGCCCACGAAGGCGCGAGCACGGTGCTGAACCGGGACGGGCGAGCGGTAGTCTATTCAGGCGACGACCGGATTTTCGAATATGTCTACCGCTTCGTCAGCGAGCAGCGGATCGAACCCGACCAGCCGCAGCGCAACCGCGACCTGTTGGACAACGGCACTCTGTCGGTCGCACGCTTTCACGCCACGGGCAACGTGAGCTGGCTGCCACTGGTCTGGGGCGAAGGGCCCCTGACCATCGCCAACGGCTTTGCAAGCCAGGCCGACGTGCTGATCGAAGCACGCCGCGCCGCCGACCTGCTCGGCGCTACGCCCATGGACCGGCCCGAGGATATTGAGGTCGACCCGGTTACCGGGCGGGTCTATCTCGCGCTCACCGGTAACAGGATGCGCGGCGCGGGCGAAACCGATCCAACGAATCCCCGCGGACCCAACCCGGCGGGCCATATCCTCGAGCTCATCCCGCCCGAGGGACCGGACGGAGCGTCGAACCACGCGGCGGACGTGTTTAGCTGGGAACTACTGCTGCTCGCCGGCCAACCCGCCGTTGACGCGGGCGCCGACACGTCCATGGCAGCCGACGAAGCGGGATGGTTCGTCAATCCCGACAATCTAGCCTTTGATTACCGTGGCCGTCTGTGGATCGCTACCGACGGCGCGCCTAAAACCGCAGGTGTCGCCGACGGGCTGTTCGCTTGCGAGACGTCAGGCCCGGACCGGGCGCAGGCGCGCCACTTCTTCCGCGCGCCGGCGGGCGCCGAGGTCTGTGGACCCTGTTTTACGCCCGACGAGACAACGCTGTTTCTCGCGATCCAGCATCCCGGCGCACGCATACCGATCCGTGCAGTGTTGAACGGCTGGCCGGACTTCGACCCGGATACGCCGCCACGCCCCGGGGTGCTGGCAATCACGCGCCAAAGCGGCGGTCCCATCGGCGGTTGACGGTCGCAGTGCGGCCGATCGGGGATGGCCGGAGGCGCCCTCCTCGCCTATGCTGAGCCCCGCTTCACCGTTTCGGGGATCCTGTCTCTTGACCGATCACCACGAGCTGCTGGCTTTCGCCCACCGCCTGGCCGACGCCTCGGGAGACGCGATCCGCCCGCTCTTCCGCGCGCCCATCGAGGCGATCGATAAGAGCAAGCCCGACGGCTATTACGAGCCCGTCACCCAGGCCGACCGGGCGGCGGAAGAAGCCATGCGCGAACTGATCACAGCGACCTATCCCGAACACGGCATCCTGGGCGAGGAGCAGGGACGCCAACGGCTCGACGCCGAATATTACTGGTGCCTCGACCCCATCGACGGCACCAAATCGTTTGTCGTGGGCTATCCCACCTTCGGCACCCTGATCGGGCTCAATCACCGGGGCACGGTGGAAATCGGCATCATGAACCAGCCAATCACGAACGAGCGCTTTGTCGGCAGCCCCGACGGCGCGTTCTTCGGCGAGCAACGGCTGAGGACGCGCCCCTGCGCCAGCCTCGAGAGCGCAATCCTGGGCTTTTCCGGCCCCTGGATCTTCACGACGGAGGCAGAGAAGGAGGTCATCAAGGCGATCTCGGACCGCTGCATGCTGACCATGAACACCGGCGACTGTTACAATTACTGCATGCTCGCCATGGGGCGGATGGACCTGATCGTCGAATCGAAAATCTACCCCTACGACATCCAGGCGCTAATCCCCATCGTCGAGCAGGCTGGCGGCGTAATCACCACCTGGGCGGGGGGCGACCCGTCGATGGGAGATCTGGTCGTCGCGGCGGGCGACCCGCGGCTGCACGAACAGGTGTTGCCCCTTTTGCAGGATGCGGCCGCGCGCAACAACGGCTGAACCGGGAGATTTGCAGCATGGCCGACGATTACGCCGAATATCTCGCCTTCGCCCACCGCCTGGCCGACGCCTCGGCAGAGCAAATCCGCCCGCTGTTCCGCACGCCGCTGCCGGCGACCGACAAGGCGCACGCCAACGAATATTACTCGCCGGTGACGGCGGCGGACCTGGCCTCCGAACGGGCCATGCGCGCGATGATCGAGGAGACCTATCCCGAGCACGGCATCATGGGCGAGGAGCTGGGCTACGACGGCACCGACGCGGAGTTTTACTGGGCGCTCGACCCGATCGACGGGACACGCTCATTCGTGGTCGGCTATCCGACCTTCGGCACCCTGATCGGCCTCAACCACCGGGACACGGTGAGGGTCGGGATCATGAACCAGCCGATCACGAGAGAGCGCTTCGCGGCCTCGCCCGCTGGCAGTTTTTACGGCGACGAGCGGATGGCGACGCGGCCCTGCCCAAACCTTGACAGCGCGATCCTGGCGTTTTCCGGCCCCTGGCTGTTTCGTACCCCGCCGGAGCAGGACGCGGTGAACGAGATTGCCGAGCGCACCATGCTCACCATGTACACAGGCGATTGCTACAACTACTGCCTACTCGCGCTGGGCCGGATCGACCTGGTGATCGAGGCGGGGCTCTACCCCCACGACATCCAGGCGCTGATCCCGATTATCGAGGGGGCGGGCGGCGTGGTCACGACCTGGGACGGCGAGCGACCCGACATGGGCGGCTGGATCGTCGCGGCCGGCGACCAGAGGATCCACGACCTCGTGGTGCCGATCCTGGCGCCCGCGATGCACGCCTCGCAACGCGTCTCGGAATGATCGCCTAGCTGCTCCGCACGTCGCACCAGCGCCGCCACATCACCCGGCAGGCCTCTTCGATGGCCCGGGCAAGGCCGGCACCGTCGGTGATCGGGGCTGCCGTCATGCGCTCGCGCATCCCGCTCCGCAAGCGCTCCAGCCGATCGAGATCGCCCGCGAGACCACTGGCAATCGCAACGAACTCCTCTGCGCTCTCTGCCACAAGCTCGGCCAGATCGAGATTGGACAGCAGGCTCAGCCCGACGCGGGCAGCGTGGATGGCGCCCGCCCGGCTGACCATCGGCACCCCCATCCAGAGCGCCTCGCAGCTCGTGGTGGCGCCGTTATAGGGAAAGGTGTCGAGCCCGATATCGACCCGGTTGTACAGTTCGAGATGGGCCGACTGGCCCGGAATCCGACCGTGCATCTCAAGCCGTGCGGGATCGACGCCGCGGGCTTCGAATCTCGCCCCCAGATCGGAACGGGTGCCAGGATCCGCCAGCGCCTGGCTCTTCACGATAAAGCCGGCATCGGGAACCGCGACAAGCACCGCCGCCCAGAGCGCGATGGTCTCGTCACCCACCTTGCCGAGATTGTTGAACGAGCCGAAGGTGACGTGCCCGACGCCGCGTGCCGGCAAAGCGTCGGGCGCCGGGCAATCGACAGGCGCGCTGAAGCAGTGAAAACCCCGGGGCAGGCGTACAAGCTCTTCGGTGTGCCAAGCGTCGGCGATGCCCTCGGGATCGGCGAACCCGTCGGTCAAGCGATAATCCATGGCGCGCATGCCGGTGGTCGCGGGGTAGCCCAGATAGGCAACCTGCACCGGCGCGGGCTTGCGGGCGAACACGGCGAGCCGGTTGCCCGCCGTGTGGCCTGCAAGATCGACAAGGATGTCGATGCCATCGGTGCGCGCCATGCCTGCCACCTGATCGTCGGTGAGCGGGCGGATTTCGCGCCAGTGATCGGCAACCCCCTGGAGCCGTTCGGTCATGGCGTCGGCGTTGCGCGCGTTGGCGTAGCAAAACAACTCGACTTGCTCCCGGTCGTGATGCTCGAGCAGCGGCGCCATGAAATAGGCGACCGAATGGGCCCAGAAATCGGGCGAGAGGTAGCCGACGCGCAAGCGCCGGTCGGGGGATGGATCGTTAGCGTGGGGTTGCTCCTCCGGGGTCAGCGGATCGGCCCAGCGCGCGGCCCATGCCTTGTGCGCGTCGAACAGGCTCGCGCCATCGGTGCGCCCGTCGTAGTTCATGGCGAAGATGAGATTGCTGGCTGCGATGGGAAAGCCCGGATCGAGCTCGCATGCGCGCCTGTAATGACCCAGCGCCTGCTCAATTTCTCCTTTGTTTTTCAACAAGTTGGCGAGGTTATTGTGGACGATGGCGTTCTTTGGATTGAGGCTGAGCGCGTGCTCGTAACAGGCCACAGCCTCCTTGAGACGGCCCTGCTTCGTGAGCAGGTTGCCGAAATTGACCAACGCCTCGACGGGCGCCTCGCGGGTTGCGATAGCGGTCTGGTAGAGCGCCGCTGCCTCGTTCGACTCGCCACCCTGATCGAGAATGTTGGCGAGGTTGACCAGTGCGGCGTAGCACTCGCCTTCGAGGTCGAGCGCCCGGCGATAAAGCTCGACGGCAGCCGGAGTACCTGGGATTCCAACTCGGCCCGGCCAGCCAGCTTCCGGCGCGTTACGATCACGCTGCGGTCGCCGAAAATGAGACGAATCGACCGCCGCGAACCGCCGCCGGGCCGTTCGACGCGGTCCACGCGGGCTCCAAGCAGGCTTTCAGCGGCCGCCTTTGCATCGTCGATCGTTATTTTCACCGTCCCCCGCTGTCGTCCGTGGTTCGGAGCGCCAGCCTAGCCTATCCGCGGCGGCGGCACTACGACCACAGCCCCTTGCCGAAGGCCTGTGCAACGGGCTAGAACGCCGTGATCCGCTTTGAATTGGTCCCGCCTGAAAGAATCCCGATGGCCGCACCGCACCGCCTCGATCCAACCATCCTTCGTGAATACGATATCCGGGGCGTGGTCGGGCAAAGTCTGACGACCCAAGACGCCGAGGCCATTGGCCACGCCTTTGGACTCGTCGTCGCGCGGCAAATAAATGAACTCGGGCGCCCCCAAGTTTGCATTGGCTTCGACGGTCGTTTGAGTTCCCCGGACATGGAACAGGCCCTCGTCACAGGATTGAGCACGGCAGGGGTCGATACGCTTCGTGTTGGGTTGGGTCCGACTCCGATGCTCTATTTTGCGGTCCACGAGCTCAAGGCCGACGGCGGTATCATGGTGACCGGTTCCCATAACCCCCCTGACTACAACGGATTCAAGTTCATGCTGGGCGCCAATCCGTTCTTTGGCGCGCAAATTCAGGAACTGGGCTCCATTGCAGCTGCACCGCTCGAACCCGGTCAGCAACCTGGCCGAGGCACTCACAGCTCGGTATTCGGCAATTATGTTGACCGGCTGGTCGCAGCCTACGACGTGTCCGCCGGGCTACGCGTTGCATGGGATGCGGGTAACGGGGCAACGGGCGATGCACTCGTCGCGCTGACTGCGCGGCTTCCGGGCGAGCACATCCTGCTCAACGAAACTATCGACGGCACGTTTCCCGTACACCATCCAGACCCCACCCAGCCCGAGAACCTCGCGCAAATCATCGAAACCGTTGCGGTTCACAAGTGCGACGCGGGCATCGCGTTCGACGGCGATGGCGACCGGATCGGTGTTGTCGACTCCACCGGGCAAATCCTGTGGGGTGATCAGCTCATGGCGATCTTCGCCGCCGAGCTACTTTCGCGACAGCCCGGAGCGACCATCATTGCCGACGTCAAAGCCAGCAAGACGCTGTTCGATGAAATCGAAAGGCTTGGCGGCAATTCTCTGATGTGGCGCACCGGGCATTCGCTGATCAAACAAAAGATGGCGGAAACCGGCGCGCCGCTGGCGGGCGAGATGAGCGGTCATATATTCTTCGCCGATCGCTATTACGGGTTTGACGACGCGCTCTACGCCGCCGTCCGCTTGCTGGATATCGTGGCGAGCGGCTCGGACAGCCTTGCGGACATGCGCAATCGGCTGCCGGCGACGGTCAACACGCCCGAGCTACGCTTCGATTGTGCGGACGAGCGAAAATTTGCCGTTATCGACGAGGTCCGCGAACGACTGGCGCAGGACGGCGCCAACGTCAATGACATCGACGGCGTGCGTGTGACGACAGCAGACGGTTGGTGGCTATTGCGCGCCTCGAACACGCAACCGGTGCTGGTCGCCCGCTGCGAATCCGAAGACGCAGCGGGGCTGAACCGGCTCAAGCACGCCCTTGTCGACCAGCTCACCCAAAGCGGCGTCGAACCGCCGGAATTCTAATCGTTTACACGCTCAGATTTGGCACCAACTCCTAGAGACACATGCCATGTCAACTCCGCCTACTGCCAAGGACCCCGAATCCTGGGCAACGCTCGCGCTGGGCCATGGCGTGCCCCGACGATCGTTCATGGTCGCCCTCGTCGTCGGGACGATCCTCAATCTGATCAACCAGGGCGACGCGCTCTGGGGCAGCGCAGACATCGACGGTCTCAAGCTCGGCTTGACCTACGCCGTGCCGTACTTCGTAGCGACTTACGGGGCCGTTACCGCCTATCGGCAGTTGGAGAGGAGGCACTAAAATTTTGTATCATGGAGCGCATTGTGTACGGCCGCCCGACAACGTTGACCAGCCACTTGAATTTCCATAATGTCGTCGATACATCGTCCTCCGCGGGTGACGAGGGCGTAAGTTTTTTCGCGTGAGAGTCGGAGTCGAGTAACTTTGAACACGGTGACCAGTTTTTCAATCTCCGGAAAAAGGGAATTTTCATGCCCCAACTGAAGCGTTCCGAATGGTACGACACGGCGCGTAACGTCAACTGGACGCCCAAATACGTTCCGTTCGAAGAGATATTCCCGAAGGAATTATCGGACGCCTTCGAATTGCCTGTAGAAGAATGGGAAACCTTCGACGAAAACTACAAGGACACCTTCCGGGATTACGTGCACGTTCAGCGCGAAAAGGACGCCCACGCGTATTCGATCCGGTCAGCGCTCGAGCGCTCAAAACTCTACGATGAGGCCGATCCGGGCTGGCGGAATCTTGTAAAAGCCCACTATGGCGGCGTGTCGATCGTTGAAATGTCGGCTGGCGTGTTGCAGGGCCGCTTCGCACGGTTCTCCAAATCCCCCTCACAGCGCAATATCTGCGTTCTGGGGACTCTCGATGAGATTCGTCACGCGCAGATCCATCTCTATTTCGCCTACGAGCACATCAAGAAAGACCCCCAGTTTGATTGGGCGCTCAAGGCGTTCCATACGAACAACTGGGTCGCGATTTCGGTCAAACATCTGCTCGACGACATGGAGCAGCGCGACGTCATCGCCTCGACCATCATGACCAATCTGATTTTTGAAGTCGCGTTTACGAACCTGCAGTTCGTCGGGCTGTCGGCGGATGCCCATGCGGCGGGCGATCACACCTTCGAACACCTGATCCAGAGCATCCAGACCGACGAGGCGCGCCACGCGCAAATCTGCAACCCGGTGATTCGCATGGCCGTGCGCAACGGCAAAAAGGATGAATGCCAGGAACTCATGGAGATGGCGTTCTGGCGAATGTGGCGCATCTTCGCTCTCGTCTCAGGCAATGCCATGGATTACGGCACGCCTTTGCACGCCCGTGAACGTTCGTTCAAGGAGTTCATGCACGAGTGGGTGATTACACAGTTCGAGCGCCAACTCATCGATCTCGGGCTCGACCGGCCATGGTATTGGGAGACCTTCTTGCGCGATATCGAGACCTTTCACCACCAGCAACATATCGGCGTCTGGCTATGGCGCTGTACCCTGTGGTGGGACGATAATGCGGGCGTGACCGCCGCAGAACGCGAGTGGCTCGAAGAGAAATATCCCGGCTGGAACAACACCTACGGCAAGCTGTGGGACGTGATTGCTGAAAACATCGCCGAAGGGCGTTTGGAACGGACCATTCCCCAGGCCGGCGCGCTGATCTGCAACATGAGCCAGGCCGCGATCAGCGGCCAATGCGGCGACGAATGGGACGTCAAGGACTACTACATCGATCACGAGGGGCGGCGCTACCACTTCGGCTCGGAGGTCGATCGCTGGATATTTACGCGTGATCCGGACCGCTACAAAGACTACCCATCGTTTACGGACCGGGAATTGTCCGGCGAGGTCCCGGACGAACTCTTCGGTTTTCTCTCCTTCATGGGCCTGCAGCCGGGCTACGACTCGGGGACGGATTCCCGCAATTACGAGTGGATCAAGGATTACTACACGAAGAAAGAGGCCGCTGAGTAAGCCGGCGTCGCAAGCTTCGAGCCCGTGTAGCAACAATAGTTTAGAGAGGCGGGAACCGTGACGGGTCACAAGCTCCATGTCGCCTACAATTTCGAAGGCGGCTACGAATACAAGATGCTCGCTGTCGATCCCGAGGTCACCATGGACGAGTTTGCCCAGATGTGCGCAGACACAATGGTCGGCGTTGAGGTGCGTCCGCGGGAAGGAACGCTGCGGGTCCGCAAGCAGGAAGATAATGAGCCTCATCCTCGCGACATGAAGATCAGCGAGACCGACTGGATCGACGCCGAACCGGTCGTCGTCTATTACGAATAGGCGCGCCCAGACGCCTTAGAGGAGAGTCCCGGTCATGGCGGAGCGATCGAAGAACATGGCGGGCCCGGTGGTCCGCGCGGGCGATATCGCCCAAGCCGTTGCCGAGGCCGCCGAGATCGACAACCCAGATAAGGAAATATTTGTCGAGGACCACGGGGCGTACCTGCGGATCGAGGCCGATGGCGGGCTGATTATCCGCGAAGACACAGTATCGGAAATTCTTGGTCGGCCGTTCTTGATCCGTGATCTCGAGGTCAGTTTGAGTGGATTTTCGGGCTTCATCGACACCCAGGATGAGCACGTGCGTTTCTATCTGGAGAAAACGCTTTAGGCCTGCGCCGAATGCGCGCCGAAGGAGAATTTCATGGCGAACGATAAAGCTCCCCCGATGTCAAACGAGGCAGATTACGATCTGCCTGAAGGCGCCAAGCCGCTCAAAACCTGGAGCTACCTGGCGGGAAACAAACGCCGGCCGAGCGAGTACGAAGTCGTCAGCACTCGACTGTTCTATAACCGTGACGACCCCGATCGGCCCTGGACCATCGGCCTCAATCAGCCGCTCAACGTCTGGTACAAAAAGTACGCCAACGGGTCGCCACTCAGTCATGATACCTGGGACGATTTCCGCGACCCCGACCAGATGACCTATCGGACTTACACGGTGATTCAGGATGGCCAGGAAAATTACGTCGACGGGTTGATCGAGCACAACGCCGGGATTGGCGACGACAAGGATTATCCGGACGAGTGGACACAAACGCTGGCGAGCCTCTACGCGCCGAGTCGCTATCCCCTTCACACGGTTCAGATGGCGTCGTCCTATCTGTTCCACATGGCGCCGGCGAGCACGATCGGTATTTGCTCGGCATTTCAAGCATCCGACCAGCTCCGCTGGGTCTCACGGACTGCCTACCGCACCGTTGAACTAGCAAACCATCGCCCCGGATTCGGCTTTAACGAAAACGAGCGGGCCCACTGGGAAGATGACGACGCGTGGCAGGGATTCCGGGAGCTCATGGAGAAGATCCTGGTTGCCCGCGATTGGGGTGAGACGTTCACAAGCCTCTGCCTCGTCGCGAAACCCGCCATCGACGAAACGATTTTTCGGCAACTTGGGAATACGGCCAAAGCGCAGGGCGATTCATTGCTGAGCCTGCTTGCGGAGGCTGCCTTGCGCGATTGCGACCGTTCCCGCCGCTGGGCCGGAGAACTCGTCCGGTTCCTGCAGGAAAAAGATGGCAACCAGAAGCATCTCGACGATTGGGTTGCGAAATTGGTTCCGTTGGCCGACGCGGCGATCGAAAGTTTCTGCGCCGCCTTGCCCGACAGCGAAGGCGCTGGCGACGCGGCGAAGCGCGACACTCAGATTTTCCGTAAAAGCCTCGGGCTCGGGGCCTGATCGCTTCCTAGGTTTAACGCCCTAGACCACGAGAACCCACGCAGGCACTAAGCGCCACCGTACGCCACTGTATCGCGGATAACCTGTTCGATACGCGCGTTGTCGGGAAGCCAGAGATCCTCCAGCGCGGGACTGAACGGTACAGGTGTGTGCGGCGCGGTGATCCTTTGAACCGGCGCCTTGAGTTTGCCGAAAAGCTGCTCGTTGACGAGCGACGATATGTCGCCCGCGATATTGCAACGCGGCGTGGCCTCGTCGATGACGACTACGCGGCCGGTATTCTCGGCACTCTCCAGAATAGTATCGTCGTCGAGTGGCGACGTCGTGCGCAAGTCGATAATCTCGCAATCGACGCCGTCCCCCTCCAACGTTGCGGCCACTTCCTTCGCCCGGCTCACCATCAACCCATGGGTCACGATTGTAACGTCGCTGCCTTCGCGAACGTAATTCGCTTCGCCGAGCGGAATGGCGTAAGGCTCCTCCGGCACGTCGCCCGTCGTTTCGAAGAGCGCCTTGTGCTCGCAGAATACGACCGGGTCGTTGTCCCGGATCGACGCGATAAGCAGCCCCTTGACCTCGTAGGGCGAAGAGGGAATGACGCATTTAAGGCCCGGAACATGGGTGAAGATCGGGTGCAGCGACTGAGAATGCTGCGCCGCCGCCCGCAATCCCGCCCCGATCGCGGTGCGAATGACCACGGGCGTGGTCGCCTTGCCGCCAAACATGTAACGGAACTTGGCGGCCTGGTTGTAAATCTGGTCGAAACAAACCCCGAGGAAATCGCAGAACATCAGCTCGACGACCGGCCGGTACCCGGCACTCGCCGCGCCCACCGCCGCCCCGATAAAGGCGGACTCACTGATCGGCGTATCCATGATGCGGTCGCCGCCGTATTTGGCATAGAGGCCCGAAGTCAGACCGAAGGCACCGCCCCAGGCCTCGTCTTCCATGTCGGTGCCGGCGCCGCCGACCACGTCTTCGCCTATGACGATGATCTTCTCGTCGCGGGCCATCTCCTGGTCGAGGGCTTCGATGATCGCCTGCCGGTATGAGATCTTGCGCGCCATAATCGTCTCTCCCCGGGTTCAGTAGCTGATATAGACGTCGGTGAGCAGGTCTTCGGGTCCCGGCTCGGGACTCGACCTCGCAAAGGCCACCGCATCCTCGATGAGCGTTGCGATTTCGCCATCGATTGCCGCAAGAGCGTCGGGCTCGACCAGCGCCATCTCGGTCACCCGGCGGGTGAAGTTGACAATGCAATCCCTCGTCTCGCGAATTTTCACCACATCCTTGGCATCGCGGTAGGTCTGGGCGTCGCCTTCCTCGTGGCCGTAATAGCGATTGACCTGGCATTCGATCAGCGACGGCCCGCCGCCGGCCCGCGCCCGCTCGATCGCTTCGCCCGCTGCCTCGTAGACGGCGAAGAAGTCGTGACCGTCGACGGTCACTCCCGGCATGCCGAAACCGCCCGCGCGATCCGCCACGTTGCCGCAAGCGACCGACCATTTGCTCGACGTCGCCTCGGCCCAGCCGTTGTTCTCGCAGACGAAGACGCAAGGAAGGTTCCAAACCTTCGCCAGATTGAGGCTTTCAAAGGTCGTGCCCTGGTTCGAGCCGCCGTCGCCGAAGAAGGCAACCGCCACCCGTCCCTTGCCGTCGAGTTTGGCGGCGAGGCCAGCGCCGCAGACCAGCGGCGGGCCGCCGCCCACGATGCCGTTCGCGCCCAGCATGCCCTTGTCGAGATCGGCGATATGCATGGAGCCGCCCTTGCCCCGACACAACCCCGTCACCTTGCCGAAAAGCTCGGCCATCATGCCCTCGACATCGCATCCCTTGGCAATGCAGTGGCCGTGACCGCGGTGGGTGCTCGAGATTCGGTCCTCGTCGGTGAGGTGCATCATGATGCCGGACCCGCAAGCTTCCTCGCCGGCGTAGAGGTGAACGAACCCCGGCATGTCGCCGGTTGCGAATTCCTTTTGTATCCGTTCCTCGAACTCGCGGATGGTCCTCATCATTCGATAAGCGCGAAGCGCGTCGTCCTTCGATAGCTGCATGACGATTATCTCCCCGATGGCCGCGTCGCAAGCGTGCGTGCGTTAATGGAGTGTAGCGCTTTCCCGGAGATATGAGCAATCCGCGATCTACGGCCTCTGGCGGTTTGCGCGCGGCTCACCCATAATCACCGTCCATTAAGACTGAGACGTGGGAGAAGAGCTATGGGTCGGCTGGACGGCAAAGTCGCGATTGTCACGGGCGGCGCCTCGGGCATAGGGAGGGCCAGCGCGATCCGGCTTGCCGAAGAAGGCGCCAGGGTGGCGATTGCGGACCGGAACACCGCTGACGGCGAGATCGCGACCAAGGAAATTACGGACGCCGGCGGCGAGGCGATCTTTCTCGAGCACGACGTCTCGAGCGAGGACCAGTGGAAGTCCGTCATCGCGGCGGTGCTCGAGCGTTACGACCGGCTCGACGTGATGGTCAACAATGCCGGGATCCAATTCTCCAAGTCGGTCGAGGACACCACCATCGAGGATTGGAACCAAATCATGAGAATCAACGCCGACGGCGTGTTTCTCGGCACGAAATTCGCCATCGAAGCCATGAAGAAGAACGATCCGGTGGGCGGCTCAATCATCAATATGTCGTCGACCTACGGCATGATCGGTGAAGCGATCAACGCCGCCTACTGCGCAAGCAAGGGCGCGGTGATGAATTTTACCAAGTCGGTCGCCCTTCACTGCGGCAAATCGGGCTACAACATCCGGGTCAACTCGGTCCATCCGGGCGCCGTGCGCACGCCGCTCACCGACGTCGAAATCAACGACATCGTCGCGGCCAAGGGCTACGACAGCGTCGAGGAAGCGCTGGAGAAGGAATGGGCGCCCATTCACCCTATCGGCCGGATCGGCGAACCGATCGACATCGCCAACGGTGTGGTCTATCTCGCCTCCGACGAATCAAGCTTCATGACCGGCGCTGAACTGGTTATCGACGGCGGGATGATCGCCCAATGAGCGGCCGGGTCGCGGGCAAGGTCGCCATCGTCACTGGCGCCGCCTCGGGTATCGGGCGGATGAGCGCGATCCGGCTCGGCCAGGAAGGCGCCAAGCTGGCCATTGCGGACCTGAACGTCGTCGACGGCCAAAGCGCAACCCAGGAGATCGGGGATGCCGGCGGCGATGCGATCTTTGTCGAGCTTGACGTAACAAACGAGAACCAATGGAAAGCCGTGATCGCGGAGGTACTTGAGCAGTTCGGCCACCTCGACGTGATCGTCAACTGCGCCGGAATCAGTATTTCCCATTCGGTCGAGGACACGCCCCTCGAGGAGTGGGAGCAAATCATGAGCGTCAACGCCGATGGCGTCTTTCTGGGCACCAAATACGCCATCGAGGCGATGAAGAAAAACGGACCGGCGGGCGGTTCGATCGTCAACATCTCGTCGGCCTACGGCATGATTGGCGAGGCCCTGAACGCGGCCTACTGCGCCAGCAAGGGCGCGGTGATGAATTTCACCAAGTCGGCGGCTCTTCACTGCGGCAAGTCGGGCTACAACATCCGGGTCAACTCGGTCCATCCAGGCGTCGTGCGCACGCCAATGACCGACGTCGAAATCGACGAAATTGTCGAAGCGAAGGGCTACGGCAGCGTCGAGGAGGCAGTGAAGACGGAGTGGGCGCCGGCTCATCCTATCGGCCGAATCGGCGAGCCGATCGACATCGCCAACGGTATCGTCTATCTCGCCTCCGATGAATCGAGCTTCATGACCGGCGCCGAGCTGGTCATCGATGGCGGGATGATCGCACAATGAGCGGCCGGGTCGCCGGCAAGGTCGCCATCGTCACCGGCGCCGCCTCGGGCATCGGGCAGGCGAGCGCCATGATGCTGGCACGGGAAGGCGCCAAGGTCGTCATTACCGATCTTGACGGCACGGCGGGCCAGGCGATGACTGAGGCAATCGTCGCGGAAGGCGGGGAAGCGGTTTTCCTGCATCAGGACGTGACCGACGAGCAGCGTTGGAAAGAGGTCGTCGCCGAGACACTGGAGCGCTTCGACCGGCTCGACATCCTGCACAACAACGCCGGTGTGCAAAAATCCAAGACCGTCGAGGAAGCGACGCTCGCGGATTGGCATTTCCACATGCGCGCCAACGCACGGGGCTTATTTCTCGGCACGAGAGAAGCGATCGGCGCAATGAAGAAGAACGGCGCTGCCGGCGGCTCGATCATCAACACCGTGTCCACCTACGGCGTTGTCGGTGAAGAATTCAATGCGCCTTATTGTGCGAGCAAGGGGGCTGCGCGCAATTTTACCAAGGCGGCGGCGCTTCATTGCGGCAAGGCCGGCTACAATATCCGGGTCAACGCGGTGCATCCGGGCTGCGTGGTGACGCCGTTGGTCGAGCAGGAGCTTTCCGACACGCTGGTTCTCACGGGGTCGGACGACGCCGACGCGTTGTGGGAGGATTGGCGCAATGAGCATCCGATCGGTCGGCTGGGCGAGCCCGACGACATCGCCTTCGGCGTGCTGTATCTGGCGTCGGACGAAGCGAGTTTCGTCACCGGCGCCGATCTGGTGATCGACGGCGGATACCTCGCCCAATAGACGGAGAAGAGACGAGATGTGTGGTCTATGTGGCGCGCTTGCGGGAGGACGGCACTGGTCGGACGGCGCCGGGCGCGAAGGATTCGAGGCCAGCGACAAATACCGGACCCGGCGCGAAGAGCGCCGACGGCGCACCGCTCTGATCAATCGGCTCCTCGCTTCGCGGGGCCTCACCATCGAAGACTGGGCCGGCACCAGCTACGTGCTGCATTCCAAGCGTGGCGCCGTGGCCGAGGTATCGACCCTGCCTGACCTCTGGCTGGCGATCGAGCGTGAAACCGGCGAGGCAATTGATCCGCTGGATCCCGCTCTGCTCACCGCGGCGCGCCGAGGTCTCAATGATTGATGCGGCGCCCAAGACCGAAAATGAAATTGCCGTCCACGTGATTACGGGATTTCTGGGCAGCGGCAAGACGACCCTGCTGCAGCGCTTGCTGAATTCGCCCGACCTTGGCGACACGGCAGTGCTTATCAATGAGTTTGGCGAAATCGGTCTCGACCATCTGCTTCTCGAGCAGGTCGACGAGGATATCGTGATGCTCGAAAGCGGTTGCGTATGCTGCACAATCCGGGGCGATCTCGGCGTTGCGATACGCGACCTGCTTGCGCGCCGTGACTCGGGCGCCATCCCGCCGTTTCGACGCCTGGTCATCGAAACCACGGGCCTCGCAGACCCGGTGCCCATTCTTTACACGCTGATGACCGAACCGGGCGTGAACGACCGTTGCACCTTGGCCAGCGTGATCACGACTGTCGATGCCGTGAACGGTGCCCTGCACCTTGCTCGCCAGCCGGAATCGGCGAAGCAGGCGGCCGTTGCCGACCGCCTCGTCATGACCAAGACCGACATCGCCGATCCGAGCGAAACGGTTGCTCTGGAGGCGCGGCTCGCGCGTCTGAACCCTTCCGCCCGGATCCTTCACGCGCCGTTTTCCGAGTTCGACGCGGATGCGCTGTTGGCCGGCAGCACATACGATCCGGAAGCAAAGGGCGCCGATGTCCGCCACTGGCTCGACGAGGAAGCCTATGGCGAGGGTGGCGATCACGATCACCACCATGCGATCGACGTCAACCGACACGACGAGCATATCGGAGCCTTTTGCCTCACCTTCGACGAACCGATCGACTGGACTGCCTTTGGCGTCTGGCTCACCATGCTGCTACATCGGCGCGGCGAGGACGTGCTCCGCGTCAAAGGCTTGCTCAATGTGGACGATGCGCTGGCGGGACCGGTTGTGGTCCACGGCGTCCAGCATGTCATTCATCCGCCTACGCATCTCGACGCGTGGCCGGATGAAGACCGGCGCTCGCGCCTGGTATTCATCACGCGCGACATCGGGCGCGAAGAAATCGAGGCGTCGCTTTCGACGTTTAACGCCATGGCAGACGCGGGCACAGGAGCCGATTCTCCTGAGGCACCGTGGCAACGCCCCCGCACCTCAAGCGCGGGCCGTTCGATCGGCGGCCGTCCTGTGCGCCGGCCTGGCGCGCCGGCCTGGATGAAATAGCCGGTGAGCCCTAGGGCAGTGCCGTAACACCGCCGTCGACGATCAGCTCGGTTCCCGTGATGTACGACGCCTTGTCGGACAGCAGGAAGGATATCGCGTTGGCCATGTCATCCGCGTTTCCGATCCGGCCGATCGGCACGAAGTCCGCGACCGCCTTTTGAGTTGCCTCGTCGCCGACCCAGCGATCCTGCATAGGGGTGAAACATGGCCCCGGATAAATCACGTTCGAACGTATTTGATCCTTCGCATACTGGATAGCGATTGATTTCGACAGCGCGACGAGACCCGCTTTCGAGGTCTGGTAGCCTTCCTGGGGAGCAGTATCGCCGCGCAGACACTGAACGGTCGAAATGTGAACCATCGATCCGCCCCCGGATTTCTGCATCAGGGGAATCGCATGCTTGGCAAACTGCAGCGGGCCACGCAGATTGATTTCCAGAACCCGGTCGAAGACATCCAGATCGAGATCGACCAGCCCCCTATCCTTGCCGAATAAAAGCACGGCGGCGGAATTTACGAGGTGATCCAGCCGGCCGGCCCGCTCATACGATTCGTGGACCGTCTTCGAGACGAACGCATCGTCCGAGACATCGCCATTGACGTAGGTGACCTTGTCACCATAGGCATCCAACGACGCAGGCTTTTCTTTCAAATCAACACCCGTAACGGTGGCGCCCGCTTCGAGCAGTTGCAACGCCGTCGCTAGACCCATGCCGCCGCCGGTACCTGTCACAACCGCGTTATGTCCAGAAAAACTCATCCTGATACCCTTTTCCGATCCTTTTCGACGCGGCAACCAGACCCGAGCCCCGGCGTTCACAATCCTTGGCCCACCCATCACTGTCAAGCGCGCCAAAAGGCGGACAACGCCGGTCTTTCGCGCTAGACTTTAGGCTGCAAAACGACCACGGAAAATCCATGCCAACCACGCGCAATTCGCTCGATCGATTTGTCCGCGACACCCCGAACCGGGGGCTGGGAACCTGTACGGACATTGAGGCGCTCGAATGCCTGCTCGATGTCGACGGACGCACGCTCGTCGATGTCGGTTGCGGCGATGGCGCGCTCGCGCGATTGCTCGCGGAGCGTGGCGCCGAGGTCATCGGGCTTGAGCCCGATCCGGTACAAGTGAAACAGAACCTCAACGCACCCGCGACTCCCGGTGTAACCCTGGCCGAAACCGACGGTCGATCGATCCCGATGAGTGACGACACCGCCGACGGCGTAATCTTCTCTCGCTCGTTGCATCATGTGCCCGTTGCGGAAATGCCGGCGATGCTGGGTGAGGCCCGTCGGATCCTACGGAACGACGGCGGCGTACTCTACATCCTCGAACCGATTGCCGAGGGCGATTGCTTTCACGCCATGCAGCCGTTTCACGATGAAACCCAAGTCCGCGCCGACGCGTACAGGGCCTTGAAGTCTCTGGTGCCTGACTCATTCGCGCGAGAGCAGGAATTTCACTACACCCTGCCTGTCCGCTTCACCAGCTTCGACGTGTTTGAGGAAAGGATGGCAGCCGGCGCGAGCTTTAACCAATACCAGCCCGAGGACATCGCTACCGACGAGGTCCGCGCACGCTTCGAGCTTGGCCGAAGCGACGACGGGTACCGTTTCGCCCAGCCCATGCGGATCAACCTCCTGCAAGCCGTTTGACCCGAACGCCGCGGCAATAAAACCGTTGCGCGTCGGGGCACATTGCCTAACATCCGCCAGCGACGCTGCACGAGAACAATGCCCGCCTGGTCAATTGAACGAAATGCTGTTGTGATGAATGTCATTCCCGAAAGCCGGCTCATGCAAGTTCTCTCGGCGGGTGCCTTCGCGGTTACCGCCGAGGCGGTTCCACCCTTGTCGGGCGGCGCTGGCCGACTGATCGAGGAAACATCGCGCCTGAAGGGGTTGGCCGATGCGGTCAACGTGACCGATGGCGCGGGCGCGCATGTCCAGATGGCTGCACTGGCGGCGGCCGCTTTGCTTGTACGCGAAGGGATCGAACCGGTGCTACAGCTCACCTGCCGCGACCGCAACCGTCTCGCCCTGCAGGCCGACCTGGTGGGAGCATGGGCCCTTGGTGTCCGTAATATTTTGTGTCTGCGCGGCGACGATCCTACAGCAGGCGATCAACCGGAATCCATGCCCGTCTTCGACCTCGACACCCAGGCCTTACTCGCGACCGCTGCGCGCATGCGAGAAGACGGCAAATTGCCCGCCCCCTCGGATCGCGAGGTCGACGAGGCGCCCCGATATTTTATCGGGGCCGCGGATTTGCCTGTCGATCCGGAGCCCGGTTGGAGGCCCGAGGCGCTTCAGCGCAAGATCGGCTTGGGTGCGGAATTCGTCCAGACTCAGTTCTGCTTTGATATTGGAATCGTGGAGCGCTATGTCGCTTGTCTGCGCGACGAGGGGATTACCGAGAATTTGTCAATGCTTATTGGTATAGGCCCCATTCCGTCCGCAAATTCGGCGCGCTGGATGCGCGAAAATCTATTTGGCGTCAAGATCCCTGACACTCTGATAGACCGGCTCGAAGGTGCCGCCGATCCCAAGGCAGAGGGTCGTCGCATTTGTGTCGAACTCATGCAACAGATGTGTGAGATCGACGGTATCGCCGGCGTTCACCTCATGGCACCCCGCCGACGCGAAGAAATTCCTGAAATCATCGAGGATTCCGGCGTTCTCTCTGACCGCGATGCGGCCCTGAGTCAACGACCATGACGGACCAGGAGCCGCGGACGATCCACCGGAAGGACTATCGCCCGCCCGATTATCTCATCGATGCCATCGATCTGGCTTTTGACCTCGATGAGGCGACAACCCGAGTGACCTCGCACCTCACCGTGCGACGCAACCATGACGGCAACCGACCGCTCATCCTCGACGGCGTTGATCTGCGCTTGATTTCGCTACGCGTCAACGGTGAAATCCTCGACGACGATTCCTACCAAGTGAATGACGAATCCCTGACCCTCCCGGACCTGCCTGCCGCTTTTACGCTGGACATCGAAACCGAAATCAAACCGCAAGACAACACTTCGCTCGAGGGGCTTTACAAATCGTCAGGCACGTTCTGCACCCAGTGTGAGGCCGAAGGGTTTCGAAAGATTACCTATTATCTCGACCGGCCTGACGTCATGGCCCGGTTCTCGACGACCATCACGGCAGCCAAGACGCTCTATCCAGTTCTGTTGTCGAACGGAAACCTCGAAAGCAGCGAGGAACTTGGCGACGGCCGTCATCGGACACGCTGGAAAGACCCCTTTCCCAAACCGTCCTATCTGTTCGCGCTTGTCGCGGGCGACCTTGTCGCGCTCGAGGACAAATTCATCACCCGGTCGGACCGGGACGTAGCGCTCCGAATTTACGTCGAACCGGGCAACCAGAATCAATGCGCCCACGCCATGGATTCTCTCAAGCGGTCCATGGCTTGGGATGAAGAACGATTTGGTCGGGAATACGACCTGGATATCTTCATGATCGTAGCCGTCGGCGATTTCAATATGGGGGCAATGGAAAACAAGGGCCTCAACATATTCAACACGAAATATGTGCTGGCTGACATGGACACGGCCACGGACGACGATTTCGAAAATATCGAGAGCGTGATCGGCCACGAATACTTCCACAACTGGTCCGGCAACCGCGTGACCTGCCGCGACTGGTTCCAGCTAAGCCTGAAAGAAGGCCTCACGATCTTCCGAGATCAGGAATTCTCGTCGGACATGGGATCTCGCGCGGTCAAACGCATCACCGATGTCGCTCGTTTGCGGGCGACCCAGTTCCCCGAGGATGCCGGGCCGATCGCCCACCCCGTACACCCGGATTCCTATATTGAAATCAATAACTTCTACACAACAACCGTCTATGAGAAGGGCGGCGAGATCGTGCGGATGGTTCAGACCCTGATCGGGCAGGAGGCGTTCCGTAACGGGTTAGACCTGTACTTCGAACGCCATGACGGCCAAGCCGTGACATGTGACGACTTCGTTGCGGCGATGGAGGTGGCGTCCGGCCGCGATCTAACGCAATTTCGCCGTTGGTATACCCAGGCCGGCACGCCGCAGATTGATGTAGCAACGCATTTCGACAAAGCCCGCGGCTGCTACCGTATCCGGTTAAGCCAGAGCTGCCCGCCGACACCCGGGCAGCAAGATAAAGAGCCGCTGCACATTCCCGTCGCCGTCGGGCTGTTGGATCCGCAGGGTGAGAACCTGCCCATGCAGCTTGCCGGGGAAAGATCGGCGCCGAGCACCCCGACCCGGATTCTCGAACTCACGGACCCAACGCAAGAATTCGAGTTCGCCGGGATTGCGGCGGAGCCCACCGCCTCTCTGCTGCGCAATTTCTCGGCGCCCGTAAAGCTCAATTATTCCCGCTCGGACGAGGAACTCTCTTTCCTCATGGGGCACGATCCCGACCCCTTCAACCGTTGGGAGGCCGGACAACAATATGCCGTCAATGTCATACTTCAGCGGTTGCCACGAGGCGACAATTACCAACCCCTCGAATCACGATTTTGCGACTCTTTCGCCGCCATCCTGGGCAACCCGACCCTCGATCCCGCTTTCCGCGCAGCGGCACTCACCTTGCCGTCGGAAGTCTATCTCGGTGAATGCGTGGACCAGATCGACGTCGACGGAATTCACCATGCGCGTCAGTTCGTCCGGAGGTCGCTGGCTGAGACCTTGCGCGAACCCCTAGAGCGGCTCTACGAGACGTGCCAGGGACCATCGGTGACGGGGATCGATTCCACGTCCATCGGGCTGAGGCGTGCGAAAAACAGGGCACTCGATTTTCTCGCCTCTCTTGACGGCAGCGAGTCGACGGCCCGTTGCGTTGAGCAATTTGATCAAGCCGAGAACATGACCGACCGGATTGCTGCCCTAAGCCTCTTGGCGGACAGTGACGCCGCGAAACGCAACAGCGCGCTGGCGGAGTTTTACGACCGTTGGAAGGATAATCCCCTGGTCATCGACAAGTGGTTCAGCCTGCAGGCCATGTCACGCCGTGACGACACGCTGGAGGTCGTGACGCGGCTGCTTGATCACCCGGATTTCAACTTCCGAAATCCCAATCGGTTCCGATCCCTGGTTTCGGCCTTCGCCGTCGCCAACCGAATTCGTTTTCACGAGGCAAGCGGCGCCGGTTACCGATTCCTCGCCGACCAAATCCTTAGGCTCGACCCGCTTAACCCGCAAGTCGCGGCGCGATCCGTCGGCGTCCTCGGGCGATGGAGACGCTTTGACCCGGCCCGCCAAGCGTTGATGAAGAGCGAACTCGAGCGGATTTTGAGTAGCGCTCGGTTATCCAAAGACGTGTACGAGATCGCGTCAAAGTGTCTAAGCTGACCGCCGAACCTGCGCTACATAACAGTGCCTGACATGGGTGCGCTTCCCGCCCCCGTTAAGGCGCCGACCTATCAGATACCGCGACGATCAGAGACAAAGAGGCCGTTGTAACGCCTGACCGCCAGATAGCGAGACGTCCTGTTTCTCCCCGTCAAACGCGGCTCTAAAAATTCCGATATCACCCCTCACCAATACGCGGCATGCGACTAGGTTATAGGCTCGCAAACGACCCGGACTTCCGGTATGTCATGGCTATGTCCCGTATCGATATTTACGGCACCGAACTCGACTGTGACTGGCTGGGTCCCTCGCCCGCCGAAGCCCCGACGCTTGTCCTCCTGCATGAAGGGCTGGGCTCGATCGCCCTGTGGAAAGAGGTACCCCAGCGTCTCGCAGAGGCAACAGGCTGTGGCGTGCTCGTGTACAGCCGACAAGGATATGGTCACTCATCCCCGCTGACCGGGCACCGCCCTGTCGACTATATGCACCGCGAAGCCCGCGAGGTCCTTCCGCCGCTGCTGGATCATTTCGCCGTACGCCGCCCGGTGCTTGTCGGCCACAGCGACGGGGCGTCAATCGCCTTGATCTTTGCGGGATGCTTTCCGAATATTCCAGTCGGCCTCGTGCTCGAAGCACCTCACGTATTCGTCGAAGACATCACAATTGCCGGTATCGAAGAAGTGCGAGCAACGTACCAGACGTCCGACTTGTCCAAAAAACTTGGCCGCTATCACGGTGATGTCGATGCAGCATTCTGGGGATGGAACGATATTTGGCTCGATCCGGCTTTTCGCGGTTGGAACATCGAAGAATATTTACCAGCCGTCGTTTGCCCCGCCCTTCAAATTCAAGGACAGAACGATCAATACGCCACCCGTGCTCAGCTCGACGCCATCGTCTCCGGCATACCTGGGCCGGTTGAGACCGTTGTTCTCGACGATTGCGCCCACAGTCCGCACCACGAACAACCGCTCGCGACGATCGAGGCGATTTCGGCGTTTGTCACCCGCCTCTACGCTGACGACAGCCTCTTCGAGGCCTCATGAGTTCCACGACGGTCGCGATCACCGGGGTCGTGTCAGTCGCGCAGAAAGGTGCTGTGATTATCAGTGCCTATTCGCGGGGTGGCCACCTACCACCACAGCATCGGGGCGGGTGTCAGGAGTTCCGTGCCCTCGCCGGTAACCAGGATATTCTGCTCGAAGCCTGCTGCGCCGACACCCTCCTTGCCCAGAAACGACTCGATTCCAAACACCATGTTTTCTTCAACGCGGTCGTCCGGTGCGCACATTTGCGTGCCGATGTATGGATCTTCCCAGAATAACCCGAGCCCGTGGCCATAAAGCGGCCATTGCTCTGACGTCTGATCGCCGCCGCCGCCAACCTCGCGCGTCATGCGCTCGCCCATCTTGGCGATCTCCATGATGGTCATGCCGGGACGCACCTCGCCGATCAGAGTGTCGACGATATTGGCCGCCGCTTCGACCAACTCGCGCTGTGAATCACTCGGCTTGCCGCCACAAACGGCGGTACGACCCGGATCGAGATAGTAGCCCTGGTGAATCGGACCCAGAAGCCAGCCACGCACGAGGTCGCCCTGGGAGGGCGCATCCGTGGCATAGCCCGTGAGCGGCTGCCGACACCAGAAATGCATCGTATCGCCATGATTGCTGGGCAACATCAGATAGGTCCCGCCGCTGCGGATGATCTCGCCCGCCGCGTCGGCCGCGGAATCACATTCGCGCTTACCCGTCGTCAATCCTTCCATGTAGCGGATGATCGCGCGGGTCGCGATTTCGCCGCCCTCTCGGTAGCAGTCGAGCTCACGAGCGGTTTTGATTTTACGAACCTGCTGCACTAGATCGTTTTCTTCCCGCCAGATGATCCCGGGCGTCACATCCAAGAGCTCCCGAGCGTAAGTGTGAGGCAGAAAGTCAGTCCCGACGAGCGCGACTTCACCGTCGATTTTGCGCGCCTTCAGCGCTTCCGCAATGCCCTGGATCGGATTGTAATGATCGGTCACGTTCTCGATCGCAAATAGATCGTCCCGCCGGCCCGGTAAATCCACATGCAACTCCGGATCGCCGGTCTGGGAGAGAATCAAGGCGCAGAACGCCCGGCCGGTGAGCAATTGATTGTCCGGCTCCTGACCCGACGCGCTGGAGTAATAGTTGGTCAGGTAAAGCGTATCCTGACCGCGCTCGTGACCGCCGGCGCCGCGGCCCCAGATCACGGCCGTCTCATAGCCGCGCCGCTTCATCTCGGCCAGAACACGTTCGCGACGCGTCTCGTATTCCTCTACAGGAAAATAACGATCAACCATCTTGCTTCCCTCCCCGGCCGGACGAATGCCGCCACGGCCCTTGATGCCTAGCCTCGATATTTCGTGGCCCACATGGCAATGAGCGATGATGTAATCGTCAACCCGATTAACATGGTTGCTATGGCGTTGATCGTCGGATCGGTCTGGGTGCGGATCATGCCCCAGATGAATGTCGGCAGGGTATTGCCGCCGGATATGGTGAAAAACGTGATGATAAAATCATCGAGTGACAGCGCCATCGCGATAAACGCGGCGCCGATGATTGACGGACGCACGATCGGCATGGTCACCGTAAAGAAGGCGCGTAACGGCGAGGCGCCAAGGTCGCGGGCGCTCTCGACGGTCGCATAATCGAACCCGATCATGCGGGCATGAACGATCAGAATTACGAAAGGCTGCGTAAAGACCAGGTGGCTCAAGATGACCGTGAACACGCTCAGCTTCATGCCCACCCCGACATAGAACACCATCAGCGCGAGGCCCACCACCAGCGGCGGCACCATAACGGGCGCTGCCAACGCAAACATCGTGGGCATCGAAACCTTCGGAGTCATGCGAACCAGCGCCAACGCGGCCATCGTGCCGCAAACCGTTGAGATGGCGCCGACGGAACTCGAGACGATCAGGCTGTTGGAGAAAGCATCCCAGAAATACGGGTTTTCGAAGAGCGCGCGATACCACTTGAAGGAAACCCCACCCATCGGAAAATTCGTAACGGCCGAGTTTCCGAACGAAAACAGGATGACCAGAGCGAGCGGGGTCAGCAGAAACAGAAATACGATCCCGCCCCAGGCGCGCCACAAGAAGGTATACACGCCCGTCATTTCCGACGCCGTGCCCGGAAAAAGAGGAAATTGGTGACGGCCAGGATGGCGATGGCGCAGAACATGGTCGAGAACGCCATCGAGGAGCCCAGCGGCCAGTCGAACCGGAACCCGAACAGGCTTTCGATGTAGTTGCCGATCATAGTTGTGCTTGGTCCCCCGACCAGGCGCGGCGTGACGTAATCGCCCGCCGAAATCAGAAAGCCGAACGCGAAGGCAGCGAACAATCCCGCCTTGCACTGAGGCAGGATGATTCCGGCGAAAACCTGCCAGGGCTTGGCGCCCAGATCACGCGCAGCCTCCAGGGATATGTCCTGAATACCCCTGAGCGAGCCGTAAATCGGCAGTATGGCGAGGGGCAGGAGCCAATGGGTCAGAGTGACGACGACCGTGCCCGGATTGTAGATAAAGGCCTTGATTGGCTCGTCGACGATGCCGAGCGCAAGAAGCGCCGTATTCAGAATCCCTGTGGTGCCCAGAATGGTTTTCCAGGCGTAAACCTTGGCGAGATAGCCGCCGAACAAGGCGATAAGAGCACCGAACAGCAGGAGCGGTCCGTATGGCCCCGCCTTGAAACGAACCACGTAGGCGAAGCTGAAGGCGAGAAACGTCGTGAGCGCACCGATCAGCGCCGCGATGCCGAAGGTCCACAGCCCGACCTCGGCATACTCGTGATAGGTTTCGACGTAGTTATCGAAAGTGAAGGTCGCCCGCAGCCTGAAGGACTTCACTTCCCAGAAGCTGACGATGAAAAAATAGACGAGCGGCGAAAGAAACAGGACCGTGAACGCCGCGACGGACGGCAACAGCAGCCATTTCCGCCGATCACGGAGAAACTCGATCATTCGTCCAGCACCCGGTATTGACTGGCCGACCATGTCACCCGCACATCGGTCTCCAGCTCGACCCGCTTCTGGTTATCGTCGACCGCATCGTGGACGGCAATAAACTGCCCATTCCCCAGCGCGATTTTGTATTTCACCAGCGAGCCGAGATACACCCGGTCCACGACGCGTCCTTCCAATGACAGCTCACTGGCCGCACCGTCACCCTGGATTGACAGGGCTTCCGGGCGAAGAACGACGAGAACCGGGCCATCGCGCCCCGCATCGTCAAACGACGCGCCCGCATCGAGCTGGATGCGTCCAGATTCGCGCCGGCCGGCGAGGATGTTCGCATCGCCGATAAAATTCGCCACGAACCGCGTTGCCGGCCGGGAATAGATATCCTCGGGCCCGCCGTCCTGGACGATCCGCCCTTCCTGCATGATCGCGATCCGGTTTGCGAGTCCAAGCGCTTCGCCCTGGTCATGGGTTACGAAGACGAACGTGCCGCCGATTTCGCTGTGAATACGGCGCAATTCCTCCTGCATCGTCTTGCGCAACTGCAAATCGAGAGCCGCAAGGGGTTCGTCGAGCAGCAACACTTCCGGTTCCATAACGAGAGCGCGCGCGAGTGCTACGCGCTGTTGCTCGCCGCCCGAAAGGGCATCGGGGCTGCGCTCCGCAAGTTCCTCGAGATGAACGAGGCTGATGGTGCGATCGACGCGCTCGGCCAATTCGGCCTTAGGAAGCTTCGCGATCCGTAGGCCATAGGCAATGTTCTGGCGCACGTTCATGTGCGGGAACAGACCGTAGCCCTGGAATACCATGTTGGTCGGGCGTTTCTCCGGTCCCCAGCGGGTGACGTCGACACCAGCGATCTCGACGCGACCCGCGGTCGGGGCGATAAAGCCACCAATTGCGCGCAGCAGTGTCGTCTTGCCGCAACCGGACGGGCCGAGGATGGCGAGAAAATCGCCGCGCCGAATCTCCAGATCCAACGGTTCGACGGCGACAACCTTGCCGTAATGCTTGGAAACGCCGTGTAACCGGACCAGGACATCGCTGTCCTGGTCCGGCTGCACGACAGGCTGCTCGGTCATGCCTTGAGGAAGTTCTCGTAGCCTTCGAGCCATTCATCGTAGGTGGCATGTTTGCCGTCGGGCTCCAGCGGCGGCAATAGAATCAGCGGCGCGTTCTCGGTATAGAACTTCGTCACATCGTCGTAGGTGTACATGTTTTGCGCGGCCTCCGTCATGAGCGGCACGGCCGAAGGATTGACGGCGCCACAGGCGATCACGTCGCCGACCACGACCTGAGCTTCGGTGCTGAGCGCGTGGTTGATCAGACCGTAGGTCTCGTCGAGGTAGGGCGCATCCTTGGCCAGAATAATGGTATCCATCCAACCGTACGAACCCTCGCTCGGATAGGTCCACGTAAGGTCGGCTCCCATATCGACGGCCCAGAACGCCATGGGTTCCCACCCCTGGGCACAAATCTGCACCTCACCGCGGACGATCGCGTCGAGCGCCTCGCCATAGCTCATGGCGAGCATGCGAGCATGCTCTTTCTTGATCTTGATCATGTAGGCGATGGTATCGTCGAGCTGCTTCTTCGTGATCCGCCCGGCGTCATTTACACCGGTCACGGTGTAGACCCAGTGCCACATGGTTGAGGTGGTGTCGTGGATCAAACAGAACTGGTCCTTGTATTCGGGCTTCTCCAGATCGGCCCAGTTCATGGGAACCGGCAGTGGCATATCCTTTCGATAGACCAGCGGCAAGCCGCCCCAGAGGTAGGGCACGGAATAGCGATCGCCCTTGTAGTGGTAACCTTCGAAGCTCTTCCAATAAGGATCGAGATTGTCCATATTCTCGATCCGGCTGGCATCGATCGGCTGGAGCACGCCCGACTCCTGGAACAGGGGCATGTAGTTCCAGGTCGGCATGCCAATATTCATGGTGCCGAGGCCGCCGGCCTGCAATTTGGTCAGAATCGACTCGATACTCGAGGCGAACGTGCCTTCGAGTGAAATATCGTTGTCGGTGATGTAGCTGCCTTCGCGGAGCGGGTAGCCGTATTCCTCCCAACCCATCCAGTTAATGGTCGCGCCCGCAAAAGCCTTGCGCGTGCCCAACCCTCCTACCGCGGCAACACCGGCGGCAGCTGCGCTTCCTTGCATGAAGCGTCGACGGTTCAATTTGGTAATTTCAGTGGACTTCATCAATGACTGACGAAGGCGCGCAGATTCGCTGACGATGGTCATGTTTCTCTCCCTATGATCGCAATACCCGCTTCAACACTTCTGTTCGTATTTTATTGAAGCCTGGACGCATCCTGTAACGAAATCCCGCCGAATTCAACGGCCTAATCTCGACGGGAACAATCGTTGTTGCACAAGTGAGAGACGCTCCTCCGCCCCACTAGTCCCCGATGGGGCTCGACATACCCTGGCAGGCACGTCACATGGCGTGTCCGATCAAGGGCAAAGTGACGATTAATCCGGCGTAGAAGCAGGCTAGTCCCGCCGCAGTAAACACGGTGATCAATGCCGCCCAAAGGATCAGGACGCGCCGGCCCCGACAACGACAACGCAAATTCATGCTTCGCTGATACGCGAATTCGACGGAGAATGAGCCATGGCCGACACGCCCATAACCCCTACCGCCCCGGGACGCCTGAACCGGAAGAACCGCACCCTGGAAAGCGCATGCGACGAGGCCAGGACCCGCTATGTCGCGAAGCATCCAGAGTGTCAGGCGCTCTTTGAACGGGCGGGCCGTCGCCTTCCCGGTGGGAATACCCGCACGGTGCTGTTTTACGAGCCGTTTCCCTTGCTCATCCAGCGCGCCGAAGGCGCCAAACTCTACGACGCCGACGGCCATACCTATCTCGATTTTCTGGGTGAGTTTACAGCCGGGCTCTACGGTCACTCCCATCCGATTATTCGCACGGCCATAGAGACCGCGCTGGGCGATGGCATCGTATTTGGCGCCCCCAACCGGCTCGAAGCGGAGCTCGCAGAGCTTGTCTGCGGACGGTTCCCGTCGTGCGAAATGGTGCGATTTTGCAACTCGGGCACGGAAGCCAATCTGATGGCGCTGGCGGCGGCACGGGGCGCCACGGGACGGGCAAAGATCGTGGTGTTCCGCGCGGGCTACCACGGCGGCGTTCTCTCCTATGCAACGCCGGAGGCTCCCGTGAACGTTCCCTTTGAGATTGTTCTCGCCGATTACAACGATTTGGAGGGCACCCGCGCCCTGATCGCTGCGCATGCCTCAGACATCGCCGCCGTCCTCGTCGAGCCGATGCAAGGAAGCGCCGGCGGGATTCCGGTCGTGCCCGGGTTTCTCGAGGGCTTGCGAGAACTTACCCGGAGCCATGGAATCATCCTGATCTTCGACGAGGTCATGACGTCGCGGCTGGCGCCGGGCGGGCTTCAGGAAAAGCTCGGTGTAACCCCCGATATGACGACGTTCGGAAAATACATCGGCGGCGGATTGAGCTGTGGCGCGTTCGGCGGTTCGGAACGCCTGATGGCACAATTCGATCCCCGCCGCCCGGGCTCGCTTGGCCACTCGGGTACGTTCAACAATAACGTCCTGACAATGGCGGCCGGTATCGCGGGTCTGCGTGACATCCTCACCCCGGAGGCGCTCGCGGCAGTCAATCAATCGGGCAACCAATTGCGAGAACGCCTCAATGCCCTCGCGGCACAACACGGCGCAGCAGTTCAGGCCACGGGATTGGGATCGATCCTCTGCCTTCATCCGCAGCAGCGGGAAAAGATCACACAGGCGAGTGATATTACGGGCTCGCCAACCGCGCGCGCCCTGCTCCAGTTTCACATGATCGAGCAGGGAATTTTCTTTGCCCGGCGCGGCTTCATCTCTCTCTCCCTTGCACTCGGGCCCGAGGATCACGACAGTTTTGCTGCGGCCTTCGAATCCTTCCTCGACGAGTACACAAACCTGCTCTAGCCAATTTGCCCGATTATCAAACCGGGCCGCCGATGCCACCAATCGGTCGTTTGCAAAGGCCGCTGACTCGCAGTAATTTGAGGCGCTTAAGCTGGTCCGTACCAAAGGAGCCGCCTCGATGGCCAAACTTCCCACTCAAGCGCGTGTCGTCGTAATCGGAGCCGGAATCGCTGGTTGCAGCGTCGCCTATCATCTCGCTCGGCTCGGCTGGAAGGACGTCGTGATCCTCGAAAAGAACGAACCCTCCTCCGGCACGACGTGGCATGCCTGCGGCGCGACCAGCCGGATCCGCTCCCACCCCACCTACACCCGCCTGTGCAACGATTCCGTCGACCTTTACGCCCGGTTGGAGGAGGAAACCGGACAGGCCACCGGGTTCCACGAAACCGGTGTGCTGCGCCTGGCAAAGCGGCCGGAACGCCGCATCGAGTTCGAGCGCATGGCAACCTCCGCGGCCGCCATGGGGCACGAGATACGTCTGATCACGCCGCAAGAAGCCGCCGACATGGTGCCCGGCATGGTGGTCGACGATATCGATTCCGTGGCCTATTCGCCAACCGACGGCCAGGCGAACCCCAGCGACCTGGTCCAGGCCCTTATCAAAGGCGCCAAGATGCACGGCGCGACGGTCTGCGACGACGTGACGATCACGGGGATTACCCGCAAGAACGGCGAGATCACCGGGGTCGAGACCGACCAGGGCGCCATCGCTTGCGAGATTGTCGTCAATTGCGCCGGGATCTGGGCGCGCGAGATCGGCGCCATGGTCGGTGCTAAAATTGCCCTGCAACCGTGTCATCATTTCTACATGGTCACGGAAAAAATCGACGGTCTAGCGGGCCAGAAACTGCCCGGCGTGCGCGATATCGACAACCTCGTCTACCTGATCCCGGATGTCGGCGGCTGGATGGCCGGCACCGCCGAGACCAACCCCATCGCCTATCGGCCCAATCCGATCCCCTACGACGACGGCTATCACCTCCACGATGAGGACTGGGATCATTTCGGGCCGTGGATGGAGACCCTCATCAAGCGGCTGCCCTCCTTGGCCGATGTGGGCGTGCGGCAACTGATCAACGGGCTCGAAGCGTTTACGCCCGATGGCATGTTCATCCTCGGCGAGGTGCCGGAGCAGCGGAATTTCTACGTCTCGGCGGGGTTTAACGCCTCGGGCATCGGGGCGGGCGGCGGTGCGGGCGAGGCACTCGCCGAGTGGATCATCGGCGGCGAGCCGCCTTATGATCTGGGCATCGTCGACATTCGGCGCTACGCCCCGTTTTATGGGTCGGAGGAGCAAACCCGGATTCGCACCGTCGAACAGATCGCCGAACACTTCACATTTCACTGGCCGTTCAACGAATACCCGGCGGGTCGGCCCTTGCGGCGCAGTGCCATTTACGACCGGCTTGCGGCCAATGGCGCCTGCTTCGGCCAGAAATATGGCTGGGAGCGGCCGAACTGGTTTGCCCCCACGGGCATGGACCCCGTCGACGACAACGATCTGAGCGGCCCGAACTGGTTCGAGCCGGTCGGCGCCGAGTGCCGGGCCGCACGCGAAGCCGTCGCGTTGTTCGATATGTCGACATTCTCGAAGTTCATGGTCGTGGGCGCGGATGCGGGAGCCGAAATGCAACGGATTTGCGCCGGCAATGTCGGCAAGGAGCCGGGCCGGGTGACCTACACGCAACTGCTCAACGCCCGGGGCGGCATCGAGGCCGACCTGACCGTCTCCCGGCTCGCCGAGGACCAATTTTATGTCGTCACGGGCACCGGCCAGGGCCGGCGCGACTTCAACCATATCGAGCGCAATATGCGACCCGATGCGAACGCCTCGATCCTCGATGTTTCGTCGGCATTCGGTGTGCTCGCGGCGATAGGCCCCCGCTCGCGCGACCTGCTCGAAACCGTGGCCGAGGGTGACCTCTCGAACGATGCCGCGCCGACCACATCGGTTCGTGAGGTTTTCGTGGCCGGCGCCCCGTGCCGAGCGATCCGGATGAACATGATGGGTGAACTTGGCTGGGAGCTGCATATCCCGACCGAATACATGATCACCGTTTACGACGCACTGAAGCAGGCGGGCGATCCGCTCGGGCTCAAGGATGCGGGCTACCGGGCCATCAATTCCCTGCGCCTCGAGAAGGGCAATTATGTGTTCCCCGGCGATCTCTCGCCCGATATCACCCCGCTCGAAGCGGGGCTGGGATTTGCCGTCTCGTTCAAACAGCAGGACGACTTCATGGGGCGCTCCGCTCTCGAGGCGCAGCGCGACAAGCCGCTTACCCGTCGCCTCCTCACCTTTACCACCGACGACTCCGAAGCCATGCTCATTGGCGCCGAGACGATTCATCGCAACGGCAAGGTCGCAGGCTACATCTCGACCGGCGGCTACGGTTACACGGTCGGAAGCCAGATCGGTATTGGGCGGCTTCACGACGAGGCCGGCATCGACGACGATTGGGTATCCTCGGGCAGTTTCGAGATCGAGGTTCGCCAAAAGCGCTACCCCGCCACGGCGCATCTTCGCCCGCTCTACGATCCGGAAAACAAACGCCCCCGCGCCTGACGGATCGGATCGCCCTTGGACCGTTATTCCGAGCTCGGCCTCGCGCCGGGTCGACCACGCGTTGATGAGCCGGTCTGCAGTCATCGCAATTGCGGCAACACACAGCCCCGCGGTTACGCCCTGCCCGGGATCGACCTTGGAAAGCGCGATCAAAGTCTCCCGGCACCCCCTTGCATCACGATATCTCGTTTTCGATACGGCAAATGATGGCAAAACTCGCCGTCAGGCACCTGCTGTATTGCAAGGGAAAGCGCCGGCTTAACCATGTTCGGGCGACCCGCCACGAAGAGGTGACGGCGTAAAAGCCGGTCTCTAAACAACGCTATATTGTACCAATAATTGTGGCGTCGTGATCAATCCAGGCCTATTCCGCCGAATTAATACAATCCACCTAAGTGATACCGGTCACAGTTAACTTTATTCGCTATACGATATTATATATCGTTTGGCAGTGAGGCGCGAGCGGACCCTGTATGTTCCTGTGAAAACATTTGTGGGTTTTGCGTGCGCGTGACGCTTGGTGCGTAATCTATAACGCCTTGAGAAGGGCAATTTACGCGGCGTTGGGGATAACGGCGCAAAAGGAAAACCGGTTTTGGGCATGGACGGCAAATTCGGTCTGTCGGAGGAGCTGTACGGCTTGCTCGGCAGCGATGCTGACGCTGACTTGCTTGCCGACCTAGGCTTCGGCGACGATTTTGCGTTGCCCGAGCACAGCATTGACATTGTCATTCTCGATGCAACCGGCGCAGACCACGTGGTTTTGCCAGACGTCGCGGCCCTGCTCAAATCCGCTTACATCCGTGCCGGTAGCGACCTTGCGCTCGAGACCCCCGGTGGCGGCAAAATTCTCATCCTGAACTACTTTGCGTCCGACACGCCGCCCACTCTGGAAAGCCCCGGAGGCGCCCGGCTCAAGCCCGAGGTGGTCGAAAGGCTGGCCGGCCCCCAGGCGCCCGGCCAGTACGTCCAGGGAGAAGGCGATCTCGCAAGCGAGCCCATCGGCCGGATCGACACCATCGAGGGAAATGTCACGGCCTTGCGAACCGACGGCCAGCTGGACGTTCTGGGTCAGGACGGCGACGTGTTCATGGGCGACGTCCTCTCGACGGACGCAGACGCCGCGGTCGGGATCGTGTTCCTCGACGGGTCATCGTTCTCGCTGGCGGAAAACGGCCGGATGGTGCTCGACGAAATGATCTACGATCCCGTGACCGCACAGGGATCGTCGAGTTTTTCCATCCTGGAAGGCGTCTTCGTCTTTGTCAGCGGCGAGATCGCCGCAAACAATCCCGACGGAATGGTCGTCGAGACGCCTGTGACGACGCTCGGCATTCGCGGCACGAAAGTTGCCGGCAAGGCCGCCGCGGAAGGCGAGGAAAACACTATCAGCCTGCTCGAGCAGGAAGACGGCTATGTCGGCGAAATCGTGGTCTGGAACGGCGGCGGCCAACAGGTTCTGAACTCGGCGGGTGCAACCACATCCGTCTGGAGCTGGAACCAGTCACCCTCGGCGCCGACCACGATGTCGAGCGCGGAACTCGAACAGGCGTTCGGCAGTGCCATGTCCGCGCTTCTCCCGCCCGAAATTCGCAGCATGAACGACAGCGGCAACCGCCGCGACAGCAGTGATGAAGAGGCGGCTCTGGCTGCGGCCGAAGCAGAGGCGGAAGCCGAAGGCGAGGGCGAAGGTGAGGCGGAGGCCGAGGGCGAGGTCGCCGAGGAAGACGAGTTGGAGGCGATCGCCGAAGAACTCGCGGAGGTCGCCCCGGAGGCCGGTCCCGTTGCCGAACCGGAGGTCGTCGCGGCGCCGATCGTTGCGCCGGTCGTCGCCGCACCGCCACCGCCGCCACCACCTCCTCCACCGCCACCGGCTGCGACGAGTTCAAGCTCGTCGAGCAGCAGCAGTAGCAGCGGCGATGACGACATAGTCGTCGCTGCCCCGCCCCCGCCTCCCAATAATCCGCCTGATGCAGTCGATAACAACACAAGCGCAACTGAAGACACGAACACGACCGGCAATCTCCTGACCAACGACAGCGATTCGGACGGCGGAGTTCTCAGCGTGACCAGCGCGGCTTCGACGACCACACTCGGCGCAGAGATAAACGTCGACTCGGACGGAGCGTTCGATTACAACCCCAACGGCGTCTCTGCGCTTAACGCTCTTTCAGCGGGCAAAACCACAACGGACACATTCGATTATACGATTACCGACGGCCAGGGCGGCACGGACAGCGCAACCGTGACGGTCACCGTCACCGGCGTAAACGACGCGCCCAGCGCAACCGCCGATACCCAAGGCAGCGCGACCGATGGCGGCGGTGCGATCGTAATAACCGACGCCTCGCTTCTGGCCAACGACAGTGACCCCGATACGAACGACGCACTCTCGCTCGCCTCTGTCGATGCTGCGAGCGCAGCAGGGGCCGGGGTCTCTCTGGGCAGTGACGGCGACGTTTCCTACGACCCGGGCGCTCTCTTCCAGTCCCTCGGCGTCGGCGAAACCACCTCGGATACGTTCGACTATGTTGTGACCGACAGCAATGGCGGCACGGACAGTGCCACCGTGACGGTCACGATCACTGGCGTTAACGACGCCCCTGTTGCAGCCGCCGACGCGCAGGGAAGCGCGACCGAAGACGGCGGCGCGATCGCAATTACCAGCGCCTCGCTTCTGGCCAACGACAGCGACCCGGATACGAACGACGCCCTGAGTGTCAACGCGGTCGACGCCACGAGCGCGGCCGGTGCGGCGATCAGCCTCGGTTCCGGCGGCGACGTTTCCTACGATCCCGGGAGCCTGTTTCAGTCTCTCTCCCAGGGCATCACCCAGGCCGACACTTTCGATTACACGATTTCGGACGGCAACGGCGCCACGTCCAGCGCAACAGTTACGGTGACGGTAACCGGAACCAACGACACCCCGGTCGCCGGTGCCGACACCGCAAGCGCGACGGAAGACGGCGGCGCGGTCAGCATCGCAACGAGCACGTTGCTCGCAAACGATAGCGATATCGATAGCGGCGATACCCTGCGCGTCAGCGCAGTGGACGCGGCCAGCGCGAGCGGTGCCAGCATCTCGCTCGGAACTACGGGCAGTGTCTCTTACGATCCCGGCGCGCTGTTCCAGACCCTCGCAGCCGGCGAAACGCAGACCGACACGTTTGACTACATCATTACCGACGATGCCGGCGACTCGGACAGCGCAACCGTCACTGTGACGGTCACCGGGGTCAACGATGCACCGACCGCCGTCAATATCAGCGGCGTACCAGCGTCGGTCGACGAAAACAGCCCGGGCGCGACGCTGGGCACGATCGACAGCGTCACGGACGCCGACACCACCGACACTCACACCTTTACAGTCGCCAATGACGCGGACGCGGGCGATACCCGGTTCGAAGTTTCGGGCACGACCGTCAAGCTGAAGGCCGGCGAAGAGTTCGATTTCGAAAACGAAACCAGCGTCACCCTGACGGTTACGGCAAGCGATCCGAGCGGTGCCACGGCATCGAACCAGATCACGATCACCGTCAACGACCTTCCTGACAAAGTCGATTTGTCCGGCCTCGACGGCAGCGACGGGGTGCAACTCCTGGGTGCCGACGGCGGTGGGGCCGCGGGATACTCTGTCAGCTATCTGGGCGACGTGAACGGCGACGGGTTTAGCGATCTGATCGTGAGCGGCTACAAGGTGGACATCGGCGGCGATGGCGATGCCGGCGAAGCCTATGTCGTGTTCGGCACCAGTTCCGCGTTCAACGCGACACTCGACCTGACCTCCCTGGACGGCAGCGACGGCTTCGCGATTACCAGCGTCTCGGCGGGAGACGAGATGTCTTTCAGGGTCGTAAGCGCGCGCGATATCAACGGCGACGGGCACGCCGACATGATCGTTGCCTCTCCAAAGCCCGATCCCAACAGCAACGCCGATGCCGGCCAAGGTTTTGTTGTGTTCGGCCGGGATGCAAGCTCCAACCCCTTCAGTGCGACGCTCGATCTCGATGGCCTTTCGGCGAGCGACGGATTCCGGATCGACGGCCTCGTCGCGGGCGACGATTTGGGCCAGTCCATCAGTGCTGCCGACGACCTGAACGCCGATGGCCTCGACGACCTCATCATCGGCGCGCACCAGAACACATCCGGCGCCGAAGGCGAAACCTATGTGGTGTTCGGCTCGACATCGAGTTTCGGCACGAGCCTGAACTTGGCGGGGCTCAATGGAAGCAACGGCTTCCGTGTCGATGGAGCTGACACCGGCGACGAAACCGGCAACAGCGTCGGATCAGGCGATTTCAATGGTGACGGCATATCGGACCTGATCACCGGTGCACCCCAAGGTGCATTCGCCGGCACCCGAAACGGTGAGGCGTTCGTGGTTTTCGGTAAGACCTCGGCGTTCTCCGCAACTTCGGGGTTCGACGACCTTTACCAGGTCAACGGTGGCGACGGCACCGAGGGTTTCCACATGGTCGGCGAGGGCGACGGCGATCAATTCGGTGTTTCCGTCGCGTCGGCCGGCGATTTCAACGGCGACGGCATCACCGACTTGATCGTGGGTGCCCGCCGCGACGACACCGAGGGCAACAACGCCGGCCGGGTGTATGTGGTCTTTGGCGCTTCCGGTTCCGCGCCCTTCGGCACGCAGTTCAATGCCGCCGACATCAACGGTACCAACGGCTTCATTATCGACGGCGTCGATGCGGGCGATCTGTTCGGCACCTCGGTGCAAAGCGCCGGCGATGTGAACGGCGACGGGCTCGACGATCTGATCATCGGCGCGGTCGATGCGGATCCGGTGAGCGGCACGAAGGCGGGCGCGGCCTACGTTCTGTTCGGCACAACGACGTCGATCACCTCCCCGATCAAGATCGAGAGTCTCGACGGCACCAACGGCTTCATACTCGATGGCGGCGGTAATCAAGACAGGATCGGGGAATCGGTCAGCTCCGCCGGAGATATCAACGGCGACGGCTATGACGACATTCTGGTTGGCGCAACAGGCTACGATGTGGTCAGCGCCCAGGGCGAAGGCGCCGCCTTCGTCGTGTTCGGCTCTGATTTCAACAACGCTGTCGATTTTGAAGGCACCTCGGGCAACGATACCCTGACCGGCGGCCTGGGAAACAATTTCTTGATCGGCGGGCTCGGTAACGACTTGCTCGACGGCGGCGCCGGCGACGATGTTCTTCTTGGTGCCAATGGCGACGATTTGATCGTCTTCGATCCCAACGACGTGACCCGTGTCGACGGCGGGCAAGGCTTCGATATCCTTCAGGTCGTCGGCGGCGGTGGCAGCCTCGACCTCACGACCGTCAATCAGACCGAGTTCTATTCGCTCTACCAGAACTTCGAGGCCATTGACCTGGTAGCGAGCGCGGGCAGCGACAGCCTATCCCTCGGCAAGCTCGATGTGCTCAACATCACCGACAGCGTCGTGCCCTCGGGCTTTACCGGTCCGACCCTGGCCGTGAATGGCGATGCGTCCGATAGCGTCATCATCTCGGACCTGGCGTCCGACTGGACGAACAACGGCACCGTCACCAACACGTTCGGAAATGGCCAGACCTATCGCCACTTCTCGAACGACAACGCGAACCTCCTGGTCGACGCGGACATCAACATCGCGCCGGGCGGGCTCGACGATACGATCCAGACCAATCAAACGACGTTCTCGGTCGCGGAGAGCACGTTGCACGGCAACGACATCGATTTCGACGGCGATACGCTCGATATCACCGCTGTGGGCACTTTCGCAGGCGGCGTCACGGCAACCCTCAACGGATCGAATATCGACGTGACGGTCGGTGTCAGCGGTTCCGGCAGCTTCGATTACACGGTCTCCGACGGCACCGCGACGGATACGGTGACCGTGTTCGTGTCTCATGCCAGCGGCAACGACGTCACGGGTACGACAGGCAACGACATTCTTGTCGGTGGCACCGGTGCCGACAACCTGGACGGCGACGACGGCATCAACATTTTCCAGAGCGGAACGGGAAGCGATATCTTCGAATTCAACGCGATTTCCGACGGCGTCGCCGTCGCGACAAACACGACGGTCACGACCGACGCCGGCCTGCACAACCTGATGCTCGATTTCACGTCGGGCACGGACACCATCTTCATCTCGAACACGTTCAACCTCAACGGCTCGCTCACGAACAACACGAACTTCTTCAGCATCGGCAGTGCGTTCGACGGCACGAACTCCGGCGAGACCAACGGATCGACGCCCTACATCGTCGTCGATAGCAGCGGCACGGCCTTTTACGACGATAACAGCTCCACGGCCGGCTACACCGTGTTGACCGAATCCAACGGTGATGCCCCCGCGATTGGCGATTTCAGCATCGAACCGGCCAATTAGGTCAGACGCACCGACCTTCTCTCAACCCTAGGCGTCGGCGCCCAGCGCCTCCCGGGCGAGGCTCTGATAGAAGATCGTGCCGGGCTCCTTCTCCGGCGAGAGTCGGCCCGTCTCATACACTCCCGCTTCAAGATTGCGTTGCACGGCTTCGCAGATGCCGATGTCCTCACCCATGGTGACCCGCCAGTCCTCGACGATCTGGCGGCAGGCATCCGCCCGCGCCTCGACATCCGACGTGGGGAACCAGAACCAGTGGCGCAGACGCAGGCGGTTGGGCCCCAGCGGGATGATCTGCTCGAGGTTGAAATCGAAGGTCGTGAAGTGAAGGAGCACGCAGGGAAACTTGAGGATCCAGTAGCCCGGCCCCGGTGGATGCTCGCCCCACTGGGCGTATTTTACCTCGAAGCCGACGAACTTGCCGTTTTCGTGGGGCGCGGCGACGGCGCCGTTGGGCTCGACGGCGTCCTTGAGCGCGGTATGGACGAAGGGCCCGTGATAGAACTCGACGCCGTTATCGCCGTAGAGCTTCCAGTTGGCGTCGCCCTCAATGACGACTCCGTCGAAAAACGTCATGTCCGCAGTGGGAGGGAACCGCTTGGCAACCTCGGCGATATCGCCCAGCCATTCGATCAGGCCCGGCGCCTCGTCGTCGAGACAGACCCAGACGACGCCATTCCAGCTTTCGACCCGGACGCGGAACAAGTGAAAATTGTCGGGATCGAAATCGCGCCCCTTGGAAAATCCCGTCGCCATGACGAGCCCGCCGTCGAAATCGTAAGTCCAGCCGTGATAGCTGCAGTGAAGACGCTGGCAATGCCCGGCGGCCTCACGTAGCACGGGCCCCGCCCGGTGGCGGCAGACGTTGTGAAACGCGCGTAAATCGCCGTTCTTGTCTCGGACGACGAAAATGGGGCGCCCCGCAACCTCGTCGCAGACGAAATCGCCGGCGTCGGCAAGTTGATCTTCGCGCGCGACCACGGTCCAGTTCCGTGCCCAGACGTGGTTCAGCTCGTGCCTATATATGTCGTCGTCCGTGTACCACGAGGCCGGAAGGGTCTCGGGATGGGATCCGTCTGTCTTTGTCATGCCAACCCTCTCTTCGGGAAAGGGCGCCTCCCCGACCGAAACGCTAACACGGAGATATGGCTCTCTCCAAGGGCTGCACCAAGCCATGTACGCCGCCGTCATTCGTGATAGTTTTTCCCACTATGACGGATCCCCGCACCCACCAACCGAACGGACGATCCCGCGGCCGCGGTCTCGGCCTGCCCTTTCCCGGCGAGACGGGCCCATCCAACGCGATCACCGACGTCGCCGATGTCGAGGTCGGCTACACCACCTTGATCGAAGGCGAGGGAGCGCTCGAAGTAGGCAAGGGCCCAATTCGCACGGGCGTGACCGCGATCCTGCCCCAGGGGCTGAAGGGGCCCGCCACGCCGGTCTGGGCAGCCTATTTTTCCATGAACGGCAACGGCGAGATGACGGGCACTCACTGGATCGACGAGGCGGGGTTCTTCGACGGCCCGGTTTGCATTACCAACACCCACTCCTGCGGCCTCGTCCATCACGCGGTCGTGGGCTGGATGACCCGGGGAGATGAGGATTCCGCCAGCCAATACGGATGGGCGCTCCCGGTCATTGCAGAGACCTGCGATTCCCACCTCAACGACATGAACGGCCAGCACGTCACCGAAGCCCACGCCGTGTCTGCGCTTGCGAGTGCCACGGGCGGGCCGATCGCCGAGGGCAGCGTCGGCGGCGGCACCGGCATGATCTGCTACGAATTCAAAGGCGGCACGGGAACCGCATCCCGGATCGTCGAAATCAATGGAACGCGCTATACCGTCGGAGCTCTGGTTCAGGCCAACCACGGAATCCGGCCATGGTTCACCGTGCTGGGCGTTCCTGTCGGCCAGCATCTGACCGACGACATTCTGTGGTCTCAGGAACAGGGCTCGATCATCGCCGTGATTGCAACCGACCTGCCCCTGCTCCCGAACCAACTCAAGCGAATCGCAAAACGTATTTCTATCGGAATCGGCCGCGCGGGCACGCCGTCGGGCGACAATTCGGGCGATATCTTCCTCGCCTTCTCGACCGCCAACTCCGACGCCTTCCCGCTCCCCAGGGAATTTTTTGACGAGGCCGACACCAGCGTCCGGCAGCTCAGCTTCCTTCCCGGCGAAGCGCTCGACCCGGTGTTTTTGGCCACCGTCGAAGCGATCGACGAGGCGGTCATCAACGCGATCCTGGGCTCCCAGACCATGGTCGGTCGCGACGACAACCGGGTCGCCGGCCTGGAACACGAGGCGCTGCGCGACGTGATGCGGCAATACAACCGTCTGCAGGATTAGGCCACCCGGGTGCGTTGTTCGGGCGCGCGCCACGGAGCGTCACCCTCCGTGCCCCGGGCAATATGACGCGCAGGTCGTAGCCGTTGACGCCTGATCCAGGACGATAACACCGGCGTATGAATCCAAATGCGCGAGCCAAAGGCCCGAACGTGTCGCGAGCGTTCGTGCACGCGCACGCTCCAGCCGCGCTGCGCCAGCGCCGCCGCAAGGGTCAGCCCAGCGAATCCCGCGCCGGCAATTTCTGCGTGTCGTCCAGCCATCCCGCTCGACCTATGCCGCCCGGGTCCGATCCTCGGGCGACTGCCAGGGCGCATCGCCTTCCGTGCCCGTCGGGATGTGGGCCGACGTGCGCAGGCGCTTTCTGCCGATCCAGTGGGCCAATCCCGGCGTGTGCAACCAGAGCCGTGCCTGCCAGGGCGCGACACTGAGCGTTGGCCACGCGCGCACCGACCAGCGCTGGGTGTGCTCGGTGAGCGGCCGTTCGCGGTGCTCCCATCGGGCCATGGCCGCATCCATGTCGGGCGTCTCGTCGAGTGCCACGGCCAGCCCGAGCCCGTTCATCATCGCGGTGCCCGCTCCCTGGCCGAGGCCGGCGGACATGGCGTGGGCGGCGTCGCCGATGATCGCAACCTTTCCCGCCGACCAGCGCTTGAGAGAAATCGTCTCGAAGACGTCATAGCGGCCCTCGTCGCCGATCCGGCGGATGATGGCTTCCAGATGAGGAAACCATTGCACCCAACTGTCCTTGTCGACCGGGATGCGCGTGCCGACCTTGTCGAAATCCTGCGAGGCCAGCGCGAGGTAGAGGATATCCTGGCTTACCGGGGTGAGCAGGAGACGGTGCGGCCCGGACCACCATTCCACGATATGCCGTGCGTCGGGCGCCTCGAGCTCGTCTGCGATGCGGGGCACCAGCACGCGAATGATGCCGTCGAGGTGCTTCCTTCGGCTCCGCACGAGACCGAGAGAATCCCGAATTTTGGAGTGAACGCCATCTGCAGCGATGATCAGATCGGCCTTGAGGCGGTTGCCGTTTTCGAGCAGGAGCTCGCCCACGTGCGTCGCCGCGAGCCCCGACGAGCTGGTGACGATCTCGGCGCCCGCGCGCTCCGCCGCCCGGCGAGTACAGGAGAGCAAATGATGGCGAACGATGCAGAACAGGCGCGGACCGCCGCCGGGACCGAAATCGACCCGCTCGATCTGCCCGCCGTCGACCGCGATACTCTCCCAGAGCTTCGCCTCGATCGCGCCGTCGAGCGCCTCGTCACAGGCGCCGATCGAATTCAGCACCCGCAGACCATTCTCCCAGAACCAGATGCCCGCGCCGAAAGCGCGCACTTCGGACACCTGCTCGTGGACCCGGACAGACCAGCCGCGCCGGCCTAGCGCCGCGGCCGCACACAGACCGGCGAACCCGGCGCCGACGATTTCCGCATGCTGCCCCGCCATCGCTCAACCGTTGCCGCAGCCGATCACGCCCTGAGCGTCGATCTCGACGAGGATGTCGACCTGCGCCAGGGTGTTAACGCCGACGAGCGCGACCGTCGGCGGATTCTCGATGCCGGCGAGCCACTCGGAACGGGCGCGCACCACATCGGGACGATAGCGGATGTCGGTCACGTATATCGTCATCTTGACGATATCGTCGATGGTGCCGCCAGCGGCCTCGGTCAACGCCTTGATGCGGGCCAGCGCCACCTGGGTCTGCGTATAGGCGTCGTTCGGGCCGATCACCCGATCATTGCCGTCGGCGACGAAGGTCACCTCGCCGCTGCCGTCCCACCAATCGTTGAGCGCAGTCTGACCGGCGACCCAGAAATGATCACCCACCTTAAGGCATTCCGACCACAGACCCGGCCCCGGATCTTTCGCCAACTCGCTCCGAACCCGTACTTTTTTCAACGCCTCACCGTCACTCATAGGCCTGTTTCTCCTTCTCCCCGAACGCAACTCGTCAGACGCGTTTTCCCGTCACGGAACATAACCCAGTCAAGGTACCCTGTGCGGAGCAATCAGCCCGTCGACTGCTACGCATCCCTGCGGCGAGACGATCAACGGGTTGACGTCCGCCTCCGCAATGAGATCGCCCAAATCGGCGGCAAGCGCGGAAAAACGGACCACCGCATCGACCAGTGCATCGACATCCGAAGGCGGCGTGCCACGCAGCCCGTCGAGCATCGGGCGGATCGTCAGCCGGTCGATAAGCCGGCGCGCGCCCTCGTTGTCGAGGGGCGGCAAGGCATAGCTGCAGTCACGCAACAGCTCGATGAAAATACCGCCCCCCGCAACCATCACGAGCGGACCGAATTGGGCGTCGCAGGTGAGCCCAAGGGCCATCTCGACGCCGCCTGGCGCCATGGCCGTGACAAGCGCCCGGGGGCCAAGGCGGGCCGCCATCTCCCGATAGGTCTGCACCAGGACGTCCTCGTCAGAAATCCCCAGATGCACCCCGGCGACGTCGGATCTGTGGTGCACGCCGCTCGCCGCGGTCTTGAGCGCCACCGGATAACCCAGCGTCTCGACGGCGGCCCGAAGCTCGTCCTCGCTCTCGGCCAGCCGATGCGCCGGAACGGTGAGCCCGTAATCGGCCAACAAGGCGAGGCTTTCCGCCTCGTCGAGGGTTCCCCCCGCCTCCAGCCGCGCTCGCCACTTGCCCCTGGTTTCCGGCGCCCCCGCAGAGGGGAGCTCCGCCGGGGGACGAATGCGAAAATCCCGGTACGCCATCATGTGGCGCGCCGCGAGCAGCGAGGGCCCCGTCCCTTCAAGCAATGGAACGCCCGCCGCCTTGAGTTCGGAGAATCCCACCGGATGCAACAAATTGCTCAGGTTGGTCGACATCGCGACGGGTTTCTCGGAGCGTTGGGCTGCCGCGATACAGGCGCGGATATAGCTGTCGGCCAGGGATCTGTCATCGCCGAGATCGACGTTATACAAGGCGATCGCAGTATCCGGATCGTCGACCAGCGCCTGAAAGCAATCCCGAAAGATCGCTTCGTAATCATGTCCGGTTCCCCAGGCATCGAGCGGGTTGCCGGGTTCGAGCCCGGCATCGAGGCGCGCGGCGAGCCGCGTCGTTGTCTCTTCGGAGATACGCGCCAACGGAACACCGAGATCGTCCGCCAGGTCGGCGAACATTTCCCGCTCGCCGCCCGAATCGTGGATCGAGGCGACGTTGCCCGGGCCTGCGCGGCGCGGCTGCTCGAACAGCGCGAGCGTCGCGGCCATCTCGTCGAGGGTTTCCACCGCGATCACGCCGTAGCGCTCGAACAGGGCCTCGTAGGCCGCCATGTTGCCGACCATGGCGCCGCTGTGGGTCAGTGCCATGGCTGCCGCCGTCTCGGATCGTCCGACCTTGAGCGCAACCACCGGCACGTCACACGCCACGGCCTTTTCCAGCGCCCGGCAGAATCCATCCGGATCACGGACAGTTTCCAAAAACAGGCCGATCGCCACGGTTTTGCCCTCTTCGAGGACGTAGTCGAGATAATCGGCCGCGGTAGTGGTCAGCTCCTGGCCCGCTGAGATGACATAGCTGTAATCCAGTCTGGCTCCGACATCGCAAAACGCACTGAAGACCGAGCCGGAATGCAGGATCAGGGCGACCCGGCCGCGGGTCAAGCGAAGCGGCGACGTGGAGGCGCAGATGTAGGTGTCGGCGACGGTGTTGTAAAAGCCCATGCCGTTGCCGCCACAGATCAGCAGCCCGGCCCCGCGGGCCCGGGCCTTGAGCCGATCGACCAAACGGGGGCTGTCATCGTTTTCCAGATAGCAACTGCCGAAGATAGTCACCGCCTTCACACCGGCCTCGATTGCCGTCGCCATCTGGTCCTCGATGCGATGATCGGCTACGCCAAGCACGGCATGATCGGGAACATTGGGAAGCGCGGCCAGCGAGGCGAAACAGGCGACGCCGTCGATATCGTCATACTTGGGATTGATCGCATAGACCTCACCGGGAAAACCGCCCAACTCGGCACCCTTCAGCATTGCGTGGCCAACGCTTTCGGGCTTCGGCGACGCTCCCACGAACGCGATCGACCGGGGCGCCAGCAATGGAGCAAGACGATGAGTCATGGCGGAATCTGGGGGAAGCGACCGGCCGGTCAGGGCGAGCCAAACCGGGAATCGCGCCAGGCGATGGCCGCCTTAAGGCCGTCCTTGGCGGCAATCTCGGCGAATTTCTTGCCTTCCGGCGTCTCGAGGCTCTCGATTTCCACGTCGGTGTCGAGCGCCATCGCAAGCGCGTCTCTCATGCCCATGATGTCGTAGCTGCGATTTATCGCCTGCTTGGTCAGGCGAACGGTCTGCGGGTCCATGACGGCAATGTCGCGCGCCATCGCCACGGCCGATTCCAGAACCGCGTCGTCGGCCACCACTTTGTTGATCAGCCCGATGTCGAGCGCGCGGGACGCAGGCATCCGGTCCTGACCGGTCAGGATCAATTCCTTCGCCTGCTTGGGTCCGGTGACCCAGGGCAACAGCATGGCCACGATTCCACTGCCGAACTTGAGTTCCGGCTCGCCGAACCGGGCGCCCTCGCCAGCAATGGTGATGTCGCAGGCGAGCGCCAATTCATAGGCGCCGGCGAGGCAATAGCCATGCACGGCGGCGATCGTGGGCGCCGAGAGCCTCCAGAATCGCATGATCATTTCGAAATCACGCTCGAGAACCGGGCGCCAATGCCCCGGTCCCGAGCCCTTGGCACCCTCGCTTTCCTTCAGGTCGAAGCCGGCGGAGAACGCCCGCCCCGCCCCGCAGACGACGAGCGCCCGGATCGCGTCATCCGCTTCGACGTCGTCGAGCACGGCGTTGATCTCGCCAATCATGGGGGGGTTCATGGCGTTGAGTACGTCGGGGCGATTCAGCGTCAAGACGCCGACGGGCCCGCGCGTTTCAAAGAGCACCGTTTCCATGGATTGGTCAGCCATTCGCTATTACACACCACAGGCAATTTCGGGACATCGGACGAGCTTGCCCCTGCGTGGGGCTAACCGTCGTAGAGCCCCTCGGCGCGCAGGTCGGCAACCGCCGCCTCGATACCCTCGCGCATGATGCGAACCACCGTGTCGATCTCTTCCTTGGTGATCACCAGCGGCGGAGAAAGCACGCAGAAATGCTCGAATGGCCTGACGATGAGACCCCGGTCCTGACAATGCTTGTCGATCCGCGGACCGATGTTCGCACCTACGGATAGTCTCTCCTTGGTCTTCTGATCTGCAACACACTCGATGCACGCCATCAGATGGCTGCCGCGAACCTCGCCGACCACCGGAATGTCGTACAACGTCTCCAGTTGCTCAATGAAATACGGCCCCACCTCGCGGACATGTTCGAGGAGATTCTCGCGCTCGATGATCTCGATATTCTTGAGCGCTGCCGCACAACAGACGGGATGACCCGAATAGGTAAACCCGTTGGCGAAGAACGAACCGACCGCGTCGGGACCGCTCACCTCCGCGAACAGCCGCTCGGAAATGATCGTCGCGCCCAGCGGAAGATAACCAGACGTCAGGCCCTTCGCCGAGGTGATGATGTCCGGCACGATATCGAACTCGGGCTCCGAGGCGAACCAGTGACCCAAACGGCCAAAGCCCGTCACGACCTCGTCGGAAATATAGATCACGTCGTATTTCCGGCACACCTCGAGCGTCTTCTTGTGGTAGCCCGGCGGTGGAACGATCACTCCGCCGGAGGCAAGAATCGGCTCGGCAATGAACAAGGCGACATTGTCCGGACCAATCTCCAGAATCTTGTTTTCCAGATCGGCTACGCATTGGTCGCAAAAGTCTTCGAGGCTCATTCCCTCGGGCCGGCGATACGGATAGGGCGTCGGCAGATGGTGAATGTAATCGGTGATGTACTCGAAATACGGGCTGCGGTCGTGCATCTTTCCGCAGACCGAGGCGGTCAGGTGCGTGCTGCCGTGATAAGCCTCCACCCGGGATATGATGTGTCTCTTGGTCTCCTTGCCCCGGAAACGATGGTAGAACCAAACGAAACGGATGGCCGAATCCACTGCTTCCGAACCGCCCGTCGAGAAGAACACCTCGTTGAGATCGCCCGGCGCCATCTCGGCCAGCTTTGCACCCAATTCGGCGGTCGGCGGCGAAGTCATCTGGTGAAACGGTGAGAAATAGGTCATGCGCATTGCCTGATCGGCAATCGAGTCGGCAATTTCCTGGCGGCCGTAGCCGACGTTGACGCACCACATTCCTGCGGGACCGTCGATCATCTTGTTGCCGTCGGAATCGTAGACATAGATCCCTTCGGACTCGGCAATGACGAGCGAGCCTTTCTCACGGACCTTCTGCAGGTCCGTCCAGGCATGCATGATGTGATCTTTGTCCTTGGCCCAAAGATCCTGGGTGTCGTAGGAAATATTCGTTCTCACGTTCTCACCTTTGTTTTGCGTTTTCGCCGCCGTTACGGCGTCGATGCCGGCCGACGATAAACCGGCTCTGCGGCCATACGGTAGACTTGGCTCACTCTGTCCGACGTGTATCTATCACTCCGGCGGCAGAAGCACCACGGCTTCGGCCGGCCAGGTCAGCCAGACTTCATTTTCGGTTTGACGGGCACCGGACAAAACCGGGGCCAGATTCTGGCTCGCCACGGCGATCGACTGATCGTGACCGGCTACCTGAACGTGCAAATGGCTGCGATCGCCCAGATAGGCAGCCGCGCCGATTTGCCCTCTCACGCCGTTTTCACTCGCGAACGGAGCGTTTTCACCAACGACGATCTTTTCCGGCCGGATCGCAACCAGCACCGACGCACCGGTCAAGAACCCGCCATTGGCGCGCGACGAATGAACGGTCCCCAGGGGACCCGCGTCGACCACGGCCGTCTCCCCCTCCGTACCCTTCACGATGCCGTCGAAGAAATTCATCGTTCCGATGAAATCGGCGACCTCCCGGTTGCTCGGCTGCTCGTAAAGCCGCTCAGGCGTATCGACCTGGAGCACCTGCCCCATCGACATGACCGCGATGCGATCCGACATGGAAAGCGCTTCTTCCTGGTCGTGAGTGACGAAGACGAAAGTAATCCCGACCTCCCGTTGAAGTGCGCGGAGTTCGATCTGCATCTGTTCGCGGAGCTTCTTGTCGAGTGCGCCGAGCGGCTCGTCGAGCAGTAGGACCTTGGGCTGCTTGATCAACGCCCGGGCAAGAGCGACACGTTGGCGCTGGCCACCCGAAAGTTGATCGGACTTGCGGTCGCCATAACCATCGAGCTTGATCAACGCCAGCGCCTCGTCAATCCGGCGTCGTAGTTCGGCCTTGGGCAGTTTCGCCTTGCGCAGGCCGTAGCCGATATTCTGGGCGACGCTCAAATGGGGAAAGATCGCGTAATTCTGGAATACCATGTTGACTGGCCGATGGTTCGGCGGCACCGCGGACATGGGCTGATCGTCGATCCATATCTCGCCCTGCGTCGGCGATTCGAACCCCGCCAGCAACCGCAAAAGTGTTGTCTTGCCGCAGCCCGAAGGTCCGAGAAGGGCGAAGAATTCACCCTGCACGATGTTGAGATCGATACCATCCACCGCGCGGACCGGTCCAAAATGCTTCGAGCATTCGCGAATGGAAATGTAATTTTCGCTTCCCATTAACCCACCATATCTGCCTGCTTGTCGGGCTGCACGCCGCGGCGACGCACCCATTCGGCGAACGCAATAACAAAGAACGACACCGCTAGAATACAGGCGCCCAGCGCCAGAACGTTCGGCAATTTAGTCGGGAAGCGAAGCTGGCTCCAAATATAGATCGGCAAGGTCGGCTCGTTGCCTGCCAGGAAGAACGCGAGAATGAACTCGTCGAAGGATTCCGTGAAGGTCAGTAGCAGGCACGCAATGAAGCCGGGCAGGGCCAACCGGAAGGTCACCCGCCAAAACGTCATCCATGCGTTTTCCCCCAAATCGAGAGACGCCTCCTCGAGGTGTTTGTCGAACCCCTCGAGGCGGGAAATCATTACGAGCATGGCAAAGGGCGTGGCGATCAGGACATGGGCGGTTCCGATGGTATAGAGCGAGAGCGGAACGCCAACCTGGTTCGCGAGTATGAGCAGGGAAATGCCGAGAATAATTCCGGGGATGACGAACGGAACCATGATGAATCCGACGACCGCACCGTTCCCCCGGAGCTTGTAGCGGGTGATCGCCTTGGCGGCGAGCGTGCCGAGGATAGTGGCGGTGAGGGCGACGATCGCGGCGACCTTCACGCTGTTGAAAAGCGCGTCGATCAGCGGTTCCTGGGCCGCCATCGCGGCATAATGTTTGAAGGTCAGACCGTCGATCGGGAACGCGACGTAAATCGAATCGCTGAACGAGAACAGCGGAAGAAAGAGAACCGGCACATAGAGGAAGGCGAGATAGGCGATCGCGTAGACCAGCAGCGAGTCGAATTTCCGGCCATGCACGAGGGGCACGTGAAAGCCCCGCGACCGGGACACCTCGGTTGTCGTTGCCGCGGTCATCAGGCGCGCTTCTTCATTTGCTGGATGAACCACAGGAAGACGATCACCAGCGTCGCGATCGTGATCATGGAAATCACGGCGACGGCTGCGCCCATGGGCCAGTTGTTCGCCTTGCCGAACATGGTCTGAATAACATTGCCGATCATGATCCCCGACGTACCGCCCACGAGGCTGGGCGTGACGTAATCGCCCACGGTCGGGATAAAGACAAACAGGCTTGCCGCAATGACCCCGGGCATGGAGAGCGGCAAGGTGATACGTCGAAACCGTTCAAGTGGGCCGTCACCAAGGTCGGTCGCCGCCTCGAGCAGTGAGCGGTCAATCTTCTCAAGCGACACATAGATTGGCAGGATCGCGAACGCAGCCCAAGCGTGGGCCAACGTGATGACCACCGCAAAGGGATTGTAGAGTAGAAATTCCAGAGGTTCTGCAATGATCCCCATGCTCTTCAATCCGGAATTGATCACGCCCTCATAGCCGAGGATGATCTTCCACGCGAACACCCGGAGCAAATAACTCGTCCAGAACGGCACGGTGATCAGAATGAGCCAGACCATCTTGCCTTGAGTGACCCGGAAGGCGAGGAAATAGGCCATCGGATAGGCGAGCAGCACGGTCGCCACCGTGACCGTGAGCGACATGAGCAGCGACTTGCCGAGCAGATAAGGATAAATCGGCCGCTCGAAGAAGGCGAAATAATTGCCGATTACGAAGCTTTTGTCGTACGTAACGTAGGTCTGGGTCCAGAAGCTCAGCGTGAACATGATTCCCAGCGGCAAGGCCAGGAACAGCAGCATCACCACAAGCGTCGGCGAGAGCAGTGAATAGCCCCGGAGCTGTTCGCTGCGCAGGAACAGCCGCACCAGCCAGTTCCAGATCCCGCCCTGCGTCAATTCGGCTTGTGTCACACTCGTCATTTGGTCACCTTACAGGATCGACCCGCCGTGCACGCCGATTTGCCGACGCGACGACAACCGGAATTCATGGCGTAGTTTGAGAATTGTTCCATGATTTAGACAATGGGGCAAGAACACCTCCCTATCGCGTTGTGTCGAGCAAATTCCCTAATTCATAAACAAATCACGCTAAAATTCGGAAACATCGCACCCACCGCTCGAACCGATTGAGCCGTCCGGACTCCGGAGCAGAATCTATCGTGCCTATACATTCCGAAACATCATCCGCTCTCACAGCGCCATCCACCGAAGTGACGCGGTCCCAGCGGTATAAAAGCCTCGCCGCCATGATGGTCTGCGCGTTTATCGCGGGGATCTCTTTTGGAGTCTTCGTCCCGGTGGCATCGGTCATTCTGGAAGTTTGGGGCGTCGAGCCGACGGTCATCGGCCTGAACAGCGCGATGCCGATTTTGGGCATTATCGTGGCAAGCCCCTTCTTGCCCGCCGTGCTCCGACGGTTCGGAACCCTTCGGGCGATCTTCGCCGGCATCGCAATCGAGATCATTGCCCTTCTCCTGCTTCCCACGTTTCCCGATGTCGGCGCATGGTTCGCCATTCGGTTTTTTGCAGGGTTGGGCATCGCGGCCCAATGGGTGATTAGCGAAACCTGGGTCAACACGGTCGCCGAAGAGAAAAACCGCGGCCTGACCATCGGTATCTTCGCCGGCTTGTTGGGCGGCGGCTTCGCGATCGGCCCCCTGATCATCATGGCCGTGGGTATAGAGGGCTTCATCCCCTTCCTCATCGCGGCAGCCTTCTCCCTGGCATCGGCCGTGCCGTTGCTGTTCGCCCGCAAGATCGCCCCCCGGATCGAGATCGAGCGAGCAAAAAACCTGCGTTGGGCATTAAAAATCGCGCCCATCATCATGGTCGTCGCGGTCATTTCCGGTTTGGGAGACGAGGCGATCTTCGCACTTCTGCCCGTCTACGGCATTCACGCGGGGCTCGCCCAGAACGACGCGGTCTTCATGCTTACCGTCTTCGTCGCCGGAACGGTGTTCTTGCAGGTCCCAATCGGCTGGCTCGCCGACCGCATCGGGCGGCGCATCATGTTGCTGTTTTGCGCCACCGTCGGATTCATTGGACCGGTCGTCTTGCCGTTTGTCCTGACAAACTCAACCCAGCTCTATGTGACGTTGTTTATCTGGGGCGGCACCGTGTGGGGTGTTTACGGCCTGGCCATAACCCTGCTGGGCGAGCGTTTCCGACCCTCGGAGCTCACCCAGGCGAGCGCGCTGTTCGTCATGATCTATTCCGCGGGATCCCTCATCGGCCCCCCTATCGGGGGCGGCGCCATGGACCTATGGGATCCTCACGGACTGCCCGTCGTCGTGGGTGGCTCCCTGTTCCTGCTCGTCGCAATCTCAGGCATCGCCTGGATTGCAGGGGCCGAACGCGAACGCGTCGAACCGCCGCCCGACTAATCCGCGGGCGACACCGCCGCCAACAGAGACAGAAAATTATGCGCGATGGTCGCGCCCGCGAGCGCCGTGACGTCGCCCACGTCGTAGGCCGGTGCGACCTCGACGATATCCATGCCGACAAAATCCATGCCCGACAGCCCATGCAGAATCTGCAACGCCAACGCGCTCGACAGACCGCCGACCACCGGCGTGCCCGTGCCCGGCGCATAGCTGGGATCGAGGCAATCTATGTCGAAGGTCAAATAGGCGCGGTTTTCGCCCACAATCCGGCGGATCTCGGCAATGGTCTTGGCGGCACTCTGCTCGATGACCTGGGGGGCATCGAGAATCGTGAAGCCGTGGGTTTCGTCGTTGTGGGTCCGGATTCCGACATGGACGGAACGCACCGGGTCGACCAGCCCATCCTGTGCCGCATGAAAGAACATGGTGCCGTGATCGAGCCGTTTTCCGTCGTCGCGCCATGTATCCGAGTGGGCGTCGAAGTGAACCAGCGACAGGGGGCCGTAAGCCTCCACATGGGCCTTGAGTAGCGGATAGGTGATGAAGTGATCGCCTCCCAGCGAGATCATCTTCACCCCCACCCCGACGATCTGGCGCGCATGCGCCGTAATTTCGTCCGGCACCGACTGAGGCACGCCGAAATCGAACGCGCAGTCGCCGTAATCGATGACCGCCAGTTTATCGAGCGGGTCGTCGGTCCACGGGTAGGGCCGCTGCCAGGCGAGCTGGGCCGACGCCTGGCGGATCGCCGCCGGGCCAAACCGGGTGCCCGGCCGGTTGGTCGTCGCAAGATCGTAGGGGATCCCCGTCACCGCGACGTCGACCCCTTCGAGTTCGCGGGTGTACTTCCGGCGCAGGAAGCTGAGTGCGCCCGAGTAGGTCGGGTCCTCGGGGTTGGACCCGTAGAGATCGGTTCGCCGGAAGGCCGCGTCGCCTCGTTCGTCCGCCATACAGGTTTGCCTCTTCGCGTCGTCACGGGAACCCCCGTATAATCGGCCACGGTCGGTCCGGCAACGATATGTATTCGGAGCTTACGTCCCGGTGCTACGCAATTGTCACGTTTTCTAGCCAGGAGAACTGAGCGATGAGCTATCCCCTGCCCCCCGATTGTCTCGAGTGGCAACAGAAAATCCGGGCCTTTGCCGAAACCGAACTGATCCCCTGGGAGGTCGAGGCCGAGATGAACGACGGCGTCATCCCCGAGGAGGCCCGCCGGCGTCATCAGGAGATTGCGGGCGGGATGGGGCTGAACCGCATGGACCTGCCCGAGTCCGTGGGCGGTCTCGATTTGTCGACGCTCACCCAGACCGTCATCTGGGAGCAGCTCGGACGGGTTACCAACGCGCTGTGCTGGTGCTTCCACGAGCCTGAGAAGTGGCTGTTCGAGATTTGCACCGACGACCAGCTCGAACGCTACGTCCTGCCCTCCATGCGGGGCGAGCGTCACGATTGCTATGCAATCACCGAGGAAGATTCTGGATCCGACGTCGAGGGGATCAAGACCACGGCGCATCTCGAAGGCAATTCTTACGTCGTCAACGGCGAGAAATGGTACGTCACCAGCGCCAACCATGCGGATTATTTCATTCTCCAGGCGAAGATCGAGGGCGGCGAGAACGAGGGCGCGCATTGCCTCTTCTTCATCGAGATGGATAGCGAAGGGGTCGAGCTTGTCCGCACGCCGCCGTTTTCCCATCGCTACGCCTCCCATCACCCGACCTACCGGTTCAACAACGTGCGCGTGCCGATCACCAACCGGATCGGCGATGAGGGCGGCGGCATGGAATACACCTACGCCTGGTTTCGCCGCGAGCGGCTGATGATTGCGGCCCGCTGCTGCGGCGCTGCCTCGCGCCTGATCGACGAGGCCACCGCGTTCGCCCGCGAGCGCATCATCAACGGCAAGCCGATCACCGAATACCAGGCGATCCAGTTCATGCTCGCCGATAGCCTGACCGAGCTGTGGGCGGCCCGGCTGATGACCTACGAGACAGCCGAGGCCCACGACCGGGGCGAGGACGTCAAGGTGCTCCACGCGCGGTGCTCCATGTCCAAGCTTTACGCGTCGGAAATGGCCAACCGGGTCGCCGACCGCGCGGTGCAGATATTCGGCGGGCGGGGCTACATGCGCGAGAACGTCGCCGAACGCTTCTACCGCGAGCTTCGGGTCGACCGAATCTGGGAAGGCACCAGCGAAGTCCAGCGCATCATCATCGCCCACAGCCTGCTCAAGCGCGGCCAGGGACCGCTCGTCGATTAGCCGGTTCCGGCGCGCCCCGCGGTGTTAAGCTTCCTGCCCGCAAGGACAACAAGGGGGATACGGCATGGCTCTGCCCATCGCCGATCACTGGTTCGAGACCAAGCGCCTCGACGACGACGTCACGTTGATCTGGGAGCCCAACGCAATTCCCCTCGTACGCTGCAACATGTGGCATGTGCGCGGCCGGGATTGCGACATGCTTATCGATTCGGGCTTTGGGTTTTTCAGCCTCAAGGAACACGTCGCCCTGGTCACGGAAAAGCCCGTGCTGTGTGTGGGCAGTCACACCCATTTCGATCACATGGGCGGGCATTGGGAATTCGACCGGCGCCTGATCCACCCGGCCGAGGCCGACCTGCTCGCCAACCCCACCCGGGCCAACACGGTCAGCGATCTTTACATGTCCCTCGACATTTTTACCGCCCTGCCCTTTGAGGGCTTTGACCCCGAGGACTACAACGTGCGCGCAGCCCCGCCGACGCGGCTGATCGAGGAGGGCGACGTCATCGACCTCGGCGACCGACAATTCGAAGTCATCCACACACCCGGCCATTCGCCCGGCTCCATTTGCCTCTGGGAGCCGGCGGGCGAAATCCTGTTCTCCGGCGATGTGGTCTATGACGGCGAGATTTTAAACGACCTGTATCACTCTGTTCCCGAGGACGTGATCGCGAGCATGGAGCGCCTGCGGGCAATTCCGGCCCGCGCCATCCATGGTGGACATTTTCCCAGCTTTGGAGGCCCGCGCATGATCGAGCTGATCGACGAATATCTGGCCGGCCGGCGCAAGCTCGGCTGCCCCAACGAGGCCGCCGACTGACATGACCGCTGACATGACCGCCCCTGCCCCGCCGATCCCCTGGCCCGACGGCAAGCGCTGCGCCGTGTCGTTCTCCTTCGACATGGATGCCGACGCGCTGATCCATATCGCCCGTCCCGACGACGCCAACACCTGCGTCTCGACCATGTCGGGCATGCGTTACGGCCCCGAGGTCGGCGTGCCGCGCATCTGCGACCTGTTCGAAAGCTACGGGCTGAAGGTTTCCTTCTTCGTGCCCGCCTGGTGCGCGGAAGAGCACCCCCAGGTGATCGAGCGGATAATCGAGGGCGGCCACGAGATCGCCCATCACGGCTACATGCATGAATCGCCCAGCCGCAACACCCGCGATCGCGAAACCTACTGGACCGTCCGCGCGCTCGACTCGCTCGAACATCTGACGGGCAAGCGCCCAGTCGGCTACCGGGCGCCGCTCTACGATTATTCCCAGCACACCACGGCGATCCTCGCCGAACTCGGCTTTCGCTACGAATCCTCGCTGATGGGCGACGACCTGCCCTATGTCCTGCGCAGCCGGTCGGGCGACCTGCTCGAGCTTCCCGTGGACTGGGCCTGCGACGACTGGAACCAGTTCTGCCATCTTGCCGACATCGACTTCGTCATGCCGATCCAGACCCCGCGCCACGCCTTCGACGTCTACCGTGCGGAATTTGAAGGCCAATACGAGATCGGCGGCTTCTGGCAGATCGTCTGGCACCCCTTCCTGATCGGCCGCGCGGCGCGCATGCGCTATGTCCGGAGCTTCATCGAGGAGCTGCTGGAAAAGGGCGATGTCTGGCTGACCAACTGCATCGCGGTGGCCGACCATGTCGAGGGCCTGATTGCCGCGGGGAGCTATACGCCGCGCGTCGATACCATGCCCATCAAGAGCAGCGCCCACCGCATCCCCGAGCTCGCCGAGGACGCCCGCCCCCTGCGCGGTTAAGCCGCGATCAGCTATTCGCGGGATCGTTGATTTTCAGATGCTCCGCGCTCCAGGCGCCCGGCCAGACATAAGCGTCGCCCTTGCGCATGGCCGCCACGGCCTCGACGGGCAGGTCGCTCACCACCAGCATCGGTCCGTCGCCGTCGTCGCTGCTCCGGGGCCCCACCGAGCCCAGCACTCCGGTCGAGCCCAGCGATTCTTCGCACGGACAAAACACCGCGGCGCCCGACACATTGGGTTCGACCAGATCGCGATAGCCCGTATCTCCGATGGTGCCCACCGGGCAGACGATGGCCTGGGTCTCCACCGCGCGAGCCTTGGCGCAATCGAACACCCGGTGATAGCCCGACAGCACCGAGGTCATCGAGGGTACCAGAATGATATCGAGATCGAGGCCGGCAAGCCGGGCGGCCAGTGCCGGCAACTCGATGTCGAGGCAGATCGCGACGGCGAGCCTGAGGCCCCGCCAACTCACGATATTGACCGTATTGCCGGTCTCGAGGTTCCACCAGTCGGGGTCCAGCTCCTGCGGCGTCATGCACAGCTTGTCCTGGACGAACTCCTGGCCCTCGGGCAGCAGCAGGTGGGCCCGGTTGGCCTGACCGGCGTCGACGTTCACCGGCATGGTGCCGGCAAGCAGCGCAACCTCGTGCTTCGCAACCAGCGGGCGCAGCGCGGCCAGCGCGTCGTCGGCCTGGCTCGCCATCCAGACAATCTCCCTGTCCACGGTCATGCCTTCGGGCGCAAAGGAAAGCCACTGCACCGAGGCGTATTCCGGCATGACCAGAAGGTCGGCACCCTGAGCCTTGGCCTCCGCCAGCTTGGCATCGACCTTGGCCGCCCAGGCATCCAGCCCGTTCAGCGTTGGGCTCACATTCACGGCCCACATTGCGACTGACAGCGTCATTGCATTTCTCCTTAGGGGTCTGGGCCCGGTTTAATCCCAGAAAAGCATCGGCGTTTTGGTCAGCAGCTCGATGCCGTTCTCGACGACGAGAATATTCTGCTCGAACCCGGCGCTGCCCTGCCCCTCGCGGCCGAAAAACGCTTCGACCCCCATGGCCATGCCTTCCTGGAATATATCGTCGTCGGTGCACATGTCGGGTCCGATATAGGGCTTCTCGAAAAACAGCCCGATTCCATGCCCGAAATGGGGCCACTTCTCCGCCATCTGGTTCGACGCCGCGCCGTGCTGGCGGCTCAACTCCCGGCCATGCAGCGCCACCTCCTTGACCTTCGCGCCCGGCCTGATCTGCTCCATGATCGCTTCGACGATCCGCGCGCCGGTCTCCACCAGTTCCTTCTGCTCCGGGGTCGGCTTCAGCCCGCACACGGTCGTACGCCCCGGATCGACGTAATAGCCCTCGAACATCGGACCGTAGATCCAGCCGCGCACAAGGTCGCCGGGTTTCGGAGCCTCGAAGGTGTAACCTGCAATCGGGTTGCGCACGAACATGTCGATCATGTCGCCGTGCGAACAGGGCAGCATATGAATTGTGCCGCCTCCCTTCACGACCTCTTTCGCTGCGTTGCCAGCGGCTTCGGCTTCGGGCAGACCCGTGATCAGGCCCTCAATGAACGCGGTCAGCGCCTTGGTCCCGATCTCGCCGGCGATGCGCAGCGCATCCTGCTCCCGCGGGCTCTTGATCAGGCGTAAACCTGTGATGATGTCGTCTTCGATCCGCCAGTCGATCTCCGGGACAACCTCGCGCATCTTGTTCCAGTAGCGAAGCGGCACGACGTCGCTGCCGACAAGGGCGACCGGCCCCTCAACCTTGCGCGCCTTCAGCGCCTCGGCAATATCGACGAACGGTGCGTTCGACGAAACGATCCGGTCCGTCGCGATTATCTCCTCGCGCAGCCCGGGCTCGTCGGCATGAAGCTCGGGCGTCTCACCCACCTGCAGCAGCACGGAGTTGAAGGAACGGCCCTGGAACAGCGTCGAATCGTAGCCCTGCCCCGAGGCGGTGGAATAGAAGTTGGTCAGGTAGAGAACGTCGCCGGCCCGGTCGTTGGTGCCGCCCGAACGTCCGAAGACCACGGCCGTCTCAAAGCCCCGTTGCTGCAGCACCGCTTCCGCGCGCGCCCAGCGCGCTTCATATTCATCTTTTGGAAAAAACTGCCCCAGCATTGCCGGTCTCCCTTCGTCCGATTACGGGCTCTGACGGCTCTCGCCACGTTTTCTGTCACCCATACTAGGCGGGCCTCAAGGCGCGCGACAAGCGTCTATCCGGAGCGTTGTGGTGTGGTCATAGCCCCTATCTCATATTTTCTTCTAAGGAATATTTATTGAATGTGATTGATCGTCGTGAAATGCCGGGTATAATCGCGGCCTCTTGCGGTGGACCGCCCTGAAGCCCACGCAAGGCCGAAACCGACATCGTATCGAGGAGGGCAGAGCATGCACGGGCATCTTTTCATCCCCGGACCGACGAACGTACCCGAGCCGGTTCGCCAGGCCATGAACATCCCGATGGAAGATATGCGCTCGGCCGATTTTCCCAACCTGACCCTGCCGTTGTTCGAGGATCTCAAGAAGGTCTTCAAGACCGAAACCGGACAAGTCTTCATCTTTCCCGCCTCGGGCACCGGCGGCTGGGAAGCCGCGATCAGCAACACCCTCTCGCCGGGCGATAAGGTCGTCGTCTCGAATTTCGGCCAGTTTTCCCATCTCTGGGCCGACCTGTGCCGGCGTCACCATCTCGACGTCGATGAAATCGAGGTCGAGTGGGGCGAAGGCGCGCCGCCCGAGGAATACGCACGGCGCCTCGCCGCCGATACCGCGCACGAGATCAAGGGTGTGATCGTCTGTCACAACGAAACGGCAACCGGCGTGACCAGCGACGTGGCCGCGATCCGCCGGGTGCTCGACGATGCCGATCACCCCGCCCTGCTCTACGTCGACGGTGTCAGTTCGATCGCCAGCATCGACTTCCGCATGGACGAGTGGGGCGTCGACCTCGCCGTATCGGGCTCCCAGAAAGGCCTCATGCTGCCGACCGGGCTCGCTGTCGTCCGCGTCAGCCAGAAGGCGCTGGACGCGCGCGCGGGTGCGACCCTGCCGCGTTGCTTTTTCGATTTCGACGACATGATCCGGACCAACAAGGACGGCTACTTCCCCTACACGCCCGCCACCACCCTGCTCCGGGGCCTCAGGGCCTCGCTCGACATACTGTTCGAGGAAGGGCTCGACAACGTGTTTGCCCGCCATCACAGGATCGCCGAGGGCGTGCGCCAGGCGGTCGATGCCTGGGGCCTACGGCTCTGCGCGAAACAGCCCAGGTGGCATTCCGACACGGTCTCCGCGATCATGCTGCCCGGGGGCATCGACGGCAACGAGCTGGTCAAGCACGCCTACGAGCGCTACGACCTTTCGCTCGGCGTCGGCCTCTCCAAGGTCGCGGGCAAACTCTTCCGGATCGGTCACCTGGGCGCCGTGAGCGAGCTGATGGCGTTGAGCGTGCTAGCGGGCGCCGAGATGGCGATGCGCGACTTCGACATCGCGCTCGAGCCCGGCAGCGGCGTCGGCGCGGCGGAAGAATATTACCGCGCCACGGCGCGCCGCCTCGACGAACCGGTCTCGATCGCGACGGTATCGTAACTCCGGCCGCTCCCGCTGGAACTCTCCCTCTGCACCCCGCGACGGGGCGCCGCCGCGGGGAATTTTTTACCCGGCCCAAGAAGCCCGCCCCCTTGCACCTAATCGACGAGATCGCGGATCAACGGGCAGGTCGAGCAGTGAATGCCGCCGCCGTTGAGCGCCATCTTGTCGTAGGGCAAGGTCACGACCTCGATATTCAGCTTATCGAGCGCATCCTGCGTGCGGCGCGAGACGCCGGGCAATCGCGGCCGCTTGCTCTCAACCCAAAATTGCGCAAACTGTCCTGGGGAACAATCGGAGGAGACGTTGCTTGGCGGACGATAACCTTCAGGAACGGCTGGACCGCCTGCGCGAATCGGCCGATGCCAGCGCGCGGAACTTCCGGACGGTCTACGTCTCCTACCTCGTCATCGCGCTCTACATCCTCGTCATCGTCTCGTCCACGAACCACGAAATTCTGTTCCGCGCGGACGACGTGCAGGCGCCGATCATCAATGTCGGCGTGCCGGTGGCGTGGTTCTTCACCTTTGTGCCGTAGATACTTCTGCTCCTCCATTTCAACTTGTTGCTCCAGGGATTCTTTCTGTCACGCAAGGTGCACGCCTTCAAAGCGGCGTTGCCGGGCACCCATAAGGGGACGATGGCCCGGGGCGAACAGCTTGATCTGCTGTTTCCCTCGCCGCTCGCGCATATGGTTGGCGGCGCCGATTCCAGACGGGGCACGCGCTTCCTGCTGTGGGCGATGGTGAACCTTTCGGTGGCGGTTCTGCCGCTTGCCATCCTCATCTACGCGGAGGTCCAATTCCTGCCTTATCAGTCCGAGACCATTACCTGGATGCACCGCGCCGTGGTAATCGTGGATTTCACCCTTCTCTGGTGGCTCTGGCCGCGCCTCGCCACGCCCGGGCAGGGCTGGCGCGAATGGTGGTGGGGCAAGCCTCGGTGGCGCGCCGGAGGCGTCATCGTCACAATGGCCGGCTTGTTCTTCGTTGTCGGGATTGCGGACTTTCCGGGCGGAGCAGTGGACAAACTTTTGCCTTTCGAGGACGGCCGGGACATCCTCGCCCGCAAGTACTCTCTCTCGAACCGCGTATTGATAGCTGAGGAGCCGTCACCAGAAATTCTGTCGGCCTATGTCGTGGGCTGCGGCCGGACCGGGCCGGCGGACGCCGGCAATAAGAGCGAGAGCGCTATCGGCGGGCTCTGCGATCTGCGGGCGCTCGAAGTCGGCTCGCTCGTCTGGTGCAAACACGCAAAGCCGCTTCACCTGAGCGGACGCTCTTTCCGACACGCCGATTTGTCGGGATCGACTCTGTGTGCGGCCGAACTGGAGCTCGCGGATTTGAGTGATGCGAGCCTGATGGGAGCCCAGCTTTACGGCGCGAACCTGTTCAAGGCCGAGCTTCACGGCGCGAACCTGATGCGGGCCGAGCTTCTCGGCGCGGACCTGGGGGGGCCCAGCTTCGCGGCGCGGACCTGCGCTGGGCCGAGCTTCACGGCGCGATCCTGCGCTGGGCCCAGCTTCACGGCGCGGACCTGATGGAGGCCCAGCTTCACGGCGCGGACCTGAGCTTTGCCCAGCTTCACGGCGCGAACCTGAAGCGGGCCGAGCTTCACGGCGCGGACCTGAGGTGGGCCCAGCTTCACGACGCGGCCATGGTTGGGACCGAGCTCGGCATGAGCGATCTCCGCGGGGTCGATATTTCCACGACGGCGGACTGGGCGGCGCTGCGCGCGAGGTTGGCAAAAGACATCTCTGACGAGGACATCAGGGACAAAGTGTTGGAGACGTTCGCGGACGCCGAAGGACGGGAAATATTTATTGCGCCGCTTTCGATCGAGAACGCGATGATCGAGCGGGAATCCGAATTGGCCGGTCAAATCGGGAAGCTATTGGACAAGCAAAAGTTTTTTGAGCCACCCGCCGAGGCCGAGTATTACGATGTGCTGGTCTCCTACCTCGCGGATGAGCTTGCTTGCCGCGACGCCTATGTCGCGCGCGGGTTTAAAAGTCGAGCTATAGACATGGCCTACGGGCTGCCAAGGTACATGGTCGACCTGCTCATGGCCGACGTGCTGCGAAGGGACATGGCCGGCGTGCTGCGAAGGGACATGGCCGACGTGCTGCTTGCGGAAAAGCTGGCGGCGACGCTGCAAAACGCCGAGTGCAGCGCGGTGATTGCTAAGGGGCTTGCGATGTTGAGCGTGAGAATGCGCGCCAGATTCTCGGAGATCGCGCATGAGGCCACATTGTCGGACGAATAGCCGTCGGCTGCCGGTGGATGAGTGGAGAGATGTCCTGCGCGGCCAATGACGGGCTACTGCCACCCAACCGGGCAAACTCCTAATAGGTAGTTGGGCGAACCGGCAGGCGGTGCGGCCCCCCTGAAAATCCGCCTCACACTTTGAGCGGTGACGCGCTTCTCCGCCCGAAACCGCCGGTCCTGGCCGTGCCGCCCCACCTATCGATAGCGGCCTGTATGGGTTGAGTCGGTTAAAGAAGCTGCTAACCGACGGGGTCCCTGATCAACGGGCAGGTCGAGCAGTGAATGCCGCCGCCGTTGAGCGCCATCTTGTCGTAGGGCAAGGTCACGATCTCGATATTCAACGCATCGAGCGCGTCCTGCGTGCGGCGCGAGATGCCGGGCGGCATGATCACGCGGCCCGGGCGCACGGCGAGGCAATTGACGATCCAGCCGTCGTCGTCGGGTGACGTCTCGACTGTGCGAACCCCCAGCGCCTTCAGCCTTTCCAGAAACCAGTAGGGCAGACGGTCGGGGCTGACCAGCGCCGTGTCCACGTCGACCATGACGAAGGCGCCGTCGATGTGGATGTCATAGCCGCTCAAATCGACCCGGAGCAACTCGATGCCCTGAGGCTTGAGCACCTCTTCCAGTTGGCGCGCACCCTCTTCGTAAACCCGGATCGAGCGCCCGACGACCGCCGTTTTGGAGTTTATCCAGGCAAAGCTGCCGCCTTCCATCAGGCCGCTGCCGCTGATCGTCCGCAGGATGGGCATGCCGAGATTGGCGAGCGTCCGCGTCATGGGCAACTCTTCGCCGCGGCGGATTTTCGGGGCGAGGCGGCAGACAATGGCGCCGCCATCGACCGCAATCGCCGAATCCCGCGTATAGCAGGTCTTCATACGCTCGTGCGCAACTTCGTCGATGAACACCACCTCGACGCCTTCCGCGCGCAACGTCTCGACCAGCGCATCGTGCTGCGCCTGCATGTCGGCAAGCGGCGGAACCGTATCGCTCTGCCAGTACCAGCCATGCTCGGGGTCGCCGAACGAGCCAATCTCTTCGATCCGCATGTTCGGGTTGACCACGTTCATCTCCTCGCCCGGGCGATGCATCAGCACGAGGCGCAGCCGGCCGACGTCGTTGTTGCAGCCCCAGCGACGTCCCCAGACGAAATCCTGCTGCTCGGGCGTTTCGAACGCGGGCTCGGCCTGGGCGCCGAACATCTTGATCGTCATCGAATAGATATAGTCGGGATCGGCGGACATACTCATCGGTTACCTCCGCAAGCCGCGCGCAAATGCATAGACCCGATTGCTGCCCCTAAGGGTCGCTCATTTGAAGGCCGAGCAGCCGAGCATCGACATAATCGACGAAATCCAGCGTCTCGTAAGCGCCATCGCGGACAAAGTTCAGCATCATGGCAAACAGCCCCGGCGGGATGTAGCCCGGCATGCGCAACACCTCGGCCCGTACCCCGGTCCGGCCCTCGAAACCGCTTATCGTCTCGGGATAGAAGGTGAAGGTGGGCGTCGTGCGGGCGCCGTACTTGATCGACAGCTCCTCCTCCGACAGCGCCTCGCCGTCAAAGTCCACAACCGGTTTGTCGCCCCAGATGTTGATCTGAACCGCCACATAATTCTCGATCAGGTATTGCCGGATCGAGGGCACGGCGAGGTTGATCAGGTGGGTGTCCTCGCAATAGCCGCAATTCTTGCGTTCCCAGAACACCACGAGCCGCTTGCCCGCTGCCGCCGCATCGTCAAGCGCGCGGCCGAGGTCGACGTCCTCGCGCACCATGAAATCCTCAGAATAGATCCCCTCGTCCGAAAGAAACGCTTGGCTCTCGCTATCACCGCCCTCCGCCTCTGTGGCCATGGCCCCGAACAACGACCCGGCGACGAGCGCGAGCGCAAGACACGTCCTGGCAAGATTTGAAACTCTTACGATCATGACCGTCAGTCTAGGACATCGCCCGGAAGAAATCTCCGGCTAACCAATCCGCCCAAGGCCGGGAAAGATTTCAAGTAACCAAAGCGCGATGTCGTTGATGGTCCCGGTGATGAACAGCACGCCCGTCGCCACCAGTAGTACGCCCATCACTTGCTCGACACGGTGCAGATGCCGCCGAAATCGCCCGAGAAACGCGAGAAACGGCCTCACCGCGAGGCTGGCCGCAAGAAACGGCAGACCGATTCCCGCGGAATAAACTGCGAGCAGCGCAGCACCCCGTCCCTGGCTCGCATCGCCCGCCGCAAGGAACAAAATTGCCGCCAGAACCGGGCCGACGCAGGGCGTCCAGCCGAACGCAAAGGCAAGGCCCACGGCGTAGGCGCCGGCAACGCCCGCGGGCCGGCGCGCGCGCTGGAAGCGAACATCGCGATTGAGAAACCCGACCCGGAACACGCCCAGAAAATGCAGCCCGAGCAGGATCACAATCCCGCCCGCAATCGGGGTGAGGATCGCCAGGTTGTCGACCAGAACCCGCCCGACGAGGCTGGCCGTCACCCCCAACGCCACAAACACCGTGGCAAATCCCAGCACGAAAGCGAGCGCCGCACCAAACACGCGCCGCCCCGTTGCGCTTTGCGGTGCCGCGTCGTTTTGCAGCTGCTCGAAGGTCACGCCGCCCAGGAAGCAGAGATATGGAGGGATCAGCGGCAGGACGCAGGGCGACAGGAAGCTGAACAGACCCGCGACGAACGCCGCTCCCAACCCGACATCGAGCCCGCTCACGACCGTACCCTCACTCGTCCAGAACCGGTCCGTCGAGGGCATAGCGGCCCTCCGGATCCTCGATCTCCACGACCCACAGATCCGGGTCGAAGTCGATCTGCCGGCGAATGTAATCGCCGGCTGCCTCCTCGCCGATCGGCCCCGCCCCTCCGGCTCTCAACCAGGCCGGCTCGCCGTCGCGCGTCCGGCTCTGGGTATAAAGATCGATCTCGCCGTTCAGCCGGTCGAGTTTGAGAATAATCGTGCCGGCGTCGGGATCGCCCTTGCGCGGCACCACGACGGCGATGCCTGCCAGGTCGCACAGGCGAATCTGTGCCTGCACCCATATTTTGGTCCTGAGCTTCGCGCCCATGGGTCCTCAGCCCTCGTCCAACGCGCCGCGCCGCGCAAGCCATCGGCGCAACGCCTCGGAATCCCACGATTCCAGTGCCCGTTCGTTCAGCAGGGGATGAGACAGCCGTCCCTCCGAGCCGTCTCCTTGTCCAAGGCTCGCCCGGCCCCGCTCGATCAACCGTTCGATCCGCCGCAACTCGCGGTGACCGCCGGTGTCGGCGCTCCCGCGGCGGCCCGCTCGAGCGTGTCGGCCATGAGCACCCGGTAGCGTTCGAGCGGCTCACGCGGCTCCTTCGCCAGTTCCGCCCGCCTCGCCCCGCTTGCGGCATCGTCGATCGTGACGCGGCCGTCCGGGCCCTGCTCCAGGATTGCGCCGTAAAGCTCCGCCGCCGCCTCGATGCTGACCAATCCTTCCTCCACGTCCGCCGCCACGTCCGCCAGCGCCCGCGCCAGCGGATCGCCGCACCCGCCGCCGCCGCCGCTCGCAATCTGGAAGGAATCGCCGCGCTGCGCCATCAGGCCGTGAAACTTCGTCGGGCTGGCAGCACCGAAATTTTCCGGGATGGTTTGCCAGTCGTCCTGCCCGGCACGGCGGATCAGCAGTTGGTTGGGCGCCCCCGGATAGCCGCCGTCGATCCCGTAGGGCGGCACTTTGGCCCGTTCGCCCAGGCCGTTGATCTCGACGTCGTCGGCGAGCAGCGTCACCCGGCGCACCGTGCCCACCCCGCCCCGGGTCTGCCCGGCGCCGCCGCTGTCGGCGTTCAGCCGAAGCTCCTCATAGCGCAAGGGCAGGGTCGCCTCCACCCACTCGACGGGATAATCGTTGAAGTTCGAGGTCGGATTGGGCGTGCAGTTCCAGCCGTCCCGCCATGCGCAAGCGCCCCAACCGCCCTCGAGAAAGAAATAAAACCCGAAATCCTCGCCCCTCTCCGTGTCATGTCCGCCGCCCGAGAAATTGATGCAGGTGCCGTAGCTGGCCGCCCCGACCCGGGTCCCGGCCACTGGCGCCAGCGCGCCGAGCACCGCGTCGACGATCCGGATGGTCACCTCGGTCGCACCGCCGAAGCAGGGTGCCGGCGGCACAGGGTTGAGCAGCGAGCCACGCGGAGCCGAGACGTGCACCGGGCGGAAGCAGCCGTGGTTGAATGCAATCTCCGGCCCCACCAGTTGCAGCACCGCGTTGAATGCCGAAGAGAGCGTGTTCCCATAGGACGAGTTGATCGGTCCCTCGGCCTGTGGGCTGGTGCCGGTGAAGTCGATGACGATCTCGTTCCCCGTCACGTTCACGGTCACGTGGATGCGGTACGGTGTGTCGCTCGGCCCGTCGTCCTCGATCACCTCGTCGAACTCGTAGGTGCCGTCGGGAAGTTCGGCGATGATGTCCCGCATCAACGCCTCGGAGTGATCCTTGGTCTCGTCCATGCAGGCGCGCACCACGTCCGCGCCGTACTTGTCGGCTAGCTTGAGCAGGCGGGATTCTGCCGTGTGGGTGCTGGCAAACTGGGCGCGGAAATCGCCGATCTGATCGCGCGGAAAACGCATGTTGAGCGTGATCATGTCGATCACGTCGGGGTTCTCCTCCCCCACGGCGTACCAACGCACCGGCGGAATTCGCAAGCCCTCCTGAAAGATGCTCCGCGCCGTACCCGGAAAACCCGCCACCGCCATGCCACCGATATCGATATGGTGCGCGCGGTTGACGGCGAAGGCGAGCAGCGCGCCGTCCACGAACACCGGGCGGATCAGCGCGATATCGGGCAGATGGCCGCCGCCCCGGTAGGGATCGTTGACCAGCCAGACATCGCCCGGCTGCAGGCCGTCATCGCCGACATGGAGCATCAGATACTCCACCGTCAGCGCCATCGCCGAGAGATGGCTGGGGTCAAAATTCGCCGAGGCGACGAGCTCCGCCTCGGGGTCGACGATGGCGCAGGAAAAATCGCGCCCCTCGACGAACACCGAGGAATTCGAGGTCCGCAGCATGGTGTGGCCCATTTCCTCGCAGATGGAGCCGAACGCGTTGGCCACCACGGTCCCGGTCACAGGGTCGAGGTTCGGCGCGGTCATGACCGGCCCGCCGTCAGGATCAGTTCGCCTCCGTCTGCGACACAAAGCCTGAACCCGTCGGGCAATACGGTGGTCGACTGGTCCTCCTCGATCACGGCGGGACCGCTCACCTCGTATCCCGCCGGAAGCGCCGCACGATCGAACACCGCGGCGTCGCGCGGTCCAACGCCGTCGGGATACCAGACCGTTCGGCGCCGGCCCGCGCCCTCTGCGTCGAACGCGCTCGGCAGGGATATCGCCGGCAAGGCAAGCCCACGAGCCGCCCGCACCGTCAGGCGCAGGGCGATCACCTCGCGCCCATCGCCCGGCCGGCGATGGGCAAAGGCCGCCTCGTGTTGACGTTCGAACGCTTTTCCGGCGCCGGCGATGACTTCCTTCGAATAGGGCGGCGGGTCCGCGAGCGGGATCGTCAACTCATGGGACTGGCCCGCATAACGCATATCGAGGGCGTAGTCGAAACGTGCCGCGCCGTGCTCGACGCCGTCGCGCTCCAGATCGGCCCGCGCCGCTTCTTTGAGCGCGTTCGCATCGGCCGCCAGCGCATCGAGATCGAGCGTCGAGGCGTCGGCCACCACCGAGCAGACATAGTCGTGGACGATATCCGCAAACAGTCCGCCGAACGCCGACCATACGGCCGGATAGCACGGCACGATCGCCTCCGCCGCCTCGATTTCGTCGGCCAACAGCGCAGCAAACAACGGCCCGCCGCCGCCAAATCCCACGAGGCTGTAGTCGCGCGGATCGAGCCCCGCCTGCACGGTCATTTCGCCGATCAACTGCGCCATGCGCGCGGTGGCGAGGCGCATCACCCCGGCCGACGCCGCTTCCACGCCCAGCCCTAGAGGGGTCGCTATCGTCCCTTCGATGGCGGCGCGTGCGGCACCCCTGTCCACCGCCATGCGCCCGCCCAGGAAGCGCCCCGCATCGACCAGCCCTGCCGCCAGCATGGCGTCGGTAACCGTCGGTGCCGCCCCGCCCCGGCCGTAACAGACCGGTCCCGGCGCCGAACCCGCCGAGCGCGGCCCCACCTGGAGCCGCCCGGCCGGATCGATCGCGACGATGGAGCCACCGCCCGCACCCACCGAACGCACGTCGGCCAAGGTCGCGCGCACGGGGATATCCCAGGCGAGTTCCACGCGCTGAGCAACGCTTATCTCCTCCCCGGTGATGACGCAGACATCCGCAGTGGTGCCGCCGATATCGACCCCGATCAGGTTGGGCCGCGCAAGCGTTCGGGCGAGGTTGAGCGCAGAGGCGACACCCCCCGCCAGGCCGCTCCGCATCATTTCGAGCGGTTTTTTTCGCGCCGTGGCGACCGAGGTGATGCCGCCGTTCGACTTGATCACCTGCATCGGTGCGCGAACCCCGGCTTCGGAAAGCCGTGCCTCCAGCGCACCCAGCATCGCCTCGACCCCGGGGCTCATGGCGGCGGCGATCACCGTCGTCGAAGCGCGTTCGTACTCGCCAATCTCCGGGTTGATTTCGTGAGAGAGCAACACCCGGATGTCCGGCGCAATGGCGACGATCCGTTCGCGCACCCGACGCTCGTGATCGGGGTTGCGAAAGGCGAACAGCAGGCAGACTGCGGCGCAGGCAACACCGCGCGCGCATCCGATCGACCGCCGCGTCGATGCTGGCAGTGTCGAGCGGTGCCAGTTCCTCGCCGCCCGGCCCGATCCGCCCGCCGATGGGCAGGCGCAGCGCGTGGGGCACCAGCGCCTTGGGCCGCTCCCAACGCCAGCCGAACAGATGTTCCCGCCACAGGCGGCGCACCTCGAGGCTGTCGGTGAATCCTGCGGTGCCGAGAAACGCCACCGGCGCAGTCTCGCCCTCGATCAGCGCGTTGGTCGCAAGCGTCGAGCCGAACACGAGGCTGGCGATGTCGCCGGACGGAATTGCAGCCTTATCCAGCACAGCCATCAACCCCTCCACCACATCTGCCGTAGTGTCCGCTTTCTCGGCGATCGCCCGCCCCGACGTGTCGTCTAACGCGAACAGATCGGTGAAAGTCCCGCCGACGTCGATGCCCACATGAAATGCCATCAGACCTTGCGCCAGAGCGTTGCCAGCCAGGGTTGCTGGTCGCGCGGCAGCCCTTGGGGCCGGTAGTAATGGCCGATCTCAGCGAGTCCGGCGCCGGTCACGAAAGCCCGCCAACTCTCGGCGTCGTGAAAAACGCCGTAGCGTCCTGCGTTCATGCCCTCCTCGTTCTGGCCTCGCGGGTTCGAGCAGAACAACACCCCTCTGGGCTTGAGCGCCGCAGCCAACTCCCGCAGCACCCGGGGCAACGCCGCGCCGGGCACGTGAAACAGCGAGGCGTTGGCGAACACCCCGTCGAAGCGCTCCGCCGGCAGATCAAGGGCGAGGAAATCCTGGTGCAGCACCTCGCACCCCGAGTGGGCGCGCGCCATAGCGACGAATTCCGCCGAGCCGTCGAGCCCCACGGGCGTATGCCCGAGCGCCACGAACCGTGCGAGGTCGCGCCCCGGCCCGCAGCCGAAATCGAGCAGCGCGAACGGCGGCGTGCCCTCGATGGCGCCCAGCAAGGCGTCGATGTTCTGGCTCACGTCGTGATCGCGCGTGCCTTCCCAGTATGATGCGGCCGAACGCTCGTAATGGCCCAGCGTCGTCTCCGAGAGGTGGCGCAACATCTCGTCGTCCCGAGCTGGTTTGTCGTCAGTCATGGTATCCGCCTAAAGCCCTCCCGCAACCAGTCACTCTAACAAACCCTGCCATTGCGCGCGCCATCCACCGGAACCTAAGTACCCATTATAAAAAAGGGGCCCCACGGGCCGGACAAATCGCTGCCGAAACGGTCCAGAAACAGGAATTTTTCGTTAAATTTCAGATAGTTCCAAGATTTAAATTAAGCCGGACGCAACCTGATCCCGGTCACACTCGGCCCCATCGCCCCCATGACGGCCAAGGGTACGATCCGGTGAACGCACTCGACACAACCGACCAGACGAAGAGCCCCAGGGACGCACGAGCCGCCTTGTTTCGCCGCATTACGCTGGCGGCGGCGCCGGCGCCCCCGGCTGGCGGACCCGGGCTTCGCGCGGAGGCGCCCCTGATGCCCCCGGAGGCGCAACCCGAGCCCGGGTCGGGTTGGCGCGATGTTGCCACCGCCGCAACCCGCTTCGCCCGCCGCCTGATCGGGAGCAGCCGTTTCGCACGTCTGGCGTCCGCGACCCGGGGCAGCATCACGACCATGCTCGCGGTTTCCGCCGTGCCCCTGATTGCAGCCGTCTGGCTGGGCACGGATGCGGGGCTCGCCTTCATGGTCAAGGCGAAGATGCAGCATTCCCTCGACGCCGCCGGGCTTGCGGCGGGTCGGGTTATATTCTCGGAAAACGTCGAGGCGGACGCGCAGGCCTTCTTCGATGCCAATTTTCCGGCACATTACCTCGACGCAACCGTGACCGACTTCACCGTGACCATGGACGCGGGAAAGGAATTCGTGACGCTGACCGCGGAGGCGAGCTCGCCGACCCGGTTCATGAATATCTTCGGTTTCGAGGACATGACCGTGGCGTCGCGCGCGGTAATCCACCGGGAAAACCCGGGCATGGAACTCGCCCTGGTGATGGACAACACGGGCTCGATGCGCTCGGGCGGCAAAATCACCGCCATGAAGGATGCGGCGCACTTGCTCGTCGACATCATCTACGGCGAAGAGACCAGCCTGCCCGACGTCTGGATCTCCCTCGTGCCCTACACCGCCACGGTCAATATCGGCACCCAGCACGGCGACTGGCTGGCCGCCGGCGACGGCGTCCACGACGTGACGAGCCCGTTCGAGCCTACCGAATGGAGAGGGTGTGTCGAGGCCCGGACCGCACCCCTCGATCAAGACGACACGCCGCCGGGCGACGCACCGTTTACGTCGTACTTCTACGCCGCGGAGGTGGACAACGAACGGGCGCCGGTGAACGAGAGCAACGGGGCGCAGAATAACGGCACCGGACCGAACCTCGGCTGCGGCCCGGCGATCACGCCGCTGGTCTCGGAGCGCGCCACCGTAGACGCGGCGATCACCGAGATGCTGCCCTGGCACCGCGGCGGCACGACGAGCAATCTGGGCCTGGTCTGGGGCTGGCGGGCGCTCTCGCCCCGCTGGCGGGGCTTGTGGGATGGCGCGGACACGAACGTCCTGCCGCTGGCCTACGACGAGCCGTTGATCGACAAGGTGGTGGTGATCCTGACCGACGGACAGAACCAGTTTTTCGATTTCAAGGGCCACGGCCCCGACAACGTCGTCGGGCCGGGCGGCTCGGACTACACCGCTTATGGCCGGCTTGCCGATTTCGGCTTCGCCACTCTGGGCAACGCGCGCGAGGAGATCGACCTGCGCTTCGCCGCCATCTGCACCGCGATGAAGGCGGAAGGCATCGAGATTTTTGCCATCACCTTCGGCTCGACGCCCAACGCGGGCACCCAGGAGCTTTACCGCACCTGCGCCAGCGTGCCCGCCAACTATTTCCATTCGCCCGACAACGCGACGCTGGAGGATGCCTTTCGCTCCATAGGCCAGGTGCTTTCGAACCTGAGGATCGCGGAGTAGGCGAATGACACACGGTCTTTGCAGACGGATCGGGCAGGCACTGGAGAGAGCGGTGCCGGCCTTGTGGCACGACGTCCGGGGGCTAGCGGCGATAGAATTCGCCGTCGCGGCGCCGGTGATGGCAGTGGCGCTTGCGGGCGCGCTCGAGCTGACGGTGGCGAGCTTCGTGGGCTCGCTGCTCGAATCCTCGCTCTCGGACGCGTCACGCTACGGCGTCACCGGATTTACCACCGAAGAGGTGAGCCGCGAGCAGCAGGTGCTCGATATCGTGGGCGCACGCACCCTTGGGCTGCTCGACATGGACGCGGTGGCGATCGCGTCGCTGATCTATCCCAGCTTCGAGGATATCGGCCAGCCCGAGCCGTTCGACGACCTCAACGCCAACGGCACGCGCGATGCGATAGAGCCATTCCAGGACATCAACGGCAACGGCCAGTGGGACCTCGACATGGGCGTTGCCGGGATGGGCGGACCGGGCGACATCGTGGTCTATTCCATCGCCTATGCCTGGCCGATGATGACCCCGATAATCGACCACATCGTGGGCGAGATCGACCTGTCGTCGAGCATCGCCGTGCGCAACGAGACGTTTTGAGCGGGCTCTGATGGCTCAGACCCGCTCAAAACGTCTTATCGCTCACGGCAGCGAGCCTGCGGCTCCGCGCCTGCGCGGGCGCGCCGGACGACCGGCGGGCCGCAGTCGCGGCCTTATCCGATCTCTATGCCAAATCTTGAAAGACCGGCGCGGAATGATGCTGGTCGAGCTCGCCATCGCCATTCCGTTTATCGCAGCACTGGCGCTGGGCGCGGCAGAGGTGGGGCGCTACCTGTTGCTCAACCAGAGCCGCAGGCGTCAAACCCCGACGGCGAACTGAACCGACCACCCAGCCCACGCTTGACCCCGTGGGCCCACAGGTCCCTCCCGCGCGCGCCGCCGCGTCGGCCTGTTGAGGGCACGCCGCGTCGCACGCGGGGCCCTCCCATGGACTACGGGGACAAGCCCGCAGCCGCCAAGTGGTCCCTTCTTACACCGCCACGGTGGTCCCTTTTTGCTCCGCCATTGACATCTGGCGAAAGCGCACCGGCCGGGGCGGCATCAGCATCATGCGTTCCAGCAGCCCATAGTTGTTGGGCAGAATGTTGATGGCCGCGGTCAGTGCGGTGACGTGGAAGGCGGGAGTATCGAAGGGGTTGTTCATGGGCATGGAAATGCTCCTCCGGCGCCGGCGGAGCCGGGCCGATCAGGTGGGTTCAGGGGATGGATGGTCGAGGGGTGGGGCTCAGGCGGCCTTGCGGACGAGGATGCCGCGGGCCTCGAGATCGGCGATTGCCGCGTTCTTCTGTTCCTCGGCGATGCCGTCGGGCCAGACGATCGCCCGGTCGGCGAGGACGGCGTCGTGCAGGATCGCCGTGACTTCCGTGTCGGCGCCGTCCGGCGCGGTCACGTCATAGGCGGCGATGCCGATGGCTTCGGCCGTGCCGTCGACGGCGGCCGGATCGAGCGCGACCGCCTTGCCGTCGCCGGCGACCTCGATCGCGAACGTATCGCCCACGACGAAGTCGGTGGCGCCGTCGGCAACGGTGAGGTTGAGGTGACCGCCCGCGTAGGCCGTGCCGACCGTGAGGTTGGGCAGAACGTAGCCCCTCGGGCTCAGCACCTGGAAGGTGCCGGTTGCCTCGGCCGTAATGCAGGCGAGCCGGTAGATCCCGGCCTCGGCCAGGGCCCCGAGCGCCGGGTCGGCCGGCGTGGCCTCACCGTCGCCCGTGTTGCCGTTGCCGGCCGTCACCGTGACCGTGGACCGGGTCCGCCGGGCGATCACCGCGCCGGCCTTGAGGACGCGCTCGGCGCCGCCGCCGGCGAGCACCGTGACGGCCTCGCGGCTGTAGAGATTGGGCGCCTCGCATTTAAGGACGTCGCCGAGGTTGGTGGATTCAACGTGAGCGTTCATGGTTCATACCTCCTGTGCTGCGGCGGCCCGGGCGGTCGCCGCCCGCACCACCGGATTGTCGTCAAGGTTTTGGGGGCCGCCGGTCCCTGCGCCGGGGAGCATATGGTTGTGCACCTCGGCGTCCTGTGCCGCCTTGAGGGTCAACAGCTCGCGCCGAACCGCGTCGGCCGAAAGCCCCTTGGCGAGCATCTCGGCGGTGCGCTCGGGCATGCCGGCCAGCGTGCAGAGCTCGGCGATCAGCCCGGCCTCGGCCGCGCCTTCGCCGCGCGCTTGCTTGCGGACCGTGTCGAGGTCGACCACCTCGGCGGTCTTCGGCTCGGGCTTCGCCGCTTTGGGCGCTGTCGCCTCGGGAGGGGGCGGCGTATTGCTCGTCTCGGGTTCCGGCGGCGCGTCGGCGTCGGCATTCGTGGTTTCGATGACGGTATCGTCGTTCATGGATTGCTCCTTTCCGGTGGTTGGCTTGGATCGAGCGTTTCCGGTGACTGGCTTGGGCGGAGTGTTCGCCGTCCCGGGCAGGGCGGCCGGCGCGGCGACGATCGATCGCGGTTCGGCGAGGGTTACGGCGAGTGCCGCCAGAGCGTCGCGCAAGGTGCCGACCTCGTCGGCGAGACCGGCGCTGACCGCATCTTCACCGAAATAAAGCCGCGCCTCGGTGGCGCGCACGGCGCCCGCCGTCAGGCCGCGGTTGCGTGCGACGGTGTCGACGAAGAGCGCGTAGACGCGGTCGACCTCGGCCTGCAGTGTCTGGCGCGCGCCGTCCTTCAGGGTCTCGTGCGGGTTGAAGTCGTTCTTGGCCGCGCCGGCATAGACGGTGGTGGTGCGGAACCCCTCCATGGCGTCCCGCGCCGAGCGGTCGACATGGACGGCGACGACGCCGATCGAGCCGAGGCCCCCGGTGCGCGGCACGAACAGGCGCTCGGCGGTGCTGGCGATCGCATAGGCGCCGGAGAAGGCCTCCTCGTCGGCGACCGCCCATACCGGCTTGAGGCTCCGCGCCTCGAAAACGAGATCGGCGAGATCGAACACACCGGCGGCCTCGCCGCCCGGGCTGTCGATATCGAGCAGCACGGCGCGCACCGCCGGATCGGTGGCGGCGTCCATGATCCGGTCCTCGAGATGGCCGTAGGAGGTCAGGCCCGAGGCCGCCTCGACGGCGCCGGCGCGTTTGACCAGCGTGCCGAACACCGGGATGACGGCGATGCCCTCGGGCGTCACCAGGTAGGTCGTCCCGCGCCGTCGGCCGTCGCCGTTCATGACGGCGGGCGCCGGCGCCTCGATGCCGATACGCGGGCCGATGACGGCGAGAATAGCCTCGAGCTTCGCCTGGCCGATCACCAGCGGCGTGTCCAGCACCCGGCTCGCGATATGCGGCAGCATGGTCATGCCGGCCTCCTCATCTCGTTCATGGGTTCGTTCTCCCCGGCGTCCCGGTCTTGGTCGTCTTCGTCCCGTTCGTCCCGTTCTCGCTCCACACCGGATTCGGCATCGAGCTGGGCGGCGCCGGTGCGCGCGACCTTGCGCGGGTCGCTGTCGAGCACCAGGCCCAGCGCGTCGGCGCGGGCGTTGTCGGCGGCGATCTCGCGGTCGATCTCCTCGGCGTCGTAGCCGAAGGCCGAGATCGCTTCCGACCGGCTCATGAGGCCGGCCCGGATGGCGAGCACCACCGCCTTGAACTCCTTCTCCGGGTCGACCCACTGCCAACCCTGGGGAATCCACTTGGCAGTGAGCCAGGGCGCGGGATCGCTCGCGAACCCCGGCGCATCGAGGGCGCCTGCAAGCACGGCGGTCGACATCCACTCGCGCCACACCGGCCGGCACAACTGATGGACCACCACCGCGTGCTGGATGGTCTCGCAGCGGCGGCGGAACTCGAGCAGCCCGGCGCGGATCGAGGAATAGTTGACCTGGGTGAGGTCGCCGCTCAGCTGTTCGTAGGTGACGCCGGCGGCGGTCGCGACGGCGCGCAGCTGATTGCGGAAGAACCCCTCGTAGCTCGACCCGGCGTCGGCCGGCTCGGCGAAGCGCACATCCTGGCCGGGGCTCAGCCGCTGCATGGTGCCGGGCTCGAGGCTGGCTTCGACGATGCCGTCCTCGTCGGGCTCGTCCCCGCTCATGACGGCGTCCTCGGGGTCGGGCGAGACCACGAAGCCGGTGAACAGCGCCGCGACCTTGGCCTTGACCAGGGCCGCGTCGTCGTATTGGTCGAGCTCGTCGAGCTTGACCAGCGCCCGGGCGAGCCAGGGCTCGCCCCGGATCTGACCGGGACGGAGCGGCCGGTAGAGATGGGCGATGCGATCCGCCGGCACCCGCACCAGATCGTGGTCGCGCGGGCGCATGACCGGATCGCCGGGATGGACGCGGGTCAGGTGGTAGGCGACCCTTCGTCCCAAGCGGTCGAACTCGATGCCGGCACGGACGATGTTGCCGCTCGGCAAGGTCGCGTTGAAGGTGAGCGGCACATGCTCGGCTTCGAGCAGCTGGATCTGAAGCGGCACCGCCAGACCGTCCTCCGGCCTGCGCACCCTGAGCCGCACGAAGCACTCGCCGCCCTCCAGCATGGCCCGGCAGGCGAGTGCCTGAAGGCCGTAGAAATCGGTGACGCCGTCGGCGTCGGCCTCCGCGCACCAGTCCCACCACAGCGCATGCACGGCTTCGCGGAATGCCGCATCGGTCGCGATCGACTGCGGCTTGATGCCGGTGCCGATGCAGTTGGTGACGAAGGCATCCATGGCACTGCCGGCCCAGGCGTTGCGGCGCACCAGATCGCGCGACTTGACCCGGAGGTCGTGACCGGTCGCGAAGGTCGTCGCTAGCGCGCCGGGATTGCCCGGCCGCCAGGCGAGTGCCCGTCGTCCCGAGCCCGCGGCCTCGTGGATCGGCCGGCGCGAGAGGCCCACACCGGTGCGGAACGCGCGCCAGGAGGCGGCGGTGCGTGCAAGCCAGCCCATGCTCAAAACCCCTTGTCGGAGACGATGCGGATCTGGCGCACCTGCCTGCCGGTCTCGCGGGCCCGCGCGTTCTCGATCTCGGTGAGCGCTGTCTTGATCTCGTCGATCGAGCGGTAGGCGACGCTCTTGCCGTCATAGGAAACGGTCAGCACGCCCGAGGTCAGCGCCTCGTGCAGCGCCCGCACCTGCTCTTCGGTGTACGTCATGTCGGCCATGGCTCAGCCCATCCACGTGCTGCGAGTCACGCGCCGGTGTCCCGCCGGGCGGGAGCCGGGATCCGATGCCGCTGCGTTCTCCGCGCCGTCCCGCCCGGTCTCGCCGTCTGTTTCCAGCGCCGTTTCCATGCGCCGCCAGCGGCGCTCCGGAAAGCGGTCGGCGCCGGCGATCCAGGCGGCGGCGCGGGCATAGACCCGGCAATCGAGCGCCTCGTTGCGCTCGCGCAGCTTCTGCCATTCGAGCCGGGCGAAGCCGCGCCGCGTGCGCACCGTGACCAGCTGCTCGGCGACGAACTGCTTCAGCCACTCGTCGTCCGCCCAGTGCGGCAGATGGATGGTGCCGGGCGGGTAAGCCTGGCCACCGGCGCGTTCTTCGTCTGTCGGCCGTTCCAGCCGCAGGAAACGGTAGGTCTCGGCCTTGAAGGTCGACACGGCGACGGTCCAGAGCCGCGCCCCTCGGCGCAGCTTCTTGCCGCCGTCGGACGCGTCGACATAGGTCGGACCGGAAACCGGGCTCGAGCGGTTGAAGCCGTCGGTGCCCTTGACCGGCGCCACTTGCGCGACCCCGGCGCGCCGCGCCCAGCCGTAGACGGCGGTGGGCTCGTAGCCGGTATCGATGGCGAGCTTTGCCAAGCCCTGCGCGGCGCCGTTCTCATGGGGCCAGACCTGTGAGAGCAGCCGGTCGAGGGCGGCCCAGGGCTCGGCCCGCTCGGGTCCGCCCTCGATAACGATATGATCGATCAGCCAGCTCTCCAGCCCCCGGCCCCAGGCCCAGACGTCGACCTCGATGCGGTCCTTCTGGATATCGGCGCCGGCGGTGAGGAACAGCCCGCCGGCGGGCACCGTGCCCGCGGGCCAACGCTCGCGGCGGTCGTAGAGCCGCTGCCAGTCCGGCGCCTCGCCGCTCTCGACCCAGGTCTCGCCGAGGATGGTGTTGCGAAAGGCGCGGATTGCTTCGTCGGACCCTTGCGCCGCCACCCAGGCGCGCGCGATGGCCTCCCACGACAGCCAGCCGACCGGAGAATAGAGCGCCGAGAGGTGGAACCCGATGGTGCTCGGGTCCGCCGCAACGCCCGTGGCCCGCCACTCGCCGGCCGCCAGCATCGCGGTCTTGTGGTGCTCGGCGATCGCCTCGTCGCAGCTCTTGCAATGATAGGCCGCGGTCTCCGGCTTGCCCTTCTCCCAACGGAGCCGCTCGAACTCGAGCCACTGGCTGTGCCCGCAATGGGGGCACGGCACGTAATACCGCCGCTGGTCGGAGGCTTCGTACTCGCGCTCGATGCGCGACAGGCCCTTGATCTTCGGTGTCGACACCAAAAGCACCTTGCGGCGATGGGCGAAGGTGAGCGAGCGGGCTTCGGCCAGCGTTACCGGATCGCCTTCCTCGTCGGCCGAGGCCGGATAGGCGTCGACCTCGTCCAACAGGATGTAGCGCGCCGGGATCGAGCGTAAGCCCACCGCCGAGTTGGCCCCGGTCATGATCAGGATGCCGCCCGGGAACTCCTTCGACAGCATCGTGTTGCCGGAATCGCGCGAGCGCGACGGCTTCACGCGGTCGCGCAGAACGGGGCTCTCCTCGATCAGCGGATCGATGCGCTGGCGCGAGTTCCGTTTGGCGAGCTCCACCGTCGGCGAGACCGCCAGCATCGGCCCCGGCGCCCGGTGGATGACGTAGCCGATGAAGTTATTGGCTCCTTCTGTGGCGCCGACCTGAGCCGCCTTCATGAACACCACGCGGCGGCACGGATCGGCCGGCGACAGCGCATCCAAAATGTCCCGCATGTAGGGCGTACGCGCGATCCGGTAGCGGCCCGGCTCGGCCGAGGCGCGGGCCGCCAGCATGCGGTGCTTTTCGGACCACTCCGAGACGGAGAGCAGCGGGTCCGGCGCGAGTCCGTCGTGCCAGGCGCGCCTGATGTCGTCCGCGCCGGCGAAGTCGCCGGCGAAGGGTTCAGCGGAACCTTCAGCGGAACTCGGGCCGGATCTCGGCGAGCTCGTTGAGATGATCTCGGACATGGGCCTCCAGGACCTTCTGCATGGCGTGGGGCTCGAGGCCGAGCTCGGCCGCCATCAGGGCGGCGACCCGCGCCGGCCAGTTGACCCAGGCGTCGCGCTCGCGGCGGGCGAGCCGGAACACCTCCGAAGTCGCCTGCGCCCGGTCGATCACCTCCTCGCGCAGCCGCTGCACCTGGATGCGCGCCCGCTGCGCCTTGGCGATCTCGTGGGCGGTGCGCGCCTGGGTGAAGCTGGCGGCGCCTTGAGGCGCCGACTCCCCTGCGGGCGCGGGTGGACGTGGCTCGGCGGGTGTGTCGGCCGCGGCCGTATCGTCAGCTTGTGCGGGCTCGTCCTCGGGCGGCTCGGGCGTTCGCGCCGGATCGGTGTTGGCGTCCCATTGGGCGTCGGCCTTGACCGGATCGAGGCTGCCGTCGGGCTCGGGCGTCAGCCGGCCCGCGCGGATCGCCTTCATCACCGCGACATGGCTCACACCGCGCCGGCGCGCGTATTCCCGCAGCGATACGCCCATGTCCGTGGAACCTCGAAAATAGCATTGGAATCATGCTCTTAAGCGCTTGCTATCGGGCCGGAACAGAGCGTGTATGACGTCGTAATCGAAAGGAGAAACCGATGTCCCAAAACCTCACCGGCACCGAACGCGACGCGCTCACCGCGGCCGCCAAACGCCCCGACGGGCGTATCCATCCTCTTCCCGAGGGCGTCGATGCCGACTTGCTGGTCGGCGGCCTCGTTGTACGCGAGCTGATCGAGCAGACGCCCGACGAGCGCCCCGGCTTCGAGCCCTTCCTGCGCATCACCTACAAGGGCCTGAAAGCCCTTCACGCCGACTCCAATGAGAGCGCATCGGCCGATGAGCCGAGCGACAAGACCGCCCGCGAAACCTTCATCGCCGGCCAGTACGAGTTCGACGACCTGCTCGAGCGGCTGAGGGATGCGTGCGGCGTTCACTTCAACGTCGACCCCGAGCGGGTCGATTGGGCCGACGTCGGGATGCTCTACATGCGCCTCGCCAGCCTGCGCAGCCTTTGCGACCACGTCTTCAAGGAAGGCGAACACGCCGAACCGGCGGGCGGTCACGACGGACACGCTTTCAACCACGACGGTCGCAGGGTCGCCGTCTGCGTGCCCACCGATTGACCGAACCCCACGCCCCTTTGGCCCCGACCGGGTCCGCCCGGCGGGGCTTCGGGCGGTAGCAGCACCGCGATGGTCGCGGTGCGCTCACCCGAAGGAGGAACCCATGAAACTCACCGATATCCAGATGGTCGTGCTCTCGGCCGCCGCCGGGCGCGAGGACGGCTCGATCCACCCGATGCCCAAGACCCTCAAGGGCGGCGCGGTCGCCAAGGTCACCGGCGCGCTTCTGCGCCGTGGCCTGATCGCCGAAGCGCCGCGCCGGACTGGCGCCGCCATCGGGGAGACCAACTTCGCCATCACGGCCGAGGGCGCGCTCGCCATCAACGTCGAGCCGGCCGAGTGTCCCCATTTGGCCGACACGGGCGCACAGGCGGCCGGCGGTGGCCAGGAGACCGCACCGGCGGCGGACATCCCGCCCAAGGCGAAAAAGGCCGCCACGGGCCGCGACACGGCGAAGGGGCCGGTCAAGCAACGCACCGACACCAAGCAGGCCCTCGTGGTCGAAATGCTGCGGCGGCCCGAAGGCGCCACCGTCGACCAGATCATGGAGGCCACCGGCTGGCAGCGTCACACGGTTCGCGGCGCCTTCGCCGGCGCGCTCAAGAAGAAGCTCGGCCTCACCGTCAACTCGGAGAAGGTCGAGGATCGCGGGCGCGTCTACCGCGTGGCCGGTTGACGGATTTCACCGTGAAAACCATCAAAATCAGCGACGCGACCAATCGCGCCATCGCCGAGGCGGCGATCTATCCGTTCCGCTCGACGGCCAAGCGGCTGCCGGACGGCGACTGGGTCGTCCCGGTCGACGATGAGGTCTATCAACGGATCGAGGACAACCGACTGCCAGGCGAGTCCGATGACGACGTCATCCTGCGGGCGCTGCACGTTCATTCCGGCCGGCCGAACAACTGAGGCCGGTCGCTCGACCGATGCCGCCGCTCCCTTGGGGGCGGCGGTTTCTTCTTCGGCCGCGGAATCAATCCAATGGCGGCGAAGATGATCCCTTGCTTATGGAGCCCCCGTCATTGCAAACGGATCGAGTCGATCACCCGTTGCACTTCCTGGCGTGAACCGGTCCTTTCGTCCTGCCGCGTACCGGCCCCAATGAGAAATAGAAGGTCGTCCTTTAGTACGATCCACAACTGCGACTTAGTCGGAAATTGCCTCCCTTCCTGGGTTTCGAGAGTGAAATCAATAGCAGCATAAGCCGCAGGAAACCCGGAAATTTGCATTGATTTTGGCTCCTCTATGGAATCCACTTTTCCAACCTTTTTCGCAATCCCGGCAACGACGATCTTGGTAACGGTCAACAGGTTCCGGGCATTCGCGCGACCGGCGGGTCGGACGGTGATCTTCACAGAGGGATTGAGATCGTCATACGGCACTCGATATTTGGTAATTGCGAATACAGGTGCGCTCGAAAATTTGAGCATAAGAGACTGAAACTCTGCATCGGTCATCTTCGTTCGGGCGATATTGTCGCGATACTGTTTGTCGGTGATAAAATACCACGCGGCGGGTTTCTGGACCGACAGCCCCAATGTTTTGTTTTCGTAAAGTTCCTGTGCGTGTGCAGTGATCGCCAACGTACAGGAAAAAATAAGGGCCATTACCGCTGCAACGATTCGCATTACGTTCTCCCACGGCCGTGCATCGAATATACAATATCGCATTCAGACCGTGATACCCAGTGGGGTGCACCCAGGCCCTTGAGAGCGATCCGGATGGGCTGGACGTGCAAGCTGGTCGGTGTTCGTCGGGCAACTGGACGCCTCAAGAGGAATGCCAATATGGGGCAGCGAGCGATCGACGTTCATTCGGGCCGGCCGAACAACTGAAGCCGGTCGCTCGACCGATGCCGCCGTCCCTCGCGGGGCGGCGGTTTTCGTCCTAGGGTGTTGTTGACCGCGTGCCGGGTTGGCACTAGATTGACCGCCAATACCCCTTGCGGTTTCATCCGCAGGGCGCGGGGCCTCTTCGGAGGCCCTTGCTTTTTTGGACAACCGATGCGCACCACCATCTATGTCGATGGGTTCAACCTCTACTACGGCGCCCTCAAGGGTTCGTCCTGGAAGTGGCTCGACCTGCTGAGCCTGTTTCGAGCGGTCCTTCAGCCGCATCATGACATCGGCAAGATCAAGTATTTCACGGCGCGGGTGTCGGCCACTCCCAACGACCGCTCGCAGCCCCTGCGGCAAAACGTTTACCTCCGCGCCCTGCAGCGGTACCGGCCCGAGGTAGAGATTCACTTCGGTCATTTTCTCAGTCACAAGGTTCGGGCTCCTCTCGCGAACCCGGCGGACGGGCGGCGCACAGTCGAAATCATCAAGACCGAGGAAAAGGGGTCGGACGTCAATCTCGCGGTGCACCTGCTGAACGATGGTTGGTTGGATGCCTATGACTGTGCCGTCGTCGTCACCAATGACAGCGACATCGCAGAGGCGATGCGTTTGGTGAAGGAGCAGCACAACAAGCGGGTTGGTCTCATTACGCCGGGTCAGGGCCGCACATCGCGTCAGCTTCAGAAGCATGCGGACTTCACCAGGAGTATTCGGCCAAGCGCCCTTGAGAGGTCGCAACTCCCGAATCCAATCCCCGGTACGGGTCTTCACAAGCCTCAAGGCTGGTAATCTCCACCGGCACCGGCTCGGACGCGGATCGCCTCGAACAGGCGCCTGAGCGCGAACGCGCGTGCGATCGAGACCACCGTGAAGGCGGCGCCGATCAGGAGATGATCCCGGAACGCCATGGAAATCCCGAACAGCGGAAACACCGCCATCTGAGCGAGCACTGCGATGGCATAACCCACCGCCACGTTGGTCACCGCCTCGACGAGCGACATGGTTCGCGACTGCCTCATGCCGCGGCCCGCTCGGCGCCGGCCGCGACCTCGTCGAACGTCCGTCCGTCGCCGTCGAGGGTCGCGGCCTGACCTGTCCAATCCTGCCAGCGCCGGACGACGACGTCGCAATAGCCGGGATCCAACTCCACCAGCCGTGCCGCGCGTCCGGTCTTCTCGGCCGCGATCAGCGTCGAGCCCGAGCCGGCGAAGGGATCGAGTACAACGTCCCGGCTCTTCGACGAGTTGCGCACCCCGCGTTCGACCAACGCCACCGGCTTCATGGTCGGGTGCAGATCGTTGCGCGCCGGCTTGTCGACGAACCAGACGTCGCCCTGATCCCGCGCGCCGCACCAGTAGTGGTCGGTGCCCTCCTTCCAGCCGTAGAGGATCGGCTCGTACTGGCGCTGGTAGTCGGCGCGGCCGAGGGTGAAGGTGTTCTTGGCCCAGATCAGGAAGGTCGATCAGTGCCCGCCCGCCTCGCGGAACGCGCGCTGCAGCGTCGGCAATTCCGAGGACGACATGCAGACATAGGCCGCGCCCTTGGTGACGGTCAGGATGTTGACACAGGCGTCGTACAGAAAGCGCTCGAAGTCGGCGCCCAGATTGTCGTTGCGGATCCGGCGTTTCTTGCCGCGCATCCTGTCCTTGGCGCTGTTGCCGTAATTGACGTTGTAGGGCGGATCGGTAAAGCACAAGTCCGCGAGCCCGCCGTCCAGTACCCGCTCGACATCGCCGAGCACGGTGGCGTCGCCGCAGTGCAGGCGGTGGCCGCCCAGCAGCCAGAGATCGCCGGGCCGGGTGATCGGGTGCTCCAGCGGCTCCGGCGCTTCGTCATCATCGATGTTGCCGGTCGGGCCGTCTGCCTGCAGCAGGCGATCGATCTCGTCGAGCTCGAAGCCCGTAAGGTCGAGATCGAACTCGGCCTCGCGCAGCTGCTCGAACTCGACGCGTAGCAGGTCCTCGTTCCAGCCCGCGTTCTCCGCGATCCGGTTGTCGGCGATGCGGAACGCCCGCGCCTGCGCCTCGCTCAGATGCTCGAGGCGGATCACCGGTACGGTCTCCAGCTCCAGCTGTCGGGCGGCCAGCAGCCGGCCGTGGCCAGCGATCAGCACACCGCACTCGTCCACCAGGCAGGGCACGTTGAAGCCGAAGGCGGCGATCGAGCCCGCGATCTGCGCCACCTGATCGTCGGAATGCGTGCGCGCATTGGCGGCGTACGGCAGGAGCCGGTCCAGCGGCCAGTGCTCGATTGCGACGTCTGTTGGGTGTTCGGTCATCGAACTCCAATCGCGAACAGGCCGCCCGCGCCTAGGCGGGCGGGACGGCCGATGTCGATGTCTGGTTCGGTGGGTGGTGCACCGCGCCGGCCGGTGCCGATCGCGCCGGTCCGGCGTCCTCGATGGTAGTAACCGGAGGTGGTAACCTGGGTGGTAACCAAGGGCTCTGGTTACCAGGTGGTTACCACCCAGGTTACCACCCCGATTTTCCTCTAAGTCTTTGTAATAACGCCGTTTTACGGCTTCGACTGGGTGGTAACCGGCAAACCGTGGTTACCACTTGGGTTACCACCCTGGTTACCACCCCCGCATGGGCCGTAAGTCATTGACAATATGTGGTTATTCCGTCCGACCGGAGCAGTGGCCGGCGGCCGGTGGTAACCTCGGTTACCACCCAGGTTACCACCCTGATCCGTCTCTAAGCCTTTGTAACAGCATGGTTTTCTTCGCCGGTCGCGGGTGGTGACCGGTGATAACCCAGTGGTAACCCAGTTTTTCGGCCTATCGCTGGCGGATTTTCGCGCAAAGCCCGCCCACTTGCGTTTGATGCCAGGAAGGACCCGCGATATCAATGGGTTAACATGGTTATTGGTCCCGAATAGGGATCAACACTGATCCCCAATTGGGACTTGAGAGAGTTGAATGCCTCGGCAGCACGACCTTGTCGGGCGGCACGAGCCTTCCCATTCGGGTGAATTCGGGTGTCGAATTGGGTTGCCTTATCGGGTGCAATTGGGTGGATATTCGGGCATGTCCCAACGCCCGCTCAACACCGATCATTGCTCGCACTCGCCGTCGAACCGAGCCTTGTGAACCGCCCCGGCTTTCCCGGAGGCACCATCTTGTGAGCAGAGGCCGAAGAAAATCACTTATGCCGCCAGCCAGAACCGCGATATGACTGCATGACTCAAACGAAACTGCCTCCGGGAAAGCCGGGGCGGTTCAGTAATCTCGCGGGGAAGAAACAGAGATGTGTGTCGATATCATCCTCGGTCAAATCACGGTGTATGAGAGAGAGAATCGGTATGAAAGATAGGACGCTGTTCTCCAAAAACCCAGGAGCAGCGTGTCTGACGTACACGAACCTATGGAACGCAAAAAATAGTGATACTCAGGCTGGACGTGAGCATTGCGAGGACTTATGGAACGACTTTTCGTGTCTGGCTGACGATCATTTTCTTGACGAATTTCCGTCGCGGACGCATCAGCGTTGGTTCGAGATGTATCTCGCTGTCTCGTTAAAAAGAGCAGGGCTGAGTGTTGAATGTCCGAAGTCGAAGAAAAAGGGATCACCCGATGTAATGATCACAAAAGGAGATAAGAAAATCTGGATCGAAGCTGTATGTGTTACGGCAGGTGAGGAAGGTAAACCAGACTCGGTGCCGCCGTATCCAAAGGCGGGTAAGAAACCAGTTGCAACGCACCTACCTGAAGATCAGATGGTGTTGCGGTTACGCACATCTCTTCAGGCTAAAGACTGCCAATATAGAAAATATCTCAAGAAAGGAATTGTGAGCCAAGATGATGTGCTTGCCGTGGCCATAAACGTACGTGATCTTCCCCATGCGTGGCACCATATGGAACCTCTGATGATGAGAGCAGTCTACGGCGTCGGAAACGTTAGAACTGATTGGAACATCGACACGAACGAAGTCAATTCTCATCACGAACAACTAACTTCAATCTCAAAGAAATCTGGCACAAAGGTCTGCGTCCGCCCGTTCATTGACCGCAGTATGCCGCACATAGCCGCGGTGCTCGGATCGTCTTCGGGCATGGTCAATCTTTTTCCACGCCTCGGTGATGACTTCGCGCTATTCCCAAATCTCTCGTGTGAACTGGCATGGCCTGAAGGTTTTATAAAACTTGGAGAAGAGTGGGTATTTCGGGAAGTCGATGGCGAGTGGAAGGGACAAAAAATAAGCCATTGCGAACAGTAACTGTGAGAGCGGACAGCTGGCGTGGGTAAATTCCTGAGTGTCCGTCCGGGGACTTCATGAAGGATTGAACCGCCCCGGCTTTCCCGGAGGCTCCATCTTATGAGCAGAGGCCGAAGAAAATTACTAAGCCGCCAGCCAGAACCGCGATATGGCTGCATGACTCAAACGAAACTGCCTCCGGGAAAGCCAGGGCGGTTCATTGAGAGTTCGCCACGCATGCGCGGCAACCAATGGGACCACGCCGTTGCCGCAGAGTCGAAGCCGGTCTACACGACGTTCCGTCTTAGTTTGGATCCCCCTGTCACCTGCACGCTTTTTGCTGCATAGTTTTCCGCTAGGTCTTGGGCGTTGAGGGCAGGAACCATGCGGTACCACATCTCCACGATTACGATTGTCGTTGTGGGCTCCATTTTCACAGTGATCCCCTCGGCGGTGGCCGCAAGCTGTGACGACTGGGACAGAGTTGGATATTTTGGACGAGTGACAGCCAACGAGGTGACCGAGTGCCTGGCCGCCGGGGCCGACGTGAATGAGAGGAGCAACAATGGCGAAACCCCTCTGCATTGGGCAGCAGCTGACGCCGGGGACCCGGCGGTCATAGCTGCTCTGGTGGACGCCGGGGCCGATGTGAATGTGAGGGACAAACAGGGCCGCACCCCTCTGCATGGGACAGCCCACTACAATAAGACTCCCGCCGTCATAGCTGCTCTGGTGGACGCCGGGGCCGACGTGAATGCGAAAGATGGATTCGGCCTCACCCCTCTGCATTGGACAACATCTGACGCCGGGTCCCCGGCGGTCATAGCTGCACTGCTGGACGCAGGGGCCGATGTGAATGCGAGGGATGAACGGGGCCTCACCCCTCTGCATAGGGCAGCCCATTACACTGAGACCCCTGCCGTCATAACTACGCTGCTGAACGCCGGCGACGACGCCAAAGCCAAAAATATTGGTGGGTCGACCCCGTGGGGTTTTGCCCAATACAACGATGAATTGAAGGGAACCGACGCTTATTGGCGCCTTAACGACGCGCGGTTCTAAATTCCACGCTTCAGCACTCTCGTCTCGTTGTCACCGAGGTGAACGCGATCGAGCCGTTCGCCCACGTCGACTGGCTTAAGCTGTCCCTCCGTTCGCAGGGTGGAGCGGGTCAGGGGCCAGCCGTTCCGGCCCTATCGCATTGTTGTGGCCGCGCGCCTCAAGGCGCTGCTTGGCCGACATAGGTGACGTTGCGGCCAGAGGTGGCGCGGATCGTCCGTTCCCTTGCGCCGTCCCGCGACGCTGAACGGCTGGCACGGATAGCCCGCACTGACGAGATCCACCGCGCCGCGCCACGGCCGGCCGTCGAAGCCGGCAAGGTCTGCCCAGACAGGCGCCTGATCCAGGGTCTGGTCTTCCATCCGCGCCACGAGGACGGCCGCGGCAAAGGCGTCCCGCTCGACGTAACCCACAGCACGGTATCCGCGCTCGGCCAGCGCAAGGTCGAGGCCGCCGGCACCGGCGCAGAGCGATAGGCCGAACAAATCCGGCCCGCCGCCGGCGTCAACGCCCGCGATGGGATGTAAATCCAGGTCATGCAAGGGCGGCCTCGGGCGGACATGAAAATACCCGCCGCGACGATGCCGGGACGGGCTGGGTGGATGCGCTCGGAGACGGGCGCGGCCATGGGTTCGGTAACGGCATGGGGGCGGCGAGGCACCAGGCCGCACCAACGGCGACGCCTGCCGCGAAGACGACCAGCGCCGCCCAGGTCTTCCAGGTGACGATGAAGCGCAGGTTGCCCAGGAGGGCTTTCAACGACGTTGCACGGCCCATGTCAGGTTCCTTCAGGCAACAAAAAACCCGCCGCGGCGGTGCCGGAGCGGGTCGGATTCGGACGCGCCTATGAGATGATGGCAGAAACCTACATCTTGTGTATTACACCTGTCAAGCCCCCAATATGCAGAAAATGCTCTTGTCCCGTCACCCCGCTCGCCTCGGCCGCTCGTAGCCGTAATGGACGGCGAGCATGCCGAGCGCCGAGATCAAGATCCCGCTGGCCTCACTGGGCCGGACGGGTTTGTTGTTCCAACCTTGCTGCATCGCCCATTCCCTGAGACTCATCTGCAGCCCGACCACATGCCAGACGCAGCTACCGCCGGGGCTCGCCATGCCGCCGAGCGCGTCGAGCGCGTCATGCACACGGTCGCGGGCCGCGATCTGGCGCACCGTGACATCGTCGTTCCAGGTCATCTTCTCGCCGCGCAGCCGCCTCACGCGAACGATCGACGCGGTAGCCGTGGTGTCGTAGGCGGCGATGGTGAAGTGGGCCTGGAAGTCGCGCGCCGCCTGATGCATGGCACGGGTGATGGTCCCGGCCTTGCGCATGCGCGCCAGGGTGTCGACGGTGCGGACAAGGGTGACCGGTCGGCCCTCGGGGTCGGCCTCACGCACCATCTCGACCTTGCGGCCGCCGGGCAGACGTGAGGCCTGAGCGCGCGGGCTCCGGATCTTGCCCTTGGCCCTGCGCTTCCTGCGTTTAGCCACGCGCCGCCCTCGGTTCGGCGGGCCGCGGTCCGTAGAGCTTCTCGCCGAGCCTCTTGACCAGCTCGCGCTCGGGCCAGGTCAGGCGGCGGTCCTCGGCGGCGACCACCAGGATGCCTTGATCGCGCCAGCCCTCGCGTTTGACTTCGTCGGCCGGCCGGCGCTCGCCGCCATAGCCCTTGGACAACCACCTCACCGTGTGATCTCCCTCAAGCAGGCGCCGTAGCCGAGGACATCAACGAGGCTGTCAAGGTGTTTAGGGTCGTGGGCCAGCCGGGCCATCTTGAGGTCCATCAGGCAGAGCGCCACCTGGGCCGCCGTGACCCGGATCCCGAGCACCTGCGACCAGCGTGCCGCGATGTTCGCGAACAAATCCTCGGGCTCGCCGTAGTCGGCCCGGCGCTTATCGACGACGCCAGCGGCGTGGCTGAGCAGCATGGCGCCGTTCATCGCGCACCCGCCCGGGTCTCGATGGCCCACAGCAAGAGCGCGATGGCGTCGGCCTCGTTATCGTCGGCGGGCGCGAAGCCGCGCGCCTCAACCGCCGTGATTACCACCTGTTTCGGCGCGTTGCCCTTGCCGGTTACGTGCCGCTTGATGGTGCCTACCGGCACGCCCTGGTAGGGAATGGAATGGTGCTCGCACCAGGCTGTCAGGATCGCGAGCCAGCCGCCGAAGATATGCGCCGCGCTGGTGCCGGCGTGCCGCCGGACCTCCTCGAGGTAGACCGCGTCGATGCCGCCGGCTGCGTTCTTGACCTCGGTAAGCCAGCCCTTGAAGCGCAGGAATCGCATCCCGCCGCCCTCGAAGCGGTCGGGCCGGAACGACATGGTACCGCTGGTGATGGCGCCGCACTCGTCGCTGAGCGCCCAACCGGTCGCGGTGCCGAGATCGAGCGCGAACACCGAGCCGCGAGCGGACACGCCGGCGTCGTTCGCGGCCGGCACCGGCGGTTCGGCCGCTGGACAGGCGACACCGGCAGTTCCGCCGTGCCGGGCAGCCGGCAGCCGGGCGCGGTGTTCAAGCGGCGGGTTCTTGGGCAGAGTTACATGAGCCATGGTGAACTCCTTGATCGGGGTTGTCGTGGTCAGGGTGGCGGCGGGGAACTTCCAGGAACGCCGCCGCCACCCGCTCGGTCGTGTCAGATCATTGCGTGTTGCATGCGCCTCCCTTGCCGGCCGGCTGTCCCGGATCTATGGCGCCACGACGATGCGTTTCACCCATCGCCCTGTGCTGGCTCGTTCGGGTAGAGATCGATGACCTCGGCGTCGGGGAAGACGCCCTTCGCGGCCTTGAGCAGCTCCATGCCGCCGACCAGGGCCGCGATCTCATCGGGTGTGATCCAGATAACCTTGTCGCCATGCAGTTCGCGCACCCGGGCGATGGCTTGTTTCTGTTCTCCGATGGCGATCCTGGTTCCGGTCGCGCCGTGAAAACCGAGCAGGTAGGCGTCGTCCTCGGCCCCCGCCGTCTCCATGGCCCGGGCGATCGCCGCCCAGCCCCGGCACATGGCGGCGGCCTGCTCCTCGACCTCGTGGTCGCTGCCGGTGATCAGGGCCTGGTGATAGAGATCCTGCTGCTCGGTGAAGCGCCGGTGCAGGTCGGCATCGACGCGTTTGAGGGCGGCGAGCGTCCAGCGGCTCTCGAAGGACTTTGTGGCCTCGCCGACCTGGCCCATGACGCGGGGGATCAACGGCTCGCCGACCCTGCGCGCGATGGCGCCGTGCGGAGCCGCGCTCACCACGACCCCACCACCAAATCGTGACACTTCTCGCGCGCGCGTAGTTGCTTGCCCTTACTTTTCATTATTTGGCTCCTTTTTTGATACTCCGGGCTCAATAGGAAAAGAAGTGACGCAACCTGCCGCTTCGCCTCAAAACTCCTTGGTTTCCCTGGGTTTGGGCGTGCGGCACTTCTTGCGGCACTTTGGAAATTTGCGGCACTTCGATGTGCCGCACGGAAATCGCGAAGTGCCGCAATGTGCAGCGGATTTGCGGCAGGTCTTGCGGCACTTCGGACCCGGACTCTTGTTGCCGTCATGTCCATCAGAACCTCGGTTCCCTGTTCTGGCGTGCGCCCGGCGCCGGGTCCTGGAAGGGCCTGTTGATGAAGTTGTCGGCCTCGCCCGAGCCCGCTTGTTTGCCGTAGTTGTTGTCGGCGTAGTCGTGGATGTGGCCGATGCCTTCGTCGGTCAGCTTCAGCCCGGTGACGTAACGGCGATTGCCAATCTTGTGATCGCCGGTCCCCGGCATGGCGCGCCGGATGGCCGGGAATACGGTGCGCCCGCCGAAGGGCTTGGCGTCCTGGCCGAACTCCGAGATCATCCAGCCGTTGAGGGAGGCCAGCAGGTCGCGGCGATCGACCATCATGCCGTCCGATGGCTCGACCGCCGTGGCCAGCCAGGCGCCGATGGGGTTGTTGTCGTGCTCGAACATGCCCACGGCGTCGCGCATGATCCTGGGCGCATCGAAATACCGCCGCTCGGCCAGCCGGGCGAAACCCTCCAACGCCCAATTGAGGACACCGCCCAGTTCGGTCTCGATCACCCGCTCGGAGATCGATTTTTCCTCTGCCGCCGTCTCGTCGTGCTCGACGGTCATGGGCAGAACGATGGAGCGGTTGTAGACCGCGTGCGACTGGTCCTTGACCCGGGGCAGATGGTTGGCGGTGAGGCAGACCGCAATGTCGAGGCTGCCCTCCCAGTTGTCCTTGTTCTTGCGCGGGATGCTGACCGGCTCGCCGGTGACGATGACCTTGTAGCGTTCGGCGTCGAGGAACTCGCCGCTCGAGACCGCGTCGTCGGCGATCCAGGCCGAGGCCCGGATCAGCGGCTGCATCCCGAAATGCTCATCCAGATCCCGGGCCCGCATGCCCGTGGCGCGGCCGCCGATCAGGGCACGGAGCACCTGCGCTAGCTGGGTCTTGCCGGTCCGCGACGGGCCATAGACGATCAGCCCCTTGGTCATCTCGCGGTTTTTGCCGCGCACCAGGGCCGAGCCGAACCACTCGGCCAGCGTTCCGGTGACGGCCCGCCGCTCGTCGCCCGCGATGTTGGCGAAGGCGTTTTCCAGAAAGAATATCCAGATCGGGCAGGTCGCCGCGGCATCGATATCCGCCTCGACTCTGCACGTGGCGTAGTCCTTCTCCGAATGGCCTCGGACCTTCCGGGTTCTGGGATCGATGACGTTGTTACGGCAGACGATGACGCCGGCGGCGTCCCACGCGATGCCTTCGCGCAGAAGGCCGGGATGCTCCATGACGTAGCGCCAGGCGGCGTTCAGCAGCTGCGGCGAGGTCTTCCGGCCCATCGCCCGGATCACGCCCTGAATGGTGACCCGCATGATGTGATCGAGCTCCTCGTCGAAGGCGCGCCAGAAACCGTCGGCATAGGTCCAGGCCTGGCCCTGGGTCAGCATCAACGCGCCGCGACGGTCGGTCCAATGGGCGATGGCGGCCTCGCCGACCTGGGCGATCAAGTGCTCCTTTGCGGCTTTTGTTTTCTTATCGGGCGCAAGTTTGGCGGCGCCGTCGGTAGCGGCGGCCTTGCCAACGGCGCGTTTCTCGCGGGCCTTGGCCAGGCTGACGACGCACTCCTGCGTCTTGTCTCCGAATTTCTCCCGCGCCGAGGCGATCATCCGTCGGATCGCCACCCCTTCGCGCTTCCAGTTCCAGGTTCCGCCGTGGTATCCGGCGGCGGCATGTGTGGCGTCCATCAGCAGGGCGACGATCTCGTCCTCGTCGACGTCCTGTAAGGCCAGCGAGGCGGATACGCGCAGCTGCGTCTGGTGAATGCTCGTATCGCCTTCGCCCAGATGGGCCATGGCGGCCAACGCCTGCTCTACGTCGAGCGGCGGCTTGAAGCCCAGCCGTTTGGCGGCGGCGAGATAGGGATTGTCGTCTTGCGCCTCAGGCTCGGCATCGTTCGCCGACGGGCGCTCGACCACGGGCCGCTGCCAATCGAGCCATTCGACGAGGTCGTCGAACTCGTGGTGCGCCCAGGTGGCGTCGAGAAGCCGGGTCTCGGCGGGAACGCCGGCGTTGGCCGCCATGACCTCGGGCTTGGTGTTCAAGGTGCCGGGAAGGCGCATCACCCGGGCCAGGTCGCAGACGTTGAGATCGCCGGCGCAAATACCTGCCAGCTGCTTGCACGCGCCGGTGATCGCCGCCTCGGTGGTCTCGGCATCCGGCGCATCGGCTCTCACGTCGATCGCCTCGTTGAGCAGCCAATAGGCATGCAGGCCGCCGCCGCTGTCGACGATCACCGACGGCGCAAACGGCAGGGAGCGAAGCGCGGCGGCGACCGTGTCCTTGTCCAGGCCCATTTTGCGTGTGTCGATGTCGGCCCACAGCGCCGGGCATTCCGCCAGATCGACCCGCCGCCCGGTGTGGGAGCCGGTGACGCGGGTGCAGACGCCGAAGAACATGCCGCGTCCCTCGCCGTCCCACCGGGAGCAGTGCGCCGTGATCATGTCCGTGTCGCGGGTGAACAAGGGCCGTGCCGGACCGTCGCCGCTCCGGTTGGCGAACGAGCGCAGCTCGACGGCATGCTCGGTGGTCGCGCCGAAGAACTCGGCGAGAAAATCCGCGGACTCTCGATAGGATCGTTCACGCATTATGGTGCTCTGGCCGGCCTGCTGTTACGGGTTGAGGTGGCGGTGGACGGAGGCGTTGCAGCGCACCCGCCCAACGTGTCGGGTCCGGGACCCCGAGGGTCTAGAACCTGGTACGACGGCCGGCGCCGGGCGTTCCCGCGGGCTCGGAAGCCGCCTCTTGTCCGGTCCGGTCGCCGGCCTCGCCACTCAGCAGGTCCACCTCGTCCACCCAATCGACCAGTTCGAAGTCCGGCACGTCGACACGGCCATAGGCCTTGTTGGGGTGGGCGTAATCGGAGGCCTGCAGCTCGACCACGGGCAGCTTGCCGGGCTTCTGCCGGTAGGCGGTGCCGTAGGTCTTGGCGAACGCGCCGATGGCCCCGATGCCACCGCGGGTGCTGGTGGCGAACAGGAACTCGTCACCGGTCTCTGGCCCCTTCAGCGGCAGGTGGTTGGTGAACTGCCAGGGGTCCCTGGGATCGCCACGATCGTCGGTCTCCCACTGGCCCCGGTCATCGTCGCCGAGTTCGCCCCGTCTCGGCGGCGCCACGCCGTCGCCGATCAGGACCATGACCTCGTCGGTGGGGCGGCCGTCCCACCACCGGACCCAGCCGACCTTGGCTTCCGCCATGTTGGCGATCAGCCGGGTGCCGAGCGGGATCTCGATGTCGTCCTGGCTGTAGAAGAACCGGCCCTTGCGGAACTTGATGATGTTGCGGGCGCCGCCGGTGGCCTGCTCGCCGTAAGCGGCATAGGGGTTGTAGTCGTCCGGGTTGGCGACGGCGCCGCCGCCGGTCTGGGTCGTCGGTAGGTTTGACATTTTCGGATTTCCTTATGTCAGGTTGCGATTATTTGACCTTGATGGTCAGGCGTTCGCCGGGATCGCCCGGCGTTTCGAACGGCGAGAGATCGATGCCGGCCGCTTCGACGGCCTTCCTGTCCAGGGACAGGCGTCCCTTGACCGGAAAGTAGGTCACCGACCAGGTGTCGCCTTCGACCTTGCGGGTCCGGTGTTCCCGCAAGAATTCCTTGATCCGTTCCTGGGCCTCGGCATGGCGCCGCGCCGTGGCGTCCTTCTCGGCCCGCGCCGCCTGCTCCTCGGTGACCAGGGTCTTGAGGGCCGTGAGCGCATTGCCGCCGAGCGGTTCTCTGTCTTCGGGGATGGCGCCGACGATGACGCCGGCGCAGCGGCTCCGGTGCGGGCAGTACCGGCACTCGCCGCCGCCGGCGAGCTTGCCTTCGGGCGGCAGGTCGAGGGCCGCATCGGCCGTCATGACCCGGGTGGCGCGGGATTTGGCCGCCGCGTAGATCTCCGGGTCGAACGCGACCGCGAACTCGGTCACGTCGTCGAGGAACGAGGCGTCCGTATAGGAGATCAGCGCGAAGTTCGGGCTGTACTCGGTGCAGTGGCGGATCAGGCCCATCTGGCAGTGGACCTGAAACTCGTGCTCGGCCTTGGCCTCCTTGAGGCCGACACGGGGATCGATGCTCTTGCACTCGACCACCAGGCTGTCGCCGCCGATGTCGTCGATGCCATGGTGGGACAGCGCGTCGGAAGACAGTCCGACCAGCAGGCCGTCGCTGGTCGCCGAGAGATACCCGTCGACCAGGGTTTTCTGCTCCGCGCCCGCGAACAGGAAGGCGACGCCGTCGGGCAGCTGGGCGCGGATGCCCGGCTCCCAGTAATGGGTCTCGATGAGATCGCCGCGCAGCTTGGCGCCGTAACGGTCGATGTAATCGGGATCGGGATCGACACCGTTCTTGGCGAACCAGGTCTTGCGCAGGCACTGGCCGACCTCGCTGGCGCCGACGGTCAGATCCCGCTCGTGCTCCCAGGTCTTGCCGGTGGCGGCGACGTGGGCGTCGAGCATGGATTTGATGGAAATCGCGGCCATCAGGTCACCCTCAGCAGGCGTTTGACGATGAAGAAGGCGCTCATTGGTTCGCCGGGCAGCGGGTCGTCCAACTCGACGAGCCCGGCCTCGCGGCGAATGCGTCCGATGCGCTGGTCGATCAGGCGGAGTGCTAGGCGGCGGAACGCCTCATCCGCGCCTAGCAGCCAGTCCTGGGCTTCGAGGCGGGCGATCATGACGTCGGCGTCGTCGATGGTGAGCCGGTCGAACCCGGCGAGGAGAGAGGCCAGGCGTTTGCCCTGGGGAGACGCCAGCGCCTCGGCAACCCGCCGCGCTTCTTCGCGCTCGGTAGTGGGCCGCGAGCCGGCTGCGTTCCTCAAGACGCTTGTCGGCCGGTATGCCCCGGCCGCCGGCCGGACGCCGCTTGGCCTTGACCGGACGCGGCGTGTAGGTGTCGGCGAAGGCCTCGAAGGGGTTCAGCGGGACCATCAGCCAGCGCTCCCCATCACCGCCGGGAAGACGGCGGTGATGTTATGCAAGCTCATGATCTGCCTCCCCGCTTGCGCGGCGGCACCGGCCGGGCCTTGATCGCGAGATAGCTGAAGTCCTCGCGGCCGTGGCGTTGCTGGACTAGGTGGACCAGGCTCTGCTCTGCGCCGCGTATCGCTCTCCTGGCGAGGCGGTGCAGCTCGGCCCGCATACGCGTATCCGGCGCGTCAATCTTTTGCTGGCGGTCGATCACGAGAAGGCCGCGGTGGTATTCGATCAGGCTTCCCGGATGGGCGGTCTTGAGCCACGCCTCGAACCGGGTCTTGTCGATGGCGTAGGCCGGTGCCGGTGTGACCGGTACCGGTATGAGCGGGCGGCGGCTGAGCGCGAGCACGGTCATGCGCCGGGTCCCCCGGCCGGTCGCTGCGGGCCCGGCCGCCTCGGGCTCGGCCAGCCTCAGCTGCCCGGCCTCGTAGGCCTCGATGTCGGTGAGCGGTAGACGACGCGGCCGCCGATCTTGAGATAGCGCGGGCCCTCGCCGATCCAGCGCCAGCGCTCCAGCGTGCGCGGTGAGATGTTCCAGCGCGCCGCCAGCTGGGTCTGGTTCAGGTGTTGTGTCGCCATCGGTCTCTCCGCGGCATTCGTTCACGATGTGCGGAGAAGGATGACGTCCGATGACCCGCTTGTCGGCGGGCTCATCGGGGGTCGTGTGGGGGTCGTGTGGGGGTCGAGGGAGGGACGGGGTAGGGACGAGGTAGGGACGGTTTTACGCAGCCCTACGCAGTTCTTAGACGGTAGAGGCCGCGCCCGTTTGACACGATCAGCGTGCCCCAGCTGGGATGGCGGCGAAACAGGTTGCGCATCTTCATATCGGTGGAGCCGGCCTGATCCAATACGGCCTTGCCGGACAGCCACGGCTGATTGTTGCCGGCGGCCTCGTGAAGAATACGGACCACGTTGCGCTGAATGTATCCGGTGAACAGATACACCTGTCCGTTCAGTGTCACTTCCGCAAAATCGGTCGAGTGCGTAAACGGCCCCTGGCGTCGGCCGGCGTTCGCGTCGCCGGTGGACATGGCGGTCTTCGTATCGGCGGATGAACTGAAGCTCAGCGCCTTCGGATCCGCCTCGCCACCGGGGAATCCTGTCTCGGCTTCGAAACGATCGCGTTCCTCGCGCCTTAGCAGCAGGTCGTCGATGATGACCGGGATGTCCTCCGCTTCGCCCCAGAGGCAAGCATAGGCGGCGCGGGGCGTCCGGAAGTAGCTCACCCGGACTTCTCCGAAGCGGAAGAGCTGGAAGACGTCGTGCGTATGCAGGTCGAGCACTCCGTTGTAGCGGCTCTGCTCCCAGGGTACCGTGAAGCGCTCGCCCTCCATGGTCTCCTCGTAGTCGCCGAACTCCACCGGCAGATTGAAGACCCGCACCGACAGGCGCAGCTTGTCGTTCTCTGCGAGATAGAGCAGGTCGGCCTCGGAGATGGACCAGCGATCGAGGATCTCCGGAAGAGTAAAATACTCCTTCTCGATCTCCATCCGACCCCCGATCCTCGCCACTAAATGTTTATGTTTTGTTCTAAACCCTTGACGCCATCCGATCAATCCTATTTTATCCTATTTGATCCTCAGCCCCTTGGGGACAACATGACCGAGCATCATACGCTTGCCGACCGCATCCGCGCCCGCACCCGGCAACTCGGGCTGAGTCCCGCTCATGTCTGCGAGATGGCGGGCGTGAACCGGTCCTTCGTCTACGACATTCTGCGCGGCCGCTCGACGCGCCCCGGCATCGACCGGCTCGCCGATGTGGCGCGGGTGCTGAAGGTCGAGTGCGACTGGCTGATCCACGGCATCGGCGAGGTCGAGGGGGATCCGCCCTTCATCGCCAACCCGGACGAGACATTCGTGGCGATCGCCCATGCCCGCCCGCGCCCGTCCATGGGCGCCGCCGCCGTGGTCGCCGAAGATCACGACACACCGGGTCGCGCCTATCACTTCCGCCGTTCGTGGATAAAGGGCAGCCTGAAAGCCAGCCCCTCGCAGCTGCGCATCATGCATGTGGAAGGCGACAGCATGGCGCCGACGCTGCTCGGCGGCGACACGGTGCTGGTGGACTTGACCCGCCGTGCGCCCAACCCGCCCGGCATCTTCGTGATGGACGACGGCATGGGGCTGGTGGCCAAGCGCCTCGAGCACATCCCCAACAGCGACCCGCCCGCTGTCCAGGTGATCTCGGACAATGGGGTCTACAGCCCCTACGAGCGCTCGGCTGACGAGATCAGCATCATCGGTCGCATTTGCTGGTTTGCGCGGGAGATCTGAGATGCTCGCATTCCGTGAGATCGACGCCGACGATCCGGCCCTCGCGCACTCCCCAATGGTGCGCGCGATCGGGAAGACCTTTTCTTACATCGCCGAGCATGGCGGGATCGGGCTGACGCCGTCCAGGGCCTTCAAGCGGATCTTCGTGCACTGGGCGGCGGCCGAGTTCGACTGGCCCAGTTACACGGAAGCGGACCTCTTCGCGGTCAACAAGGTGCTGAACGAGATCGACTTCGGCCCGCTGATGGACCTGCACGACCTCATGATCGCGTTGAAGATCGGACGGCACTACAAGGGGCAGTTCAAGCTGAACAAGGCCGGGCAGGTGCTGGCCGGTCATCCCGGCAAGCTCTTCGGCACCGTCACGCCGTTCTACCTGTTCGAGGTCAACCACGCCCGCCGTTCGCGCTTTGAAGAGCCGCAACTCGGCAACTGGGACATCTTTCTGAACATCCTGAACGTCGAGGCTGAGAACGGCGCAACCGGGGCGGAGCTGCGCTGTGCGTTTTACGGCGAGCCCGACCCCGGCGGCTGTTTCGACGAGGTCCTGAGCAGTCTCTACATCCAGGTCCTCCGGCCTCTGTCCTGGACCGGTTTGCTACATCAGCAGCGCGGTGATGATTCCTTCCGGACCCAGGATACCGTCTTCACCAAGACGCCGCTCTGGCGGGCGGCTTTGCGGCTCGACACCGATGGTATGGTGCGGCCGGCGGCGCGGCACTGATGGGCGCGCTCGGGGAACCGATGACCGCCGCGCGCCAGGTACTCGGGGATGTCTTCGGGTTCGCGGAGTTCCGCCCGGGCCAGGAAGCGGCCATCGGCGCGCTGCTGTCGGGGCGCAATGTACTCACCGTAATGCCGACGGGATCGGGCAAGTCGCTGTGTTTTCAGATTCCGGCCCTGATCATGGAGGGGCTTACTGTCGTGGTGTCCCCACTGGTCGCGCTGATGCAGGATCAGGTCGCCGCCCTGCGGCTCGCTGGCGTCGCCGCCGACAGCATCAATTCGGGGAATGAGCGCGCCGACAACATCGACGCCTGGCGCCGGGCCGCGGCGGGCGAGACACGGTTGCTCTACATGGCGCCCGAACGTCTGATGACCGAGCCGATGCTGGCGGCGCTGGTGCGGTTGCCGGTGAGGCTGTTCGCGATCGACGAGGCGCACTGCATCTCGCAATGGGGACCGGCCTTCCGACCGGAATACCAAGACTTGTGCCGGTTGCGGGATCTGTTCCCCGGGATTCCGATCGTCGCGCTGACGGCGACTGCCGATGAAGTGACCCGCGAGGACATCGCCGAGCGGCTATTCGGGGGTGCGGTGGAGCTCTTTGTCCTTGGCTTCGACCGTCCGAACATCAAGCTGTCGGTGGAGATGAAACGCGACTGGAAGCGCCAGCTGCGGGACTTCATTGCGCGCCATGAAGGCGAGAGCGGAATCGTCTATTGCCTGTCGCGCAAGAAGACGGAGGAAACCGCCATCCTGTTGGCGGCGGACGGGGTGCGGGCGCTTCCCTATCACGCGGGCATGGCGCAGGCGGAACGGGAGGCGCACCAGAATATCTTCATGACCGATCCGGGCGTGGTCATCGTCGCCACCATCGCCTTCGGCATGGGGATCGATAAGGCGGACGTGCGTTTCGTCTTCCACACCGACCTGCCCGGCAGCATCGAGGCCTATTATCAGGAGATCGGCCGGGCTGGGCGCGACGGCGCACCCGCGGAAGCGCAGATGGTCTACGGCCTGGCTGACATCCGCATGCGCCGGGTATTCATTGAGCAGGAGGATGCGGGCGCCGAGCGCAAGCGCCGCGAGCACAAACGGCTCGACGCCTTGCTCGGGTTTTGCGAGGCGCCGGCCTGCCGGCGGGTGGCCCTGCTCGATTACTTCGGAGAAGGAATCGAGGCCTGCGGCAATTGCGATGCCTGTCTCGACCCGGCCGAGCATGCAGACGGGACCGAGGATGCGCAAAAGATCCTGTCGGCGGTCTACCGCTCGGGCGAACGGTTCGGCGCGGCGCATGTAATCGATATTCTGCGCGGGACGCAGACCGAAAAGATTGCGCGGACGGGCCATCACCGGCTGCCGACCTTCGGGATCGGCGCGGTGCGGGGCAAGAACGAGTGGCGCTCGCTGATCCGCCAGATGGTGGCGACCGGGTTCCTGCGGCTCGACATCGTGGGTTATGGTGGGCTTGCGATCACCGGCAAGGGCCGCGCGCTGCTGCGGGGCGAAGGTGTATTCCTCTACCGCGAGGAAACGGTGGTTGCACGGCCGTCCGCCGTGCCGCGCGAGAGCCGTAAGGAAATATCGGAACATCCGCTAAACGATAACCAGGCCGCGCTGCTGGATGTGCTGAAGACGCTGCGGCTGCAACTCGCCAAAGAGCGCGGGGTGCCGGCCTATATCGTGTTTCCGGACCGCTCGCTGATCGACATGGCGCGCCGACGCCCGCGCACCGAAGCGGAGTTTGCCGAGGTCAACGGCGTCGGCGCGGCCAAGCTCAAGGCGTTCGCGGCACCGTTTCTGGCCGCCATCGACGGGGCGCTGTGCGATGCGGGCTAAGCGCGGGTTGATCGGAACCGGATTGTCATGACCGATCAAATCGTCATCACCGAAAAATCCAGCCAGGCGAAGGACGTCCGCGCCGCCGTCGGATCCCAGTATGGCGCCGTCCTTCCGGCCGAAGGCCATCTGCTCGATTTGGTTGAACCGGAGGAGGTGAACCCGGCCTGGAAACGCTGGTCGGCGGTGCTGCTGAGGCCCGAGGGGCTCTACGGCACCAAACCGGCCACGGGCGGCAACAAGGCCGCGAAGCTGAAGGCCATCCGCGCGGCGCTGCGCTCGGCGACACGGGTTTGGCTTGCCACCGATTGCGACCGCGAGGGGCAGCTCATCGGCCAGGAGATCCTCGAGCATTGCGGTTATCGAGGCGAGGTAATGCGGGTGCTGTTCACCGCGCAGGACCCAAAGACCATCCGCGAGGCGTTCGGCCGTGCCCGGCCCAACGGCGAGCATGCACGCCTCTATGCCGCCGCCGTTGCGCGCCGGCAGGCCGATCAGATCTACAACCTGTCGTTGACCCGCACGGCGACCGTCACGCTCGGCCGAAACGAGCGGGGCGTGATCGGGGTCGGCAGGGTGAAGACGCCGACCCTGGCGATCGCGTGTAAGCGCGAACTGGAGATCCGCGACTTCGTTCCGGTCCCGTATTACGAGGTGGTGGCGGAGGCCGAAGTCGAGAGCGGCGCGTTCCGGATGCGGCATGCGCCGAAGGTCCACATCCTCAAGCGCGAGGATGCCCAAACGGTCGCGATCGTAGCGCGGGACTTCGCGGGGCCGCTCGGCGTACGGGTCGAGGACAAGCGCCAACGCCCGCCCCGGCTCCACGACCTGCCCTCGCTGCAGAAGCTTTGCAGCGCCCGGTTCGGCTGGTCGGCTTCCAAGACCCTGGAGGTCGCCCAGGAGCTCTATGACGGCGCGGGTAAGAAGATCCTGACCTATCCGCGCGCCGAGGTGCGCTGTCTGCCGGAGAGCGCGATCGCGGACGCGCAGAAGATCGTCGCCGGGCTGCAAGCCGGGAAGGCCTATGGCGCGGTCCCCGTGCCGGCGCCACTGGTAATCCGCAAGGGACGGAACGGCAGTTTCCACGACAAAGGGATCGAGGGATCGAGCCATCACGCGGTGATTCCCAATGTGAACACCATCGTGGACCTGCACGAAATCTGGCCGCGCCTATCGGGCGACGAGAAGAGATTGTTCGACGCCGTTGCGCGCTCCTACCTCGCATCGGTTATGCCGGATTACCGCTACCGACAGACGACCGTGACGCTGGATGTCCGCGGCTTCGAGTTCCGCACCGCCGGTCGCCAGTCGATCGAGCCCGGCTGGCGCGACGCCTTTCCCGATTGGCGGCCCGCGGAGGAGAAGGGCGAGGCGGTGCAGGCGCTGCCGGTGCTGCGCGACAAGGAGGCCGCGCGGTTGCGCGATCCGGAGATCGAGGCCAAGGAGACCCGGGCGCCACCGCGTTACAAGGAAGGCACGCTGATCGAGGCGATGCAGAATGCTTGGCGCTTCGTCGAGGACAAAGCCCTGCGGGACCGTCTCAAGGAGGCCAAGGGCATTGGTACCCCGGCGACCCGGGCGGAAATCATCGCCGGGCTCAAGAAGCAAGGGTTCCTGACGGCCCAGGGACAGAACATCGTGCCGACCGATCGGGGGCTGGCGCTCTTCGGGGTGCTGGAACGCGCCGACCCGGCCTTGGTGGACCCGGGCGTAACGGCGGAACTCGAATGCCTGCTCGACGATGTGGTGCTCGGCAAACAGGAGATGATGGGCGCAATCGACGCGGTGTGCGATGCCGCGCGACGCATTATCGGTGGGCTTGGGGACGGTGCCGTTACCGGGGAGACGGTTGAATTGGGTGTAGCGGTCGGTGGCGAAAATGGCGGAGAACGTCCGCCGACAGCGGCGATGAAGCGGTTTGTCGCCTCGATCGCCCGGCGCAAGGGCATCAAGCCACCGGCAGGCTATACGAAATCCGGGGCGGTTTGCCGGGCATTTCTGGATCTGCACGCGCCGGGGCGGGCGGCCCGCGATGCGGAGGGGGGAACCGCTGGAATGACGGGAGCCAGACCGCCGAGTTCGGCGCAGATGTCTTTTGCGGAGGCTATTGCACGGAAAAAGGGCGCCGCTATTCCTGACGAAGCCAGGGCCTGTTCCGCTGAAATGTCGAAGTGGATCGATGCAAACCGGGGATTGAAGCCTGCGAAGGGCCGCAAGGCGCAGGTGCGGAATACGCGCGTCCCCGCGGGGAAAGGAAAGAAGGCGCGGGAAAAAATACCGCGCAAGCGGAAATCAGGAAGCGCGGCAGAAGGAGCGGCGCAATCCGGCGGCGCCCGGACGGATTCGGAAACGGGCACCCCGTTGCGGATTCCTTACGGGAACAAGGACATTGCGTTCGAACTCGGCGCCCGCTATGCGGCGGAAGGCTGGTATGCGCCGCCGGGCGTCGATCTTGCAGTCTTCCGTGAGCGTGGATGGCTGTGATGCTGTTGCTTTAGGACCTTATCCGGAACGACAGTAACGGGTTTCGGGTTTCCCGGATGATTACGCGTTAGCGAAAGATCACCGGCTCTTGGTAAGCCGCCAACGTCGCGATCTCAGTCGGGCGGCCTGCGCGGTGTCGCGCGGAAACGTGCAGGATTATGCTCCCTCATGCGTCCATAGTGCGTCCACGGCGCTAATCGCGTCATGGCTACGAAAAAGAAAAAGCCCGTAACTATTTGAAGTTACGGGTCTTTTTGGTTGCGGGGGTAGGATTTAAACCTACGACCTTCAGGTTATGAGTCGTTTCGAGTTGGTTTTCTAAGCTATTGATATTGCGTGTATATTCGGTATGTCTTTGAATGTCTTAAGACAATTGCCGCCACTTCGAACACGATCTCGCCATGGGATGCCAACCAAATGCCATTCGCGCACGGAGATAACGCGGAGACGGCGATCGGCGGGTGTGCCACGACCACAGCCGACATCCTCTGTAACCCTGCAATGTGCGCATGGCGGCTAGAAGACATGGACCGCGCCATCACCGAAGGCAAAGGGGCTGTTTCGAAGTCTGGGCAGCTTTGGCGCTCGCAACACCACCTATGGACCCGCTGCTTCCAAGTCTCAGCAAATCTCCTCGACAGTTTCATCATCAGTCGTCAAGTCGTGTGTGTAGGCCGCACGAGGGCCACGAATCCCTAACCGGCAAAACTGAATGCGGTAGACCAACGAACCGAAGAGTCTGATCTGCACCTGCGCGCCGGGATTGTTCCCCTCGAACGCGAGTCCGTGGAACATTCGATCATTCGCCGCGGAGAGGCGTTCAACGCGAACATCCTCTTCGGCCAATTCGCCGGCGAGTATCTGCTGCCGGATGGCCGCGAGTTGTGGCGAATCGACGTAGATCGCGTCGCAGCAATGAAGCGCCAAGAATTCGAAGGCTACCTTCGCGGGCATAGCAGGGTGAGTTGGGGATCCGCTGAGTTCCGGCGTGATGCCGTCCAAGACCCAGTTCCTGACCTCGATTCCCGGAGCGGCCTCGACGGAATGACCGGAAGGCAAGTGGTTGATTTCCTGGACGTTGATCGAAAACACGTCCACGTTGTCGCGGCTGGTCATGTTCTTCACGTGGTGGAGCGATCTGCCCGGCGGCGCTATGAGCGATCCATCGTCTAGCTTGCGTTCTTTAGCGACGAACTGTCCGTCCCGGACATATCCCGGGACCGAGCCCTGTTCGCTATGACCAACGTAGGGCAGCCCTTCCAGCAAGTCGGCGGCCAACTCCGGTCTCGCGGCGGCCAGCCGTTCGAGGCCAACTCGAACCATGGGATCGTGGCGCACGCCGTCTTCCACGGTGTGCCCCAGCGTCGAATTGCACCCGGAGCAAAGGAACGTCGCTGTCAATCTCCCGCGAAGGCAGTCGGGGATCAAATGCTCTCGGCTGGTGCCATACCCTAGGCAGAATATGCATCGCGGTGTTGGCCAAGCTACGTTCATCTAGCTCTCTGTCGGAGACAGGTGTTTCCTTTGCCGTCCGTTGGCTGCTTTCGGTGATTTGACCGTCGTGCGATCGTCGAAAGGTGTCACCACGATCGCATGCGCCGCGCCATCTCGCTTGCGGCCTGGCCGATCGGCACGCCGCGCTTGCGCGCGGTCTGGTCGCCACACGTCCACGTGACCCGGGTCCGGTGTGCGGAGACCTCGTGAACCGCGTCACCGCCGAATCGCGCCAGCCCGACATCGAACGAGATCGGCATCGACGAGCACACGATGGCGGCGCTTCGCTCGTCGAACGTCACCGGCGACATGATGGCGTTTACTTCGTCGCCGGCCTTGAGGAAATCAATGACGGCGAAGATCGCGTCCCCATCCCACGCGACCGCGAACCATCGGAACGGATCGTCCAGCAGCTTGTGGTACAGACCGTCGCTGGTCAGCAGCGGACGGACGAGGTTCCGATACGGCAGGCACATCTGCGCCAGCTCGGACGAGTCGCGCTTCACGCGGTTGCGGTCTAGTTTGGATCCGGAGCCGAAATAGCGCATGTAGATCTCACGCAGGAGGGCGGCTAGGAACCACCCGGACTCGCCGACATAGCGGTATCCAAGCTCCCTGAAGCGACCCAAGTGGACCGTGTGTATGCAGCTCAGTAAGGTCTGGTATCCTACGTCGAACCGAAGCCGCACATGGTAGTTCCCGTTGGCGACACCTTGCATTCGGGCGTCGATCCGGGGCCGTGCCGGCGGGACGTGTGGGTCTTCGACAGTAATTCTCTTCCAAAGCTTGTGCTTGCGGACGTGCCGCAGCATCTGGTCCGGATCCGAGGTGCGGAGCTTAAGGCCGTGGCCGAAGTCGGCGTCGGCGAATGACCCGTAGAAGCTATCGACATCCTTCCTCTGTACGACCCACGTGTTGCCGCCGACGGCTCGCGGCAGCACGTGTCCCCGGCAGAGTTCCGCCGGTTCGTCAACCATCAGAATCGGGCAGAAGAAGCGCCTGCGCATCTCTATTCCACGTGTGCGCAAATCCTTCGTCAGGCCCTTGAGCCTTCTATCCTGTTCGGCTGCGTCGAGTGCGGTGGTCACCGTTCCTCCGCTTCGTCCAATTGCTGCATAGCGCATTCTCTATGAAACGGATCGCGGTCACGAGGGGACGATAGACAAACACGCCATGGGAGCCAGCGTGCCGGGAGCGCCCGATGCCAAGATGGCCGACGACGACATCATTGACGATGCCTTGCGCCTCAACATGGAGGCATTCGACGGCAAGGCCGACTGGTTAGCCGAGCGCTACGACGGCACACTCGTGGTCTTCCGCGACGCGGCATTCGTCGACGCCTTGGACGCGTTCGAGCGTCTCGCCACACCCTAGCCCCGCAGCCGTTCGAGCTGCCGCTCGGAACGGGCTCGGGCGCGACCGCCTTTCCCTGAATGATAGAGTCACGAGCGTGTTGAGAAACCGACATCGGAGACTTGCGATGAAACAGTCGAAAGCCGGGTTCGCCGCCCGGCGCCCATAGCTTCGAGGTCCAGGGCGCGCCCTTCTCCCTTCGGGGATTCAGGCTTTACGACACAGCCGAGCGGCATCACCTCATCCTCTACGCTGCCCACTATCGCGATTTGTAGTGACCCCGGACGACACCCTCCAAACCTTGACTAGCAAAAAGGGGTTACCGTCGGATAGCCCCTTCTGATCCGCTGATTGACACAATCCCCTGGCGCCGCTATATTCCATTAACCTATTGATATACAGGCGTTTTTGAGCGTCACTCCTGGCCTTGCCGAGCCGTTCGCGGCCATCCACCGACGAACGCGAATGAGGACGGGGAGCGATGTGCGAGAGACTGACCGACCGGACCGTGCGGGAGACTGAGCCGCCGCACGGGCGATTGTGCCGCTACATCTGGGATGACCAGGTCATCGGCTTTGGGTTGTGCCTGACCCGAGCCGGAGCCCGATCCTTCGTGGTCCGCTACCGGGTCGATGGGCGGGAACGCAAACTCACCATCGGTGGCTATCCCGACTGGCCGGTGAGCGCGGCCCGCGAGGAGGCCAAACGGGTCAAGCGGGCCGCCGACCTCGGCGGCGACCCGTTGGGGCTGCGCGATGAAAGGCGCTGCGCGCCGACAATAGCGGTTCTGGTTGACCGCTATCTGAAGGAGCATGCCAGCCGCAAGGTCGATCATGCCTATCGCGACCAACAGAGCCTGATGCGGCGTTTGGTGCTGCCGCGATTGGGCAAGCTGCGGATCGACGAGGTCAAGCATGCCGACATCGACCGGTTGCACCGGCACATCTCCGAGACGACGCCGATCCAGGCCAACCGGGTGGCTCAGGTGCTGAGGAAAATGTTCAACCTCGCCATTCGTTGGGAATACCGCGCCGACAACCCGGTCACCGGGCTGGTGTTCAACCACGAGCCGCCGCGTCACCGTTATCTCACGGAAGACGAGATCAAGCGGCTGACGGCCGTGCTGGCGGACCACCCGAACCGGCGCTGTGCCAACGTGATCCGCCTACTGCTGTTAACCGGTGCGCGCAAGGGCGAAGTGATGAAGGCCACCTGGGATCAGTTCGACCTGGAGGGCGGGGTGTGGACCAAGCCGTCTGCGCACACCAAGCAGCGCCGCGAGCACCGGGTGCCGCTGTCGGCGGCGGTCGTTGCCCTGTTGCGGGATATTCGGGAGAGCCAGCCGCGTTTCTGCCAGTTCGTCTTCCCCGGCGATCCACCGGACCACGCCTTGACGGAGATCTCAACCTTCTGGGAAGGGGTGCGCAGGAAGGCCGATATTCCAGACGTCCGGATGCACGACCTGCGCCACACTTATGCTTCGATCCTGGTAAGTTCCGGCTTATCCCTGCCGATCATCGGCGCCCTGCTGGGCCACACCCAGCCGCAGACCACGGCGCGTTACAGCCATTTGTTCGATCATCCGCTGCGCGAGGCGACGGAGCGGGTCAGCGCGGTGGTGGTTGAGTTTCCGGGCGCCACCGAGCAACGCGAGCGCGAGCATGCGTCGGGCTGAACCGAGCGCGACAGCATCGCGAGGCATAAGCGGCATCGCCCGCCGGGTGCTCGCACAGGTGAAGATCCTGCCTACCTTGCCGGACCTGCTGGCATGCGGCACTCTTGGCCCATGGCGCGCGTCCGCAAGGGGCCGCCGACGCCCCACCCTCGTGATCCAAGCCCCGCCGCTTCCGTGCCCGAACGGACCGTCGGGGCGACAAGCTCCATTGGCGATACGTCAACCCGGATTGCCCTGCCCTCCGACCTTCCCGCCTCCCTCCGGCATCTCGACGATGACCAACTCGATACTCTGCTTGACGCGATCAAGGCGGAGGCGCGGCGGCGAGGGTGCCCGATCGGGGATGACGATACGCAGGCCGCCCGGATCGGGAAGGCGGCGCCACGACACAAGCCAAGGGCGAAGGGCCGCTCATCAAAGATAACGCCGGGCCAGACCAACATCATCCGAGCTGCGTTCGAAGCCGGCGTAAAGCCATCGGCCCTATCCTGGCAGTTTCGGATATCGCGCGCCGAGGTCGAGCACATCGTGGGCGCGCCGAAGATGGGCCGGTCCTGAAGGAGCCACTGCTCGCGCAGTGCTGTCACGCTCCGAGACCGCTCTTCCACAGCCGCGAGACCTTCTTTCTGACGGTGCTTTCATCCGGCGCGTCGTTGGAATAGCCGTCGAGCTCGTCCATCAGATTGCGCACCAGCGCGGCCTGGGTCTCGGGCCAGCCGTTGTCGTGGATGTGCGTACAGACGGCGATCCAGAAGCCGTCCCAGTCATGGCGCGGCATTCGCCCGGAACCCGCGCCCCGCGACACGGCCGGTCTTGCCGTAACCACGCCGTTCAGCCCATGCACCGCCTCGAAGCGCTCGCGTTCCTCGCGCGTGATCACCAGGTCGGCGAGGCCGATCTCCATGCCGCCGGCCGGCTCGTCGATCTCGATGAACGCGCCGGCCTCGTCCGCGCGCAGGCGCCGAATGACCGTGCTTTCGCCCGTGAACGCCGGCCAGGCGTCAAAACCGAAGACCTGATAGACACCCGAGAGCCGGCGGCGACTCTCACAGACCCGAACCGAGTCTCCGTCTTTACCTTCGACATAGTGCCCGAACTCGGCATCGACCCCGTTCACCACCGTGGAGAGACTAAACACCTCCTCGATGGCGTAGCAGCCGAGATCGTGTACGCCGACACTCCAGCGCCGGGCGATCTCGGGAAGCGTGAACAGGGTTCTTCGCGGCAGCGGCATGTTCGTGAACTCACTCGTCCCGGTTCACCGCCCGGAACCGCCGGTAGGCGCGGACCACCCTCTTGACATCGCGCCGCATGTCGGGCGGGAACCGCGCCGCCTCGACGAACAGCTCGTCGAGGCGCACGCCGAGAATGGCGGCGGTCTTCTCGATCAGCGTATCACTCGGCGGCTTCTCCAATTCGCGCTCGATGCGCGACCAATAGGCCGGCGAGCAGCCGATCCGGCCGGCGAAGTCGTTGAGGCCGATGCCGAGCTCCAGGCGCTTCGCCCGGACGTAGTTGCCAAACGCCATCATCGCCTCCCTTGGCCGTAGCCGTGGAGCAGCCGGTACTTGACGAGGCGGCGCCAGATGAACGCTTCCGAGAGGCCGAACTCGTCCGCCAGCGCGTCGGCCACCGGCTGCAGGTCGGCGCCGTCGAGCCCCCGGGCATCGACCACCGGATAGCCCACCTTTCCTCGGTGCGCCTGGAACGTGACGGGCAGGCCTGCTTGCCGGGCCAGACCCAACAGGCTCCGATGCAGCGGAGCGGGCGGCGCCAGGAAGGCGCCCATGAACTCGTTCGCCCGCCATTCCCGCCAATCCATCGGTCCATCGGGGCTGCGGCTGTCGCGCAGGTGCTCCGGCCCCGGAGAGACGATGCGGAACGCGCGGCGCACCACCGGCCCCTCGCCCAGGTTCAGACGCAATTGCCGCTCGCCCTGCACCGCCGCCGGCATGTCGAACACCGCATGACCCAGCTCATGGCCCGCGGTGCTACGCAGCAGATCGGGACGCTCGCCGAGGATCCCCTGGTTGAGGCTGATCATCACCTGGTCGGGCTCCTCCGCATCGTGCTCGCACACTCCCATGACCTCCCGCCCATCCTCGTCATGCACGGTCCCGGCGATGTCCCAGATCACGTCGAAGACGACACCGTTGACCGCGAGCCGGCGGGTGCGATCGATCGCCGCCCGCGCATCCAGCCGCCGCCGGGCCGGCGTGAACGCGACCTGGCGGCGCATCTCGGCGGCGATGCGCCAGATCGCTTCGGTCTTCATCGGCCGCGGCTCGCCCGACCGATAGCGCGGATAACTCACCCGGATCGTGGTCATGAGGCCCTCCCTGATCGTTGTGTGTTTCGTTAACGTCTATGTTCCGATTATGTTCCAACCCATCCATCGAGTCGAGTCCTTTCTTGGGGGTGGCGGAAAGGGTCCGGTTTGTTTCCGCCTATTGCGCCTAAAATCTGTGGATAACTCACCCTAACGCTCTGATATAGAGGAACAAAAAATAGGCGGAAACTGTTTCCGCCGGTTTCCGCCCCTTTCCGCCTCCCCCCTGGCGCGCTCGATGTGCTGCAATTCACGTGGATGGCCGCGAACCGGCAGGGCTGGAGGAACGGATATGAGTGATACATGGGAACCGGATACGCCCACGGACGAAACCGGGCTCGAAGGCTACCTGCGGCCGCCGCAGCTGGCCGAGCGGCTCGGGGTCTCGCTGCGCACGTTGAACCGCTGGCATGCCGAGCGCACCGGGCCGCCCCGTATCACCCGGGGACGGCTCGTGCTCTATCGCCTGGAGGCGCTGCACCAGTGGCTGGAGAGCCTCGAGGGCCAAGCCCGCGCCTCCGCCGGGTTCAGGAAGAATGGGCGATGATCGCCATGGCCCAGGCCTTGCCCACCGCCGTGGCGGAGTTGGCGCCGGTACCGCACTCCCCTCTCATCGACGTGGCCGGCTTCGAGGCATGGCTCCGCGCCGCCCATCCGGGAAGCCGCATCACCTACCACCGGGGCCATCTCTGTGTCGACCGGCAGCAGAAGCACCACGTTCCACACGAACCGGCCCGCGCCGCGCTCAACCGGCTCGCGAACCGCGCAATGCGGGCCGCCGAGCACGGCCTCGTCCATCTCTTCCAGCAACGTCGCGGCGAGGCCGACTTCAGCTACCTCGCGGTCCGGATTCGCACACCCGTGAAGCGCCGCCGGGAGGCCTTCCCCTTTTCGAACCGTCGGAGGACAGCCTGATGTCGAACCGCATTCATCTCGAGGACATCCGCGCCCTGCCGATCGGCGAAATCGCCGCCCTGCCGGCCGAGCAGCTGGCGCTCTTACAGGAAGACGCCGAGGCGGCGCTCACGGCCGCCAAGACGCTGAAGGAATGGCTCGACGGCGCCATCGGCCTCCGCTTCGGAGAGCGGGCACAGGCCGCGCGGTGCGACGCCGGCAAGGACACCGGCACGGTCCGGCTGGTCGAGGACGGCGTCACCGTCGTCGCCGACCTGCCGAAGCGCGTCGAGTGGGATCAGGCCCAGCTCGCCGCCGTGGTCCAGCGTATCCGCGCCGAGGGCGACGATCCGGCCGAGTATGTCAACATCGTCTTCAAGGTACCGGAACGCAAATACACCGCCTGGCCAAGCGCGATCCGCGACGCCTTCGAGGCCGCCCGCACAGTCCGCACCGGCAAGCCCGTCTTCAAGCTAAGTCTCGCCGAGACGGAGGGCGCGTCATGAGCGGCCTCCCGATCATCTCGGCCGACGAACGCCTCGCCGAGCGCCGCGGTATCAAGGGCGCCATTTTCGGCAAATCCGGAATTGGGAAAACCTCGCTGCTTTGGACGCTCGAGCCCACGACCACGCTGTTCTTCGATCTCGAGGCCGGCGATCTCGCCATCGAGGGCTGGCCCGGCGACACCATCCGGCCGCGCACCTGGTCCGAGTGCCGCGATTTCGCGGTCTTCATCGGTGGGCCCAACCCGGCGCTCCGCGACGACCAGGTCTACAGCCGGGCGCATTACGAGGCGGTGGCCGAGCGCCTCGGCGATCCGGCCGCGCTCGACAAATACCAGACCGTGTTCATCGATTCGATCACGGTCGCCGGCCGGCTCTGCTTCCAGTGGTGCAAGGGCCAGCCGCAGGCGTTCTCGGACCGCAACGGCAAGCCCGACATGCGCGGCGCCTACGGCCTCCATGGCCAGGAAATGATCGCCTGGCTCACCCACCTTCAGCACACGCGCGGCAAGAACGTCTGGTTCGTCGGCATCCTCGACGAGAAGCTCGACGACTTCAATCGCCGGGTCTTCTCCCCCCAGATCGAGGGCTCCAAGACCGGCAACGAGCTGCCCGGCATCGTCGACGAGGTCATCGTCATGGCCGAGATCGGCCAGGCCGACGGCGATCCCTATCGGGCCTTCGTCTGCCGGACGCTGAACCCCTTCGGCTATCCCGCCAAGGACCGGAGCGGCCGCCTCGATGCGATCGAGGAGCCCCATCTCGGCCGCCTGATGGAAAAGATCGCCGGCCCCGTCCGACCGGCGAGCGAGCGGCTGGTGTTCGGCTGCCCGACACCGCCCAAGGACACCGCCCCACCCGCCGAATCCCCCGTCACCCCGGAAGATGAAGGAGCACCCCGACCATGAGCGGAGCCTGGAACGATTTCAACGACGCGGACGAGCAAACCTCCTACGACATCATCCCCAAGGGCACCATCGCGCCCGTGCGCATGACCATCAAGCCGGGCGGCTACGACGATCCGGGCCAGGGCTGGACCGGCGGCTACGCCACCCGCAACGAGACCACCGGCTCGGTCTATCTCAACGCCGAGTTCGTGCTCCTCGAGGGCCCGCACGCGAGGCGCCGGGTGTGGAGCCTGATCGGGCTCTCGAGCCCCAAGGGCCCCGAGTGGGCCAACATGGGCCGCTCGTTCGTCCGCGGCATCCTCAACTCGGCCCGCGGCCTGTCGGAGAAGGACGCCTCGCCGCAGGCGCAGGCGGTCCGCCGCATCGACGGCCTCCACGTGCTCGACGGCATCGAGTTCCTGGCGAAGATCGATGTCGGCAAGGAACGGAACGGCGAGCCGCGTAACGAAATCCGCTTCGCCGTCGCGCCCAACCACAAGGACTGGCAGGCCTTCCAGCAGGCGGGCGGACAGTGGCGCCCGGGTGCCGCTCACGCCGCCGACGCGGCGCAGGCCCAACCCCATGCCCCCGCGGCCGCGCCAGCGCCCCAGGGCCCGGCACAGGCGCCGGCCGCCGCACCGGCGCCCGCAGCAGTCCCGCTCAGGCGCCGGCGGCACAGCCGGCCAATCCGAACCGGCCCGCCTGGGCGCAGTAGAGGTCCGGGCCCTTGCTGCTTCGCCCCCGCCAGAAAACCTTCGTCGAGCGCAGCGTGCGTGCGCTCGACGAGCACGGCAACACCCTCGGCGTCGCTCCGACAGGCAGTGGGAAGACCCTGATGCTCTCCGGCGTCGTCGGCCAGATGCTGGCCGGCAGCGACGCCAAGGCCTGCGTGCTCGCCCACCGCGACGAGCTGACCGCCCAGAACGTCCTCAAGTTCGCCAAGGTCAATCCGTCGCTCTCGACTTCGATCGTCGATGCCGGCACCAAGTCGTGGCGCGGGCGCACGACCTTCGCCATGGTCCCGACGCTTGCCCGGGCGGCCAACCTCGAGGCCATGCCGGCGCTCGATCTGCTGGTCGTCGACGAGGCCCACCACGCCGCCGCCGAGAGCTACCGGCGGATCATAGACCGGGCGCGCGAGCGCAACCCGGACGTCCGCATCTACGGCGTCACCGCGACCCCGAACCGCGGCGACCGCAAGGGCCTCCGGCCCGTGTTCTCCAACGTCGCCGATCAGATACTCCTCGGCGAGCTGATCGGCTCGGGCCACCTGGTGCGGCCGCGCACCTTCGTCATCGACGTCGGCACCCAGGAAGCGCTCAAGCAGGTACGCAGGACCGTCGACGATTTCGACATGAAGGCGGTCGACGCCATCATGAACCAGCGGCCGATCACCGAGGCGGTCATCGGTCACTGGCGCGAGAAGGCGGGCGACCGCCAGACCGTCGTCTTCTGCTCGACCGTCGATCATGCCCGCAACGTATGCGACGCCTTCACCGGCGCCGGCGTCGCGGCGGGCATGGTCTGGCACGAGATGGGCGCGGCGGAGCGACGTACCGCGCTCGCCGCCTATCGGCGCGGCGAGACCCGGGTGATGGTCAATGTCGCGGTGCTGACCGAGGGCTGGGACCATCCGCCCACGAGCTGCGTCGTGCTGCTCCGGCCGTCGTCCTACAAGTCCACCCTGATTCAGATGGTCGGACGCGGCTTGCGGGTCGTCGATCCGGCCGAGTTCCCCGGCGTCGTCAAGGTCGACTGCATCGTCCTCGACTTCGGCACCTCGAGCCTTATTCACGGCTGCCTCGAGCAGGATGTCGATCTCGACGGCAAGCACACCGGCGGCGAGGCGCCGATGAAGGAATGCCCCGAGTGCGGCGCCCCGGTCCCCGCGGCGGTCCTCGAATGCCCGCTCTGCGGCTATCAGTGGCCGCTGGAGGGCGACGCCACCGGCGAGACCATCCCGCTCGGCGACTTCGTCATGTCGGAGATCGATCTCCTGAAGCGCTCGAGCTTCCGCTGGTGCGATCTGTTCGGCGACGACGCGGCGCTCATCGCCAACGGCTTTCATGCCTGGGGCGGCATCTTCTTCCTGAACGGCAACTGGCATGCGCTCGGCGGCGCCAAGCAGCAACAGACCCGGCTCCTCTGTGTCGGCGAGCGCACCGTGTGTCTCGCCGCGGCCGATGACTGGCTGAATGAGAACGAGAGCGACGAGAGCGCGCACAAGTCGAGGACCTGGCTCAATCAGCCGGCGACCGAGAAGCAGCTCAAGTACCTCCCGGAACCGCACCGCCGGGATTTCGGCCTCAGCCGCTACCAGGCCTCGGCGATGTTGACCTTTCAGTTCAACAAGGGAGCCATCCACCGGCTGGTGCTCGGCGCGGCGGACGCGACGCGGAGGGCCGCATGAGCGATGCCAGATCCGGGCAACGACCTCATCGACCGCCGCCGCCGGCTCTATTCCAGCGAGCCGTACTGCGCCGTCTGCCGGCGTCCGGCCCGCGGCTTCGGCTGGTTCGATGTATCGGGATTGAGGCCCCCGCGTCCGCCGGTGAATTTCTGCTCGATGGCCTGCCAGGACTTCTGGACCCGCCGCGCGAAGCGGAGCACGGCCGTGATTGATCTCAGCGACTCCGAGCGCGCCGCCATCCGCGCCGCCATGAAGCCGCTCGCCGAGGTCATGGAGGAGATCGGCTGGACGACCCGGCTCGCCGCCCTCACCGAGGAACAGGTGCTGGCGCTCATCGAGGTCGCCGTCGGCGGCTTCCAGGACGCCATGCACGAGGCCGCGGTGGAAGATGACACGGAGATCCCGTTCTGATGACGGGCCCGAACCAAACCCCGCATCCCCACCATCCCGCCGCCGAGGTCTTCCCGATAATGACCGGCGCCGAGTTCGATCGCCTCGTCGAGGACATCCGCGGCCACGGCCTCCGGGAGGCCATCTGGCTCGATGCGCAAGGCCGCATCCTCGACGGACGCAATCGCGACCGTGCCTGCCGGCTCGCCGCCGTGCCGCCGGCCTACCGGGTCTACGACGGCGGCGATCCGACGGCCTTCATCGTCAGCCTCAACCTTCACCGCCGCCATCTGAGCGAGAGCCAGCGGGCCATGGTGGCGGCGAGACTGGTGAATATCCGGCAAGGGGAAATCGGAAAGCACCGCGCGATCTCAGAAACGCAAATTTGCGTTTCTGAGGCCTCCGACCTCGTGAATACCTCCAAACGCTCCGTCAACAATGCCCGCCGGGTAGGAGACAAAGGGAGCGCTTTGCTCCAGGACGCCGTCGACCAGGGGCTGGTCGCGGTCAGCGACGCCGCCGCCATCGTCGACCGTTCGTCCGAAGAGCAGGATGCCCTGGTCGACGCCATCCGCTCGGGCAAACACAAGACCCTGCGCCGCGCCGCCGCAGCCCGCCGCCGAGACAACCGCGAGACGCCGCCCGCGGACATGCCCGCGCACGACGGCCGCATGCGGCTGTTCGCCGCCGCCGTCGCCGATGTACACGAACACATCGAGCCCGGCAGCGTCGATTGCATCGTCACCGATCCACCCTACCCGCGCGCTTTCTTGCCGGTCTACGGCGATCTGGCGCGGACCGCCGCCCGGGTTCTCCGCCCCGGCGGTTGCTGCCTGGTCATGGCCGGGCAGTCCTATCTGCCCGAGATCATCGCCGCCATGACGCCGCACCTTCGCTACCACTGGACGGTGGCCTACCTCACCCCGGGCGGCCAGTCGGTCCAGCTCTGGGAGCGCAAGGTCAACACCTTCTGGAAGCCGGTTCTGTGGTTCGTCAACGACCCGGACGACGCCGGATACCCGGGCGAGTGGGTCGGCGACGTGGCGCGCAGCGATGCCAACGACAAGCGTTTCCATCACTGGGGGCAGTCCGAGAGCGGCATGGCCGATCTGGTGCGCCGCTTCACCCGTGCCGGCGAGACGGTGTTCGATCCGTTCCTCGGCGGCGGCACCACCGGCGTCGCGGCCCTCGGCCTGAACCGCCTGTTCATCGGCTCCGACAGCGATGGGGCGGCCGTGAAACAGGCCCGCGGCCGTCTCCTGGAGACCCTGCGGGAGGTTCGCCATGCGGGTTAGACAGGAACGCTCGGGCTGGCGCGACCGGGAACTCTCGCTCCGCCATCGCCGCTGGGGCTGGAACTGTCCGGCGATCGACATCGACTTCCTGGAGTTCCATGCCGGTGAGCCGGTGGCCCTGATCGAGTGCAAGCTGGAACATGCCCAGCCCTGGGACCTCGACGGCAAGCCGGCGCGCGCCTTCATGCGCCTCGCCGAACGGGCGGGCCTTCCCGCCTTCTACGTGGTGCGCGCGGCCGATTTCTCGTGGTGGCGGGTGCGGGCGCTCAACGGTCTCGCCCGCAAGCCATCTGGGCGGGACCGAGCGCCGGCTCACGGAACCCGAGTTCATCTCGCTGCTCTATGCGCTGCGGGGCCTCGATCTGCCGCCGGAAACGGCCGCCCGGGGCTATTGCCGGGAGGATCGGTCCTGATGTTGGACTACAACCATTCGGCCGGCTTCGCCGAGGGCATCAACGCGCTGATCGACGCAGGCCTGGAAGCGGAGAACGCCGCGCGGACGCCGCGCGCCTATCTCGGCGGCTCGCGCCTCGGCGTGCCGTGCGAGCGCGCGCTCCAGTACGAGTATGCCCAGCGCCCAAGGACGACGGCGCCGACTTCGACGGCAAGACGCTGCGCATCTTCGCCGCCGGCCACCTGTTCGAGGACCTCGCCGCCGGCTGGCTCCGCGCCGCCGGGTTCGAGCTCTACACCACCCGCGGCAACCGGCCGGACGGCGGCCAGTTCGGCTTCTCGGTCGCCGGCGGGCGCATCCGCGGCCATGTCGACGGGATCATCGCCGCCGCGCCCGAGGGCCTGCTCCCGGCCGCGCCGCGCTGTGGGAGTGCAAGTCCCTCAACGCCAAATCGTGGAAGGACACCGCGAAGCGCGGCGTCGCCGTCTCCAAGCCCGTCTACGCCGCCCAGATCGCCGTCTATCAGGCCTACATGGAAGCGTCGGTGCCGGGCATCTCCGCCAACCCGGCGCTGTTCACCGCCGTCAACAAGGACACCGCCGAGCTCCATCACGAGCCGGTGCCGTTCGACGGCGCGCTGGCACAACGTATGAGCGACAAGGGCGTGCGGATTATCAAGGCGACCGAGGCCGGCGAGCTGCTGCCGCGCATCGCCCAATCCCCCGACTTCCATGAATGCCGCTTCTGCCCCTGGTCCGACCGCTGCTGGAGGACCGGGCCATGACCGACGACACAAGGAATGACGACGACAAGATCACCGATGCCCGGAGCACGGACAAAGAGAGCGGAGAACCTCAGAGCACCGACGCTTCGGACACCGGCAACGTCGTCGACATCAACCGCTGGCGCGACTTCAACGACGCCGAACCCCAGCGCCTCGACGACGCCTGGCCCGCTCACGCCGTCCAGAGCACCGACGAGATCAAGGCGCGCATGCTGGTCCATATCCGCGGCGTCCTCTCCTACCTCTTTCCGGGCGGGGTGTTCCAGAGGGGCAATTTCTTCGTCGGCGACATCCGCGGCAATCCCGGCGACAGCCTCAATGTCGAGATCGAGGGCCGCAAGGCCGGCCTGTGGCACGACTTCGCGACCGGCGAGGGCGGCGACATCATCGGGCTCTGGGCGGCGGCGAACGGCCGCGACACGAAGACCGAGTTCCCCGCCATCGTCGCCGACATCCTGGCCTGGCTCGACGGCCGCCCCCGGACCCTGCACGACGACCGGGCGGAGAGGCCGCGAAGCCGGTCATCCGCACCGGTCGACGAGCTCGGTCCAGTCACCGCCAAGTGGGACTATCTCGACGAGGCGGGCCGGCTGATCGCCTGCGTCTACCGCTACGATCCGCCCGGCGGCAAGCAGTTCCGGCCCTGGGACGTGACGGCGCGAAAAGCGAGAGCGCCCGATCCGCGCCCGCTCTACAACCGGCCCGGCATCGAGACGGCCTCCGACGTCGTCCTGGTCGAGGGCGAGAAGGCGGCCGCGGCGCTGATCGGACAGGGCCTCTGCGCCACCACCGCCATGAACGGCGCCTCGGCCCCGGTCGAGAAAACCGACTGGTCGCCGCTCAAGGCCAGGCGGGTGGTGGTCTGGCCCGATCACGACGAGCCCGGCTGGCACTACGCGCTCGCCGCCGCGCAGGCGGTGCTCGCGGCCGGCGCGGCAGCGGTCTCCGTCCTCAATCCTCCCGCCGACAAGCCCGAGAAGTGGGACGCGGCCGACGCGGTGGCCGAGGGCATGGATGTCAAATCGTTCATCGCGGGCGCCCAGCGCCAGGCCATCCGGCCCGCGAAGCGCTCGCTCGACCTCGCCGACTGGCATGCCGGCCGCTACGCCGGCGACGCGCCCGAGCAGCGCTTCCTGATCGACGGCTCGGTCCCCTTGGGCGTCGTCTCGATCCTCGCCGCCATGGGCGACACCGGCAAGGGCATGATGACGCTCGACCTCGCCCTCTCGGTCGCCACCGGCAAGCCGCGCGCGGTCTCGGTGAGCCCCGAGCCCATGGCCTTCGGCGGCGCGGTCCGCGCCTTCGGCGCCGCCGTGCTGCTCACCGCCGAGGACGACGAGGGCGAGGTGCACCGCCGCCTCGAGCGCCTCGATCCCGAGCGGCTCAGGCTCGCGCGGCCCGAGCGGCTGATCGTGGTGCCGCTGCCCAACGCCGGCGGTCCGATCCCGCTGGTGACTTCAGGGCCGGACGGACCGATGGCGACGGAGCACTTCACCAAGGTCCGCGACCAGATCGTCCGGATCGCCGAGCTCAAGCTGGTGGTGCTCGATCCGCTGTCCTCGTTCATCCATGCCGATGTCAACGCCGATCCCGCCGCCGGCAGCTTCGCCACCGGGCTTCTGGCATCGCTCGCCACCGAGACCGGCGCCGCGGTCATCGTCGCCCACCACATGCGAAAGCCCCAGGGCAACCGGCCCATCGCTTCGGTCGAGCAGGCCCGCGACGCCGTGCGCGGCACCAGCGCCATCGTCGACGGCGTGCGCCTGGTCTACGCGCTGTGGCCGGCGCCCAGGGATCATCAGCGTTACGTCTTCAAGACCCTCGACGAGAAGCCGGTCCGCAACGCCGTGTTCCAGGGCGCCGTGGTCAAGGCCAACGGTCCCGCCGACCGCACCATCCGCACCTATCTCCGCGCGCCCACCGGCCTTCCGGTGGACGTCACCCGCCGCCTGCGCGAGCGGCGCATGGCGGCGGCGGAGCTCACCGAATCGCTGGTCGCCTCGATTGCCCGGGCGGCCGAGAACGGCCATCCCTTCACCCACTACCGGCGGCGCCGGCGTCTATCGCCAGCGCCATCGTCTGGCGTCCGTCTTTCATGGCCTCGGCCGGGATCCCCTCCAGGACATGGTGCAGGACCTGCTTTCGGCCAGGCCGCCGGTGCTGGTCAAGGGCATGGCCTCGGGTTCGAAGGAAGACAAGTGGCTCGATGTGCCGACCGGACCCTTTGCCCGCGGCGTCGGCGAGTTCGTCCACGGCGCCGACGAAAGCGAGGAGTGAAGGCGCATGATCGTCCACGAAATCCCGGCCATTCCGGCCCCGGCGAGACCCGGCCCGACCGTTCGCGTGCCGGGCCGTGTCTGTCGGGACAAAACGCCGGTAATTCAAGCGGTTAGGGGGTCCCTATCGGGCGTCCCCGACACCGAGCCCACCGGTATCGATGGCGGCGCGCCCGTGTCTGTCGGGCGAAAATCCAATCATATCAACAGCTTGACGCTCCCGTGTCGGAATCGCGTGTCGGGCAAAAATGCAGTGGAAACAATGGCTTGGCCGTCCGGTGTCGGGATCGCGTGTCGGGGCGGCTCCGTGTCGGGTGTCGGCGTGTCGGATCCGACATGTCGGGCACTTATTCAGCGATATCAAACACTTAGCGTGACGGTGTCGGATTTGCGTGTCGGGCAAAAAGTCAATGAAATCAACGGTGTCGGGTGTCGGGGACTTCTATATATACATATATGGGTGTGTTTCCGGAACACACACCCATATTGGCTCGGTTTGCGGCCGGGCCCCGGCACCGCGTCCCATCCTCCAGCATTCTCGATGACGGCAAGGCGGCCAGACCGGCGCCGCGATGCCGCCGGCTTGCCGGCCTGGCGCCATCGTCGATCGCCCGCCACGAACCAGCCCGCCACCTCACGATGGAGAGGAAGCGGCACGCGATGACCTGAACTTGAAGAGCGGGTGGCGGCGGCGTTCCTGGAAGTTCCCCGCCGCCACCCTGACCACGACAACCCCGATCAAGGAAGGAGATCACCATGGCTCATGTAACTCTGCCCAAGAAACCGCCGCTTGAGAACCGCGCCGTGCTTCCGGCGGCACGGCACGGCGGCAATGCCGGCGTCGCCTGTCCGGTGGCCGAACCCCCGGTGCCGGCCGCCAACGACGCCGGCGTGTCCGGTTCCGGTACCGTGCTCGCCCTCGATCTCGGCACCGCGACCGGCTGGGCGCTCAGTGATCCAGCGGGGCCGATTACCAGCGGCACGATGTCGTTCCGCCCCGATCGGTTCTCCGGCGGCGGGATGCGCTTTCTGCGCTTCAAGGGCTGGCTGACCGAGGTCAAGAATACCGCCGGCGGCATCGATGCGGTCTACCTCGAGGAGGTCCGCCGCCATGCCGGCACCAGTGCCTCGCAGATCTACGGCGGCTGGCTCGCGATCCTGACCGCCTGGTGCGAGCACCATTCCATTCCCTATCAGGGCGTGCCGGTCGGCACCATCAAGCGATACGCCACCGGCAAGGGCAACGCGTCCAAGGAGGCGGTGATCGAGGCGGTCAGGGCGCGCGGTTTCGCGCCCGCCGACGACAACGAGGCCGACGCCATTGCGCTGCTGCTGTGGGCGATCGAGAGCCGGACGGGTGGGCGATGAACGGCGCCATGCTGCTCAAGCATGCCGCCGCTGTAGTCGAGAAGCGCCGCGACGAGTACGGCGAACCCGAGGACCTGTTCGAGCATGTCGCCGCCCGCTGGTCGCAGGTGCTCGGGATCCGGGTCACGGCCGCTCAGGTGGCGGTCTGCCTGATGGACCTCAAGATGGCCCGGCTCGCCCACAATCCGAAGCATCTCGACAGCCTGGTCGATGTCCTCGGCTACGGCGCGTGCCTGCGAGAGATCACCCGGTGAGGTGGTTGCCGAAAGGCTATGGCGGCGAGCGCCGGCCGGCCGACGAGATCAAACGCGAGGGCTGGCGTGAACAGGGCATCCTGGTGATCGCCGCCGAGGACGGCCGCCTCACCTGGCCCGAGCGCGAGCTGGTCTGCCAGCTCGGCGAGAAACTCTACGGGCCGCGGCCCGCCCAACCGAGGGCGGCGCGTGGCTAAACGCCGGAAACGCGTTCCCAAGGGCAAGGCCCGGGCCCAACGCGCCAAGCCCGAGGCCCTGCGCCTGCCCGGCGGCCGCACGCTCGAGACGGTGCGCGTGACGGACCCCGAAGGCCGGCCGGTCACCCTCGTCCGCACCGTCGACACCCTGGCGCGCATGCGTAAGGCCGGGACCATCACGCGTGCCATGCATCAGGCGGCGCGTGACTTCCAGGCCCACTTCACCATCGCTGCCTACGACACCACGGCCACCGCCTCGATCGTCCGCGTGAGACGGCTGCGCGGCGAGAAGATGACCTGGAACGACGATGTCACGGTGCGCCAGATCGCGGCCCGCGACCGTGTGCATGATGCGCTCGACGCGCTCGGCGGCGTGGCGAGCCCCGGCGGCAGCTGCGTCTGGCATGTCGTGGGTCTGCAGTCGTCCTTGCGAGAGTGGGCGATGCAGCAGGGCTGGAACGGACGGCCTCTCCGACGCGGTGAGGCCAGCGGAATCCTGCTCTCCGCGCTCGGCATGCTCGCCGTCCATTACGGCTATGAGCGGCCGAGGCGGGCGGGCTGATGGCGGGGATGATTTTCTGCATCTGGGGTGTTGACAGTGGCAGGCCACAAGATGTAGGTTTGCGCCATCATCTCATAGGTGCGTCCGCACCCGACCCGCTCCGGCATCGCCGCGGCGGGTTTTTTGTTGCCTGAAGGAGCCTGACATGAGCCGTGCAACGTCGTTGAAAGCCCTCCTGGGCAACCTGCGCTTCATCGTCGCCTGGAAGACCTGGGCGGTCCTCGTCGTGTTCGGGGCCGGGGCCGCCGTCGGCTTGGCCCTGTGCCACGCTGCAGGCGACGGCCCGATCGCAAAGGACTCAGGTCAGCGTGTACCAGGTCGACCGGCCGCCGCCATGCTTGATCAAATGGCCCCGCTCGACGAGTCGTCGGAATTGCTGCTTCAGCGTGTTGCGGCTGGCGCCGGTCAATCTGACCATCTCGCCCATGCTCACCCGGCCGTGGTCGCGGGCGTGATCCAGAATCTGTAACGACAGCGCGGGCAGGGCCGGCAGGATCAGCTTCTCACGCTCGATCTTGCTTTCAAGCCGCTTCATCTGCTGCTGCAGCGCGCGCAGAAAGAACTCCAGCCAGGGCTGCCACTCCGGGTTATCGGTGCGGATCGTGCCCTGCGTCCGGCGGAGCGCGCGATAGTAGTCTTCCTTGTTCTGCTCGATGACGCTTTCGAGCGAGCTGTAGGGAACATAAGCGTAGCCGGACCGAAGCAGTAGCAGGGTCGTGAGGATCCGGCTGAGCCGTCCGTTGCCATCTTGGAAGGGATGGATTTCGAGGAACACCACCGTGAATAGGGCGATGACGATGAGCGAATGCAGATCGCCCCGATCCTGGCGAAGCGTCAGCCAGTCGAAGAGTTCCGCCATCAGGAACGGCGCGTCGAAGGGCGTCGCGGTCTCGAAGACGAGGCCGATCTCCTGCCCCTCCTCGTCGAAGGCGGCGACGCTGTTCGGCGAGGTCTTGTAGGCGCCGCGATGCCAGGCGTCCTTCTCGCTGTGGACCAGCAGATCGCGGTGCAGCTGCATGACGTGGTTCTCGGTGACCGAGAGATCCTCCCATGCGCGGAAGACGAGCTCCATGGTCTCGGCGTAGCCGGCCACCTCCTGCTCGTCGCGGCTGGCGAAGGACCTGATGTCGAGATTGGCGAGCAACCGTTCGACGTCGGAATCCGAGAGCCGGCTGCCTTCGATGCGGGTCGAGGAGCCGATGCTCTCGATGGTCGCGACACGTCTTAGGGCCGACAGCCTGTCCGGGGCCAGCGTTCCAAGCGCCCGCCAGGCGCCCTTGAACTCGTCGAGTTCGGCGATCAACCCGAGAATGGTGGGGGTGATCTCAAGGGTATCGGTGTTGAGGCAACGGCGGGTCATACCCGAATATACACCTAAATACACCCGATAAGGCAACCCAATTTGACGCCCAAATACGCCTGAATAGGTTAGCCCAGGAGACGTCGGTGGGAAATGCCATTGCTGAGATCGGGTCCGAATGTCCCAATCGGGTACTAAGTTTGATCCCCGTTCGGGACTGGACACCATGCTAACCCATTGATATTGCGGGTCCTTCCTGGCGGCAAACGCAAGTGGGCGGGCTTTGCGCGGAAATCGCGCCAGCGACAGGACGAAAAACTGGGTTACCACTAGGTTACCACCGGTTACCACCTGCGCCCGGCGGAGAAAACCACGCTGTTACAAAGACTTAGAGACGGATCGGGGTGGTAACCTGGGTGGTAACCGAGGTTACCACCGGCCGCCGGCCACTGCTCCGGTCTGACGGAATAACGGCGCAATATCAATTACTTACGTCCATAGAAGGGGTGGTAACCTGGGTGGTAACCCAAGTGGTAACCACGGTTTGCCGGTTACCACCCCGCCGGAGCCGGAAAACGACGTGATTGCAAAGGCTTAGCGTCAGATCGGGGTGGTAACCTGGGTGGTAACCACCTGGTAACCAGAGCCCTTGGTTACCACCCAGGTTACCACCCTTGGTTACCACCTCCGGTTACCACCATCGAGGACGGCGGACCGGCCCGATCGGCTGCGGTTCGCGCGGCGCACCAGCCGCCAACAAAGATATCGACATCGGCCGTCCCGTCCTCCCGGGCGCGGGCGGCCTCTTTCATGACGGGAGTCCCATGACCCAGCCGCAACCCATGCTGCACGTGATTTCGCTCGGCGCCGGCGTCCAGTCGACGACCATGGCGTTGATGGCGGCGCACGGAGAGATCGAGCCGATGCCGGATTGTGCGATCTTCGCCGACACCGGCGCGGAGCCGCAGGCGGTCTACGAGCATCTGGACTGGTTGCGCTCGCCGGGCGTACTGCCGTTCCCGGTCGAGGTTGTGCGGTTCTCCGACCTCGCCGACGACATCCGCAAGACCGCGGCCGGCGTGAAGCCCGTGGCGGGTCGCGCGAACGGCTACCTCGCGCCGCCCTTCTTCACCGTCAACGCCGACGGCTCGCATGGGATGCTACGCCGCGAGTGCACGTCCAACTACAAGATCAAGCCGATCCAGCGGCGCATCAAGGAGCTGCTCGGACGGCCGCCCGACAAACCCATACGCTCGGCCGTGCCGCTCGCCTGCTCGTGGCTGGGGATCTCGGCCGACGAGTGGATCCGGGTGAAGCCGTCGGATGTCCGCTGGCTCACCAAGCGCCATCCGCTGATCGACCGCGCGACGAAGGACGGGCCGGAGCCGCACGAGCGCTGGATGAGCCGGCAGGACTGCATCGACTGGCTCGTGAAACACGGCTACGCGGTTCCACCCCGTTCCGCCTGCACCTTCTGCCCCTACCGGAGCGCCGCCGAGTGGGAGGCGCTGCGGGCCAGTCCGGAGGACTGGAACGAGGCCGTCACCATCGACCGTCTGATCCGCGACATGCCGGCTCAGGAGCGGGCGGGACTGAGAAAGGGCGGCCGCCTCTATGTCAACGTGAACCGCCGCCCGCTGGAGGAACTCGCGGCCGGGGGTCCAGCCGATCAATCCGATCTCTGGGCCGGCGAGTGCGAGGGGATGTGCGGGATATGAGCGTCCGCATTCTCATCGGCGAGTGCCGTGAGCGGCTTCGCGAGCTGCCCGAGGGCTCGGTCCACTGCGTGGTCACGAGCCCGCCCTACTATTCGCTCCGCGACTACCGCGTCCCGCCCTCGGTCTGGGGCGGCGATCCGGCCTGCGACCACCAGTGGGGCGAATGGCGGGAGGCGCACGACGAGCGCGAGACGACGGTTGCCGGCAAGAGCCGGACCAAGGACCGCTGTTACGGCGCACGCTCGCGCCGCTTCAACGGCAACCATCAGAAGCACGCGGCGGGCGCCTGGTGCGGCAAGTGCGGCGCCTGGCTCGGCTGCCTCGGGCTCGAGCCCGATCCCGACCTCTACGTCCAGCATCTGGTCGAAGCGTTTCGAGAGGTGCGCCGGGTTCTCCGGGACGACGGCACCGCGTGGCTCAACCTCGGCGATTCTCATGCCGGATCGTGGGGCAACTACGGCGCGCGGGAGGGTCGGCAGCGATCCCGTACCTCCGAACGCTTGCCCCGTCGGGCCTACGAGGGGGACGGCGGCTGGAACGGCCGGCCGCCCGCTGCCAATGCACCGGGCCTCAAGCCCAAGGACCTCATCATGGTCCCCTCGCGCGCGGCGCTCGCACTCCAGGCCGACGGCTGGTGGGTGCGCTCGCGGATCGTCTGGGCCAAGGGCGCGAGCTTCGGCCCGTGGTCCGGCAACCCGATGCCCGAGAGCGTGCGCGACTGGCCGAGCATGGCCTATGAGGAGGTGCTGCTGCTGGCCAGGAGCGCGCGCTACCACTACGACCGTGCCGCGGCCAGCGAGCCCTGCACGAGCGGCCCTTCGGACCAGAGGAAGATGCGGGAAGCCAGGGATCGCATCGGCGGCAAGCACAAGGACCTCGTCGATCCGCTCTCCAAGGCCAACGCCGCCTCGGCCATCGGCCGCAAGCGCGCGGTCGGGAATCCCGAGCGGCGCAACCTGAGGAACGTCTGGACCATCGCGACCCAGCCCCTCGCGCACGCCCACTTCGCGACCATGGCGCCGAGGCTCGCCGAGATGTGCATCGCGGCGGGCTGTCCCGAGGGCGGCACCGTGCTCGATCCCTTCGCCGGCGCGGGAACCACCGGGTTGGTGGCGCGCCGTCTCGGCCGGGACGCCGTGCTCGTCGAGCTCAACCCGGACTACGCCGAGATCGCCCGCGAAAGGCTGGAGCGCGAAGGCGAGATCATCGCCGAGGCCGCCTGATGGAATTCACGATCGAGCAGTGGCCGCTCGACCGGCTGCTGCCCTACGCCACCAATGCGCGCACCCATTCCGACGACCAGGTGGCGCAGATCGCGGGCTCGATCGCCGCCTTCGGCTTCAACGTGCCCTGCCTGGTGAACGACCGCGGCGTGCTGATCGCCGGCCACGGCCGGCTGCTGGCCGCCCGGCAGCTCGAACTGGAGACCGTGCCGGTGATCCGCCTCGAGCATCTGACCGAGGCGCAGGCGCGCGCCTTCCGCCTCGCCGACAACCGCATCGCCGAGAACGCCGGCTGGGACGAGGATCTGCTGCGCGTCGAGCTGGAGCAGCTGCGCGAGGCCGAGTTCGATCTCGATCTCACCGGCTTCGAGCTCGACGAGATCGATCGCCTGCTGCAGGCAGACGGCCCCGCCGGCAACATCGATGATGACGAAGTCTCCGAGCCGCCGGAGCAACCGGTCACCCGGCCTGGCGATCTCTGGCTGCTGGGCGGCCACCGCCTGCTGTGCGGCGACGCCACCGTGCTCGGCGATGTCGAGCGGGCGCTGGACGGCGGGCTCGCGGACCTGTGTTTTACCGATCCGCCCTACAACGTCGATTACGGCAACAGTGCCAAGGACAGGATGCGCGGCAAGAAACGCCGGATCCGCAACGACAATCTGGGCGCCGACTTCGAGCGCTTTCTGTACGACGCCTGCGTCAACATCCTGACCGTCACCAAGGGCGCGGCCTATGTCTGCATGTCGTCCTCGGAGCTGCCGACGCTGCAGCGCGCGTTCCGCGAGGCCGGCGGGCACTGGTCGACCTTTGTGATCTGGGCCAAGAACACCTTCACCCTCGGCCGCGCCGACTACCAGCGCCAGTACGAGCCGATCCTCTATGGCTGGAAGGAGGGCACCGACCACTACTGGTGCGGCGCCCGCGACCAGGGCGACGTCTGGTTCGTGGACAAGCCGGCCCGCAACGACCTGCACCCGACCATGAAGCCGGTGGCATTGGTCGAGCGCGCGCTCCGCAACTCGTCGAAGAGCCGGGACGTGGTGCTCGATCCTTTCGCCGGCTCGGGCTCGACCGCGATCGCGGCCGAGAAGACCGGACGCACGGCACGGTTGGTGGAACTCGATCCCGGCTATTGCGACGTCGTCGTCCGGCGCTGGCAGGACTGGACGGGCAAGGCCGCGAGCCTCGACGGCGACGATAGGACGTTCGAAGCGATCGCCGCCGGCGCGGAACGGCTCGGTGCCGATAACGCGGAGGGTGTATCACGAGCACTTGGAATATCCGTGAGGTGACCGCCGCGTGCGGATTTGACGGAATACGAAATCGGCGCGTCGATTTCGAAGGGCAAATTTCAACCCAGCACCACCACGTGAAGCGGCTGTTCGCCACAATGGCAGGTGCCTTTGTTTTGTTGAGGGAGGTCGTTATTGGTTCGCAGTGTTCGGAAAGGAAACATACGTTACCCAGATGACGGCTTATGGCCGCACCGAAAAGGCAAGTATGCGGCCTTCTAGCCAGTCAGTAAGCTTATCGACCTCATCGATTGCATCATAAAGCTTTTGGCTTGAGACCGATACTCTCGGTTTCATCCAAAAATTGCCTAACATCTTTGGATCGTCATAAATCCGGCGTTCAATTTCGTTCACAAAAAACGGATGCTGATGCTTCTTAAGATCCTTTATTGCATGATCTACACTCATCGTTGCAATTATCTCGGCGTGCTGATCCCGGTTGCGCGCTAGGATAATCTCCTCGATTAAGCCGAGATTGGCAGGACATTGAGCCCATGAAAGGCGAAGCTCTTTTTCGAAGCATGTCTTATAACCTTGTAAGAATCCTCTTTTGAAATTGTATTCTCCACAGCTAATCCCGAGTTCATTCTCCCACGTTCTGAAATAAAGGCGAAGCGATAGTGAAAGCATCGAGAGGCAGCTTCGGCCGAGAACTTCCAATGCATCGCTGGCCTCAAGATATTCATCTATATATGGCGGTTCGTCATCTTCACTATAGGGCGGGTTATCAAACGGTGATTCCCCCTTATCGACGTTGCGCATCGTTTCGCGGAAGGGAAATCCGGCAGTTTTATAGAAGTAACGGATGAACCGTGTGCGCTTTTTCAAAAAAAACAGAACGTCCATAGAAACCTCAGTGCAACGACGGTAGCACAGGTAACGGTTAGTTCAGGTAAGGGCGCTTCGCAGCAGGGCCGTGATCCGGCGGTAGCCGTAACGGTCGTACTGGCGGGCCCGTTCGGTTATGTCCGCAACCAAAGGGAATTATATACTTGACTACATAGGGGCTACCACTTGACTACATAGGGGCTACCACCTACGGTGCGACATGCCTGAAAAGCTGACCCGCAGCCCTGACGGGTCCAAAGAGATCGAAAAACCCTCGGCCAACGTCACCCTCCCGCCGATTGACGCGACGCCCGAGGAGATCGCCCAGGCGCTGGTGCGGCGGCCGCCGGTGAAGAGGCCGATGGGAGATGACTGCGACTAGCTGGCTGTGGGTCCTGCTCGGGATTAACACAGCCATCTACGCCTACGTAGGGCGCGCGGTGATCTCACAGCCTCGTCACAACCTCCCTCAACTCTTCTGGAACCCGAATATGGTGTGGCTGGCGGGCTGTTTTCCGCCAACTGGATACTTGGCCATAGTGGTCGCAGGTTTTCTTCTCACAGACAGTGGGTGGTGGCTGTTGGCAGCTTCTGCCTTTGCCTACGCTGTTCTGGCGGTTCGGCCGCGTATCCATGAGCTTTGACAGGGGCGGTGGTAACCGCCCTGTATAGTCAGGTATATAATTCCCCAACCAAACGGTCCTCGTCGTCCCGTCCGTGGAGGATATGGCGTTGGGTCGAGCGGTGCTGCCCCAGCACCCGATAGGCGCTCCGCTCCGAGATCCCGAGCCGGCCACGGACATGGTCGATGCACTGGCGGCGGCGCGAGGGGCTCACAAGTTTCCCCGGGCCGCCCCCCTTGAGAATCTGCTTGTCCAGTGTCAGATCCGAGACCGCGCGGCACAGCCGCTCGTTCTCCTTCTCAAGCTCCTTGAGGCGACGAAGCTGATCGCCGCTCATCCCGCCATACTCCTTGCGCCACCTGTAGTAGGTGACCTCGCTGATCCCCAGTTGCCGGATCGCGTCCGCCATCGACATGCCCTGGCCATACAGAACCTCCGCCTGCCGCAGCGTCTCGACAATCTCCTCCGGCTTGTAGCGCTTCCTTGCCATCGTTGGTCCTCCTCATTCCATAACCTAAAGGATGGACCAATCCAATGGGGGAGGATCAATGCCCGGCTCCCAATCGACGACGGTATCAGCGAAGGCACGGCACACGGGGATTGCCCCAATCAGTACGACTGTTCGAGGCGATCCGAGTGCGCGGCGGCATCCGAACGTGACACCGCCGCCCCGCGAGAGACAACGGCGTCGGTCTGCGGCCGGGTTTATTGGAGTTTGCCGCCACCGTCGAGAAACTCCCCGGTGGTTTTCTCCGGGACACGGCCCAGCAACTCGAGGATCTGCACCCAAGGGATGGTAACGAGCGGCTCGTCGAAGGCGCCGGGCTGGTTCGGAGTCCACCCGTCTTCGGTCGAGCCGAAGAAGCCATCATCGTTGACCCCGATCAAGGTGCCGAGCCGGACCTTCTCGGCCGTCTGGAACCGGGCGACGGCTCTGGTGAGGTCGCGGGCGGTGAGCTCGCGTTTCGCCAGCTGCGCCTGCCCGGCCGGGCTGTCGACGTGGTGGACCGCATAGCCTTCGGTCCGCCCGTGCTTTCCGGTCTTGCGGGACATGGCCGTCTCCTCAGTTCGCAGTGATGCGATACACGCGCCCGCGCCCCTCGACCTTGTCCGAGGTGACGGTGAGGCCGAGCTTCTTCTTGAGCGCGCCGGCGAAGGCGCCGCGCACGGTGTGGCGCTGCCAGCCGGTGGCCTGCTTGATCTGATCGACGGTGGCGCCTTCGGGCCGGCGCAGCATCTCGACCACGAGGGCCTGCTTGGTGCCGGCGCGTAGCTTGACCGGCCCCTTCGCCGAGTCGCGGCCCGTGGCGGCCTTCTTCGCCTTGGGCGGGATGTCCCCGCCGCCGGCTCTGCCTCCCGGCCGCCGTCGGCCACCTGTGCGTCCGAGTCGGCCAAATGGGGGCAGTCGGCCGGCTCGACGTTGATGGCGCGCACGCCCTCGGCCGTGACCGCGAAGTAGGGGTCTCGCCGGCCAGGCCAGTCCTCGCGGCCCGGCGCTTCGGCAATCAGGCCACGGCGCAGCAGTGCTTGGGTCACCTTGGTGACCGCGCCGCCCTTGAGCGTCTTGGGCAGCGGATGAATCGAGCCGTCGTCGCGCTGCGCGGCGGCCGTGAGAATGACCATCTGGGTGTCGGTGAGTTTCATGGGATCCCTCTTTCGGTTGAGCGCACCGCGACCATCGCGGCGCTGCTACTGCCCGAAGCCCCGCTGGGCACACCCAAGCGGGGCCGGAGGGGCACGGGATCGGCTAGACGGTTTCGGCCTCGATCTCGAAGTAGGTGACGTAGCCCGTGAGGTAGGGCAGGCCGCTCGGAATCCCGTGTTGACGGTGGGTCTGGCGGCTGATCCTCCAGCCCATCCAGCGTTCGACAGCGGCGTCGATCGCGGGCTTGAGGGCAGGCTTCACCAAGAGGTCGTTCGCGACCTCGTCGGCGAAATGACGACCGTGGCGGCTGTCGAGGAAGTCGCGCACCGCCTCGCCGGGGCAGCCGGTGGCGGTGCCGATGGCGGTCATGGCGAGCGGCCAGGCTTCATCTGGATCGGCGTGGCTGGAAATGGTTCCGTAGAAGCCCCATGCGGTGTTTTGGCTCGGGGAATTTTGCGGCTGGGCCATCGTGTTCCTCCTTTCGATTGCGACGTCATACACGCTCTGTTCCGGCCCGATAGCAAGCGCTTAAGACCATGATTCCAAAGCTATTTTCGAGGTTCTACGAGCATGGGCGTATCGCTGCGGGAATACGCGCGCCGGCGCGGGGTGAGCCATGTCGCGGTGATGAAGGCGATCCGCGCGGGCCGGCTCACGCCGGAGCCCGACGGCACCCTCGATCCGGCCAAGGCCGACGCCCAATGGGACGCGCGAACCGATCCGGCGCGCCGGCCCGAGCCGCCCGAGGACGAGCCCGCACAAGCTGACGAGACGCCGCCGACTGAGCCGCCACGCGAGGAACGGGCGCCCGCCGCGGCCGAGCCGGCGGCCCAAGGCACCGGCGCCAGCTTCACCCAGGCGCGGACCGCGCACGAGATCGCCAAGGCCCAACGCGCCCGCATCGAGGTGCAGCGGCTGCGCGAAGAGGTGGTCGACCGGGGCCACGCGACTTCGGAGGTGTTCCGCCTCGCACGGCGTGAGCGCGACGCCTGGGTCAACTGGCCGGCGCGCGTCGCCGCCCTGATGGCGGCCGAGCTCGGGGTTGAGGCCCACGCCATGCAGAAGGTGCTGGAGGCCCATGTCCGAGATCATCTCAATGAACTCGCCGAGATCCGGCCCGAGTTCCGCTGAGGCCTTCGCCGGCGCGGGCGACATCGCCCGCGCATGGCGCGACGGGCTCGCGCCGGACCCGCTGTTGAGCGTCTCGGAATGGTCGGAGAAGCACCGCATGCTGGCGGCAAGGGCCTCGGCCGAGCCCGGCCGCTACCGCATCGCGCGCACCCCCTACATGCGGGCCATCATGGACGCGCTGTCGCCGGCCGATCCGGCGCGCAGGATCGTGTTCATGAAGGCGGCGCAGGTCGGCGCGACCGAGGGAGCCAATAACTTCATCGGCTTCGTCATCCACCAGGCGCCGGGGCCGATGCTGGCGGTCCAGCCGACGGTGGAGCTGGCCAAACGGAACTCGCGCCAGCGCATCGATCCGCTGATCGAGGAAAGCGCTGCGCTCCGGAGCCTGGTGAGGCCCGCGCGGTCGCGCGATTCCGGCAACACCATGCTGTCGAAGGAGTTCCCCGGCGGCATCCTGATCATGACCGGGGCCAACTCGGCGGTGGGTCTGCGCTCGATCCCGGCGCGCTACATCCTGCTCGACGAGGTCGACGCCTATCCGGCTTCGGTCGACGAGGAAGGCGATCCGGTAACGCTGGCGGAAGCCCGCTCGCTCACCTTCGCCCACCGCCGCAAGGTGCTCCTGATCTCGACGCCGACGGTGAAGGGCTTCTCGCGCATCGAGCGCGAGTACGAGGCCTCGGACATGCGTCGGTATTTCGTGCCGTGTCCCCATTGCGGGCACGCACAGGTGCTCGTCTTCGAGCGGCTCAAGTGGGAGAAGGGCAAGCCCGAGACGGCGGCCTACCACTGCGCATCCTGCGAGACGCCGATCGCCGAGCACCACAAGACGGCGATGCTGGCGGCCGGCGTTTGGCGGGCGACCGGAACGGCGGCCGATCCGTCGACCATCGGGTTTCATCTCTCCGCGCTCTACTCGCCGGTCGGCTGGCTTTCGTGGGAGGCCATCGCGCGCGCTTGGGTGGCGGCACAGGGCTCGGATGAAGCGATCCGCGCCTTCCGCAACACCATCCTCGGCGAGACCTGGGTCGAGAGCGGCGAGGCGCCGGACTGGCAGCGGCTCTACGACCGCCGCGAGCGTTGGCCCGCGGGCACGGTTCCCGCCGGCGGGCTGTTCCTCACCGCCGGCGCCGATATCCAGAAGAACCGCATCGAGGTCGACGTCTGGGCCTGGGGCCGGGGCCTGGAGAGCTGGCTGATCGATCATATCGTCATCGAGGGCGGGCCCGAACGGGCCGAGCCATGGGCCGAACTCGACCGGCTGCTCTCACAGGTCTGGCCGCACGAGGGAGGCACAGCGCTGGGCTTGGCGAAGCTCGCCATCGACACCGGTTACGAGCCCACCGCGGTCTATGGCTGGGCGCGGCGCGCCGGGATCGCGCAAGTGGCGCCGGTCAAGGGCACCGACGGCTTCAACCGCTCGAGCCCGGTCTCGGGTCCGACCTATGTGGATGCCTCCGACGGCGGCAGGCGGCTCCGCCGCGGCGCCCGGCTCTGGACCGTCGCCGTCTCGACCTTCAAGGCCGAGACCTACCGGTTCCTGAGGCTGGAACGGCCGACCGACGAGGAGCGCGTCGAGGGCAAACCGTATCCGCCCGGCAGCGTGCATTTGCCGCACTGGGTCGAGGACGAGTGGCTCAAGCAGTTCGTCGCCGAGCAGCTGGTCACGGTGCGCACGCGGCGCGGCTTCGCCCGGCTCGAATGGCAGAAGCTGCGCGAGCGCAACGAAGCGCTCGATTGCCGGGTCTATGCCCGGGCCGCCGCCTGGATCGCCGGCGCCGACCGCTTCCCGGAACGCCGCTGGCTGCGTTTGGAGGCGGCACTGGCCGGCGACACGGGTCCCGAACGGGCCGGCACGAAGAACGCGGCGGCGCCGGATTCCGGCTCCCGCCCGGCGGGACGCCGGCGCGTGACCCGCAGCAAGTGGATGGGCTGAGACATGGCGAACATGACCTATACCGAAGACCAGGTCCGGGCGCTCCGCGAGGCGCTGACCTCGGGCGTGCTGACCGTTTCCTATGACGGCAAGAGCGTCACCTACCGCTCGGTGGACGAGATCAAGACGGCGCTGGCCGAGATCGAGAACGCCCGCGCCCGCGAGGCCGGCAGGCAGGTGCGCCAGATCCGCATCGTCGGCAACAAGGGGTTTTGAGCATGGGTTTGCTCTCGCGCATCATGTCGACGTGGCGGGCGCCGGGCCGGGCCGCGCATGGCGGGCGCCGGCCGGTGCACGAGGCCGCGGGCTCGGGAAGGCGGGCACTCTCCTGGCGGCCGGGCAATCCTGGCGCGCTGGCGACGACCTTCGCGACCGGCCACGACCTCCGGGTCAAGTCGCGGGACCTGGTTCGCCGCAACGCCTGGGCCGGCAGTGCCGTGGATGCCTTCGTCACCAACTGCATCGGCACCGGCATCAAGCCGCAGTCGATCGCGACGGACGCGGCATTCCGCGAGGCTGTCCATGCGCTCTGGTGGGACTGGTGCGCGGAGGCCGACGCCGACGGCGTCACCGATTTCTACGGCCTCCAGGCGCTCGCCTGCCGGGCCATGCTGGAGGGCGGTGAGTGCTTCGTGCGGCTCAGGGTGCGCCGGCCCGAGGATGGGCTCGCGGTGCCGCTGCAGATCCAGCTCTTGGAGGCCGAGCATGTGCCGCTCACCTTCAACACGACACTGCCGGGCGGCAACCTGGTGCGCGCCGGCATCGAGTTCGACCGGCTGGGCCGCCGCGCTGCTTATCACCTGACCCGCGCCCATCCCGGCGATCCGGCGATGCGGCCGCGCGACCACGACCTGGTGCGGGTGCCGGCGGACCGCATCGCGCACCTCTTTCGGCCGCTCCGTCCCGGGCAGATCCGGGGTGAGCCCTGGCTCGCCCGGGCGCTGGTCAAGCTCGACGAGCTCGACCAGTTCGACGATGCCGCCCTGGTCAAGGCCAAGGTCGCGGCGCTGTTTACCGGCTTCGTCGTCTCGCCCGACCCCGAGGACGCCGTCATGGGCGGGGACGAGCCGGACGAGGACGGTGTCGTCGAGGCCAGCCTCGAGCCCGGCACCATGCAGCGGCTGAAGCCCGGCCAGGATGTGCGCTTCGCCGAGCCGGCCGATGCCGGGTCGAGCTACGAGGGGTTCTTCCGCAATCAGCTGCGCGCCGTCGCCACCGCCGCCGGCGTCACCTACGAGCAGCTGAGCGGCGATCTGACGCAGGTCAACTATTCCTCGATCCGCGCCGGGCTGCTCGAGTTCCGCCGCCGCTGCGAGACCATCCAGCACGCCGTCGTGGTCCACCAGCTGTGCCGGCCGGTGTGGCGCGAGTGGATGAGAACGGCGGTGCTCGCCGGCGCCCTGGAGGCGCCCGGATTCGCCAACGATCCGGCGCCCCATCTGACCGCCAAGTGGATTCCCCAGGGTTGGCAATGGGTCGATCCCGAGAAGGAGTTCAAGGCGGTGGTGCTCGCCATCCGGGCCGGTCTCATGAGTCGGTCGGAGGCGATCTCGGCCTTCGGTTACGACGCCGAGGAGATCGACCGCGAGATCGCCGCCGACAACGCCCGCGCCGATGCGCTCGGGCTGGTGCTCGACAGCGACCCGCGCAAGGTCGCGCGCACCGGCGCCGCTCAGCCGGACGCCGAGCGCGACGAGGAAGACCAGGACCGCGACGACGGGGAGAACGAACCCATGAACGAGATGAGGAGGCCGGCATGACCATGCTGCCGCATATCGCGAGCCGGGTGCTGGATACGCCGCTGGCGATCGGCCAGGCGAAGCTCGAGGCGATCCTCGCCGTCATCGGCCCGCGCTTCGGCATCGAGGCTCCTGCCTCTGGCATGTTGGGGATCTCCAATCTTGAGGGCCTGCCGGCGCCCGCCGTCATGGACGGTGCCGGCCGCCGCCGCGGGACGACCTACCTGGTGACGCCCGAGGGCATCGCCGTCATCCCGGTGTTCGGCACGCTGGTCAAGCGGGCCGGCGCCATCGACGCAGCCTCGGGCCTGACCTCCTACGGCCACCTCGAGGACCGGATCATGGACGCCGCCACCGACCCGGCGGTGCGCGCCGTGCTGCTCGATATCGACAGCCCGGGCGGTGAGGCCGCCGGCGTGTTCGATCTCTCCGACCTCGTCTACGAGGCGCGGAGCCTCAAGCCGGTCTGGGCGGTCGCCGACGAGGAGGCGTTCTCCGGCGCCTACGCGATCGCCAGCGCCGCCGAGCGACTGATCGTGCCGCGCACCGGAGGCTTGGGCTCGATCGGCGTCGTCGCGGTCCATGTCGACCGCTCGGCGCGCGACGCCATGGAGGGGTTCCGCACCACCACCGTCTATGCCGGCGCGGCCAAGAACGAATTCAACCCGCACGAAACCCTGAAGGACGGCGCGCGCCGGACGCTGCAGGCCGAGGTCGACCGTGTCTATGCGCTCTTCGTCGACACCGTCGCCCGCAACCGAGGTCTCACGGCCGATGCCGTGCGCGCCACCGAGGCGCGGCTCTTCTTCGGCGAGGACGCGGTCCGCGCCGGTCTCGCCGATGAGGTCGGCACCTTGCGCGATGCTCTGGCGGCACTCGCCGTAACGCTCGCCGAACCGCGATCGATCGTTGCCGCCCCAGCCGTCCGGCCCGGGGCGGCAAACACCCCACCCAAGCCAACCACCGGAAAGGAGCAATCCATGAACGACGATACCGTCATCGAAACCATGAATACCGACGCCGACGCGCCGCCGGAACCCGAGACGAGCAATACGCCGCCCCCTCCCGAGGCGACAGCGCCCAAAGCGGCGAAGCCCGAGCCGAAGACCGCCGAGGTGGTCGACCTCGACACGGTCCGCAAGCAAGCGCGCGGCGAAGGCGCGGCCGAGGCCGGGCTGATCGCCGAGCTCTGCACGCTGGCCGGCATGCCCGAACGCACCGCCGGGATGCTCGCCAAGGGGCTTTCGGCCGACGCGGTTCGGCGCGAGCTGTTGACCCTCAAGGCGGCACAGGACGCCGAGGTGCACAACCATGTGCTCCCCGGCGCCGGTACCGGCGCTCCCGCCAGTCTCGACGACAATCCGGTGGTGCGGGCGGCAACCGCCCGGGCCGCCGCTGCAAAGGAGGTCTGATCCATGAACGCTCACGCTGAATCCACCACTCTCGGCGACGTCCTCAAATGCGAGGCGCCGAACCTCCACAGCCGCGAGGCCGTCACTGTGCTCGCCGGCGACGGCGAAGATCGGATGCTGAAAGTCGGCGCGGTGATTGCCCGGCGGACCCGGTCCACGGTCACGGTGACGGCCGGCGACGGCAACACCGGCGACGGTGAAGCCGCGCCGGCCGACCCGCCGCTCGGCGCCCTGGCCGAGGCCGGCATCTACCGGCTCGCCTGCATTACCGCCGGGGCCGACGGCGGCACCTTCCAGGTGCTGAGCCCGAGGGGCTACGTTCTGCCCAACCTCACTGTCGGCACGGCCTATGAGGGCGGTCACCTCAACCTCACCGTCGCCGACGGCGCCGCCGACTTCGCCGTCGGCGATACGTTCGCGATCGAGATATCGGGCGACGGCAAGGTGGCCGGCCTCGATCCAACGGCCGTCTACGGCACGGCCGAAGCCATCGGCATCGTTGCCTTCGACGTGACCGCGCCGGACGGCACCGACGCGGAAGTCACGGCGATCCTGCGCGACGCCGTCCTCGCCGATCGGGCGATCGTCTGGCCCGCCGGTATCACCGAGGCACAGAAGAAAGCCGCGATCGCCGCCCTCGAGGCCCGCGGCATCCTCGTCCGCAAGGCCGCCTGAGCCCCACTCCCCGCTCTCAACCGCAACACCTGACCAAACGGCCCGGCTCCGCCGGCGCCGGAGGAGCTTTTCCATGCCCATGAACAATCCCTTCGATACCCCCGCCTTCCACGTGACGGCGCTGACCGCCGCCATCAACATCCTGCCCAACAGCTATGGACGGCTCGAACGCATGATGCTGATGCCGCCCCGGCCGGTGCGCTTCCGCCAGATTGCCGTGGAGGAGAAGAACGGCGTCCTCAACCTGCTGCCGACCCTCCCCATAGGCTCGCCCGGCACCGTCGGCGAGCGCGGCAAACGCAAGCTCCGCAGCTTCAACATCCCGCATATCCCGCACGACGACGTGGTGCTGCCCGAAGAGGTCCAGGGCATTCGCGCCTTCGGCTCGGAGAACGAGTCCCAGGCGCTCGCCGACGTGATGGCCGATCACCTGCAATCCATGCGCAACAAGCACGCGATCACGCTGGAGCATCTGCGCATGGGTGCGCTCAAGGGGGTGATCCTCGATGCCGACGGGTCCGCTCTTTACGACCTCTATGCCGAGTTCGGCATCGAGGCCAAGACCGTCGCCTTCGGTCTCGGCAACGCCAATACCAATGTCAAGAACCGCTGCATCTCGGTGCTGCGCCATATCGAGGACAATCTGCGCGGTGAGTTCATGACCCGGGTTCATGCCCTGGTGGCGCCTGAGTTCTTCGATACGCTCACCAGCCACGCCAAGGTCGAGAAGGCCTATGAGCGCTGGATGGAAGGGGCGGCGCTCCGCGACGATTTGCGCGCGGGCTTCACCTTCGGCGGCATCACCTTCGAGGAGTACCGCGGCCAGGCGACGGACCCGGACGGCGTGGTGCGCCGGTTCATCGCCGAGAACGAGGGCCATGCCTTCCCGCTCGGCACCGTCGAGACCTTCGCGTCCTACTTCGCGCCGGCCGACTTCAACGAGACCGCCAACACCCTGGGCCAGCAGCTCTACGCCAAGCAGGAGCCGCGCAAGTTCGAACGCGGCACCGATCTCCACACCCAGTCCAACCCGCTGCCCATGTGCCATCGCCCCGGCGTGCTGGTGAAGCTAACGGCCGAGTGAGGTGACAACCCCGTTCGCCACCGCGGTGGATGACTGCTTCCGCCATCTCGGCCGCGATGCCGTCTACACGCCGGAAGGCGGTGACCCCGTGGACGTCCGGGTGATCGCCAAGCGCCCGGACGAGATCGTCGGCCTCGGCGAGACCCGCATTCACGCCGGCACCGCGCTGCTGGACGTGCGGGTCTCGGAGATCGCCGAGCCGCGGCCCGGGGACCGGCTGAGCGTCGGCGGCAATGATTACCTCGTCCAGGGCGAGCCCGTGCGCGATACCGAACGCCTGATCTGGACGCTCGAGGCCTGCCCGGCGGGGGCCTGACCAGCATGAAGCTCACCGCCACCATGGTCGGCTCGCTGAAAGCCGACATGCAGGCCGAACTCCGCCGTATCGAACGCGCCGTGCCGGACGGCGTCAAGGCCGCCGGCGACGGGCTGAAGGGGAGTCTGCGCAAGCAGGTGGTCGCCGCCGGTCTCGGCGCCCGGTTGTCGCGCACCTGGCGCGGCAGGACCTACGCGAACAAGGGCCACGATGCCGCGAGCCTGGTCTGGTCGAAGGCGCCGCAGATCGCGTTGGCCTTCGATAAGGGTGTGGTGATCAAGGGCAAGGGCGGCAACTGGCTCGCCATTCCGACACCGGCGGCGCCGAAGCGCGGCGTCGGTGGCAAGCGCATCACGCCGGCCACGTTCCCGACCGCCCGCCACGGGCCGCTTCGCATGGTCCGCCGCTCCGGCCGTTCGGCGCTGCTGGTGGTCGACGGCGTGCGGGTGAGCGCCCAGAGCGGGCGGGTCGGCCGGCAGGCCAAGGGCGGCGGGCGCACCAAATCGGGCAGCTTCAAACAAGGCATCGCCACTGTAGCGATGTTCGTGCTGGTGCCGCAGGTGAAGCTGAAAAAGCGGCTCAACGTCGCCGGCGCCGCCGGGAGTTGGGCACGCAGGTTGCCGAGATTGATCGGCCGTCAGGTACGGGCAACGGCACGACGGTGACGCCATGTCCAGCAAGACCGAACAAATCCTGACCGCGCTCACCGACCGTCTGCGCACGGTGCCGAAGGCCAAGGTCGAGCGCAACACCGCCGCGCCCGAGCGCATCCCGAAGGGCGGGCTGATCGTGCTGCGCGACGGCGATCCCGGTGAGCCGGAGCAGACCCTCGGCGGCATCGGCGGCGTCTATTACAGCCACGCGGTCGAGATCGAGGTCTATGTCGAGACCGGCGAGGCGGCCGCCAGGGACGCGGCCTTCGACACCCTGGTCCGGAACATCGGTGCGGCTCTCGATGCCGATCCCACCCTCGGTGGGCTCGCTTTCGGCATGACCACTGCCCGGCCCGGGATCGACACCGAGGCGGTGATCGGCGCGCCCGCCATCAAGACCGGGACCATCGACGTGATCGTCGAGTACGAGACCGAAACCCCGCTCGGCTGACCCGCCGACACCCATCAGACACGAAGGAGAGACCATCATGGCCCGAGCCTATGGTTCGAGCGCCACGCTGCTGCTCAAACGCGAACTCGCCTACGGGCAGGCGGCGGCCGGCGATTACATCCGCATTCCCTTCAACCGCTGCACCTTGGGCTCCGAGCAGGGGCTGATCGACGACCCGGTGCTGGGTCAGGGGCGCGACCCCTACGCGCCCTTGCAGGACGCGATCAAGGACGAGGGCGAGATCGTCGTGCCCGTCGATCCGCGCTACCTCGGTATCTGGCTGACCGGATTGTTCGGCGATCCCGTGTCAAACACGGTCGCGGCGGCCGGATATATCGACTTCGCGGTCAACCCGTCCGATCAAGACACCATCACCCTGGGCGGCACGATCTGGACGTTCGTCTCCGGGGCTTCCTCCGGCGATGAGACACAGATTCAGGCGACGGCGACCCAGACCATCGACCGGCTGGTCGCCGATCTGAATGCGTCCGCGGACGGCAACGTCTCCGAGGCCACCTATAGCCGCCCGGCCGGTACCCAGCGGCTTCTGGTTGCCCATGATACGGCGGGCGCCACCGGCAACGCCTTCGCCCTCGCGGCGTCGGCGGCCATGGTCAGCGGCCCAACGCTCACCGGCGGCGGGGATTCCCACGTATTCGCCTCCGGGAGTGACGTTCTGCCGAGCTACACGATCGAGGTGGGCCATCCCCAGGTCCCGGCCTACTTCCGCCATACCGGCGTCGTGTTCGATTCCATCGCGCTCGAGTTCGCGCGCTCGGGCGCCGCGGCGGCCACCATCCAGTGCGTCGCGCAAGGAGAAGAGCGCTTTGCGGCCAGCCAGGGCGGTACGCCGATGAAGCTCGACTTCCGCCGCATCAGCCAGTTCCAGGGCTCCATCAGCCGGGACGGCACGGCGGTTGCCAATCTCACCGCCGGCTCGCTCACCTATGCCAACAACCTCGAGAAAATCGAGACCATCCGCTCCGACGGTCTCATCGACGGCGCCGATCCCACCGTCGCCGCACTCACCGGTTCCATCGAGGTCCGGTTCGCGGACACGACGCTGATCGATCTGGCCTCGAACGGCGCCCCGGTCGATCTGGAATTCGCCTATGCGATCGATAGCGGCCTCAAGATCGCCTTCGAGGCCCACGAGGTCTATCTGCCGAAGCCCGCGCTCACGGTAGAGGGGCCGGGCGGCGTCTCGGCTCGCTTCGACTTCCAGGGCGCCAGGAACGAGACCGAGGGTCGCATGCTCACCGTGACGCTGATCAACGATCTCGACGGGAGCGATTACGCATGATCTCACTCAAGCAGGAAACTGAACCCTACGAGCTGACGCTGCCCTACGGCGTCACCGTCACCGTGACGCCGTTGACCACCGCCGCCATGGCGGCGGCGCAAGCCGAGGCGCGCAAGCGTCTGGACGGGTTGCAGGCGCAAGCCAGAGAGCGGACGGAGGCCGGCCTGGCGCTCGACGGCCTGCCCGATCTCTCGGACGACGGCGCCCGCGAGGGCCAGTACCAGGCGCTGCTGATCCATAGCCTCGCGGCCCGCCACATCACCGCCTGGTCCGGCATCGAGGACGATCCGCCGGTGAGCCGCGAGAACGTCGCTGCGCTGATGGACCTCTACCCGGTGGGCGAGCGGTTCATTCAGGAGTTCACGCTGCGCCAGGTGCTGCTGGCGTCAGCAAAAAACGCATTCGGGCCCTCTGCCGATGGCACCTCCAGCCCGGCGGCGGGCCCGGATACTGCGAAACCTGCGTAACGGAAAAAGCGCCCTGCGCCCAAGGCGGCCTCGGCCTGAACGGCGAGCCCTGCCCGTATGGCGAACACGCGCCGGTCGCGTTGGAGGAATACCAGGCCTGGGAGGTGTTCACGGCCTCCCTCGGGCAGCTCCGCATCGCGCCCTCGGGCCGCGTGCTCGGGATCGACATGACCGCGGCGCTCGGTATCGCCCGGGCGCGCGGCTTCGATGAGAGCGTCATCTCAGAGCTGTTGCAGGCGGCCGAGGCTGGGCTGATCGAGGCGATGAACGACAAGGACACCCAATAATGGCCAAGGCCAAACATACCTACGCGGTCCGCCTCGAGGTCGAGGGCGGCAATCGGGTCAAGGCCGATTTGAGGTCTGTGGGCGCGAGCGGCGAGCGCTCGCTCAAGAAGATCGACCGCGCCTCCGACAAGGCCTCGCGCGGGCTCGGCACGCTCAGTGACCGGGCCTCCGCTCTCCGCCGCCACATGCGGCTGTTGGGCGGTGCGATCGCCGCCGCCGTCGGCCGCGGCTTGCAGCAAATGGTGAAGCTGTATGCGGATTTCGAGACCGGGCTGATCGGCGTCGGCAAGACGGCGGACCTGTCGGGGGCCGAACTCGAAGCCCTGGGCAAGGATATCGATGAGCTTTCCAAGCGTATGCCGGTGGCCACGGACGAGTTGCTCGCCATCGCCCAAAGCGCCGGCCAGCTCGGGGTCAAAGGCTCCGACAACATCCTGAAGTTCACCGAGACCGTCGCCAAGCTCGGGACGGCGACGGACCTCAGTGGCGACCAAGCGGCTATGGCGCTCGCCCGCATTCTCAATGTCACCGGCGAGGCGCTGGGCAAGGTTGACGTGCTCGGGTCGGTAATCGTCGCTCTCGGCAATAACTTTGCCGCCACGGAAAGCCAGATCGCCGAGATGGCCACGGAGGTCGCGCGCGGCGCCGCCGTATTCGGGGTGAGCTCGGCTCAAGCTTCGGCCTTGGCCGCGGCGCTGGCTGCCGTCGGTGTCAAGTCGGAGGTGGCGGGCACGTCCATCGGCCGCATCCTGCGCACGATCGACGCCGCCATCCGTAGCGGCGGCGAACATCTGGCCATCCTCACGCAGATCACCGGCCGGGCCGCGGAAGAGATCGAGGAGCTGTTCCAGAGGGATGCGATGGCTGCGTTCGCGTTGTTCATCGACGGTCTGAAGCGGCTCGGCGACGCCGGCGGCTCGGTGGCCGATGCCATGGCGGCGCTGGGCTTGGCCGACCAGCGTCTGCTGAAGACCATCCCGGTGCTGGCGAATCGCGCCGATCTGCTTGCCCAGGCACTGGAAATCGCCAACCGTGAAACCGGGAACGCCACCGCGTTGAACGAGGAAGCGGCAAGGGCGTTCGCAAGCCTGAACAATCAGACCGAGGTGATGTGGAACAACATCAAATCTCTCGCACGGGCCATCGGTGCGGACCTGGCGCCTGGCGTTGCCGTTGCAGTCCAGGGGCTGTCCGATCTCGCCAGCGGGGCCGGAGACGCCTACGAGAAGCTCAAGCTCATCGCCGAAGGCGACTTCAACTTCGAGGGGCTCAGCCTCAGCGCCACGCGACGCCAAGTGGAGGAACTCGATAAGGAACTGAAGGAACTCGAGGAGCGGATGCGAACGGCGCCCAGGGAGGCCGATGTGAACCTGTTCGAGGACGTGTTCACGAGCACCTACGAGGAGCTCGACGCGGAATACCGGAGGCGGTGGGCCGTCTATATTCAGTGGAAGACGAAATACGAGTGGGAACTGGAGCAAGAGCGCAAGCGTCGCGAGAAGCGGGCTGCCGCCAAGACCGAAGACCCCTCCGAGGGTGACCCGGCCGCGCCCCCGGAGGACATCGCGGCGGCCCAAGAGCGGGCGCGGCGTCTGTTGCAGATCCAAAAGAGCCTTAACCAGCAACTGTTCCAGTTCCGCTACCAGGGCGCCGATCGCATCCGCGAGGAGTACCGGAAACTCGACAACGAGCTGAAGGATCTAGGCAAGGCCGGCGCCGATCCAGAAATGATCGAGCGCCTGCGCTTCGGCGCGGCGGCGGTGCGCGACGACAAGCTCACCCGGCTCGCCCGCCGCGAGGATGAGATCGCCGACCGGCGCGTTCAGGCCAATGAGCGCGTCGTCGAAAGTCTGGGCTTCGAGCTGGAGGCGCTTAAGAAGACCGAGCGGCAACGCTTTGTCGATGTGGCGCTCAGAAGGTTATCGGCCGAGGCGACCCCGGAGCAGCGCAAGGAAGTCGAACGACTGGCCGGCGCGCTCCATGACGAGCAACGCGCGATCGAAGCCCGCAACGAGGCCGAACGCGAGGCCAATCAACTGCGCGACGAGGGCAAGGCGCTGACCGACCAGTTGCGCACGGCCGAGGAGGCTTACGCCGACGAGATCGAACGGCTCAATGAACTGCTCGAGGCCGGCGCCATCGACCAGGAGACCTTCGGCCGGGCGTCGGAGGAGGCCTACGACCGCATGCTGCGCTCGAGCCGCGAATGGTCCGACGGGGTGCGGCGCGCCATCCGCGATTATCTCGACGACGCTACCGATGCCGCCAAGATCTTCGAGCAGGCGACCACGCGGGCCCTGAAGGCGAGCGAGGACGCCTTCGTCGAATGGGCCATGACCGGCAAGTTCTCGGCCAAGGACCTGTTCAACACGATCGCCGAGGAGGCGCTCCGGGCCGCCTACCGCATGGCGGTGGTGGCCCCGCTCAACAACATCCTCGGGAGCATATTCGGCGCCATCGGCGGCAGCATCTTCGGTGGGACCGGTGTCGCCACCACGTCCTCCGGCACGCCGATGATCGGCGACTTCCCTGTGTCCTCGGGCCCCACGGCGTTCGCCCATGGCGGCGGCGTGATCGGCCGCGACGCCTTCCCGGCCCGCATGGTCGACCCAAGGGCGTTCGACACCGCAACCCGTTACCACCGCGGCGGCATCGTTGGCGGTGAAATGCCGATCGTGGCCCGTAGCGGCGAGGGCGTTTTCACGCCCGGGCAGATGCAGGCGTTGGCCCCGGTCCCGGACGCCATGCCCGTGGTCCATGTCGCGGTCAACGTGCGCAACACCGCGCCCGGCACCCGGGCTTCCGCCGATGTGCGGCGCGAGCCCGGCGGCGATCTCACCCTCGACATCATGATCGAGCAGATCGAAGGCGGTATGGCCCGCCATATCGGCCGCGGCGAGGGCCTCGCGCCGACGCTCGAGCGCCGCTACGGCCTCAATCCGGCCGCCGGCAGTCTGCGATGACCACCCGCTGGCCCGACCGCCTGCCGCTGCCGACCCTGGAGGGCTACGGCGTCCAGCCCGGCGAGGCGGTCCTGCGCACCGAGATGGAGGCCGGTCCTGCGCGCCAGCGCCGGCGCTTCACCGATGTGCCGAGCCGCATCGCCGTGCGCTGGGTGCTGCGGCCCGACCAGTTCGCCCTGTTCGAGGCCTGGTACCGCTGGGTCGCGGCCGAGGGCGGCGCCTGGTTCGAGATGGACCTGCTGGGCGGTCTCGGCCTGTTGCCGCAGGAAGCCCGCTTCACCCGCCAGTTCGATGCGCGGCCCTGGCGCGGCCGCCTCTGGGAGGTGACCAGCGAACTGGAAATCCGCGCCCGGCCGACGCTCAGCGAAGGCGCCATGACCCTGCTGCTCAGCGAGGACCTGCCGGCTCTCAACGCAAGCATCGATGCGCTCGGCGCTCTCGTCCACGAGACCCTGCCCGGACCCCATGCCTGGTAGCCGTGCTTCCCGCGTCGGGCGCGGTGCAACGAACGTCCGTCCGAGCGCAACGAACGTCGGACAACCCGCAATCTACCGGAGTCGATCCATGAATATCGAAGCCGAGCTGCGCGCGGCGGTCTCGCGCGCCGATACCGACAGCCGTTTGCTGCACGAGATCGTCCACGGCGATGCCACTGCGGCCGTCGACACCGAGGGCGGTCCGGTCAAGACCGTCGCCAAGGCAATCGGAGACGTCGAAGCCGGTGTTGCCGTGGCCGCGACAGTGGTCACGGAGGGTGTCGCGGCGAGCGAGGCCGCGCGCGATGCGTCGATCGAGGCCCGGGATGCGGCCCAGGCCGCCGTCGGCGGCGTGCTGGTCTCCGCCACCGACACCACGGCCGACAAGCTCTCGGTCAAGCTCCGGCCCGGTTACGGCATAGAGACCGCGATCGAGGAAGCCGGCGGCGACGAGCGCCTCCGCTTCGCCGTCACCCCGCAGCTTAACGCGGGTGCCCTCATCGCACTCGCCGAAGCGTTCATCTGACGCCGGTCTTCCCAATTCGAGAACAGGAGCCGCCCATGGCCAATCAACCGATCTTCGTCGCTTCCTACCGTCAGGATTATGCGACCCTCGTCGCCGCGCGCGCCAACGAAGCGCAGGACCTGTTCACCCCCGGCGCCTCGGGCACCCGCCTCCACGCGATCGCGCTCGCCAATGACGGCGAGGCGCCCGCGCTCGTCGAGTTCGGCGCCTATGATGTCGTCGGCGACGACGTCGAGGTCGACATCGCGCCCGGCAGCGCACCGGAGGAGGACCCCTTCACCGTGACTCGGGCCGCCGGCGTCTGGCCGGCGCTCGAGACCCGCCTGGTGCTGACGCTCTCCAAGGGCGCGGTGGCGAACCGGGGCGATTACAGGCTCTCGAGCCGCTCCGATACCGTGCTCACCCTCGAGAACACGCCCGGCAACGCCATCGCCGCGGCCACCGGCATCGACGCCGCCATCTACCACTGGCGGCCGATCTGGTCGGCGACGGTGCCGGCGCGCGCCGGCTTCGACGGCTATCCGGCTTACGCCGGCCTCGATCCGGGGCAGATGCCCTGGCTCGAGGCCGCCGGCGACCGCTGGCTGCTGCCGACGACGGCGCTGGCGGCACGTCTGCCGCAAAACGCCAACGCCACCGTCACCGGCAACGTTCATGTCACCCTGTTCGGCGGCGATTACTGATGGCGAACTCCACTATTACCGCCGATCTGCCGCGCCGCATTGTGCCGCCGTCGGCCCATGTTCTGCCGGCGAGCCAGCGCTGCATCGGGTTGCTCAACGGCGAGGCCTCGTATCCGGGCAAGGGCTGCGCCAGCGACATCACCTATTACTACATGGCTTATCTCATGGCCGACGGCACCGTCCGCATGAGCGGGACCAACAACAACAACGAGCTCGCCATGGCGGGCAATGCCTATAACCCCCAGCATCTCCATTACCTGGTCTGGGACAACCGCACCGACGCCGATCACCCGGTCACGGGCCGTCCGCGCTACGTTGTCGGCTCCTACAGCGCCGTCGCCATGCTGACCGATGACGGCGACGTCGTCGCCTGGGGCCATAACGGCCACGGCCAGCAGGGGCGCGGGCACACCACCGGCAACGGCATCGCGCGCTCGATCGATGCGAGCGATATCGGCCGCGCCTCCGGTATTCCGGGACGGGACGTGGTCAAGCTCGACCTGGTGCGGGGCTCTCCGGCCAACTCGTCGTCCCTCCATGCGCTCTGCCGGGACGGCAGCCTGTGGGCCTGGGGCTACGGCGGCTACGGCAATCTTGGCCAGGGCGACACGAGCCACAGTTACAAGCCGGTGCGCTGCAAGAAGACCGGCGATGTGCCGCTCACCGACGTCATCGACTTCTGGCCCGGCCACGGCAATCGCAACGCCTGCTTCGCGCTGACCCGAGACGGCACGTTGTGGGCCGCCGGCGACAACAGCTGGGGCAAGCTCGGCGTCGACGACGGCACCACCGACAAGCACCTGTTCACCGAGGTGGCGGGGCTGCCGGCCAGGGCCGTGATCCGGAAAGTCGCGCCCTGCGGCTCGTCCCGCGGCGCGGCCACGGCCGTGCTCATGAAGGACGGCAGTATCTGGACCGCCGGCTACGGCGGCCAAGGGTTCCACGGCGACGGCGCCACCGATCATCGCCACCTCTTCGAGCAGCTGCCGCTGCCGGCCGGGGTCGGCGCCGCCACGGATCTCTGGGCCGGCGGCGAGTATCCGCAGCTCTGGTTCAACGGCGACGACGGCAACACCTACGCCTGCGGCTACAACGGCCAGGGCCAGCTCGGCATCGGCAACACCACCGGGGACATCACCGCGCCGACGCCGGTCGCGCTCCCGGACGGAGTCACCGCGCGCATGGTCTCGACCGGCGGCGCCTATGACGGCACGTATCACCGTCATTCCACGGTCATGCTGGGCTCCGACGGCCGGGTCTACACCTGCGGCCATTACGGCCAGTACGGTGCCTGGGGCGCCGGCCAGAGCGCGACCCCGCTGCAATGGCCGCTGCCGGTCCCGCCGGAGCAGTGGGACGCGGTCGAGGTGGTGGCCCACGGCTACACCTCCGAGGTGGGCTTCTTCGTCCGCTGCGCCGATGGCACCGTCTGGGCGGCGGGGCGCAACTCCAACAACAAGCTCGGGGTCGAAGGCGGCGCTCATTACCCGACGGTGATGGCCCGGGTCGAGCTCTACTAGGGGGACGCACATGAATCTCATCAGCTATGTGGAATCCGAGACCGGCGCCCACTTCCTGCCGCCGACGCGCTGGATCGACGGCGAGTTCACCTGGCTCTGCGAGTGCGACGGCCGCCACTATGCCCGTATCGCCGAGCTCGATTACGGCGAGCAGAACGCCGGCATCGATCTCACCATCCACGATCTCGCTGTCGAGACGGAACTCGCCGTCAGGCTCGACGCGCTCGCCGTCGACCGCGCCGATGCGCGCCGCCTGCGGGCCGAGCGCTACGCCCGCGAGATGCCGGTCGGCGATCAGCTCGATGCCGTCCTCAAGACCCTCGACAGTCTGCGCGAGGGCGGCGCCGCGCTGCCGGCCGAGACGGAGGCGCTGATCGAACGCTGGCTCGCCATCAAGAGCGACCATCCCAAGCCGGAGCTGCTGCCGCCGGCGGTAACGGAGTAAGCCAAAGATACCCGATCCGTCGCTCGATCAGGCGATCCGCGAGGCCTACGCCTCGGCGCCGTCCGACACCGTCATCCTCCACACCCTCGAGCTGCGCCACCCGGCCTTCGTCGACGACGACGGCAGACCCACTGCCGTCCGGGTGGTGCGGAACTTCGCCGACGAGGAAAGCTGGTTGAGACTGGCCGGCGCGGAGGTGCGGACGGTGCTGGACGCCATGCCGGCGGAGGGCCGCGATCTGGTCGGCCTGGTGGCCCGCCTGGAGGCGGACGCGCCGAAGGATGCCGGGCGAATGGTGCCCTTCATCGCACTCGCCTTCGATCTCGAGCTGCCGCCCGTCGACTCCGCGCCGGTGCCCGAGATCGCCGTCACGCTCGACAATGTGAGCCGCGAGATCGTCCGCCACCTCGACGCCGCCGCAACCAGCCTCGAGCGCATCGAGGTCACCTACCGGCCCTATCTCTCGACCGACCTCGAAGGCCCACAGATGGATCCGCCGATCACCTTGACCTTGACCGAGGTCGAGGTCGACGTGTTCCGCGCCACCGGCCGGGCGCGCATGCTCGATATCGGCAACCGGGCCTTCCCGGCCGAAACCTATACCGCCAGGCGCTTCCCGGGGCTCACGCGCTAGATGCACTGGGCCGAAGACCTGATCGGCCGCCCGTGGGTTGCGGGCGGGCGCGGACCGCATGCGTTCGACTGCTGGGGTCTGGTGCGCTGGTGCTGGCGTGAGCGCTTCCGGATAGAGGTGCCGGAGATCCCGGTCGACGCCGCGAACCTGCGCGCCGTGCTCTCAGGCTTCCGCGATCACCCCGAAAGGGAACGGTGGAAACTGGTCGAGCACGCCCGCGAGGGCGATGCCGTTCTGATGCGCCAGTCCCGCCATCCCGTCCATGTCGGGATCTGGCTGGCCGTCGACGGCGGCGGCGTGCTTCACGCCGCGCGCGATATCGGCGTCGTGTTCCAGGGCCCGGCCGATCTCACGGCCCACGGTTGGCGGATCGAGGGGTTCTACCGCTTCACCGGAGACGTTCGATGACCGGCACAGTCGTCATGCTGCACAACCCCTTCCGCGCGCAAGGCGACCGGGAGGTGATCGTCGTCGCCGAGCCTCGCTCGATCCGCGACTGGCTCGACGAACAGGGCATCGAAGAGTTCGATCATCCGACGATCTGTCTGCGCAACGCCTCACCGGTGCTTCGCGGCCGCTGGGACGATACCTTCATCGCCGAGAACGACCTGATCGTGTTCGTGCCGCTGCCGCAAGGCGGCGGTGGGGGCGGCAAGAACCCGCTGCGGACCATCCTCATGCTCGCCGTGATGGTTGCCGCGCCCTATCTCGGCGGGCTCATCGCCGGCGCCATCGGCGTCACCTCCACAATCGGTGTGTCGCTCATCACCGCCGGCGTCGCCCTGGTCGGCACCACTCTCGTCAACGTCCTGCTGCCGCCGCCCAAGCCCGCCGCGCCGAGCTTCGGCAAGGGCGTGCCCTCGCCGAGCCCGACCTATTCGCTGACCGCCCAGGGCAACCAGGCGCGCCTTACCCAGCCGATCCCCGTGGTCTACGGCCGCCACCGGGTCTTTCCCGACCTCGCCGCCACCCCCTGGGCCGAGTACGACGGCAACGAGCAATACCTGCATCAGCTGCACTGCATCGGCCAAGGCCAATACGACCTCGAACAGGTCCGCATCGAGGACACGCCGATCGCCTCCTTCGAGGAGATCGAGACCGAGTTGGTGCCACCCGGCGGCGCGGTCACATTGTTCGAGACCGACGTGGTCACCGCACCCGAGATCGCCGGCCAGGAGTTGATCGGCGTGAACGACCGCGAGGCAGGCGAGGACGGCTGGGTCGGCCCGTTCACCGCCAACCCGGCCGGCACAGATGCCACCGGGATCGGCATCGACGTGGTGATGCCGCGCGGGCTCTATTATGCGGCCGACGACGGCAGCCTCAAGGCCCGCACCGTCGAATGGGAGGTCGAGGCCAGGGCCGTCGACGACGACGGTGAGGCCACCGGCGGCTGGATCGCGGTCGCCTCCGAAAGCGTGACCGCGGCCGAGAACACACAGCAGCGCAGGAGCTATCGCTACGCCCTCGATGCCGGGCGCTACGAGGTGAGGATCAGGCGCACCAACGACAAGAGCGGCGATGCCCGCGCCGGCCATGTCGTCCACTGGGGCGGGCTCAAGGCCTTCCTCGAGGACGTGCCCGCGTTCGGCGACGTCACCTTGCTCGCGGTCAGGATGCGCGCCACCGACAATCTCTCCCAGCGCTCGGCCCGGCTCGTCAACGTCATCGCCACCCGCAAGCTGCCGGTCTGGGAACCCGAGACCGGCTGGTCCGAGCCTCGGGCCACGCGCTCGCTCGCCTCGGCCTTCGCCGACGCCGCCAGGTCACGCTACGGCGCCGGGCTCGACGACGCCCGCATCGATCTCGACGCGCTTCACGCGCTCGATGCGGTCTGGCAATCGCGCGGCGACCGCTTCGATGCGGTGTTCGACCAAAGCCTCACGGTCTGGGAGGCGCTGACCCGGATCGCCCGTTGCGGCCGGGCGCTGCCCTTCCTGCAAGGCGGGATCCTGCGGATCGCCCGCGATGCGCCGCGCACTCTTCCCGTGGCGCTGTTCGGGCCGCGCAACATCGTCCGTGGCAGTTTCCGCGTCCAGTACGTCATGCCCGGCGAAGACACCGCCGATGCGGTAACGGTGACCTATTTCTCGGAGCGCACCTGGACGCCGGACGAGGTCGTCGCCGCCCTACCGGACAGCGCCACCGAAGCCGCCGACAAGCCCGCCGCGGTCGATCTGTTCGGCTGCACCGGCGCCGAGCAGGCCATGCGCGAGGGCCTCTACATGGCCGCCGCCAACCGCTACCGCCGGCGCATCGTCACCTTCCGCACCGAGCTCGAAGGGCTGATCCCGACCTACGGCGATCTCATCGCCGTCACCCACGACCTGCCGCGCTGGGGCCAGGGCGGCGAGGTGACGGCCGTCGACGGCCGCACGCTCACCGTGAGCGAGCCGCTGGAATGGGAAGCGGGGGAGGACACGACCGAGCCGCCCGTTCATTACCTCGCGCTTCGCCGGCGTGACGGTGGCTTGAGCGGTCCCTGGCCGGTCGCGCCCGGCGCGGATGCGCGCACCGTGCTGTTGGATGAAGATCTCGATCTCGAGTCCTATACCGGGGCGGACGAGGAACGCACCCATTTCGCCTTCGGCCCGGGCGAGGCATGGGGCCTGCGCGCCCGGGTGATGGCCGTCCGGCCGCGCGGCGAGCAGGTCGAGATCACCGCCGTCGGTGAGGACGCCCGCGTGCATGAGGCCGACCGGACCGCCTGAGCCCGCTACTCAACCGGCAGGAATACCCGTCGTGGCGACCGTCCTTTGGGGCGGACCCGTCGTCATGGCGTTGCAGTATCGGAGACCTACCGTGACCGAAACCCATCTCATCGAGATCGAGCGGGTGCGCTCGGAGGCGGCGCGGCACCTCGCGGAGCATGAGATCGCCTGCGAGCGGCGCTACGGCGAGCTCCAGGCGCAGCTCACCAAGATCGAGGCGCTCCACAACCGCAACACGCGCCTGCTCTACATCCTGCTCGGCGGCATGCTCGCCGTCGCCGCCCGCGCGTTCTGGCCGGCGCTCTTCGGCTGAGGCCGTTCGGCGGCTGACGCCGCTCGCGGCCGCCCCGCGCCGCACCTTCCCTACGCACCGATTCCATCCGCCTGGCGGTCACCGCCGCGTGCGCGCCGGCGGCCGGAGCCGTCTTCACCCTCAACCCAATGGGAGGTTCGTCATGCTGACCTTGCTCGGCAGTCTGCTGGGATTCGCCACCAGCGCCGTTCCCGACATCATGAGCCTGTTCCGCGAACGCGCGGACCGCCGCCACGAGCTCGCTGTGCTCGATCGCCAGATGGAGCAGATGCGGCTCGGGCATAACCAGCGCCTCGAGGAAATCGAGGTCAACGCCGACATCGCCGAATCCAAGGCGCTCTACAGGCACGATGCGGCGTTGGGCGGCAGCAGCCGATGGGTGGACGGCCTTCGCGCCTCGGTCCGCCCGCTGATCACCTATGCCTTCTTCATTCTGTTCGCGGCCGTGAAGGGCTCCGGTCTCTATCTGCTGATCGTCGTTGAGGGCCTGCTCATCGCCGAAGCCCTGCCGCGCATCTGGGATGCCGAGACCCAGGCGTTGTTCGCCGCCGTGATGAGCTTCTGGTTCAGCAACCGGACGCTCTCGAAGCTCCGGGAGCGGCGCTGAGGCCATGCGTCATCTTACCGACGAGGGCCTTGCCCTGATCAAACGCTTCGAGGGCTTCGCGTCCGAGATCTACATCTGCCCGGGCGGCTGGCCCACCATCGGCTACGGCCATGTCGTGCGGGACGACGAGCGCGAGCGGTTCGCGGACGGCATCGACGAGGCGACGGCCGAGGACCTATTGCGCCGCGACGTCGAGACCGCTGAGCGGGCCGTGCTGCGCCTCATCCGGGTGCCGCTCGAGGACGGCCGGTTCGACGCGCTCTGCTCCTTCGCGTTCAATCTCGGCGCCGGCGCGCTGCAACGCTCCACGCTCCGGCGCAAGGTCAACCGCGAGGAACACAGCTCCGTGCCGCATGAGTTCCGGCGCTGGGTGTTCGCCGGCGGACGCAAGCTCAAGGGTCTGGTGCGGCGGCGGGAGGCGGAGGCGGCGCTCTATGCGGGACACCCGCACTAGATGAGTCCGGTTGGCGCAGGCGATCCACGCAAGGGTGGGCCTGCCGCCGTCTTGCCGATACAGTTTGGCGATGAATGAAAACGACGAAGAACGCATCGCCGCCCATTTGGCCAAGACCATGGCCATGATGTGCGTCCGCAACACGGAGCTTGAGAACATCCACGCCGGGCTCACGCCCGTCACCCGCACGGGCGACTATTCGGACGTCAAGGTCATCGATGCGGACGGGCGCGAAATCCCGTGGCCAGAGGTCTCGCATTTCGATGACGATGCGATGCGGGATCTGATGCGCCAAGTCGTCAATCGGCTCTATTCGTTTCAGCTGCTGGCGGGCGATCCAGGTTTCCAGAAATGGATGGCCCGCTGGGAGACGGTCGCCCGGAAATGGGACGAGCCAGAGTTGGATGCCGGTTTTCTCAAAGCTGTCGATCGTTCCTGAACGATTTGAACAGTCGCCGCCTCTTTGTTTTCGTGTTCCTGGTCGGGCTCGGTTCCGCCGCCGCGTTGGTTCTGGCGTCCCGGCCGGCAGCCGCCGACACATGGCGTGGTCTGGTGGTCGCTTCCGAACATCGCTGCTCCCCCTACAATTCGCGCGACTACGCTTATCCGCAGTCCGTTGAGGTGAAGATCGTCGCCGAGCTCGGGGGCATCTATAGCCCCTATACGCTGGAGCGCTTCGCCAACACCCGCGAGACCGACATCGAGCATATCGTCGCTCGCTCCGAGGCGCACGACAGCGGGTTGTGCGCCACCGATCCAGGCACGCGCCGGCGTTTCGCGTCTGACCTGCTCAATCTCACCCTGGCCGAACCGGGTCTCAACCGCCATGACAAGCGCGACCACGACGCCGCCGGCTGGCTGCCGCCCACGAACCGGTGCTGGTTTGCGAACCGCGTCGTCGAGGTTCGCCGCAAGTACGATCTCACCATCGATCGGAACGAGGCCGACGTCCTGGAGCGGTTGCTCTCAACTTGCACGTCGACGGCGCTCGTTTTCCGAACCGTTGGAACGACGGAGCCTTCGTCCACGACATCGACGGATTCGCCGAAAGATTCGTCATCAGGCGACGTCGATGCCCTTCGCCTTTGGGACGACAACCGCAACGGCCGGATCACGTGCGCCGAAGCGCGGCGCCACGGCATCGCCCCGGTGCCGCGTGGTCATCCCGCCTATCCATTCATGCGGGACGGCGACGGTGACGGCGTGGTGTGCGAGTAGATCGTCGGGCCGATTCGGCAGCGCGAGGTCGAAGGGCTCTATCTGTACAATCTATCGCGGTTAGAACCATCGTGCGTAGTTGGACACGATTCTTCGCGATCCCGAGAATTCGCGGCAATCCTTGCCAGATTGCGTGTGCTGATCGGTGCGTCTACGTAACAAACAAAATATCTGAAACCGCCATTATCACGACTATCAGTATGGTGATTAACAATGCTGCGCATATTATCCTGACGCCGTTATGCAAGAGTGCAACGATCAACAGCTTTGTGTCCTGCATACCCATGACGAGCAAACAGAAACCCAATGACCATGGAAAACATGCCACCATTAGCGTGGCAATAATCACAAATTTCAAAAACCCCATTGGTAGATAAGGGTTTTGTTCCTCTCTGCTGCGCTCTCTTACGTGCAAGGGGGACATTCCTTCAGTGTCAGCATCTGTTCCAAGTATGGTCGACCAAGGTGCGACCGAAACGGCGGCGCTGAGGGCACGAATTGGGAAGCGAGAGTGTGTCCGTTCGGACGTGAGGTGGCCTCGCCTTTTCGGACAGCCTGGCGGCTCGGTTAAGGTGTATTCCGGTTGAAGTTCAGGCCACCAGAATCCTCATGCATCGATCTTCCTGTTGCTGCTGTTGCGCCTGTGGGGATGTGGGCAAGGCGCGGCGCGGCTTGTCCATCATATCCACAGGCGTCCGGTCGCGGTATGCCTCGGCCGGGGTCCGCCCGCCCAACGCCGCGTGGGGTCTCTCGGCGTTGTAAAAGACGACCCAATCGCGGATCCGGCGTCGGGCCGTGGGGCCGTCGGCGATCTCGTGCAGATAGATCGCCTCGTATTTGAGCGAGCGCCACAGCCGCTCGATGAAGATGTTGTCCATGAACCGGCCCCGGCCGTCCATCGAGATGCGGATGCCGGCCGCCTGCAGGCGGCCGGTGAAGGTCATGCTGGTGAACTGGCTGCCCTGGTCGGTGTTGAAGATCTCAGGCGCGCCATGCGCGGCCAGGGTCTCGTCGAGCGCGTCTGTACAGAAGCCCGCGTCCAGCGTGTTCGACAGCCGCCAGGCCAGCACATACCGGCTCGCCCAGTCCATGATTGCCACCAGGTAAAGGAACCCCCGCCGCACCGGGATGTAGGTGATGTCGGAGCACCAGACATGGTCTGGCTGCTCGATCGCCAGGCCGCGCAGCAGATACGGGTAAATCCGGTGCTCTGGATGCGGCGCGCTGGTGCGCGGCGCCCGATAGATCGCCTGAAGCCCCATCAGGCACATCAGACGAGCGGCCCGGCGCCGGCCGATCCGCACGCCCTCGCGGCGCAGGTGAAGCGCCATCCGACGGGCGCCGTAGAACGGATACTTCAGGAACAGCTCGTCGATCCGGCGCATCAACGCCAGCGTCTTGGCGCTCTCCCCCTTCGGCTCGTAGTAGAGCGAGGAGCGCCCGATCGACAGAAGGCAGCATTGCCGGCTCAGACTCAGCGCCGGGTGGTCGCGCACCACCATCGCGCGCCGCTCCGGCCGGCTCATCGACCGGACCCGCGCGACAAAAAATCCCGCTCCACGATCAGTTCGCCGATCTTGGCGTGAAGATCGCGGACCTCGCCCTCATGGTCCCGGTTCCGCCGCTCGGCGCCATTCGAGAACACTTCAGCCAAGCCCTTGACCGCCTGGCGCTTCCAGGCGCCGACCTGGTTCGGATGAACCTGGTACTGCGAGGCAATCTGCTGAAGAGTCCGCTCGCCCCGAAGCGCCTCCAGCGCCACCTTCGCCTTCAGCTCCCCCGAAAACCTCCGTCGCTTGCTGCTCATCCGCATTCCTCCGTCAGACGGTGGAATACACCTTAGCGACCTGTCCGATTTTCCGGGGCCACCTCAACGTTCGGACTAGCCCGACCGGGTTACGAATGGTATCGCCGAACCGGCGCTCAATGAGCTGCTGCGCCGCGACACCGAAACCGCCGATCGGGCCGTGCTCTGCCTCAACTCGGTGCCGCTCGAAGACAGGCAGTCGACGGGCTTATTCAAAAAGGCAATTAACATTGGCCGTGTCAGGGCTCTGCTCGGAAGAGATCGGGGCCGTCGGTTGTGGCCATGCGCTTGTGGCCACTGCGGTTGGATCTGGCGGGGGAATCCTTTGCCTCGGTCCCGGCGCGAATGTGGTTCTCTGCAAGGAGACGCTTGAGCACGTCGCGGCGGGCGGTAGGACTAATGGTGTAGCGGACGCGGTCATTCTCTGGGAGTGTCTCGACCTCGTGGAAGTCGTGCTCCAGGTCGAGATTCCGCCAGCCGTAGGCGTCGCGTACCGCGCCGTCGAGTGCGACGTGCAGCCGGCGTAATTCCAGCACGGCCTCGAAGCCCGCGGCGGCGGTATCGGCGTTCTTCTTGGAAACCTTCGCGATCATCTCGGGCGACAGATCGCGGGCGTGAAAAAGATTGTAAATCTTAGTTAGTCCGAGCCCGAGGGACCGCATCAGCTCCTTGCGGTGCGCGTGGTAACGCTCGCCGTGCTCGGCAAGGCCGGTGTCAGCGGTCTGCCAAAGCCCTGCGGGGAAGGCGAAGGTGTCGAAACAATCGGAGGGCGAGTAGCGCAGATCTTGTTTCAGCGAGCCACTGTACTTGCGGGCCCAAACCTCGTGGAGGGTGGACTGGACCACGGTGAAGAGGTCCCAGTGGTCGGTGGTGAACACGTAGAGGGCATCACTGTAGACATAGTCCGTCGGCATCGCCGAGAAGCTCAGGTGCTTAGTGGTGCGAGCGGCGACGAAGCAACGGGGGAGGTCGCGGAGCCTCGACTGCATCTCCATGCGAGGCCGTAGGAACCGCCACCAGAACTCTCTCCCGCCTCTGTCCTTCTGAGCTTCGCGCGCCGGTTTGACGCTTTCTTCGACGATCGAAAACGGTTCTGGATACTCCTCCGCCCGCTCGAGCGGCCAGTCACGGAAGTTGATGATGCTACGACCGGGGAATTGATCCGGCTCATTGTTAAGTTCCTTGCCGTTAATGATCGGCATGATCACCTCGGCGTTGCGAGGATCGACTGCGCGCAGGCGGTCGGCTTCCTCGTGGGGCAACAGGAACCCGTCACCGAGGAAAATTGAGCCCTGGAACATCCGGTGGCGGTTCTCAACCACGGCGTTCGGTTCCCCGAGGTCTTCTCCTTCCTCAAAGAACGCGTTGATCAGCTCTACCGGCTGATTATCGAGCATCCTCGGGCCCTTCCACTCCCCCTTGTGCACAGCAAGAAGTGACACCACGAGATTGGCGGTGCCTGGCCATTTCATGCCGCGGACCGCCATGTTGATCTGCGCGCCCGCGGCGACGATCTGCTGCAGACCGTCCTTGCGGACATCGCCGTCGACGATGGAGTTGGTCGTGATGATCGCGGTGAACCCGCCATCCTGGAGCAGCCCGTGAATGCGGCGCAGGAAGTAGACCACCAATTCGCTTATGCCGGAGGGCGCGAACCGCCACTTCATACACTCGCAGAAGGCATGGCCGTAGGTACCGCTGAGCGCCTGACCGCCCAGATACGGCGGATTTCCAAGAATGCAGTCAAAGCCGCCTCGCGCCATGATCTCCGGGAACTCCAGGAACCAGTGGAAGAAGCGCCTCTCTGATCCCAGTGCGCGAGCAGCGTCGGCGCCCCGCCCCTGCGGCGCCAGCTCGCCGCGCCAATAGCCACGGAACTCGTTGTCGGTGAGGAGCTTCATCTCGTTGCCGGGAACTTTGGGGATATAGAACTGCGCCACGGGGATGTCCGCGATAGTCCTTAAGAGGTCCGCGTGCTCGTCTTGTACGAAGGCGGCAAAGCGTTCCTTCTTCGAGTCGATCTGGGCAGGAGTCCTCTCGGGCAGAGCCGAAAGCAACTGCCACTCTTCGAGGATCGCTTCGAGGTGGCCGCGCAGCTTGGGGGTGAAGTCTAGGGACGCCTGTTTCTGGTGCCGCAGATCCTCTCTGTTCCTCTTGCGGTAGACCGCCGCCACTTCCTTGTCGTCGCCGGGCAATGTCTTGAAGGCCTCCGTCGGCACGCCCTGACCCACTTCCTCGCGGCGTGCGAAGCCGACGATGGCGTTGCCGCACTTGATGTGATGGTCGAGGAAGTTGAGGGGCTGGCCGGGGATGTGCGCTTCCAGCCACAGGGCCACCTTGCACAACTCCACCGCCAGCGGGTTTAGGTCGACGCCGTAGATGCAGTGGCGGATTGCGTCCCGGAGAGCGGCGCGGTAGGCCGACGGCGAGGGTTGCTCTTCACCGGTACGCACGATCGCCAGTTCGGTGGCGATACGCCGGGCGGCGGCGAGCAGGATATGACCCGAACCGCAAGCGATATCAGCTACCCGCAGGTCGAGCAGTGCGGCCTCAGGATCGTTGGTTTCGAGTCGTGCGGCGATCAGGTGGTCAAGCGAATGCCGGATCAGCGGCTGGACGAGGTCGTCGGGCGTATAGTGGGAGCCGGTGGCGGCCCGCTCGTCGCCCCGACGGAATCCGAACTGCAGCTCGCGCCCCTCGCCGGCGAATTCCGGCTCGTACTCAAGAAGGCCCTCATAGACCGAGCCAAACTCCTCGACATTGAGGGCGGCGTAGTTGACGCGGATGAGCTGGCCGCTGTCAGGATGCCGGTAGAGGCCGAGGGAGCGCAGGCAGCGGAGGAGCACATCGTTGCCGAGCGTGCAGCCAGCGAGGGAGCTCGTGGCGGCAGCCGAGAACAGATCTCCCGCCAGCGGAGAAATTCCAATTTTGGTGCCCGGACCGTCTGCCTCGAAGAGGCGAAAGCTGGCCTGCAATGCGAGCCACAGGTCGTGGCGGCGCGGGTCGGCGAGGTAGCGATTCTCCGAGAGGCGGCGGAGACGGGTAACGCTGTAGAAATTGCGGTAGATGTCGCGCTGTGGACTCGCTGCGTCGGCCGGAAAGACCAGGTCGCGCTCCTCGATCACCATCAGAAAGAGCAGACGGTAGATCAGCCGCAGAAGCTGCTGGTAATAGTCGCCTGCCGAGAGCTCGCCATTAGCAATGACAGCGCGAAGAGCGGCGTTGTCGGGGTGCGAGAGGAAACCGCTGCCGAAGTCGAGGATCGCCTGCTCGACGGCCTTGCTCAGCCCCTCGCGTATGCGAGTGCCCGAGTCGAGGGAGTCCTGGTGGTAGCGCTCAATCAGGCTCTCGGCCGTGGTGTCGTTGCTCAGCGGCAGGCGGGTGGCGTGGAGCAGCCGGTAGAGGATTGCAAAGTCGGCAAAGAGTCCGTCGGTGAAGATGCGATCGAGGTCGAATTCGAGGTAGCTCTGCTTGACCAGCCGTGAGCTGTCGCGGAGCAGCCGCAGCACATGGCCGTCGGTGACCAAACCGTAGAGCTGATCGTGGAGGTTGAGGAATTCCTGCACCAACGCATGAGCCGACATACGGCGGCTGGCATTTGTGGGCTTCTTGTCGAGACCGGCGGGATCTCGGACACCGATGATCTGCACCGGGGTGTTCGCCCGGTTGGCGGCACGATGACTGATGGTGTAGATCTTCCCATCAAGCTCGGTGCCGCGAGGCTGGTAATCGACGTCGTAGCGGAGCAGTCCCATCAGAGGGACCATCCACAAATTGCGGGTCTCGGTGGTGGCGTTGCTGCCCTCCGTCACCGTCTCCAGTTTGCGCTGGAAGATACGCCAGTAGTCCTGGGCATCGGCCCAGGAGCGGGCGATCTCGTCCTTGACCTTGGTGCCGGAGTCGAGGGCGAAGTCGGACGGCCGCTGGCCGGGAAGTTCCTCGATCTGACCGAGGATATCTGGCGAGAGGATGGCGCCTTCAATGCGGATGCTCGGGTAATTCACGCCGGGCCCTCCGGCAACAGAATGTAGATTCCCATCAGGTCCATGGGCAGGACGGGGTAGACGACCTGGTAACGCTGCTTGTCCATCAGCGCGCTAAAGCGTTCGTGTGCGGCGACGAGACGTTTCGACTGCTCCTCTGCCAGCTCGTTGAGCGACTTATCCAACCGGTGGAGCAGACCCAGTTCGTTGTCGAGGAATCCCGCCCGAGCTTCCTGACTAAGGTTGCTGCTGGCGCGGGCCGAGCGGAGCAGCACACGCGCCTGCTGGTGGTCGAGGTGCTCGCGGTCGTCGGGGGTACCCCTCCAGCCCCAGAGGAGCATCTCCTCGGCGACGATCTGGTGGCCCCCCTTGCCCTGCTCGATGACGTTGCGGCAGCGGAAAAGCAGCAGAGTGGTCTTGGTCTCGACCTGCCTGGTGCGGATGACGGCGGCGCGGGCTGCGCGCTTTCCCTCGCGGGCGACGGTGTTGGCCATGACCAGCTGGCAGAGCTGCTCCACGAAGCGGTGATTTCGGCCGAGGTAGTGATAGCCCTCAGGCGTTGGTGAAATGAAACTAACAATGACCAGCTGACCTTCGGGCAGGAGACCACCGACCTGGGGCGGCAGGTTGCCGGTGACGATACCGTAGCCCCTCTTCTCGGTGGTGATCTGAACGCCGAAGAGTGTGGCGAGAGCGCCGGTCACAAAGTCCTTCACCGCGCCGGGATCGCCGATTGCCTCGTCCACGGCGCGCAGATCCTCCTCGATCTCGTGCGCCTTGATCGCGTTCTGGGCGAAGATGCCGCGGGAGGTCTTCTCTCGCTCGGCGGCTTCATCGATCTTGCGTGTGATGTTCGCCTTGGCCTCGGCGGCCTCGCCGAAGTCGCTGAAATCGAAAAGCGTGCCCTGTTGTGGCGTCTGGCGGGTCTGGATGCGGCGGTCGGGGTTCAGGAGCAGCGACTGGGTAATGGTGTCGATGATGCTCTGTGAGTCCTCGGGGAAAGGTACATTGATGCCGGTGACCCGCTTGATCTCACGCACCTTGCGCAGCAGGACGTCAAGCACGATGCCGTCGATGGGATTGTCGGCGCCGTAAAGGAGGCAGGCTTTAACCTCGGGCCCTTGTTGACCGAACCGGTCGACGCGGCCCTCCCGCTGCTCAAGACGATTCGGATTCCAGGGCAGGTCGTAGTGGAGAACCGCGGTGAACCAGTCCTGAAGATTGATGCCTTCGCTCAAGCAGTCGGTGGCGATCAGGATGCGGGGGCGATCGCCGGCCATCCCCTCGATGCGCTGTTTGCGCAGGTCGTCCGGGTCTTCGCTAGTGACGACCTGGAGGTCCAAACGCGGGATCTTGGCGGCCAGCAGCGGGGCCAGCTGCTCGCCCAGGTAGTTGGCGGTTTCGATGTAGCGGCAGAACACGACAGGGAAGAAGCCGTTTGATATCCAGTCCTCGAGAACAATGGATGCTGCGTAGAGCTTCTGGTCGTTCTCAGTCCCGGCGAAGGCTTCGAGGCGCAGGGAAAAACCGCGCAGCTGCCGGCGTTGATGCTCGGTCCAGTCCTCCTGCTCCATGACCTGGGTGGGAGTGCTATCGGTTTCCACGCCGAATTCCAGATCACCGACTGGATTGAGGGCATCATGGCCTTCGTCGATCGCCGCGTCGTCGGCCTCTACGTCCACCAATTTGTCGAGGCGGGTGGCGAGCATCTTCACCCCGGCGCTCGGGCTGGACATCACGCCGCGAAGCAGACCAAGTGCCGTCCAGTAGTGAACGCGTTTCTTCGTCTGCCCGGCAACTCCGGGCGCGACGAGCTTACGGGCAAAATCCAACACGTCGTCGAAGAACTCGGCGTAGGCGGGCGACAGGTCGTAGTTGAATTCGATGGTGTCCCGGTCGGGAAAGGGTGTCTCTTCACCCATCCACTTCTCCACGTCGGCTCGCTTGCGCTGTACGAAGTGTCTGGCCAGGGCGCGGCGCTCGGATTGGCTGGAGCTTGGCAAGTCCAGCGTCTCGAAATCGGGTTTGAGCAAGCCCAGCAGGGAATGGAACTCCTCCGGCTTGCCGCTGTGGGGCGTTGCCGTGAGCATGATCAGATGCTGTTCGGGCTTATCCGCGAGATCGCGAAGTAGGTGGTAACGTTGCTGCTGCGCCTTGGAGGCGCCGGCGGGGCGGGTGCAGGTGTGCGCCTCGTCGACGATGACCAGTCCTGGGCACTGTTCGACGAACACCGCCCGGCGGCTGTCCGCCTTGATGTAGTCGATGCTGATGATCTGGTAGGGGTAGTAGTCGTAGACGCTCGTGTCCCCCTGGATCATCCGGTCCAGTCTCGCCTGGGTGTTGGAGCGGATGATGACGGCCTCGATGCCGAGCTTGGCACGGAACTCCTGCTGCCACTGGTCGCAGAGGTGCGGCAGGCAGATCACGGCGAAGCGCTTCACTTGAGCGCGCTCCATCATCTCTCGAATGACGAGAAGGGCTTCCACGGTCTTGCCTACGCCCACGTCATCGGCGATCAGCAGGCGGACGGTGTCCTGCCGCAAGGCCATTACCAGAGGCACTATCTGGTAGGCACGGGGACGGAAGGACAGTTTCGCCAAGGCCCGGAACGGCCCGGCCCCGTTGCGGAAGGCCAGGCGGGCAGCATCGTAGAGGAGGCGGGCGGTCGAGATATCGCCAAGATCTTCGGTGGCGGGAGACGCGAACCGGGCGTCTTGCGGGATGTCGTCCGGGATCTCCAGCGGGAGGTAGATGCCGGTGGTCTCCTCGTCGGAACCGCCCAGCGGTTTGACCACGAGCAGGTCTGGGGCGTCGGACGGCAGCACGACCCAGTCGCGGCCCCGCAAGGACACGAGCTTGCCCGGTTGCAACGACGTACTCATCGGACCTTCCTGAAGATGTCTGGCCGTTGGGTAATCTTGGCGGCGAGATCTTCGCGGTAGTGCCACGACCAGACCTCGTCGCCACGGGCAATGATCAGCTGCCGCTGTTCGTCGTCGCGCTCGCGTACCTGCAACTCGTCATGGGGCGATCCGTCACAAAATACCCAGACCCGGGGCTCGTAGTAGAAGTCCGGCTGGCAATAGATGCCCGACACGCGCTTCTGGGCGGCGTCGGGCAACCGCAGTCCGTTCTGGTAAAGGTGTTCGATGAACGTGCGCTCGGTCGACGAGTTGGGGTCCAAGTGGCGGAGCATGTGCTGATATTGTTCTTCGTAGTCCTTGAAAGCTGCGCTTGCCTGGATCGCGATGTCGGTCAGTTTGAGCTTGTCGAGAGCATCCCGGATCAAGAACCGGTCGAGCCGTTGGTGGTCGCGCTGGTTGTAGTAACTCATAAGGTCGTCGTAAGACGCCGGCGCTTTGTATTCCTCATCGTCGAACCGGCATACTTGCTGGGCCGTCTCGATGACCTTTCGGAAGGTCGCCACATCTTCGACGAACTGGGAGAGAATCCCCAGGCTACCCTCGGCTGCCTCGTAGAGGAGAATGTTCGGGCACTCGGGATCACCCATCGTGCTCACGCCGATTTCGTTCGGTTCGACCTGGAACACGGACTCGATTGCACGTTTGAGGGCGTGTTGCAGAGTGATGACGCCGTCGGGCTCCAGGCCCAAAGCCTGGATGGGCTCGATATAGAGCGCGTCGGCGAGGTTGGATGTCCATAGCTTGACAATGCGGTAATCCTCGCGGGCGTCGGGATCCGGTTCCGGCATCGAGTTGCGCCAGTTGCCCGAGGTCATTCCCATCGGGAAACCCTCGGTCTTTTGGAATCGCCAGCCCTTGTTCAGGCTGACGAGACGCGCTGCCGGTATGAAACGAAGATTGAGCAAATGGTTGTCGCCCGACCGGGCAACGGCCCAGTGAATGCTCGTGAAGTCCCCGCCGTCGACATGGAAGAACGACTCGACCTGGTACCCGCGAGAGATGCGTTCTTCCTCCTCGCAGGTAATACGGGCTGCTTCGTCGCCCCGCGACTCGGTCATCTCGAGGAGGTCGTGCAGGTGCTCCTTGTTGGCGTTGTCGCTCAGATCGAGGCCAGAGAAGGGGCAGAGTTCCAGATCGCTCTGGTCGCCCGTCAGGAAATAACCGGCACGCTTGCTAACCTTGGCCTCCGACAGTGACGATTCCGCGTCCTGGATCACCAACTGCGAGACCCGGTATTTGCGCCCGTTGTGGTAGATGAGGTTGAGTGGACCGAACTCGCGCAGAGCGAGGGAGCGCGGGCGCGAGATGTATTCGCCCGCGGTGCTGCCGGTGGGCACGAAGATCCGCAGTGGCAGGCGTGTAAAGTTGTAGCCTGGGAGAAAGCCTTCCGACGCCAGGTAGCGGTAGGGGTAGAACTCGCTGAGTTCCTTTGAGCCGCCCTGCTCGTTGCGAAGCAGGTTGAGCTGTCGGTTGGCTTGGTCTTGCAGTCGCTTGTATCTCCTGTACTCGTCGCTTCCCACCTTGAGACGGCCCGATTCGATTGGCTGTGTGGCGCGGGTCAGGAGTGCGCGTGCGGACTGGTGCATCTTGCGCCAGCGGTCCATGGCGCCGTCGAGATGCTCCGCCAGTTTACCCAAGTTCTGATCGACCCAGTCGTCGGCGTACCAGGCGTGGGACGTACGCTTTAGCTCATCCGCGAAGTCGGCGATCACGCGCCGGAACGTCACTTTGAGAGAATCAAAGGTCGTCGGCCCGATTCTTAACCCTTCGATGACGCCGGGAGAGAGGGGCATCGCCGGGCCGCCGTCCGTGATGAGGCGCATGAGAGACGGACCTTCGCCGCCGCCCGCTTCCAGGCCGGGTAGGCCGATGGCGCTGATGGCGAGGGCATGAAGGTGCGTGACGAGCAGCTCGCGGTTACACAGGTCGATCCGCGGCGCTTGGACGGCCCCGGCCACCAGTTCAGCCTGATGCTGGAAGAAGTGACGGTCGTGGGCGGAAAAACCCGAGCAGTAGGTGAACACGAGGGCACCCTGGCCGCTTCGGCCCGCCCGGCCTGAGCGCTGCACGTAATTGGCCGCGTTGGGCGGTGCGTTTCGCATGTGAACGACGCTCAGGCCACCGATATCCACCCCCAGCTCCATGGTCGGTGAACAGAACAGCGCGCTGATCGACTCGCTCCGAATCTTGCTTTCGTCGGGAGTCTGTCTTGACTCATCGAGATACCAGTCCGCCCGGAAGCGATCCTCGCGGTCTTGTCTCGCGTCCACACCAAGCTGCCCAGTGTGGTCGGCTGCGGCCAACCGCTTGCTCTCAGTGAAGTCCCGCCGATAGATTTCTCGAAAGAAGGCATTGGGGGTTGGCTTGTGGTCCTTGTAAGAGCGCCGCTTGATCGGATCCGGCCTGACGGTCTTGCCGTCTCCGAGTTTCCACAGGATCTTCTCGATGCGAAGCCGAAATACCGGAACCTCCTCGTTGTTCGCGTTCTTGGCGGATTCCTCGAAAAGGTAGTCGGCGTCCTTCAACTTGCGCATCAGCCGCAAGATGAAGTCACGGTAGTGGTCACCCCGAAGAACTTTCGGGTCGACGTCTACCTGGCTCGCAAAGTGCTTGATGTACTTCCCGAGCGAGCTCGCTGGACCCATGCTCTTGTTGGAGAGGCGTGCACTTCGGTGCAGCGGATCGAGGCGAATGACGGACGGAGCCGGCAGCTCCTCGTCCGCGTCGAGCGTCCACGGCGCCTTCAGTTGTTCGCGAATCCGTTTCTCGAACTCCTTGAGACGGCTCGGGACCAAGTAGTTCTCACTGTGGATGGCATACTCGAGGCGAAAGTAGTCGAGGACGGTGGCCAAGAACTCGCGGCGCTCCGGATGGGAGAGGCTGTTCGCGATCTCGAGGTCCGCCCAGAATCCGTCTTCGGCCACGATCTCGGCGAGGTCCAGGTAGTCGACATTCAGAAGAGCACACTGTTCCAGGTTTGGAAGGACAATGCGCCAGCTGCGGCGGAGATCCGCGAGAGCACGGAAGAACAAGTAGTCCTGGAGTGCCTCTTCGTACTTTCGCTTGACCGGGGCCAGTTCCGGCTCTGCATCGCGGTTGCCGTAGTCGCGGAAAGGCAGTGACAGCGACTTGAAGATCGCCTCGCCGAGTGTCGCATAGTCGAGTATGCCGCTCGCTTCGGTCTCGAGTGCTTGCCGTATCCCGGCGCGCAGCCGGACCACCTGGACGAAGTCATTGAAGTGACCGGACTGTAGTGCTGCATCCTGCCGGTTGTCGGTGAAACTCAGGAGCTTCTGGTCGCGCGGAGAATGTCCGCCGTCCCGCAAGCGGTTGAGGATCGAAAAGGCGGTGATGGTCGTCGAGGTGCTTCGGCCCTCGCTTCCGAGACGCGTGAGCTTCGTGCCCTCGTTCGTCTTGGCGTCATAGAACACACCTGCTGTCGGATCGAAGAGAAGGCGTGCCTGCATGAACCAGCCCCAGTACTTCAGCGGATCCGTCTCTGAGCAGGTTCCGTATTCGTCGAAGTACAGCTTCCGAGGGAAGTATGCTCGCTTCTTTGAATCCGGAACCTTCTCGCCGCTCGCGCGTGTTCGCACCCAGGCTTCCGGCAGGTAATCGAGATCCTGATCCGGATCCCAGATCTCGTCACCGATAATCAGATACCCGTCCGTGACGTCGTCATCGTCATCCCCAGTCGCGCGAAACTCTCGAGGCGCGAGCTGGCCATTCGCCAGAGAAACACACATGAAGGGGTGTCCCGTGGCCCGGCTGAAGACGTTGGCGAAGATGGGTTTGTTGCTGTCGTCATGTTTGTAGATACCCGGCTCAAGGGTGATGAACCGTTCCTCACCCTGGTCGAGTGTCGTGTAAACGGACCCGGTCTGAGCGATGAACTGATGGAGCTTGAAGGGCAGGAGCGTATAGCGCGAACCTCCTTCCTGAATGCGCTGGTTGACGGCACTTACCCATTGCAGGGTCGCCTCGAGAACCAACCGACATCTGTCTTCCGGTGCGCCTGAGTCCTCGGCCAATGTCGCGACGACATGACTGAACCCCATCGGCATCCGCCGAGCCAATCCCCCGTCAAGCTCTTCGAGGGCTATGCGGTTTTCAAGCCACACGGCCACCGGATGCTTGCGGAGTTCGGTTTCATTTGCATCGGTGTCGATTCCAGCTGTGATGGCATCATGGAGCTCCTGCTTTGAAGGCTGTTTCCCAGCTCCGTCCAGCGAGCGCGCCAGCGTCTCGCTTATGATCTGATCGGGCTCGAACGATCGGCCGAACACCGTGCTCGCAACACGCGCGACCTCCGCGCGCCGAGACTCCTCGCTACCCACCGAGACCATGGTTGCTGAGGTGCCAATGCAGCAGACCGATTGCTTGCATTGAGCTTGGATGCGGCGGATGAGCATGGAGACGTCCGCACCCTGTCTTCCGCGATAGGTGTGAAGCTCATCGAAAACGAGGTGCCGGAGATTTTCGAAGATGGCATCGCGAATGGGCCGCTCCTGCACTCGAGTGAGCAGGAGTTCGAGCATCATGTAGTTGGTGAGGAGAACTTGCGGCGGATCCTCGCGCATCGCTTGCCTCCGCTCCTCCTTTTCCTGGCCGGTGTACTGGCCGAAGGTGATGGGAAAATCGCGTCCTGTGTTCCTTTCGTAGTTGTCCTTGTAGGTGTTGAATTCGTTGGTCTGAGAGTTGATCAGCGCGTTCATCGGATAGACGATGACCGCGGCTACTCCCGCAGTTTCCGGGTTGGCGAGCAGGTGGTTGAAGACCGTGCCGATGTAGGTCAGTGACTTGCCCGAACCGGTCCCCGAAGTGACGACGAAGTCGGTGCCGCTGACGCCCAATTGAATGGCCTCGCATTGATGGCGATACAGGGAGTAGCCGTCGAAGATGTGTCGAACGTCTTCGTGCAGCAATCCAGAGGCTATAACCTCTTCGACGGTGCCGGCCTGTTCGTACGCAGGATTAAATTGCAGTAGGGGCTGCGGCCAGAGGCGACCCTCAGCAAGAGAGTCCTCTACCTCCCGCGCGATCGCTGGGTCGGAAATGTTGATGAAGCTGCGAATATACTGCGCATAGTCGTCAACGATTTGCTTGTGGGTGTCGAAGACGTTCATGGCTTGGCCCGTCTGGAGCTGCAGGTATCGGCGATCTTCCAGAGATCCAGGTCGGAATTCCTGGTGCCTGTCAGGTGGTCAGCAATCATTGGCTCGGGTACGCACTACTCTTATTTGGCGTGGCACCGCGTCGATCTAGTGCCTTAAGCCGCTCAAACTCTTCAATCGCCATGACCACGACCACAGGACGTCCATGCTTGGCCACCGTCACCGGCTCGGCACGGGCAAGGTCGATCAGCCGTCCGAAGCTATATTTCGCATCCTTCGCCGTCAGGGTCTTCATCGCACTCCCCATATTACCAAGCGATAGTTTTGGCTAATTTGGCCAAAAAAGCAATGTTTGAGACTGCCCCCGAGTGATGAATAGCCCGCTCGGAAGCGTTTGAGCCGGGTCACATTCGTCTCACGATCCACAGCACCTTGCCGACGATTTGGGCTTCATCCATGTCGCATGTGTAGTCGGCGTAGTGGGGATTGGCGGAGATCAGCCGGTCACGCTCGCGCAGCTCGGGTCCCATCGAATTCCCACGCGCCATGAGTATGCGGAGATCGTCCGAGCTCGCATCGCCCTCGTAACGGATCATCCCCTCGGGCAGGAACCAGCGCACCTTCTCGATGGCGAACTCGTCGGCGAGCGCACCGGGTCAAGAAGCCCAGGAATTGTCATGCGCACGGTACTGGGCTCGGACAAGGTGGAGCACTGTGATTCCGATGTGCGCCCGGACTTAGATCGCCATTCTTCGCCACTCGTCGCCGCGCCATTTGCGGAGATAGTGCGGAGTCGTGGCGGCGGTGTCGTGACACCCCAAATGAGAAGGCCCGTAACTATTTGAAGTTACGGGCCTTTTTGGTTGCGGGGGTGGGATTTGAACCTACGACCTTCAGGTTATGAGACTCACCTGTACGTTTGCGCTACGTTTCGCTTCCGCGCGCTTATGTTAGTATAAATACCGCTTTATCAGCGTCTTGTGAGGTTTATCAACCATCCAGTCCTGTCAGGCTTGCGCAATAGTACGCGCGATTTTGATTTCTGGTGTTGAGTTTGGTGTTGAGTTTGCGTGGCGAGCGTGTGATGATCGCCGGCATGGAAACACCATCCGTAAAGCGTACGGCGAACGTCAAACTTCTGCTCACGAAGCGGGCCGTCGAGGCTCTCGAGACCGCCGACAAGCCCTGGATCGCCTGGGACGAGAAGTTGAGCGGCTTCGGCGTCTGCGTATATCCGTCCGGTATCAAGTCCTTCCTGGCCAACTATCGCGCCGGTGACGGTGGTCGGAAGGCGCCCAACAAGCGTGTGGTCCTCGGCCGGTACGGCAAGCTCGCCCCCGATCATGCGCGGCGTCTGGCTCAGAAGCTCCTGGGCCAGGTCGCCGACGGCAACGATCCAGCGGGCGAACGCACGGAATCACGGGCCATGCCAACGCTTAAAGATGCCTTCGATGGCTACATGGCGGCCAATCCCAACCGATCGCAGCGCACCGATGAACTCTACCGCTACGAGGCCAAGCGCTATCTTGGCGACTGGCTGGTGCGTCGGCTCGACGCGATCGGCCGCCAGGATGTAGAAGCCCGTTTCAACCGCATCACCGAGGATCACGGCTGGTCCCCGGCTAACCGGTCGATGTCCCTGCTGCGCTCGATTTACCGCCGTCCCTGCGTCGACCATGACGGCTTGCGCAATCCAGTCGATCTCTGGCTGGCCGGCGGCGGCAAGTTCCATCGCAAGGCGCGGCGAAAGATATCCGCCCCTGACGAGGTGTTGCCGTGCTGGCGTGCCGGCATCAAGGCGGAAGTGAACAACCCGGCGATCCGCGACGCGTTATGGTTTGGTCTCTATACCGGTATGCGCCGCGAAGAAGTGCTGACCCTACGATGGGAGCGGGTTGACATGGGGTCCCTCGCCTTCCGGGTCGAAGAGACCAAGACCGGCGTACCTTTGGAGCTTCCCATCACCCGGCAATTGGAAACCATCCTCGATCGCCGCCGGGCGGAAGGCGAAGAGCTGCCGGAGAACATCCGCTCCTGGGTCTTCTCCTCCCCGACCAGCACGTCGGGCCATGTCCAGGACCCGCACCATCTCTATGCCCGGATCACCAAGGCCGGCGGCGCCAAGTTCTGGTTCCACGGGCTGCGCAACTGCTTCATTACCGTCGCCGAACGTGATCTCATGCTGCCGACGGCGCTGACCAAGCGGCTGGTCAATCATGCGCGGCCCAACGATGTGACCGAGGGCTACGCCGCCGACTGGACTATCGCCCAGCTCCGCGCGCCCGCGCAACGGGTCGCCGACCGGATCGACGCGCTAGTGAATGGAAGTGTGCTCTGAGTTCAACAAATGTGTCATCGCTGGAGAAGTCTCCCGCACCGCTAGAAATACGGCGGACGGATCAGACTGTGATCGCACCCGTCCGTTCGGTCGCTCCCAAACAGCATGCAGAGACAAGGCGCCAGCGAAGATGGTCGGAGGAGTCACGAACAGAGATCCACCTCGAGCCGCCCGAGATTACGAGGAGAGCATGAAGATCTTGGAGAAACTTATCCTCACAAGCGTACTTATTCTCATCACGAACGCAGCACTGGCGCAGCAGTGCTACACGTCCTCAATACTCAGCCCAAATCCATTCATGGGCAATGACGGAGAAATATTCAAGCTCTCAGATGGGAGTCTGTGGGAAGTCAAGTATGAGTACGAGTATTTGTATGCGTACTACCCAACCGTTGTCATGTGCCCTTCAATTGGAAAGATGTTGGTGGATGGACGTAACCTCGACGTGGAACAGGTCGGTGAAACGAATCTTAATTCTCCTTCGCGAAAATCACGAGTTGACTCAATAGATGTCATTGAATCTCGAATAGACGGAGATTTTGAGGGGTGGGATGGCGAAACCATTGTCAAACTAATGAATAGGCAAATTTGGCAGCAGATAGAGTTTTACTACCACTATCATTACTCGTTCATGCCTGACGTTCTCATTTATCGGACTGCTGGTGGATACAAGATGAAGGTTGAAGGCATACGCAAGTCGGTAGGCGTCATCCAACTCAGATGATGTTCTATTAGCAGCAGCTTGACGATTGATTGCATCGCGTTGGCCGTCCCAAAAAAGTGGCCCGCCCCCATCGGGTGGTCCACCGCTTAAGAGAGAGTTGGGCGCGCGGATTTAGTTGAAGGGCCGACCGGAACCCATCAACAGCGTAGGTCGGTTCTTCAACGGTGGGCAATACAGTTTCTGGTGCCGGTGGTTGATATCCGAGTGAGCTGTGCGGTCGGAGGGGCTGATGCGGTGCTCTATGCGCCGAGGCCCGCACGAGAGGAGCGGTTGGCTTTGAAAACCCGTGTCGGGTTAGGTTTGTTGCCGTTTTGCCGATGCAGTTTGACTATGAATGAAGACAACGAAACACGGGTTGCAGCCAATCTGGCGAAGGTCATGGCCATGACGTGCGTCCGCAACACCATGCTTGAGGATATCCACGCCGGACTGACGTCCGTCACCCGAACGGGCGACTATTCGGATGTCATGGTCATCGACGCGGACGGGCGGAAAATCCCATGGCCCGAGGTTTCGCATTTTGGAGACGATACGATGCAGGATCTGATGAAGCAGGTCGTCAACCGGCTGTACACGTTTCACCTCTTGGCAGACGATCCGCGCTTTCAGGATGCGATCGCTCGATGGGAGGCGGTCGCCCGGAAATGGGACGAGCCGGAGCTGGACGCCGACTTTAAAAAGTCCTTCTCGGTTGCTCGATGAACTTCTTTCACTCACGCCGGAGAGTGGAGAATACCCGTCATGCCTGAACTGGTGTCCAACGGTCCAAGAATTCCCGTCAGCGTCATGAATGAGGCCGACAGCGGCGACGTTGTCTTCTTTTGCGGCGCCGGCGTTTCGATGGATGGGAACTCCAAACTTCCCAGCTTCGCGGAACTCGTAAAGCACGTATACGCCAAGAACGGCATGGTCCCCGACGCGGTCGAGGCAGAGGCCCTCGACTGCGATGAGCCAGACGAAAACCGTAGACGGCCCCTTTTCGATAAGGCGCTTGGTTTACTGGAGCGACCGAATCGCCTCGGACCCCAGGCACTGCGGCTCACGGTTATCGAACGCCTCTCGAAACCGCCATTCGGTGAACTCAATGTCCACAAGGCACTGATCGAACTGGGTCGAACCGAACACGGGGTTCGCCTGATTACCACGAACTTCGACAACCGGTTTGTCGAAGCCATGCCGGACATACCCCTCGTTGACGCGGCTCCCAAACTGCCGGTGCCGAAGCGGCACAGCTGGTCGAGTCTAGTGCACCTGCATGGGCGGATCGTCGAAGGTGACGACGGCTCGAACTTGGTCCTTACGGCAGCGGACTTCGGGCGTGCATATCTGACCGAGCGATGGGCGGCACGATTCGTCGCCGAACTGTTCCGCGAATTCACCGTCCTCTTCGTGGGCTACAGCGTCAATGATCCAGTGATGGCCTATTTGGTCGATGCGCTGGCCGCGGAACGCGACAAAGGCGCGCGAATCGCGGAAGCCTACGCCTTTGCCGATCACGATGGCTCGCGCGAGGGGATCGAGAGAGCACGGAATGGATGGCTCGCAAAGAACGTCGAACCGATCCTGTATGAGCGTTCGGATGGTCACCGTCTTCTCGCCGAGACACTGATGGAGTGGGCGCGGTTCCGAAACGACCCCTTCCAGGCCCATTCCAAAATTGCGCTCAACGGCATTTCCAAAATGCCGGCTGGACCGAACGATCCCGTGGTCGAACGAATGATCTGGGCGTTGGAAGACCCGGTTGCCGCAGAGGCGCTGGTCTTAGACCCTCCCATCGAGGATGAAAACGACTATCCGAAGATCGAGAGATGGCTTGAGATGTTCACGCAAGGGGGGCTGCTCCAATGCGCTCCTGCGAACGCGCAGGCGGGCACAGGGGACGAAGCCGCCGCGTTCGTGCGGCTCGTAGACAGGGGGTTTGAGTCAGAGAATCCCAACAACCTCGACATGACGAGGAGGCACCTTGCTCGCTGGATAGCGCGCCATCTACACGTGCCCCAAGTCCTCGCCTGGGTGCTGCGAAACGGGGGGCACCTGCACCCAACCTTGCGGCAGGGGGTCCAAAACCAGCTGGGCCATCCGAGTAGGCACATCGCGCCGAAGTTGAGGCTTCTCTGGACCGTCGTGTCGAACCATCAACCGAAGGACAAAAATAAGTTTCTGTTCAGTTCCCTTCAATATGCAAGGGTCGCCTCGGACACCGAGCGCCGATGCATCGAAGATGATGCGATCGAGAGTGTGGCACCGCGCCTCATCGCAGTCCCGGGCCCCACCCCGCGCCTGGAGTTCGAGCGGCACGTCACAGGCAAGAACCGCCCAGTCCCACCAATCGAGGCGTGCGGTCATCTAAAGCTGGCGGTCGGCAATGAGGACTCCCGGTACCAGGTCGAGAAGATTCTCGAGAACGAAGGCGTTCTGTCACGATATGCGGAAAGGCTGACAGACTATCTGGACCAAGCTCTGGCTCTGGCGCAGGAGGATGATGGGGTCTATCCGGATTCGTCCCTCTACCGACCTTCGATTGCGACGCATGACCAGAATCGACGTCGCGATGAGAATGGGTTGAACCACCTAATCGACTTGGTTCGCGAGGGTTATCGAGCGTTGGCAGGGAGCGACAGAGCGCAAGCAGCCAACCTATTGCACCGCTGGGCGCTGTCGAAGCGGCCACTGTTTCGGAGATTGGCTCTTCACGCCCTTACGGAGAATCCGAAGTCCGACATCCATTTGGCCAAGAAACTGCTCGTCTCGGGTCGTAAACCCGGGGTGTGGGACATCGAACTCCGTCGCGAGGTACTGCGCTTCCTCCGACGGGCAGGGTCACGGTTGCCGCGCAGTGTGCGCACCGAAATAGTGCGCGCCATTCACGCGGGACCGAAGACCAAGCCAAAAACACTGCCTCCCGGCTACGACGATTGTATCCGCAGAGAGCAAGCGTTACGCCTTCACAAGCTCGCTTCATCGGGAGCACAGCTCGACAGGAAGGCCAGGAACCTAGCCAGCGAGTACCAACCGCCTGCTCAAGGCGAACCCATTGAGCGGGACGAGTTCATCGTATGGCACGGCCCCGTACGATGGATCGGCGAAGAGGAACTGGCGCCCGACGATCTGCTCGATGGAAACGTCGGCGATGTCGCGACAGCGCTTGAGAACGAGCGCATTCAACAAGAGGCATTTCGCGGGCTTGCGGCGGCAAAGCCGGTGAAGGCCGTGAGGGCGCTACGGCGGCTGACGTCCGACGACAAATGGCCCGCAATGTATTGGCAGTGGGTCCTGTGGACCGCTGCCAATTCGGCTGAACGGCGGAAGCCCAATGCCAGATTGCAGAAACATGTAGCCCACATTCTTGCCAAGGCGCCTGACGAACTCTTCGCCGGGGCCGGGTCGGCAGCGGCGGAGTTCGTGAAGGGACTAGCGAACGCGTACGAGACGGACCGAGAGCAGGAAGTCGAAACACTTTGGACGAAAGCATGGAACGCGCTCGGCATGGGAGAATCCGCAGAGATTGTCGATTCGAACGACCCGATCACCGATGCATTGGGTGATCCGGCGGGAAAATTGGCAGATGCAGCGTTGTCTCGACTGCTGAAGTACGAACCTAAAGCCGGCGATGGCCTGCCGAAACCCGTGCGCCCGTACTTCGATGCGATTGCTGCTACTAACCCGCGCGGACACCTCGGCCGCGTGATGCTCGCGACGCAATTGCCGTACTTGTTTGCGGTGGACCAGAATTGGGCGAAGAGACGGCTAGTACCGCTTCTGAGCCTGGGGGTCTCGGCGGAGGCGACCAATCTCTGGTACGCCTACGGATGGTCCCAGACTATCGGACCCGACCTGCTCCAGGCGATCAAGGAGCCGTTCCTCGAAGTACTGAGAGACGGCGAGGTAGGCGCGCGCACAAAGCACAATCTCACGATGATCTTCATGGCGATCTGCCTTGAAGCTCCCAATGAGCTGGCCCAAGAAGAACTCCGCAGAGTTGTGGCCTCGATGACGGAGCAGGATTTGAAGACAGTCCTCGAGTGCCTGACGCAACGCCTGACCGGAGAGGCGGCCGAGCAAGCTCAGGTCTGGCACGAGAAAGTAGGTCCCTGGCTTGAGAGATATTGGCCACCTGCAGCCGCCCGCAATACGGCCGCAACGTCGAACGGCATGCTAAATATGCTCGCAGCGTGTGGCGACGCGTTTCCAGAAGCAGCCGCCTGGTCGTTGAACTACCTGCAACCCACGCAAGGAGACCTATATCGCCTTCACGACAGCGTACAGCCCAGGAGGCATCCGGAGGTGACGCTTCAGATTCTCAACCAGGTGGTGGGACAGGACGGGGTGCAACCCCAACATCGGCACACGCTTTGCCTGATTCTCAAGACGATGAGAGCAGCAATGCCGGATCTAATGGCCAACGCTGGGTTTCAAAGGTTATTTGGCGTAGCGGCCGAATAGATGAAAAATCTAGCGACTCCGTTCGTCCATCTGCGCCCAGAGTTGGGACTTCGATCTGGTCGAGCCGGCCATGATGACCATTCGAGCGGATGGCCACCGCGAGATCGCCTTCGACGCCAAGCGAGCCAGCCTCGACCTCGAATACAGCCGCTCCATGGTCTTCTTCACCTGGGCCGGGTTCGACGAAATGGACGACGTCAACGGTTCCAGCACGGCTGAACGAGAAGCCGGCAGACCACCTTGCGGCGATCGTGGCACGGGAGGACGACACCGTCTGACCTCACCGCCCATGAACCAGTAGGCCTCTCTTTCAGGAGAATCGGTTCACGCCCAAGCTGTTTCACAGTCGCCTCGCGGTCCAGACGACGCGGCCGATAATGTGGACCTCCTCGGCGTCGCGCTCGTAGGTATCGTATTCGGGGTTCACCGACTTGATGATCACCTTGGGCGGCGCGGAATTCGGTTCGTGCTCGATGCGCTTCGCCACGATCCCCAGGCCATCCCAGATCACGAAAACCCCGGGCGGAACGGGTATCCGCTGACTGGTATCGATCAGAATGCGGTCGCCACTGGCGAGGAGCGGTTCCATGGAATCGCCATCAATGGTGATCATTCGCAAGTCGGCCGGCCTGGCCCGGAACTCATGCCGAATAACAGGATCGGGGAAGAACCACATTTCCCTGGTTTCTTCGATGCCCTCGTTTAAGGCGCCAGGTCCCGCGGAAGCGCGCACGTCGATCTCGGGAATTGCCATGTAGCCTTCCGGCGTGGCGACGATCGCGTTCGGACCCACTCGCCCTTCACGTGGCGCGACCTTCCTTCGTGGTTTGCGGGGCGGCGTCTTCTTGTGTTTAAGCGCGTTGGGCTCGCACCCAAGATGCTCCGCCAGCGCTTCGCGATCGTCCTCGGAGAGAACCTTCGGGGTTCCACGATAGACGAACTGATGCAGATAGGCCGCGTTCCGGCCCATGGCGATCGATGCGGCCTTCATGTCGGTTGGCGGCGTCCGATCCTTCACAAGCTTGAGGACCCTTAGCCGTATCGGGTCGAGATCCATGGCGAACCTCCTCCGTGATTGGAATTAGGTAATTAACAATCTTTTCCAATTGACGCAATAGGAATCATTAGATTTGAATGCCCCTACCATGAAGACGCTGACCGAACACTTCCATTCGACCGTCGAGGCGTTTCTCAAACGCTCCGGCTTCAAGCCCACGGAATTCGGACGCCAGGCGGTCGGAGACCCTTCTCTCGTGCTGAATTTGCGCCGTGGTCGTTCCCCGACCCTGGCAACCGCCGACCGGATTCTGGCCTTCATCCATGAGAACGACGGGATGGTCAGCAAGAAACGCGAGCAGCCCGAACGACAAATGATCAGGGATTTTCAAAGATGACGATCGAAGGATTAACAATCCGGCATCTCAATCAGGTCGAACTCGCCGACCGTTGGAACATTTCCCCACGCACGCTGGAGCGTTGGCGCTCGATCGGTGAGGGCCTGCCGTACCTGAAGATCGGCGGCCGCGTGGTCTACCGGCTGGAAGACGTCGAGCTATACGAACAAGAGCGATTGCGCCAGTCAGAGCCCAGCGGGTCGTTGTTCACGTCCCACGGCGTCGGAGCGAAAGCGCGGACGGCGTGACGACCGTGAGCGTGCTCCCTCTCCCGACAGTCCCGGACCTCGTGTCGCCGCCACGCCCGCTTGCCCTGCGTTCGGACGGGTTCGCTACCTGGCTCAAAACCGCCCGTCTCGGCGGTCGGATCGAATACCACCGCGGCCATCTCTGCGTCGACCGCCAGCAAAAGCCCGACACGCCGGATAACGAGGCGCGCGCTGCGCTGCACCGCCTGGCGACACGCGTGCTCAGGGCTGCTGAGCAGGACCTGGTTCACCTGGTTCAGCGCCGCCATGGGCCCGAGGACTTCAGCTATCTCGCGATCAAGGCCGGTAAGACCCCGCGAGCGCGCCACCATGGCTCCAGAAGCCCGAGGAGGGCCGCGTGATGGTGGAGAACCCCTTCGAGCGCCACGGCATCGATCATCTCTCGCCGAGCGCGCTCAATCTGTGGGCGGCGGCGCCCGCGCTCTGGGTCATGGAGCGCCTGCTCGGCCGCCGCTCGCCGATCGGCGCCCCCGCCGCCCGCGGCCGCGCCGCCGAGCACGGCATCCACATGGGTCTCATGGATCCGTCGCTGCCGCTCGATGCCTGCGTAACGGTCGCCGAGCGGGCCTTCCATCGCGAGATGGCACTCAACCCCGATGAAAGGCGCGAGGCCGAGGCCAAGAACCTCGCGGGCTATGTCGCGCATGGCCTCGAGGAGCTCAGGCAATACGGCGTGCCGTCGGCCTATCAGGAGAAGGTCAGCGTCATGCTCGAGGCCGTGGCGGTACCGGTCATCGGCTATATCGACTGGCGCTTCGATCGGCACGGCCTGATCGTCGATCTCAAGACCGCCGAACGGCTGCCCTCGGCGATCGGCGATAGCCACGGCCGCCAGGCGGCACTCTACGCCCGGGCGCATGGCAACTACGGCTCTCGCCTGGCCTACGTGAAGCCGAGCAAGGGCAAGAAGGACGGCCGCGCCGTCGCCGTCTACGAGCTCTCGGCCGACGAGGTCCGCCAGCATCTCGACGCGCTCACCCAGATAGCGATCCGGCTCGGCCGGTTCCTGGCGACCTCGGGCGATGCCCACGAGCTCGCCGGCCTCCTGGTTCCCGATTACGACCGCTTCTACTGGAACAACGCCATCACTCGTGCCCATGGCACGGCGGTCTACGGATTCTGATCAACCCCGAGAGCAAAGGAGAACGACCATGCCTCTCAACATCGGTGCCAGCGGCACCATCAAGCCCTATGCCAAGTACAACGCCAAGGCGGACAAGTGGTTCGTCAAGGGCGACGACGGCGACCGGGAGATTGCCCGGCCCACCTTCGCCGCCGATCTCGCCAATATCGCCACCGGCTGGCTTCGCTTCCGCGAGGGCGAGGCGCCCGAACGGGTGATCGATCCCTCGCTGGAGCGTGCCGCCCCTTCGCCCGGCGAGGGCTTCAAGCGTGGCTTCGTGCTGGTGGCCTACAGCCGGCAGTTCTTCGCCGGCGCGGTCGAGCTCTCCAGCGCCTCGATCCACATGAGCAACGCCATTCGTGAGGTCTACCAGGCCTTCGAGGAGGGACGCGCCGATCATCCGGGTCAGGTGCCCATCATCGCCTGCACCGGGTCCGAACCGATGAAGGACAAATACGGCACCAACTATCGGCCGAAGCTCGAGCTCGTGAAGTGGGCGGACCGACCCACCGAGCTGCCCGGCGAGAGCCCGGTGGAGGCGACCGACATCTGGCATGGCGAGGCGTCACCGAGGCCGCAGGCCACCCATGTCGTCCCGCCTGCAACCGCGTCAGGGGCCGCACCAGCAGCCGCACCGGCGGCGGATCCCCTGCTCGAGTCCGAGTTCTGATCGGGCGAAGGGCGCGATGCGGTGGAGGGCGTCCGTCTTCCGCCGTCCACGCCCGAGGCAACCACAATGACCGACAGCAACGTCCAGCCCATGATCGAGCCCGACCCCGCGCAGATGCTACGCCACCTCGAGCATCTGTTCGGCGGCGATCTCGACGGATGCCACGAGGGCAGGATCGAGCTGGCGTGGACGGACCGTGACGGCGGACGGCTCCGGCACGCCGCGATCTTCGGCACCGACGAGATCGAGGAACTGGTCGAACGCGCCTTGAGCGAGAACCGGGTGCCTGGTCAGAACATCTATGTCGGCCAGGCCCTGCGCAAGCCGGATATCGCCCCCTTCGGCCGCTGCAAGGACGAGGACTTCCTGGCGCTCACCGCCTTCTACGTCGATCTCGACGACGACGTGATCGCGACCGCCCGGATCAACTACCGCCACCGGGGCTGTCCACCGACCGCGGTGGTGGTGACCGGGCGACATCCGCATGTCCGGGCGCAGATGCTCTGGCGGCAGGAAACGCCCGAGCGCGATCCGCAAGCCTGCCAGCGCCAGAACCGGGCATTGGCGGCCGCGCTCGGCGGCGATGCGTCGGTCGTCAATCCGAGCCGGGTCTTGCGCTTGGGTGGTTCTATCGCCTGGCCGGTCAAGCCCGGCCGGGTCATCGAGCGGACCGAGTTCCTCGTCTTCGACGATGTGCGGCCGCGCCAATACTACCCGGGCCAGCTCGCCAAGGCCTTCCCACCCGAAACGGAGACTTTGTCCGGCCCAGAGGCGGTCCCCGCGCCCAAGAACGGCCTCAATATCGGCTCCGAGTTCGATGGCGTGACGGTGGAGGCCTGCCTCGCCGCCATCCGCGCGGGCGACCATTGGCACAACAACCTGGTTCGGCTCACCGGCCACTGGATCGCCCGCGGCTGGTCCGATGACGAGATCCTGACCGCCGCCGAGGCGCTCACGCTGCCGAGCTATACCATCGAGCAGACCCGCCGCGAGGTCGCCCGCATGATCGGAGGCGGGCGGGCGAAGTGGAACGCACCGAACCCCACCCACGAGGTCGGCCGGGCGGAGGAGGTTCAGGCGCCGCTCAAGGCCTCCTTCATCGAAAATCTCAACGTCGCTATGTTGCCGCGCCGGTGCTGGTTGCTGGGGCGTTCGCTCCTGCGCGGCAGCGTCACCGTTCAGGTGGCGCCGCCCGGGGTCGGCAAATCGACCCTCGGCATCGAGCAGGCGGTCGCCGTGGTCACCGGGTGCGCGATCACCGGCCAGGATGTTCATGAGCAGGCGAAGGCCTGGATCTACAACAATGAAGATGACGCCGACGAGCTCAAGCGGCGGCTCGCCGCCGTCTTGCAATACTGGGACATCCCGTTCGATGAAGTAGGGGGACGGCTCGCGCTTAACAGCGGCGCCGACCGGCCGCTTCTGGTGGCCCGGGCAGACCGTGAGGGCAACGTGATCCGCCTTCCCGATGTCGATGCCTGCGCATCGCAGGTTCGCGAGCACGGGATCGGCCTCTTTGTCGTCGATCCCTTCGTCGAGACCCACGAGGTCAACGAGAACGCGAACGCCGAGATCAAGGCGGTGGCGGCGATGTTCCGGGAGATCGCCCGCAAGGGCGATTGCGCCGTCATGCTGGTGCACCACACGGCCAAGCCGCCCCAGGGCTCGAGCGACGGGCACGCCGGCAACATGAACACCGCGCGCGGCGCCAGCGCGCTCACCGGCGTCGCGCGCATCGTCCAGACGCTGTTCTCGATGAGCGCCAGGGACGCCGAGCGCCATGGCGTCGCGGAAGAGGACCGTCGCCTTTATGTCCGTCTCGACGATGCCAAGGCCAATGTCGCGCTCATCACCGACAGGGCCCGTTGGTTTCGCCGCGAAAGCGTCACCATCGCCAACGACGACGAAGTCGGGGTCCTGGTTCCGGAGGCGCTGGAGACATCCGAGCTCGATGACGGCGATGACGATCTTCATCGCACGGTCATCGCCTGTCTCCTGGCGCGCGTGGGCGATCCCGAGATTACCCTGAACGCGGCGGCCAGGCTGCTCGCGTGGAGCGACGACAAGCGTTTTGCAAGATACCGACAGTCGGACGGCGGCGGTCATCAACGGGTCAGCCAGACCCTTCGCGATGCCATCATGGCCGCCTGCCGAAGCAATATCTGCATCGTCAAGAACGGCTCGTCCCAGGGCTTCACCTGCGACGAGAGGCGCAAGCCGGTCACGCTCAAGCGCTTCGCCACGCCGGCATCGGCCGCCGACATCGCGGCCCAACCGCCCGAATTTGCCGCCGAGGAGGCCGCATGTTGAGGATGAATCATATTCCATGTACGAGCCGTCGCACACGGCCGCACACAAGGATTTCTGCGGATGTGCGAGTGTGCGACCGCACACTCGCACACGGGTCTCGCACACGCCCGGATTCCCTGCGTGTGCGAATGTGCGACGTGTGCGCCCCTAAAGGGGGTGGTGGCGCGCCGCTCACGCGGCCGCTCCCACCTCCCCTTGGGGCCCGGCGGCGTTCGCACATCGCTCCGAAACCCCTCTCTCAGGAGGCCCGGTCGTGACCCGGGCGAGACCTCGCCCGCCCGTCGTTACGGCCGATCCCGCGTCCGATCCCATGGCGCCATCGGACTACGTGATCCGCGCCATCCTCGACGGCCTCGACCGTATCGCCCACGAGATGGAGCGCAAATGGGGCGTCGGCCGGCTGCGACTGCTGGTGAGCGATCTCCTGAGAGCGAGGTTCGACGCCCAGAAGGACAAGCTCGACGCCGCCATCGAGACCGATCGGGAAAGCTATATTCGCGCCCAGGCCGAAGGCATGAAGCGGGCCTGGGACGCACTCGACAAGGCCGCCACCGAGGACGGCCACGCCCCGCTCGCGCCCGAGGTCTGGGAATGCGTGCTGCCCGGCTCGGGCGAGGTGGTCTCGCTCACCCGCAGCGAGGCCGAGGCGCACCACGTCTGCCGCGAATGCCGAGTGTTCACCCTCGAAGAGATCGCGATCCTGATCGATGCCCTGGGCGAGACCGCGCTCGAGGCCAAACGCGTCTTTCCCGGCGCATCGGTCCGCCGCGTCGCCAAGCCCGCCATCGACTGGGAGAAGGGAGACGAGATTCCGTTTTAAGAGCGGGTGGCGGCGGTGTTCCTGGAAGTTCCCCGCCGCCGCGCTGACCACGACAACCCCGATCGAAGGAGTTCACCATGGCTCACGTAACTCTGCCCAAGAAACCACCGCTTGAGAACCGCGCTGTGCTTCCGGCGGCGCGCCACGGCGGCAACGCCGGTGTCGCTTGCCCGGCGCCTGAACCCCCGGTGCCGGCCGCGTACGACGCTGACGCATTCGACGCCGGCGCCATTCTTGCCCTCGATCTCGGCACGATCACCGGCTGGGCGCTCCGTGAGCCGGACGGCACCGTCGCCAGCGGCACTGTCTCGTTCCGCTCCGACCGGTTCAGCGGCGGTGGGATGCGATTTCTGCGTTTCAAGCGCTGGCTCACCGAGGTCAAGAACACGGCCGGCGGTATCGATGCCGTCTACCTCGAGGAGGTCCGCCGCCACGCCGGCACCAGCGCCAGCCAGATTTACGGCGGCTGGCTCGCCATCCTGACCGCCTGGTGCGAGCACCACGGCATTCCCTACCAGGGTGTGCCGGTCGGCACCATCAAGCGTCACGTCACCGGCAAGGGTAATGCGGACAAGGCGGCCGTCATCGCGGCGGTGCGCGAGCGCGGCTTCGCACCCGCCGACGACAACGAGGCCGCCGCCATCGCGCTGCTGCTATGGGCGATCGAGAGCCGGGCGGGTGCACGATGAACGGCGCCATGCTGCTCGAGCACGCGGCCGCGGTGGTCGACAAGCGCCGGTCCGACTACGGCGCGCCTGAGGACCTGTTCGAACACATCGCGGCACGCTGGTCGCAGGTGCTGGGCATCAAGGTCACACCGGCCCAGGTGGCGCTCTGCCTGATGGACCTCAAGATGGCGCGGCTCGCCCACGACCCTAAACACCTCGACAGCTTGGTCGACGTTCTCGGTTATGGCGCGTGCCTGCGGGAGATCACACGGTGAGGTGGTGGCCTGAGGGCTATGGCGGCGAGCGCCGGCCGGTCGACGAAGTCAAACGCGAGGGCTGGCGCGATCAAGGCATCCTGGTGGTCGCCGCCGAGGACGGCCGTCTCACCTGGCCTGAGCGCGAGTTGGTGCGACAGCTGGGCGAGAAACTCTACGGCCGGCGGCCCGAAGAGAGGGCGGCGCGTGGCTAAACGCAGGAAACGCGTTCCCAAGGGCAAGGCCCGGGTCCCGCGCTCGAAGCCGGAGGTTCTGCGCCTGTCCGGCGGCCGCAAGGCGGAGATGGTGTCCGAGGCAGACCCCGAGGGTCGGTCCGTCACCCATGCCCGCGCCGTCGATACACTCGGGCGTCTGCGCAAGGCCGGGACCATCACGGCCGCCATGCATGATGCGGCGCGAGACTTTGAGGCCCACTTCACCATCGCCGCCTACGACGCCACCCCGCCGCGAGATTTGATCCGTGTCTCGGCAAGTCATCGGGAACACACGCTCTCCGACAACCAGATCGCGGCGCGCGAGCGGGTGTATCGCGCCCTCGAAGCGCTGGGCGGCATCGCCAGTCCGGGCGGCAGCTGCGTCTGGTCCGTGGCCGGTCTCGGCCACAGCCTGCGCGAGTGGGCGCTCAGTCAGGGCTGGAACGGCCGGCCGGTACATATCCATCTGGCGACCGGCGTGCTGATTACGGCGCTTGGCATGCTGGCCGTTCACTACGGCTACGAACGGACGAATTCGCAAGCGCGGACAACGGGTTAGCAACTTTCTACATATTGTGGGTTGACGGGTGTAGTACACAACAGGTAGTTTTTTGTCAGCATCGAA